>NZ_MOBI01000047.1:0-24466 GCF_003732175.1 Pseudomonas brassicacearum
AGTGGCATCAATTTAACGGGGAGTTGGTGTCCGGTTTTGAAGGGGCAAGTCCATCGAGGCTACTCAATATCGGTACCGCATTAAGAATGGTTAGGGCCCAACAATTCGATACCGGCTCGACTTCCTTGAGGCTGCGACTTTGTTTCAAGCGTTAGCCGATGTCCACAATGGTCGAGATCGGTCACCTACGACTGGCTGCTTTCGGCTGACTCTGTTGAAAGAGTCTCTTCCGGTAGTTTTTAGGCATTTTCAGGGCGCGCGACCCCTTGCCCAAAGCGAGATCGTTGCGTACACGCGATTTTGGAAGGGCGGTTTTTCAATACATCGGTAACGCGACGTTGAAAGCCGACTTTTCCAACAGCATCAGCCACAAGCAGCCATTCAAATGTGCCCAGGAAATCAAGGGCGATTCACCTCCTGAGACTTCTCCTCTCTCAAAGCTCTCCAGACGACGTCCATTCGGGTAGAATCGCCGACTGCTAAACGAGCACCCGCATCGGCGAGGAGAAACTCCCAGGCGATGCGGTAGCCATACACATGACGAGCCCTGCAAATTAGCTGAATTCTGCGCTTCCTCTTGGTTTACGCGCGATCGCACCCTCAAAAGGCGGCAAAGATGTACATAGATATGGCTGTCAAAAATCCAAGTGCCCAAACAGCCGGCAAGGCATCTGCTCAGTCCATAAAAAATGTGCGCGGACCTACAGGTCTTCCCAAAGTCATCAGTTTGTTCTGTGGGGCCGGCGGGTTGGATTGGGGCTTTCACCAGGAAGGGTTTCAGATTCCAGTCGCGATTGATATATCTGCGGCTGCCATCAGCACTCATAAGAGAAACTTCCCTAAAACTCATAGCGTTGCTGCCGATTTGATAAAGCTCCAACCTGAAGGAGTATTCCAACTGGTTACGAGTCGAGTGAAGTCGAAAAGCCGCATTGGTTTGATCGGCGGACCACCCTGCCAAGGGTTTTCACGTGCCAACACCAATTCGAAAGTTGACGATCCTAGAAATCAGTTGCCGCAACTATATCTAGATATCGTTAAGAGGCTCCAGGCTGACTATATCGTTGAATTTGTTGTGTTTGAAAATGTTCTTGGGATTCGCGATAAAAAGCACGCTCCAACCTACGAGGCGCTGATTAAGGGGTTGGAATCCCTCGGCTTTTGTATTACGGAGAAGGAGCTATGTGCCCTCGATTTTGGAGTGCCTCAAAATCGACGCAGAATCGTGTTGTCGGCTCTGCGAGCAGGTCAAGGTTATGATGAAGTACGCCCAGAGGCGAACACTGGATTAAGAACGGTAAAGGAAGCAATAGGTACACTCGCCGAGCCAACTTTTTTTGATAGAAGGTTGAGGGCGGAAGATATTCCTGTGCATCCCAATCATTGGACTATGAATCCCAAATCCCCACGATTCAGTGATCCCGATGGCGACTATCCGAAAGGGCGCAGCTTTAAGCGTCTTTCATGGGGCGATGCGAGTCCGACAATTGCATTTGGTCATCGCGAGATACATATTCATCCAAGTGGAACTAGGCGACTCAGCATTTACGAGGCAATGATACTTCAAAGTTTTCCTTCGAGCTTCGTTCTAGAGGGTAATTTATCCCAGCAAGTCGAGCAGGTATCTAATGCTGTACCACCACTACTTGGGAAAAGTATAGCCGCGGCCGTAAAAAAATCCATAAAAAACAAGAAAAGCTTAAAGATGAAGTAGAAAGGCTAATCTTCTTCACTTTTTTCAGGTTGGAGTTATTACTTGACGTTCACAGAGCGCTGTTTGTGAGCAGTAAACCGTCGCCACCACTCGGCGATATAATGTGTTTCTGATTCAGGTCGTGCTGCAGTACTCGCTGTCTCGGTATCGGTATTATGACGATGGCTGATCAAGATCTTACAACTTAGCAGCTTGCTTATCGGCTTAGAGGCCCGCTTAGGCTCCGCGCGAGGGACTGGCGTTGGTGATGGGGCTCGAAAATAAGGGCCAGTGTTAATTGGCCCTTATTTGTATTGCATTTTAATATAACTCCATGCGTCGTTTAAAATAAACTTATTTATCGTTTATGTAAGCGCGCCTGTCGTCCGGCGGCGGTTAGCACCAGAAATCAATCCCAGCTCAACGCCCCACCAGTCTGATACTCAATAACCCGAGTCTCAAAGAAGTTCTTCTCTTTCTTCAAGTCCATAATCTCGCTCATCCAAGGGAACGGGTTAGTCGTCCCTGGATACTCTTCCTTCAGACCAATCTGCGACAAACGACGGTTAGCGATGAACTTCAGATAATCCTCCATCATCGCCGCATTCATGCCCAAAACCCCGCGAGGCATGGTGTCACGAGCGTATTCGATCTCCAGCTGAGTGCCCTGCAGAATCATCTGCGAAGCCTCTTCCTTCATTTCAGCATCCCACAAATGCGGGTTTTCGATTTTGATCTGGTTGATCACGTCGATGCCGAAGTTCAGGTGCATGGATTCGTCGCGCAGGATGTACTGGAACTGCTCGGCGACGCCGGTCATTTTGTTGCGGCGGCCCATGGAGAGGATCTGGGTGAAGCCGCAGTAGAAGAAGATGCCTTCCAGAACGCAGTAGTAGGCGATCAGGTTGCGCAGCAGTTCTTTGTCGGTTTCGACGGTGCCGGTTTCGAACTTCGGATCGGAGATCGAACGGGTGTATTTCAGGCCCCAGGTGGCTTTTTTCGCGACCGATGGGATCTCGTGGTACATGTTGAAGATCTCGCCTTCATCCATGGCCAACGATTCGATGCAGTACTGGTAGGCGTGGGTGTGGATCGCCTCTTCGAACGCCTGGCGCAGGATGTACTGGCGGCATTCCGGGTTGGTGATCAGGCGGTACACGGCCAGGACCAGGTTGTTGGCAACCAGGGAGTCGGCGGTGGAGAAGAAGCCGAGGTTGCGCATCACGATGCGGCGCTCGTCGTCGGTCAGGCCTTCCGGGTTTTTCCAGAGGGCGATGTCGGCGGTCATGTTGACTTCTTGCGGCATCCAGTGGTTTGCGCAGCCGTCCAGGTACTTCTGCCAGGCCCAGTCGTATTTGAACGGGACGAGTTGGTTGAGGTCGGCGCGGCAGTTGATCATGCGCTTTTCGTCGACCGCAACGCGGGCGGAAGCGCCTTCGAGTTCGGCCAGGCCTTCGGCGACGTCGAGTTTGTCGAGGGCGGCCTTGGCGCGGATGATCGCAGCCGAGTCGGTGGCGGTTACGGCGCGAGCTTCAAGGGCTGCGGCACCACCGGCGCTGTCGAGGCGGTCCATGTTGGCTTCAGTAGCGTGGCCAGCATTGGCGCCTTTGGCGACAACTTCGCCGTCTTCTTTGTCGAATTCGTCCCAGCTCAGCATGACGTGTCGTCTCCTGCGTGAGGGCCAGTCGCCCGTGTGAAAACACTGATGGTCGGTTTTTCACACGGCCTGGTGGCCGCGTTGTCTCTAAAAGGAATCGTTTGTTGCAGCAATACGCAGGCAAAAAACAGAAATGTGTACGGGTGTCCTGAAGTCGCTAAGGGCGGAGATAACGTCGTCAGCTCCTGCGGTGGCCTCAGCGTCCTGCATCCTCCTGTAAGGGGATGTTGCAGGCCCGATTTACGGGCGCATTATAGGTGTTTTTTCACGCTTGTGGTGCGACGAAGTGGCTCAGAGAACCCTCGGCAGGGCGCGTAATCAAGGCGGAGCAAGGGTTTACAGGGCTTTGGCCGATGAAGATTTTTTTTACTGGTTTTTGGCGACTTGGCAGCGCTGATGGTGTCGGTGTTTGCTGTCAAAACGGTGCAAGCCCGATGGGATGGGACTTACAGGGGAGATGGGGTGTTTTGATGGGCTGGATTGTGTCCAGTTTCAGGGGGTAATTGTTTGTGGGGGTTTCTGTTCAAAAAACAACCGAAAACGGCTTTTTACACTACATGTAGTGTTTTGGTTCGGGTTTCTGTGTCTCCAGACACAACGACGCCCGACGAAGGTCGGGCGGTGATGTCGGGTCCGGCAATGAGCAAGACCTCAGCGTTGATGATCAGCCGTTAGAGCAGCCGTTACCCATCACGCTGTAGCGCAGAATATGCCGTTGACCTTTCGAGTCTTCATATTCCATGCGGGCTGGTACCACTTCGCAGACGCTTGGAACTTCGCTCATGGAGATAACTTTGGCGATGTCCAGGTGAGTCGAGTAAGTGTATTCCTCTACCGGTACGGTGTTGTTGGCAACATCAGTCGGGATCTCGTCTGCCATGGCGGTTGCGCACAGACTGCTGAGGGCCAGAACCAATAAAGCTTTCATTTCAATTTTACCTTTCTAAGGTCGAGTGGGGTCACGCAACCTTTTTGGGGTTGCGTGTGGAACTTGATGACTAAGTGTTGGATTAACTGCCTTCGTGGGGGCTGCAACTGGGTTAATCACGTTTGCCGTGTTGGCGAGGCTGATTTTAGGCGCCCGAGTTGCACGCATATAGGTGTGCTTTTGATAAAGACTTTTGGCATATCCTGTAACAATCCCTTAAAAACGACCTCGTATGCTTCAGGGTCGGCTTTCTCTAAACGCCTGAAAGCCAATGAAACCGCGGTGTCTGAGCGGTTTGCCCGGTAGTCACGACATTTTGTAGGGGCTTGTTACTACCATCGTCGAATGGTTCTATAGACCCGCCTCGGGCTACAACGGGGCCATACAAAAACAACTATTCCACCGAGGTAAGAAAGATGAGTGCGGCTTCTCTGTATCCCGTTCGTCCCGAGGTTGCAGCCAATACGCTGACTGACGAGGCGACCTACAAGGCCATGTACCAGCAGTCGGTCGTCAACCCGGACGGTTTCTGGCGCGAGCAAGCCAAGCGCCTCGACTGGATCAAGCCTTTCACCACGGTGAAGCAGACCTCTTTCGACGATCACCATGTCGATATCAAGTGGTTCGCCGATGGCACCCTGAACGTTTCCTACAACTGTCTGGACCGCCATCTCGCCGAGCGTGGCGATCAGATCGCGATCATCTGGGAGGGCGATGACCCGGCCGAGAGCCGCAACATCACCTACCGCGAGCTGCACGAACAAGTCTGCAAGTTTGCCAACGCCTTGCGCGGCCAGGATGTGCACCGCGGCGATGTGGTGACTATCTATATGCCGATGATTCCCGAAGCCGTGGTCGCCATGTTGGCCTGTACCCGGATCGGTGCGATTCACTCGGTGGTGTTCGGTGGCTTCTCGCCGGAAGCCCTGGCCGGTCGGATCATCGACTGCAAATCGAAAGTGGTGATCACTGCTGACGAAGGCTTGCGTGCTGGCAAAAAGATCTCGCTCAAGGCCAACGTCGATGACGCGTTGACCAACCCGGAAACCAGCAGCATCCAGAAGGTCATCGTGTGCAAGCGCACCGGTGGCAACATCAAGTGGAACCAGCACCGCGACATCTGGTACGAAGACCTGATGAAAGTCGCGGGCACCGTGTGTGCGCCGAAAGAGATGGGCGCTGAAGAAGCGCTGTTCATCCTTTATACCTCGGGCTCCACCGGCAAGCCGAAGGGCGTGCAGCACACCACTGGCGGTTATCTGTTGTACGCCGCGCTGACCCACGAGCGCGTGTTCGACTACCGTCCGGGCGAAATCTACTGGTGCACCGCCGACGTCGGTTGGGTCACCGGCCACACCTATATTGTCTATGGCCCGCTGGCCAACGGCGCCACCACCTTGCTGTTCGAAGGCGTGCCGAACTACCCGGACATCACTCGGGTGGCGAAGATCGTCGACAAGCACAAGGTCAACATCCTCTACACCGCGCCAACCGCAATCCGCGCCATGATGGCGCAGGGCACCGCAGCCGTTGAGGGTGCCGATGGCAGCAGCTTGCGTCTGCTGGGTTCGGTCGGTGAGCCGATTAACCCGGAAGCGTGGGACTGGTACTACAAAAACGTCGGCCAATCCCGTTGCCCGATCGTCGATACCTGGTGGCAGACCGAAACCGGCGCGACCCTGATGAGCCCGCTACCGGGCGCTCACGCGCTCAAGCCTGGCTCGGCGGCGCGGCCGTTCTTTGGTGTGGTGCCGGCGTTGGTCGACAACCTGGGCAACATCATCGAGGGCGTTGCCGAGGGTAACCTGGTGATTCTCGATTCGTGGCCAGGTCAGGCGCGTACGTTGTATGGCGATCACGACCGTTTCGTCGACACCTACTTCAAGACGTTCCGTGGCATGTACTTCACCGGTGACGGTGCGCGTCGCGACGCGGACGGCTACTGGTGGATCACCGGGCGCGTGGATGACGTGCTCAACGTCTCCGGCCACCGCATGGGTACTGCCGAGATTGAAAGCGCGATGGTCGCTCACCCGAAAGTCGCCGAAGCGGCGGTGGTCGGTGTGCCGCACGACATCAAAGGGCAGGGCATTTATGTCTACGTCACCCTCAACGGTGGTGAAGAGCCGAGCGAGGCGCTGCGCCTGGAACTGAAAAACTGGGTGCGCAAGGAGATCGGTCCGATTGCCTCGCCGGATGTCATCCAGTGGGCACCAGGCCTGCCGAAAACCCGCTCGGGGAAAATCATGCGCCGTATCCTGCGCAAGATCGCCACGGCGGAATACGACGGGTTGGGGGATATCTCCACTCTGGCGGACCCAGGTGTGGTGCAGCATCTGATTGATACGCACAAGACCATGAGCGCCGCGTAACAGCGGTTCTTGAGTCATCGAAAGCCCCACCCGGTGTTGAGCCTGGTGGGGCTTTTTGTTTGTGCTCGTTCCCACGCTCCGCGTGGGAATGCCGCCATGGACGCTCCGCGTCCGCCGTTGACGCTGTGACGCAGAGCGTCACGGGATGCATTCCCACGCGGAGCGTGGGAACGATCAGGGGGAGGAGAGGGTGAGCCAATAATTATCGACTTCGTCTGTCGGCTAATTCCCACTGTTACCCGGCCCGCCTCAAGTAACTAAATGTGTAACCGCTCGCCCGCTTTCGAGGCATTGGGAAACGCAAAGCCCCGTTCCAGGGCCTCCTCAGGCCACCTAAAAAATAAGACACAACGCTGCGCTTGCCGGATTAGAAGGGTTTGCGAATAATAGGCCCGCAATTTGCAACATAGATCGGTTCACTGTCTTTTGCTCTTGCATGAATTTGCAGGGCTGTCAATGTGCTTGGTCGGGTTTCTCAGTGCTTCTGTAATTTGTTGTCGCATTGAAGAAATATCGGCTTCGGGCCTGTCGTTAGAATGCCGATCACTCGCTCGCCGTAGCCTGCGTTGAAATCAGTGTTGATTTCAGCACCGGTTTCCCACGACGCAGCGCAGCTTTCAATTTCCACCCATTCGCATATTGGGCTGTCGCTCACTCTGCCGTTTTCGCCCTATACCGATGGAGTCCTAAGATGAAGAAACTCGTGCTTCTTGGCGCCCTGGCACTGTCCGTGCTGTCCCTGCCGACGTTCGCCGATGAAAAGCCTCTGAAAATTGGTATCGAGGCGGCTTACCCTCCGTTCGCATCCAAAGCACCGGACGGCAGCATCGTCGGTTTCGACTACGACATCGGCAACGCCCTGTGCGAAGAGATGAAGGTCAAGTGCGTTTGGGTCGAGCAAGAGTTCGACGGTCTGATCCCGGCACTCAAAGTGCGCAAGATCGACGCGATCCTGTCGTCCATGTCGATCACTGACGACCGCAAGAAGTCCGTGGACTTCACCAACAAGTACTACAACACCCCGGCACGTCTGGTGATGAAGGCCGGTACGCAGGTCAGCGACAACCTGGCCGAGCTCAAGGGCAAGAAAATCGGCGTGCAACGCGGTTCGATCCACAACCGTTTCGCCGAAGAAGTCCTGAAGCCGCTGGGCGCTGAAATCAAGCCGTACGGCTCGCAGAACGAAATCTACCTGGACGTGGCTGCCGGTCGCCTCGATGGCACCGTGGCCGACGCTACCCTGCTGGATGACGGTTTCCTGAAAACCGACTCGGGCAAGGGCTTCGCGTTTGTCGGCCCGGCCTTCACCGACGAGAAATACTTCGGCGACGGCATTGGTATCGCGGTGCGTAAAGGCGACAAGGCTGAGCTGGACAAGATCAACGCCGCCATCGTCGCCATTCGTGCAAATGGCAAGTACAAGCAAATCCAGGACAAGTACTTCAACTTCGATATTTACGGTAAGTAAATAGTCGCAGCTGTCAGTCCGAAATGGCGCAAGCAACAGGATCTCTGAGGTTTGCGCCATTTTTTCATCCCAACTTTCGAGGACCTGAATCATGTTGAAAGGCTACGGGGCTGTCATCCTCGATGGCGCATGGCTGACGCTTCAGCTCGCCTTGTCGTCCATGGCCTTGGCCATTGTTCTGGGTCTGATCGGGGTCGCATTGCGCCTGTCGCCGATACGCTGGCTGGCCAGGCTGGGCGATCTGTATTCCACGGTGATCCGCGGGATTCCCGATCTGGTGCTGATCCTGCTGATTTTCTACGGTGGTCAGGACTTGCTCAACCGTGTTGCGCCATTGCTCGGCTATGACGACTACATCGACCTGAACCCGTTGGTCGCCGGTATCGGCACCCTGGGTTTCATCTTCGGTGCGTATCTGTCGGAAACCTTCCGTGGGGCCTTCATGGCGATCCCCAAAGGCCAGGCAGAAGCCGGTGCGGCGTACGGCATGAGCAGTTTTCAGGTGTTTTTCCGGGTATTGGTGCCGCAGATGATTCGCCTGGCGATTCCGGGCTTTACCAATAACTGGCTGGTGTTGACCAAGGCGACTGCGCTGATTTCGGTGGTCGGTCTGCAAGACATGATGTTCAAGGCCAAGCAGGCGGCAGATGCCACCCGCGAGCCTTTCACCTTCTTCCTCGCAGTAGCCGCGATGTACCTGGTGATTACCAGTGTCTCGTTGCTGGCATTGCGTCACCTTGAGAAGCGCTACTCGGTAGGCGTAAGGGCGGCTGATCTATGATCTTCGACTACAACGTCATTTGGGAGGCCTTACCGCTGTACTTCGGCGGCCTGGTCACCACCCTGAAATTGCTCGCGCTGTCGCTGCTGTTCGGTTTGCTGGCTGCCTTGCCGCTGGGCTTGATGCGGGTTTCCAAGCAGCCGATCGTCAACATGACGGCCTGGCTCTACACCTACGTGATTCGCGGCACGCCGATGCTGGTGCAGCTGTTCTTGATCTACTACGGTCTGGCGCAATTCGAAGCGGTACGTGAAAGCTTCCTTTGGCCGTGGCTGTCCAGCGCGACGTTCTGTGCGTGCCTGGCCTTCGCGATCAACACCAGCGCCTACACCGCTGAAATCATCGCCGGCAGCCTGCGTGCTACGCCGAACGGTGAGATCGAAGCGGCCAAGGCCATGGGCATGTCTCGCTTCAAGATGTACAAGCGCATCCTGCTGCCGTCGGCCCTGCGCCGGGCGCTGCCGCAGTACAGCAACGAAGTGATCATGATGCTGCAGACCACCAGTCTGGCGTCCATCGTGACCTTGATCGACATCACCGGTGCCGCGCGTACCGTGAACGCTCAGTACTACTTGCCGTTCGAAGCCTACATCACCGCAGGCGTGTTCTACCTGTGCATGACGTTCATTCTGGTGCGCCTGTTCAAGATGGCCGAGCACCGCTGGCTGGGCTACCTCGCCCCGCGCAAGCACTGAAACCACTGACTGACTGTTTTTGTGAGAACCGACAGCATGTACAAACTTGAAGTCCAAGACCTGCATAAACGCTATGGCAGTCACGAAGTGCTCAAGGGCGTGTCCCTGAAAGCGGCAGCCGGCGATGTGATCAGCATCATCGGTTCCAGTGGCTCCGGCAAAAGTACTTTCCTGCGTTGCATCAACCTGCTTGAGCAACCGCACGCTGGCAAGATTCTGCTCAATAACGAAGAGCTGAAACTGGTGGCGAACAAGGACGGCGCGCTCAAAGCCGCCGAGCCGAAACAACTGCAACGCATGCGTTCGCGGCTGTCGATGGTGTTCCAGCATTTCAATCTGTGGTCGCACATGACTGCGATGGAAAACATCATGGAAGCGCCGGTTCATGTACTCGGCATGTCCAAGGCCGAAGCCCGTGAAAAGGCCGAGCTGTATCTGGCCAAGGTCGGCGTGTCCCATCGTAAAGATGCCTACCCTGGTCATATGTCCGGCGGTGAGCAACAGCGTGTGGCGATTGCCCGTGCGTTGGCGATGGAACCTGAGGTGATGCTGTTCGACGAACCGACGTCGGCACTCGACCCGGAGCTGGTGGGTGACGTGCTGAAAGTCATGCAGGCGCTGGCCCAGGAAGGTCGGACCATGGTCGTGGTAACGCACGAAATGGGCTTTGCCCGTGAAGTGTCGAACCAGTTGGTGTTCCTGCACAAAGGCGTGGTTGAAGAAAGCGGCAACCCGCGTGAAGTGCTGGTCAATCCACAGTCCGAACGTCTGCAACAATTCCTCTCGGGCAGCCTGAAGTAATCGCTCCCGTTACGCACCAAATTAGGTCATGCTGCGCACCGCGCGCCAGATGGTCTAATTTGGTTGCAGCCGCCTTTGGCTTTAACACTGTTTTCGTTTCGGATTGCCCGCCATGACTGCCCATCGAATTGGTTTCCTGATTTGGCCCAGCACTAAAGCCTTGACGCTGGCGCTGGCCGAGGAGGCCTTGCGTGTTGCTCAGCGCGTGCATCCGGACGTTGTTTACGAACTCTCGTTCCTGCAGGCTGAAACGCCTGCCGAAGGGGCCTGGCAATTGCCGGGTGAGGCGTGGACCGGCAAGCTGGAAAACTTCCAGAAGCTGTTTCTGCTGGCCGATGAGCCGCCGACGACGTTGGCGCCAGCGCTCAGCAGCGCGCTCAAGCAATTGGTGCGTGCCGGTTGTGTGATTGGCGGTCTGTCGGCAGGTGTCTATCCACTGGCCCAGCTCGGTTTGCTCGATGGCTACCGCGCGGCGGTGCATTGGCGTTGGCAGGATGATTTCACCGAGCGCTTCCCCAAGGTCATCGCCACCAGTCATCTGTTCGACTGGGATCGCGATCGCCTGACCGCGTGCGGCGGGATGTCGGTGCTCGATTTGTTGCTGGCGGTGCTGGCCCGTGATCACGGCGCTGAACTGGCCGGTGCGGTGTCCGAAGAACTGGTGGTCGAGCGCATTCGAGAAGGCGGTGAGCGTCAGCGCATTCCGTTGCAGAATCGCCTTGGCTCCAGCCATCCGAAGCTCACGCAAGCCGTGTTGCTGATGGAAGCCAACATTGAAGAACCGCTGACCACCGACGAAATCGCCCAGCATGTGTGCGTGTCCCGTCGGCAGTTGGAGCGGATTTTCAAGCAGTACCTCAACCGCGTGCCGAGCCAGTACTACCTGGAACTGCGCCTGAACAAGGCCCGGCAGATGTTGATGCAAACCAGCAAGTCGATCATCCAGATCGGCCTGTCGTGTGGCTTCTCTTCGGGGCCACATTTCTCCAGCGCCTACCGCAATTTCTTCGGCGCCACGCCGCGGGAAGATCGTAACCAGCGGCGCAGCAGCAGCCCGTTCGAATTGTCTTCGGTGCCGTCGGAGCGTGGGTGATCAGGCACGCCACGCTCTGAGCTGAAGGCTGCTTTACTCGTCGACCTCGGTACCGTCAGTGGACGAAACCTCCATTTCACCTCGGTCGATTACCTCTTGCACACCGAAGTCGGTGCCCGTCCTTTCGAAGAAACCGATCAGCCGTAACAGGCTCTCCTCGGAAAATTGATTGCCTCTTAACGTGATGTTTTCAGCGAGCTCCACCGGCAGTTCCAGCACATCGCTCGGAACCTCGGTGATGGCGTTGCCACTGAGATCGGCCCAGTCCAGCTCTGTCATTTGCAGCAGGCCGTGCGGAATTTCGGTGATGCCGGTTTCATTCAGCAGCACGGTCGCCAGCCCTGTCATCTGGCTGAGGTCAGGCGTTCGCCCTAGAGGGTTGCGGGCCAGATCGAGATAGTCGAGCTGTTCCATTTCCGCCAACGCGCTTGCCGATTCCGCTGTCAGACTAATGCGGCATTCAGGGAGCGACAACGAGCGCAGTTGCCCCATCTTGAACACGGCATCGGGAATGTTGCCCAGGTTGCAGTCGCGAAGCCTGAGGCTTTTGAGCTTGGGGAAGGATTGCAGAAAACCTCCGATGCGGGTTATGCCATCGGTGCTCAGTATCTCCAGCGACGTCACATGGCTGAAGTCGGCGCTCAGGGTCGGCAGCTCTCCATTGATGAGGAGGGGGATGACGAGTTCAAACGTGGGCTCAAGCGTCTCATTAAAATCATCCAGATCGGTTTCATGTCGCCAGCACTGTTCCAGCAATTGCTTGAACTCGTCGCGACTCAAGTGCTCGATGAGCTGTTGCTGTGCGTTGAAAGGTTCACCAGTCAACGGGTGTCGGGCCGGTAGATCGGCCGTCCAGGCAGACAAGTCGGTACCGAGTCGGCTGAGCTCTGCTTCCAGGCGTGCCAGTTCAAGTCGACCGTATTCCAGTGTGCCGGGCAACTCGTACACGAAGTCGCTCGCCTGCTCGACCTCCAGGTTCGGGTACAGCGCCCTGACTCGTTCGATATCCGCTTCGGGGGCATAGACCCCCATGTCAAAGAGGGAGTCGTAGTAGTGGCGCTTGATCAGTTGTCGCGCATTCTCGGAGAGTGGGTTATGCGTAAGAAACACGCTGTGTTTTTGGTACGCCGGACTGTCGAATAATTCGCGAGGCAGTTCGCTGATCCTGTTGCCGGAAAGTCTGGCGGTGTCGAGCTTGGGGTGGTGCATGATGCTGGCAGGAATGTCGGTCAGGCCGGTATGGCTCAGGTCAAGGTGAACGAGTTCGGGCATCGATTCGACGCTGGGCGCCGTACTGAACGGATTGTTGAACAGATCCAGCATGACCAGTTTGTTCAATGAGGACAGTTTCGACCAGGCGACAGCGTCGAGCTGGATGCCGCAATCACTGAGCACCAGTGCGTCGAGGTCGGGCATTCGGGTAATGGCGTCGGGGAGGGTGGTCAGGGAGAAACGGCGCAAATCGAGACGGTGCAGACCTTTGAAGTTCTGCAGAAACCCATGGACGCCATGTGCCGCACGACTGCCTTCCAGAGACAGCAGTGACACATGGCTGAAATCGGCAGTCAGTGTCGGCAGATCACCGAGTAATGGTTCTGCGAGCCTGAGCACATACCGGCCGGTGCCATCCGGGGCGTCAAAGTCCCGATCGGATTGTCGGCGCCAGCTACGCTGGATTTCCTGGGCCAGTAACCGGCGATTGTGTCGTGCGACCTGTTGCTCCAGATCGCTTAGCGCAACCCTGGTTTCGGGGTGGACGGTGGGCGTATCGTTTACCCAGGTTCCCAGGTCCCGATGCAGTTGTTCGAGCTCGTTGGTCAGGCGTGAGAGCTCTACGCGAGCGCCGTCGGGATGACGCTGTAGTGCCAGGACCGTGGGCTCGAGTTCTTCCGCTGAAAGGCTTGGGTAAACCTCGCGAACCCTGTCGTTGAGGGTTGGCGTCGTGCGGTTGTTGCGACTGTAACCCTGTGTGCCACCCGGCAGGCGCATGGTTGTCGGGTCGTAGAACGGTTTTCGATGAGGGTGTTTTGCGAGCAGCGTGCGTAACGTCGGTTGCTCCACAGCGTGTTCGGCAATGCGTTGTTTGAGGGCCTCACCGTCTTCGAGGGTGAAGCCCAATGCCGTGCGATCTGCATCCGGCAACGCCAGAAGGATGGCCTGATAAAAGTCACCGGGTGGTTTTTTGTTCTCATGAACCTGATAGGTGAAGTCATCAGCACGCACCAGCGTTCTCAGGATCGGCGCGTCGGCCTGGCCAATGCTGTCGCGCAAGGTACCGTCGTGCGAATAATCCCTCACCTCGATGCGCAGGCGGTCGGGCCAGCCGGGCAATGATTCGAGGCTATGCAAAGCCAGTCGGTGCGTATCTACCGACTCCATGTCTTCGAGATAAAACCCCTCATAGGCTCTGGCGACACGCACGGCCTCCATGGCTTTTAGCGCCACATCCTTGAGTCGTTGCGGCACTCGACCGTTGTGCAGGCTCATCAGCTCGGTGCCTGTTGCATTGCTCACCAGTTCTTGCGCGATGTCAGTCGGTAAGTTCTGTGCTACGCCGAGCAGTAGCTGAACGTGCTGATCATCGGTTTTTTCAAGTTCACGGTAGCGAGAATCGAACAGCGATTTGCGCTGGTTCAGGGCCTGATAACGCTCGGGTTGGTCGCTGCTGGTCTGCTCAATCAAGGCCTGAATGTCCCGATCGATCTTGAAGCGCTTGATCGTGTCGGTCAGCAGCGAAGGCGGGCGATAATTTTCGACGTGCGTTTCGCGCAATACGTTGTCGTGAAACCCGCTGATCCGCAGGATCTGTTCGCGCTCGACGCTGCTGAACGATTCGACGCTATGGCCGAGGCGACGCATGACAGTTTCCCGGTCCCAGCTCAGCGGTTGTTCGAGTCCGGTCTGCCAGGCGCCGTGGTTGTTATGCCGCAGGGGTGGCTGATAAGCGTTGGTCCGACTCGGATGCTGAAGTGCAAACTGGCCGGTCTCGCTATTCAAGCGCACGGCATAGAGCTTGTCTTCAAGGGGCAGAAGGGTTTGGCCCTGGTGTTGATACAGGCCGAGGTGATCGGGTTTGGCCTCGGTCGGCAAGTTTGCGGAGTGCTCGTAAGGTGTCAGGTCCGGCTTCCAGTAGCGTGTTTTGCCGTCGGCAGCCTTGGCGGGGATGAGCCGGTCGAACAGCGCCAGTGTGTCGCGGGGCAGCAGGGGTTTGATCTCCCCAACGGCAATGACGCCACCCACCGCGAATGTCCCCAGTTGAACGAACGATTCGACGACGCCCATCAAGTGCCCGAACGCCTCTTTTTGCAGGCCTTCGGCCCAGTCGACGATGCCTTCAAAAGCCTCGTCGAGCAGTTGGTAGGCCATGTAGGCCAGTGTCAGTTCGCCGAGGAACGGAACAAAGGGCAGGGCGACGAACGCGGCCACTTCAAGGATCGTTGAGGCGACTTTGCTGAAGGCGTCCCACAGCGCCCATCGTGCGTTTTGGTCGGCGCTGGCGGTGGAGACGGCAATAGTTTGCGCATCATTGAGGATCTTGTTCAGTTGTCGTTGATAGAGGTGGGACCACAGGTCGGTTCTGATCGTGCTCAGTGAGAATCGCAAATCGGGTTTGTCGATGGGCGTCTCTCGCCAGCTGGGCAGCGGGTCGCCGTGCTGATGCTGGTGCCAGGTCACGGCGCTAAGGCGGCGGTTGAGGTTGGCGAAAAAATGTCCCCTCTCCTGATGGTCGACGAACTGGCTGAAAAAGCGCTGGTAGGCGGGTGAGCGTAACTTGCGGGTCAGTTCCGTCATGAACGCCAGCGTGTCGGGATACTGCTTGACGGGATGTTCGGGATCTTCCGGGAGATAGACCACGATCCGCGTTGCCTGGCGCGAGCGCTCAAGGTTGGGGGCGAAAATGACAATGCCGGTCAACGCCGAAGACATCATCGTCAGGTCATGGCAGTGCAACGGCTCGCCGTCCAGCTTCATGCCCGGGCGTCCTTCCAGGAAGCCGAGAATCGCCTCGCAGGTAGCGTTTTCAATATCCTGTCGAAGCAGTCCCTGGTGCAGTGCCGACTTGAGTGCGGCTTGCTGCGCGTACCTGACGCTTGGCTTTAAAACGGCGTCGACCAGCGGATTGGTCACCCCCAGGTTGTCGTTGAGGTAGGCGCTGTACTGGCCGCCGATATCCAGTTCTCGGCACAGCCGGGTAAACCCGGCGATGCTGATGTGCTGCTTGATCGTTGGCAGCGTGTCGAACTGTCCCGTGGCGGAGGGTTCGGTGATGAAGGCCGAGGCCGGCTCATAGGCGTCCACCTCAGTCTCCGATGCCTGGAAATTGTGCAGGGCAGCGTCGAGCAATGACACTGTCCAGGTGCGCGCGGCACCGGATTTGACCGGGAACCAGGGGATGGTCTGGGGGATGTACAGGCGCAGGAAGGTGCTCTTGACGTCCAGCTCCAGGCCGAAACGGGTTTTCAACGCTTCGCTCAGCAGCGGTTCGGCGAAGGCGCGGGCGTTTTGCAGTTTACTCAGCATCTGCTCCAGCTGGTTTCGATGGGACCAGTGTTCGGTGTTGAGTGCGTTCAGTGTCTGCAGTTGCAGGCGGGTCGCGTTGCGATACCGGTGAGGCGTTTCGAGCCTGGCGTTTTTCAGTGCGTTGCGCGTCTCGGTCGACGCTTGTAAGACCCAGGTCGGGAGGAGTGTGGAAAGGTGTTGGTAGTGGCTGTCCGGGTGAGCGGCAAGCTCGTCGTCGTGTTGATTCATGTGCATGTCCCTTGGCGTTTGGAGTAGACGCAAGGAAAACAAACGGTGATGTGCTCCGTGCAGTACATAATTACCGTCCGGCTGGACAAGCCTGCCTATAACGTACTCCGGCAGTTTAAACTGCGCCTTTGCGACGCTATTTGTCGCATTGCCGTAAACCCGGCTCAAACCTGTGTTTGCGCTATAAGAAGTTGTCGCTTGGCGGCAAGGCCGGGCTGAAAACTGTCCTTACAATCCCCCCATCGCTCGCCAGTTTCAGGCGGGTGTTTCTCATCAGGAGACTCCGATGTCCGTTGAGCACGCTGCGGTACAACGCGCCGATTTTGACCAGGTAATGGTTCCCAACTACGCGCCTGCCGCTTTCATTCCGGTACGTGGCGCCGGTTCCCGCGTTTGGGACCAGTCTGGCCGCGAGCTGATCGACTTCGCCGGCGGGATTGCGGTTAACGTATTGGGCCACGCCCACCCGGCACTGGTCGGTGCCTTGACCGAGCAAGCGAACAAGCTGTGGCACGTGTCCAACGTGTTCACCAATGAGCCGGCCCTGCGCCTGGCCCATAAGCTGATCGACGCGACCTTCGCCGAGCGCGTGTTCTTCTGCAACTCTGGCGCCGAAGCCAACGAGGCCGCCTTCAAGCTGGCCCGTCGTGTTGCCCACGATCGTTTCGGTTCCGAGAAATACGAAATCATCGCCGCGCTCAACAGCTTCCACGGCCGTACCCTGTTCACCGTGAACGTCGGTGGCCAGTCGAAGTACTCCGACGGTTTCGGTCCGAAAATCACCGGCATCACTCACGTCAAGTTCAACGATCTGGACGCGCTCAAAGCGGCCATTTCCGACAAGACCTGCGCGGTAGTGCTGGAGCCGATCCAGGGCGAAGGCGGGGTATTGCCGGCTGATCTTGCGTACCTGCAAGGCGCCCGTGAGCTGTGCACCCAACACAACGCACTGCTGATTTTCGACGAAGTACAAACCGGTATGGGCCGCAGCGGCGAGCTGTTCGCCTACCAGCATTACGGCGTGACGCCGGACATCCTGACCAGCGCCAAGAGCCTGGGCGGCGGTTTCCCGATCGCGGCGATGCTGACCACCGAAGACCTGGCCAAACACCTGGTCGTCGGCACTCACGGCACCACTTACGGCGGCAACCCGCTGGCGTGCGCCGTCGCTGAAGCGGTGATCGACGTGGTCAACACGCCGCAAGTGCTCAATGGCGTTAAAGCCAAGCACAACCTGTTCAAGACTCGCCTGGAGCAGATCGGCGCCAAGTACGGCCTGTTCACTCAAGTGCGTGGCCTGGGCCTGTTGCTCGGTTGCGTCTTGAGCGAGGCCTGGAAAGGCAAGGCCAAGGACATCTTCAACGCCGCCGAAAAAGAAGGCTTGATGATTCTGCAAGCCGGCCCGGACGTGATTCGCTTCGCGCCAAGCCTGGTGGTTGAAGACGCGGACATCGAAGAGGGCCTGGAGCGCTTCGAACGCGCCGTGGCCAAACTGACTCAAGCTTGATAGTCCCTTCGACGCCTGATCATTCAGGCGTCGAACCAAATTCTTATGCCGGGCCGGTTCTTATGTGGGAGCGAGCCTGCTCGCGATGGCGGTTTCACATTCAACATCTCTGTTGGCTGATCTGATGCTATCGCGAGCAGGCTCGCTCCCACACTTGAGTCGGAGTGACTCGAGGCCGGCCCGGCTATTTTTTTCCTCTGTGTGTTTTTCGAGAAAGGAGTGACACCATGCTGGTGATGCGCCCCGCGCAAATGGCTGATCTGGGCGAGGTACAGCGTCTGGCTGCGGACAGCCCGATTGGTGTCACCTCCTTGCCGGATGATGTCGAACGCTTGAGCGACAAGATCGCGGCAAGCGAAGCGTCGTTCGCTGCCGAAGTCAGCTTCAACGGTGAAGAAAGCTATTTCTTCGTCCTCGAAGACACCGCCACCGGCAAACTGGTGGGCTGCTCGGCCATCGTCGCGTCGGCCGGTTATTCGGAGCCGTTCTACAGCTTCCGTAATGAAACCTTCGTGCACGCCTCCCGCGAGCTGAAGATTCATAACAAGATTCATGTGCTCTCCCAGTGCCACGACCTGACCGGCAACAGTCTGTTGACCAGTTTCTACGTGCTGCCGGAGCTGGTGGGTTCGCCTTGGTCGGAACTCAACTCTCGCGGTCGCCTGCTGTTCGTCGCCAGCCATCCAGAGCGTTTCGCTGATTCGGTGGTCACTGAAATCGTCGGTTATAGCGACGAAAATGGCGACTCGCCGTTCTGGGATGCCATCGGTCGCAACTTCTTCGACCTCAACTACGCCGAAGCCGAGCGTCTGTGCGGGCTCAAGAGCCGGACCTTTCTCGCCGAACTGATGCCGCATTACCCGATCTACGTGCCGCTGCTGCCGGACGCCGCCCAAGAGGCGATGGGCCAGGTGCACCCACGGGCGCAGATCACCTTCGACATCCTGATGCGCGAAGGCTTCGAGACTGATCACTACATCGACATTTTCGACGGTGGCCCGACCTTGCACGCACGTGTATCGGGCATCCGTTCGATCGCCCAGAGCCGTGTGGTGCCGGTGAAAATCGGTGAGCCGGTCAAAGGTGCCGGTCGTCAGTACCTGGTGGCCAATGCCCAGTTGCAGGATTACCGCGCGGTATTGCTCGAGTTGGATTATGCGCCGGGCAAACCGGTAACCCTGGATCTTGAAGCCGCCGAGGCCCTGGGTGTCGGTGAAGGTGCCAGCGTGCGCCTGGTGGCAGTTTAAGGCCCGATTTCAGGCTTAAGAGCAGAGAGTTTTACGGGTGGCCTGAGCGACCCGTTTGAGGAGATAGCATGATCGTTCGTCCCGTACGCAGCAGCGATTTACCCGCGCTGATCGACCTGGCCCGCAGCACCGGCACCGGCCTGACCACCTTGCCGGCCAACGAAGAGCGTCTGGCTCATCGGGTTGGCTGGGCTGAAAAGACCTTTCGCGGCGAAGCGGGGCGCGGCGACGCGGACTACCTTTTCGTGCTCGAAGACGATAACGGTCGCGTGGTCGGTATTTCCGCCATCGCCGGCGCCGTGGGCCTGCGTGAGCCTTGGTACAACTTCCGGGTCGGCCTGACCGTCAGCGCTTCGCAAGAGCTGAACATCTACCGCGAAATCCCGACGCTGTTCCTGGCCAACGACCTGACCGGTAATTCCGAGCTGTGCTCGTTGTTCCTGCACGCCGATTACCGTTCCGGCCTCAATGGCCGCATGTTGGCCAAGGCGCGGATGCTGTTCATCGCCGAATTCCCGCAACTGTTTGGCAACAAGATCATCGCCGAAATGCGCGGTGTGTCCGATGAAGCCGGCCGTTCGCCGTTCTGGGAAAGCCTGGGTCGGCACTTCTTCAAAATGGAATTCAGCCAGGCTGATTACCTGACGGGCGTGGGCAACAAGGCGTTCATCGCCGAGCTGATGCCGAAGTTCCCGCTGTACACCTGCTTCCTCTCTGAAGACGCGCGCAATGTGATTGGTAAGGTTCACCCTGACACCGAGCCGGCACTGGCGATGCTCAAGAGCGAAGGCTTCAGCTACCAGGGTTACGTCGACATCTTCGACGCCGGCCCGGCCGTGGAATGCGAAACCGGCAAGATCCGTGCGGTCCGCGACAGCCAGGCGCTGGTACTGGCCATCGGCACCCCGGGTGACGACGCCACGCCATTTTTGATTCACAACCGCAAACGCGAAGACTGCCGGATCACTGCCGCTCCAGCACGCTTTGCCGCCGGTACCCTGGTGGTCGATCCGTTGACCGCCAAACGTCTTCAACTCAATGCCGGCGATCAAGTACGTGCCGTGCCGTTGTCTGCTGCTCGGGAGTCGAAATAATGAATTCGCTTTATATCGCCGGTGAATGGCTGGCTGGCCAGGGTGACACCTTCGAATCGCTGAACCCGGTCACCCAGCAAGTGCTGTGGTCGGGGCAGGGCGCCAGCGCCGCTCAGGTTGAGAGCGCCGTGCAAGCCGCACGTCAGGCCTTCCCGGCCTGGGCCAAACGTTCCCTGGAAGAGCGCATCGGCGTGCTGGAAGCCTTTGCCGCCAGCCTGAAAAAACACGCTGACGAACTGGCTCACTGCATCGGTGAAGAAACCGGTAAACCACTGTGGGAAGCCGCGACTGAAGTGACCAGCATGGTCAACAAGATCGCCATTTCGGTGCAGAGCTACCGCGAGCGTACCGGCGAGAAGAGCGGCCCGCTGGGCGACGCCACTGCCGTGCTGCGCCACAAGCCTCACGGCGTGGTGGCGGTGTTTGGTCCTTACAACTTCCCTGGGCATTTGCCGAACGGTCACATCGTTCCGGCGCTGCTGGCCGGTAACAGCGTGCTGTTCAAGCCAAGCGAGCTGACCCCGAAAGTTGCCGAGCTGACGGTCAAGTGCTGGATCGAAGCCGGCCTGCCTGCTGGCGTGCTGAACCTGCTGCAAGGCGCGCGTGAAACCGGGATCGCCCTGGCGGCCAATCCGGGTATCGACGGTCTGTTCTTCACCGGTTCCAGCCGTACCGGCAACCACCTGCATGCGCAGTTCTCCGGTCGTCCGGACAAGATCCTCGCGCTGGAGATGGGCGGCAACAACCCGCTGGTGGTCGATCAGGTCGCAGACCTCGACGCTGCGGTGTACACCATTATTCAGTCGGCGTTCATTTCTGCCGGTCAGCGTTGCACCTGCGCCCGTCGCTTGCTGGTACCGCAAGGCGCCTGGGGCGACACGCTGCTGGCGCGTCTGGTGGCGGTCAGTGCGACCATTGACGTCGGCGCATTTGATCAGCAACCGGCACCGTTCATGGGCTCGGTGGTTTCTCTGGCCGCTGCCAAAGCACTGATGGATGCGCAAGAACACTTGCTCGCCAACGGCGCCGTGTCGCTGCTGGAAATGACCCAGCTTCAGGCTAACGCCGCGTTGCTGACCCCGGGCATTCTTGATGTCAGCGCAGTTGCCGATCGTCCTGACGAAGAGCTGTTCGGCCCGTTGCTGCAAGTGATCCGCTACGCTGATTTCGAGGCGGCGATCGCTGAAGCCAACGACACCCAATACGGCTTGGCCGCAGGTTTGCTGTCGGATTCCGAAGCGCGTTATCAACAGTTCTGGCTGGAAAGCCGCGCCGGTATCGTCAACTGGAACAAACAG
Source organism: Pseudomonas brassicacearum (assembly GCF_003732175.1). GTDB lineage: Bacteria > Pseudomonadota > Gammaproteobacteria > Pseudomonadales > Pseudomonadaceae > Aquipseudomonas > Aquipseudomonas brassicacearum_G. The sequence goes on from NZ_MOBI01000047.1 coordinate 21,384, forward strand.
CTGACCGGCGCCGCGAGCAGCGCGCCGTTCGGCGGTGTAGGCGCCTCGGGCAACCATCGCGCCAGCGCCTATTACGCCGCGGATTATTGCGCGTACCCGGTGGCCTCGCTGGAAACCCCAAGCCTGACCTTGCCGACCGCCCTGACCCCAGGCGTAAAAATGGCGTGATACCCAATCGCGAGCAAGCTCGCTCCCACAGGTTTGCACAATCCAATGTGGGAGCGAGCTTGCTCGCGATGGCCGCGCCTCGGTCTTGAAGAACAGTTACTGAAGCCTATAACAACAGATTCTTGTGGAGCCTCGCTGATGAAATCCTATGAAGTCAATTTTGACGGTCTAGTGGGGCCGACCCATAACTACGGCGGTCTGTCCTACGGCAACGTCGCGTCCCAGAGCAACAGCCAGCAGTCTTCCAATCCGAAGGAAGCAGCGCTGCAAGGCCTGGCGAAAATGAAAGCGCTGATGGAAATGGGCTTTCAGCAAGGCGTTCTCGCGCCGCAAGAGCGTCCGGATGTCGGCGCGTTGCGCAGCCTGGGTTTCAGCGGCACCGACGCTCAAGTGATCGAGCAGGCCGCCAAACAGGCGATGCCTCTGCTGGTTGCCAGCTGCTCGGCGTCGAGCATGTGGGTGGCCAACGCCGCCACCGTCAGCCCGAGCGCTGATACCGCCGACGGTCGCGTGCATTTCACCGCCGCCAACCTCAACTGCAAATATCACCGCAGCATCGAACACCCGACTACCAGCCGCGTGCTGGGGGCGATGTTCGCTGACCAGAAACACTTCGCCCACCACGCAGCGTTGCCTGCCGTGGCGCAATTCGGTGACGAAGGCGCAGCCAACCACACGCGGTTCTGCCGTGAATACGGCGAAGCCGGTGTCGAGTTCTTCGTGTTCGGTCGCAGCGCGTTCGATACCCGCTACCCGGCACCGCAGAAGTACCCGGCGCGTCAGACCCTCGAAGCGTCGCAAGCGGTTGCCCGTCTGCATGGCTTGAGCGAAGACGGTGTGGTGTTCGCCCAGCAGAATCCTGCGGTGATCGACCAGGGCGTGTTCCACAACGACGTGATCGCGGTCGGTAACGGCGAAGCGCTGTTCTATCACGAGGATGCGTTCGAAGGCACCGAACAGATGCTGGCTGAGTTGTCGGCCAAGCTGGCCAAGCGTGGCGGTCAGTTCAAGGCGATCTGCGTTCCGCGTTCCCAGGTGTCGGTCGAAGACGCCGTGCGTTCTTACCTGTTCAACAGCCAGTTGCTGTCGCGCGCTGACGGTTCGATGCTGCTGATCGTGCCGCAAGAGTGCCAGAACAACTCGCGCGTCTGGCAATACCTGCAAGAGCTGACCAGCTCCGGCGGCCTGATTCGCGAAGTGAAAGTCTTCGATCTCAAGCAAAGCATGCAGAACGGCGGTGGCCCGGCTTGCCTGCGGTTACGTGTCGCACTGAATGAAACCGAGCTGGCGGCGGTCAACCCAGGGGTTATCATGACCCCGCCGTTGTATGGCACGCTGACCCAATGGGTCGACAAGCACTACCGTGACCGCATGACCGAAAGTGATCTGGCGGACCCACAATTGTTGCTTGAGTGCCGGACGGCACTGGATGAACTGACGCAAATCCTTAAACTGGGCGCGGTTTATCCATTCCAGATCAATTGAAAGCCCGCGTCCTGTTCATGAAGAGCCGGACGCGTTGCTTTATCTCCCAATGAGAACGTAATAATGAGCGATACCCTGCAGCTGATTCTTGAAGACACCGACGGCACTCAGCTGGAAACCTCTTGCACCCGCGTTGCGGTCATGTGGCAAGGCAAAGAGTTGTGGATTCAGCAAGACGGCCGTGGCCAGCTGCTGATCGGCGTTGACGTCGAAGAAGGTGACGCTGAATACGCCAACCTGCTGCTGCGCCCATTGGCGACTAATCTGGTAAGTCTGCAACTGGAAATGGAACCGGCTGAAATCGGTGACGAAGACCACGTGCACGGCCCGGATTGCAAACACGATCACTAAGGAATTCGCTCTATGCTCGCCCTCGGCAAACTGCTTGAACTGACCCTCGCCGGCCGTGAACCGGCGGAGAAGACTCAACTGACTGTCGAAGGCGTGCGGATGCGCTGGCTGAGTGAAGGTGCGCTGGAAGTCCGGCCACCCGAGGCTCGTGACAATGGCCTGGACTTGCTGTTGTCGGCCGGCATCCACGGTAACGAAACAGCGCCGATCGAGTTACTCGATCGCCTGTTGCATGACATCGCCCGCGGAGAGTTGAAGCCGCGCGCACGTATTCTGTTCCTGTTCGGCAACCCTGACGCCATGCGTCGCGGCGAGCGTTTTATCGAGCAGGACGTCAATCGGCTGTTCAACGGCCGTCACGAACTCAGCAGTGGCTCTGAAGCGCTGCGAGCCTGTGAGCTGGAGCGTCTGGCAGCGAGTTTCTTCAATCTGCCCGACCGTGCCCGTTTGCACTACGACCTGCACACTGCGATCCGTGGCTCGAAGATCGAGCAGTTCGCGTTGTATCCATGGAAAGAAGGTCGCCAGCATTCCCGTCATGAACTGGCCCGCCTGCGCGCTGCCGGCATGGAGGCGGTGCTGCTGCAGAACAAGCCGTCCATCGTTTTCAGTTCGTATACCTACGACAAGCTCGATGCCGAGTCTTTCACCCTTGAGCTGGGCAAGGCCCGGCCGTTCGGGCAGAACGACGGGGTCAACGTCTCGCGCCTTGAAACCCTTTTGAAGCAGATCATCGAAGGCACCGAGCCGGATTTCGCAGAACAGAGCCTGGATGGTTTGCAACTGTTCAGCGTGGCGCGGGAAATCATCAAGCACAGCGACAGCTTCCACTTGAACCTGCCGGCGGACATCGAGAACTTCTCTGAGCTGAAAAAGGGTTATCTGCTGGCCGAAGACATCGCCCAGACCCGCTGGATCGTCGAGGAGGAGGGGGCGCGAATTATCTTCCCGAACCCGAAGGTCAAAAACGGCTTGCGCGCCGGCATTCTGATTGTGCCGACCACCGGCGACGATCTGGCCTGAGTCGATCGTTCCCACGCTCTGCGTCACTAGTGTCCGGTAAAACTCTCTCATAGCTG
>NZ_MOBI01000048.1:0-1229 GCF_003732175.1 Pseudomonas brassicacearum
CACCGTTTCCCCCTTACGATAAGGGATAGGCAAACGGTTATGTTTATGACTAATAGCAACGATAAGAGTGGTGAGCTTTTGGGCCAGGAGCGGCGTCGTCGCTGGAGCCCAGAGCAAAAACTGGCCATGGTTCGCGAGAGCCTTGAGCCAGGGCAAAGCGTGTCGGTGGTGGCTCGGCGCAACGGCATCAATGCCAATCAGCTGTTCCTATGGCGCAAGCTTTATCAGGACGGCAGCTTGTCGGCGGTCAGTGCTGGCGAGGCCGTGGTGCCTGCCTCCGAGCTGAGCGATGCGCTCAAGCAGATCCGTGAACTGCAACGGATGCTGGGCAAGAAAACGATGGAAGCCGAAATCCTCAAAGAGGCCGTGGAGATCGCCCGGTCGCGAAAATGGATTGCGCACTCACCCTTGTTGCCGGGGGACGACCAGTGAAGCTGGTCAGCGAATGTCTCGGTGTGGCGCGCTCGCAATTAACGGTTCGAATCAAGCAATCAGCCTTGCCCAAAGTACGGCGAAGCAGGTCTGTGGGCGATGCTGAACTGGTGATCGAAATCCAGCAACAGATCAGCGAGCTGCCGAGCTATGGCTACCGTCGTGTTTGGGGATTACTGCGTCGCGCACGTGAAACCCAGTTGCTGCCCGCGATCAACGTGAAGCGGGTTTACCGAGTCATGCGTGATCACAACTTGCTGCTTGAGCGCCGCCTCAAGCAGCCCGGCGTGCCGCGTCGGCACGAAGGCCGTATTGCCGTGAAAACCAGCGATACGCGGTGGTGCTCGGACGGCTTTGAGTTCCGCTGCGAGGATGATGCCAAACTGAGCGTGACCTTCGCCCTGGACTGCTGCGACCGCGAAGCCATCGGCTGGGTCGCCAGCCCGACCGGGTATAGCGGTGATGATATCCGCGACTTGATGCTGGAAAGCGTGGAGAAGCGCTTCGGTGATCAACTGCCCACCACGCCGGTGCAATGGCTCAGCGATAACGGCTCGGCATACACCGCCGAACAGACGCGCCTGTTTGCTCGGCAGATCGGCTTGCAGCCGGTGACCACCCCAGTGCGCAGCCCGCAGAGCAACGGCATGGCCGAGAGTTTCGTGAAGACGATCAAGCGTGATTACGTGGCGCATATGCCCAAGCCTGATCGAAAAACGGCGCTGCGCAACCTGGCAATTGCCTTCGAGCATTACAACGAGCAGCATCCACACAGCGCCTTGAACTATCGCTCACCG
>NZ_MOBI01000005.1:0-295396 GCF_003732175.1 Pseudomonas brassicacearum
GAACCGTTAAAAGAGCCAAACAACACCGCTCTTTCAACTCCTTCGGGCTTCGACGAACTGAAGCGTAACCGCTGTCGAAAACTGCGTAACTCTTTGTTTACCAAGGAGTTTTCCGTTTCGACTGCGCCGGAAGTGGGGCGAATTATAGACAGATATAATTCGCCGTCAACACCTATTTTCAGCTTTACTCGGATTTAAGCGTAATACGCGCAAATGCCTTCTTTCCGGCCTGGCAAACATGGGTCGCGCCCAGTGCGTATATAAAGCTGCGATCAACCACTTCACCATCAATACGCACACCACCCGAACCGAGCAGATCACGCGCGACCGCTGAGTTCTTCACCAGCCCCGCCTTATTAAGCACAGCTGCAATCGGCATATCCTCAGTCGCAGTCAGCTCGATCTCTGGCAAATCATCCGGCAACTCGCCTTCCTTCATACGGTTACCCGCAGCACGGTGAGCATTCGCCGCAGCTTCTTCACCATGGAAACGCGCAACAATCTCTTCAGCCAGCTGGATCTTGATATCCCGCGGATTGGCGCCAGCTTCAACATCTGCACGCAGCGCATCGATCTCATCCATGGAGCGGAAGCTGAGCAGCTCGAAGTAACGCCACATCAGCACGTCCGGAATCGAAACCAGCTTGCCGTACATGACACCCGGCGCTTCCTGGATACCGACGTAGTTGCCCAACGACTTGGACATCTTCTTCACGCCATCCAACCCTTCGAGCAATGGCATAGTCAGAATGCACTGAGCCTCCTGACCATAACTGCGCTGCAGCTCTCGCCCCATCAGCAGGTTGAACTTCTGATCGGTGCCACCCAGCTCGACGTCCGCGCGCAATGCAACCGAGTCATACCCCTGAACCAGCGGATACAGGAACTCGTGGATAGCGATTGGCTGATTGGTCGAATAACGCTTGTCGAAGTCGTCACGCTCAAGCATCCGCGCCACAGTGTATTGCGAGGTCAGACGAATGAAATCCGCAGGCCCCATCTGATCCATCCAGGTGGAGTTGAAAGCCACCTCGGTTTTCGCCGGATCAAGAATCTTGAACACCTGAGTCTTATAGGTCTCGGCATTTTCGAGAACCTGCTCACGCGTCAACGGAGGACGGGTAGCACTCTTGCCACTCGGATCACCGATCATCCCGGTGAAGTCACCTATAAGGAAGATCACCTGGTGACCCAGATCCTGGAACTGGCGCAGCTTATTAATAAGCACCGTGTGGCCCAGGTGCAAATCCGGCGCAGTCGGATCGAAGCCAGCCTTAATACGCAGCGGCTGGCCGCGCTTGAGCTTCTCGATCAGCTCGGACTCGACCAACAGTTCTTCCGCACCACGTTTGATCAGCGCTAGCTGCTCTTCAACCGACTTCATAACAGACCCGCAAGGCTCAGATTCAAAGGGAACCAACCATACAAGATCGCGCACCAAATACAAGTTTTGCCCGGCGCACGGACGCCAATCCGCGAACAGAGCATTCGCGACTTGCTTAAGAGATGATTTGGTTATATTTTATACAGTTATTTCATCTTCATCATGTCATTCATCTTTTCCAATTCATCTTTTCCAAAGTCAAATTACCTATGACCACAGAACCGTCTAAAGCGCCGCCGCTTTATCCGAAGACCCACCTGCTCGCGGCAAGTGGCATTGCCGCCCTCCTCAGCCTGGCGCTCCTGGTATTCCCTTCCAGTGACGTTGAAGCCAAAAAGACAACCCTGAGTCTTGAACTGGAACGTCCCGCAGAACAACTGACACAAGATCAAGACGCTGCTGACGCCGTTCAAGCCACAAACGAGCCGGCCGAATCTCCATTCGCCCAGATCGAAGACAGTACCGACGATAGCAAGGAAACGGCCAAAGCAGCCCCGGCACCGGTGGTTGAAGAGAAGAAAGCGCCAGGCCACCGGGAAGTGATCGTTGCCAAAGGCGACACGCTCTCCACATTGTTCGAGAAAGTCGGGCTTCCAGCGGCTTCGGTGCACGACGTATTGGCCAGCGACAAGCAAGCCAAGCAGTTCACCCAGCTCAAACACGGCCAGAAACTCGAATTCGAACTGGGCCGCGACGGCCAGTTGACCAATCTGCACAGCAAGATCAACGACGTTGAAAGCATCAGCCTGAGCAAAAACGCCAAGGGCTATACCTTTAACCGCATTACAGCCAAGCCAACCGTGCGCTCCGCCTATGTTCACGGCGTGATCAACAGCTCGCTTTCGCAATCCGCAGCGCGTGCCGGCCTGTCCCACAGCCTCACCATGGACATGGCCAGCGTGTTTGGCTACGACGTCGACTTCGCCCAGGATATTCGCCAGGGTGACGAGTTCGATGTGATCTACGAACAGAAAGTCGTCAACGGCAAAGCTGTCGGCAATGGCCCCATTCTTTCCGCCCGCTTCACCAACCGCGGCAAGACGTACACCGCCGTGCGTTACACCAACAAGCAAGGTAACAGCAGCTACTACACGGCCGAAGGTAACAGCATGCGCAAGGCGTTCATTCGTACGCCGGTGGACTTCGCCCGTATTAGCTCGCGTTTCTCCATGGGTCGCAAGCATCCAATTCTGAACAAAATTCGCGCGCACAAAGGCGTCGACTACGCAGCGCCTCGCGGTACGCCGATCAAGGCAGCCGGTGACGGTAAAGTACTACTGGCCGGTCGCCGCGGTGGTTACGGCAACACCGTTATCATTCAGCACGGCAACACCTACCGCACGCTGTACGGACACATGCAAGGCTTCGCCAAAGGCATCAAGACTGGCGGCAACGTCAAGCAGGGCCAGGTGATTGGCTATATCGGCACTACCGGACTCTCGACCGGCCCGCACTTGCACTACGAGTTCCAGGTCAACGGAGTTCACGTCGACCCGCTGGGTCAGAAACTGCCAATGGCCGATCCGATCGCCAAGTCTGAGCGCGCGCGCTTCCTGCAGCAGAGCCAGCCGCTGATGGCGCGCATGGAGCAAGAAAAAGCCACCCTGCTGGCTTCGAGCAAACGCTAAGCCATGGCGCTCTATATAGGTGTGATGTCCGGTACCAGCCTTGATGGCCTGGACATTGCGCTGATCGAGCAAGCACCGGCGATCAAACTGATCGCCACGCACTACATTCCCATGCCCGAATCCCTGCGCACCGAGCTGCTTGGCTTGTGCGCCAGCGGACCCGACGAGATAGCCCGCAGCGCCATCGCCCAGCAAAACTGGGTAAAGCTGGCCGCCCAGGGCATCAACACCCTGCTTGCAGATCAACACCTGAAACCTGACGACATCCGAGCGATTGGTAGCCACGGCCAGACCATTCGCCACGAGCCCGCACGCGGTTTCACCGTGCAGATCGGCAACCCCGCCCTGCTGACTGAACTGACCGGAATCACTGTCGTCAGTGACTTTCGTAGCCGCGACGTGGCTGCAGGCGGGCAAGGTGCGCCGCTGGTTCCAGCCTTCCATGAAGCCTTGTTTGACGAGCACAGCGGCAACCGTGCGGTCTTGAATGTTGGCGGTTTCAGCAATCTCAGCCTGATAGAGACCGGCAAACCCGTCTCGGGCTTTGACTGCGGCCCAGGCAATGTCCTGCTGGACGCCTGGATTCACCAGCAGCGCGGTGAGACCTTCGACCGTGACGGCCAGTGGGCTGCAAGCGGCACCGTAGAGCCTGTACTGCTGAAAGCCCTGTTGAGCGATCCGTTCTTCCTGACCAAGGGCCCCAAAAGCACCGGCCGCGAAGTGTTCAACCTGCAATGGCTGACACAACACCTGGCGTGCCTACCCACATTTGCTGCACAAGACGTGCAAGCCACGTTGCTTGAACTGACAGCGCTGACCATCGTCGAATCGCTACAAGCCGCACAAGCCGATACGCAAGAGCTGCTGGTCTGTGGTGGCGGCGCCCATAACGCGACGCTGATGGCCCGCCTCGCCAGCCTGCTGCCAGACGCCAAGGTCAGCAGCACTGCAGCCTACGGCGTAGACCCGGACTGGGTCGAAGCCATGGCCTTCGCCTGGTTGGCCCATTGCTGCCTCGAAAGTATCCCGGCCAATCGCCCAAGTGTCACCGGCGCTCGCGGTTTACGCGTCCTCGGCGCCATCTACCCCGCCTGAACACCAGACAGCAAAACGCCGCAAAGCCGTGAGGCCATGCGGCGCTTGGTGATGCGGTGAGGTGCGATCAGATCGAAAACGAAGAGCCGCAACCACAGGTCGTGGTGGCATTCGGATTCTTGATCACGAAACGCGAACCTTCCAGACCTTCCTGATAATCCACCTCGGCACCTGCCAGGTACTGGAAGCTCATTGGATCGACGACCAGGCTAACGCCTTCGCGCTCGACGATGGTGTCGTCATCGGCCACTTCTTCATCGAATGTGAAGCCGTACTGAAACCCTGAACAACCGCCGCCCGTAACGAATACGCGCAGCTTCAAGCGATCATTACCCTCTTCATCGACCAGGCTCTTCACCTTGTGCGCGGCACCGTGGGTGAATTGCAAAGCCGTGGGGGTGAAGGATTCGACGCTCATGCTGACTATCTCCCGGCGTTACGCCGCCATAATGCGTGATGACGCGCATTATCCGCTTCTCCCAGAAAATCGGTCAACTATTGTTACGGTATATCAATCAACACAATTGTCAGCCCGAATACAAAAAGGCCCGTTAAACGGGCCTTTCTGCTGAGCGGGATAAAGCCTTAAGGCAGCATGCCTGCATGGGACAGACCCAAGCGCTCGTCCAGACCAAACAGGATGTTCAGGTTCTGTACCGCCTGACCCGACGCGCCTTTGACCAAATTGTCGATCACCGACAGCACCACTACCAGATCGCCATCCTGCGGACGATGAACCGCAATACGGCAAACGTTGGCACCCCGCACGCTACGGGTTTCCGGATGACTGCCAGCCGGCATGACATCGACGAACGGTTCGTTGGCGTAGCGTTTTTCAAACAACGCCTGCAAGTCCACGGAGCGGTCGACCACGGTTGCATAGAGTGTGGAGTGAATACCGCGAATCATCGGCGTCAGGTGCGGCACGAAAGTCAGGCCAACGTCCTTGCCCGCTGCGCGACGCAGCCCCTGGCGAATCTCAGGCAAGTGACGATGCCCTTTAACGGCATAGGCTTTCATGCTCTCGGAGGTTTCGGAATACAGCGAACCGACGCTTGCACCACGACCCGCACCGCTGACACCCGACTTGCAGTCCGCAATCAGACGCGAAGTATCGGCAAGGCCAGCTTCGAGCAACGGCAGGAAGCCCAGTTGCGTGGCGGTTGGGTAGCAACCCGGAACCGCGATCAAACGTGCTTGCCTGATCTGCTCGCGATTGACTTCCGGCAAGCCGTAGACCGCTTCTTCCAGCAACTCTGGCGCACCGTGCGGCTGACCATACCACTTGGCCCATTCGTCCGCGTCCTGCAGGCGGAAGTCCGCCGACAGGTCGATGACCTTGGTCCCGGCTGCCAGCAATTCACCGGCCAGCGCATGCGCTACACCGTGCGGAGTGGCGAAGAACACCACATCGCAGGCACCGAGGGTTTTGATGTCCGGAATACTGAACGCCAGGCCGTCGTAGTGGCCTCGCAGGTTCGGGTACATGTCGGCAACGGCCAGGCCTGCCTCGGACCGGGAAGTGATCACTACCACTTCAGCTTGCGGATGTTGCGCCAACAGACGCAGCAATTCGACACCGGTGTAACCCGTGCCGCCGACGATACCGACCTTGACCATAAACCTGCCCTCAACGAACCCACTGGAAAGCCGTCGATAATAGGGCGCGCACCGCCCTGCGACAACCGTCAAGGTGACGTACGGAGGCCCAAGCCTCTACTATTCGGGCTACCGTGAACCTGGGAAAAATCAAAAATGCTTTATCTGTGGCTCAAATCGCTTCACATCGTCAGCATGGTCTGCTGGTTTGCCGGCCTGTTTTACCTGCCGCGCCTGTTCGTCTACCACGCTCAAAGTGAAGACAGCATCAGCAAGGAACGCTTCAGCATCATGGAGCGCAAACTGTACCGCGGGATCATGGGCCCGGCGATGATCGCCACGCTGGCCTTCGGGATCTGGTTGATCAGCCTCAACCCCAGCGCCTACTTCGGACAAGGTGCCTGGATGCATGCCAAATTGACCCTGGTAGTGATCCTGATCGGCTATCACCACATGTGCGGTGCACAGGTAAAACGATTTGCCCGTGGCGAAAACACCCGCAGCCATGTCTTTTATCGCTGGTTCAATGAAGTGCCAGTTCTGATATTGCTGGCTATTGTAATTCTGGTCGTCGTACGGCCGTTCTAATCATAATTAGCCGCAACTTATCGGGGTACTTCCAATGTCGCTGCCCGCTTTGCTCGAACAACGTTTGCGTCTGCCTGTCGTGGCAGCACCGATGTTCCTGATTTCCAATCCACAGTTGGTACTCGCCTGCTGCCGCAATGGTGTGGTCGGCAGCTTTCCAGCGCTGAACCAGCGTGAAAGCAGCGGCTTCAAAGCCTGGTTGGAGGAAATCGAAGCGGGTCTGGGGCTATTGGAAAATCCTGCGCCATATGCGGTGAACCTGATCGTTCACAACAGCAATCCGCGCCTGCAAGCGGACCTGGCAATCTGCATCGAACACAAGGTTCCGATCGTGATCACCAGCCTTGGGGCAGTGAAAGAGCTGGTCGATGCGGTGCACGGCTATGGTGGCCTGGTTTTCCACGACGTGACGACTCGACGCCATGCGGAAAAAGCTGCCGAGGCCGGCGTCGATGGCTTGATCGCCGTAGCGGCAGGCGCCGGTGGCCATGCCGGGACCTGGAGCCCGTTTTCGCTGATTGCCGAGATTCGTCAGTTCTTCGACAAAACACTGCTGCTGGCCGGCTGCCTGAACCACGGCCACGAGATTCTCGCCGCGCAACTGCTCGGTGCGGATCTGGCCTACTTCGGCACACGCTTTATCGGCACCACCGAAAGCCACGCCCCTGAAGCCTATAAAGAGATGCTGCTGAGCTCCAGGGCTGCCGACATTGTCCATACACCAGCGGTGTCCGGGGTGCCGGCAAGCTTCATGCGCCAAAGCCTGATAAACGCCGGTTTCGACGTAGACGCACTGCAAGGCAAAGGTGAAGTCAACTTCGGCGCCAAACTCAAACCTTTGAGCGATGAAGCCAAAGCCTGGAAAACCGTCTGGTCCGCAGGCCAAGGCGTGGGTGAAATCGATGACCTGCCAAGCGTCGATCAACTGGTCGCAAGGCTGGACGCCGAGTACCGCAAGGCGCAGGAATACGCAGCTCAACTACCCAAACGCTGGCCGCGCTAACGCACAAGGTTTGGCCAGCCGGTTCTGGCTGGCTTAAACTGCCGAGCACAGCCCCCAGACTCGCGACAAGGATGCCCCGGCATGAGCGAATACCGTTTCAAGATCGTCTTCGACGGAGCCCTGCTTCCGGGCGTTGACATCACTACCGCGAAACTCAATCTCGCCGAGCTGTTCAAAAGCGACGTCGCGGCCATCGAGCGCCTGTTCAGCGGAAAGCCTGTCGCGCTCAAGCACGACCTGTCCCACGCAGACGCACAAACCTATCTGAATGCCCTGTCGAAAACCGGCATCGATGCACGCATTGAAGCCGAGCCGTCGATCGAGCTCAATCTGACCGACGTTCACGATTCATCGTCCGCCACTTACACGGCGCCCACGCTCGGTGACAACGAATCACCCTATAGCCCTCCTCGCGCGCCCGTTGGTGAAGCGCTGCCAGAATTTTCGGAACTCAAGGTGTTTAGCGTACAGGGCCGAATCGGGCGCCTGCGTTATCTCGCGTGGTCATTGGTGGCGCTGCTGATCATGGGGGCTATCGCTGGCGTTTTTGGACTCAGCCTGCTGAGCGGCAATCAAATGCTGCTTAGCACGATTGTATGTGTCGTCGCGTTCGTGGCGTACCTCTACATAAACATCACCATCAGCGTGCAACGCCTGCACGATCTTGGCTGGTCCGGCTGGTTGTGGTTTCTGAACCTGGTGCCCTTTATCGGCAGCCTGTTTCCATTTGCACTCGCGGCGCTACCAGGAAACGTCGGGGCGAATCGCTATGGTGCGCCGCAGCCCCCCAACAGCACGGCCGTCAAAGTTCTGTGCGGGCTATGGCTGGTAGTGATTGCGGTGGTTTTTGTCGGCGCGCTTGCCGGTGGCCTCAGCACCCTGACCGAAGAATACGAAAGCACCTCGACCAGCAGTTATGGAAGCAGTGAGCCGGCTGATGCGGTTGAGGTAGACGATGCGGCGAAAGCAGCTCAGCCCCCTGTAGACTATGAGAAAGAATAAACGCGCTCGGTTCCTGTGACATCTCTGTCCACAGGCCGCAAGCCGTTGCGATGGAGAATTGCATGACCCGTTACGCTCTGATCACTGGCGCCTCCAGCGGCATCGGCCTGGCCATGGCCGAAGCGCTGGCGCGACGTGGCCGAAGCCTGATTCTGGTGGCCCGTCAACGTGATCAGCTGGAAAGTATTGCCATCGAACTGACCCAGCGTTTTGGCGTCGAGGTGCTGTTCCGCGCCTGTGACCTGGGTGAACCGCTGCGCCTGTCCGGTTTTCTGCTGGAACTCGAAGAGGGTGACCGACAGATCGACCTGCTGGTCAATTGCGCCGGCATCGGTACCTGCGGCCCGTTTCTGGCTCAGGACTGGATGACCGAACAAGACTTGATCGAAGTGAATATCCTCGCCCTGACTCGCCTGTGCCATGCCATTGGCAACAGCATGGCCTTGCAGGGCGGCGGGCAGATTCTGAACGTCGCCTCGATGGCCGCCTTCAATCCAGGCCCCTGGATGAGCACCTACTACGCCAGCAAGGCGTATGTACTGCACTTCTCCGAAGGCTTGCGGGTCGAGCTGAAGAAGTGCGCGGTCAAGGTCTCGGTCCTTTGTCCCGGCCCGACGCGCACGGCGTTTTTCCGCACCGCGCAACTGGATACCGACAAACTGGCCAACAGCAAAATGCTGATGAGCCCCGAGGAAGTAGCCCTCTACACGGTGCGCGCACTGGAGAAGAACCGCGCAATCATCATTCCCGGACGCCGCAATCGCTGGTTCGCGCTTTTGCCACGCTTCGGCTCGCGCTGGCTGACCCGAACCATCGTAGGCATGGTCAACAAGGCGCACTGTCCGCGCTGAGCATCACTAAAAGTAAAGGTAACAGGCTGGGCTCGGGCATCTCCCGTGAGTACACTCAGCCCGGACCAACACAATGGAGAAACAGCTGTGGATACTCTGTTCACCAAAATCATCAACAGAGAAATACCCGCCAAGATCATTTACGAGGATGACCAGGTCCTGGCCTTCCACGACATCGCCCCGCAGGCACCCGTGCATTTCCTGGTAGTCCCGAAAAAGCCGGTGCGCACGCTCAACGACCTCACCGAGGACGATAAAGCTCTAGCCGGGCACATTCTGTTCACCGCCCAGCGCCTGGCACTGGAGCTGGGCTGCGAAGAAGGCTTTCGCGTGGTCATGAACTGCAATGAACTGGGCGGCCAGACCGTCTACCACATTCATATGCACGTGCTGGGTCAGCGCCAGATGCACTGGCCGCCGGGCTGATTACCAGATAGCCAAAAGATCGCAGCCTGCGGCAGCTCCTACACTACCCATCTGTAGGAGCTGCCGCAGGCTGCGATCTTTTGCTTTTAGTGCAAACAGCCAACATGACCCAGCGCAAACCTAATCCGGCCGATTGCGGTAAACTGGCCGCCGAGATTCTTCCCGGAGGTCAGCATGACTACCCAACGTCACTACTCGCCGATTGACCGTCTTCTATTGCAAGCCGACACTGCCATGCGCACGTTGCTGCCCTTCAGTGGCCAGCCTTGCCGCCCGTCGCCGGCCATCGTGCAGCCAGAGGCGAAAATGAGCGACGAAGACACCCGGCACGTCGCCGGCCTGATGCGCATCAACCACACCGGTGAAGTCTGTGCCCAGGCGCTGTACCAAGGCCAGGCCCTGACTGCCAAGCTGCCGCAAGTGCGTGAGGCGATGGAGCACGCAGCCGAAGAAGAGATCGATCATCTGGTCTGGTGCGAACAGCGCATCCGCCAACTGGGCAGCCACACCAGCATCCTCAATCCATTGTTCTACGGTATGTCGTTCGGTATCGGCGCCGTCGCCGGGCTGATCAGCGACAAAGTCAGCCTGGGTTTCGTTGCGGCGACTGAAGATCAGGTGTGCAAACACTTGAACGAGCACCTTGAGCAACTGCCAGTCGAGGACGAGAAGTCCCGGGCCATTCTTGAGCAGATGCGCATTGATGAAGAGCAGCACGCCGAAAGCGCGCTGGACGCCGGAGGCTTCCGCTTCCCGGCGCCGGTAAAATTCGGCATGAGCCTGATGGCCAAGGTCATGACCAAAAGTACCTACCGGATCTGACCCACAAAATCATCGGACACAAAAAAGGGCGCTATCTCAGCGCCCTTTCTTTTGCCTTCGATCTTTATTTCAAAGATCAGTTCGACATGTTGCGGGCGTAGAAAATCTCGAGCATTTCGTGTTTCACACGCTCAGTCACCTGAGCTCGTTGCTCAGAGGACAAGTTGCTGGTGGCGTCGCCGAACAGGTAGTTATCCAGTTCGAAGTTCTTCAGCAGCATTTTGGTGTGGAACAGGTTTTCCTGGTACACGTTCACGTCGGTCATCTGATACGCGTCGCGAGTGTCGTCGGAGAGGTAGTTCTGAATCGAGTTGATCTCGTGATCGATGAAGTGCTTCTTGCCTTCGATGTCACGGGTGAAGCCGCGCACGCGGTAATCCACGGTCACGATATCCGAATCGAACTGGTGAATCAGAAAGTTGAGCGCCTTAAGCGGTGAAATGACGCCACAAGTCGACACATCAATATCCACACGGAAAGTTGCAATACCGTCCACCGGATGGATTTCCGGGTAGGTGTGCACCGTGATGTGGCTCTTGTCGAGGTGGGCCAGGATGATTTCGGGCAACGGGCCCGGCGACTCTTCAATCTGACTGTCGGTCGGGGTCACCGGCTCTTCAGAGATCAGAATCGTGACGCTGGCGCCCTGGGGTTCATAGTCCTGACTGGCGATGTTCAGGATGTTGGCACCAATGATATCGACAACTTCTGTGAGGATCTGCGTCAGGCGCTTGGCGTTGTACTCTTTATTGATGTACTCAACGTAAGCCTGCTGGTCTTGCGGAGTTTCCGCATAGCAGATGTCATAGATGTTGAAGCTCAAGGTCTTTGTCAGGTTATTGAACCCATGGAGCTTGAGTTTGCTTTTCACCGTTTAAGAACTCTCTATGTATGCGGCCCGGCCGCGTGATCAAGCATGCCCGTCAGATGCGAACAACGCACCAGCGTAGGACGGTTAACACCTCTTCGCGATGGCGATTTTGGTTGTCTGTTCGGGAGTGTGATCTGTCGGTTGACCGATCACGGCCCTGAAAAAAGTGGCGCATTATGCAGACCTGGGCCACTGATCGCCAGAGTCTGCACTGCATTTATGATAGTTGAATGTCGAATCAACCGAGTTCG
The DNA here is from genome assembly GCF_003732175.1 of Pseudomonas brassicacearum. Taxonomy (GTDB): domain Bacteria; phylum Pseudomonadota; class Gammaproteobacteria; order Pseudomonadales; family Pseudomonadaceae; genus Aquipseudomonas; species Aquipseudomonas brassicacearum_G. The sequence goes on from NZ_MOBI01000005.1 coordinate 11,521, forward strand.
ATGATTTCGTAGTCGTGGGTGATGGCTACGCCTGCCGCACCGAGCATGATCGACGCTGAGCAATACTTCTCGGCCGACAGCTCAATGGCGCGTTTCACCTGGGCTTCTTTCAGCGCCCGGCCCTTGACCACGAAGTGCATGTGAATTTTGGTGAAGACCTTGGGATCTTCTGTCGCACGCTCGGCTTCGAGGAAGGCTTCGCAGCTCTCAACGGCCTGGCGGGACTTCTTCAGGATGCTGACCACGTCGAAATTGCTGCAACCGCCCACACCGAGCAGGAGCATTTCCATCGGACGTACACCCAGGTTCCGACCGCCGGCTTCAGGCGGACCGTCCATGACCACCACGTGACCGCTACCGGACTCACCGAGGAACATGGCTTCGCCAGCCCATTGGATGCGTGCCTTCATCGCCAAGACTCCACTGTTAAAAAAGGGTCGCCAGCTTAGCACAGGGCCTTCGGTTGACAGCGACTGGCATCAGCGCAAGCAACACACTTACAGTATTGATAAATTATCGAATAACGACGGAATGTGTCTGTTAAGCTGGCGCCAATTTCATGGCGCTTAATCTGCTGTTTTTTCGGCCGTCATCAGCGATTCATAAAAAAAACCACAACACACCGTGCAGTCTTTTCGGGATACAACCATGGTTGCTATTACCCCAACACACAAAATCAAGAACCTCGACAAGTTGTTGATGCATTGCCAGCGCCGTCGCTATCAGGCCAAGAGCAATATCATTTGCGCTGGCGATCGTTCGGATACGTTGTTTTTCATCATCAAGGGCTCGGTCACCATCCTCATCGAGGACGACGATGGCCGGGAAATGATCATCGCCTACCTCAATGCCGGGGACTTCTTCGGCGAACTGGGTCTGTTCGAACAAGCCGGGCAAGAACAGGAACGCAGCGCCTGGGTTCGCGCCAAGGTCGAATGCGAAGTGGCCGAGATCAGCTACAGCAAGTTCCGCGAGCTGTCCCAGCAAGACCCGGACATTCTCTACGTACTCAGTGGCCAGATTGCCCAGCGTTTGCGCAATACCACACGCAAGGTCGGCGACCTGGCGTTCTTCGACGTCACCGGCCGGGTTGCGCGCTGCTTGCTGGAGCTGTGCAAACAGCCCGACGCCATGACGCACCCGGACGGCATGCAGATTAAGGTTACCCGCCAGGAAATCGGCCGGATCGTCGGTTGCTCGCGGGAAATGGTCGGGCGCGTGCTCAAGGACCTGGAAGAACGCAACCTGGTCAACGTCAAAGGCAAGACCATGGTGGTATTCGGTACCCGCTAAGCCGACATCACCTCGGAGAGCATTTTCCGATACAGGGTGTCCAGCCGCGCGATGGCATCCGGGGCGGCAAATTGTTCATGCAGGGCGATATGGCTCTGCGCGCGAACCCGCTGCTCCAGCCTGCAAGCCTCGTTAAAACGGTTCACCGCCTCGACCATTGACTCGCGCTCATCGTCCAGCAACAGCGCACCATGCACCAAACCCACCGGGCGCTGACCACCCTTGCTCTGGCGCCAGCGCTGAGCGGTGCCGACCATTTTGCGGCCATCGAGATTGACGTTGAAACGCCCATCACAGAAAGCGCCCTCGACTTCACCCAATGAAGGCGTGCCGCCGAGCTCCGTCAGCAGCGCGCAAATAGGGTCACATAGACGCCGATAAGCGGTTTCGATCCGACCGTGGTCACCTTCGCTACGCGGCGGTGCATACACCAGCGCGATATTGACCGTCGCAGCCGACTGCGGCACCGGCTCACCACCGGTTTCACGTAACAGAACCGGCCAACCATTTGCCGCCGAGGCCTGGCAAGCGGTCTCGAACCCCGGTAAACGGCTCAAGCGCCGAGGCATGACCAGCGCGCGATCGCTCGGCTGCCAGAACAACAAACCAAACTCCTGGTCGCCGGCACATACCGTCGCCAACAAATCCTGCTCGGCACGCAGACCGGCTTCGACAGTCAAGGCAATGGGGTGAGTCATGGCAGTGCGAATCCTTTGCGGTGGATACAAAAAAGCCGGCAACGCCGGCTTCTTCATTGAATCAGGTTCAGTCGAGTGTAGAACCGCTGACCGCCACGCCACGCTCTGGAAAGAACAAGCGTTGCAGTTCAGTGCCCGGGTTCTCGGCGCGCATGAATGCTTCACCGACCAGGAACGAATACACCTCGCTGATTTCCATCAGCTCGACATCGGCGCGATTGAGGATGCCACTTTCAGTAATGACCAGGCGATCGCGCGGGATGCGCGGCAGCAGATCGAGTGTGGTTTCCAGGCTGACATCAAAGGTGTGCAGATTGCGATTATTCACGCCGACCAGCGGAGTATCGAGAACCTTCAAGGCCCGCTCCAGCTCATCGCCGTCGTGGACTTCGACCAGCACGTCGAGGCCAACGCCTTTAGCGACGGCTGCCAGTTCGGCCATTTTCACGTCATCCAGCGCAGCAACGATCAACAGCACACAATCGGCGCCCAGCGCACGGGCTTCGACGATCTGATAAGGATCGATCATGAAGTCTTTGCGAATCACCGGCAGCTTGCACGCCGCACGCGCCTGCTGCAGGTAAATGTCGGCACCCTGGAAGAAATCGATATCGGTCAGCACCGAGAGGCACGTTGCCCCGCCCTTCTCGTAGTCCCTGGCGATTTCGGCCGGCACGAAGTGCTCGCGAATCACACCCTTGCTCGGTGAAGCCTTCTTGATTTCCGCAATCACTGCCGGGTGTTTGAGCTTGGCCTGGGCGATCAGCGCCTCGGCAAAGCCACGCGGGGCATCGGCCACTCTGGCCAGCGCTTCCAGCTCGGCAAGTGTCACGCGAGCGCTACGCTCGGCCACTTCCTCGACTTTACGGGCGAGAATTTTCTCCAGAACCGTCGGTACACTCATGCCTCATTCTCCACTCTGAATACCGCGGTAAACGCACCCAATTCTTCAAGCTTTTCACGTGCAAGGCCGGTATGCAGCGCGTCATGAGCCAGGGCAATGCCCTCTTTCAGGCTGACCGCATGATCAGCGGCGTACAACGCAGCACCGGCATTGAGCACAATCATTTCTGCGGCTTTCTGACCGTTCTCGGTTTTGCGGCGCCCCAAGGCATCGCGAATCAGTTCAAGCGAGGCCGCCGGGCTTTCCACCGCCAGGCCGTGCAGGCTCTGGCTCTTCATGCCCAAGTCTTCAGGTTCGACCCAATATTCGCTGATCTGGTCATTCTTCAATTCCGCCACAAAGGTGGGCGCCGCCAGACTGAACTCGTCCAGGCCATCCTTCGAATGCACCACCAGCACATGTTTGCTGCCCATGCGCTGCAAGACTTCGGCTAACGGTCGGCACAACGCCTGACTGAACACGCCCACCACCTGATGCTTCACGCCGGCCGGATTCGTAAGCGGGCCGAGCATGTTGAACAGTGTACGCAAGCCAAGATCACGGCGCGGGCCGGCGGCGTGTTTCATCGCACCGTGATGCGATTGGGCGAACATGAAGCCGATGCCGACATTGTCGATGCAACGCGCCACTTGAACCGGCGTCAGGTTCAGGTAAATCCCGGCGGCCTCCAGCAAGTCGGCGCTGCCGCTTTTGCCCGATACCGCACGGTTACCGTGCTTGGCCACGGTGCAACCCGCCGCCGCCACCACGAACGAAGAAGCCGTCGAAACGTTGAAGATGTTCGCACCATCACCGCCGGTGCCGACTACATCGACAACACCGTCGAGGGTTTTCAGCTCGACCTTGTCCGCCAGCTCACGCATGACCGAGACGGCGCCGACGATCTCGTCGATGCTCTCGCTTTTCATGCGCATTGCCATCATGAACGCGCCAATCTGCGCGTCTGTGCATTGCCCGGTCATGATTTCGCGCATCACATCGCGCATTTCATCAGTGCTCAGGTCCAGATGGCCGACGATACGGCTCAAGGCAGTCTTGATATCCATGGAAAGTCCTTAGCGCGTGCCGCCGGTTTGTTTGAGGAAGTTGGCGAACAGCTCGTGGCCCTGCTCGGTCAAGATTGACTCGGGGTGAAATTGCACCCCTTCGATGTTCAATGTCTTGTGGCGCAACCCCATGATCTCATCGACCGAGCCGTCTTCGAGCTGAGTCCAGGCGGTCAGCTCCAGGCAATCGGGCAAAGTTTCACGCTTCACAATCAGCGAGTGATAGCGAGTGACCGTCAGCGGACGGTTCAGACCTTCGAACACACCCTTGTCCTCGTGGAATACCGGGCTAGTCTTACCATGCATAACCTGGCGGGCCCGCACGACATCACCACCGAACGCCTGGCCGATGGATTGATGACCCAGGCAAACGCCGAGAATCGGCAGCTTGCCGGCGAAGTACTTGATGGCCTCGATGGACACGCCGGCTTCGGTCGGGGTGCATGGACCGGGAGAGACGACGATACGCTCGGGTTTGAGCGCTTCGATTTCGGCGATGGTCAGCTCATCGTTGCGCACAACCTTGACCTCAGAGCCTAGCTCACCAAGGTACTGCACAACGTTGTAGGTAAAAGAGTCGTAGTTATCGATCATCAGCAACATGGTTTGAAACCTCTTGAATTCACTGACTTTTGAGACGGCCTTCGAATGATTTACCCGCGGTCTTGCAACGCTCGGTCAGTTGCTGGAACGGAACCGGCAAAAGCGGCATTTCATACGGGTAAAGAAGGCAAACAGGCACAGGTCCGGCCGGGCCGGCAGAGAAAGTTCAGGCGCGCCAACGCCAACGGGCGTGGGCCTTGATGACTTGATCCAAGAGTTTGCTGACGATCAACACGGGGAAGGTCTCATTCATACGTTCCCGCACAGTAACTTAGCTGAGCAGAGGGTGCAATATGGCGCAGAGCAAGCAATCGATGCAGCCTTTAGGGTCTGTTGACGTTTGGTGACGAACCGCGTTGCTGGGCCAACGTGTGCGAGGCAAGGCGCGGGATGCCGCTAATGGTTGTCCCTTGGCAAATCCCGCAACGCAGCCTCGCGCACGTTGGCACGCAACCCGAAGGGACGGGGCCCATTTGGCGCTGGGCTGCGTTGCTCGGAACTTATTTGGAACAACCAGACTGCGTTCCTCGCGCCTTGCCCAGCGCCAAATGGGCCCCGTCGCGGTCGTCACCAAACGTCAACAGACCCTAACCATAGCTAAAACGCGAAAGTTTTTGGTACTGTCGTTCCGTTCACTACAACAATAAATAAATGGACTTGCTCATGATCAAACAGACGATGTTTGTACCGCTCGCCAGTTGTGTTCTTGCAATGGCCTGCGCCCAGGCGATTGCGGCCCCCGCTCCCTATACGAAATTCATTGTCTTTGGCGACAGCCTGAACGACGCCGGGCAATTTACCGATACAGGCGGCCCCGCAGGCGCAACCGAGCGGTTCACCAACCGCGTCGGACCGACCTACAAGGATGGCAACGGCGAGGTTCGCGCCGCCAACTCGACGCAGTTACTGGGGGGGAAACTGGGGTTTTCACCCGATCAAACGGCCGCTTCGACCTCGGCGGTCCGCGCCAGTGAAGGCCTGCCAGACGGTAACAACTGGGCGGTAGGTGGATACCGTACCGATCAGATCCTCGACTCGATCACCACCACTTCGGACACCGGTGAGCGCAGTCGGCCCGGTTATCTGCCGAGCAACAACTTTCGCGCTGACCCGAACGCGCTCTACTACCTCTCCGGTGGGGGCAACGATTTCCTTCAGGGCCGGGTAACCAGCCTCGATCAGGCCAGTGCTGCGGCTGATCGACTGGTCACTAGCGTGCAAACCCTGCAACAAGCCGGCGCCAGATACATCATGGTCTGGTTACTCCCGGACATCGGCCTGACACCGGCGATCAATGGCAGCCCGTTCCAGGCCTTTACTTCCCAACTCAGCGCCCAGTTCAATACCGAACTGGTCAGCCAGCTGCAGCATGTCGACGCCGAAGTCATCCCGCTCAATATTCCGGTGCTGCTTAAAGAGACGTTCGCCAATCCGGCGCAATTCGGCCTGGCCACCGACCAGAACCTCACCGCGACCTGCTTCAGTGGTGACGGCTGTACCGAAAACGCCAAATACGGGATCAACAGCGCCACACCCGACCCGACCAAGCTGATCTACAACGACTCGGTGCACCCGACCGAAACCGGGCAACGCCTGATCGCCGATTACGCGTATTCCATACTGGCAGCCCCCTGGGAGCTGACGCTGTTACCGGAAATGGCCCATGCCACCCTGCGCGCGCATCAGGATGAACTGCGCAACCAATGGCAATCCGACTGGGAAAACTGGCAAAACGTCGGACAGTGGCGTGCGATTGTCGCCGGTGGCGGTCAGCACCTCAATTTTGACGATCAACGCAGTGCAGCCAGTGCCGATGGCAACGGCTACAACTTGAACATTGGCGGTAGCTACCGTCTCGACGAGTCCTGGCGTGTTGGCGTGGCTGCCGGTTTCTATCGTCAGAAGCTGGAAGCGGGCAACGACAACTCGCAGTACAAACTCAACACGTACATGGGTACGGCGTTCGCTCAATATCAGCAAAATCGCTGGTGGGCTGACGCGGCAATGACGGCTGGGCATCTGGACTACGACAGTCTCAAGCGCAAGTTCGACCTCGGCGTCAACGAACGCGGGGAGAAAGGCGATACCAGCGGCACTGTGCTGGCCATCACCGGTCGTCTGGGTTACGACATCGCGCAGCAGGCAAGCAGCCCGTGGCACTTGTCGCCATTTATCAGCGCCGACTACGCCAAGGTGCAAGTCGATGGTTACTCGGAGAACGGCAACGACTCCACGGCACTGACCTTCGGTGACCAGAAGCGCACCTCGAAGCGCCTCGGCGTCGGTTTGCAGGGCAAGTATCAGATCACCCCCCAGACTCAGGTGTTCGGCGAGTTCGCCCACGAACGCGAATATAAAGACGACACCCAGGACCTGACCATGAACCTCAACAGCCTGCCCGACAACCATTTCACCCTGCAAGGCTACACCCCGCAAACCAACCTGAACCGCCTGAACCTGGGCGTCAGCCAGAAGTTGACCGCCGACCTGGCGCTACGGGCCAGCTACAACATTCGCAAGGATGACGACTTCACCCAACAAGGCATCAACGTGGGTGTCAGCCTGGACTTCTAAACCGCAGGCCATAAAAAACGCGGCGCCCTCACAGGCGCCGCGTTTTTTATGGTGGTGAGTTCCTTGTGGGAGCGAGCCGGCTCCGGGCGGCGTTCCGACGAAAGCGGTGGGTCAGGCAACGTCAATGCTGGCTGTGATGCCCCCTTCGCGAGCAGGCTCGCTCCCACAGGTTTTGCATGACCTCAGGCGTCTGGGGTTTGCTCGGCCAGGGCCACGGCGCGGAACATCGCGCGGCGCTTGTTCAGGGTTTCTTCCCATTCGAGCGCAGGCACCGAATCAGCCACGATGCCACCACCAGCCTGCACATGCAGCTCGCCGTTCTTGATCACCGCGGTGCGGATCGCAATCGCGGTGTCCATGTTGCCGTTCCAGGCGAAGTAACCGACCGCACCACCGTAGACGCCACGTTTGACCGGCTCCAGTTCGTCGATGATTTCCATCGCGCGAATCTTCGGCGCACCCGACAGCGTACCTGCCGGCAGAATCGCCCGCAGTGCGTCCATAGCCGTCAGGCCGGCTTTCAACTGGCCGGTGACGTTGGAGACGATGTGCATCACGTTGGAATAACGCTCGATAACCATTTTCTCGGTGAGTTTCACCGAACCGATTTCCGACACGCGACCGGTGTCGTTGCGGCCGAGGTCGATCAGCATCAGGTGCTCGGCAATTTCCTTGTCGTCCGACAACAGGTCTTCTTCAAGCGCCCGGTCAGCTTCCTCGTTGGCACCGCGCGGGCGGGTGCCGGCAATCGGGCGCACGGTGATCAGGTTGTCTTCGACCCGCACCAGCACTTCCGGCGAACTGCCAACGACATGGAAGTCGCCAAAGTTGAAGAAGTACATATAAGGCGTCGGGTTGAAGCAGCGCAGCGCCCGGTACAGATCGATGGGTGCCGCCTTGAAGTCGATGGACATCCGTTGCGATGGCACTACCTGCATGCAGTCACCGGCGAGGATGTACTCCTTGATGGTATCCACCGCCCGCTCGTAATCGTCCTGGGTGAAACTGGAACGGAACACCGGATCAGCCGCTTGCTGCTTGCTGAAATCCAGGCCGCGGCGAGGGGTAATCGGCTGACGGAGCTTTTCCAGCAGCTCTTCCAGACGCGCCTGACCTTGCTCAAAGGCGTCTTCCTGCGACGGATCGGCCAGAACGATGGCGTGCATCTTGCCGGCCAGGTTGTCGAACACCACTACGGCATCGGAGACCATCAGCAGAATGTCCGGCACGCCCAGCGGATCCGGGTTCGGGCACTTGCCCAGACGCTTCTCGACGTAACGCACGCAGTCATAACCGAAGTAACCCACCAGACCGCCGTTGAAGCGTGGCAGACCGGCGATGGTCGGCACGTTGTAGCGCGCCTTGAAGGCTTCGACGAAAGCCAGAGGGTCTTCGACCTCGTGGCTTTCCACTTCGGCGCCATCGACGGTCACGCTGACGTGGTAATCATGCACCCGCAGCACCGTGCGACACGGCAGCCCGATGATCGAGTAACGGCCCCATTTCTCGCCGCCCTGCACCGACTCCAGCAAATAGGAGTTGGGCTCGTCGGCCAGTTTCAGGTAGATCGACAGCGGCGTGTCGAAGTCGGCAAGGGTTTCACAGGCAAGCGGGATGCGGTTGTAGCCGGCAGCGGCCAAACGCAGGAATTCTTCGCGGATCATGAGGTGCCTCGTGGCATGAGGGTCTAACAGTCAGGTGTGCAAACGCGCCGGATAGCCGGCCAGGATCGAGTCAGGCGCGCCAACGCCAGCGGGCCAGGGCCTTGATGACTTTCATCCAGAGTTTGCGAGTGACCACCACGATGGAGTTTCCAGGAGGGGATTGAACAGCGTCGGCCAACGTTATCTCAGCGGCTGGATCCAGGCAACCGGGAATTAGCTTGCGCAGATCGTCGATCACCAGCGCCGGGGACTCTTCGGCAATCGGCCGGCCATGGTTATAGCCGTAGCTCAGGGCTACGCACTTCACGCCGGCCGCCTTGGCCGCCAGCACGTCGCTGCGCGAGTCACCGACAAACAACGATTGCGAGGCCGGTATGTTGGCCATTTTCATCACGAAAAACAGCGCCGCCGGGTCAGGCTTTTTCTGTGGCAGGGTGTCGCCGCCGATGATCCAGCGGAAGTAGCGGCCGATCTTCATCTGATCCAGCAACGGTGCGACGAAGCGCTCAGGCTTGTTGGTGATCAGCGCCATTTCGACGCCCTGTTTGTGCAGCCACTTCAGGGTATCGCGTACGCCAGGGTAGATCACCGTCAGTTCATGGCCGCCCGCATAGGCTTCCATGAAGATCTCCAGCGCGTGCTCAGCCTCGACATCATCGACACTCGCGTGATCGATATTGCCCGCCAGTGCACGACGGACCAGCACCGGCGCACCGTTGCCCACCCATTCACGCACCGCATCGAGACCTGCCGGGGCACGCCCGAGTTTGAGCAGCATGTTATCCACAGCCACTGCGAGGTCCGGCACCGAATCGATCAACGTGCCATCCAGATCGAACATCACCAGCCGCGGCAGATGCCCCGGGAACAACTGCTCAAAACCACTCATGGGCGAGCCAGCGCCAGTTCGGAGCGCATCTTTTCAATCACTTCCTGGTAGTTCGGCGCATTGAAGATGGCCGAACCGGCGACGAAGGTGTCAGCGCCGGCGGCAGCGATTTCTCGAATGTTGTTCACGTTCACGCCACCGTCGATTTCCAGACGAATGTCACGACCCGAAGCATCGATCAGCGCGCGCGCTTCACGCAGCTTGTCGAGGGTACCGGGAATGAACTTCTGCCCGCCGAAGCCTGGGTTGACGCTCATCAGCAGGATCATGTCGACCTTGTCCATCACGTATTTGAGCACGTCCAGCGGGGTCGCCGGGTTGAACACCAGACCCGCCTTGCAACCGCCTTCACGGATCATTTGCAGGGAACGGTCGACATGCAGCGTGGCTTCCGGGTGGAAGGTGATGTAGGTCGCGCCGGCGTCGATGAAGTCGCCGATGATGCGGTCTACCGGGCTGACCATCAGGTGCGCGTCGATGGGCGCGGTGATGCCGTACTTGCGCAATGCCGAGCAGACCATCGGCCCGATCGTCAGGTTTGGTACGTAGTGGTTGTCCATGACATCGAAGTGAACGATGTCGGCGCCAGCGGCCAGAACGTTGTCTACTTCCTCGCCCAGACGGGCGAAATCAGCGGAGAGAATCGACGGAGCAATAGCGAAGGGCTGCATGACGCACCTTTTTTGAGCAGAATCACAATGGCGCGCATTGTATACCTCATGCTTTGGCGCGCGCACCGTGACTGCGATGATTGGGTCTGGCCCTAGTAGGCCGCTCGATAGATCTTCTCAATATCGGCGGTGCTCAACTTACGCGGGTTGTTGCGCATCAATCGCTCTATTCCCGCGGCCTCCACAGCCATCGCCGGGATTGCATCTTCCGGTATGCCAAGGCTGTGCAGGCCTTGAGGAATTTCCACTGCGGCACAGAGTCGCGCCATGGCCTCGACCGCTTTATCCGCCGCCTCTTCAGCGCTCAAGTGCGCGGTTCTCACCCCAAGCGCCTCGGCGATATCCTGCATGCGTTCGATGCACGCCATTTTGTTCCAGGCCATGACATACGGAAGCAGCAAGGCGTTACTGACACCGTGCGTAACGTTGAAACGTCCGCCTAGCGGATACGCCAAGGCATGCACCGCGCCGACCCCGGCGTTGCCAAATGCCATGCCGGCCATCAGGCTGGCGGTGGCCATGTCTTCACGGGCCTGCAGGTTCGAAGGATTGGTGTAGGCCTTGGGCAATGCCTTGACGATCAGCTTGATAGCACCGATGGCCAGTGCGTCGGTGATCGGCGAGGCGTTGAGCGACAGGTAGGATTCGACAGCATGCACCAGCGCATCGACGCCACTGGCGGCCGTCACGCTGCGCGGGCACGTCAGGGTCATTTGCGGACTGACCAGCGCCACGTCCGGCAGCAGATAATCGCTGATGATGCCTTTTTTCAGCTGCGCGACCTTATCGGACAGTATCGCCACGTTGGTGACTTCCGAACCGGTGCCGGCGGTGGTCGGAATCGCAATCAGCGGCGGGCCTTTGCGCGGTACCTGATCGATACCGAACAAGTCCTCGAGCGCGCCGTGGTAACCGGCATAGGCTGCAACACTTTTGGCAATGTCGATGGCGCTGCCGCCACCGAGACCGATCAGGCCGTCATGCCCGCCTTCGCGGTAGACGCGCATGCAGTCTTCAACGATGGCGATTTCCGGGTCGGGCAACACCCGATCGAAAATCTCGTAAGTACGTCCATCCAGTTGCGCCAGCGCCAGCTCCACCGTGCCGGACTTGACCAGCGCGGCATCGGTGACAATCAGTGGGTTGTCGACATCCAGACGGGTCAGCTCGGCGGCCAACTGCTCAATGGCGCCAGCACCGGTGAGCAATTTGTGAGCGATTTTGAAAGAGGAAATACTCATGTGCGCAGCCTCTTATAAATAGGGGAGCTGGGCACAATAGTAGCTGGGGATTGGGGTTTGTCTGTTATTGCGCGAATGAATGAGCAGACGTTCACAGAAATTCACCCTGTGGGAGCGAGCCTGCTCGCGATGAGGGACTGACATTCACTCTTGATGTCGACTGACAGTCCGCTATCGCGAGCAGGCTCGCTCCCACAGTTGGTCGAGGCGTAGCGTTAAACCTGCGCGGTACGCATTTTCTCGCTGCGGCCACGCAGCCATTCCAGGGTCAGCAGCAGGAACACCGAGAAGGCGATCAGTAGCGTTGCGGCGGCGGCGATGGTCGGGCTGAGGTTTTCGCGGATACCGCTGAACATCTGCCGTGGCAATGTCGCCTGTTGAGGGCCGGCCAGGAACAACGTGACCACCACCTCATCGAACGACGTCGCGAAGGCAAACAGCGCTCCGGAAATGACCCCCGGTGCGATCAACGGCAAGGTCACACGGCGAAACGCCGTCAATGGTGAAGCTCCGAGGCTGGCGGCCGCACGCACCAGGTTCTGGTTAAACCCCTGCAACGTCGCCGACACGGTAATGATCACGAACGGAACGCCCAACACCGCATGCACGACAATCAGCGAAACAAAGCTGTTGCCAAACCCCAGCGGAGCGAAGGCCAGGTAACTGGCCACCCCGATAATCACCACCGGCACCACCATCGGCGAGATCACCAGCGCCATTACCAGCGCCTTGCCGGGGAAGTCGCCACGGGTCAGGCCAATCGACGCCAGCGTGCCGAAAACCATCGCCAACACCGTCGCCGCCGGGGCGACGATCATGCTGTTCTTCAGCGAACGCATCCATTCGGCCGAGGCGAAGAAGTCCTGGTACCAGTGCAACGAGAACCCTTGCAGCGGGTAGACCAGAAAACTCCCCGAGTTGAACGACAGCGGGATGATCACCAGCACCGGCAGAATCAGGAACAACAGGATCAGCCCGCAGAGCGTGCGCAAGCTGTAGAACCACACCCGCTCGACGGGTGACATATAAGGACTCAGCATTTTGATTCTCCCTTAGCTCAGACGCAGGCGGCTCGCGCCTACCAGCCAGCTGTAAATCAGATAGAGCACGATGGTCGCCAACAGCAGCAGCCCACCCAGTGCGGTCGCCATGCCCCAGTTGATGCTGGTGTTGGTGTAGAAGGCAACGAAGTAACTGACCATCTGATCGTTCGGGCTACCGAGCAGCGCCGGAGTGATGTAGTAACCAATCGCCAGGATGAACACCAACAGGCAACCGGCGCCGACACCGGCATAGGTCTGCGGGAAATACACCCGCCAGAAGCTGGCGAACGGATGGCAGCCCAGGGAAATCGCCGCACGCATGTAGGTTGGCGAGATGCCTTTCATCACGCTGTAGATCGGCAGAATCATGAACGGCAGCAGGATGTGCACCATCGAGATGTAAACCCCGGTGCGGTTGAACACCAGTGCCAGCGGCTTATCGATGATGCCCATGGCCATTAACGCGCTGTTGATCAGCCCGCCCGATTGCAACAAGACAATCCACGCCGCCACCCGTACCAGAATCGAGGTCCAGAACGGCAACAACACCAGAATCATCAGCAGGTTGCTTTGACGTGACGGCAGGTTGGCCAGCAGATACGCCAACGGATAGGCCAGCACCAGGCAGATCGCGGTAATGACCAGGCCCATCCAGAAAGTCCGGGCAAAGATCTCGAGGTAGATCGCCTGATCAGGGGTCGCCGGGGCAATTTCGCCGAGGTCGTCGATCCGGTGGTCGACCGCCGCCAACAGGTAATACGGCGTGATGCTGCTGGTGTTGCGGCGTACCGCTTGCCAGTAGGCCGGGTCGCCCCAACGCTCATCCAGCGCTTCGAGTGCGTCTTTATAGGAGGCCGGTTCAGCTTTGAACGGCAGCGCTCGCGCGGTTTTGGTCAACAGGCTGCGATAGCCGGCCAACTCCATATTCAGTCGCTTGGACAGATCGCCCAGGGTTTGATTCTTGCGAGCCTCAAGGAGGTCTTCGCTGGCAGCCTTGAAGACCGGATCCGCCGGCAAGCCTCGGCCATCCCAGCTTGCAATGGCAGCGACGGTGCGCGGCATCCCGCCGACCACTTCCGGGTTACCGACACTTTTGTAGAGCAGCGCCACGATCGGCACCAGAAACACCAACAACAGAAACAGCACCAACGGCGCGATCAGGGCCTGGGCCTTCCAGCGGTTGACCCGTTCGGCATGCGCAAGGCGCTGCTTCAAGGTGCGATTGGTGCCCTCGTTCAGGGGAACGGCGATGGCCATGGCGAACTCCGAAATTCTTGGATCAATCGTTAATGTGGGAGTGGACTTGTGGTGAGGGGGCTTGCCCCCGTTCGGCTGCGAAGCAGTCGTAAAACCATTGCATGCGGTGCATCTGATGCACCGTGATTGCAGGTTTCAGGGCCGCTTCGCGACCCAACGGGGGCAAGCCCCCTCACCACATAAGCTCGCTCCCACATTTGGTGGGCGAGCCCACCAGCAAAGGGTTGTGGTTACTTCGCAGCCCACGAGTTGAAACGCTGTTCCAGTTGCTCGCCGTTGTCAGCCCAGAAGCTGACGTCAATCTGCACCTGGTTGGCGATGTTTTCCGGGGTGGTCGGCATGTCTTTCAGAATCTCTTTGGACAACAGCGGTACGGCTTGGATATTGGCCGGGCCGTAGGCGATGTTTTCCGAATAGGTTTTCTGCTGTTGCGGCATGACCGAGTACGCGATGAATTTCTTCGCGGCTGCGGCGCGGGTTTTATCCAGGCCTTTTGGAATCGCCCATGCATCGAAGTCGTAGATGCCGCCGTTCCATACCACTTTCAGGTTGCTTTCTTTCTGCACGGCAGCAATCCGGCCGTTATAGGCCGAGCTCATGACCACGTCGCCAGAAGCCAGATACTGCGGCGGCTGAGCGCCGGCTTCCCACCATTGAATGCTTGGCTTGAGCTCATCGAGTTTCTTGAAGGCTCGGTCCTGACCGTCCTTGCTGGCCAGCACTTTGTAGACGTCTTTCGGCGCAACGCCGTCGGCCATCAACGCGAATTCCAGGGTGTACTTGGCGCCTTTACGCAGGCCACGTTTGCCCGGGAATTTCTTGGTATCCCAGAAATCCACCCAACTGGTCGGTGCGCTTGCCAGTTTGTCGGCGTTGTAGGCCAAGACGGTCGACCACACGAAGAAGCCCACGCCGCATGGCTGGATGGCGCCCTTCACGTAGTCTTCGGACTTGCCGAACAGCGCCGGGTCGAGCGGCTCGAACATGTCTTCATCGCAACCACGGGACAGTTCTGGTGATTCAACCTCTACCAGATCCCAGGACACGCTCTTGGTGTCGACCATGGCTTTGACCTTGGCCATCTCACCGTTGTATTCACCGGCGACGATCTTGCCGTTGCCCGCGGCTTCCCACGGTGCGTAGAACGCCTTGACCTGCGCCGCCTTGTTCGCGCCGCCAAACGACACCACGGTCAGGTCGGGACCGGCCATTGCATGGGCCGCGCCCATCATGCCAAGTGCCAGTGCTGTGAGTTTCAGGGATCTCAACATTTATTGTTCTCTCCACGTGCAGGGTTGGTGTTGGTAAAGCCGGGGCGATCAGTTCGCCTCAGGGGACGCTCTCAATTGGTTTCCCCACCGCGTTGTCGCCTTAAAGCGGGCCAGGCAAGGCGCAGGCCGCTGGGAATGGTTGTTCCCTTCCCAAGGCCTGCAACGCAGCCTGGCCCGCTTTAAGGCACAACCCGAAGGGCCGGGCCTGCTGTTGTGCAGGGCTGCGTTGCTCGAAGCTTATTTGGAATGACCAAACCACGCTTCTCGCGCCTTGCCCTGCACAACAGCAGACCCGGCGCGGTGTGGAAACTAATTGGGAGCATCCCCTAGTGGGTCGAGCGCGCGAACGTGTTCGACCTGCCAGCCAAGCGGTACCACGTCTCCGACCGCCAGCGCCGGATCAAGCTCGGCGATCGGCTGTTTCACGAAGAAGTCGGTCTTGCCGCAGACTTCCAGGCGAACACGGACGTGATCGCCCAGATAGATGAATTCCGCCACCCTTCCCGAGAAGCGGTTGACGCACGATTCGCTGGACCCATTGAGGCTCACGCGCTCCGGACGAATGGACAGCGTCACTGGCTCGCCGGTCTTGCCGACATTCACCGCCAGCGCTTCGACCTTTTCACCACGCCCCAGCTCAACCACGCAGCGGTCGCCGGTGTGGCTGTGCAAACGGCCGTTGAGACGATTGTTCTCGCCAATGAAGTTGGCGACGAAGGTATTTTTCGGCTTTTCATAGAGCTCGCGCGGCGGCGCGATCTGCTGTATTTCGCCTTGATGGAAGACCGCCACGCGGTCGGACATGGTCAGGGCTTCACCCTGGTCGTGGGTCACGTAGACCACGGTCACGCCGAGGCGCTGGTGCAGGTGTTTGATCTCCATCTGCATGTGTTCACGCAGCTGTTTATCCAACGCACCCAGCGGTTCGTCCATCAGCACCAGTTGTGGTTCGAATACCAGCGCCCGGGCCAAGGCCACACGTTGTTGCTGACCACCGGAAAGCTGCGCCGGATAACGCTGGGCGAACGCGTCGAGCTGAACCATGCTCAGCACGCGCTTGACCCGGTCACTGACGTCACTTTTGTTCAGACCACGAACGGTCAGCGGGAACGCGAGGTTCTCGGCCACGGTCATGTGCGGGAACAATGCATAGTTCTGGAACACCATGCCGATGTCGCGCTTGTGCGGCGGCACGTTGTTGATCGCACGTCCGGCCAGCAGGATTTCGCCGGCGGTCGGCGTTTCGAAACCGGCGAGCATCATCAGACTGGTGGTCTTGCCGGAGCCGGACGGCCCGAGCAAGGTGAGGAATTCGCCTTTGCGAATCTCCAGGTTGAGGTCTTTGACGATCAGGTTCTCGCCGTCGTAGCTCTTTTGCACTCCACGAAAGCTGACCAGAACATCATTCGCTCCAGCGCTTGAATCGACCTCGCTCATACCTGCACCTTTGTATTCTTTATATGTAGGACTGCTGAGGACTAAGCCTAGTGGAGCCTGCAGACCGCGCAAATCGGGGTGCAGGAGAGAATCGCCTCAGCCGGATGGAAGGTTGGGTGTAGGGATTGCCCTACAAGGATGGCGAGATTGGGTATGTCGACAAGCAATAGTGGCCAGCGTCAGGCTGCAAGCCATAAGAACCGGCAAAAACAGTTTTGGAGGGATGTCGTAAATGGATATGCGTATGCGCTCCCACAGGGTATAGCGGTGTTCTTCAGAGGAGCTTGTGCTCCATCGCGTACTTCACCAGTTCGGCGAGGGAGGTTATGTTGAGTTTCTGCATTAGCCGCGCCTTATGGGTGCTTATGGTTTTGCTGCTCAACGCCAGTTGCTGGGCAATGTCATTGACATTGGCACCCTGGGCCAGGCGCTCGAACACCGAAAACTCGCGCTCCGAGAGCAACGAATGCAGCGGCCGCGAATCCGTCAGGCCGACCTCGAAGACCATTCGGTCTGCCAGCTCCGGATCGATGTAACGCCCGCCTGCCGCGACTTTGCGAATCGCCGTCAGCAGCAACGCCGGATCGCTGTCCTTGGTGGCATAACCGGCAGCGCCGACCTTCAGTGCACGAGCCGCCATTTGCGCCTCGTCGTGCATCGACAGCACCAGGATCGCCGGCGGATTGTTCAGTGCGCGAATCCGCGGAATCGCCTCCAGCCCGTTAACCCCGGGCATGGAGATATCCAGCAACACCACCTCGCAGGGAATGTGGCGCAAGGTCTCGAGCAGTTGCTCGCCATTGCTCGCCTCCCCCACCACCAGCAAATCCTTGGCGAGGCCGATCAACTGTTTGATGCCTTCACGGACGATGGTGTGGTCTTCGGCTACCAGTACACGGATCACGCTTTTCTCCTCATTGATGGGTTTAGCGCCTTAAAAGATCGCAGCCTGCGGCAGTTCCTGCAGGGGTACGCCCCGATCTTTCATCAATCCAGCGGCACACACACGCACAGGGTCGTGCCCTCGCCCGGCTCACTCTCCAGCGACAACTGGCCGCCCATGATCAGCACCCGCTCACGCATGCCGACCACCCCAAAGGACGTCGGCCTGCCCTCGGGGGCGACAAAACCTACGCCATCATCGCTGACCGTCAGGCACAACTCGTCGCCTTCCAGCACCAGTGTCAGTTCAACAGTATGCGCCTGCGCATGGCGCATGACATTGGTCAGCGCCTCCTGAAGAATCCGGAACAGACCGATAGCCTTGGCGTCGCTGAGGGTCGGCAGGTTATCCGGCACTTGCACCAGACACGGGATCTGCGTGCGCGCTTCGAAACGCCGGGCCTGCCACTCGATGGCAGACGCGATCCCGGCATCGAGAATCGGCGGGCGCAAGGCCGTGGCCACGTCCCGCACCAGCTGGAACAGTTGGGCGATCAGGCGCTTCATACTGTTGAGACGGTCACTCAAGCCCGGATCGAGTTCGGCGTAGGCCAATTCGCACATCGAGGTTTCCAGCTTCAGCACCGTCAGCATCTGACCCAATTCATCGTGGACTTCCCGGGCAATCCGGGCCTTTTCCTCTTCCCGCACGCTTTCCAGGTGCGCAGACAGTTCACGCAATTGCTCGCGGGAGCTGGCCAGCTCCAGCTCGATGCGTTTGCTCTCGCTGATGTCCCAGACAATTCCGTCCCAGACGAATGCGCCATCGTCGAGCCGGCGCGTGATGGCCTTGATCTCGGCCCAGCGCTGCTCGCCCTGGCGAGTGAGAATCCGGCCTTGCCACGACCAGTCACTGTCGGTGTCCAATGCGTGATCCTGGGTCTGGTGATAACTCGCCTTGTCATCCGGATGCACCAGACTGCGCAGCCCCATGTCGCGACGGCTCAAGGTTGCCGGTGAATACCCCACCAGACTCTCGCTGCCCTCGCTGATGTAGGCAAAGTCGATTTGCCCGGTCACCGGCGCCCGTTCCAGGCGAAAGACCAGACCCGGCACGTTGGCGGCAATCCCCTGCAACCGTGCTTCGCTTTCCTGCAAGGCAGCCAACGCCCGACGGCGCTCGGTAACGTCGTTGAGGTAAACGACCAGATATTCGCCATCGCGAAACCGCAGAAAACTCAATGACACGTCGGCCGGAAGAATGCTGCCATCGGCGCGCACGCAGTTGGTTTCGAAACTTTGTGGCGCGTCCTCGCTGCCCCGGGCACTCTTCCACAGGCTCAACCAACGGTCCATGTGCAACCCGGGCTCGAAGTCGATCAGTGGCCGATCAATGACGCCACCCGGTGCATAACCGAGCATCGCCTCCGCCGCACGGTTGGCGTAACGCACATGACTGTCCCAATTGACCCAGAGGATCCCGACCGTGCTTTGATCAATCGAAAACTGCGTCAGGCGCAACGCTTCTTCGCTGGCCTCGCGCAGGGCAATGTCTTCGCGGGCTGCCAGTAAACGCTGCTCAAGGGTATGTTGCTGACGGCGCTGCCACAGCACGATGGCCATGCTGCTGAGGAACAACACAGCCAACAACAGGCAAAGGTTTTGCCAGAACCCCGGCGACTCGGTCAGGCGCGGGTATTTGGGTTGCAGCCAGCTCGCGTGCAACTGCTCAAGATCTTTGGCGGGAATCGCATGCAAGGCGCTTTCGACGATGCCGGCCAACTCCGGCCAGTCGCGGCGGGTCGCCACCCGTAGCAATTGCGGCAGGCCGATATCGCCGACCACCACCAACCCGGAGAATTCGGGTTCGATCGACAAACGGCTGAGTTGAGCTTCATCAACGACAGCGTAGCGGGCCTGTTGAGCCAGCAGCAGTTGCAGTGCCTCACGCTCCGTCGGCACACCTTGCAAGTTGAGATTGCCGTAAGTGTTGCGTAGATAATCGGCAACCGCACCAGGCATGCGTACAGCGACCCGCGAATGGCTATCGAGTTTTTCCAGTTCGATGGCACCGGCGCCCTTCTGTTCGCCGACCACCAGTTGCGGCACACGCATGTATGGGTCGCTGAACTGCCACAGACGCAAGCCGGCGGGGGTTTGGGTCATACCCGGCGCGAGGTCGACTTCACCTTCGCGCACGGCTTCTTCCAGTTGCGCCACATCAGGAAAGTGGCGCCACGAGAACTCGATATTCAGCGAGCGGGCTACCCACTGCATCAATTCGATATTGGCTCCGGACAACCGCTGCAAGCGCCGGTCGTACTGTGCAAAAGGTGCTTGCAGCACCACACCCACGCGCAGTTCGTTGTGCTCGGCGAGCCACTGGCGCTGCTCGACGCTCAACGGCGCTCCACGCGCAGGCAACGCCGGTGCCGCCCATGCCATCAAGGGAAGCCAGCAACAGCCGATAACCAACAGGCAGCGAAAACGCATCATCCGAAGTCTCACACACTGACAAATACTGACCAACCCATTAGGCTGCCGGGATTACTTCTGGCCTGGAATATCCGATGCCCCCTGTCTACCGCTTGGCACTGCCAGCATTGTGCCTGTCGCTGATCCTGCCTTGTGCCTTTTCAGCTCAGGCTGCCGCCCCGGCATCCGCTACCGCGGAAAAACCCGCCGAAGCAAAACCAGCCGAACGCCAGCCTCTGCCAGAGCGTAGCCAGGAAAAAGCCGTCGCTCTCGAACGAACGGTTCCCACGCAAGAACAACAGTCGTTGCAGGCTGGCAGTGACAGCTTTCTCGCGCTGTGGAAGCCGGCCAATACCAGCACCCCAAAAGGTGCGGTGATTATCATCCCAGGCGCTGGAGAAACCGCTGATTGGCCTCAAGCTATCAGTCCCTTGCGGCAAAAACTGCCCGATGCCGACTGGGGCAGCCTGAGTCTTACTCTGCCAGACCTGCAAAGCAATGCCCCGCAAGCGCGCGTCGTGAACGTCGCACCCGCGCCCGCCAAAACCGAGACTGGCAGCAAAGACGCCAGCACTGCGGCCCCTATCGAGCAAGTGGCCGGCGGTGAAGGAGATATCGCCGATCGCGCGGTTGCCGAGACCAGCGAAGAGCAAGCCAAGGCTGACGCCGAGCGGATCTACGCACGGATCGACGCAGCCATTGCGTTCGCCGAACAACAAAATGCTCGCAGCATCGTCTTGCTCGGTCACGGTACGGGGGCTTATTGGGCCGCACGCTACCTGAGCGAAAAACAACCGTCGCAAGTCGCGAAATTCGTGATGGTCGCCGCGCAGGCACCCGTGACCGCCAAGCCCGGTCTGGCCGAACTGACCACCACCTTGAAACTGGCTACCTTCGACATCTACTACAAGGACAAGGCACTGGTGCAGAGTGCTGCCCTGGAGCGCTTGCAGGCCAGTAAACGCCTGAAGGCCTCGACGTTCAGTCAGCTTGCGCTCAAGACCTTGCCCGGTAACAGCGCTGCCGAACAGGAGCAATTGTTCCGGCGGGTGCGCGGTTGGTTGAATCCGCAGAAAGCAGACTAAGCAAAAGCAAAAGATCGCAGCCTGCGGCAGCTCCTACATTGGGTTATGCGTACACCTGTAGGAGCTGCCGCAGGCTGCGATCTTTTGACCTTCCAGGCCGTTAACGAAAATTCCGTCGCTCGCGAATCAACGTATAGGCGCTGTGCAACTCGCGAGTCTTGTCAGTCGCTTCGCGCACCTGAGCAGCAGTCGCCCCGCTGCCGGCAATCTTGTCCGGGTGATGGCGACTGAGCAAACGTCGATACGCACGCTTGATTTGCGACGGCTCACTGGTGGCAGACACCCCGAGCACCCGCAGCGCCTCCTGATAAGCTGCGGCACTGTTTACCAGTGTTTTTTTGTGCGGCTCGTAATCACTGGCCAGGGCCTGCACTTGCTCCGGCGTCCAGCCCAGCCACTTGCCCCACTGCGAAATCAGCTCACGCTCCGCGCTTCCGGCACGCCCGTCGGCCCAGACCATCCGCCAACAGGCGCGCAAGACACCTTCGGCGGCATGCGGCTGCGCGCTTAAACGGCGCAGGTAGCCGCGCAAGTGATCATGCCCCGACTTGCCACGGTTGAACGCCGCGATTGCGCGTTTCTGCGCCGATTCGCTCATGTCCAGCGAACGCATTTCCTGACGCGCCTGGTGGATATGACCATCCACCACCCGGCCATCGCTCTTGGCCAGACGCCCAAGCAATACAAACAACAATTCATCGTTACGCAACATCGGCCGGCCACCGAGTCGCTCACGCAAATGCCCGAGGCTTTGCAGTTGCAAGCGCCGGTCCAGCGCCTGCCCTAACAATGCGCCGAGCATGGCCCCCGGAATGCTGGCTATGGCAAAGCCCGCTCCGGCTCCGATCAGAGTCCCTGGCCACAACATATCAGTAGCTCGCTTCTATCAATTGTTCGACTTCGGCCAGACGTTCGTGAGTGCCGACATCGACCCAGTGCCCACGCAGGCGCTCGCCGCTCACCTGCCCTTGCGCCATGGCGTCGCGCAACAACGGAGCCAGTTTGAAGGCGCCGTCCGCGCATGCCGCGAAGAGCTTTGGATGCAGCACCGCGATGCCACTGTAGGTGAGCGTTTGCGCACCTGGCTGGCCGTCCCGCACTTGACCATCGACCAGACTGAAATCACCGCTCGGGTGATGGTCCGGGTTGTCGACCAGCACCAGATGGGCCAGGCCCGCCATCGGCTGACGCAATGCCGTGAAGTCGTAATCGGTCCAGATATCACCGTTGACCACCACAAAGGCGTCATTCCCCAGGAGCGGCAAGGCGCGGAAGATCCCGCCGCCCGTCTCCAGCGGTTCACCTTCCGGCGAGTACTGGATACTCAGGCCATAACGCGATCCATCGCCCAGGTAATCTTCGATCTGCTGTCCCAGCCAGGCGTGATTGATCACCACCTCGCTGAAACCTGCCGCCGCCAGCGCTCGCAGGTGGTACTCGATCAGCGGCACCCCGCCAACGCGCACCAGCGGCTTGGGTGTAGTCAGGGTCAGCGGACGCATGCGCTCGCCTTTACCAGCCGCCAGAATCATTGCCTTCATGCAGTCACTCCTACCGACTGGCGCAGACTGGCCAGCAACACATCCAGTTCCACCAGCTCAGGACGACGAGCAACCACTGCTTCTATATAAGCAAAGAAGCGCGGCACATCGCCGAGGTAACGCGGCTTGCCGTCGCGGTGGCAGATGCGGGCGAAAATGCCGATCACTTTCAGGTGACGCTGCACACCCATCAGGTCACTGGCACGCAGGAAGTCTTCGAAATCAGGCTGAACCGGAATACCGAGCGCAGCCGCTTGTTGCCAGTACTCCGCCAGCCAGCCGCGCACACGCTCCTCGGGCCAACTGAGGAAGGCGTCCTTGAACAGGCACGTCACGTCATAAGTCACCGGCCCGTACACCGCGTCCTGGAAATCCAGCACGCCGGGGTTAGGCTCACTGAGCATCAGGTTGCGTGGCATGTAGTCGCGATGCACCAGCACTTTCGGTTGGGCCAGGGCGCTATCGATCAGCTTGTCGCTGACTTGCTGCCAGAGCATTTGCTGCGCCGGATCGAACTCGATGCCCAGCTCGCGCTTCACGTACCACTCTGGGAACAGTTCCAGCTCGCGGCGCAACAGTGCCACGTCATAGCTGGGCAGTGGCGCATCCATCGGCAACTGCTGAAAAGCCAGCAACGCTTGCAAGGCATCCTTGAACAAATCGTCGGCGTTTTCGCTGTCGATCACGTCCAGATAGGTCTTGTTGCCCAGGTCATTGAGCAAAAGAAAACCGCGTTCAAGGTCTTCTGCGTAGATTTTTGGCACGTTAATTCCGGATTTCGCCAGTAAAAAGGCGATATCCACGAACGGTTTACAGTTTTCCTGGGGCGGCGGAGCGTCCATCACGACAAAGCTGCGGCCGGCGCCCTCCCAACGGAAGTAACGGCGGAAACTCGCGTCGCTGCTGGCCGCGGTCAACGTGGCCGGGGGCACGGCACCCCATCCTTGCGCGGCAAACAGCGTTGCCAATTGCTCATCGAGCCAAACTTTCAGGTGTTGCAAGCGTACATCTTGGTCAGGCATTACAAGGGTCTCCGACGGCGCTAGCCGTCAAGCGGGTCATGCTTTATTATCCAGCATCTTTTTCAGACCATCGAGAGGCGTGCGGCCCACACCGCGGGCAGATGGCACGCAGGAAGCCCGGACTAATAAGATGGCATTGAAATCCCCCGCGTTTCGTAAAAAATTTCCGTTGTTGGTCACCGGCAGTTTGCTGGCCCTGCAACCTCTAGCCACTTCGTTCGTGGTCGCCGCGGAACAGTATGACTGCTCAGTCTCTGCTTCGGGTGCCTGGGACTGCGCGCCAAAAGCCAACGCAGCCCAATTACCACCACGCCCTGTACATGAGGGCAGCGCGGTCAGTTCGGGCAACGAGTCAACGGCCGAGAGCAGCACTGCAGGTGGCGAAACCGCCAACAAGCCTGTGCTGGTCACCGAAGCCAAGGGCCGCGCCCTGAAGTCGCGCAGCGCCGACTACAGCCACCTCGACTGGGTCCCGCGTGAGAAGCTCACCGCTGCCCAATTGGCTGAAACAGGTCCTTATTGCTCTGGTTCCTATATCGAACCGATTCGTCCTGGCATGAATGACACGACGAATAAAAGTGATGCCCCGACGTTTATCGGCGCCAAAGCCTCCCGCTACCAGCAGGAAGAACAGGTGGCGACCCTCGCTGGTGACGTGGTCATGCGCCAGGGCAGCATGCAGGTCGAGGCCGATGAAGCCAACCTGTATCAAGCCGAAAACCGTGGCGATCTGAACGGTAACGTTCGCGTGCGCGACAACGGTGCGCTGATCGTCGGCGATCACGCTGAAGTGCAACTCGATACCGGTGAAGCCCAGGTCGACAACGCCGAATACGTGATGCACAAATCCCGTGTCCGCGGCAGCGCGCTGTATGCCAAACGTGCGGAAAACGCGATCATCCGCCTCAAGGATGGTACGTACACCACGTGCGAACCGAACAGCAACGCCTGGCAGCTCAAGGGCAACAACATCACCTTGAACCCGGCGACCGGTTTCGGTACCGGGACCAACGTGACACTGCGGGTCAAGGACATTCCGGTGTTCTACACCCCGTATATCTATTTCCCGATCGATAACCGTCGCCAGTCCGGCTTCCTGCCGCCAAGCTTCAGCACCAGCGGCAAAACCGGCTTCATGCTGGAAACACCGTATTACTTCAACCTGGCACCGAACTACGATGCCACGTTGTATCCGCGCTACATGAGCAAGCGCGGCATGTTGATGGAAGGCGAGTTACGCTACCTGACCAAGTCCAGCGAAGGTCAGTTCGGCGCCGCGTACCTCAACGACGATGACACCGAACGCAAGTTGCAGTCCGACTACGAAAAAACCCGCTACATGTACAACTGGCAACACAAGGGCGGGCTTGATTCGCGGATACTCACCCAGGTCGACTACACCAAGATCAGCGATCCGTACTACTTCCAGGATCTGCAGACCGGGCAACTGGGCGTCAAAAGTGTTTCCGACTACGTGAACCAGCAAGGTGCTGTCACCTACCGTGGCGACACCTTCAATGCACGCCTCAACGTGCAGGCCTACCAGCTGGCGTCGGTATCGAACATCACGCCTTACAATCGTCTGCCGCAGATCACCTTCAATGGTTTCCTGCCGCAAAAACCGGGCGGGCTGAACTTCGCTTACGAAACAGAAGCCGTGCGGTTTGAGCGGAGCCTGAAAACAGGCAACTATTTCGACGAGGATGGTGGTCCTTTTGATGCGAATGGCAATGCTGTAGGCACCCCTCGTCTGGACACCAACGTCTTCGGTGTGGCGCGCGCCAACGGCAATCGCTTCAATGCGGCGCCAAGTATCAGTCTTCCGCTCAACGCGACCTACGGCTTCCTGAAACCAACGCTCAAGTATCAGTACACTCAGTACGATCTTGACCTGGACAGTACCGGTAAAGGCCAGGTCGCCGGTCAGACCGCGGAACAGGATCGCCTCCTCGGCACCTACAGCCGAAATCAGAGTCGTGCGATCCCTATCGCGAGCATCGATAGCGGCCTGTACTTTGACCGTAACACCCAATGGTTCGGCAAGAACTATCGCCAGACCCTGGAACCTCGCCTGTACTATCTCTATGTTCCCGAGAAAGACCAGAGCAATATCCCTGTGTTCGACACCGGCGAGTACACGTTCAACTACGCATCGCTGTTCCGCGACAACCGCTTCTCGGGCTCCGACCGCGTCGGCGACGAAAACAAGTTGTCGCTGGGCGTGACCAACCGCTGGATTGAAGACAACGGGTTCGAACGTCAACGCATCAGCGTCGGCCAGGCCATGTATTTCAAGGACCGCAAAGTACAGCTGCCAGGTATCGATGCAACAACCCGTGCCGATGCACAGTCCAACGTTTCGCCGTACGCCCTGGAATACGAATATCGCTGGAACCGCGATTGGCGGACCACGGCTGACTACAACTGGGACCCGGACAGCCGCAAACCTCGCTCGGGTAGCGCGATGTTTCACTACCAGCCTGAAGACAACCCGAACAAGGTCATCAACGCCGGTTACCGCTATCGCAATGACATGGTTCGCTACGACCAGACGACGGGTAAGTGGACTGTGGGTGGCGGTGACTATGGCACCCCTGGCACACCTGGCTACGTGAAGGATTACTACAAGATCAAACAGCACGACTTCTCGGTTATCTGGCCAGTCGTGCCGCAATGGAATGCCATCAGCCGTTGGCAGTACGACTACAACCGCAATCGTACCCTGGAAGCCTTCGGTGGTTTCGAGTACGACAACTGCTGCTGGAAACTGCGCCTGATCAACCGTTACTGGGTGTCGTATGACGAATTCAGTCAAGCAGCCCCGCAAAACGAAAAAGGCGACCATGGCGTCTTCCTCCAAATTGTTCTGAAAGGTCTCGGTGGCGTTGTTGGCACCAAGGTAGAGAGCTTCCTCGACAAAGGCATTCAAGGTTATCGTGAACGTGAAGACCAAGCTTTCTGATTGTCTGCGCCCGCTGCTGCTGGGCGCGCTGTTCCTGGGTACCGCGGCTAGCGCCGCGGTACAGTCCATCGACAAAGTGGTGGCCATCGTCGACAACGACGTGGTCATGCAGAGTCAGTTGGACCAGCGGGTCCATGAAGTTCAGCAAACCATCGCCAAGCGCGGTGGCGGTACACCACCAACCAGCGTGCTGGAACAGCAGGTGCTCGAGCGCCTGATCGTCGAAAACCTGCAACTGCAGATCGGCGAGCGTTCCGGCATCCGCATTACCGATGAAGAACTGAACCAGGCCGTCGGCACCATTGCCCAGCGCAACAACATGACGGTGGATCAGTTCCGTGCGGCACTGACTCACGACGGCCTGTCTTACGACGACGCTCGTGACCAGATCCGTCGCGAGATGATCATCAGCCGTGTTCGTCAGCGTCGTGTGGCCGAGCGGATTCAGGTGTCCGAGCAGGAAGTGAAAAACTTCCTCGCCTCCGACCTCGGTAAAGTGCAACTCTCTGAAGAACTGCACCTGGCCAACATCCTGATCCCGACCCCGGAAAGCGCTAATTCGGAAGCAATCCAGAACGCTGCGCGCCAGGCCATGGATATCTATCAGCAGCTCAAGAAGGGTGCTGACTTCTCTCAACTGGCCATTGCCAAATCCGCGAGCGACAACGCACTGGAAGGCGGCGACATGGGCTGGCGTAAAGCGGCTCAACTGCCACCTCCGTTCGACCGTGAGCTAAGCGCGATGTCAGTGGGCGAAATCACCCAACCGGCACGTACACCGGGCGGTTTCATCATCCTCAAAGTGCTGGGAAAGCGCGGCGGCGGCAATCAGGTGCGTGACGAAGTACACGTTCGCCACATCCTGATCAAACCAAGCGAAATCCGCAGCGAAGAAGAAACCAAGCGTCTGGCGCAGAAACTCTACGATCGTATTTCTGCGGGCGAAGACTTCGCTGAACTGGCGAAAAGCTACTCGGAAGACCCGGGTTCTGCCCTTAACGGCGGCGACCTCAACTGGATCGACCCGAACGCGCTGGTGCCGGAATTCCGCGAAGTAATGGCCAAGACCCAACAAGGTCAGCTGTCCAAGCCGTTCAAGACTCAATATGGCTGGCACGTTCTGGAAGTCCTTGGCCGCCGCGCCACCGACAGCACCAACCAGGCCCGTGAACAGCAGGCCATGACCGTACTGCGTAACCGCAAATACGACGAAGAGCTGCAAACCTGGTTGCGTCAGATCCGTGACGAAGCCTACGTTGAAATCAAGCTCCCTGGCGTCGACCAGGCGGCGAAGTGAACCCCAAGCGTTTTGCGCTGACACCCGGCGAGCCGGCCGGCATAGGTCCTGACCTGTGCCTGCTACTCGCCTCGCAAGCCCAGCCACATCCCCTGATTGCCATTACCAGCCGCGACCTGCTCCTTGAGCGGGCCGCGCAGCTTGGCGTGGTCGTTGATCTGCTGCCGGTAACACCGGACAGCTGGCCGGACGTTCCTGCGCCGGCCAACAGCCTGTACGTCTGGGATACTCCGCTCAGTGCACCGGTTACCGCCGGACAACTGGACAAGGCCAATGCCGCCTTTGTCCTGGAAACCCTGACCCGCGCAGGCCAGGGCTGCCTGGACGGGCACTTCGCCGGAATGATTACCGCCCCTGTGCACAAGGGCGTGATCAATGAGTCGGGCATCGCCTTCTCCGGCCACACCGAGTTTCTCGCAGACCTGACCCACACCCCTCAAGTGGTGATGATGCTCGCCACACACGGCTTGCGGGTCGCGCTGGTTACCACGCACCTGCCGTTGCGGGAGATTGCCGATGCAATCACCCCTGAACGCCTGGAGCGGGTCACACGGATTCTGCACACCGACCTGCAACAGAAGTTCGGCATCGCCCAGCCACGCATCCTCGTTTGCGGACTCAACCCGCATGCCGGCGAAGGCGGACACCTGGGCCACGAAGAAATCGACATCATTGAACCAACCCTGGAGCGTCTGCGCGCTGAAGGCATGGACCTGCGTGGTCCCCTGCCCGCCGACACTCTGTTTACCCCCAAATATCTGGAGCACTGCGATGCGGTGCTGGCGATGTACCACGACCAGGGCCTGCCTGTGCTGAAATACAAAGGCTTCGGCGCGGCAGTCAACGTGACCCTCGGCTTGCCGATCATCCGCACTTCAGTCGACCACGGCACCGCCCTGGACCTGGCTGGCAGCGGAAAAATCGACACCGGCAGCCTGCAAGTCGCCCTGGAAACCGCCTACCAGATGGCCGAGACCCGTTTATGACCGAGCATTATCAACACCGGGCGCGCAAGCGTTTCGGCCAGAACTTCCTGCACGATGCCGGCGTTATCGACCGCATCCTGCGCTCCATTCACGCCAAGCCCGAAGACCGTCTGCTGGAAATCGGCCCGGGCCAGGGCGCGCTCACCGAAGGCCTGCTCAACAGCGGCGCCCAACTGGACGTGGTTGAGCTGGACAAGGACCTGATCCCGATCCTCAACCAGCAATTCGCCGGCAAGAGCAATTTCAACCTGCACCAGGGCGATGCACTGAAGTTCGACTTCAACAGCTTGAATGCCGCACCCAACAGCCTGCGCGTGGTCGGCAACTTGCCGTACAACATCTCCACGCCGCTGATTTTCCACCTGCTGAACAACGCAGGCATCATTCGCGACATGCACTTCATGCTGCAAAAGGAAGTGGTCGAGCGTCTGGCGGCAGGTCCTGGCGGTGGCGATTGGGGTCGTCTGTCAATCATGGTTCAGTACCACTGCCGGGTCGAACACCTGTTCAACGTCGGCCCTGGTGCGTTCAACCCACCACCGAAAGTCGACTCGGCGATCGTCCGCCTGGTGCCGCACGCCGTGCTGCCGCACCCGGCCAAAGACCATCGTTTACTGGAACGCGTGGTTCGCGAAGCCTTCAACCAGCGCCGCAAAACCCTGCGCAACACCCTCAAGGCCCTGCTGAGCAACGCCGAAATCGAAGCCGCCGGCGTCGATGGTAGCCTGCGTCCCGAGCAGCTCGATCTGGCAGCCTTCGTCCGCCTGGCTGACAAGCTCAGCGAACAAGTCGCCGAGCAGCCTGCCGACATCTGACAGGCCAGAAGCGTTATCGGGTAGGACACCAGCGCCCATGTCTGGTTTACTATCCGATACCTGGCCTAGACTGACCTCAATCAGTTACGCCCCGCGTCCCGCTTTGCTTTTAAGGCCTCTTGCATGTCCGATCCTCGTTATCAGGTCGACGTCAGCGTCGTCACCCGCTATCTGGCAGAACAATCGCAACCCGAGCAAGACCGCTTTGCCTTCGCCTACACCATTACCGTACAGAACAACGGCCTGCTACCGGCCAAGTTGCTCTCGCGGCACTGGGTGATCACCGATGGCGACGGCCATGTCGAAGAGGTGCGCGGTGCAGGCGTGGTTGGCCTGCAACCGCTGATCGGTGTCGGCCAGAGCCACACCTACAGCAGCGGCACCGTGATGACCACCCGCGTTGGCAACATGCAGGGGACTTATCAAATGCTCGCCGAAGACGGTAAACACTTCGACGCCATCATCGCGCCATTTCGCCTGGCGGTGCCCGGAGCCCTGCACTGATGGCGACGTACGCCATCGGCGACCTGCAAGGCTGCCTCGAACCACTGCAATGCCTGCTCAAGCGGGTTGCCTTTGACCCTGCAGAGGATTATCTGTGGCTGGTTGGCGACCTGGTCAACCGGGGCCCGCAATCGCTGGAAACCCTGCGTTTCCTCTATAGCATCCGTGAATCGCTGGTGTGTGTCTTGGGCAACCATGACCTGCACCTGCTGGCCGCCGGCTACAACATCGAGCGCCTGAGGAAAGCCGACACCCTGCGCGAGATCCTCGACGCGCCGGATCGCAAAAAACTGCTTGAGTGGCTGCGCCAGCAAAAGCTCATGCACTACGACGAACAGCGCGGCATTGCGTTGGTCCATGCCGGCATACCGCCGCAGTGGTCCCTGCGCAAAGCCTTGAAGTGCGCCGCCGAAGTCGAAGAAGCATTGCGTGACGACAACCGCATCACGCCCTACCTCGATGGCATGTATGGCAACGAACCGCTTAAGTGGGACGGCGACCTTAAAGGTGTAGCCCGCCTGCGGGTGATTACCAACTACTTCACCCGCATGCGTTTCTGTACCAGCGACGGCAAGCTTGATCTCAAAAGCAAGGAAGGCCTCGATAGCGCGCTACCGGGTTACGCCCCCTGGTTTTCACACCAGCAACGCAAGACCCGCGGCAAGAAGATCATTTTCGGCCATTGGGCCGCGCTCGAAGGTAAATGTAACGAACCCGGCATCTTCGCCCTGGACACCGGTTGCGTCTGGGGCGGTTCGATGACCTTGATGAACGTCGACACCGGCGAGCGCCTGCATTGCAAATGCGATGCTCAGGGCCGCGCCGCGCCGCACGCCACCTCAACTACCCCCGAACTATTGTCGGCCAGCGCCAAGCGCTAGGCTGCGCTTTCAGCCAGGCCACAGGAGCCCGCCATGAGCGAATTCAAACGTATCCCCCCAGAACAGGCCCAGGCCCTGCGCGAACAAGGCGCGGTGGTGGTCGATGTCCGCGACCCGGCAACTTTTGCCGCACTGCACATCAGCGGATCGAAGCATCTGGATAATCATTCCCTGCACGCATTCATTACCGCCGCCGACCTCGACGCACCGACCGTAGTGGTTTGCTATCACGGTAATTCCAGCCAGGGCGCCGCGGCGTATCTGGTCAGCCAGGGCTTTTCCGACGTCTACAGCATGGACGGCGGATTCGAGCTGTGGCGTACGATTTACCCTTCGGAAACAACGCAAGGCACTGCCGAATAATTTTTTTCACACGCTCCAGCCCACGCCCGCCGTGGGCTGACGAACGGTAGTCATAACAAAACTACGCATTGCCCCCCTTACCTTGCAGATTCCGAACTATCCTTAGCCTCAGGCCATCCAAAACAGGGGAGAGCCGGTACACCGGCGCACGGATCATCGGGAGTAGCTTTCAGGGTTGATAGCTTTGAAGGTGTTCAGGGGGGGTAAAAGGCAACTGCACTTCAGTTGCTTGCCAGCATCCACTGATTGATCCGACGTCGGCTCCACGTATCGAGCGAGGTGACGTCATGAGTATCTTTAGCCACTTCCAACAACGCTTCGAGTCCACACGGCAGGAAGAGCTCACTCTGCAGGAGTATCTCGAACTGTGCAAAAAGGACCGTAGTGCCTACGCGTCCGCCGCCGAGCGACTACTGCTGGCCATCGGCGAACCGGAGCTGCTGGACACCTCGACCAATTCGAGACTGTCGCGCATCTTTTCCAACAAGGTGATCCGTCGGTATCCGGCCTTTGAAGACTTCCACGGGATGGAAGAATGCATCGACCAGATCGTCTCCTACTTCCGCCACGCTGCTCAGGGCCTGGAAGAGAAGAAACAGATCCTCTACCTGCTCGGCCCCGTCGGTGGCGGTAAGTCATCCCTGGCCGAGAAACTGAAACAGCTGATCGAAAAAGTGCCCTTCTATGCCATCAAGGGCTCTCCGGTGTTCGAGTCTCCGCTGGGGCTGTTCAACGCCACCGAAGATGGTGCAATCCTCGAAGAGGATTTCGGCATTCCGCGGCGCTACCTGAACACCATCATGTCGCCTTGGGCAACCAAACGGCTGGCCGAATTCGGTGGTGATATCAGCCAGTTCCGGGTGGTCAAACTCTATCCGTCGATCCTCAACCAGATCGCTGTGGCCAAGACCGAACCGGGTGACGAAAACAACCAGGACATCTCGGCGCTGGTGGGCAAGGTCGATATTCGCAAACTGGAAGAGTTCCCGCAGAACGACGCCGACGCCTATAGCTACTCGGGTGCACTTTGCCGCTCCAACCAGGGCCTGATGGAATTCGTCGAAATGTTCAAGGCGCCGATCAAGGTGCTGCACCCATTGCTGACCGCCACCCAGGAAGGCAACTACAACAGTACTGAAGGCCTGGGCGCGATTCCGTTCACCGGGATCCTGCTGGCGCACTCCAACGAATCGGAGTGGCACACCTTCCGCAACAACAAGAACAACGAAGCCTTCATCGACCGGATCTACATCGTCAAAGTACCGTATTGCCTGCGGGTCAGTGACGAAGTGAAGATCTACGACAAGCTGCTGTTCAACAGCTCTCTGGCCAAGGCCCACTGCGCACCCGACACGTTGAAGATGCTCGCTCAGTTCACTGTGCTCTCGCGCCTCAAAGAACCGGAAAACTCGAACATCTACTCGAAAATGCGTGTGTATGACGGTGAAAACCTCAAGGACACCGATCCGAAGGCCAAATCGATCCAGGAATACCGCGACAATGCGGGTGTCGACGAAGGCATGAACGGTCTTTCGACCCGGTTTGCCTTCAAGATCCTGTCGAAAGTCTTCAACTTCGACCCGCATGAAATCGCCGCCAACCCGGTGCATCTGCTCTATGTGCTGGAACAACAGATCGAACAGGAACAGTTCCAGGCGGAAACCCGCGAGCGTTATCTGCGCTTCCTGAAAGAGTACCTGGCGCCGCGTTATATCGAGTTCATCGGCAAGGAAATCCAGACCGCCTACCTGGAGTCCTACAGCGAATACGGGCAAAACATCTTCGACCGCTATGTGCTCTACGCGGACTTCTGGATTCAGGATCAGGAATACCGCGATCCGGAAACCGGCGAGATCCTCAACCGCGTAGCCCTCAACGAAGAGCTGGAGAAAATCGAAAAACCGGCGGGCATCAGCAATCCGAAGGATTTCCGCAACGAAATCGTCAACTTCGTCCTGCGTGCCCGGGCCAACAACAACGGCAAGAATCCGACCTGGCTCAGCTACGAGAAGCTGCGGGTGGTCATCGAGAAGAAAATGTTCTCGAACACCGAGGATCTGCTGCCGGTCATCAGCTTCAACGCCAAGGCCAGCAAAGAGGATCAACAGAAACACAACGACTTTGTTACACGGATGGTCGAGCGCGGCTACACCGACAAACAGGTACGACTGCTCTCCGAGTGGTACCTGCGGGTCAGGAAATCGCAGTAACACGCTGCCGGTCAGACCGGTTGTCGTTAGCCCGGAGCCTGCATGACAAATTTCTGTTACACAGGTTTCAGGAAGGTGTTTGGAAATCGGCAGCGAAGTCCAGGCAACGCGCAGGTGGTACGGGAGGCGAAAATCACACCTCCTGCCCCGCGCCCATTACCGCCAGACTTGCTCGCGATTTCTCAAGACAGCTTCTAAGGAGCAGTCATGAGCTATGTGATCGACCGACGTCTCAATGGCAAGAACAAGAGCACGGTAAACCGTCAGCGGTTTCTGCGGCGTTACCGTGATCACATCAAGAAGGCCGTCGAAGAGGCGGTCAGCCGGCGTTCCATTACCGATATGGAGCACGGTGAGCAAATCAGCATTCCTGGCCGCGATATCGACGAGCCAGTGCTTCACCATGGTCGCGGTGGCAAGCAGACCATCGTGCATCCCGGCAACAAGGAGTTCACCAGCGGTG
The DNA here is from genome assembly GCF_003732175.1 of Pseudomonas brassicacearum. GTDB lineage: Bacteria > Pseudomonadota > Gammaproteobacteria > Pseudomonadales > Pseudomonadaceae > Aquipseudomonas > Aquipseudomonas brassicacearum_G. The sequence continues at coordinate 45,598 of NZ_MOBI01000005.1, forward strand.
AGCATATTGCTCGTCCGCCGGGAGGTGGCGGCGGCAGAGGCCCCGGCAAAGCCGGAAACTCTGGCGAGGGCATGGACGAGTTTGTGTTCCAGATCACCCAGGAAGAATTTCTCGAATTCATGTTCGAGGACCTGGAGCTGCCAAACCTGGTCAAGCGCAACCTGAGCGGCACTGATACTTTCAAGACCGTGCGTGCCGGCATCAGCAACGAAGGCAACCCTTCACGGATCAACATCATCCGCACCCTGCGCTCGGCCCATGCACGGCGCATCGCACTGTCAGGCAGCAGCCGGGAGAAACTGCGGGTAGCAAAAGAGGAACTGGCACGACTTAAACAGGAAGAACCAGACAATTTCGGCGATATTCAGGAAATCGAGGCAGAAATCGAGCGCTTGAGCGCGCGCATCAACCGTGTGCCGTTTCTCGACACCTTCGACCTCAAGTACAACCTCCTGATCAAGCAGCCCAACCCCAGCTCCAAGGCGGTAATGTTCTGCCTGATGGACGTTTCCGGCTCCATGACCCAAGCCACCAAGGACATCGCCAAACGATTCTTCATCCTGCTGTACCTGTTCCTCAAGCGTAACTACGAGAAAATCGATGTGGTGTTCATCCGCCACCACACCAGCGCCCGGGAAGTCGACGAGGAAGAGTTCTTCTACTCTCGCGAAACCGGCGGCACCATCGTTTCCAGCGCCCTGAAACTGATGCAGGAGATCATGGCCGAACGGTATCCGAGCAACGACTGGAACATTTACGCCGCGCAAGCTTCCGACGGCGACAACTGGAACGATGACTCGCCGATCTGCCGAGACATCCTGATCAACCAGATCATGCCATTCGTGCAGTACTACACTTATGTGGAGATCACCCCCCGCGAACACCAGGCCCTGTGGTACGAATATGAACGTATCAGCGAAGCCTTTTCCGATACATTTGCCCAGCAACAGCTGGTTTCGGCCGGGGATATCTATCCGGTCTTCCGTGAACTCTTCCAGCGCAGGTTAGTGACATGACCGCCAAAGAGCAGAAGCGCCAACCCATATCCACCGGCTCCGAATGGACGTTCGAGCTGATCCAGGCCTACGACCGGGAAATCAGCCGTCTTGCGGCCCGCTATGCGCTGGATACCTACCCCAACCAGATTGAGGTGATTACCGCCGAGCAGATGATGGACGCCTACGCCTCTGTCGGCATGCCGCTGGGCTATCACCACTGGTCCTATGGCAAACACTTCCTCAGTACCGAGAAGTCCTACAGTCGCGGCCAGATGGGACTGGCCTACGAGATCGTGATCAACTCGGACCCGTGCATCGCCTACCTGATGGAAGAAAACACCATCTGCATGCAGGCGCTGGTGGTGGCCCACGCCTGCTACGGCCACAACAGCTTTTTCAAGGGTAATTACCTGTTCCGCACCTGGACCGATGCCAGTTCGATCATCGACTACCTGGTGTTTGCCAAGCAGTACATCATGCAATGCGAGGAACGCCATGGCATCGATGCCGTGGAAGACCTGCTCGACTCCTGTCATGCCCTGATGAACTACGGTGTCGACCGCTACAAACGTCCTTATCCGATTTCCGCGGAAGAAGAGCGACGCCGGCAAAAGGATCGTGAAGAACACCTGCAAAAGCAGATCAACGACCTGTGGCGCACCATTCCAAAAGGCGCAGACAAGTTCAACGAGAAAGACAACGCACGCTTTCCGGCAGAACCGCAGGAGAACATCCTCTACTTCATCGAAAAGCACGCCCCGCTGCTGGAGCCATGGCAACGGGAAATCGTACGGATCGTGCGCAAGATCGCGCAGTACTTTTATCCACAGCGTCAGACTCAGGTCATGAACGAGGGCTGGGCGACTTTCTGGCACTACACCCTGATGAACGACTTGTACGATGAGGGCCTGGTGACCGACGGCTTCATGATGGAGTTCCTGGCCTCTCACACCAGCGTAGTCTTCCAGCCCGGGTTCGATAGCCCTTACTACAACGGCATCAACCCCTATACCCTGGGTTTTTCCATGTACCGCGACATTCGGCGCATGTGCGAAGCCCCTACTGAAGAGGATTACCGCTGGTTCCCCGAAATCGCCGGGACCGACTGGCTGTCGAGCATCAAGTTCGCCATGAGCAGCTTCAAGGACGAAAGCTTCATCCTGCAGTACCTGTCACCCAAAGTGATTCGTGACCTGAAACTGTTCAGCATTCTCGATGACGACCAGAAAGACGACCTGCTGGTGCCAGCCATTCATGACGAAGAAGGCTATCGGACCATTCGTGAAACCCTGGCAGCACAGTACAACCTGGGTAACCGCGAACCGAACATTCAGATCTACAGCATCGACCGGCGCGGCGACCGCTCGCTGACACTGCGCCATCAACAACATGATCGTAAACCACTCGGGGACTCCACCGAGGAAGTGCTCAAGCACCTGCACCGCCTCTGGGGCTTCGATATTCACCTGGAAACCCTGCAAGGCGACCAGGTAATGAAAACCCATCATGTCCCGCCCAAAGGCGAGCATAGCGAGGGCGAATACGGCCGGATGGACCTCGCCGTCATTCATCTTTGATGTCAGCCGGACCTCCGGAAGTTCGACGCAAGGGTTATCCTGTCGGGCTAACGGAGGTTTTTTATGCAGATTTATAAAGTCGGCGGTGCGGTCCGTGATCGCCTGCTCGGCAAGCCTGTTACCGACATCGACTGGGTGGTGGTGGGCGCCAGCACCGAAGAAATGCTCGCCAAGGGCTATCGCCCGGTAGGCGCCGATTTTCCGGTATTCCTTCACCCCAAAAGCGGCGAGGAATATGCGCTTGCCCGCACCGAACGCAAAAGCGGACGCGGCTACGGCGGCTTCACCTTCCATGCCAGCCCGGAAGTCACCCTGGAAGAAGACCTGATTCGTCGCGATCTGACGATCAATGCCATGGCCGAAGACGATCACGGTCAATTGACCGATCCGTATCATGGCCAGCGCGACCTTGAAGCGCGCCTGCTTCGCCACGTTTCCCCCGCGTTCGCCGAAGATCCTCTCCGCGTGCTGCGTGTTGCCCGTTTCGCCGCACGTTATGCCGGGCTCGGCTTCACGGTAGCCCCCGAGACCCTGGAGCTGATGCGCCAGCTCAGCGAATCAGGTGAGCTTGAAGCGCTGACCGCAGAACGCAGCTGGAAAGAAATATCCCGCGCCCTGATGGAAGATCAGCCACAAGTATTCATCCAGGTTCTGCGCGACTGCGGCGCCCTGAAAGTCTTGATCCCCGAGATTGACGCGCTGTTTGGCGTGCCACAACCCGAAGCCCACCACCCGGAAATCGACAGCGGCGTGCACACCCTGAGCGTTCTCGAACAGGCCGCGCTGCACAAGCAGCCGCTGACCGTGCGCTGGGCCTGCCTGCTGCATGATCTGGGCAAAGGCCTGACACCTGAGAGCCAGTGGCCCAGACACATCGCTCACGAGCACAAAGGCCTGAAGCTGATCAAAGCGGTCAACGAGCGCTTCAAGGCCCCGCGCGACTGCCAGGAACTGGCGTTGCTGGTAGGCGAATTCCACACCCACGGCCACCGTGCACTGGAACTGAAGCCGTCGACATTGCTGGAGTTGCTGCAGAGCTTCGACGTTTACCGACGGCCGCAGCGCTTTGAAGAGTTCATCAAAGCCTGCGAAATGGACGCCCGGGGCCGGAAGGGCCTTGAACAGAGAAGTTATCCACAAGCGGATTATTTGCGAGGCGCAGCGACCGCCGCACGCACCGTGGCGGTTCAGCCATTGCTGGAGCAGGGATTCAAAGGCCCGGAGCTGGGCGAGGCCTTGAAGCGTGAACGCCTCACGGCGCTGAAGGCCTACAAAGAACGCACATAAGCAAGATCAAAGGATCGCAGCCTGCGGCAGCTCCTACGAGGCTAATGCGGGTGTACACCACCCGCGGAGCTGCCGCAGGCTGCGATCTTTTGATTTACAGAAGATTGGCAGGGGTCAACTGCTCACCGCGCCACTCAAACGCCACCGGCGCTAGAACCTGATCAATCTGCGCTTCGCTCCACAGCGTCGCAAAACTTTTACCCACGCCAGGATGCACCCTGTCCGGCGCTATCAGCGACAACGGCCACAGCACAAAGGCATTTTTCAGGATTTCCGCTCGAGGCAGGATCAATCCGTCGAAATTACCCACCAGATCGCCATACAGCAGCACGTCGATATCCAACGGCAAGCCCTTGCGATCGGGGGCATAACGACCGTTGTCGGCCTCGATAAACTTCAACCGACGGTCCAGCTCCATCAACGGCAGATCGGTAAACGCCGATACCACGAAATTGAAAAAAGGCCCGCTCTTGATCCCCACCGGCTGACTTTCGAACACCGCCGAACAGCGTATATCCACCAGAAAACCGGCAAGCGCTTCCAGCCCCGCCTGCAAATGAGCTTCGCGCTCGACATTGCTGCCGAGCCCAAGAAATACCTGAGTTAGCGACATCCGCGCTCGATCTCCACGCCCACGCCCGTTGCAGCCGGGATAGCCCCCGGCTTGGTCAGCTTGAGGCGCAGCCAGGTAATCTTGAATTCGCTCATCAAGACTTCGGCCAGACGCTCGGCAAAGGTTTCAACCAGTTGGTACTGCGCCTGCTCGGCGAACGCCTGAATACGTGCTGTCACGCTGGCGTAGTCGAGCGCCAGGGTCAGGTCATCACCCGCCGCTGCCGGGCGATTGTCCCAGGCGAAATTCAGATCAAGACGCAGGCACTGACGGATGCCGCGCTCCCAGTCGTAAGCACCGATCACCGTGTCGACTTCCAGGCCCTCGATAAACACTCTGTCCAAGCACTCTTCTCCGCAGCACGACAAGGGCGCAATGCGCCGTTAGAATCAGGGCGTCCTCGCCCGGAATAGTTAGCATGTTTTGGTTACTGGCGATCCTCGCCTACCTGCTTGGCTCTCTGTCCTTTGCCATTTTGCTCAGCCGCCTGACCGGTAACCCCGATCCGCGAATGAGTGGCTCGGGTAATGCCGGCGCCACCAACATGTTACGCCTGGCCGGCAAAAAACTCGCCGTCCTGACCTTGCTCGGCGACCTCTGCAAAGGCCTGCTACCCGTGTTGGTTGCAGGGCTTGCGGGCCTCTCGATACAGCAACAGGCCTGGATCGGCGTCTATGCCGTGATCGGCCATCTGTATCCGCTGTACTTCCGTTTTCGCGGTGGCAAAGGTGTAGCAACGGCTGCCGGCATGCTGCTGGGGCTTTACCCTCCGGCAGCACTTCTGGCTATCGGCGCATGGCTATTGACCTTCTACCTCACACGTACCAGCTCGCTGGCCGCCCTGATCGCCACGCCCCTGACCCTGCCACTGCTGGCCTGGCAGGAGCCGGGAGCATTGCTGCCCATGAGCGCACTGACAGCACTGATCGTCTGGCGCCATCGCGGCAATCTACGCGACCTGTTTGCCGGGCGCGAACGGCATTTTTAATTACTCTCGCCGAGTACGACCCTGGCTGACCCGTTTTTACACAGGCGACAACTGCTCCATCGGCCAACGCGCCTGCACGCTGATCGCCAGACTTTCCTGCTGACCGGCCTGTAACCGCTGACACCCGGCAAAAGCGATCATTGCGCCGTTATCGGTGCAGAACTCCGGACGTGCGTAGTAAACGTCGCCCTTCATGTCGCCAAGCATTTTCTCCAGGGACGCACGCAAAGCCTTGTTTGCACTGACGCCGCCAGCGATCACCAGACGCTTGAGGCCCGCCTGCTTCAGGGCACGCTTGCACTTGATGGTCAGAGTCTCCACCACTGCCTGCTGGAAGGCCAGCGAGATGTCGCTGCGTGTTTGCTCGCCGTCGTCCCCAGCGCTGACGCACTGCTGCCACGTGTTCAAGGCAAAAGTTTTCAAGCCGCTGAAACTGAAGTCCAGACCCGGCCGATCACACATCGGACGCGGGAACACGAAACGTCCGGCGACGCCTTGCGCGGCCAATCGTGCGATTTCCGGACCACCAGGGTAATTGAGGCCCATCATCTTCGCCGTCTTGTCGAACGCCTCACCGGCAGCATCATCCAGCGTCTCGCCCAACAACTCGTATTGACCGATGCCATCGACTCGAACCAGCTGGGTATGACCACCGGACACCAACAAAGCGACGAACGGAAATTCGGGCGGTTGCGGCTCCAGCATCGGCGCCAGCAAGTGGCCTTCCATGTGGTGCACGCCCAAGGCTGGAATGCCCCAGGCAAACGCCAGCGCCTGAGCGCAGGAAGCCCCCACCAGCAGGGCTCCAACCAGGCCAGGACCCGCGGTGTAGGCGATGGCATCGATCTCGGTCGGCACGCAGTCGGCTTCAGCCAACACCTGACGAATCAAGGGCAGCATACGTTTGACGTGGTCACGCGAAGCCAGTTCCGGCACCACGCCACCATAGGCGCGATGCAGGTCGATCTGGCTGAACAGCGCATCGGCCAGCAGGCCTTTTTCACTGTCGTAAAGTGCGACTCCGGTTTCGTCGCAGGAGGTTTCTAATCCCAGTACTAGCATGGGTTTGCGCCTTGTTTAGGCTAAATTCGAAGGCGCGCATAATAGTCGCCACGTGATGCCCCGACCAGCGGTTTTCGATCAGAGGCTTTGCATTCCGAGCGATGAGGGGTTAACATCCGCAACCCTTAAAAACCGACGTCTTCAAGTGCACTTTTGCCGCGAGGATGTTGACCCCGGTAATGAATGAAGGTAGCTCTGGATGCCAGCCGTCAAAGTTAAAGAGAACGAACCCTTCGACGTAGCTCTGCGTCGTTTCAAGCGCTCCTGCGAAAAAGCCGGTGTTCTGGCTGAAGTTCGTAGCCGCGAATTTTACGAGAAGCCGACTTCTGAGCGTAAGCGTAAAGCAGCAGCCGCTGTTAAGCGTCACGCCAAGAAAGTTCAGCGCGAACAGCGCCGCGCCGTTCGTCTGTACTAATACGCAGACGTTCGTAGCAAGCTTCTGCCAAGCCCGGCCCTCAGCCGGGCTTATGGCATTTGCGGATATCGCTTGATGCTTCACTGTCAAAGCCGCAGACGCGACTAAGACAAACCTGCTTCACACGTCAGACCTGGCTCTTTTGCCAGCGGTGCACGTCTCTTCTGACGAGCCTTCCAAGGCTACTGACGAGCACAACCTTTTACTGATTCCTCTCACGACGATCAGCCCAAGGCACGATTTTGCGTGCCCACTTATTGAGCTATCCGAGGCCTCCCTTTGGCCAATGCGGACTCAGCGCAACACTTTCAAACAGTCGAATACCGATGAGCACTAACGCCAGCGGATTTTCGGCAGATACACTTCCCGACAGCGAATACGCAGACGATACCTGGTCGAGCCGCACATCCTCCGCGCCTCAACATAATGACCAGCATCAGGCCGCCTTTCGCGCGGGTTAGATTTTCAGCGCAGTGATGACGAGAACGCCATGGCCGGGCTAATTCCCCAGAGCTTTATTGACGACCTTCTGAACCGCACCGACATCGTCGATGTGGTCAGCTCGCGCCTGCAAATGAAAAAAGCCGGCAAGAACTACACCGCCTGCTGCCCGTTTCACAAAGAAAAAACCCCCTCCTTCAGCGTCAGCCCGGACAAACAGTTCTATTACTGCTTTGGCTGCGGCGCTGGTGGCAATGCCCTCGGCTTCATCATGGACCACGACAACCTGGATTTTCCCCAGGCTGTCGAAGAACTGGCCAAAGCCGCTGGCATGGAAATACCCCGCGAGGAAAGCGGTCGCCCGCATAAACCACGACAACCGACCGACTCGCCGCTCTACCCACTGCTGACCGCCGCTGCTGATTTCTACCGCCAGGCACTGAAAAGCCATCCGGCGCGAAAAGCAGCTGTCGACTACTTGAAGGGTCGCGGCCTGACCGGCGAGATCGCCCGCGATTTCGGCCTTGGCTTCGCACCTCCAGGCTGGGACAACCTGTTCAAGCATCTGAGCAGCGATACCCTGCAACAAAAAGCCATGATCGACGCCGGCCTGCTGATCGAGAACGCCGAAACCGGCAAACGCTATGATCGCTTTCGCGACCGCGTAATGTTCCCGATTCGCGACAGCCGCGGGCGCATCATCGCGTTTGGCGGCCGAGTACTGGGCGACGACAAACCGAAATACCTGAACTCACCGGAAACCCCGGTATTTCACAAAGGCCAGGAACTCTACGGCCTGTATGAAGCACGCAAGAACAACCGCAATCTCGACGAGATCATCGTCGTCGAAGGCTACATGGACGTCATCGCCCTGGCCCAGCAAGGCCTGCGCAATGCCGTCGCCACACTCGGCACCGCCACCAGCGAAGAACACTTGAAACGGCTGTTTCGCGTGGTGCCCAACGTACTGTTCTGCTTCGACGGCGACCAGGCTGGCCGCAATGCCGCGTGGCGCGCCCTGGAGTCAACGCTTTCGAGCCTGCAAGACGGACGGCGTGCACGCTTCCTGTTCCTGCCCGAAGGCGAAGACCCGGACACGCTGATCCGCTCCGAAGGCACCGACGCCTTTCGCGCGCGGATCAATCAACACGCCCAGCCATTGGCAGACTATTTTTTTCAGCAGTTGATCGAGGAGTCCGATCCGCGCTCGCTCGAAGGCAAGGCCCACATGGCCACCCTCGCCTCGCCGCTGATCGACAAAGTCCCGGGGGCCAACCTGCGCACTCTGATGCGCCAGCGCCTGACCGAAATTACCGGCCTGAACAGCGAGGCCGTCAGTCAGCTGGTGCACAGCGCACCACAGGATGCACCCCCCGCCTACGACCCCGGCATCGATTACGACGCCATGCCGGACTATTCCGACTACCACCAACCGCAAGAGGCCTATGCACCTGCGCAGGAGTGGACGCCGAAAAAACCGGGCAGCGGCGGCAAGAAGTGGGATAACAAACCCTGGGACAAAAAAGGCAAACGCGATGAGCGGAGCCCACCCCGCATCCCGATTGCTGTCGAGGCCCCCACCTTGATTGCGCTGCGCACACTAATCCATCACCCGCAACTGGCCGGCAAAGTTGAGACCGCCGACCACTTCGCAAATGAAAGCAACACTTATGCGCAACTGCTAATAGCCCTGATCGAGGCTGTGCAAAAAAATCCTAAGCTAAACTCTATCCAGCTAATGGCCCGCTGGCATGGAACCGAGCAAGGACGCCTGCTTAAAGCACTCGCGGAAAAGGAGTGGTTAATTGAAGGTGACAACCTTGAACAACAGTTTTTAGACACCATTACTAGGTTATCAGCGGGTCAGCACACGCAGACCCTCGACGACCTCATCAAGAAAGCACGGCAACCAGGATTGACTGCCGAGGAAGCGAATCAAATAGCAAATCAGATGCGCGACCTACTAAAACGGAATGTTTCCGCATCAAACCCGACCTCAAGTGGCGCGTGAGGTCATAGCTAAGGTATAATCCTCGGCTTGTTTTTTGCCCGCCAAGACCTTCAGTGGATAGGGTGTTATGTCCGGAAAAGCGCAACAGCAGTCTCGTATCAAAGAGTTGATCACCCTTGGTCGTGAGCAGGGTTACCTGACTTACGCGGAGGTCAACGACCACCTGCCGGAGGATATTTCAGATCCGGAACAGGTGGAAGACATCATCCGCATGATCAATGACATGGGGATCAACGTATTCGAGGTTGCGCCAGATAAGGATTCCCTTATGCTGGCCGACGCCGATACCGACGAAGCAGCCGCAGAAGAAGCGGCGGCAGCGTTGGCAGCGGTTGAGACCGACATTGGTCGCACTACCGACCCGGTGCGCATGTATATGCGCGAAATGGGTACCGTAGAGCTCCTCACACGTGAAGGCGAAATCGAAATCGCCAAACGTATTGAAGAGGGCATCCGTGAAGTGATGGGCGCAATTGCGCACTTCCCTGGCACGGTTGACCACATTCTCTCCGAATACACTCGCGTCACCACCGAAGGTGGCCGCCTGTCCGACGTCCTGAGCGGTTATATCGACCCGGACGACGGCATTGCGCCGCCTGCTGCAGAAGTGCCGCCGCCTGTCGACCCGAAAGCCGTGAAAGCGGACGACGATGCCGATGACGACGATGCTGAAGCCAGTGACGACGAAGAAGAAGCCGAAAGCGGTCCGGATCCGGTCATCGCAGCACAGCGTTTTGGCGCTGTGGCCGATCAGATGGAAATCACCCGCAAGGCGCTGAAAAAGCACGGTCGTGAAAACAAGCAGGCCATTGCCGAGATGTTGGCGCTGGCTGAACTGTTCATGCCGATCAAACTGGTTCCGAAGCAATTCGAAGGCCTGGTTGAGCGTGTGCGTAGCGCCCTGGATCGCCTGCGTCAGCAAGAGCGCGCGATCATGCAGCTTTGCGTTCGTGATGCACGCATGCCGCGTGCCGACTTCCTGCGCCAGTTCCCGGGCAATGAAGTTGACGAAAGCTGGACCGAAGCACTGGCCAAAGGCAAAAGCAAATACGCTGAAGCCATTGGTCGCCTGCAGGCCGACATCGTTCGCTGCCAGCAGAAGCTGACTGCACTTGAAGCCGAAACCGGCTTGAAGATTGCCGAGATCAAGGACATCAACCGTCGTATGTCGATCGGTGAGGCCAAAGCCCGCCGCGCGAAGAAAGAGATGGTCGAAGCCAACTTGCGTCTGGTGATCTCGATCGCCAAGAAGTACACCAACCGCGGCCTGCAATTCCTCGATCTGATCCAGGAAGGCAACATCGGTTTGATGAAAGCGGTAGACAAGTTCGAATACCGCCGCGGCTACAAATTCTCGACTTATGCCACCTGGTGGATCCGTCAGGCGATCACTCGCTCGATCGCCGACCAGGCCCGCACCATCCGTATTCCGGTGCACATGATCGAGACGATCAACAAGCTCAACCGCATTTCCCGTCAGATGCTGCAGGAAATGGGTCGCGAACCGACCCCGGAAGAGCTGGGCGAACGCATGGAAATGCCTGAGGACAAGATCCGCAAGGTATTGAAGATCGCTAAAGAGCCGATCTCCATGGAAACCCCGATCGGTGATGACGAAGACTCCCATCTGGGCGACTTCATCGAAGACTCGACCATGCAGTCGCCAATCGATGTTGCTACCGTTGAGAGCCTTAAAGAAGCGACTCGCGAAGTTCTCTCCGGCCTCACTGCCCGTGAAGCCAAGGTTCTGCGCATGCGCTTCGGTATCGACATGAATACCGACCACACCCTCGAGGAGGTTGGTAAACAGTTCGACGTTACCCGTGAGCGGATTCGTCAGATCGAAGCCAAGGCGCTACGCAAGCTGCGCCACCCGACGAGAAGCGAGCATTTGCGCTCCTTCCTCGACGAGTGATCACAAAACCCCCGGCCCTGCCGGGGGTTTTGCTTTCTGTAGATTAAATCCCCTTCGCTTCGCTCCCGCCGCCTAGCCCGTCTACACTCGAAACATTCCCCCCCAAGCCATAACGAGACCGTTATGCCCAGACTGCCGGCCGTGCTTTTGCTATTGCTGATGACCTGGACCACAACGGCTGGCGCGCTGACTCTGAGCGACGAAGAACGTGTTTGGCTTGCGGCTCACCCGGAACTGCGCCTGGGTGTCGACGCTTCCTGGCCACCGTTTGAATTTCGCGATGAACAAGGCCGATACCAAGGCCTTGCCGCTGACTACATCAACATCGTGCGTGATCGCCTGGCAATCAAGGTCACACCCATTGAGCCTGTGAGCTGGACCGAAGTCCTGAAACAGGCAAAACAGGGCAAGCTGGACCTCTTGCCCGGCGTCATGTCGACGCCCGAACGGCAGAGTTACCTCGCGTTCACGCGGCCCTATCTGGACTTTCCGATCGTCATCCTGGCCCACGTGAAAGGCGCGCAGCCGCACAAACTGGAAGACCTTTACGGCCTGAAAGTTGCCGTCGTGGAAAACTACGCCCCCCATGAACTGCTGCGCACCCACCATCCTGACCTCAATCTGGTCCCCATGCCCAATGTCAGCTCGACCTTGCAGGCGCTGGCCACCGACGAGGTCGACGCGGTAGTCGGCGATCTGGCCTCAAGCGTCTGGAGCCTTCGCCAACTCAAACTCGACGGGCTCTACGTCAGCGGCGAAACGCCGTATCGCTACCAATTGGCGATGGGCGTACCGCGAGACGACAAAATGCTGGTCGGCATTCTGGATAAAGTACTGGCGGACATGAGCCCCGGTGAAATCAGCGCCATCCAGGAGCATTGGGTCGGGAATGTCCTCGACCACCGCACCTTCTGGTCCGACCTGCTGATGTACGGTTTGCCCGGCGTACTGCTGCTGGTCACCGTTCTGGCCGTGGTGATCCGCATCAATCGCCGCTTGAGCTCGGAAATTTCCCGCCGGGTAGCCCTGGAACAGGAGCTGCGCACCAGCGAATACCATTACCGCGGCCTGGTGGAGAGCCTTTCGGCGATAGCCTGGGAAGCGCGAATCAGCGATTTTACGTACAGCTACGTGTCTCCCCATGCCGAAGGCCTGCTCGGTTACCCCTTGTCCCATTGGCTGATTCCGGGCTTCTGGCGCAACATCATCCACCCCGCCGACCTCACGCGCGCCCAGGCATTTTGTGATCACGAAGTGCTTGCCGGACGCGATTACAGCCTCGATTACCGGGTGATCACTGCCGACGGACGCTGCCTCTGGGTACGCGACATCGTCAGCCTGATAGAGCACTGCCATGAGCCGATACTGCGCGGGCTGATGATCGACATCAGCGAAGCCAAAAGAACCGAAGAAGCCTTGCGCCTCTCCGAGCAGAAGTTTGCCTCGGTATTCCAGCAATGCCCGGACATTCTGGTCATTGCACGCCTGTCCGACGGTTGCCTGCTGGAGGTCAACAAGGCGTTCGAAGAGCAAATCGGCCTCACTGCTGAAGAAGTGATCGGACGGACCGCCACGGAGCTGAACATATGGGGCATCGCCGGTGTCGGCCCCGGGCTCTTGCAGCGCTTGCAAGCCGGCAGTATTCGCAATCTGGAGATGCCCTTTCGTCGTAGCAATGGCCAGGTGTTCACCGGCCTGATCTCCGCCGAACCCTTCGAACTCGACACCACTCCGGCACTGGTCGTGGTAGTGCGTGACATCAGCCAGCTCAAGGAAACCCAACAACAGCTGCAAACCTCTGAAGAGAAATTTGCCAAAGCCTTCCATGCGTCCCCTGACGGCTTGTTGCTGTCACGCGTGAACGACGGCCTGCTGATCGAGGTCAACGAAGGCTTCAGCCGCATCACCGGCTTCAACAGTTCAATGTCGCTGGACCGCTCGACCTTCGACCTCGGCATCTGGGTCAACCTGAATGAACGCAAGCAGATGCTCAACCTGTTGAAACGCGACGGCTTCGTGCGTGACTTCAGTTGCCACATACGCCGCAATGATGGACAGATCCGTCTCTGCGAGATGTCCAGCCGGCCACTGCCGATTGGCGATGACGATTGCATGCTGACCATCGTCCGGGATATCACCGAGCGGCATCTGATGCAGGAAAAACTGCAACAGGCCGCCACGGTATTCGAGAGCACCGCTGAAGGTGTATTGATCACCGACACCCAACAGCACATCAGTGCCGTCAACCGCGCGTTTACCGAGATCACTGGCTACAGCGAAACCGAAGCCCTGGGCCATACGCCAAGGCTGCTCGCTTCAGGCCTGCATGACAGCGCCTTTTACGCGGCAATGTGGCATCAACTGACCGCCGAAGGGCATTGGCAAGGCGAAATTTCCAACCGCCGCAAGAATGGCGAGCTGTACCCCAGTTGGCTGACAATCAGCGCGGTACGCAATAAAGACCGGTTCATCACTCACTTCGTCGCGGTATTTGCCGACATCTCCAGCCTCAAGCACGCCCAAGCCAAACTCGACTATCAGGCCCACCACGACCCATTGACAGGGCTGCCGAACCGGACGCTGTTTGAAAGCCGGCTGCTGACCGCACTCAACAACCAGCAAGAAAACGGTGGTCAGGGCGCCGTACTGTTTCTGGACCTCGATCGCTTCAAGCACATCAACGACAGTCTGGGTCATCCGGTTGGCGACCTGCTGCTCAAAGGCATCGCAGTGCGGCTCAAAGAGCAACTTCGGGACATCGATACCGTGGCGCGGCTGGGCGGTGACGAGTTCATCATCCTGCTGCCGGGCCTGCAGCAAGCCAGCGACGCCGACCATATTGCCAACAAGCTGCTGAACTGCTTCACAGCGCCCTTCCAAGCTGGCGAGCATGAGTTCTTCATCAGCGCCAGCATTGGTACCAGCCTCTACCCCAATGACGGCAGCGACGTCGCCACGCTGGTCAAAAACGCCGATGCCGCGATGTACCGCTCCAAAGCCAAAGGTCGCAACAGGGTTGAAAGCTATACCCGCGACCTGACCGCACAGGCCAGCGAACGCGTGGCACTGGAACATGAACTGCGCCGCGCTATCGAGCGCAATGAGCTGACGCTGTTCTATCAACCCAAAGTGAGTCTCAACCATCCGCGCCTGGTAGGCGCCGAAGCCCTGATCCGCTGGCGGCATCCAGCTTTCGGCGATGTGCCGCCCGAGCACTTCATCCCGCTGGCCGAAGAAAACGGCATGATCCTGCAAATCGGTGACTGGGTACTGGAACAGGCCTGCCTGCAGATGCACGAGTGGAACCAGCGTTATGAAGGTTTCGGCCCACTATCAGTCAACCTGGCCGGGGCGCAACTACGCCAGCCGAACCTGCTGGTCCGCATCGAACAGCTGCTCAAGGACAACCGCCTCAAACCGGGCTTCCTGCAACTGGAAATCACCGAAAACTTCATCATGAGCCAGGCCGAAGAGGCACTTGAAGTCCTGCATCAACTCAAACGTCTGGGCGTGCAGTTGGCCATCGACGACTTCGGCACCGGTTATTCCTCGTTGAGCTACCTCAAACGCTTGCCGCTGGATTTCCTGAAAATTGACCAGTCCTTTGTCCGCGGACTGCCGGACGACCCACACGATGCCGCCATCGTCCGCGCAATCATTGCCCTGGGCCGCAGCATGCAATTCACGATCATAGCCGAAGGCGTTGAAACTCACGCGCAGCAGCAATTCCTGGCTGCCGAGGGTTGCGAACAGATCCAGGGCTACATCGTCAGCCTGCCTCTGCCCGCCAACGAATTCGCCGCAACCTTTCTTCGTATCGCAGTTTCAGACTTTTCGGATAGCACAGCCGAGAAACCGTCGCTATAATCCGCGGCCTACTGAGGGCCTATAGCTCAGTTGGTTAGAGCAGAGGACTCATAATCCTTTGGTCCACGGTTCAAGTCCGTGTGGGCCCACCAAACTCAAAAGCCGCGCATTGCGCGGCTTTTTTGTACCCGCGAGAAGTCCGGTACGCCAAGCCCATGGCATTTACGCCATGCATTTGGCGAAAAAAACGTCTACAGTTCATGCTTGCATGACCCCATGCATACCCAGCGCAATGTCTTGTGCATTTTTGAGTTCGCGCGCCTTGGAGCAAGTAGCAGGTCATCGGTCGGTTCGATAGAAAACCCACGTCGCACGAGCCTGTCGGGCTTGGTATTCGAGACCCTTTCCTGACCCACATTCGATATCGAACGCTCATCAGGCCACATCGAAGCCCCATGACGAATGACGTGCTATCAGATATCTTGAAATTCGGTATCGACTCCAACCACCGACAAGAATAAACAATCGATGCCATTGGCATGACCAACGGACACCTGATGAACGCAAGCGAAAAATATTTCATGATCGATAACAAACTTAGTCATGTGAACGGGTTCAATGAGTGTCACAACATCGAAACAGGAACTGTTTTCATTATTGCCTCCGGCAGTTCCGCCAAAGACTTTCCCATTGAAGAGTTCGCTCATGTTCCGATGATCACAATGAACGGGGCGGTCGCACTTTTCGAGGGTACCGCGATCCAGCCGTTTTTCTACGTTTGTACGGACATGAGCTTCCCGACTCAGCAGCCCGAATTATTTTCGCACGCGATGCAGATTAGCCAGCGAGTCGCCTTGTGGGAGGAGTACATCCGGCGAAACAGCATTCGACCTCATGGCAAGCTATACGCTCTAAAGCCGGCAGCTAAACAATCCTGGGTCGATTCGATCTTCAAAAAGAACAACGACCTCGTGCGCAGTCGTTCTATTTTCGGCCACCGAAGAAAGAGTATCGGGTTTAGCAAAAATCTCAGCGATGGCTTTTTCGATTCCCGCACCGTGGCTTATCTTGCTCTACAACTTGCCTACCATGCCGGTTTCACCAAGGTGATCCTGGTCGGGGTTGACTTGCAACAATCCAGTGGTCGGTTCTATGAAACGGCTGACAGCCGCATATCCCCGTGTGAACTCGATCAACATTTCCACACCCGAATTCTTCCGTCATTGAAGTTGATGTCGAAAAAGGTCATGAACAAGAACTTCTCGGTCTACAACCTCTCTGGCAACTCTCGAATCCCCGACAGCGTGATACCCAATATAAAAATTCAAGAGGTCAGGGCCTTGGTCAAATGACCTGCATCATGCAGGCGTTTCGCGTGTAAACCGATCCACCGCACAGCCCTTTACGGCTCACCAGTCGGTAACATGCTCGCCCACCGATATGTGCCGCCGGAGATGACCTTGCCTGATACCCGCCGTCCCGTCCTCGACGAAATCGACCGCCAACTGATCGCGGCCTTGCAGATCAATGCCCGTGAAAGCGTGGCCATGCTCGCCCGGCAATTGGGGATTGCGCGCACTACGGTAACGTCACGCCTGGCGCGGCTGGAAAAGGCCCGGGTCATTACCGGCTACGGCGTGCGACTCGGGCAGCGAGTGGTCGATGGCGGTTTGCAGGCTTATGTCGGGATCACCGTGCAACCGCGCTCCGGCAAGGAAGTGCTGCGTCGGCTCAGCGCCATGGCGCAGGTTCAGCAGTTGTGTGCGGTCAGCGGCGAATTCGATTACGTGGCCTGGCTGCGTACCGATTCACCGGAACAACTCGACCAGTTGCTCGACCAGATCGGCAGTGTCGACGGCGTAGAAAAAACCACCACGTCGATCATCCTCAGCAGCAAGATTGACCGCGGCCAGCCAGTTTGATCGATCAGCTCGTCATATTGCACAAACAATATGCAGAATGACGACACATTGCGTCTTATTAACGTGCTCTACGCTCCCTAGAATGGCGACAGTCTTTTCCTATACTCAGCACCGAGTGCGAGTCGCCAGTAAGGTCAGCCATGAACAAGAACAATCGCCATCCTGCAGACGGTAAAAAACCAGTCACCATTTTCGGCCCGGACTTTCCATTCGCCTTTGACGACTGGATCGAGCACCCGGCTGGCTTAGGCAGTATTCCTGTGCATAACCACGGCGCGGAAGTGGCGATTGTCGGCGCAGGTATCGCGGGGCTGGTGGCCGCTTATGAGCTGATGAAACTGGGCCTCAAGCCGGTCGTCTATGAAGCCTCGAAAATGGGCGGCCGCTTGCGCTCCCAGGCCTTCGAAGGCGCTGAAGGGATCATCGCCGAGTTGGGCGGCATGCGCTTCCCGGTGTCGTCCACTGCGTTCTATCACTACGTCGACAAACTCGGTCTTGAGACCAAGCCTTTCCCCAACCCGCTGACCCCTGCCTCCGGCAGCACCGTCATCGACCTGGAAGGCCAGACCCATTACGCACAGAAACTCGCCGACCTTCCTGCACTGTTCCAGGAAGTGGCTGACGCCTGGGCGGATGCACTGGAAGACGGCTCACGCTTTGGCGAGATCCAGCAAGCGATCCGCGATCGCGATGTGCCGCGCCTCAAAGAGCTGTGGAATACCCTCGTTCCGCTGTGGGATGACCGGACCTTCTACGACTTCGTCGCCACCTCCAAAGCCTTCGCCAAGCTGTCGTTCCATCACCGCGAAGTGTTCGGCCAGGTCGGCTTCGGCACCGGCGGTTGGGACTCGGACTTCCCGAACTCGATGCTGGAAATCTTCCGCGTAGTCATGACCAACTGCGACGATCACCAACACCTGGTGGTCGGCGGTGTAGAGCAGGTGCCGTTGGGCATCTGGCGCCATGTGCCGGAGCGCTGTGCTCACTGGCCGGCAGGCACCAGCCTGAGTTCGCTGCACAACGGTGCACCGCGCACCGGAGTCAAACGCATCGCGCGCGCCGCCGACGGCCGTTTCAGCGTGACCGACAACTGGGGTGACACCCGCGAATACGCCGCTGTGCTGACCACTTGCCAGAGCTGGTTGCTGACCACTCAGATCGAGTGCGAAGAGTCGCTGTTCTCGCAAAAAATGTGGATGGCCCTGGACCGCACTCGCTACATGCAATCGTCGAAAACCTTCGTGATGGTCGACCGGCCATTCTGGAAAGACAAAGACCCGGAAACCGGTCGCGACCTGATGAGCATGACCCTCACCGATCGCCTGACCCGTGGCACCTACCTCTTCGATAACGGCGACGACAAGCCAGGCGTGATTTGCCTGTCGTATTCGTGGATGAGCGATGCGCTGAAAATGCTTCCGCAACCGATCGAAAAACGCGTGAAGCTGGCATTGGATGCACTGAAGAAGATCTATCCAAAAGTCGACATCGCTGCGCGCATCATCGGCGACCCGATTACTGTGTCCTGGGAAGCCGACCCGCATTTCCTCGGTGCATTCAAAGGCGCCCTGCCCGGCCACTATCGCTACAACCAGCGGATGTATGCACACTTCATGCAACAAGACATGCCCGCCGAACAGCGTGGGATTTTTATCGCTGGCGACGATGTTTCGTGGACACCGGCCTGGGTCGAAGGCGCCGTACAGACTTCGCTCAACGCGGTATGGGGCATCATGAATCACTTCGGTGGTGAAACCCACGCCGAAAACCCTGGCCCGGGCGATGTGTTTCATGAAATCGGCCCGATTGCCCTGCCCGAGTAAGAGGACTCCGAAATGCGCGTAGCTCTCTACCAATGCCCGCCGCTGCCGCTCGACGTTGCCGGCAATCTGCAACGCCTGCAAAAGCTCACGGCAGAGGCCAAAGGCGCCGATCTGCTAGTGTTCCCGGAGATGTTCCTGACCGGCTACAACATCGGCGCCGAAGCGGTTGGCGCATTGGCCGAGGCGCAAGACGGCGCCTC
Organism: Pseudomonas brassicacearum; assembly: GCF_003732175.1. Lineage (GTDB taxonomy): Bacteria > Pseudomonadota > Gammaproteobacteria > Pseudomonadales > Pseudomonadaceae > Aquipseudomonas > Aquipseudomonas brassicacearum_G. The sequence continues at coordinate 64,657 of NZ_MOBI01000005.1, forward strand.
AGCGCAGTACATTGCGAGCATCGCCAAGGCCTCCGGTATCGCCATTGTGTATGGCTACCCGGAGCGCGCCGAGGACGGGCAGATCTACAACGCCGTGCAACTGATCGACAGCCGAGGCCAGCGCCTGGCCAACTACCGCAAGACTCACTTATTCGGCGAGCTCGATCATTCGATGTTCAGCGCTGGGCCGGATGAGTTTCCATTGGTGGAACTCAATGGCTGGAAGCTGGGCTTTTTGATCTGCTACGACCTGGAGTTTCCGGAAAACGCCCGGCGCCTGGCGCTGGCCGGTGCCGAGCTGATTCTGGTGCCGACGGCGAACATGACTCCCTACGACTTCATCGCCGATGTCACCGTGCGCTCGCGGGCCTTCGAGAACCAGTGTTACGTGGCGTACGCCAATTACTGTGGGCACGAGGGTGAAATTCACTACTGCGGTCAAAGCAGCATCGCTGCGCCGGATGGCAGTCGCATCGCCCAGGCCGGCCTGGATGAAGCGCTGATCGTTGGTACGCTGGATCGGCAGTTGATGCTCAACTCTCGCGCCGTCAATCGCTACTTTCTCGATCGTCGGCCAGACCTCTACGGCGACCTGAACAAGCACTGATCCCATGTTTTCGCTAGCATGAGCACTTCTCAAGTAGCGGAAGTGCTCATGCCTGCGCCGACCCACCTTCACCCTCATGCCGAAACCCTGGCCAACGGCCTGCAGGTTTCACTTCGTCATGCGCCCGGTTTGAAACGCTGCGCCGCTGTTTTACGGGTTGCCGCCGGCAGCCACGATGCGCCACTGGCCTGGCCTGGGCTGGCGCACTTTCTTGAACACTTGTTCTTTCTCGGCACCGAACGCTTTCCTGCTGACGATGGCTTGATGGCCTACGTGCAACGTCATGGCGGGCAACTTAACGCCAGCACCCGCGAACGCACCACCGACTTCTTCTTCGAATTACCGCCCCAGGCCTTCGCCGGAGGGCTTGAGCGTTTGTGCGACATGCTCGCCCACCCGCGTCTGAATCCGGACGATCAGTTGCGTGAACGGGAAGTACTGGAAGCCGAATTCATTGCCTGGTCTCAAGATGCTGAGGCGCAGCGACACCTCGCATTGTTTGACGGGCTTGCGCCAGATCATCCATTGCGTGGTTTCCATGCTGGCAATCGCGACAGCCTGGCGGTACAGCAGCCCGAGTTTCAACAGGCCTTAAGCGCGTTCTATCAGCGTTTCTACCAGACCGGTCAAATAACTCTGAGCCTTGCCGGTCCGCAGTCTGTGGATGAGTTGCGTAGCCTGGCCGAGCGCTTGAGCACCAACTTCGCCGTCGGTAAACAGCAACCGCAAAGCGCCCCGCCCGCGTTGATGGCAACCGCAAATAACAGTTATCAACAGGCTGACGAACGCCGACTCAACCTGCTGTTTGCATTCGAAGCCTTGCCGAACGCATCCCGTGAAGCGCTGGATTTTCTCTGCACCTGGCTGAACGCGTCGAAACCGAGAGGCGTCTTCGCCGAGTTACGCCATCGCCAACTGATCGACAGCCTGAAGGCAACGCCGCTGTACCAATTCGCCGGGCAAGCGCTGCTGCAGGTCGAGTTCAACCTGACGGCCAGTGCCGCAACGCAGGCCGGTATAATCCGTGAGCTGCTGGGTGATTGGTTAAACTTCTTCGCCGACGCTGCCGACGGATCCGAACTGCGCGAAGAATATGCCCTGCTGCAACAGCGCAAGCTTCAAACCGGCAACGCCTTGGCACTTGCCCGACTGGACAGTGAGAATTTGGAGCTGGGATTGTCGGAGTCGGGTGTCATTGCCCTTGAGTCCCTATTGCAGCAAATGAACCCGACACCTGTGGATAACCTGGATGTCGCCTGGCAACTGCCACCCTCCAATCCGTTCCTGCGCTCGGCCGAGGCGCCAGCACCCGCCGGTTTGATCCGTGGACAAACCAGCGCCCATCGCGGCTTGCGCACGTTTGCCCAGGATCGCACTCGCGGTCGCCGTGAGCGCTCGCCGATGCAGTTCAGCCAAGCTTTCGCCGACGATAATGGCGAAGCGGCGATTTGCCTGCGTTGGCGTCTCGACTCCGCACCGCCAGCCAATCTGCAGCCGACACTGGTCCACAGCCTGCAAGGCCTGTGCAATGATGCCTGTCAGGCAGGCGTCGATCTGTCCTTCAGCGAAACGGGCAATCAATGGTTGCTGAAAATGAGCGGACGGCATGAGCCGATGCAGGCAATTCTCGAACAGGCGCTGCTGTGTCTGACGAAACCCGTCGCCGCTGCCTGGCTCAATACCGAATCGCCAGCGCCGCTGATTGCGATCCGGCAGTTGCTTAAGGTGTTGCCGACACATTGCCTGGAACAAGACTCGCAGCCGACATCGCAGCCGGCCAGTGCTGATGACCTACAGAAAATCTGGGCCACTGCACGTTGGGATGGATTGGCCGCAGGTCTGCCGGCAACCGTTCAAACAGCGATCACCCGCGCCTTGAGTCGCATGCCTGGTATTCCCGACAGCGAGTTGACCGTGCCCGTCTCCATTGCCGGCCAACACCTCTGGAGCAAAGTACCGAGTAACACCAACGAAAATGCGCTCTTGCTGTTTTGCCCGACGCCCACTCAGGAGCTGGCCGACGAAGCCGCGTGGCGCCTGCTCGCGCAACTCTGCCAAACGCCGTTCTATCAACGCCTGCGGGTCGAACTGCAATTGGGCTACGCAGTGTTCAGTGGTGTCCGTCAGATCAATGGACAGACCGGACTGCTGTTCGGCGTGCAATCGCCGAGCGCGTCGGTGAAAGAGATCCTCGAACACATCGAAGCCTTCCTGAAGCAACTGCCCGAACTCATCTCGACGCTCGATGAAGCGTCCTTGATCAATCAACGCCAGACCCTGGCCGAACAACTCGACGGCAACGCCATGCCACTTGCCCAGGCCTTTGAACTGCTGTGGCAGGGCAAACTGGGCGGCCATTCGTCGGATTACCTGCCGCAATTGCAACAGGCCGTTTTGCTGCTGGATCGCGCAGCTTTGCTCGACGCGGCAAGGCGCTTGATACATGCAGCAGGTGGCCGCCGATGCTTGGCCACCGATGCCTGCCCGAATGGCACCTGGCAACCGACAGTCCGATCATTACCGGGGCTGTAATGGGCTTTCTTCAAGAGATGTCTCCAATTTGCGGAACCGTTTCAGTAACATAGCCCGGCAAGCCTTTGAACATCTCCTGCAGGAGGTGGGCTATAGGTATAGAGTGAATTTTTCTTACGAGCCTGAAGGAACGTTTTTATGACTTGGTCCAAACCTGCTTACACCGACCTGCGTATCGGCTTTGAAGTCACCATGTACTTCGCCAGCCGTTGATACTGCCCTTGGGTAGAACATGCGGTACAACGCCTCGGCCCGTCCGGGGCGTTTTTATTTTTAGCGTTGAAGTGATGGAGCGACCATGTTTGTCCAGATTCTAGGTTCCGCCGCCGGCGGTGGTTTTCCGCAGTGGAACTGCAACTGCGTTAACTGCGCAGGTTTTCGCGACGGTAGCCTGCGGGCCGAGGCGCGCACCCAGTCGTCTATTGCGATTTCCGATGACGGCGTGAACTGGGTCCTGTGCAACGCCTCGCCGGACATTCGCGCGCAACTCCAGAACTTCGCCCCGATGCAACCAGGCCGCGCCCTGCGTGACACCGGCATCAGCGCAATCATCCTGATGGACAGCCAGATCGACCACACCACCGGCCTGCTGAGCCTGCGCGAAGGCTGCCCGCATCAGGTCTGGTGCACTGACATGGTCCATGAAGACCTCAGCACCGGCTTCCCGCTGTTCACCATGCTTACCCACTGGAACGGCGGGTTGAACTGGAACCGCATCGAGCTCGACCAGAGCTTCACCGTCCCGGCCTGCCCGAACCTGCGCTTTACCCCGCTGCCGCTGCGTAGCGCCGCACCGCCCTACTCGCCACATCGCTTCGACCCACACCCGGGCGACAACATCGGGTTGATCGTCGAAGACCTGCGTACCGGCGGCAAGTTGTTCTACGCGCCAGGGCTGGGCAAGGTCGATGCGCCGTTGCTGGAGATCATGGCGGGCAGCGATTGCCTGCTGGTGGACGGCACGCTGTGGGACGACGATGAAATGCAGCGCCGCGGCGTCGGCACCCGCACTGGCCGGGAGATGGGTCACCTGGCACAGAACGGCCCCGGCGGCATGCTCGAAGTGTTGGAGCAACTGCCACAGCAGCGCAAAGTACTTATCCACATCAACAACACCAACCCGATCCTTGATGAGGACTCGGCCGAGCGCGCCGAGTTGGTTCGACGCAATGTTGAAGTGGCCTACGACGGCATGAGTATCGAGTTGTAAGAAATGGCCCCTTCGCGAGCAAGCCCGCCTCCATATGAGACAGCGCTATCCTGTGGGAGCGGATTTGCTCGCGAAGACGCCAGACCAGACAACGCAGAATTCCAACGGTTATTCCCCGGAGAACCGAAATGACTGACACACCACTCTCCCCCGCCGAGTTCGAACAGGCGCTTCGGGCGAAGGGCGCCTACTACCACATCCATCATCCCTATCACGTGGCGATGTACGAAGGCCGGGCGACTCGCGAGCAGATCCAGGGCTGGGTCGCCAACCGCTTCTACTATCAGGTGAACATCCCGCTCAAGGACGCTGCGATTCTGGCCAACTGCCCGGACCGTGAGATCCGTCGCGAGTGGATTCAGCGCCTGCTCGACCACGACGGCGCGCCTGGTGAAGACGGCGGCATCGAAGCCTGGCTACGCCTCGGCCAAGCCGTTGGCCTGGACCCGGAGCAACTGCGTTCCCAGGAGCTGGTGTTGCCCGGCGTGCGTTTCGCGGTGGATGCCTACGTCAACTTCGCCCGCCGGGCCAGCTGGCAGGAAGCCGCCAGCAGCTCACTGACCGAACTGTTCGCCCCGCAAATCCACCAGTCACGTCTGGACAGCTGGCCGCAGCATTACCCGTGGATCGATCCGGCCGGTTATGAGTATTTCCGCACCCGGCTGGGCCAGGCGCGGCGCGATGTCGAGCACGGTCTGGCGATCACCCTGCAGCACTACACCACGTATGAAGGCCAGCAACGCATGCTGGAAATTCTCCAGTTCAAACTGGACATCCTTTGGAGCATGCTTGATGCCATGAGCATGGCTTATGAACTGAACCGCCCGCCTTATCACAGCGTGACCGAGCAACGGGTCTGGCATAAAGGGATCGCCTTATGAGTTTCGACCGCAGCAAGACCCCGAGCTGGCGTCCCGGCTACCGCTTCCAGTACGAACCGGCGCAAAAAGGCCATGTGCTGCTGTACCCGGAAGGCATGATCAAACTCAACGAAAGCGCCGCGCTGATTGGTGGCCTGATCGACGGTGAGCGTGACGTCGCGGCGATCATTGCCGAACTGGACGCGAAGTTTCCGGGCGTACCCGAGCTCGGTGACGACATCGAGCAATTCATGGAGGTCGCCCGTGCAGAGCACTGGATCGAGCTTGCCTGAATCAGCGGCCCTGCCATTGCCGCCCAAACCCGAGATCGGCCTGCCGCTATGGCTGCTCGCCGAGTTGACCTACCGCTGCCCACTGCAATGCCCCTACTGCTCGAACCCACTGGACTTCGCCGAGCAAGGCAAAGAGCTCAGCACCGAGCAGTGGCTCAAGGTGTTTCGCGAGGCGCGGGAAATGGGCGCGGCGCAGTTGGGCTTCTCTGGCGGCGAACCGCTCGTACGCCAGGACCTCGCAGAGCTGATCGCCGAGGCTCGAAAACTGGGCTTCTACACCAACCTGATCACCTCGGGGATTGGCCTCACCGAGCAGAAAATCAGCGACTTCAAGAAGGCCGGTCTCGATCACATCCAGATCAGTTTCCAGGCCAGCGATGAACAGGTGAACAACCTTCTGGCGGGTTCGAAAAAAGCCTTCGCGCAGAAGCTCGAGATGGCCCGTGCGGTGAAAGCCCACGGCTACCCGATGGTGCTGAACTTCGTCACCCATCGACACAATATCGACAAGATCGACCGCATCATTGAGCTGTGCATTGCCCTGGAAGCCGACTTCGTCGAGCTCGCCACCTGCCAGTTCTACGGCTGGGCCCAGCTCAACCGCGTCGGTTTGCTGCCGACCAGGGAACAGCTGGTGCGCGCCGAGCGCATCACCAACGAATATCGCACCAAACTCGAAGCCGAAGGTAACCCGTGCAAGCTGATCTTCGTCACCCCGGACTACTACGAAGAGCGCCCCAAAGCCTGCATGAACGGTTGGGGCAGCATTTTCCTGACCGTGACCCCAGACGGCACCGCCCTGCCGTGCCACGGTGCACGACAGATGCCGGTGCAATTCCCGAACGTGCGCGATCACAGCATGCAGCACATCTGGTACGACTCGTTCGGCTTCAACCGCTTCCGCGGTTACAACTGGATGCCCGAGCCGTGCCGCTCCTGTGACGAGAAAGAAAAGGACTTCGGCGGCTGCCGTTGCCAGGCCTTCATGCTCACGGGTGACGCGAGCAATGCCGACCCGGTGTGCAGCAAGTCGGAACATCACGGCGTGATCCTCAAGGCCCGCGAAGAAGCCGAACACGCCACCCAGACCATCGAACAGTTGGCATTTCGCAATGAACGAAACTCACGTCTCATCGTTAAAGGTTGAACCTGTCAGCGCCCTCAAAGCCGTAGCGGCCGGTGTCGATTTCACTGACTTGCGCGTCGGCGCTCAGGGTGTGTTCTGGAATGAGTACCGCCCCGAAGATGGCGCCTGCCGAATCTGGCAGTGGCGCGACAACACCGCCCATTGCCTGACCCCGCCGGGGTTCAGTGCGCGCAGTCGGGTTTATGAATACGGTGGCGGATCCTTTTGCCTGAGCGATGACGGCGTGGTCTTCGTCAACGAGACGGATCAGCAGTTGTATCGGCAATCGTTGGCCGGTGAAATACCACAGGCGCTGACCGTGGGTGAATGCCGTTACGGCGATCTGCAATTTGCCGGCGGGCAGGTACTCGCCGTCGAAGAACAAGGCAATCAGCATCGCCTGGTGGCCATTGATCCGGCAGACGGCAAACGTCAGCTGTTGGCCGAAGGCGCAGACTTTTACTCGGCGCCGACCCTGAGTCCGGATGCCGGGCGGTTGGCCTGGATCGAATGGAGCCGGCCGCATCAACCCTGGACCGCGACACGCTTGATGGTCGCCGAACGTGACACCAACGGAGCTTTCTGCAAGCCGCATTGTGTGGCCGGTGACACCTCTGAAGAGTCATTACAACAGCCTCGCTTCGATGATGCCGGCCGCCTGTATTGCCTGACTGATCGCGCCGGATTCTGGCAGCCGTGGGTCGAAACCGGATCAGGCTTGCAGCCGCTGCCCAGCAGCGACGCCGATCATGCGCCGGCGCCGTGGCAGCTTGGTGGTTGCACCTGGTTGCCGCTTGGTGAAAAGAGTTACCTGGCGAGCTGGACCGTGGGAGGGTTTGGACGCTTGGGGCTGCGCTCTGGCGATTCCACCGAGGATTTCACCGGTGACTACAGTCGCTTCCGAAATCTGGCGCTGGACCAGGAATCTGTTTACTGCATCGCGGCTTCGCCAGTCAGTCCTTCTGCGGTGATTGCCATCAACCGTAAAAGCCATCAAGTCCGGGTGTTGGCGGGCGGAGTGGCCCCTCTGCCCGCCGAGCACATCAGCCAGCCGCAGACACTGCGCTACCCAAGCGGTGCCGGCGAGGCCCATGGTTTCTTTTATCCAGCCATGACCGATGTCGCCAAACCACCGTTGCTGGTGTTCATTCATGGCGGGCCAACGTCGGCGTGCTACCCGATACTCGATCCGCGAATCCAGTACTGGGCGCAACGCGGCTTCGCGGTCGCCGACCTTAACTATCGCGGCAGTAGCGGTTACGGTCGCGCCTATCGGCAGGCGCTGCACCTGAGCTGGGGCGAAGTGGATGTCGAAGACGCCTGCGCCGTGGTCGCCTACCTCGCCGGGCAAGGTTTGATCGACGGCGATCACGCGTTCATTCGTGGTGGCAGTGCTGGCGGTTACACCACACTCTGCGCGCTGGCATTTCGGGACGTCTTCAGCGCGGGCGCCAGTTTGTACGGCGTCAGCGACCCGGCGGCCCTGGGCCGCACCACCCACAAATTCGAAGGTGACTATCTGGACTGGCTGATCGGCGATCCGCAGCAGGATGCCGAGCGCTACGTAGCCCGCACACCGCTGCTGCACGCGAGTGAGATCCACGTGCCAGTGATCTTCTTTCAAGGCGAACTTGACGCTGTGGTGGTGCCACAACAGACCCGCGATATGGTCACGGCCCTGCAGGCCAAGGGCATTCCCGCCCAGGCCCATTACTACCCTGAGGAGCGCCACGGTTTTCGCAAGGCAAATAATCAGGCCCATGTACTGGAGCAGGAATGGCTGTTTTATCGCGCGGTGATGGAGCAGAAGAACGCGTGAAAAAAAAACGCCCCATGCCAAAAGAATCAGGCATGGGGCGACGCGTTATACCGCGAGACGGTTAGGGAATTAGAGAAGTGCTGGTCTGTTCAGACCGCGATGCCTTTGCGACATTGAAGTTGGGCCGTGCGCACCCGGGAAAAAGCTCGGGCCAGGCGCAGGAGCATTTCGTCGATATTGGTCTTGCTGACTGTCAGCGCCGGCGTAAACCGCAGGCAATCGGGTTTCGGGGCGCTCAACAGCAAACCTTCGTACAGCGCCGCATTCACCACGGCGTCAGCCGAATCGTCACTCAGTGTCAGCCCCCAGAGCAGCCCTTGGCCACGCAGTTCACCGTGCCCGTAACGGTTGGCCAATCGGCTCAAGCCTTCGCGCAGGTGTTGAGCGCTTTCCCGAACGTGCTCGAGGAAGCCGTGATCCAGCACGCTGTCCAGAACCGCCAGCGCCGCCGAGGCCATCAATGCGTTGCCATGATGGGTGCCATCCAGCTCGCCCGACTCGAGGCAGCAGGCTTTACCGCGCGCCAGAAGCGCCGCCACTGGCACCCCGCCGCCCAGCCCTTTGCCCAGCACAACAATGTCGGCGCGTACGCCGTAAAACTGTTCGGCGAGCAGACTGCCGCAACGGCCAATCCCGGTTTGCACTTCGTCGAGTATCAGCAAAATCCCCAACTCACGGCATAGGCGCTCGACACCTTTGAGGTAATGCTCGGTCGCCGGAACCACCCCGGCGGCGCTTTGGATCGGCTCAAGCAGGATAGCTACGGTTTGTGCATCTACCGCCGCATGTAACGCAGGTAAATCATTGAACGGAACGTGGCTGAAACCCGGAAGCTGCGGCTCAAAGCGATTGTTCTGACAGTCCGACGCGGACACGGCCGCAAAGCCGTGACCATGGCAGCTACCACTCGCGGTGATAATTCGCGAAGCACCGCCACGATGCAGTTGCCCCCATTTGCGCGCCAGCTTGATCGCTGCTTCGCACGCTTCACTGCCACTGTTGAGCAGGTAAACCTTGTCGCTGCCGGTACTGGCGCACAACCGTTCAGCCAGATTGAGTTGGCCACGGTTAAGCAGACCCGAACCCGGATTGATCAGCGTTTGCGCTTGAGCGCAGATGGCTTTGATCAGCACCGATGGGCTGTGACCGAGGCTGTTGGCCGCGCCACCTTGGGTGAAATCCAGATACGCGCGATCATCACTGTCCCAGAGCCAGGAACCCTGGCCACGAACGAAAACTTGCCGGGGTCGCTCGACACTGGGCATCAGGCACTCGCGGGAAAGGTTGTCGTGCCTGGAAGGCCGAAAATGCTCCACCACCAGATCATCCAGGCTCAGCTGTTGGCGACGCAGGTTGAACAGGTTCATGCGCGCATTCCCTCAAGCGGCGAACCCAGCAGACGCGAAGACCAATCCTCGACTCGCCCGGTGCGCAAGCGTTTGAGTGCAATATCACGCCAGCGCGAAGACAGCGCCGGGCAGTCGACGAGTTTTTTCAAACCGGCATGCTCAAGCGGCTCTTGATAAAAACAGCGCAACGCCCAGGCCACAGTCAGGCCGGGGTAGCTGCGCTGGATCAGCTCGAACGGCTGATCGGCGCTAACGAAACCGGGTTTGAGAACGCGGTAGAACCAGCCGCAGCGCCCTGTATCCTGCGCCAGTTGCGGCAAGATCGGCACACCCCAGCGGTGGCTCAACCGATAACACGGCGAGCGCGGCTGGCTGACCTGCAACAACGCACCGCCCCAGCGAAACATATCGCCGAGGCATACCTGCTCTTCAGTCAGGCCACGGGTTGAAAGGTTTTCACCGAAGGCCGGCGCGTTCCAGTCGATCTGTGGATAACGTTTACGCCAGTAAGCGTAGTGTTCGGACGGGTAATGATGCAGGGCGCGTTCGGGGCCAGTATGAAAACGCGGATCGCCGTGTTCATCGCTGCCCAGGCCTTGCGGCCACAACCAGAGTCGATTGGCAATCCGCTGTTTGTCGGTATCGCAGATCAAACCCTGTCCGAGATTTTTTGCCTTGCCTATGTAAACACCATCAACGTAAACGGTATTCATCGCGCTTTCTGGCCCTGTAAGCCTTGTGAATGCGGTTAGACTAGGCTTCTGTCAGGCGCTGAGCCATTTCGATTTTCCAGCTTTTTCGATAAGAATTACTTATGGATTTTAAGCAACTGCGTTATTTCGTCGCGGTGTATGAAGAAGGCCATGTCGGACGGGCTGCCGAACGCCTGTCGATCTCCCAGCCGGCGCTGTCGCAGCAGATCCGCCAACTGGAACAGAACCTCGACGTGGGCCTGTTCGAACGCAGCAGTAAACGCCTTCTGCCCACCCTGGCCGCGCATACCTTGTACAATCACGCCCTGCCCTTGCTCGACGGTCTGCAGCGTGCGCGCGAGGCCTTGGGCAACTTCAAGGGCCAGGCATTGCGCACCTTGGCCATCGGTGTGCTGCAAACCGTTCACACCAGCCTGGTGCCCAAAATGCTGGAGCGTGTGCGCAAGGCGCAACCGCACCTGGTGGTACAGATCTACGAACTCACGGGGCTGGAAATCGAACGTCGATTGCTCAATGGCTCACTCGACATCGGTATCAGCTATCTGCCGCCGCGCCAACCCGGGCTGCATGGCGTTTTGCTGTATGAAGATGAACTGACCCTGGTCATCCCTGCCGATCATCCGTTGCGTGAATTCAAGAAAGTCTCCATGAGTCAGGCAGCGGAGTTGCCGATGCTGTTGCTGGGGGAAGAGTTTCAGGTCCGGCAGATCTGGCAGGGACAACTGGCCAATCTCGGACGCCGCCCGCAAGTACAGGCGGAACTGAACAACATGGCGGGGATCCTCGACAGTTTGCCCCACACCAGACTGGCCACTGTCCTACCCGGCCGCTCACAGCAGGAACACGGAAACAAGGCACTCTTGTGGAAACCCTTGAGTGAGCCGCGGGTTCCCCTGAAAGTAGGATTGGTCTGTCGCGACGTTCAACGTCAGCAAGCGACACTGGAGTTGCTGCGCAACCTGCTGGAAGACGTGATAAACAGCCCGGCCGGGCGGATGACGAGCCCGACGGTACTGGATGTTCAGGGCTGAACGGCAAAAACATAAATCGCAGGCAAAAGAAAACCCCGCCGAAGCGGGGCTTTGCAGACTGTTTCCCTGACATCCATTTCACTCCGCCGTCCTGGCAGAATCCTACGTGTCCGTGTTATTGCTTTGCGCTTCCTGCGCGACGTCCATGTGAAGTAGATTAGCTCTGGATCCAATCCTGGAACAGGGGAAAACAGCAGCACGTCACGTAAGCAAATGCTTACATGACGTTACACTTCTCAGAATTGCGCCGCATCCAACAGAAACAGCGACTCACTACCGGCCTTGACCGAAGCGCTCAGCGAATGAATTCGTGGCAGCAGGCGAGCGAAGTAAAAGCGTGCGGTGCCCAGTTTGCTGGCGTAGAAGTCGTCCTGCGCCTCTTTACCAAAGGCTGCCTTGGCCATCAGTGCCCACATGTAGGCGTAGGACACATAGCCAAACACTTGCAGATACTCGACCGAGGCCGCGCCGATTTCGTTCGGGTTATTTTTCACGCGGTCCAACAACCAGGCGGTCAGCTCGTCCAGCGTATCGACAGCGTCGTTCAATGGTTTGGTGAACTCGGCCAGATCAGCGCTCGCGGTGGCGGTGAAATGACGAATCTCATCAGCAAACAACTTGTAGTACGCCCCGCCGCTGCCGACGATCTTGCGCCCGACCAGGTCAAGCGCCTGAATGCCGTTGGTGCCTTCGTAGATCTGGGTGATCCGCACGTCACGCACCAGTTGTTCCTGGCCCCACTCGCGGATGTAGCCGTGGCCACCGAAGACCTGCTGGCCGTGGACGGTGGTTTCCAGGCCCAGATCCGTGAGGAATGCTTTGGCGACCGGCGTCAGCAAGGCCACCAGATCTTCGGCGCGTTTGCGGGTAGTCACGTCTTCGCTGAACTTGGCGGTATCCAGTTGCATGGCCACGTAGGTTGAGAATGCACGACCACCCTCGTTCGAGGCCTTCATGGTCAGCAGCATGCGACGTACGTCCGGGTGAACGATGATCGGGTCGGCGACCTTGTCTTTGTTCTGCGCGCCCGTCGGTGAACGGCTTTGCAGGCGATCACGAGCGTATTCAACCGCGTTCTGGTAAGAGCGCTCGCCGCTGGCCAGGCCCTGGATACCGACACCCAGACGCTCGTAGTTCATCATGGTGAACATGGCCGCCAGGCCTTTGTTCGGCTCACCCACGAGGTAACCCACGGCTTCGTCGAAGTTCATCACGCAGGTAGCGGATGCCTGGATGCCCATTTTGTGTTCGATCGAACCGCAGTTAGCCGGGTTACGCGCACCGAGACTGCCATCGGCGTTGACCATGAACTTCGGAACCAGGAACAGCGAAATACCTTTCGGACCCGCAGGGGCATCCGGCAGTTTGGCCAGCACCAGATGAATGATATTTTCGGTCAGGTCATGTTCACCGCCGGTGATGAAGATCTTGGTTCCGCTGACCTTGTAGGAGCCGTCTGCTTGCGGTTCGGCCTTGGTACGGATAATCCCCAAGTCAGTCCCCGCGTGCGGTTCAGTCAGGCACATGGAGCCCGCCCAGACACCGGCGTACATGTTTGGCAGGTAAGCGGCTTTCAGTTCTTCGCTGGCGTGAGCGTTAATCGACAGGCAAGCCCCGGCAGTCAGCATCGGGTACAGACCGAACGACAGGCTGGCGGAGTTGACCATTTCTTCGACCTGAGCCGAAACCGCTTTCGGCATGCCCATGCCACCGTAGGACGGATCGCCACCGACGCCAACCCAACCGCCTTCAGCATAAGTCTGATAAGCCTGTGGGAAACCTGCTGGTGTGGTGACGGCACCGTCGCTCCAGTGGCAGCCTTCTTCGTCGGCAGCACGGCTCAGCGGTGCGATGCTTTTGCTGGTGACTTTGCCGGCTTCCTCAAGGATTGCCTCGACTGTCTCAGCATCGACGGTATCAGCCAGGGCGGGCAGTTCAGCCCACAGTTTGGCAACCTCGAAAACTTCATTGAGGACGAAGCGCATATCGCGCAAGGGCGCTTTGTAGTCAGCCATGGCAAACCTCGTGAGAACTTGGAAAGTGATTCATAGGATCGGGTTTCAGCAAGGTCTTGAGTGTACCTGAACAACTTTTGCGACACATAGGGTCAACTAGTGACCTATTTGTAATTTTTAGTCACCAACAAAAAGATCGCAGCCTGCGGCAACTCCTACAGACCCATCTGTATTGTAGGAGCTGCCGCAGGCTGCGATCTTTCAGAGGCAGCGCTGTCGCGCAGGGAGAGACTTGTACTTGGGCATGGTCGTTTCTCCGTCAGCAGATCATTCAAACCTACTGCCGCGAATCGCCTCGAACAATCACCGTCCAGACGCTGAGTGCGCGATCATCACTCAGCCCGTAGCGCCGTCCATACGTACGGCGCCACGGCGGCTTTGCCCGAATGCGATCACGCAGTTTCGCCCCGCGCCCTTGGCGCTGTAGAGCGCCTGGTCTGCGGATTTCAGGACTTCTTCCGGGGTCCGCTGCTCTAGTCGCTCGGCGACACCGATGCTCACCGTGACCGAAACACTTGAGGCGCCAGAACCCGCACGGCGTTGCCGACCTTGCTGATCGTCTTGCGGACGGCTGTCCTGATTGCGCAACTGAATGTTGTAGGTGGCAATCGACTCACGGATGACTTCCAGGTGCGGCATGCACTCTTCGAGCGTTTTGGCGGCGAACACCAAGGCGAACTCCTCGCCCCCGTAACGATACGCCCGGCCACCGCCGCCGATCTTCGACAACTTGCTGGCCACCAGCCGCAACACCTGGTCGCCGACATCGTGCCCGTGGGTGTCGTTGAATTTCTTGAAGTGGTCGACGTCGCTCATGGCCAACACATAGTTGCGGCCCAGACGCTGCATGCGCTCGTTCAAGGCGCGACGCCCCGGCAGGCCCGTCAGCTCATCACGAAAAGCCATTTGATAGGCTTCGTGGGCGACCGCCGCGGCAATCATCAACATCACCTGGCTGCACATGATGTTCAGGGTGAACGGCAGGATGAAGGTCTTGGGCAACATCCAGAACAGTCCGAGCAGGCCCACCAGTTGCGCCGCATGCAGCGGGCGTGGGTTGCGCCAGTATTGATAGGCCAACAATAGAAAGGATGCGAGGAACACTGGATAGGACAACTGGATCAAACTCATCCAGGCACCATGCAATGCCGGCCAGCGTATTTCCGACAGCCACATCAGCAACGCTTGCGGGTAACTCTGCTCAAGCCCGAGTGCAACACTGCCGAATGCCAGCAGTACGGCGAAGCGCGCAACCATGTCCTGAAACAGGTGGGTGCGTTCCTGCCAGGCAGCAAACAGCCCGTACAACAAAGGCAGCAGTAAACAGCAGAGATGGAAAACCACCGCCGCGTCGTCACGCACCTTGCCGTAATCACGGTAGTAATCGGTTTGGGTATCGAGCAGAAAGTAGGCGATGTACACCGTGACCATCAGAAACAGTTCACGTTGACGTCGGTAAACCGCGCAGTACGAACCACCGAGCAACAGCACCAGGGTTGGCAGCACGTTGAACAGTGAGGTGAAAAAGACGTTGAGATCCTTGACGTAGGCAGCCGCGAGCCCCGCAAGCAATAACAGTAATGAGGGTAAAAAGTGACTGAGACGTACAGCGGAAGAACGCGGCAAGGGTAGAGCTCCGGCCCGGCAAATCAATGGATGGCATTGTGCCTGCATTCCTGACAATTAAGCACATGCAATGTGACGTACATCACGCCGCACACTCTTTAACGGCAGCAAAAGCGTTCTACTTAGCGTTTTAGTCGGGAATATTTGCAGCCGTTTTGCAGCAGGCAGAAAAAAGCCGCTGCTCCCGAAGAAGCAGCGGCTGTTTGAAGCTCTCGCGGGACTTAGTAGCCCAGTGCGAAGTCTTCTTCTTTCATGTCCATCAGGTTGTTAGCACCCGACAGCATGGTTGCAACGTGCGTGCGGGTACGCGGCAGGATGCGCTGGAAGTAGAAGCGCGCTGTCTGCAGCTTGGCAGTGTAGAACGCCTCTTCGGTGGTGCCGGCAGCCAGTTTCTCGGCAGCCAGGCGCGCCATGTCAGCCCAGAAGTAGGCCAGGCAGGCGTAACCGGAGTACATCAGGTAATCCACCGACGCGGCGCCGACTTCCTCGCGATCTTTCATCGCGGCCATACCGACCTTCATGGTCAGTTCGCCCCATTCCTTGTTCAGTGCAGCCAACGGCTCGACGAACTCTTTGACCGCTTCGTTGCCTTCGTTGGTCTGGCAGAACTTGTGGACGATCTTGGTGAAGCCTTTCAGAGCCTCGCCTTGAGTCATCAGCACTTTACGGCCCAGCAAGTCGAGCGCCTGGATACCGGTGGTGCCTTCGTACAACATCGAAATGCGGCTGTCGCGAACGTTCTGCTCCATGCCCCACTCGGCGATAAAGCCGTGGCCGCCATAGATCTGCACACCATGGTTGGCGGATTCAAAGCCGACTTCAGTCATGAAGGCCTTGGCGATCGGCGTCATGAAAGCCAGCAGTGCATCGGCCTTCTTCTTTTCTTCTTCATCCACGCCGTACTTGACGATGTCGACCTGCTTGGCCGTGAAGTAAACCATCGCACGGTTGCCTTCGGCGAATGCCTTCATGGTCAACAGCATACGACGTACATCAGGGTGAACGATGATCGGGTCAGCGGCTTTGTCTGGCGCTTTCGGGCCAGTCAGGGAGCGCATTTGCAGACGATCGCGAGCGTATTTCAGACCACCCTGGAAGCCGATTTCGGCGTGAGCCAGACCTTGCAGAGCCGTACCCAGACGCGCGGTGTTCATAAAGGTGAACATGCAGTTCAGGCCTTTGTTCGCCGGGCCGATCAGAAAACCGGTGGCCGCGTCGAAGTTCATCACGCAGGTGGCGTTACCGTGGATGCCCATTTTGTGTTCCAGGGAACCACAGGTCACGGCGTTACGTGCACCGATGCTGCCGTCTGCGTTCGGCAGGAACTTTGGAACGATGAACAGCGAAATGCCCTTGGTGCCAGCAGGCGCATCCGGCAGACGAGCCAGAACGATGTGGACGATGTTGTCGGCCATATCGTGTTCACCGGCCGAGATGAAGATCTTGGTACCGGAAACTTTGTAGGAACCATCAGCCTGAGGCTCGGCCTTGGTGCGCAGCATGCCGAGATCAGTACCGCAGTGCGGTTCGGTCAGGCACATGGTGCCGGTCCATTCGCCGGACACCAGTTTGGTCAGGTAAGCCTCTTGCTGCTCAGGCGTACCGTGCTCGGAAATGGTGTTCATCGCGCCATGAGACAGGCCTGGGTACATGCCCCACGACCAGTTGGCTTCGCCGACCATTTCGCTCACAGCCAGACCCAGAGACTCCGGCAAGCCTTGGCCACCGTGCTCTACGTCGTGAGCCAGGCTTGGCCAGCCGCCTTCGACGAATTGTTTGTAGGCTTCTTTGAAGCCAGTCGGGGTCTTAACGCCAGACTCGCTCCAGGTGCAGCCTTCGGTGTCACCCACGCGGTTCAGCGGAGCCAGCACCTGCTCACAAAACTTGGCGCCTTCCTCGAGAATGGCGTCAACCATGTCCGGGGTAGCGTCCTGGCAAGCCGGAAGGCTCTGATAGTGCGCTTCGTAGCCGAGCAGTTCGTCACGAACGAAGCGAATATCACGCAAGGGGGCCTTGTAGTCAGGCATAGCGATAAACCTCTGCTGATGTAACCGGGAATGAACGACCGCAATGATTTGTTGTGACGGTCAAACAGTTGTTTGAAACATACGTTTACGCCGAAATCTTGTCAAGCGTCGATCTTTTGCCGTTCGTCATGACCCACGTGAATAGCACGCACGCAAAGGCCCGCAGCCGGTGCGCAAGACAACAAACCGTGTAGGAAAGATTAGTTGAGCGAGAAGGACATGCCTGACAGAACACCGCGCCAAGGCCGGTGTTCAGGCAAATAGGTTCAGCGAGGGTTCAAGCGAAAGTATTGATCAACGTACCAAGCATTTCGTCAGAAGCCTTGGCGACTTTGACGCCCAGCTCCGCCTGGATTTTGCCTTGGGACATATCAACCAAATTACTGGCCAGATTCGATTGCTGGCTGCGATCGACCGAGCGCAATCGGTCGATCTGAGCGTCGGAGGACTGGCTGGAGGCCGAAGGATCGACAGTGGTGCCGGCGATCTGGCTGGCAGCCTGATCGACACGATTCTGCCCAGTCTGAATAGAACTCAGACCAGCATAAAACGCGGTGCTTCCCGAAATGTCCATGGCACAACTCCATCCTGCAAAGGATAAACAGCGCTCATTGAACCAGAGACACCGACAAAAGGCCCGACAAAAACACTAATGGCACAGTGCCTTGTCATAGGCAAAACCTAGTCAAGCAAATCCAGCTGAAGATACTCCGCCACCGCTTCTGCCGTGACCAGTTTGAGTTTCGGCACCCGCCCCAGACACGGTGCCGGCAGCCGTTCTGCCAACGTGGCGAGGTTCTCTTCCAGCCGCGACGTCTTGGGGTCAATGATGTTGGCCACCCAACCCGCCAGTT
This sequence comes from Pseudomonas brassicacearum, assembly GCF_003732175.1. Taxonomy (GTDB): domain Bacteria; phylum Pseudomonadota; class Gammaproteobacteria; order Pseudomonadales; family Pseudomonadaceae; genus Aquipseudomonas; species Aquipseudomonas brassicacearum_G. The sequence goes on from NZ_MOBI01000005.1 coordinate 82,719, forward strand.
GCAAACCGTCCCGGGCAATCGCCTCGGCCGTCAGCAACGCGTGATTGATGCAGCCCAGACGCACACCCACCACCAGAATCACCGGCAACCCCAGCGCCATTGCCAGATCCGAGAGATTGTCCTGATCAGCCAACGGCACCCGCCAGCCACCCGCACCTTCGATCAAGGTGAAATCGGCCTGCTTGTCCACTATGTGCCGCATCGGCACCAGCAACGACTGGACCGTCAGCGCGAAACCCGCCTCACGTGCAGCCAGATGCGGTGCAATGGCCGGCTCGAAGGCCACCGGATTGACCTCGCCATAGGTCAGCGGCAACGAACATTGCGCCAACAGCGCCAACGCGTCGGCATTGCGCAATCCTTTGGGTGTCACCTCGCAGCCAGAGGCCACGGGTTTCCCGGCCGCCGTACTCAACCCCGCCAACTGCGCGGCGTGTAACAAGCCGGCGGCGATGGTGGTCTTGCCGACGTCGGTATCGGTACCAGTGATGAAATAGGCTGCGCTCATAGTGGCTTCTCCAACACGGCGTAAACCACCTGATAAGTCGCGGGCAGCCCTTGCGCCTGACGAAATTGCTCATAGGCGTCGATCAACCCCATGATCCGCGCCCGCCCTGTCAGCCCGCCCGGCCGACCAGGATTGAGATTATGCGCACCCAAGGCCTTGAGTTCGTGAGTCAGGCTACGCACATCCGGATAATGCAGCACGTGCGGGCAACTTTGCAGACTGATCACGTTCATGCCGCTGGCCGCACACAGTTGTTGATACGTGCTGAACTCGCGGAAGCGATTGACGTGCACCAGGCCATCGACCTGACGCCAACTGTCGCGCAACTCATACAGCGTACCCACGCAAAGACTGGCAAACGCCAACACACCGCCAGGTTTCAGAACCCGATTGGCCTCGCTCAGCACCGCCCTGAAATCGGCGCACCACTGCACCGCCAGGCTGGAAAACACCAGGTCGCAGCTTGCGTCCTGCAACGGCAAGCGCTCGGCATCGCCGGCAATGAAATGTGTCGCACCGCCCAAGGGCCGTGCGTGCTTGAGCATGCCTTGCGCGATATCCAGCGCCAGCCCTTCGCTGGCGTTGAATCGCTCACCCAGCACACGACTGAAATACCCTGTGCCACAACCCAGATCCAGCCAGCGAGCGGGTGATCTATCAGCCGGCAAACGCCCCAGCAATTCACTGCCGACAGCCCGCTGCAATTCGGCAACGCTGTCATAGCTGGCCGCTGCACGGGAAAAGGATGCCGCGACCTGACGCTTGTCGGGCAAGCCTCCGGGCAGGTTGGGAAGGGCTAAATCAGTCATCACCGGACTCATGCAAAAAGGCCTGGATGGCCCCCGCCACACCGTGGGGGTCTTCCAGAAGAAACGCGTGACTGGCCTGTTCAATCAGACCAATTTCGACATCGGGGAGTAACGCCAGCAGCTCACCGGCGGCTTCGGCCGGAACCAACCCGTCAAGCCCGGCGAACAAATGCAACTGCGGACCTCGAAAGGCCTGCAAGGCTTGCCGGTTGTCCAGTTGTGCGAGCACTTCCAACCCGCTCATCAACTGTGCCTGCGGGGTATTCGGCGCACCCGCCAGCAACAGGCGCGACAACCCGCGCGGGTCTTCGGCACCTTGGGCGCAGAGCAGGCTGAAGCGCTTGAGGGTCATGCGCGGGTCCGCGCTGCACCCGGCCAGAAACGCATCGAAGGTCTCGCCCGGCATGGCGCTCGACCACTCGGCATGCGCCACAAAAGAAGGGTTGCTCGCCAGCGTCAGCAAACCGCAGCAGCGCTCGCCACGTCGAGCCGCAAGCTCTGAGGCGAGCATCCCGCCGAGTGACCAGCCGCCGAGCCAGGCATCTTTCGGCAAGGTCGAATCCAGTTCGTCTAGCCATTCTTCGAGGTCGCTCGACTCCAGTTCCGGCAGCGGTTCGATCTCGACGTGCAGGTGTTCGTCCAATCCCTGCAAGGCCGCTGCCAAAGGCTCCAGCGGCGAAATACCGAGTCCCCAACCGGGTAACAGGATCAGACGATCACGCATGGTTCGGCTCCGCTCCCAGTTGCTGAAGACAATCGGCCAGACCTTCTAACAATAGCTGCACCTGCGCTTCGCTGTGCGCCGCTGTCAGGGTCACGCGCAAACGTGCGCTGCCGGCTGGCACGGTGGGTGGGCGGATCGCGGTCACCATCAGCCCGCGCTGACGCAGCATCTGCGAAAAAAGCACTGCGCGCCCGGCGTCGCCAATCATGATCGGCTGGATCGGCGTAGCGCTGTCCATCAACTCCAGACCAATCTGCTCGGCGCCCTTTCGGAATTGGCGGATCAGCACGTTCAAGTGCTCGCGTCGCCAATGTTCGCTGCGCAGCAACTCAAGACTTTTCAGAGTCGCGCACGCCAGGGCCGGTGGCTGACTGGTGGTGTAAATGTACGGTCGGGCGAATTGGATCAGGCTTTCGATCAGGTCATCGCTGCCCGCGACAAACGCGCCCGCGGTGCCGAACGCTTTACCCAAGGTGCCGACCAATACCGGCACATCCTCCAGACTCAAACCGAAGTGCTCGACGATCCCGCCGCCATTGGCGCCCAAGGGACCAAAGCCGTGGGCATCATCGACCATCAGCCACGCGCCTTTGGCCTTGGCCTCGCGAGCCAGCGCCGGCAGGTCGGCAATGTCGCCGTCCATGCTGAACACCCCGTCGGTCACCACCAGCGTATTGCCGGTAGCCTTCTCCAGACGTTTGGCGAGGCTGACCGCGTCGTTGTGCAAATAGCGATTGAAGCGCGCGCCCGACAACAGCCCGGCATCCAGTAGCGATGCATGATTGAGCCGGTCTTCGAGCACCGTGTCGCCCTGCCCGACCAGCGCGGTGACCGCGCCCAGGTTAGCCATATAACCGGTGGTAAACAGCAACGCGCGCGGGCGCCCCGTCAGATCGGCCAAGGCTTCCTCGAGTGCGTGATGCGGACTGCTATGGCCGATCACCAGGTGCGAAGCACCGCCACCGACACCCCAGCGGGCGGCACCGGCACGCAAGGCTTCGATCACTTGGGGATGACTGGCCAGGCCCAGGTAGTCGTTATTACAGAACGCCAGCAATGGCTGGCCATCGACCACCACTTGCGGACCTTGCGGGGTTTCCAGCAAGGGACGCTGGCGATAGAGGTTTTCGGCACGACGGGCAGCAAGGCGTGCGGCGAGATCGAAAGACATGCAGGCCTCGCGGGGTCAGAATTCAGAAGCGATGTCGCATTACCTTGTGGGAGCGAGCCTGCTCGCGATGAGGTCATAACATTCAACATCGATGCTGGCTGTTACATCGCAATCGCGAGCAGGCTCGCTCCCACAGTGTTTTTGCATTCCTTCAGAAGGATCGGTGGAGACTTCAAACAGCGGCGTTGTAGAACTGCTCGCTGCTTTTCTGCTCGACCAGCGCTTGCTCGATGGCCGCCTGATGCACTTCGTCCGCATGCTCTTCGCGGGCTTCCGGCAGGATCCCCAGGCGCCCGAACAGTTGCATGTCCTTGTCAGCCTGCGGGTTGGCGGTGGTCAGCAGTTTGTCACCGTAGAAAATCGAGTTGGCACCGGCGAAGAATGCCAGGGCCTGCATCTGATCGTTCATGGCTTCGCGGCCGGCAGAGAGGCGCACGTGGGATTTCGGCATCAGGATACGTGCGACAGCGAGCATGCGGATGAAATCGAACGGATCGACATCGTCGGCATTTTCCAGCGGCGTACCGGCGACTTTCACCAGCATGTTGATCGGCACCGACTCCGGATGCTCCGGCAGGTTGGCCAGCTGGATCAGCAGGTTGGCGCGGTCGTCAAGGGACTCGCCCATGCCGAGAATACCGCCCGAGCAGATCTTCATCCCCGAATCACGAACATACGCCAGGGTTTGCAGGCGCTCGCTGTAGGTGCGGGTGGTGATGATGCTGCCGTAGAACTCCGGCGAGGTATCAAGGTTGTGGTTGTAATAATCGAGGCCGGCTTCGGCCAGGGCTACGGTCTGGTCCTGATCGAGACGGCCGAGGGTCATGCAGGTTTCCAGGCCCATGGCCTTCACGCCCTTGACCATTTCCAGCACATACGGCATGTCTTTGGCCGATGGATGCTTCCAGGCGGCGCCCATGCAGAAACGGGTCGAACCGATGGCCTTGGCGCGAGCAGCCTCTTCGAGGACCTTCTGCACTTCCATCAGTTTTTCTTTTTCCAGACCGGTGTTGTAGTGACCGGACTGCGGACAATATTTGCAATCTTCCGGGCAAGCGCCGGTTTTGATCGACAGCAATGTCGACACCTGGACGCGATTGGCGTCGAAGTGCGCGCGGTGCACCGTCTGCGCCTGGAACAACAGGTCGTTGAATGGCTGAACGAAGAGTGCTTTGACTTCGGCCAAAGACCAGTCATGACGCAGGTTTGCAGTGGTGCTGGCGCTCATGGGCGTTTCCTTGTTTATGCTTGGCAAGCGGCTGTGGAACGGAATATCCACAAACGCGACACGGATGTTCGGCATATTTAAGGAAGAGCCATGCGCTGTCAACCACGATACAAAGGGTCGGTTTACATCTGGTCAAAAAACAAACAGAGCTGTTTGCTTTGCGATGAACTGTCTGACACCCCTCAACCGATTTGTACTTCCTGTGAAACCGAGTTGCCCTGGCTCGGCGATCATTGCCAGACCTGCGCCCTGCCGTTGCCCGTGGCCGGCCTCACCTGCGGCCAGTGCTTGAAGGACCCACCGGCCTTCGAGCAGGTGATCGCACCCTGGACCTACAGCTTCCCGCTCGACAGTTTGATCACCCGTTTCAAGCACGCGGCAAAGTGGCCGTATGGTCGCCTGCTTGCCGAACTTCTTGCTCAATACCTGCAACATCGCTTCGATGAAGGCCTCAAACGCCCCGACGCATTGGTAGCGGTGCCCTTGGCCCGCAAACGGCTGCGCGAGCGGGGTTACAACCAGGCAGCGATGCTCGCCCGCTGGCTCAGCGACAGCCTGAAGATCGACTGCGACGCAAACCTGCTGCTACGCATCCAGGACACCACTGCGCAACAGGATCTGGACGCCAAGGCGCGCAAACAGAACCTGCTCAGCGCTTTCGCACTGATGCCGGGTGCGCAAATCAAGGGCCGCCACCTGGCGCTGGTCGACGACGTGCTGACCACCGGAGCCACCGCGCAAAGCCTGGCACGCTTGCTGATCGGGGCGGGCGCGGCACGGGTCGACATTTATTGCCTGGCGCGCACGCCAAAACCCGGGGAGCTGACTTGACTCTCACGCGCCAAGCCGCCAACGTCCAAATCCATCAATATTCGTTCGCAGCCCTATGCCATGTCCTTGCCTACTTTGTTGTCCCAACACATCGTCCGTCGTCCGCAGCGCATTGCCTTGCTGCAACACATCGCCGAACAAGGCTCGATCACCCGCGCCGCGAAAAGCGCCGGGCTGAGCTACAAAGCAGCGTGGGATGCGATCGACGAGTTGAACAATCTGGCACAGAAACCGCTAGTGGAGCGCAGCGTCGGCGGCAAGGGCGGTGGTGGCGCAAAACTGTCCAGTGAAGGTGAACGGGTGCTGCGGCTCTATCAGCGCTTGCAAGCCTTACAGGCACAGGTGCTGGAAGCCGCCGAAGACGCCAGTGACCTCGACTTGCTTGGGCGCCTGATGCTCAGGACCAGTGCGCGCAATCAGCTGCATGGCACCGTTGCGGCCATCAACACTCACGGTCGTAACGATTTGATCAGCCTGGAACTGGCTGCCGGGTTGACCATTCAGGCTCAGATCACCCACGACAGCACCCTGCGTCTGGAACTGGAAACGGGCACTGAAGTGGTGGCGTTGATCAAGGCTGGCTGGCTCGATTTACTCGGTGTCGAGCAACGCGCAACACCCGGACACAATTGTCTGAAGGGCACTGTCGAGGAGATTCTCGACGCCGAAGATGGCCCCAGCGAAGTCCGAATCGCCCTGCGCAATGGTCAGACTCTATGCGCGCTGGCCGAGCCGCAGCACCTCAAAACCCTGGGTTTGAGCGTCGAAAAAGCCGTTCAGGTGCAGTTCTCGCCCTCCAACGTTTTGCTCGGCACCCCGCTCTGACTCGGGCCTGCTGCTACGGATTGGCAGCGTTCCTCAGACGTGCAACTGCAACATTTGTGTCATAGACGCTCCTTATGGTGGCTGCAAAAACCAGCAGGGAGCCTGATGTGAGCCTATTAGAAGAAAACCAAGCCACCGACCTCGAAAAAATCGTCGGCCTCAGTCGTCGTGGTTTTATCAGCGCCGGCGCCCTCTGCGGTGCGGCAATGTTCCTCGGAGGCAACCTGCTGAGCCGTAGCGCACTGGCCGCCAGTGTCAACGCAGCTTCGAGCAAATTGCTGGGTTTCGACAGCATTGCGGCCGCCACCAGTGACACCATCACTCTGCCGCCCGGTTACACCTCTTCGGTGTTGATCAGTTGGGGCCAACCGCTGCACAAGAACGGCCCGGCCTTTGACCCGAGTGGCAATGGCAGCGCCCAAGCCCAGGAAGTCCAGTTCGGAGACAACAACGACGGCATGAGCCTGTTCGCTTTCCCCGGCGACGACAATCGCGCGCTGATGGCGATCAACAACGAATACACCAACTATCGCTACCTCTACGCCCATGGCGGCATACCGCAGTCTGCCGAAGAAGTGCGCAAAGCGCTGGCCTGCGAAGGCGTGTCGGTGATCGAAGTGCAGCGCAAGAACGGCCAATGGCAATTCGTTCAGGGCTCGCGCTACAACCGCCGAATCCACGGCAATGCACCGTTGCAATTGAGCGGCCCGGCTGCTGGCCATGAGCTGATGAAAACCGGCGCCGACAAGGCCGGCAAGAATGTGCTCGGAACCTTCCAGAACTGCGCCAATGGCAAGACGCCGTGGGGCACTTATCTGACCTGTGAAGAGAACTTCACCGACTGTTTTGGCAGCAGCAATCCCGAGCACAAGTTCGACGCCGCACAAAAGCGCTATGGCGCATCGGTCGCCAGCAAAGAGATCAACTGGCACCAACACGACCCGCGTTTTGACCTGGCGAAAAACCCCAACGAACTCAATCGTCACGGCTGGGTAGTAGAAATCGACCCGTTCGACCCGCAATCGACTCCGGTCAAGCGCACTGCGCTGGGCCGTTTCAAACACGAAAACGCGGCCCTGGCCGAGACCCACGACGGTCGCGCGGTGGTCTACATGGGCGACGATGAGCGCGGTGAGTTCATCTACAAATTCGTCAGCCGCGACAAGATCAATCACACAACTCCCAAAGCCAACCATGACCTGCTGGATCACGGCACGTTGTACGTCGCACGATTCGATGCCGGCGACAGCAACCCCGACCATCCAAAAGGTCAGGGCCAGTGGATCGAGCTGACTCACGGCAAGAACGGTATCGACGCCGGCAGTGGCTTTGCCGATCAGGCCGAGGTGCTGATTCACGCACGTTTGGCCGCCAGCGTCGTCGGTGCCACGCGCATGGACCGTCCGGAGTGGATCGTGGTTAGCCCGCAAGACGGCCAGGTCTATTGCACCCTGACCAACAACGCCAAGCGTGGCGAAGACGGGCAGCCGGTGGGCGGGCCGAACCCACGGGAGAAAAACGTCTATGGGCAAATTCTGCGCTGGCGCACTGATCACGACGACCACGCATCGCTGACGTTCGGCTGGGATCTGTTCGTGGTGGCGGGCAACCCAAGCGTGCACGCCGGTACAGCGAAAGCCGGCTCGTCAAACATCACACCAGACAACATGTTTAACAGCCCGGATGGCTTGGGCTTCGACAAGGCCGGTCGGCTGTGGATTCTCAGCGACGGGGACTACAGCAACGCCGGCGACTTCGCGGGCATGGGCAACAACCAGATGCTCTGCGCTGATCCTGCGACCGGTGAAATCCGCCGATTCATGGTCGGCCCGGTGGGTTGCGAGGTGACCGGCATCAGCTTTTCGCCGGACCAGAAGACCTTGTTTGTCGGCATTCAGCATCCGGGGGAAAACGGTGGGTCAACCTTCCCCGAGCATTTGCCGAACGGCAAGCCGCGCTCCTCGGTGATGGCGATTTCCCGAGTAGACGGCGGAATCGTCGGCGCCTGATCCGCCCTCTTCGCGAGCAAGCCCGCTCCCACATTGGTTATCCGGTGTGCACAAGATCACCTGTGGGAGCGGGCTTGCTCGCGAATGCGTCAGCACTGTCACCACCTATCTGTGCCAGTCTGCGCTACCATGTTTGGCCGGACGCGGCAGCCTGCTGCGCGCAGGAGTCAGCATGTCTCACCCGTTTGAAACACTTACCCCCGATCTGGTGCTCGACGCCGTAGAAAGCATCGGCTTTCTCAGCGACGCCCGTGTCCTTGCGCTCAACAGCTATGAAAACCGCGTCTATCAGGTTGGCATCGAAGATGGCGAACCGCTGATTGCCAAGTTCTACCGTCCGCAACGCTGGACCAACGCTGCCATTCTCGAAGAGCACCGCTTCACCTTCGAACTTGCCGAGTGCGAGGTGCCGGTGGTTGCGCCGATGATTCACAACGGTGAAAGCCTGCACGAACACGCCGGTTTCCGCTTCACCCTGTTCCCGCGCCGGGGCGGTCGTGCGCCGGAGCCGGGCAATCTCGATCAGCTCTACCGTTTGGGGCAATTGCTTGGTCGTTTGCACGCAGTGGGCGCCACCCGCCCCTTCGAACACCGCGAAGCGCTGGGCGTCAAAAACTTCGGCCATGATTCGCTGACCACCCTGCTCGAAGGCAATTTCATACCACGCAGCTTGCTACCAGCCTACGAGTCGGTCGCCCGCGACCTGCTCAAGCGCGTGGAAGAGGTCTACAAAGACACGCCGCACCAGAACATCCGCATGCACGGCGATTGCCACCCCGGCAACATGATGTGCCGTGACGAGATGTTCCACATCGTCGACCTTGATGACTGTCGCATGGGGCCGGCGGTACAGGATCTGTGGATGATGCTCGCCGGCGATCGTCAGGAATGTCTCGGTCAGTTGTCGGAACTGATGGACGGCTACAGCGAATTCCACGACTTCAACCCACGCGAACTGGCGCTGATCGAACCGCTGCGGGCCTTGCGCCTGATGCACTACAGCGCGTGGCTGGCCCGTCGTTGGGATGACCCGGCGTTCCCCCACAGCTTTCCGTGGTTTGGCACCGAACGTTATTGGGGTAACCAAGTGCTGGCATTGCGTGAGCAACTGGCGGCGCTCAACGAAGAACCGTTGAAGCTTTTTTGATTCACCACTATCCCCCTTGTGGGAGCGAGCTTGCTCGCGATGGCGGCTGCGCATTCAGCACATCAGTTGCTGACCAACCGCTATCGCGAGCAAGCTCGCTCCCACAGGATTTGGTGTTCACAAATGCCCTACCAATTCAGATACGACATCCGCTGACAAATCTCCTTACAATCCCCCCCTTTGTTAGCTGCCTAAGCAAGGATTCTGCATGCAAGCCGCCAACCTGCGTCGCGGGTACATATTGGGCCTGAGTGCCTACATCATCTGGGGATTGTTCCCGCTCTACTTCAAAGCCATCGCTGACGTACCTGCCGTGGAAATCATCATCCACCGGATACTCTGGTCGGCGCTATTCGGCGCGTTGCTGCTGATGGTCTGGAAGCATCCGGGCTGGTGGCGTGAACTGCGCGAGAACCCACGGCGGCTGGCAGTCCTTGCGCTGAGCGGCACATTGATTGCGGCCAACTGGCTGACCTACGTCTGGTCGGTGAACAACGGACGCATGCTCGAGGCCAGCCTCGGTTACTACATCAACCCGCTGGTGAACGTGCTGCTGGGCATGCTGATCCTTGGCGAACGCTTGAGACGCCTGCAATGGGTCGCTGTCGCGCTGGCCACCGTTGGCGTCGCGCAGCAAGTCTGGCAAGTCGGCAGCCTGCCGTGGGTGTCGCTGGTATTGGCGCTGACCTTTGGCTTCTACGGGTTGATCCGCAAACAGGCTCCGGTCAAAGCATTACCCGGGCTGGTGGTGGAAACCTGGATGCTGGTGCCGATCGCCCCTGCCTGGTTGCTCTTCAATCCCACAGCCAGCAGCGCACAAGCGGCATTCTGGAGCACTTCCGAAGCATGGTGGCTGGTCGCCGCCGGCCCGGTAACGCTGGTGCCGCTGGTCTGTTTCAACGCTGCTGCTCGGCATCTGCCCTACACCACTCTCGGCTTCCTGCAATACCTGGCGCCGACGCTGGTGCTGCTGCAAGCCGTTCTGCTGTTTGGCGAACACCTGTCGTCCACCACGCTGGTGGCCTTCATGTTTATCTGGGCAGGCCTGGCGGTTTACAGCATCGACGCCTGGCTGAGTTTGCGTCGCCGCCACTGATCAAAAAACGTACAAACCATTGCAGACCACGACCGACGTGGCCTGCAAGCATCCTTCCCAAGGTTATCCACAGCGTGATCCCCGCCGTTTGTGCACAAGCCCTTGAAACTGCTGGTTTTTTGATCAACTCCTGATAAGCCCCGGCCGACGTGGGCTGGCGACGTATCTCTACAGGTTATCCACAGGCAGGTGCACGCTTTACTTGGATAACCTTTCCTCCCGCTTTACGGCTCGCTGCGCAGTACCAACTCCACCATCAAATCATCGGCCAGAGTCTCCAGCCGCGACTGCAGCACGTCCAGGGAAAGGGTCAGCGGCACCGCAAGAATCGCTTCGGCATGGAACAGCGGCTCGCTGCTCATCGGCGCCGGGCGTACATCGGTTACCAAGCGTTCAAGGTTAACCCCCTGCTCACTCAGCAAACGCGTGATGTCACGGACGATTCCCGGTCGATCGTTACCGACCAGCTCCATGGCAATCGGCTTCCAGGTGCAGGATTGCTCGATACCACTTTCGGCGATCAACACCCGAATCCCTTGAGCAGACAACGCCTGAAGTGCATCGACCAGTTCGTCATAGCCCTCGGCTGGCACGCCCACCCGAAGGATCCCGGCAAACTGCCCGGCCATCCGTGACATGCGGCTCTCTAGCCAGTTACCACCATGCTCGGCAATACATTGGGCGATACGCTCGACCTGGCCGGGCTTGTCCGGGGCGAATACGGTGAGTACGAGGTGGTCCATGGCGCAGCCCTCTTGTCATGACTTTTGTTATAGAAAGGCAAGTATAGGCAAGAGGCCCAATTCAGCGCGGCAGCAAAAAAATCAAAGCCCCATAGCAGTGAATCCAATATCATGTGTACAAGTTTTTAGATTTATCTGGAACAATCCAATAGTTTTTTGAGAACATCCTGCTCCCCGGCGTGACCGGACAGCCTGGACGGGTCGCTAAACGACGTAATTAGTCTAATTTTCACAACCGCAATTCATCATGTAGTATGCCGCAGCGCGCACTACATAACGTTGGATCGATGTCTGCCCAGGCGCCATCGCAACCCTCAAAGCCCCTTCAGCAAGGCGTTACGCCGTTGATTGGAACCACCCAGCCGCCAGCAATGGCATGTACTGGTAGAGGGGTTTGTGGTTTAAATGGCCAAAGGCTTCATTGTCAAATTGAAGAGCTGAAAAGCGAAATAGCTGAGCAGAGTGAGGCAAGCAATGACTGAACACGTTCAAGTCGGTGGCCTGCAGGTCGCCAAAGTCCTGTTCGACTTCGTGAACAACGAAGCCATTCCCGGTTCCGGCCTCACCGCCGACAAGTTCTGGGCCGGTGCCGACAAGGTCATTCACGACCTGGCGCCGAAGAACAAAGCCCTACTCGCCAAACGCGACGATCTCCAGGCGAAAATCGATGCCTGGCACCAGTCCCGTGCAGGTCTTGCGCATGACGCTGTGGCCTACAAAGCCTTCCTGCAAGACATCGGTTATCTGCTGCCAGAAGCGGCCGATTTTCAGGCAACGACGCAAAACGTCGACGACGAAATCGCCCGTATGGCCGGCCCACAACTGGTGGTTCCGGTCATGAACGCCCGCTTCGCCCTCAACGCTTCGAACGCCCGTTGGGGTTCGTTGTACGACGCGTTGTATGGCACTGACGCCATCAGCTCCGCCTGCGGCGCGGAAAAAGGTAAAGGCTACAACAAGGTTCGCGGCGACAAGGTCATCGCCTTCGCCCGCGCCTTCCTCGACGAAGCCGCGCCATTGGCTGCTGGTTCCCACGTCGATTCCACTGGCTACAAGATCGTTGACGGCAAACTGGTTGTCAGCCTCAAGGGGGGCAGCAACAGCGGCCTGCGCAACGACGCACAGCTGATCGGCTTCCACGGCGATGCCGCAGCGCCGACCGCGATCCTGCTGAAAAACAATGGCCTGCATTTCGAAATCCAGATCGACGCCAGCACACCGGTCGGCCAGACCGACGCCGCCGGCGTCAAAGACCTGCTGATGGAAGCAGCGCTGACCACCATCATGGACTGCGAAGACTCCGTTGCCGCCGTCGATGCCGATGACAAAGTGGTGATCTACCGCAACTGGCTCGGCCTGATGAAAGGCGATCTGTCGGAAGAAGTCGCCAAGGGTGGCAAGACCTTTACCCGCACCATGAACGCCGACCGCACCTACACCGCACCCGACGGTAGCGAACTGAGCCTGCACGGCCGCTCGCTGTTGTTCGTGCGCAATGTGGGCCACTTGATGACCATCGACGCGATCCTCGACAAGAACGGCAACGAAGTGCCGGAAGGCATCCTCGACGGTCTGGTCACCAACCTCGCGGCGCTGCACAGCCTTAACGGCAACACCACCCGCAAGAACAGCCGTACCGGTTCGGTCTACATCGTTAAACCGAAAATGCATGGCCCGGAAGAGGCAGCATTCACCAATGAGCTGTTCGGGCGCATCGAAGACGTGCTCGAGTTGCCGCGCAACACCCTCAAAGTCGGCATCATGGACGAAGAGCGGCGTACAACGATCAACCTCAAGGCCTGTATCAAGGCTGCCAGCGAGCGCGTGGTCTTCATCAACACCGGCTTCCTCGACCGTACCGGCGATGAAATCCACACGTCCATGGAAGCCGGCGCGATGGTGCGCAAGGCCGACATGAAGGCTGAGAAGTGGATCGGCGCCTACGAAAACTGGAACGTCGACATCGGTTTGAGCACCGGCCTGCAAGGTCGCGCGCAAATCGGTAAAGGCATGTGGGCGATGCCCGACCTGATGGCCGCCATGCTCGAGCAGAAAATCGCTCACCCGCTGGCCGGTGCCAATACCGCCTGGGTCCCTTCGCCGACCGCTGCTGCCCTGCACGCGCTGCATTACCACAAGGTTGATGTGTTCGCCCGCCAGGTCGAACTGGCCAAGCGCCCGCGAGCATCGGTGGACGATATCCTGACCATCCCGCTGGCAAGCAACCCTAACTGGACCGCGGAACAGATCCAGAATGAACTGGACAACAATGCCCAGGGCATCCTCGGTTATGTGGTGCGCTGGATCGACCAGGGCGTGGGCTGTTCGAAAGTGCCGGACATCAATGACGTCGGCCTGATGGAAGACCGTGCAACGCTGCGTATCTCCAGCCAGCACATCGCCAACTGGCTGCGTCATGGCATCGTCAGCGAAGCCCAGGTGCTGGAAACCCTCAAGCGCATGGCGCCGGTGGTTGACCGCCAGAATGCCAACGACCCGCTGTACCGTCCGTTGGCACCGAACTTCGACAGCAACATCGCCTTCCAGGCAGCGGTCGAACTGGTGATCGAAGGCACCAAGCAGCCAAACGGCTACACCGAGCCGGTCCTGCACCGCCGCCGCCGCGAGTTCAAGGCTGCCAATGGCCTGTGAATGAGCGTTAGCGCCATGAAAAAGCCCTGATCGAGAGATCAGGGCTTTTTCATTTGAAACAGACTCACACGTCCATCCCCAGCTGATGCTTGACCAATGCCAGCAGCTCTTTGCTATCGATGGGCTTGAGCAGGAAATCCACCACGTTCAAGTGCATGGCATCGATGACATCCCGGGCTCTGGCGTCACCGGAAACGATGATGATCGGCAATGCTGCCCGTTCCGACTCACGCACTTCACGAACCAGTTCCAGACCATCGATGTGACGCATCCGCAAATCGGTGATGAGCAATCCGATGGACTTGTTCGACTCCAACAGTTTGAGTGCGCTTTCGCCACTGGCTGCCGTCACGCTACGGATGCCATCAAGCGCAAGAATTTCCGAAAGCAACTCGCGCGTATCCTTGTCGTCATCGACGATCAGCACACGTTGCGCTGGCAAGTCCGGTTCGTGCATGACTGCACTCAACGCTTCACGCTCTGCATCGCTCAAAATATCGTGGTCGGACATAAATCTCTCTACATATTCAGATTAATCCCCTAGCACCATAGTCGGACATCGCTAAGCAGAACTTAAATGTGCGCTTCGCCGAATAGTTTTCCAAGTGGGCTAACCAGCGGTTTAGCGCATTAATAGCGTAGGGTATTTCCGAAATTTCGCTTCCTGCATCGCTACCTAGACTTACGTCCAATGGGCACTCTTCGCGCAGGGGCCGACCATGGCAGTGACTCCGACAACAACAAATCGAAAAAGACTGCGGTAATGGTTATGAGTAAAGCGGATGCCTTCACCCAGGCAGGGAAAACAGCGGTGCTGCAGAACATCCAGGGCACCTTGCAGTTCCTTCAGCGTTTCCCGCCGTTCAACCAGATGGAACACGCGCACCTGGCCTACCTGGTCGAACAATGCCAACTGCGCTTCTACGGCCCGGGCGACAGCATCATCAAGCCCGCGGACGGACCGGTTGAGCATTTTTACATCGTCAAACAAGGTCGGGTGGTCGGCGAACGGCCGCACACGGCCAAGGGTGGCACCGAAACCACCTTCGAGATCACCACCGGCGAGTGTTTCCCCCTCGCCGCACTGCTGGGTGAGCGTGCGACCCGTACCGAACACCTGGCCGCCGAAGACACCTTTTGCCTACAGCTGAACAAGCAGGCCTTCATCAAGCTGTTCGCCCTTTCCAGCCCGTTTCGCGACTTTGCCCTACGCGGCGTCAGCAGTCTGCTCGATCAGGTCAATCAGCAGGTCCAGCAAAAAGCCGTGGAAACCCTCGGCACCCAGTATTCGCTCAATACCCGTCTCGGCGAATTGGCCATGCGCCATCCCGTGACCTGTAGCCCTGTGACCCCACTGCGCGAAGCCGTGACCCTGATGCACGAGCAGCAGGTCGGCAGCATCGTGGTGGTCGATGAGCAGAAAGCCCCGCTGGGAATTTTCACCCTGCGCGACTTGCGTCAGGTGGTCGCCGATGGCACCCATGATTTCAATCAGCCCATCGACCGGCACATGATCCACGCGCCGTTCTTCCTGACGCCGGACCACAGCGCGTTCGATGCGGCCATTGCCATGACCGAGCGGCACATCGCTCACGTCTGCCTGGTCAAGGACCAACGCTTGTGCGGCGTGGTCTCTGAGCGCGACCTGTTTTCCCTGCAGCGCGTCGATCTGGTGCACTTGGCACGCACTATTCGCAGCGCACCACGAGTGGAAAACCTGGTGGCGATGCGCGGCGAAATCGGCCAACTGGTCGAGCGCATGCTCGCCCACGGCGCGTCCTCGACCCAAATCACCCACATCATCACCTTGCTCAACGATCACACCGTCTGCCGGGTCATCGAGCTGACGCTGGCCGATAAAGGCGACCCTGGCATACCGTTCAGCTGGTTGTGTTTCGGCAGCGAAGGCCGCCGCGAGCAAACGCTGTACACCGATCAGGACAACGGCATTCTCTTCGAAGCTCGCGATGCAGTGCAGGCGGCCGAGATTCGTAGCAAGCTGTTGCCGATCGCCCAGCAGATCAATCAGAGCCTGGCGCTCTGCGGCTTTACGCTGTGCAAGGGCAATATCATGGCTGGCAACCCGCAGCTGTGTTTGTCCCGTGCCGAATGGGCGCGGCGTTTCGCGGCATTTATCCGCGAAGCAACGCCCGAGAATTTGCTCGGGTCAAGTATTTACTTCGACCTGCGGGTGGTCTGGGGCGATGAGCAAGGCTGCGAGCAATTGCGCCGCGCGATTCTCGATCAGGTGGCAGACAATCGGCTGTTCCAGCGCATGTTGGCCATGAACGCCCTGCGCCAACGACCGCCTGTCGGGCGTTTCCGCGAGTTCGTGCTGGAGAAAAAGAACGGTGAAAAAGCCACTCTCGACCTGAAAGTCCAAGGGCTGACCCCGTTTGTCGACGGTGCCCGGCTATTGGCGCTGGCCCATGGCATTGGGGTCAACAATACCCTGGAGCGCTTTCGTCAACTGGTGGCCAAAGAAGTCATCGACCCGCTGGACGGTGCGGCCTATGAAGAGGCCTATCACTTCATCCAGCAAACCCGCATGCAGCAGCATCAGCGACAGACCCGTGAGAACTTGCCCTATTCCAATCGGGTCGATCCCGACAGCTTGAATCATCTGGACCGGCGAATCCTGCGTGAGTCCCTGCGCCAGGCTCAACGCCTGCAAAGCAGCCTGACCCTGCGGTATCAGCTATGAAGCTGTTTTCCTGGCTGCGCCCCGCCGGGCCGATATTGACCGTTGCGCAGCAACAACGCCTGGACCAACTGCCAAGCGCCCCGACGCTGGGCGAATGCAGCCTGCGCGAACAACGCTGGGTGGTGGTCGATCTGGAAACCACCGGGCTGAACCTGAACAAGGACGTGGTGCTGTCGATCGGTGCCGTGGTGATCGAAGACGGCGCGATCGATTTCAGTCAGCAGTTCGAGCGAACCTTGCAGCGCAGCGACCATAAACTTGGACCTAGCGTATTGCTTCATGGTTTGGGCCCAAGCGCGATTGCCGCTGGCAGCGATCCGCGGGACGCGTTGCTGGATTTCATGGAGTTTGTCGGTGACAGTCCGTTGCTGGCGTTTCATGCGCCATTCGACCAGCACATGCTCGGTCGCGCCTTGAAGGACAGCCTGGGTTATCGCTTGCAGCATCCTTTCCTTGATGTGGCCGATATGGCGCCGCTGCTGTGCCCACAGGCGAACATCCGCGAAGCCGGGCTGGACGACTGGATCAACTGGTTCAAACTGCAAGTCTTCGAGCGCCATAACGCCAGCGCCGACGCCATGGCCACGGCTGAATTGGTATTGATCCTGTTCAACCGCGCGCGAATGCAGCAGATTCACAGCCCACTGAATCTGCAACAGCGATTGAGCCAATGGAAACGTCGGCAGCAAAGCCATTCCTTCTAGGTGTTCAGCGTCTGGTCTGGCGTCAGCACACCGTCAAACCCCTCGCCAGCCGCACCGGAACTTACTAGGCTAGACCTCTGCCCCATGCTCCCTGAATACAGCCGAGGAATATCCATGTCCGCCCCCAGCATGACCTTGTTCCACAACCCTGCTTCGCCTTACGTGCGCAAAGTGATGGTGCTGCTGCATGAAACCGGTCAACTGGACCGCGTGGCGTTGCAACACAGCCAACTGACCCCGGTCAGCCCCGACGCCGCGTTGAACCAGGACAACCCGCTGGGCAAGATCCCGGCGCTGCGCCTGGACGACGGTAACGTGTTCTACGACAGCCGGGTGATCCTCGATTACCTCGATCAGCAACATGTCGGCAACCCCCTGATCCCTCGCGAAGGCACGGCACGCTGGCGGCGCCTGACCCTGGCCGCGCTGGCCGACGGGATCATGGACGCCGCGGTGCTGATCCGTTACGAACTCGCCCTGCGCGCCCCGGAGAAACACTGGGACCAATGGCTCGACGCCCAGCGCGACAAGATCCGCCGTGCGTTGACGGTGCTGGAAGCCGACGCCATCGCCGAGCTGACCAGCCATTTCGACGTCGCGGCCATCAGCGTTGCGTGCGCCTTGGGTTATCTGGATTTGCGTCACCCCGATCTCAACTGGCGTGACGCCCACCCGAAACTCAGCGCCTGGTATGCAGAAGTCAGCCAGCGGCCGTCGATGCTCGCGACCGTGCCGAAGGTTTAACCCACGTTAAAAACGCTCGAAAGATCGCAGGCTTCGCCAGCTCCTACAGGTGACCGCATCCGACGTAGGAACTGCCGCAGGCTGCGATCTTTTACGCTCCCTAGGAAACAGCCCGGCAATCAGCGTCGCCAGCACCTCACCCAACTGCTGATCCTCGCGCAACCCCAGCGACCTACTCATACACCACCTCTGGCTTGGCGATCCTGCCCTGGCCAATCCCGTACCAGTCGAGTTTACGGGTCAGCACCATAAACACGCCCAGCAAGCCGAACAACAGCAGCGAGCCCATCAACAGCGCGTAATCCTCGGCACTCAACAAGCCGTAAAGCAAACCGTAGAGCGCCGCCAATCCCGCCGAAAAACTCAACCCGTGGCGCGCACTGCGCAGCACATGGCAAACATAGAAACCGATCAACAACACGCAGGCACCGGCCGACAGCAGATACGCCAGGGCAAAGCCGATGTGCTCGGAGAGTGACAACAACAGCAGGTAGAAGAACGCCAGCGCCACGCCCACCAAGGCGTATTGAACCGGGTGTACCGCGAGGCTTTTCAGCACTTCGAAGAGAAAGAACCCGGCAAAGGTCAGCACGATAAACAGCAGCGCGTATTTGATCGCCCGATCGCTTTTGAGGTACTGATCCACCGGGTCGATGAAGCTGACGCCGAAACTGCGGCTTTTGAACTCTTCACAGCTGGAATGGGACAAGCAGCTATTGAGTGCCTCTTCCAGATTGGTGGAAAAGAACGAGGTCTGCCAACTAGCGCTGAAACCTTCAGCACTTATCTCACGCTGGGCCGGCAGGTAGTTGCCGATAAAGCTCGGATGCGGCCAGTTGGCTTTCAAACTGACTTTGCTGGTTTTACCCACCGGGGTGATCTGCAACTGACCGGTGCCTTGCAGACGCAGGTCAAAACCGAAGGCCAGTTCTGTGGCTTTGTTCGCATCCAGCACCGGCAGCCTGGCGTGCACGCCCTCGCCCAGCCAGTCCACTTGCGTACCCGGAACAAAGTCCAGGCTTTGGCCATCGAGTTCAAGCTTCAAGGCGTTTTCGATGCCACGAATATCGCTGATGCCCACGGTCAGGAACGGCTGGTCGAACTGGTAGTCGGAAAAGTCCTCCTTGATGCCCAAGTGCTCCGGGATAGAGAAGTGCCCGCTGATCCGGTTATCCGCGTGAAACAGCCGCGCCTCGTAAATGCCACGGGCGCGCAGTTCGGTTTGAACCTGACCATCGAGTTCGAAACGTTCAGGAAGGAAATACAGTCGCCCTCGTTCCTGAGTCGTTTCCTGATAACGCTCGCTGGTTTTTTCGTTGGTTTTCCAGGTCCTGACCACCTTGCGATACGGCACCACCATCAGCGGCCCGCTCAATTGCTGGCTGTAGCTGGAACTACGGGCGATGTCCTCAAGGACACCGTTGCGCAGTTGCTGGCGGTCAAAAATCACCCCGCTGATCATCAGCAACGGGATCATCAACAGCACAATCAGAAGGGCAATTGCCCCAAGTTTTATGGCCAAGCTGCGGTTCATGGGCTCTCTCCCTGTTCGAATGAGGGAGAGTCTGGAAGCTGGGTGTGAGGGTTTTATGGGGGAAATGTGGAGAGTGTGTGGAGAAAAGCCCTACTGACTGATCATTCCCACGCTCTGCGTGGGAATGCAGCCCGTGACGCTCTGCGTCACTGGACGCGGAGCGTCCCTAGAGGCGTTACCACGCAGAGCGTGGGAACGATCATCTGGGCAGACGCAACGTCACCTCGACGCCGCCCGGCACATTGCCGACATGCAATTCACCCCCATGCAACTTGACTACTTCTTCAACGAAGTTAAGCCCAAGGCCGGTACTTTTACGTCCACTGTCCGGGCGTGGCAATGAATAGAAGCGTTCGCTCAAACGCCCCAGGGCGTAATCCGGAATCGGTTCGGCCTGATTGAACAGTTTGAATTCGACCTGCTCGGCATGCCGTTCGGCGGTGAAGCGCAAGACGCCGTGGGACGGGGAGAAATCCAGAGCGTTCTCCAGCAGATTGCCCAGCGCCTGACGCAGTAAGAACGGCTCGCCCAGCACATCCAGATCCGTTGAAATCTGCTTCTCGATCTTCAACTGCTTGCGCTCGATGCGCGCATGCTGACCGCTGAGCAACTCATCGACCAATGCTGCCAACGGCACCGGCACACGCTCTTCCAGCCCTTGACGCTGTTCGACCTGCGCCAGGTTCAGCAAGCGCTCGATCAACTGCTGCATCCGCGCACTTTCGCTGTCGATATTGCGGACAAAGCGCTGTTGTTGTGTTGCCGGCATCTCGCCTTGCAGCAACTCGGCAGCACCGCGAATCGCCGCCAATGGACTCTTCAGTTCATGGGTCAGGGTATGCACATATCGTTCGACGTAAGCCTTGCCTTCCAGTTGCGTGCGCATGCGCTCCACCGCCGTGGCCAGTTGCTCCAGCTCTGCGCCGCGATAGTGCGGCAGCTCGGCCCGTCGACCTTCGCTGACCGCTTGGGCGTAAGCGGTCAACTGCCGTAATGCGACACTCAGCCACCAAGACAACACCGCACCGAACAACAAGCCGAGGCCGATCAACCCGGCGCCGTACCAAAGCAATCGACGTTCGGTGCGGTCGACGTAAGGCTGCAATGAGCTGTTGGGCTTGGCCACGGTGACCACGCCGATGATCTGCCCGTTATCGCGGATCGGTGCGCCAACGTGCATCACCGAAGAAGTGGCATCGTCAGCGATGCTGCGGGTCGAACGTGCGCCGTATTCGCCGCGCAAGGTCAGGTACACATCGTTCCAGCGCGAATATTCCTGGCCCACTGCTACACCGCTGGAGTCCAGCACCACGATGCCCTTGGCATCCGTGACGTAGATACGGTGGTTGACCGAATTTTTTGGCAACCCCCAGATTGTCGCCGCTGGCTGCCGCTCGCCGTAAGCCTTGAGCAACTCGGGCCAGCGATTCTGATTGAGAGTGCCAGCCTTGAAGTCATCACGCAGGATTTCGGCCATCAGATTGGCCGTGTCTACCAGCGTTTCTTCGGTGGACTGTCGAACGCCTGGGCGGATTTCCTCCATCACCGTGTTGAGCACGAAGTAACCGGTCAGGCCGATGAACAGTACATAGACCAGGAAAATCCGGATTCCCAACGGCATCAGCTATTCCCCGGGCTGTAGCTGTAACCGAGGCCACGGTGAGTCTGGATCGGCTCCGCACTGGCAGCCACCAGACGCAACTTGGCGCGCAGGCTTTTGATGTGGCTGTCGATGCTGCGCTCATAACCCGCATCGGCGGCAACCCCCAGCGCATCGAGCAATTGCTCGCGGCTGAAGACCCGCTCGGGTTGCTCCAGCAAACACTGCAGCAAACGAAATTCGTGGCGAGTCAGGCTCAGGGGTTGACCGCGATAGCTGATCTGCACGCGATCGATGTCGACCTGGAACACTGCGCTCGACGACTCGTTCACCGCGCGCGGCGCCATGCGCTTGAGAATCGCCCGGACTCGCGCCGCCACTTCCCGAGGGCTGAATGGCTTGACTACGTAATCGTCGGCGCCGATCTCCAGCCCCACGACCCGATCGATCTCGCCGTCGCGGGCACTGAGGAACATCACCGGCACTTCGCTGAAGCGCCGCAACTGCTTGCAGGTCTCGAAGCCGCTGATATCCGGAAGGCCGATATCCAGAATGATCAAGTCTGCAGGTGTCATGCACTGATGCTCGAGCGCCGCCGCGCCGAGGCTCAACCACGTGGTGGTGAAGCCTTCGCCCTGCAAGGCAAAAATCAGCGTATCGGCAATTGCCGCTTCGTCTTCGACAATCAGGATATGAGGCATGGCATCCAAGCCCGGCAATTAAGTGGGCGAACGGTGCCCCAAGGCTGATTCGGCGTCAATCAGCAGTCAGGCTTATCCGCGACAAAGCGTCTGGCCGGGTTCACCGCTGCACCAAACTCACGTAATGCCTTGGCACCGATCAACAGCGGGTAATTGAAACTGCTGCGGTCGGTCAGGTTGACCTCGACCGTGCGCTTGATGCTGCCCAGGCACAGTTCCAGTTCGACGACCGGACGCTTGGCGACGTCCGCCGTGTCCTTTTCATCTTCCTCGTCGGCGCGGCTTTTGATTTTGCTGATCCGCAAGACTTTGTGTTCGAAAACCTTGTTGCTCGCATCCTTGGTACCCAGACGGAAGCGCACCCAATCTTGGCCATCGCGGGTGAAGGTTTCGATGTCCTTGGCCGACAGGGAAGCCGTCAGCGCGCCGGTATCCATTTTGGCCTTGAGGACCTGGCCACCGATTTCCGGCAGCTTGATGTATTCGTAACGACCATAAAGGGTCGGCTCGGCTGCCATGACTGGCAGGGCCACAAGGGCTAACAATGCGAGGATGGATTTCACGTAATAGATTCCCTGGGAGTAGGACGACGGGATTTTAGACCGCAGTTGTAATGATCGTTCGAGCATACCCAGACAAAAGTGAAACATTCGTCAGCCACCCGGATTTGGCCTCTGGGCCGAAGCTGCTTATCATTGCGCGCCCAAACGCTTCCAAGAGTTATTTATGCGCCGCCTGCTCATCGGCTGTTTCGTCACCTTGCTGCTGTTACTCAACACCCTGGTCCTGTTCGGCCCGTTGATGGTGTTTGCCCTGCTCAAACTACTCCTGCCCGGGCGCTTTCGTGATGATGCCAGTGCGGCGGTGATGTGGATTGCCGAAACCTGGGCCGAAATCGACAAGCTGATTTTCTCGCTGTGCATCCCCACACAATGGGACATTCGCGGCGGCGAAGGCCTGCGGGTCGACACCTCGTATCTGGTGATCAGCAATCACCTGTCCTGGGTCGACATCCCGGCGCTGATCCAGACCCTCAACCGGCGCACGCCGTTCTTCAAGTTCTTCCTGAAGAAAGAGCTGATCTGGGTGCCGTTTCTGGGCCTGGCCTGGTGGGCGCTGGATTACCCGTTCATGAAGCGCTACAGCAAAGCCTTTCTGGCCCGGCACCCGGAGTTGCACGGCAAGGATTTGGAGATCACCAAAACCGCCTGCGAGCTGTTCAAGTGCCAACCGGTGAGCGTGGTCAATTATCTGGAAGGCACTCGCTTCACCCCGGTCAAACGCACCGAACAGCAATCGCCCTTCAAGCATTTGCTCAAGCCCAAGGCGGGCGGCGTGGCGTTTGTATTGGCGGCGCTGGGTGAACAGCTGGATGCGGTGCTCGATGTGACCGTGGTGTATCCACAGGAAAAGATTCCGGGTTTCTGGGATCTGATCAGTGGCGCGGTGCCAAGGGTGATCATCGACATCAAGACCCGCGAGCTGGATCCGACGTTGTGGCAGGGTGATTACGAAAACGATCCGGTGTTTCGCCAGAGCGTCCAGAACTGGGTCAACCAGCTCTGGACCGAGAAGGACTCACGCATCGACGCCTTGCGCGCCGAGCGGGTTGAATCAGCCGCCGGCGCCCCAGATCCCGCCGAGGCTATTGAGTAGCGAACCGCCAACACCCTGCTGACCGAGGTATTCCAGCAGGATCGGGGCAAACTGGCCGATCATGCCGCCGTCCATGCCCAGCGCGCTGAAGGCACTGTTCAGGTCATTGGTGTTCTTCACGTTGTCCAGGTTGCCCAAGGCGCTGTCCAGAGGCGACGACTTGCCGGACGAGCCACCGAGCAGTCCGCCAAGCATACCCAGACCACCGTTACCCGACAGCATCCCCAGCCCCGGCGCGTCTTTGGTCAACTGTGAATAGTCGGTCGAGCTCAACTGGTTCTTCGCCAGACCCAGCATGGCACCCGTGCCACCGATGGCCTGTTCCGGGGTCACGTCCAGCGCACTCAGCGCGCTCAGCAAGCCGGCTGTTTGTGAAGTCGGTGCTGCAGCAGCCGTATTGTCGCCACCCTGCATGCCGGAAACGGCACCCGCCACATCGTTCAGGCTGAAGCCGGCAGCGAAGACCGGGCTGGTCGCCAGGGTCATGAGCGAAGCCAAAGCAAAACCGCGTGAAATCTTCATCGAAACGAACTCCTGAACCCTGAAAGCCACCCGAATGCGGGCGGAAAACTGGAGGTTTGACCGGAACGGGTCAGGCATTGTTCCGTGGCCACGCCAGCCTTTTTTGCACTGCAACGATCCGGCGTTTCGCCAGAGCGTCCAGAACTGGGTCAACCTGGACCGAGAAGGACTCACGCATCGACGCCTTGCGCGCCGAGCGGGTTGAATCAGCCGCCGGCGCCCCAGATCCCGCCGAGGCTGTTGAGTAGCGAACCGCCAACGCCCTGCTGACCGAGGTATTGCAGCAGGAGCGGGGCAAACTGGCCGATCATGCCGCTGTCCATGCCCAACGCGGTGAAGGCGTTGTTCAGGTCACTGGTGTTCTTGACGTTGTCCAAGGCGCTGTCCAGGCCTGCCGACTTACCAGGCGAACCACTGAGCAAACCGCTCAAGCCCCCCAGGCTGCCCAATGCATTGCTGCCCGACAGCTGATCAAGACCCGGCACTTTATTGGTCAACTGGGAATAATCGGCCGCGCCCAACTGATTCTTCGCCAGCCCCAACATGGCTCCCGTGCCACCAATTGCCTGCTCCGGCGTGACGTTCAGCGAACTCAGCGCACTCAACAAGCCTGCTGCCTGCGGGGTCGGTGCGGCGGCAGCCGTCTTGTCGCTGCCCTGCATACCGGACACGGCACCGGCCACATCGTTCAGGCTGAAGCCTGCGGCGAAGACCGGGCTGGTCGCCAGCGTCATGAGCGAAACCAAAGCAAAACCGCGGGAAATCTTCATCGAAACCAACTCCTGAACCCTGAAAACCACCTGCGATCAGGTGGTGGAAACCAGCCGTTTAACTGGTCGCGAGATTAATTGCTCCCGGCCATTGTGCGCCGCACCGGTTTGCGTGAAATCTAGCCGAAAAACAATTTTCCTGCGCTGCATCCGATCTCTGACCCACTGCGTATATCAAGCACGGACAGACATTCCTGGCCGATTCCTCACCAAGGACAATCACCATGAAGCGCACTACGATTAAAACCCCGCTGATCGCCAGCCTGCTGAGCCTGGCCGTGACCTGCGGTTTGACCCTTAACAGCGTGCACGCGGCAGACATGAGCCACGACTCTGTAATGGTCGGCGGACAAGCCATGATGCCGGGCAAGGACATCATCGATAACGCGGTAAACTCGGCGGATCACACCACTCTGGTCGCCGCGGTGAAAGCCGCCGGCCTGGTCGATACCCTCAAGGGTAAAGGCCCGTTCACCGTGTTCGCACCGGTCAACTCGGCGTTCGCCGCCCTGCCCGCCGGCACCGTCGATACCCTGCTCAAACCCGCGAACAAAGCCACGCTGAGCCACATCCTTACCTACCACGTGGTCGCGGGCAAACTCGACATGGCGACGTTGGCCCAGCAGATCAAGGCCGGCGGCGGTAAAGCCGAACTCACCACCGTCAGCGGTGGCAAGCTGTGGGTGACGATGAACGGCCCGCACAACATCACCCTCAAGGACGAAAAAGGCGCCACCGCCGACATCACGACCTATGACGTGTACCAATCCAACGGCGTGATTCAAGTCATCGACAAAGTGCTGATGCCGAAAAGCTAAGCGCTGACGCCGGCCCTGTGCTTCAGGGCCGGCGTTGCCTTGAGGGCTGTCGCCGTGAATGGAACAACACCGCGCTGTGAACTAACCTCAGCCTGCAACCGGCGCCGCATGCCGACTGACATTCACCGGAGAACAGTCATTTCCACCACCGACGCCGAACCGCTCAGACAGCTGCTCGCCCAATGTTCACTGGGCGACCGCCGTGCCTTCGAGACGCTCTACCGCAGCGTTGCACCGCGCCTGCATGGTGTAGCGCTGCGCTTCATGGGGCGCAGCGACCTGGCCGAAGAAGTGCTGCAGGAAAGCTTCGTGCGCATCTGGAACAACGCCTCGCGCTACCAGGCGCATTTGTCGGCGCCGATGACCTGGATGATCAACATCACCCGCAACCAGGCCATCGACCAGTTACGCAAACACCGCGACCGCCGCCTCAGCGAACTGGAAGAACAGGCGTTGGTCGACGAAGCTCCCTCGGCCCAGGAATTACTCAGCAGCGACCGTGAAGCCAGCGCGCTGAAGCGCTGCCTGGAGACCCTTGAAGGCATGCAACGTCAATCGATCACCGTGGCCTACTTTCAGGGCTTGTCCTGCTCTGAACTGGCCGATCATCTGGCGGCACCCTTGGGCTCGGTCAAGTCCTGGATTCGCCGTGGCATGGAGCGCCTGCGCAGGTGCCTTGAATCATGAACTATCAATCCAGAAGCCTGCGCCGTGCCCTCGCCGCCGACTACGCGATTGGCCTGATGCCCGCCGCCGCGCGCCGCCGCTTCGAACAGCTACTGCTGGACGACTCCGAACTGCGCGTTGAACTGGCCAAGTGGCAAGAAAGCCTGGCCAGCCTCAACGACCCCTTGGTCGAAGTGCCCGTGCCCAACCGGGTGTGGACCGCCATCAATGCGCGAATCGAGCCGCAGGAACTGCACGTGCCCGCCAAACGTCCTTTCTGGAACTGGTTGCGCGTGACAGTGGCGGTCTGCTCGCTGCTGGTGGCAGTGACGCTGGGCATTCTCTACAACCGCGACAGCAGCCAATACAGCGCCACCTTGCTCAGCGCCAGCGCGCAGCCTGCCTTGCGAATCAAGGCCCACCAAGATTACCTGCAAGTCGAACCGCTGGCCCTGGCCGCCGTAGCCCCCGGACACAGTCTCGAATTGTGGGCGGTTCCAGCCGATGGCAAACCGATTTCCCTGGGCGTAATCCCGGCCGGCGGCAAAGGCCGGGTCGCGTTGAGCGAGAAACAGCATGCGCTGCTCGGTAAACCGATAGCGCTGGCAGTCAGCCTTGAGCCTGAAGGCGGTTCGCCGACTGGGCAGCCGACAGGGCCGGTGTTGTATCAGGGGGCGTTGGCGGGGTTGTAAGCCAGATCAAAAGATCGCAGCCTTCGGCAGCTC
This sequence comes from Pseudomonas brassicacearum, assembly GCF_003732175.1. GTDB lineage: Bacteria > Pseudomonadota > Gammaproteobacteria > Pseudomonadales > Pseudomonadaceae > Aquipseudomonas > Aquipseudomonas brassicacearum_G. The sequence goes on from NZ_MOBI01000005.1 coordinate 109,606, forward strand.
CCACAGGGTATGGCGTAGGAGCTGCCGAAGGCTGCGATCTTTTGATCTGGCCGTAGACCATTCCAATGAGTCCGTCGTCTTCCAGGCTTTATTCCCCTCGATTCGGCCAAATGAAACATTGATCTCTAATTCGTATAAACAACTGTCAGATATGACAGTTGGCACCCCTCCATGATGGTCCCACGCTGTGTTTCGTAACAACGGGAACGGGGAGTGAGCAGGCAAACAGTTGCTCACTCCCCTTTGGTTATTGAGCACATGGGAAGCATCAAAATGAGTAACAGACAAACCGGTACGGTCAAATGGTTCAACGATAATAAGGGCTTTGGGTTCATCACACCGCAAGATGGAGGTAATGACCTTTTCGTGCACTTTAAGGATATAGAGAGCCAAGGTTCTGTAAGTCTTAAAGAGGGCCAGGCAGTGACTTTCGTGGCAGGGAGGGGGCAGAAGGGAATGGAGGCGAAACAGGTGAGACCCGAATGAAACTGAACCCTCCGGGTTCCTGATGTTCGACGAGGCCTGCGCGGCCTGATAGTGAGCGTGGGCCATTCTTATGGGAGATGCCGGTAAAAAGGTCGTGCAGCAGGAACACTGTCACACATAGATCCCCTTTCGCTATTCTTGGCAGCTTATTCCACAACAATCTAACTATATGCAAAATATATTCAAAACAAACATAAAAAACTGTCAACTCTGACAGTAGGCACAAAAACGAAAACCCATCAGCATTGGGGCTCCAACTACGTAATGGAGTACACAATGATGCAAAGCAAAATTGCGGTGGGTGTGTTTGCAATGATGGCGCTGATGGGCAATGTTTACGCTGCTGAGGCAACCTGTCCACCAATTGAAAAAATCACGCAGAAACCACTTGCCGGGGGAGGCTTCGAATACTTTGCGGCTGGCCCCAATGGTTCGCCTCTGCAGTGGACCGGCGAGAATCAGGAAGCAAAAGAGCACTTTCTCAAAGATTCAAAGTTCACCGACGCGAGCAATAAAACCAGCACCAAGGCTGTCATTTGCACTTACGAGGGGGCAGGTGATGCAGGTGTAAGGGTAGTCCTGAAGGCATTCAATGACGTGAAACCACTCCCTGACACCGCGTGGAAGGATGATTTCTGTAAGAACCCGAACATTTCCAAGTGTGCATTCAAGTACTCCACGCTGACAGAACCAGCAAAGTCGTAAGCTGCCGCTTCCCATAAAAAAGGGCGACATCACTGTCGCCCTTTTTTCCGTCTTGCCCTAAGCCTTACGCCGCACTAAACAACTTGTGCGGATCAATCACAAACTTCTTCGGTACACCGGCATCAAATTCGCCGTAACCACGTGGTGCGTCGTCGAGGCTGATGACTTCAACACCCACGATGTCGGCAATCTTGATGCGATCCCACATGATCGCCTGCATCAGCTGGCGGTTGTACTTCATCACCGGGGTCTGGCCGGTGTGGAAGCTGTGGGATTTTGCCCAGCCCAGGCCGAAGCGGATGCTCAGGCTGCCCATTTTCGCGGCGGCATCGACTGCACCTGGATCTTCGGTGACGTACAGGCCAGGGATACCGATTTTGCCGGCAACCCGAACCACGCCCATCAGCGAGTTGAGTACGGTGGCCGGTGCTTCGTGTTTCACGCCGGCATGGCCGTGACCACGGGCTTCGAAGCCCACCGCATCGACGGCGCAATCCACTTCCGGTTCGCCCAACAGTGCAGCGATCTGTTCGTGCAGCGGGGTGTCCTGGGACAGGTCGGCGATTTCGAAACCCTGGGCCTTGGCGTGAGCCAGGCGGATCGGGTTGACGTCACCGATGATCACCACTGCCGCGCCCAGCAGGCGAGCGGAAGCGGCAGCCGCCAGACCCACCGGGCCTGCGCCCGCGATGTACACGGTGCTGCCAGGGCCAACGCCGGCAGTCACTGCGCCGTGGTAACCGGTTGGCAGGATGTCGGAGAGGCAGGTCAGGTCACGGATTTTTTCCATGGCGCGGTCGCGATCCGGCAGTTTCAGCAGGTTGAAGTCGGCATACGGCACCATCGCGTATTCGGCCTGGCCGCCGGTCCAGTCACCCATGTCGACATAACCATAGGCACCGCCCGGACGGGCCGGGTTAACGCTCAGGCAGACACCGGTGTGCATCTCTTTGCAGGAACGGCAACGGCCGCACGCCACGTTGAACGGCACCGATACCAGGTCGCCGATTTTCAGGTTCTCGACGTCGCTGCCCTTCTCGATCACTTCACCGGTGATCTCGTGGCCCAGTACCAGACCGGTTTGAGCCGTGGTGCGACCACGCACCATGTGCTGGTCGGAACCACAGATATTGGTGGATACCACGCGCAGGATGACGCCGTGCTCGATCTTCCTGCCACGCGGGTCCTGCATTTTTGGATAGTCGATTTTCTGTACTTCGACCTTGCCATTGCCGAGATACACCACACCACGATTACCAGACATGCTTTCACCTCGCTGTTGTTTTTATGTAGCGGTCGCGTCGCCAGAAATCGGCGGCGCGTTGATTGCTCGGGTTATTGCCTGTGAGTCTTGTGTTGTTTGTAAGGGCCTCATCGCGAGCAAGCTCGCTCCCACATTGGATCTTTGGTGCGACTAAGATCTGTGTACTCACACAATCCCCTGTGGGAGCGAGCTTGCTCGCGATGGCGATCTAAAGAACTACTGTTCTGTTGGCGTTGAGAAACACCCGCCGTTCAATGTGATAACCCACCGCCCGGGCCAATGTCAGCCCCTCGATATCCCGGCCTTTGGCTATCAGGTCTTCGGGGTAATGGCTGTGATCCACCGCTTCCACGCCCTGGGCGATGATCGGGCCTTCGTCGAGGTCGTTGTTGATGTAGTGCGCCGTGGCGCCCACCAGTTTCACGCCCTTGTTGTAGGCCTGGTGATACGGCTTGGCGCCTTTGAAACCGGGCAGCAACGAGTGGTGAATGTTGATCGCTTTACCATCGAGCTTGCGGCACAGCTCCGGCGACAGCACTTGCATGTAGCGCGCAAGCACCACCAGTTCTGCACCGGATTCTTCGATCACCTGCCAGACCTGCCGCTCTTGCGAGGGCTTGTCGTTGGGGTCGAGCGGGAAGTGGTAATAAGGAATCCCGTGCCAGTCTGCCAGCGGCTTGAGGTCCGGGTGGTTGGACACCACCGCAACTACATCCATCGCCAGTTGGCCGATGCGCTGGCGATAGAGCAAATCGTTGAGGCAGTGATCGGCCTTGGAAACCATGATCACCACTTTGGGCCGGTGGTGCGGCGGAGTCAGTTCGAACACCATGCCGAACGCGTCGGTCCGTTCGGCCAGGCCTGCGCGAAATGCCTGTTCGTCGAAACTCGACGGCTGACGGAACTCCACGCGAATGAAGAAACGCGCGGACAGCCGATCATCGAAGGAGTGGTGCTCGGTGACGTAGCAACCCTGTTCGAACAAAAAGCGGGTCACCGCATCTACCGTGCCCAGGACGCTTGGGCAATGGGCAGTCAAAATCCATGTGTCTGGGGCGCGGCTCATAATGCGGTGACTCCTCGTTTACTGATCGTTCCCACGCTCTGCGTGGGAATGCCGCCAGTGACGCTCTGCGTCACCGCCGTAGAGCTGGACGCAGAGCGTCCGGGGATGCATTCCCACGCAGAGCGTGGGAACGATCATCAGCTCCCTCGCCACAGATCAGGCCTGGACGCTCAGGCCATACTCAGCAGCCGCATCCTGCAACCACAGCCACCAGTAATCCGAGAAGCTGCGACGGATCAGCAGTTCCCAGGTGTCTACGGCGGTATGGCGGATCACCAGTTGCGACTTGGCGAACACAGTGCCCACCGCTTTGCCCACCGGGAAGTTGTTGGGGTGCACGTCGTAGCTGGTGGACTTCATCAGCACTTCGCGGACTTTCGGGCCGCTCAGTTCAAGAATCTGTTGGCCACCGCTGACGTTGACGATGGCGATATGCAGATCGCCCAGGGCTTCACGCAGTTTCTTTTCGGCGGCGAATTCTTCACCGCTCGGCACGATCAGCAGCCACTCATCCGGGCCCATCCATTGCAGGCTGGTTTCGCCTTTGACGACCACGGTCAGCGCGGCCGGCAGCTCAAGGCCCAGGGCCTTGTGCACGCCAGCGGCGAATGCCGGGTTATGGGCATCGCCACGAAGGGTCAGGTGACCCAGGAGTTTTTTCTCACGCACGGTGACACCGGCGTTTTTACGGCCCTTGCCCACCAGGCTTTGCAGGCCCGCGTGGTGCAGCGACGACTCGGCCTTTGCCCCAGTGGTTGGGCGCTGTTGGTAAACGTTGGCTGTGGTCATAAAGCACCTGTCTTGAATTCGTACGTCGCCCCCGAAGGGGCGAGCGTTGGTATCACACGTTCTGGCGATCGCCTTTCGGATCGAAGAACACCGAAGAAACGATTTCCGCTTCGATCACGCTGCCGTCGGCCAACGGCGCGAACACGCGCTCGCCGAGGCGCTTCAAGCCGCCTTTGACCACACCCATCGCAAACGAATAGCCGAGGGAGTTGTGGGCGTAGCTGGAGGTCACGTGACCGACCATGCTCATCGGAATCGCTTGCTTGGTGTTGAACACCAGTTGCGCACCTTCCGGCAGCCATTTGGTCGGGTCGATCGGCTTGAGGCCGACCAACTGTTTGCGTTGATCACGCACACAGTCTTCACGGTTCATGCCACGCCAGCCGATCCACGAGAACGGTTTGGTACGACCGACGCACCAGCCCATGTTCAGGTCGTCCGGGGTCATAGAGCTGTCAGTGTCCTGGCCGACGATGATGAAACCCTTCTCGGCCCGCAGGACGTGCATGGTTTCAGTGCCGTATGGCGTCAGGTTGTACTTCTTGCCCGCCTCGACGATTTTTTCCAGGACGCCCATGGCGTAGTCGGCCTGTACGTTGACTTCGTACGACAGCTCACCGGTAAACGAGATCCGGAATACCCGCGCCGGCACACCGCCTACCAAACCTTCTTTCCAGGTCATGAACGGGAAGCCGTCCCTGTCCAGATCGATGTCGGTCACTTCGCTGAGCAGCTTGCGGCTGTTCGGCCCGGACAGGGTCATGGTCGCCCAGTGGTCGGTAACCGAGGTGAAGTACACCTTCAGGTCTGGCCATTCGGTCTGGTGATAGATTTCCAGCCATTGCAGCACGCGTGCAGCGCCGCCGGTGGTGGTGGTCATCACGAAGTGGTTGTCGGCGAGGCAAGCGGTGACGCCGTCGTCGAAAACCATCCCGTCTTCTTTACACATCAGGCCGTAGCGGGCCTTGCCCACGTCGAGCTTGGTCCAGGCGTTGGTGTAGACGCGGTTGAGGAACTCACGCGCGTCCGGGCCTTGAATGTCGATCTTGCCGAGTGTCGAGGCATCCAGCAGGCCAACGCTTTCACGCACCGCCAGGCATTCGCGTTTCACTGCGGCATGCAGGTCTTCACCGTTTTTCGGGAAGTACCAAGGACGTTTCCACTGACCGACGTCTTCGAACTCGGCGCCGTTTTTCACGTGCCAGGCGTGCAGTGCGGTGTAACGCACTGGCTCGAAGATGTGCCCACAGTGACGACCGGCTACCGCGCCGAAAGTCACCGGCGTGTAGTTCGGGCGGAACATGGTGGTACCCATCTGTGGGATGGTCACGTTCAGCGAACGGGCGGCGATGGCCAGACCGTTGACGTTGCCGAGCTTGCCCTGGTCAGTACCGAAGCCCAGTGCGGTGTAGCGTTTGACGTGCTCGACCGACTCGAAGCCCTCGCGGGTCGCCAGTTCGATGGCGGCAGCGGTGACGTCGTTCTGCAGGTCGACGAATTGCTTCGGCGCCCGTGCGGTAGCCTTTTCATGCGGCACCTGGAACAGCGCCAGGGTCGGTTCTTCCACACGGCTCAGGGCTTTTGGCAGGACGCCTTCGACCGCTTTGAAGCCGGCTTCACTGGCTGCGCGCACGCCGCCTTCAAAACCGTCGGCCAGGGAATCGCCGAGGCTGTAGACGCCATTGATGCCGCCCACGCAGACGCGTTTTTGCGGTGCTTCGCCCGGGATGAAACCGAGGATGTCTTCACGCCAGATCGGTTTGCCGCCCAAGTGCGACGCCAGGTGAACCACCGGGCTGTAGCCGCCGGAGCTGGCGACCAGATCGCATTCAAGCCATTCGCCAGGGCTGGCGACGGTGTGCGCCTTGACGTCGATCGCGGCAACACGAGCAGCGGTTACACGCTTGCTGCCGCGTGCTTCGATGACGGCACTGCCGGTCAGAATACGGATGCCTTTGGCGCGCGCTTCTTCTACCAGCGCACCGCGAGGATTGCTCCGCGCATCGGCGATGGCCACCACTTGCAGGCTCGCGTCGAGCCAGTCCAGCGCCACGCGGTAGGCGTGATCGTTGTTGGTCGACAGCACCAGTTTCTTGCCCGGTGCTACGCCGTAACGGCGTATGTAAGTCGAGACGGCACCGGCGAGCATGTTGCCCGGCACGTCGTTGTTGCCGTAGACCAGCGGACGCTCGTGAGCACCGGTCGCCAGCACCACGCGCTTGGCGCGAACCCGGTGGATACGCTGACGAACCTGGCCGATCGGTGCGCGGTCGCCGAGGTGATCGGTGAGGCGCTCGTGGATGGTCAGGAAGTTGTGGTCGTGGTAACCGTTGACGGTCGCGCGAGGCAACAGCAACACGTCAGGGGTGTTTTTGAGCTCGGCAATGACACTGGCGACCCACTCGGTGGCTGGTTTGCCGTCGAGGCTTTCACGGGAGTCGAGCAGGCTGCCGCCAAACTCTTCCTGCTCATCGGCCAGAATCACTCGGGCGCCGCTGCGCGCAGCCGCCAGGGCAGCCGCCAGACCGGCCGGGCCACCACCGACGATCAATACGTCGCAGTGCTGGTTCATGTAGTCATAGGTGTCCGGATCGTTTTCGGTCGGCGAACGACCTAAACCTGCGGCCTTACGAATGTACTTCTCGTAGGTCATCCAGAACGATTGCGGGTACATGAAGGTTTTGTAGTAGAAACCCGGTGGCATCAGCTTGCCGCCGACCTTGCCGAGAATCCCCATCATGTCGTTGTTCACGCTCGGCCAGCCGTTGGTGCTGGTGGCGACGAGACCCTGATACAACGCTTGCTGAGTGGCGCGCACGTTAGGAATTTGCGTGGCTTCGGTAGCACCGATCTGCAGCACTGCGTTCGGCTCTTCAGCGCCTGCTGCGAAGATCCCGCGAGGACGCGAATACTTGAAGCTGCGACCGATGATGTCGACGCCGTTGGCCAGCAATGCAGCGGCCAGGGAGTCGCCTTCAAAGCCCTTGTAGACCTGACCGTTGAAGGTGAAGCTCAGGACTTTGTTGCGGTCGATCCGTCCACCGTTGGACAGGCGATTGATCTGGCTCATACCTTCGCTCCCAGAGCCTGCGCGGCCGCTTTCGGACTTTCAGTCTTGTCGGTGAACTGCGGCTTGGTGCCGATCTTGTAGGTTTCGAGAATCACGTAGGTCACGGTGTCACGGGTGACGTTGAAATACTGACGGCAACCGGCGACGTGATCCCACAGCTCGTGGTGCAACCCGCGAGGGTTGTCACGGAAGAACATGTAGTCGCCCCACTCCTCGTCGGTGCAGGTGTTCGGGTCCAGTGGGCGCGGGATGTGCGCCTGGCCGGATGCATGGAATTCCTCTTCGGAGCGCAGCTCGCCGCAGTGAGGACAGAAGATGTGCAACATAGGGATTTCTCCTATCAAGCGCCGTGAAAACGTAGCGAGCGAAGGCAAGACAAGGCAAAAACAGGAGAGAAAGCGGAGCTTAGTTTACTAAGTGAGCATTTCGAGCCTGTTTTTAACGCCGTATTGCCGAGCGCAGTAGTTTTCATGGGGCCTTTGTTAGTGGGCGACCGCAGCAGCGCCATGTTCATCGATCAACGCACCGCTGTGGAAGCGGTCGATGGAGAAAGGTGCAGCCAATGGGTGCATTTCACCCTTGGCGAGGCTGGCGGCAAATACGTTGCCCGAGCCTGGAGTCGCTTTAAAACCACCGGTGCCCCAACCGCAGTTGAAGAACATGTTCGGCACCGGTGTTTTCGAGATGATCGGGCAGGCATCCGGGGTGGTGTCGACGATGCCGCCCCACTGACGGTTCATGCGTACGCGAGACAAGACCGGGAACATCTCGACGATGGCCTGGATGGTGTGCTCGATCACCGGGTACGAACCGCGCTGGCCGTAGCCGTTGTAGCCGTCGATACCGGCACCGATTACCAGGTCGCCCTTGTCGGACTGGCTGATGTAGCCGTGTACGGCGTTGGACATGATCACACTGTCGATAATCGGCTTGATCGGCTCGGACACCAGCGCTTGCAGCGGGTGGGATTCGATCGGCAGACGGAAACCGGCCAGTTTGGCCATGTGCCCGGAGTTACCCGCGGTGACTACACCGACGCGCTTGGCGCCGATGAAGCCCTTGTTGGTTTCAACGCCGATGCACACACCGTTTTCCTTGCGGAAACCGATCACTTCGGTCTGCTGGATCAGGTCCACGCCCAAGGCGTCGGCCGCACGGGCAAAGCCCCAGGCCACGGCATCGTGACGGGCCACGCCGCCGCGACGCTGGACGGTAGCGCCCATCACCGGGTAACGAGTGTTTTTCGAGCAGTCGAGGTACGGAATCTCGTCAGCCACTTGCTGAGCGGTGAGCAGTTCGCCATCGACGCCGTTGAGGCGGTTGGCGCTGACCCGACGCTCGGAATCACGGATGTCCTGCAGGGTGTGGCACAGGTTGTAGACGCCACGCTGGGAGAACATCACGTTGTAGTTCAGGTCCTGGGACAGACCTTCCCAGAGTTTCATCGCGTGTTCGTACAGGTGGGCCGACTCGTCCCACAGGTAATTGGACCGCACGATGGTGGTGTTGCGCGCGGTGTTACCGCCGCCCAGCCAGCCCTTCTCGACCACGGCCACGTTAGTGATGCCGTGTTCCTTGGCCAGGTAGTAGGCAGTCGCCAGACCATGCCCGCCGCCGCCGACGATGACCACGTCGTAGACTTTTTTCGGAGTCGGCGTGCGCCACATCCGCTGCCAGTTTTCGTGGTGGCTGAGGGAGTGTTTGAAGAGGCCGAAGCCTGAGTAGCGTTGCATAGTCATTTACTCCAAAACCGCGCTCAGCGATAAACCGGGAAGTCCGCGCACACAGCTGCCACATGCTTGGCAACATTGGCCTCGACATCGGCGTCGCCGAGGTTGTCGAGGATGTCGCAGATCCAGCCGGCCAGTTCAACGCACTGGGTAACCTTAAAGCCGCGAGTGGTGACCGCCGGGGTGCCGATACGCAGGCCGGAGGTGACGAACGGCGATTGTGGATCGTTCGGTACGGCGTTCTTGTTCACGGTGATGTGGGCACGACCCAAGGCGGCGTCGGCTTCCTTACCGGTCAGGCCCTGACGGATCAGGCTCACCAGGAACAGGTGGTTATCAGTACCGCCGGACACTACATCGTAGCCACGTTTGATAAAAACGCCGGCCATCGCCTGGGCGTTATCGATCACTTGTTGCTGGTAAGCCTTGAAACCAGGCTCCAACGCTTCCTTGAAGCACACCGCCTTACCGGCGATCACGTGCATCAGCGGGCCGCCCTGGGCACCGGGGAAGACTGCCGCGTTGAGCTTTTTCTCGATTTCTTCGTTAGCCTTGGCCAGGATCAGGCCGCCACGCGGACCGCGCAGGGTCTTGTGGGTGGTGGTGGTCACCACGTCGGCATACGGCAGCGGGTTCGGGTACAGGCCAGCAGCGACCAGACCGGCAACGTGCGCCATGTCGACGAACAGCAGCGCACCCACCTTGTCGGCGATCTGACGGAAACGTGGGAAGTCCAGAGTCTTGGAGTAAGCCGAGAAGCCGGCAACAATCATCTTCGGCTTGCATTCGACGGCCAGGCGCTCGACTTCGTCGTAGTCGATCAGGCCGGTTTTGGTGTCGATGCCGTACTGCACGGCGTTGTACAGTTTGCCCGAGGACGACACCTTGGCGCCGTGGGTCAGGTGACCGCCATGAGCCAGGCTCATGCCGAGAATGGTGTCGCCGGCTTGCAGCAGGGCCAGGTAAACGGCGCTGTTGGCCGACGAGCCGGAGTGCGGCTGGACGTTGGCGTAATCGGCACCGAACAGCAGTTTGGCACGTTCGATGGCCAGCGCTTCGACCTTGTCGACGTGCTCGCAGCCGCCGTAGTAGCGCTTGCCTGGGTAGCCTTCGGCGTATTTGTTGGTCAGGCCGCTGCCTTGCGCTTCCATGACGCGTTTGCTGGTGTAGTTCTCTGACGCGATCAGCTCGATGTGATCTTCCTGGCGCAGCTCTTCGGCATTCATCGCCGCCAGCAGTGCATCGTCGTAACCCTTGATCTGGTCTTGCTTGCTGAACATCGCGTCTCTCCCAGCGGCGGCTTGTGCGCCTTTCGTCTCGGTGAGGCACGTACCTTACGGCAGTGCCCTTTGGATGCGATGGTATGGCCGGCGCAGACAGGTCAAATGCCTATGGACGCCACGCAAAGGTGCGTTTACGACATACGCCCAAAGAGCGACCACTGACCAGCAGTCGCGACACACTCGACGTAGGAGCTGCCGAAGGCTGCGGCAGCTCCTATAGCAGGTTCAACGCACTGTCGCGTGTAGTCATGTGCATAATTGCCTAACGTCTTTGTATTTTTCTGGCAGACACATCGCGTGTGCTCCGCCACCAATCTTGGGTACAGTGCGCACCATCATCGACCACGGAGCCGGCCATGACCGACAAGAGCCAACAATTCGCCAGCGACAACTATTCCGGTATCTGCCCGGAAGCCTGGGCCGCCATGGAACAGGCCAATCAAGGCCACCAACGCGCCTATGGCGACGATGAGTGGACGGCACGCGCCTCGGACGATTTCCGCAAACTGTTCGAAACCGACTGCGAAGTGTTCTTCGCCTTCAACGGCACCGCGGCCAACTCGCTGGCGCTGTCGTCGCTGTGCCAGAGCTACCACAGCGTGATCTGCTCGGAAACCGCCCACGTCGAAACCGACGAATGCGGCGCGCCGGAGTTCTTCTCCAACGGCTCCAAGCTGCTCATCGCACGCACTGAAAACGGTAAGTTGACCCCGGATTCGATTCGCGAAATCGCCCTCAAGCGCCAGGACATCCACTACCCGAAACCGCGCGTCGTGACCCTGACCCAGGCGACCGAAGTCGGCAGCATCTATACCCCGGAAGAAATCCGCGCCATCAGCGCCACCTGCAAGGAACTGGGCCTGAACCTGCACATGGACGGCGCGCGCTTCTCCAACGCCTGCGCGTTCCTCAATTGCTCGCCTGCCGACCTGACCTGGAAAGCCGGCGTTGACGTGTTGTGCTTCGGCGGCACGAAAAACGGCATGGCCGTGGGTGAGGCGATTCTGTTCTTCAACCACAAGCTGGCCGAAGACTTCGACTACCGGTGCAAACAGGCCGGGCAACTGGCGTCGAAAATGCGTTTCCTCTCGGCGCCATGGGTCGGCCTGCTGGAAAACGACGCTTGGCTCAAACACGCCCGCCACGCCAACTACTGCGCACAGTTGCTGGCCGAGCTGGTGAGCGACATTCCAGGCGTTGAACTGATGTTCCCGGTACAAGCCAATGGCGTGTTCCTGCAACTCTCGGAATCGGCCGTCGCGGCCCTGACCGCCAAGAGCTGGCGCTTCTACACCTTCATCGGCAAAGGCGGCGCACGCTTCATGTGCTCGTGGGATACCGAGGTAGAGCGGGTACGGGAATTGGCGGCGGATATTCGGGAAGTGATGAGCGCCTGATTAGCCTGATCGTTCCCACGCGGAGCGTGGGAACGATCAAACCTCACAACTTTCCAAGACCTTTCCGACAACGTACCCTGTTGCCGCGTCTCAGCGTCGCTCCTATAGTTCGAGCTCGCGGAAAACTCCGCGAATGACCTTGGCCGGTCGAACTCAGGAGCGCATCAGCGTCCCCAACACCCTTGCAGACGCTTTTTTTATGTCTGAAAACTCGTGTTATGGCGGCTGTGCGCGGGACACCTTCGGGTGTGCCGGTGTTCCTGTGGCCGGTCGGCCAACCCTCGCACAGCTGCCACCTATTTCGTTTGGCCGCGAACGGTGAAGGCTCTACTTACAGGAGTTACACCCATGAATGAACAAGTCATGCCTCGCTACCTCCCCGTCGACACCTACGATTCTGCAAACCCCGTGCTCTTCATCAACACCCACAAAGAACTCAGCGACCTGGCCGCCTGCGCCGCACACCGTTTCACGGTGGTTCGCGACCTTATGGACACCTTGACCAGCCTGTCCCTCAAAGGCATTTCCGATTGCGACCTGACCCGCGTCACCCGTGGCGTGCATTTGCTCACACGTGAAGGGTGTGCGGTGCTGGAGGTGATTCAGTTGCGGGTGGGGCAGTTGGAGGAAGGGTACAAAGCCAAGGTTTAGTGGCGCGGCGACATTTCCCACCCATTTCTCCGCGCCCGTCTTCTAGCGCCACCGCCTCACTCCCCGCAACATGATCGTTCCCACGCTCTGCGTGGGAATGCATCCCCGGACGCTTCGCGTCCAGGCCGCGCCACAAGATTCACGGATGAACTCCATGGGCCGAAGCCGCTACACCATCACCGAACCCGACAAACCCCACTTCGTGACCTGCACAATCATGGAGTGGCTCCCGTTATTCATCCGGCCCTACATTGTCGATCACCTGCTCAATTGCTGGCGCTATCAACAATCCCATCAGAACTTACAGCTGTATGGCTACGTCATCCTGGAAAACCATCTGCACTTCGTGGCCGAAGCTCCGAACTTGAGCAAATGCCTCAGCCAGTTCAAGTCCTTCACCGCCCGACAAATCATCGACGATCTGCAAAGCAAAGGCGCAGAACGAGCCCTGCAACGCCTGCGTTTCAGCAAGCGCGCCCATAAGCACGATCGGGTTTATCAGCTATGGCAGGAAGGTTCGCACGCAGAGTTGGTTTACAGCGAAACAGTGATGCGCCAGAAACTGGACTACATCCATCAAAACCCGGTGAAACGCGGGTATGTGGATTTGGCAGAGCACTGGCGGTACTCAAGCGCTCGGAACTATGCAGGGATGGAGGGGGTGATCGAGATTCAGCGCTGGTATTGAAACGGACGACCGGACGACCGCGGCGCGACAGGAACGCGGAGCGTCCCGAGAGGCATTCCCACGCGGAGCGTGGGAACGAGAGTGTGAAACTTCCCAGCCAGTGATGTACTCGTTCCCACGCTCTGCGTGGGAATGCAGCCCGGGACGCTCTGCGTCCCTTCCCCCGGAGTAACGGCTTAGAACTCGATCCGTACATCCCCTTTCGGCACGCTGCAGCATGACAGGATGTAGCCCTCGGCTTCGTCTTCTTCGGTGATCCCGCCGTTGTGCTCCATCTCGACTTCCCCGCCCAGCTTCATCACCTTGCACGTTCCGCAGATCCCCATCCCGCAGGCTTTCGGAATCAGCAGGCCAAGCTTGGCGGCGGCGGCGTGGACGGTTTCACCCGGTGCCACGCGGATGCTTTTGCCGGACGCGGTGAATTCCACTTGATGCAGATCCGCCACGTCGATTTCCGGGGCGTCGGCCGCTTGTTCGGCTTGCTCCACTGCATCGGCACGGGCCTCTGGCGGTGTAGCACCGAAAGATTCTTCGTGGTAACGCTTCATGTCGAAGCCAGCGGCTTCCAGCAGGCGTTTGACCGCGTGCATGTAAGGGGTCGGGCCGCAGCAGAAGACCTCACGCTCAAGGAAGTCCGGTGCCATCAGCTCCAGCATTTTATGATTCAGGTAGCCGCGATAACCGGCCCAAGGCTCACCCAGTCCGTGCTTCTCACAGATCAGGTGCAGGCTGAAGTTATCGATCCGCGATGCCATGTGCTCCAGCTCGCGGTGATAGATGATGTCTTTCGGCGAGCGGGCGCTGTGGATAAACACCATGTCGACGTTGCCGTTGGTGTCGTAGAACCAGCGGGCCATGGACATTACCGGGGTGATCCCGACACCGCCGCTGAGATAGAGCACTTTCGGTGCGGTGAAATCCATCGCGTTGAACAACCCGACCGGCCCGTGCACCGCCAGTTCCTGGCCCTCGTGCAGGGTGTCGTGCAGCCAGTTGGAAACCTTGCCGCCCGGTACGCGCTTGATAGTCACCGAAAAGCTGTAAGGCACCGACGGTGAACTGGAAATGGTGTACGAGCGCATGATCGGCACACCGTCGATCTCCAGCTCCAGGGTGACGAACTGCCCCGGCTTGAAGAAGAACATGATCGGCTGGTCGGCCATGAAGCAGAAGGTCCGCACGTCCCAGGTTTCCTGGATGACTTTGACGCAACGGACAATGTGCCGGCCATTGGCCCAGGTCTGGGTGGTTACCGGGTTCAGGAAACTATTGGACATGCTGATCTCCACGGTCGACTGTCGACCTCATGTTGCCGATTCTGCGTATAGCGCAGATTGCCCATTTACCTATCTGCGACATTCACATGCTTATCGCGACCAGCCCACAACCACCGGGGGTTGAGCGTCGGGAACAGATTGGGCCATGTCGCCCATGGATAAGGTTCCAGCCTGCGCCGGGCCCACACTCGCTTCAACAGATAAACGCTGTTTTCTGCCTTGCGTAGCAACCCTGATTAGCCACTATTCGCCGGCCACACAGATGGTCATGAGGACTTAAACGATGGACGTCACCACTACCTTGAGCTTGGGCGATCCACTGGAACCCGCACGCAAGGCCACCGCGCAGATGCTGCAAGAGCGCGAGCGTACATTTTCACTGCCACAGCCGTTCTACTCTGATGAGCGGTTATTCGATATCGACATGCAGGAGATCTTCCAGAAAGAGTGGCTGATCGCCGGCATGACCTGCGAAATCCCGACCAAGGGCAACTACCTGACCCTGCAGATCGGCAAGAACCCGATCATCGTGATTCGCGGCGCCGAAGGCGTGGTTCACGCCTTCCATAACGTCTGCCGCCACCGTGGTTCGCGTCTGTGCACCAGCGACAAAGGCAAAGTCGCCAAGCTGGTTTGCCACTACCACCAGTGGACCTACGAGCTGGACGGACGCCTGTTGTTCGCTGGCACCGAGATGGGCGACGACTTCGACATGAAGCAGTACGGCCTGAAACCGGTAAACGTGAAGACCGCTGGCGGTTACATCTTCATCAGCCTCGCGGAAAACCCGCCGGCCATCGATGACTTCCTGTCGACACTGAGCCATTACATGGAACCGTATGACATGGAAAACACCAAGGTGGCGGTGCAAACCACCCTGGTGGAACAGGCCAACTGGAAACTGGTGCTGGAAAACAACCGCGAGTGCTACCACTGCAACGCGTCGCACCCGGCACTGCTGAAAACCCTGCTGGAATGGGACGACGTGACCGACCCACGTGCCGACCAGGCGTTCAAGGACCACGTAGCCGCTTCTGCCGCTGCGTGGGAAGCCGAGAAGATTCCTTACGCACACGCCAGTTTCGGCCTGCGTAACCGCATCGTGCGCATGCCGTTGCTCAAGGGCACCGTGTCGATGACCCTGGACGGCAAGCAAGCCTGCAAGAAACTCATGGGCCGGATCCAGAACCCGGACCTGGGCTCGATGCGCATCCTGCACCTGCCGCACTCATGGAACCACTGCATGGGCGATCACATCATTGTGTTCACCGTGTGGCCGATCAGCGCGCAGGAAACCATGGTCACCACCAAATGGCTGGTGCACAAGGACGCTGTCGAAGGCGTGGATTACGACGTCGAGCGCATGCGTGAAGTCTGGGATGCGACCAACAACGAAGACCGTCGCTTGGCCGAAGAGAACCAGCGCGGGATCAACTCCACGGCGTACCAGCCAGGCCCGTACTCCAAGACTTACGAGTTCGGCGTGGTGAACTTCGTGGATTGGTACAGCGAGCGTCTGCTGAGCAATCTGGGGGCCGAGCCTGCGCCTTACCTCAAAGGCGTGCCGGTTCACGGTTAAGATCCAAAAGCATCGCGAGCAGGCTCGCTCCCACATTGATTGATGTTGTTCGTAGCATGTGTGAACACCACCAATCCCCTGTGGGAGCGAGCCTGCTCGCGATGGCGTCCTACCTCACTACATCCCTCCCCCTGAATACACTCCCCTCATCTTTAGAACTGTACGAAATATGATCTATCGCGTTCCAGCCTATAAGGGACGTGGCGTACAGCCTTCCGCGAACAAGTTATCCACACCTCCACCCACAGCTAATGGGGACAACTGTGGAAAGACTGAAAACTTTCTCCACAGAAACTGAAGAAAATCCGTGACTTATTCAATTGACGGGTTTTCGATCGCCATTGTCTATTTTTTGACCAGACGCCTGTAAGCCACGTTATTCATGGCTCACAGAGGATCGCAAACACCTTATCCACAGAAGCGCCAACAGACTTTGGGGGCAACTGTGCAAACTATTCAGTGCGCTGTGGAAAACCACGTCCAGGCTGCATATTTCGTGGGTTTGAGCAGTCAGCAGAGGGCAAAATCCGGTATTTGGTTATTTATTAACCAGAAGCTTGAAAGCCACGATCTATATGGCTTACAGAGGACAGCAAACATCTTATCCACAGAAGCGCCAACAGAGATTGGGGGCAAGTCGTGAGCTACCAATGCCCTTACCCACTGAAAAAAGCTCGAAAAAACACGGGGTTAGCTTGGTCGTTTTTCGTACAAAGGCTTGCAGGGCTTGATCTGCATGGGGTGTAGCGAGGGGTGAACATGTTATCCACAGAAGCGCTAACAGGGATTGTGGGTAACCGCAGCGTGAACGCCCCTCGAATGGCTCGTTCCCACGCTCTGCGTGGGAATGCATCCCGTGACGCTCCGCGTCACCTATGGCCGATACATCAAATAGGCTTCACCCGTGACCCGAATCATCGGGTGGGGTGTGATCTGGCAGGTATCGACGACACGGAAGCCATGTCGCTCGTAAAACCGACGGGCGCCGGTGTTCGCCGCATAGTCGATCAGGCTCAAGCCGTTGAGCCCCAACTGGTTGGCACGGTCATAGGCGTAGGCGAGGAATTGCTGGCCCAAGCCCTGATTGCGCCAACCCTCATGCAGCGCCAGGCTTGAAATATAGAGGGTGTCGGGGATTTCCAGCTTGGCATACGGCGCCAGGACCGGATCGGTGACCGGAGCTGCCAGCGGATCGTGACGCATCACGTAGCTGTGCAGCATGCCAATGACCTTCCCCTCGGCCTGCGCGATCAGGCAGTTCTGATAGGAGAAATCCACATCTTCACGGGCGTAGCGACTGGCACCGACATCCAGCAGGTCCTGGCCGGGCTCTGCCAGCTGGCTCCAGATGTAATCCGCGGCACCTTCTGATGAAATCTGAAACAAGCGAGCAATCTCCCGCGCATCCGCGCGCAAGGCCGAACGAAATTCAACTGCCATTATTTTTCCTTGTGGGAGCGAGCCTGCTCGCGAAAGCGTTGGATCAGCCGACTTCGATGCAGAATGTTAGCCCCCATTCGCGAGCAAGCTCGCTCCCACATTAGATCTGCGCTGATTTTCTGTTAGCGAACCACGCCTTCTTCAATCAGCAACTTGAGAATCGCTTCAGCCCCGGCTTCGGCACTCAAGCCTTTGAGCACTTGCCCACCGCCACCGCTGGCCTTGGCCGTTGCAGCTTTCATCCGGTCGGCGCCGCTCTTGGCCTTGATCACTTTCAAGCGTTTTGGCCGTGGCTTGGCCGGCTGCAACGTCGCAACCGCCAGCAATTCATCATCGATGACCTCAACGTCTTCCGCCTGCAACACTCCGCGCCGCGCCGGGCCGAAGGCGCTTTGCCGTGGCTTGGGCGCCGCGTTATCCACAGTGGCGAGAAACGGCAGGCGCACCTTCAAGCGTCGACGTTGGCCACGGGGCAAGGCTTGCAGCACCAGGGCCGAATTGCCGTCGATGGACTCGACCTGCGCCAGCCCGACCACCAGCGGCCAGCCGAGGCTTTCCGCCAGCAGGAACGGCAACATGCCCGAGCCTTCACCGGTTTCCGCCTGCCTGCCGGTCAGCACAACCTGCGCGCCAGCATCGCGCAAATAAGCGGTCAGCGCTGGCAGCGCATCTGCGCCTTGGGGCTGTTCGAGCACATGCAGCTGTTCCAGGCCCATGCCCAGATAAGCCCGCAGCGCAGGCTCCTCGACATCACCGGCGTGCAGCACTTGCAGGTTATCCCCGGCCAATTGAAGACCGAGCTCAACCGCCCGCGCATCCTGCTCGGCGCGGCGTGGCCGGCCCGAGGTCGGGTGGGCGCCGATCGACACCAGGCTGATGACATTCGTACTCATAACCCTTTCCTTCTCTTAAGCCGCATCGCGCTTGGCGTCGTTGCGGTAAGCCTCTACCGCCGCGATCAAGGCCTGAAGAATTTCTGCGCTTTCACCTATCACCGACAGGTCGGCGCGCTTGATCATGTCGCAGCCAGGATCGAGGTTGATCGCCACCACCTTGTCGCAGGCACCAATGCCTTGCAGGTGCTGGATCGCCCCGGAAATTCCCACCGCCACGTACACCCGCGCCGTGACCCAGGTACCGCTGGCGCCGACCTGACGGTCGCGGGCCATGAAGCCATCGTCCACGGCCACCCGCGATGCGCCTTCGGTCGCGCCCAACGCCGCTGCCGTCCTGTGGAAAAGATTCCAGTCCTTGACCCCGTTGCCGCCCGAGAAAATGAACTCGGCTTCGGCCATCGGAATCGCTGCCGGGTCGACTGCTACCGCGCCCAGGTCCTCGATCCGCGACAGGCTGCGCGCAACCGCTGTGGATAACTCCACCGGCAACGCTTCATGACGGGTTTCGCTGACCGGTTCGGCGCATTCCACCGCCGCCAGAATCAAGCGTGCAACAGGACGCGCCAAGTCTTGCAGACCGGCACCGGCGCGGCCGATGCACTCTTGATCCTTGACCTGCCAGACCCGTGTGGCCGGGCGTTCGCCGAGTGCCGCGGCAAAGCGCCGACCCAGTTCACCGCCACCGGTGCGGCTGTCCGGCAGCAACCAGTGACGAGGGCTGAACTGGTTATCCACAGCCCGTAGACCCTGCACCCGCTGTTCCGGTGCATAACCCTCGAATTCTTCGCCATCCAGCACCAGCAGGCGGTCGACGCCCGCAGTAGCGAAGGCGTTTTCCTTGTGTTCGCCAAAGACCACCGCCAACACGGCACCGTCCTTGCCGGCCAATTGATGGGCCAGGCCCAGCAGGTCGCGGTCGTGGCTGCTCAAACGGCCGCCGACCATGTCCGGCACCACACTGATGTAGAACGCAGGTGTAGCCACCTGATGCAGCGGCAGTTGCACTTCAACGGCGGCCGTACGCTTGGTCGCCCCGCCCTGCTGTGCACCACTGCGGTCAATCCGCTTGATGCCATTGGGGCCGATGAAACCAATTCCATGAGGATTCTTGCGAATGATCCCGTTGGGACCCATCCAGCTGTGTTCCACCGGTTGCATGGCGGCATGCAGCGGATGCAGACGGTTGCGGGCGATCCATTCGGCGCGCGGATCGCGGCGGATAATGTCGCTCATCAGTGGGCCTCCGCGGGTTGACGTTTAGTCGGTGCCGGTGACTTGCTGGGCGCCGCGTCTTCGAGCAGCGCGTCGGCCACCAACTCGGCGATGTCCTTGATCAGCGGCCGTGGCTCGACCACGCCTTCGAGCATCGCAGTGCACTGTGGACAACCCACAGCCACCAGTTCAGCACCGGTTTCGCGGATGTCTTCCATGCGCATGTCGGGGATCCGTTGCTTGCCCGGAATGTCGGTGATCGGCGCACCGCCGCCGCCACCGCAGCAGCGCGAGCGGAAACCGGAACGTTGCATTTCCTTGACCTCGATCCCCAGCGCACGCAGTACCTGGCGCGGCGCCTCGTATTCGCCGTTGTAACGACCGAGGTAGCACGGGTCGTGATAGGTCACGCTGTTGCCTTTGTGCTGACCCAGATTGAGTGCGCCAGCGTCGATGATTTCCGCCATGTAGGTGCTGTGGTGCTGCACCAGGTAGTTGCCATCGAAGGCGCCGTATTCATTCTTCAGCACGTGGAAGCTGTGCGGATCGCAGGTGACGATGCGGTTGAAGCTGTATTTGGCCAAGGTCTGGATGTTGCGTTTGGCCAACAACTGGAAGGTCGCTTCGTCGCCCAGACGGCGTGCCACATCGCCGCTGTCACGCTCTTCAAGACCGAGCACGGCAAAGTCGACTTTCGCGGCTTTCAGTACTTTGACGAAGGCGCGCAAGGTGCGCTGGTTGCGCATGTCGAACGCACCGTCGCCAACCCAGAACAGCACGTCGGTGGATTTCTTCTCGCTGAGCAGTGTCAGGTTCAAGTCCGCCGCCCAGTTCATCCGCCCACCCGGGGCGAAACCGCCCGGGTTGTCGGTGGCAATCAGGTTTTCCAGGACTTCGGCGCCCTTGTTCGGCGTCGCGCCTTTTTCCAGGGTCAGATGGCGGCGCATGTCGACGATGGCGTCAACGTGCTCGATCATCATCGGACACTCTTCAACGCACGCGCGGCAAGTGGTGCAAGACCAGAGGGTTTCCGCGTCCACCAGACCGTTGACGATCGGCTGATGCGGATTACCCGCGTGTTCACCGATAGCTTTGCCTGGGTACAGACTGCCAGCGAACTTGGCATCGGTGCCGCCGGCCAGGCCGACGACCATGTCCTGAATCAGTTTTTTCGGGTTCAGTGGCTGACCAGCGGCAAACGCCGGGCACGCCGCTTCGCATTTACCGCACTGCACGCAGGCGTCGAAGCCGAGCAGTTGGTTCCAGGTGAAATCCTTGGGTTTTTCCACACCGAGCGGCGCGCTTGGGTCGTTGAGATCCAGCGGTTTCAAACCGGTGGAGCGACCACCACCAAAACGTTCGGCGCGACGGTGCCAGGCCAGGTGCAAGGCACCGGCGAAGGCATGCTTCATCGGCCCACCCCAGGTCATGCCGAAGAACAACTCGGATACGCCCCACAGCACGCCAACACCGAGGATCGCTGCCAACAGCCAACCGCCGAAGTTTTCCGGAAGGATGCCCGCCACCGGCAAGGTCACCAGGAAGAACGACGCCGAGAATGCCAGCAAGCTTTTCGGCAGGCGCATCCACGGACCTTTGGATAAACGCGCTGGCGGGTTGCGCCGACGCAGGTAAACAAAGATCGCACCGACGAACATCACTGCCGTCATCAACAACAACGCATAACCGAGGAAGCGGTTATGCAGGCCAAAACCGTGAACCAGGATCGCCAGCACGATGGACGCCACCGCGCCACCCGCCGTGGCGACGTGGGTGTTGGCGATGTATTTGTCCCGCGCCACCACGTGGTGCAGATCGACCATGTAGCGTTTGGGCATGGCCAGCAGGCCGCCGATCAAGTCGACCTTGGACGCACGGCCCCGGCGCCACATAGCCACCCGCCGCAACGCGCCCAGGACAGCCAGGCCCAGGGCGGCAAACAGCAGGATGGGAAGAAGGGTGTTTAGCATGGTGGAGCTCCCAAAGACCTCGGGGTCTATGATCGTTCCCACGCTCTGCGTGGGAATGCAGCCCGTGACGCTCCGCGTCACATCAAAAGCGGACGCGGAGCGTCCATTGAGGCATTCCCACGCGGAGCGTGGGAACGATCAATTCGGTACTTAAAAATCCTTGCAAAGCCGCAGTGCGTCGTAGATCGCCGCGTGCGTGTTGCGCTGGGCCACGCAGTCACCGATGCGGAACAGCAAGTAGCCGTCACCCGCCTGGCTCAACGATGGCTGAGGCTTGATCGCGAACAAGGCTTCGATGTCCATCTGGCCTTTGTTGCGCGAGCCTTCCTTCAGCGCGTAATAGATTTCTTCGTCCGGCCGCACGCCGTTCTCGACCACGACCTGGTCGACCACCCGCTCCTCTTTGGCGCCGGTGTATTCGTTCTCCAGCACCGCCACCAGCTTGTCGCCTTCGCGGTAGACCTTCTCCAGCATCATGTCCCCGGTCATGATCACTTCTTTCGGGTACATGCTGCGGTAGTACGTCGGGAACGATGTGCCGCCAATAGCCACACCCGGCTTGATGTCGTCGGTGACGATCTCGACCTGGCTGCCTTTGTCGGCGAGGAAGTCCGCCGTCGACATCCCGGTGAACTCGCAAATGGTGTCGTAGACCAGTACGTTCTTGCCCGGCGCAACCTTGCCGTCGAGGATGTCCCAGCTGCTGACCACCAAGCCTTCAGCTGCGCCCCAGTGTTCGTTCTGCTCAAGGAACGGATGACCGCCAACAGCGAGCACTACCACGTCCGGACGCAGGTCGAGAATGGTCGCTGCATCGGCCGCCACGCCCAGGCGCAGGTCTACTTTCAAACGCGCCAGCTCCAGCTGGAACCAACGGGTGATACCGGCGATCTGGTCCCGTTGCGGGGCTTTCGAGGCGGTAGTGATTTGCCCACCGATGAATTCTTTCTTCTCGAACAAAGTCACGTCGTGGCCACGTTCGGCCGACACGCGCGCAGCTTCCATCCCGGCAGGGCCGGCACCAACCACCACGACTTTGCGTTTCACACCGGTCGATTTCTCGATGATGTGCGGCACGCCCATGTATTCACGGGAGGTCGCGGCGTTCTGGATGCACAGTACGTCCAGACCCTGGTACTGACGATCGATGCAGTAGTTGGCGCCCACACACTGTTTGATCTGGTCGATCTGGCCCATCTTGATCTTGGCGATCAGGTGCGGGTCGGCAATGTGCGCGCGGGTCATGCCGACCATGTCGACGTAACCGCCTTCCAGAATACGGGTTGCCTGGTTCGGGTCCTTGATGTTCTGCGCGTGCAGCACCGGGGCCTTGACCACTTCCTTGATACCGGCCGCCAAGTGCAGGAACGGCTCCGGTGGATAACTCATGTTGGGGATAACGTTGGCCAGGGTGTTGTGGGTATCGCACCCCGAGCCCACGACGCCGATGAAATCGATCATGCCGGTGTCGTCGTAGTACTTGGCGATTTGCTTCATGTCCTCATGGCTCAGGCCATCAGGGTGGAATTCATCACCGCAGATACGGATGCCGACGCAGAAGTCCGGACCGACTTCCTTGCGCACAGCCTTGATCACTTCCAGGCCGAAACGCATGCGGTTCTCGAAGCTGCCGCCCCATTCATCGGTACGTTTGTTGACGCGCGGGCTCCAGAACTGGTCGATCATGTGCTGGTGCACGGCCGACAGTTCAACGCCGTCCAGGCCACCGGCCTTGGCACGCGCAGCGGCGCTGGCGTAGTTGCCGATCACCCGCCAGATTTCTTCCGGCTCGATGGTTTTGCAGGTCGCGCGGTGCACCGGCTCACGGATACCCGACGGCGACAGCAGGGTCGGCCAATGCTCGCCGTCCCAACGCGAGCGACGGCCCATGTGGGTAATCTGGATCATGATCTTGGCGCCATGCTTGTGCATGGCATCGGCCAGGTTCTGGAAGTGCGGAATAATCCGGTCGTCGGCCAGGTTGACCGATTTCCACCAGCCTTGCGGGCTGTCGATGGCCACGCTGGAAGAACCGCCGCAAATCGCCAGGCCGATCCCGCCCTTGGCTTTCTCTTCGTAGTACTTGACGTACCGATCGGTGGTCATCCCGCCGTCGGTGGCGTAAACCTCGGCGTGCGCGGTGCTGAGCACGCGGTTGCGGATGGTCAGTTTGCCGATTTGAATCGGCTGGAACATTGCTTCGAAAGCCATGGCAGGATCCTCGACTTACAACGGCTTGACGGTGAACAAGCCGTCGTCGTGGCCTTCTTCAGAGCCACCGTATACCTGTTCGGCGACGGTGCGAATCTTGCTGCCGCGCGCTTGCAGGATCTGGTCCATGGCACCGGCAAACCAGCCAGTGAACATGTAGTCGACCTTGCGTCCGACCTTGCCGTAGACGTAGACGAACGCCGAGTGTTCGAGCTTGACGCTGGCGGTGCCTTTTTCGAGGTCGATGTCCTGGATCTTGAACAGGCCCCAGCCACGTTGCGATAGGCGCTTCATGTAGTGCTCGAACACCGCAACGCCTTCCAGGCCGTGGCATTCAGCTTCTTTTTCACACCAGTGCCAGGCGGACTTGTAGCCAGCCTTGTAGAGGATCTCGGCATAGCCGTCAGCGCCCAGCACTTCCTCGATACCCATGTGGTTGTTGACGAAGAAGTGACGCGGCACATACAGCATCGGCAGGGCGTCAGAGGTCCAGACACCGGTTTCGCTGTCGACTTCGATTGGCAATTGAGGGGCGATTTTGGCCATGGAAACTTAACTCCGGAAAATTCGTTTTTAGTACCTAGCAAAGCCTTGGCTTTGCATTAATAAAAAGCTGTGTGAATGCCTTTGGAGCCGTAGCGAGCACGTCGAGAGCAAGGAAGGACCGGAGCGACAAGCGAGACAGTACGGGACGTACGGCGAGCTTGGCGCGAGGACCTGACGCAGCTATCGGCGAGCGGAGTAGGCTCCAGAGGTATTCACTCGCCCCAGACGTCTTTCAGGACGCTCACCCAGTTTTCGCCCATGATCTTGCGCACTACGCGCTCGGAATGGCCGCGCTTGAGCAGCGTCTCGGTCAGGTTCGGGAACTCGCCCACGGTGCGGATGCCCAGCGGGTTGATGATCTTGCCGAAGTTGGTCAGACGACGGGCATAGCCCTTGTCGTGGGTCAGCATTTCGAAGAAGTCCTGGCCATGACCCTGGGTGAAGTCGGTGCCGATACCGATCGCGTCTTCACCGACGATGTTCATGGTGTATTCGATGGCTTCGGCGTAGTCGTCGATGGTCGAATCGATGCCTTTGGCGAGGAACGGTGCGAACATGGTCACGCCGACAAAACCGCCATGGTCGGCAATGAATTTCAGTTCTTCATCGGACTTGTTGCGCGGGTGCTCTTTGAGACCCGACGGCAGGCAGTGGGAGTAGCACACCGGTTTTTTCGATTCGAGGATGACTTCTTCGGACGTCTTGGAGCCGACGTGGGACAGATCGCACATGATGCCGGCGCGGTTCATTTCCGCGACGATTTCACGACCGAAACCGGACAGGCCGCCGTCACGTTCGTAGCAACCGGTGCCCACCAGGTTCTGGGTGTTGTAGCACATCTGTACCACGCCAACCCCGAGTTGCTTGAAGATCTCGACGTAGCCGATCTGATCCTCAAAAGCATGGGCATTCTGGAAGCCGAAGATGATCCCGGTCTTGCCCTGTTCCTTGGCGAGACGGATGTCGGCGGTGGTCTTGACCGGAATCACCAGGTCGCTGTTCTCACGGATCAGCTTCTGGCTGGCGGCGATGTTGTTGATGGTCGCCTGGAACCCTTCCCACACCGACACGGTGCAGTTGGCCGCGGTCAAGCCGCCTTTGCGCATGTCTTCAAACAGCTCGCGGTTCCACTTGGCAATAATCAGCCCGTCGATAACGATGCTGTCGGCGTGCAATTCGGCTGGGCTCATCAGGCAGTCCCCTATTAGCGATTCATGCGCCGAATCGTCTGCCGGCGCTTTGGGTCAGCATATGCTTGAGGGACGGGGCAGCCGGGTGCAAAAACGACAGGGGAATTGCCGAAAGCGTCAATACGCGACAAAGGGTCTCACCGCAGGCCCTTTGCCCTCCTGTTCTTTCCCGAATAGTTGGGCCAGAATTCGCCGTATCACTGGATGCATCACTGGAACAAGGGGCGGCAGCGCAATGAAATCGATCTTCCTGGCTTTGGCACTGATAGCGACCGGCGTACAGGCGGCAGAAGAAGCCGACAAAAACCCGTGCGATGCGGTCGAAAACGACGTCCAGACCCTGGAATGCTCGACCTATAGCAAAAACACCGCCGAACAACTGCTCAAGGACAATTTCCAGGGATTGCTGGATCGGATGAAAACCCAATACGCGAACAACAAGGCGCAGTTGGCAGACATCACCGGCAAACTCCAGACCGCCGAGCAGCTCTGGATGAAATCGCGGGATGCCGATTGCGCGATTGCAGCGTTCCCTGCAGCGGTGGGCAGCAAGACCTACACCATGGACCTGAACGATTGCCTGTCGAGCAAGAGCGACGAACGGTCGGAGTTTCTGGAGTCGATCGGTCAGCAGTAACGGACAGCATGCTGTCCGTTATGGCGCTAAAAGGACGATAAGAGACAACATGTTGTCTTTTATCGCCCGTCACTCAACGCATCCCTCCAAGGCGAGTCCATGAAAATCTGCGGCATCGAAATCAAAGGCAGCGAGGCGATCTTCGCCGTCGCCTCCCTCGACAATCAGGTGCTGACTCACGTCGCCCTGAACACCAAGAAAGTCGCCCTCGACGATGATGACGAAGCCACCAACGTCAAAGCCTTCGCTGCACAGATCAGCGCGTTTGTTCGCGATAACGGCATCGATCGCATCGCAATCAAGAAACGCAGCAAAAAAGGCGAGTTCGCCGGCGGCCCGACCACCTTCAAGATCGAAGGGGTTTTCCAGTTGCTGGACAACTGCGAGGTGACGCTGCTGTCACCGCAGACCATTAACGCCCAGAACAAGAAGTTCGACTTTGCCCTGCCAGCGACGCTGAACAAGTATCAGCATGAGGCGTACAAGGCGGCGTGTTCAGGGTTGATGAAGAAGTAATCCAACTGATCGTTCCCACGCTCCCGCGTGGGAATGCATTCCGTGACGCTCTGCGTCACATCTCGAAGCGGACGCAGAGCGTCCATGGCGGCGTTCCCACGCAGAGCGTGGGAACGATCATGCCTTGACGGTACGTCGGTCCTCGCGCGGGCAGCGGGCAAACCGCGTCCGATAACTGCGGGTGAAATAAGACGGCGATTCGAACCCGCAGGCGATGCTCACTTCCAGCACGCTCATGTCAGTCTGGCGCAGCAGCTGCCGGGCTTTTTCCAGCCTTAGCCCCAGATAGAAGTTGCTCGGCGTGTCGTTGAGGTGCAAGCGGAACAGCCGCTCAAGCTGACGTCGCGTCACCTTGATCGAATCCGCCAGTTCCAGGGTGCTGAGCGGCGGCTCGCTGTGCTGCTCCATCTCGCCAATCACCTGCACCAGTTTCTTGTTGCTGATGCCATAGCGCGTGGCGATCTGCATGCGCTGGTGGTCTTTGCGCGGGCGAATGCGCCCGAGCACAAACTGTTCGCTGACCTGAACCGCCAACTCGGGGCCGTGAGCCTGGGCGATCAGGTCGAGCATCAGGTCGATGGACGCTGTGCCGCCGGCCGAAGTGATGCGGCGCCGGTCGATTTCGAACAGCTCCTGGGTCACGCTGATCTGTGGATAAGACTCCTTGAACGCGTCGATGGCTTCCCAGTGCAGGGTCACGCGGTGGCCGTCGAGCAGCCCCGCTTCGGCGAGGACAAAACTGCCGGTGTCGATGCCGCCGAGGATCACGCCATCGTGATCCAGGCGACGCAGCCAGTGTTCCAGAGTCGGGTTGACGAACTTCAGCGGTTCGAACCCCGCGACCACCAGCAGGGTCGCACCCTTTTTCAGCGGTTCCAACGCCGCGTCGGCGTTGAGCGACATGCCGTTGCTGGCCAATACCGGGCCGCCGTCGGCGCTCAGCACATGCCAGCGGTACAGTTCGCCGCGAAAGCGGTTGGCCACCCGCAACGGTTCGATCGCCGAGATGAAACCGATAGCCGAGAAACCCGGCATCAACAGAAAGTAGAAATCCTGGGACATGGAACTCACTCCGATGCGTCGGGCAGCGTGTGGACGTTGATACGCCACTTGCAAGCGACAGACAAGAGCACAGGTCGCTGCAGTGCAAGAGCTGGTCGCCGCTGTGCGTTTTCCGCCAGGTTCAGCTGCGTAACGTGACATCACCGGCACAGGGGTATCCGGTCTTGAAAATAGCTGCTCAATTTTGGCGGCGTCTGTTGTCCTCAGGCTGCGTTGCCGCTCCTCGTCATAGCGGGCTATGACTCGTCGCGGCGCCTTGCCTGAGGACAACAGCCACTCGCCAAAATATGAGCGTATTTCCAAGACCGGATACAGACGCCGGACCCCACAATAACGACCTGCCGAGGATCCCACCATGAAACGACTGATCAGCAGCTGCGTTCTCGCACTCAGTGGTACCGCTTTCTTGAGTTCCGGCGCGATGGCTGCCGACCCTGCCGCATGCCAGAACGTGCGCATGGGTGTGGTGAACTGGACCGACGTGATCGCCACCAGCGCCATGACCCAGGTTCTGCTCGATGGCCTCGGCTACAAGACCAAACAAACCAGTGCTTCCCAGCAAATCATTTTCGCCGGCATCCGCGACCAGCGCCTGGACATGTTCCTCGGCTACTGGAACCCGTTGATGACCCAGACCATCACCCCGTTTGTCGCCGGCAAGCAAGTGACCGTCCTGAGCGAACCTAGCCTCAAGGATGCCCGCGCCACCCTGGCCGTGCCGACTTACCTCGCCGACAAGGGCCTGAAAACCTTCGCTGATATCGCCAAGTTCGAAAAAGAACTGGGCGGCAAGATCTACGGCATCGAGCCAGGTTCGGGCGCCAACACCCAGATCAAGGAAATGATCGCCAAGAACCAGTTCGGCCTGGGCAAGTTCCAGCTGGTCGAATCCAGTGAGGCCGGCATGCTCGCGGCAGTGGATCGTGCCGTACGCCGCAACGAAGCCGTGGTGTTCTTCGGCTGGGCGCCGCACCCGATGAACGTCAACGTGAAAATGACCTACCTCACCGGCAGCCAGGACGCCTTGGGCCCGAACGAAGGCTCGGCCACCGTCTGGACCGTGACCGCCCCGAACTACGCCAGCCAGTGCCCGAACGTCAGCCGTTTGCTGAGCAACCTGACCTTCACCGCCGAAGACGAGAGCCGGATGATGCAACCGCTGCTCGATCACAAGGACGCTTTCGAATCAGCCAAGCAATGGCTCAAGGATCACCCGCAAGACAAGCAACGCTGGCTTGAAGGTGTGACTACGTTCGACGGCAAACCGGCTGCCGAGAATCTGCAACTGAGCAGTAAATAACCCTGAAATGAACCCATCTTCGCAGCCGACATCGGTTGCGAGCGGGCCCGCTACGCCCAAAAATCATGTCTGAAGGAAACCGCACCATGAACCACGACGTCATCATCACCTGCGCACTCACCGGTGCTGGCGACACGACCGCCAAAAGCCCACACGTGCCGGTCACCCCAAAACAGATCGCGGCCGCTGCGGTGGAAGCCGCCAAAGCCGGCGCCACCGTGGTCCACTGCCACGTGCGCAACCCTGAAACCGGGAAGTTCAGCCGCGATGTGGCGCTGTACCGTGAAGTGATGGAGCGTATTCGCGAAGCGGACGTCGACATCATCGTCAACCTCACGGCTGGCATGGGTGGCGACCTGGAAATCGGCGCTGGCGAGAACCCGATGGAGTTTGGCCCGAACACCGACCTCGTCGGTCCGTTGACCCGTCTGGCCCACGTTGAAGAGCTGCTGCCGGAAATCTGCACGCTCGATTGCGGCACTCTGAATTTCGGCGACGGCGACACCATTTACGTCTCCACCCCGGCTCAGCTGCGCGCTGGCGCCAAACGCATCCAGGAGTTGGGCGTAAAAGCCGAGTTGGAAATCTTCGACACCGGTCACCTGTGGTTTGCCAAACAGTTGATCAAGGAAGGCCTGCTCGACGACCCGCTGTTCCAGCTGTGCCTGGGCATCCCATGGGGCGCTCCGGCTGATACCACCACCATGAAAGCCATGGTCGACAACCTGCCGGCCAATGCGGTCTGGGCCGGGTTCGGCATCGGTCGCATGCAAATGCCGATGGCGGCTCAAGCGGTGCTGCTGGGCGGCAACGTGCGGGTCGGGCTGGAAGACAATATCTGGCTGGATCGCGGCGTACTGGCGACCAACGGCCAACTGGTCGAACGTGCCAGCGAAATCCTCAGCCGCCTCGGCGCCCGCGTTCTGACCCCAGCCGAAGGCCGGGTGAAGATGGGCCTGACCAAGCGCGGTTAAACCAACTTACACCTCACCTGTGGGAGCGAGCTTTTGTGGCGAGGGGGCTTGCCCCCGTTCGGCTGCGAAGCAGTCGTAAAACTTTGCATGCGGTGTGCATGACACACCGCGGTTGCAGGTTTTGGGGCCGCTTCGCGACCCAACGGGGGCAAGCCCCCTCGCCACAAAGGCCCGCTCCCACATTGGATCACCGAATACTTTCAGGAATTTGCCATGAGCTTTATCACCGAAATCAAAACATTCGCCGCGCTGGGCAGTGGTGTCATCGGCAGCGGTTGGGTATCCCGTGCCCTCGCCCATGGCCTTGATGTGGTGGCTTGGGACCCGGCGCCCGGCGCCGAAGCCGCGCTGCGCAAACGCGTCGCCAATGCCTGGGGCGCACTGGAAAAACAGGGCCTGACACCCGGCGCTTCGCAAGATCGCCTGCGCTTTGTCGCGACCATCGAAGAATGCGTGCGGGATGCCGACTTCATCCAGGAAAGCGCCCCGGAACGCCTTGAACTGAAGCTCGAACTGCACAGCAAAATCAGCGCGGCGGCCAAACCCAATGCACTGATCGGTTCCAGCACTTCAGGGCTGTTGCCGAGCGAGTTCTACGAGGGCTCGACCCACCCGGAACGCTGCGTAGTCGGCCATCCGTTCAACCCGGTTTACCTGCTGCCACTGGTGGAAGTGGTGGGTGGCAAGAACACTGCGCCAGAAGCGGTGCAGGCGGCCATGAAAGTTTACGAATCGCTGGGCATGCGACCGCTGCATGTGCGCAAGGAAGTACCGGGCTTTATCGCGGATCGTCTGCTCGAAGCGCTGTGGCGCGAGGCACTGCACCTGGTCA
Source organism: Pseudomonas brassicacearum (assembly GCF_003732175.1). Taxonomy (GTDB): domain Bacteria; phylum Pseudomonadota; class Gammaproteobacteria; order Pseudomonadales; family Pseudomonadaceae; genus Aquipseudomonas; species Aquipseudomonas brassicacearum_G. The sequence continues at coordinate 140,377 of NZ_MOBI01000005.1, forward strand.
ACGACGGCGTGGCGACCACCGGCGAAATCGACGATGCAATTCGGTTTGGCGCCGGGCTGCGCTGGTCGTTCATGGGCACGTTCCTGACCTACACCCTGGCCGGCGGCGATGCCGGTATGCGGCACTTCATGGCGCAATTCGGTCCGGCACTGCAACTGCCATGGACGTACCTGCCCGCACCGGAACTGACCGACAAGCTGATCGACGATGTGGTCGACGGCACCAGCGATCAACTGGGCAGACACAGCATTTCAGCGCTGGAGCGCTATCGTGATGATTGCTTGCTGGCGGTGCTGGAGGCGGTGAAGACCACCAAGGCCAAACATGGGATGACCTTCAGCGAATAACGCGCCAGCAGGTACGCCGCCATCGCGAGCAGGCTCGCTCCCACATTCAACCGCATGCCTTTGATAGAACTCAGCCACCTGTGGGAGCGAGCCTGCTCGCGATAGCGGCAGTCCAGTCACCATCAATGTCGGAACCTGAACCATGCCAACCCTCACCACCTACACAACCACCATCATCCCCGACTGGGTCGACTACAACGGCCATCTGCGCGATGCGTTTTACCTGCTGATCTTCAGCTACGCCACCGATGCGCTGATGGATCAACTGGGCATGGACAGCAACAGCCGCGAAGCCAGCGGCAACTCGCTGTTCACCCTCGAACTGCACCTCAATTACCTGCACGAAGTGAAGCTCGGCGCCGAGGTCGAGGTGCATACCCGGATCATCGGTCACGACCGCAAACGCCTGCACCTTTACCACAGCCTGCATCTGGTCGGCGACGCGCAGGAACTGGCGGGCAACGAACAAATGCTGTTGCACGTCGACCTGGCCGGTCCGCGTTCGGCACCGTTCAGCGAACCGGTACTGAACAAACTGCTGGCCATGACTGCACTGCAATCGGACTTGCCCACACCGGCCTATATCGGCCGAGTGATCGCACTACCGCCGGAAAAATAACAATCAAAAAAGGAGCTCGCATGAACACCGCCGCCGCTGTTGCCGACTTCCGCAGTTATCCGTTGATCAGTGCATTGACCGCCGTGCAAACCCTGGCGGATCACGTGCAAGTGAACTGGGCCGATGGCCGGGTCAGCCCCTTTCATCATCAATGGCTGCGCGACAACTGTCCGTGCCCGGTTTGCGTGTATGCCGTGACCCGCGAACAGGTGTTGGAAATCGTCGATGTCGCTGAAGATCTGTGCCCCGTCGTGGCCCAAGTGGATGCGCAGGGCTGTCTGTCTATCGACTGGCTGGACGGCCATACCAGCCGCTTCGATCCAGGCTGGTTACGTGCTCACGCCTATGACGATGAATCCCGCGCCGAGCGTAGCGCCGGCAAACCGAAAAGCCAGCTGTGGAACAGCCAACTGAAGCTGCCGGTGTTCGAATATCAGGCGGTAATGGAGGATCCCAAAGCCTTGCTGCAATGGCTTCTGGCACTGCGCGATATCGGCCTGACCCAAGTACGCGGCGTCCCCACCGAGCCCGGCTCGCTGACGCACATCGCCAAGCGGATTTCGTTTATTCGCGAGAGCAATTTCGGCGTGCTGTTCAACGTGCAATCCAAGGCTGACGCCGACAGCAACGCTTACACCGCATTCAACCTGCCGCTGCACAGCGACCTGCCGACGCGCGAGTTGCAACCGGGGCTGCAATTTCTGCATTGCCTGGTCAATGACGCGGACGGTGGCGAGAGCATTTTTGTCGACGGTTTCGCCATTGCCGACGCCTTGCGTCAGGAAGACCCCGAGGCCTTCCGTGCGCTGTGCGAGATCCCCGTGGAGTTTCGCAACAAGGACCGCCACAGCGACTACCGCTGCCTGGCGCCGATCATCGCCCTCGATACGCTGGGGCAAGTGTCGGAAATCCGCATGGCGAACTTCCTGCGGGGGCCGTTTGATACATCGGTCGAGCAGATGCCCAAGCTGTATCGGGCCTATCGACGCTTTATCGCCATGACCCGCGAAGCGCGCTTCCGGCTCATCACCCGGCTCAATCCTGGTGAAATGTGGTGCTTCGACAACCGCCGAACCCTCCACGCCCGCAACGCTTTCGACCCCACCAGCGGCGCCCGGCATTTTCAGGGCTGCTACATCGATCGCGATGAGCTGCTGTCGCGGATATTGGTGTTGCAACGCTAAGTCAAAAGATCGCAGGCTGCGCCAGCTCCTACGGGAAAATGTGTTCGGCGTAGGAGCTGCCGCAGGCTGCGATCTGTTGCTCTTCAACAGACAAAAAAAGCCCCGATCAAGCCGTGACAGGATCGGGGCAGAAGTTACTGTTGAGGAGCTGTTGCGCGAGGGTGACCAAACCTTCGTGAAGCCAGCTGAATCCAGTGTGCCCACTCCTCTGCCCCGCAAGTTAGCCGAAAACGACCTGTTCATAGGTATAGCGGCCATTGCGACAAATCGTCCTTGCCCCGCCCCATCACCCCTACCAGAATCGAACCACGACACCGTTCCCTGAAGAAGGATTGCGTCATGATGCACGCTGATTTGATTGACCAGGAAGACCTGTTGGGCCAGCTCAAGGCGCTTGGATTTGAAGTTCCGAGTGGGGCCACTGCAGAGCAGGCCTGTGAATGCGCAGTACGTGGTTTGAACGATGTGCGGGCCTCGACCCTGAGGACCATGGTCAAGCAGATGTACACCAGCAGCGCAACGATTCTGCCCACCGTGCGCCAGGCGATCGACAAGCAACTGCTGCCGGCGTTGGCGCAATACCAGCAAAGCCGTAGCGCCTGATTTTCAGGATGTAATCAACCTGTGGCGAGGGGGCTTGCCCCCGTTGGGTCGCGAAGCGGCCCCAAAAGCTTTGCGACTGCTGCGCAGCCGAACGGGGCGGTGCGGCGTTCCGACAAGCCCCCTCGCCACAAAGGTTTAGAGCCTTACGCTAGCGAAAGTCGACTCGTTTCGCGCCTGACTCAACGCCGACATCGGTCCGGACAACGGTGCCAACACCAGTGCCTGCGGGATCGGCATCATTGCCACCTGTTGGGTGGTGTTGGAACCGACGCGTTCGTCACGCGGTGGAATACCGAAGTATTCGCGGTAGCACTTGGAGAAGTGCGGGGTCGATACGAAGCCGCAGACCGAGGCCACTTCGATGATCGACATCGGCGTTTGCTTGAGCAATTGCCGGGCGCGGATCAGCCGCAGCTTGAGGTAGTAACGCGACGGCGAGCAGTGCAGGTATTTCTGGAACAGCCGCTCCAGCTGACGACGTGACACGGCGACGTACACCGCCAGTTCATCGAGGTCGATCGGCTCTTCAAGGTTGGCTTCCATCAGCGCGACGATTTCCTGCAACTTCGGCTGATTGGTGCCCAGCATGTGTTTGAGCGGCACGCGCTGGTGATCCTGTTCGTTACGAATGCGCTCGTAGACAAACATCTCCGAGATTGCTGCCGACAGTTCACGGCCGTGGTCGCGGCTGATCAGGTGCAGCATCATGTCCAGTGGCGCGGTGCCGCCGGAGCTGGTGAACCGGTTACGGTCGAGGGTGAACAAACGAGTGCTCATGGCCACACGCGGGAAAGCTTCCTGCATCGACGCCAGACATTCCCAGTGCACGCTGCAATCGAAACCGTCCAGCAGACCAGCACACGCCAGGGCCCAGCTGCCGGTGCAGACGGCGCCAAGACGGCGCGACTGGCGGGCTTGGCTTTGCAGCCACGACACGTGCTCACGGGTCACCGTGCGTTGAATGCCGATGCCACCGCAGACAATCACGGTGTCCAGGGCCGGGGCTTTGTGCATGGAGGCGTCGGGGGTGATTTGCAGACCGTCACTGGCCCAGACCTGGCCGCCGTCAACGGTGAGCGTGCTCCAGCGATACAGCTCGCGACCGGACAATTGGTTGGCCATGCGCAGGGGTTCTACTGCGGAGGCCAGAGAAATCAGCGTGAAATTGTCCAGCAGCAAAAAGCCGATGGATTGAGGCGCACGGTTCTGGGGTTGAGCCCCTGAGTTGAACGTCGTCATCGCGGTATCTCCTCACACAAAGCGGGTGATGGCCTCAGGCGGAGGCTCTTGTTATGGCCATCGTTCTCTTGCGTGAGACGGGGCTTTGTTATGACAGAGCAATTGCCATGCCTAAAGTTGAATGCGCATTCAATAACTCCTGAAAACGACGTCGCGATGTGTCTATATGTGTCTATAGAGCTCAGTCGACGAGTAAGGGTTATTTGGCTGGCAGGTGCCCTACCCCGCAGGGTTTGAGCAAATCGGTAGCACTTTTCGGAAACGCATCAAAAGGTGCCTGGAAAGAGTGTCACCCCAGGCACAGGTGACGAGCGGTCAGAGCCCGGAATGACGTCCGACCGCAGGAGATTTTTGTTGCCTATTTGCGACGCGCTAAAAGGTGGCGCGTTTTCGATTAGGTGTTCACTTAGCGCGCAGTTTTGATCATCCCTGTGGCGAGGGGGCTTGTCGGAACGCCGCACCGCCCCGTTGGGCTGCGAAGCGGCCCCAAAATCTGCATCCCTGTTCCCTCAGGCATACCGCACTCGCTGGATTTGCGCCCGCTACGCGGTCGAACGGGGGCAAGCCCCCTCGCCACAGGTTTTTACAGAATCCTGATCAACATTCAACCGCGCTGACCGCCAACCCACCGCGCGATGTCTCTTTGTATTTGTCGTGCATGTCAGCGCCGGTATCGCGCATGGTGCGGATCACCCGGTCCAGCGAGATGAAGTGCTGACCGTCACCGCGCAAGGCCATTTGCGCCGCATTGATCGCCTTCACCGCGGCAATCGCATTGCGCTCGATGCACGGCACCTGCACCAGCCCGCCGACAGGGTCGCACGTCAGGCCAAGGTTGTGCTCCAGGCCGATTTCCGCCGCGTTGCAGAGTTGCTCCGGCGTCGCACCAAGAATCTCCGCCAACCCGGCCGCCGCCATCGCGCAAGCCGAACCGACTTCGCCCTGGCAGCCGACTTCAGCGCCGGAAATCGAGGCGTTCTTTTTACACAGAATCCCGACCGCTGCCGCACCGAGGAAATAGTCGACGACGTTAGCGTCCGTCACCACCTCGCTGAACTTCATGAAGTAGTGCAACACCGCCGGGATGATCCCTGCCGCACCGTTGGTCGGTGCCGTGACCATCCGCCCGCCCGCCGCATTTTCTTCGTTGACCGCAAGGGCGAACAGGTTGACCCACTCCATGGCGCTCAAGGTCGAGCCGATCACATTGGGCTTGTTCAGTTCTTGCAGGCTGCGATGCAATTTAGCGGCGCGGCGCCGCACATTCAGACCGCCAGGCAGGATGCCTTCGTGCTTGAGGCCCTGCTCGACGCAGTCCTGCATGGCGCGCCAGAGCTTCATCAGGCCGTTGCGGATTTCCTCTTCCGAACGCCAGACCTTCTCGTTCGCCATCATTAGCTCGGCGACGCGCAGGTTGTGCTTCTGACACAGGGCAAGCAGCTCCGCCGCACTGGAAAAATCGTAAGGCAACACGGTGCGATCCAGATCGACCACGCCGCTTGAGGCCTGTGCCTCATCGACGACAAAACCACCGCCGACCGAATAGTAGGTGTCGCGATGCAACTCGCCGTGCTCACCTTCAGCCACCAGGGTCATCGCATTGGGATGGAACGGCAGGTTCTCGTCGATCAGGCGCATGTCCCGCGCCCAGATGAAGGGCACCGGCAAGCGACCGTCGAGCAACAGGGTGTGGGTTTCACGCAAGGTGTCGATGCGAATGCCGATTTGCGACGGGTCAATCGCATCCGGCCATTCACCCATCAAGCCCATGATCACCGCGTTGTCGCTGCCGTGACCGATGCCGGTAGCCGACAACGAACCGAACAGCTGGACCTCGATCCGGCGCACCTGCTCCAGCAGCCCCTTCTCGCGCAACGATTCGACGAACAACGCCGCAGCGCGCATAGGCCCCACCGTGTGCGAGCTAGAGGGGCCAATACCGATTTTGAACAGGTCGAAAACACTGATAGCCATGACGTGCGAGACTCCTCGATATGCAGATTCCAGGCGTCAAAGCACCCGGTGACGGAGCTGCTACGCTGAAGCTGCAATCCGCCGAGATGACCGCATCATCGGGCTTTTGCGATGTCGCTCGACGTCTCACACCGACGTACCCATGCCCACCAACGCCGCCAGCCGCAGACGTTACGTTTTGGCCGTTTTTTTACAGTTCAGAGGACTAAAAAGCGCTGAATAAAGCTGTAAACGACCTCACCGACACTGGATGCGACCATCCCTGTACTGGATACGACGCACCCTGTAGGCGTCAGAATTTCACTGGTCCATGATCAGTCTCGACTCGATTGCACGGCGCCGTGGCAGAGCAGTCGTCACACGCCCTCCAACCGCAACACCCATAAGTGCGGTCAGAACACCGCCAAAAAAACACTCAGGAGTCCACCCATGAAAATAGGTTCCCCGTCGTTGTTGTTGGCCGCCATGCTGAGTCTGCCGCTTCTGGCTCACGCCACAGAACCGGCACAGTGCAGTACCGTGAACTTCTCCGATGTCGGCTGGACCGACATCACCGCCACAACGGCGACCACCAGCGTCGTGCTCGACGCCTTGGGCTACAAGACCAAGACCACCATGATTTCCGTACCGGTGACTTACAAGTCCCTGGCTGACGGCAAGAACATGGACGTGTTCCTCGGCAACTGGATGCCGACCATGGAAAACGACATCAAGGCCTACCGCGATGCCGGCACCGTAGAAACCGTGCGCACCAACCTCAAAGGCGCCAAGTACACCCTGGCGGTGCCGCAAGCGCTTTACGACAAAGGCCTGCATGACTTCAAGGACATTGCCAAGTTCAAGAAAGAGCTGGACGGCAAGATCTATGGCATCGAGCCGGGTAACGATGGCAACCGCCTGATCCAGAGTATGATTGACAAGAACGCCTTCGGCCTCAAAGACGCTGGTTTCAAAGTGGTCGAGTCCAGCGAAGCGGGCATGCTCTCGCAAGTCGACCGCGCTCAGAAGCGCGATACCGCAGTGGTGTTCCTGGGCTGGGCACCGCACCCGATGAACAAGCGCTTCAAGATTCAGTACCTCACCGGTGGTGACGACTATTTCGGTCCGGATTTCGGTGCGGCGACAGTCCTGACCAACACCCGCAAAGGCTATACCCAGGAATGCAGCAACGTAGGCCAGTTGCTGAAAAACCTGGAGTTCACCGTGGACATGGAAAGCTCGCTGATGGGCAACATCCTGGACGACAAGATGAAGCCTGAAGCCGCCGCCAAGGCCTGGCTGAAAAAGAACCCACAGGTACTCAATACCTGGCTCGCTGGCGTGACCACCATTGACGGTAAACCTGGCCTGGAAGCCGTGAAAGCCAAGCTTGCACAGTAATTGTTGACGCCGGGCGAGTTCGCTCGCCCGGGCTGTTTTTTTCCTCGCATGCGGACGTTCACTACCATGCTGATTGATCAGAAAATCCCTTTAGGCCAGTACATCGCTGCCTTCGTTGAATGGTTGACGCAACACGGCGCCAGCACATTCGATGCGATCGCCACGACACTGGAAACGATGATCCACGGCGTGACGTTTGCGCTGACCTGGTTCAACCCGCTGGCACTGATCGGATTGATCGCATTGCTGGCTCACTTCATTCAACGCAAATGGGGCCTGACCGCTTTCGTCATCGCCTCCTTCCTGCTGATCCTCAATCTGGGTTACTGGCAGGAAACCATGGAAACCCTCGCCCAGGTGCTGTTCGCCACCTTCGTCTGCGTGATCATTGGCGTGCCGTTGGGCATCGTCGCCGCGCACAAACCGATGTTCTACACGCTGATGCGTCCGGTGCTCGATCTGATGCAGACCGTACCGACGTTCGTGTACCTCATTCCTACCCTGACCCTGTTCGGTCTGGGTGTGGTCCCGGGTCTGATTTCAACGGTAGTGTTCGCGATTGCCGCGCCTATCCGTCTGACCTACCTGGGCATCCGCGATGTGCCGCAAGAACTGATGGACGCCGGCAAGGCCTTTGGCTGCTCGCGCCGTCAACTGCTCTCGCGTATTGAACTGCCCTACGCCATGCCAAGCATCGCGGCCGGTATCACCCAGTGCATCATGCTGTCGTTGTCGATGGTGGTGATCGCGGCACTGGTGGGCGCCGATGGCCTGGGCAAACCCGTGGTCAACGCACTGAACACTGCTGATATCGCCCTGGGCTTCGAAGCCGGGTTGGCGATCGTACTGCTGGCGATCATGCTCGACCGTATCTGCAAACAACCCGACGCTAAAGTAGTAAGGGGTGACGCATGAGCATAATTCGGTTCGACAAGGTCGACGTGATCTTCTCCAAAGACCCGCGTGAAGCCCTGAAACTGCTCGACCAGGGCATGACCCGCGACCAGATCCTGAAAAAAACCGGGCAAATCGTTGGCGTTGAAAAAGCCAGCCTGGACATCGAGAAAGGCGAAATCTGCGTGCTGATGGGCCTCTCCGGCTCTGGCAAATCCAGCCTGCTGCGCTGCATCAACGGCTTGAACACGGTCAGCCGTGGCAAGCTGTTCGTCGAGCATGAAGGCCGCCAGATCGACATCGCCTCCTGCACCCCGGCCGAGCTGAAGATGATGCGCACCAAGCGCATCGCCATGGTGTTCCAGAAGTTCGCCCTGATGCCTTGGCTGACGGTGCGCGAGAACATCAGCTTCGGTCTCGAAATGCAGGGTCGTCCCGAGAAGGAACGTCGCCAGCTGGTCGACGAAAAACTCGAACTGGTCGGCCTGGCCCAATGGCGCAACAAGAAGCCCGACGAACTCTCCGGCGGCATGCAGCAACGTGTGGGCCTGGCCCGCGCGCTGGCGATGGACGCCGACATTCTGCTGATGGACGAACCCTTCTCGGCACTGGACCCGCTGATTCGCCAGGGCCTGCAAGACGAACTGCTGGAACTGCAACGCAAGCTGCACAAGACCATCGTCTTCGTCAGTCACGACCTCGATGAAGCGCTGAAACTCGGCAGCCGTATCGCAATCATGAAAGACGGCCGGATCATCCAGTACAGCAAGCCGGAAGAAATCGTCCTCAACCCGGCCGATGACTACGTGCGGACCTTCGTCGCGCACACCAACCCGCTGAACGTACTGTGCGGTCGCAGCCTGATGCGCACGCTGGACAACTGCAAACGCATCAACGGCTCGGTATGCCTGGATCCGGGCGGCGATTCGTGGCTGGACCTGGCCGAAGGCAACACCATCAAGGGTGCACGCCAGAACGGCTCAAGCCTGGACCTGCAGAACTGGGTACCGGGGCAAGCAGTGGAAGGCCTGGGCCGTCGCCCAACGCTGGTGGACTCGAACATCGGCATGCGCGACGCGTTGCAGATTCGTTATCAGACCGGCAACAAGCTGGTGCTGCATGACAACAATCATGTGGTGGGGATTCTCGGCGACAGCGAGCTGTACCACGCGCTGCTCGGCAAGAACCTGGGGTAAGACAGCAGACACAAAAACGCCGCGTAGATCGCGGCGTTTTTGTTAGTGCAACAGTTGGACTGCAAACACCGATTACTGTGGCGAGGGGGCTTGCCCCCGTTGGGTCGCGCAGCGGCCCTGATACTCGCGACCCGGTTCTTGCAGATAACCGCGCTTCATGGATTTGCGGTTGCTACGCAACCGAACGGGGGCAAGCCCCCTCGCCACAATAGTGCTGCGGTGCATTCACTGCACCGCATCACCTCAAGCGTTAGCTATAGACACGGCCCAGGAGCTGCCGATGGCTTTCAAACTGATCGAGCACATCACGGGTGATCTGATCCTGAGTGAAGCCCATCAAGTCGTACTCCTGGCTGCCGTTGTGCAGGTACACCTCGGCGCGGTAGTAACGCGTGCGCGCTTCATCCGGGTTCGGCGACTCGCTCGGCGCTGCCAGATAGCCGTCCAGGCTCACTTCGTAGACAAACGGGTTGCCCTCTTCCATCTCGATCCGCACGCCCATGCAACGCTTGGCTTTACCCAGCAACGTTTGCACGTCCAGACCCTGGGTACGCAATTGCGCCGCCGCATCTTCCAGCGCCGGGCTGACGTGTTTGTCCATGAAGCGCTGAACGATCGACTGGCTCGGTTGCAGGTCCAGCTGGGTCAAACGCTCGCTGAAACCACGACGACCACGTGCCGCCAGCTCGGCTTGTTCCTGCTCGATCTGCACGTCCTGGCGCATGGCCTTGTGCAAGCCGAACATGAAGAACACCAGCACCACCGAGAACGGCAGACCGGCCAGCACCACCATGGTTTGCATGGCTTCGAAGTTACCGGCGAACAGCAGGCCGATGGTCACCAGCGTGATCACCACCGACCAGAAGATCCGCAGCCAGTGCGGGGCGTCTTCGTCGACGTTGCCGCCCTTGCAGGACAGGTTCGCCATCATCACCGCGCCAGAGTCGGCCGGGGTCAGGAACAACACGAAGCCGACAAAAATCGACACACCGATCACGATCTTCGACGCCGGGTAGTGCTCAAGCAGTTGATAGATCGCCATGGACGGCTGTTCCAGCGCCGTCTTCCCAAGCTCCACCGCCCCGTGGTTCATCACCAGATCCAGCGCCGAGTTACCGAAGATCGACAGCCAGGCCAAGGTGAAGCCCAGCGGAATCAGCAGCACGCCGGCCACCAGTTCACGCACGGTACGACCGCGAGAAATACGCGCGATGAACATGCCTACGAATGGCGCCCAGGAAATCCACCAGGCCCAGTAGAACAGGGTCCACAGGCCCAACCAGCGCTCGGATTTGGCGTTGTCGGCTTCGTACACGTACAGGTCGAAGGTTTTCAGCACCACGCCATTCAGGTAGTCGCCGATGTTCTGCACGAAGCCGTTGAGCAGGTGCAGGGTCGGGCCGAACAGCAGGACGAAAATCAGCAGGCCGCTGAACAGCACGATGTTCAGGTTGGACAGACGGCGGATGCCGTTTTCCACGCCCGACACGGCAGCAATGGTCGCCACGGTGCTCATCACGATGATCACGATCAGCAGGTTGGTGTTGCTGTGCTCCATGCCGAACAGATTCTCAAGACCCGACGACACTTGCAGCGAACCAATCCCCAGGTTGGTCACCAGCCCCAACAGGGTCACGAACATGCCAAAGCCATCCACCGCATGACCGGCCGCGCCTTTGACCCAACGCTCGCCCACCAGCGGATACAGCGCCGAACGCAACGCCAGCGGCTGGTTATGACGGTAAGCAAAGTACGCCACGGCCAGACCGACCAAGGCGTAGATCGCCCAGCCATGCAGGCCCCAATGCAGGAACGTCAGCTGCACCGCCTGGCGCGCTGCCAGGTTGCTGCCCGCCACGCCTTCCGGCGGATTGAAGTAGTGATCCAGCGGTTCGGATGCACCGAAGTACAGCAGCGAGATGCCGATACCGGACGAGAACAACATCCCGGCCCAGGCGCCATAGCTGAAGTCCGGGGTATCGTCCTTGCTGCCCAGCTTGAGCTTGCCGTAGGACGAGAACGCCAGGCCGACGACGAATACCAAATAGGCGGCGATCACCACCATGTAGTACCAGCCGAAGCTGCGCGACAACCAGGCCTGAGCGATCCCCAGCATTCTCCCGGCTTCTTGCGGCGCGGCGATGAGGATGGCGGTCAGCAGCAGGATCAATGCGGTCGAGGTGTAGAACACCCAACCGTTGACCGTCACCTTATCGGGTGGGGTCTTTATAAGAGAGGCAGAACTCATTGCACAGATGCTCCAGGCAGTGCGAGAGAAAGACACAAGGCAAAGCAGTACCCGACCAATCGGTTAGTTGGCAGCCGACCTGCGGGTGATATAAAGACACCCCGAAAAAAGCCCGAAACCGCGGCAGCCGTGTTGAAAACCGACCTCGATGATCGCGCGCGCGTACATGACGCAGCGCATGACCCTGAGCGTCTTGCCCATACAACGCGTCCATTGAAATCGGTTCGCAGCATGCCCCGTGCGGGTTTCGAGCATTTTTCGGATGTCGTTTTTCCGCCAACCACATGTAGGAAAAACCTGTAGGCAGCGACGATTTGTCGCAGATCTTATTCTTTGTTGATTGAACGTTCAATCAAAACAAAATAGACTGGCCCTCAATCCGGTAGCCGTTTTTCGTCCACCGGGAGGCCTAAGGAGATGTGCAAGATGCCCAAGGTCGGTATGCAACCCATCCGCCGTCAGCAGTTGATCGAAGCCACATTGCAGGCCGTCGATCAGGTCGGGATGGGGGACGCCAGCATTGCGCTGATCGCCCGTTTGGCCGGTGTCTCGAATGGCATCATCAGTCACTATTTTCAGGACAAGAATGGCCTGATCGCCGCCACGATGCGGTATCTGATGAGCGTCCTCAGCGAGAACGTCACCGCGCGCCGCCTGGCGCTGGGAGATAACAGCCCGCGGGCTCATCTTCAGGTGATTATCGAAGGCAACTTCGACGCCAGCCAGGTCAATGGCCCGGCAATGAAAACCTGGTTGGCCTTCTGGGCAACCAGCATGCACCAACCGTCTTTACACAGGTTGCAGCGGATCAACGATCACCGCCTGTATTCCAACCTGTGCTGCGAGTTCCGCCGAGTGCTGCCGCTTGATCAGGCACGCAGCGCAGCACGCGGGCTGGCGGCCCTGATTGATGGTTTGTGGTTGCGCGGCGCGCTGTCGGGAGACGCTTTCGACACCGAGCAGGCACAACGAATCGCTTACGAATATATGGATATCCAACTGGCTAAGCAGGAGTTGCTGGAGCACACATAACCGCTCGGCCCCTGAACGGCTACTGATCAACGTGCCCAGGCTTTACGGCACGCCCAGTGGCTGACGCCAATAACTAAATGCACTTGCGAGGACTCTATGGCCCGTTTCGAACTGCAAAAACTTTACATCGACGGCGGTTACTCCGACGCCAGCGGCGACGCCACCTTCGAAGCCATCAACCCGGCTAACGGTGAAGTTCTCGCCACAGTGCAACGTGCAACCTTCGCCGACGTCGAGCGCGCTGTCGTCAGCGCCGAAAAAGGCCAGAAAATCTGGGCCGCGATGACCGCCATGGAGCGTTCGCGCATCCTGCGCCGTGCCGTTGAAATCCTGCGCGAGCGCAACGATGAACTGGCCGCACTGGAAACCCTGGACACCGGCAAGGCGTACTCCGAAACCCGCTACGTCGACATCGTTACCGGCGCTGACGTACTGGAATACTACGCAGGCCTGGTGCCAGCCATCGAAGGCGAACAAATCCCGCTGCGTACCACGTCGTTCGTTTACACCCGTCGCGAGCCACTGGGCATCGTGGCCGGTATCGGCGCGTGGAACTACCCGATCCAGATCGCCCTATGGAAATCCGCTCCAGCCCTGGCGGCCGGTAACGCGATGATCTTCAAGCCGAGCGAAGTCACTTCCCTGACCACCTTGAAACTGGCTGAGATCTATACCGAAGCGGGCCTGCCAGCGGGCGTGTTCAACGTTCTGACCGGTAGCGGCCGTGAAGTCGGCACCTGGCTGACCGAGCACCCACGCATCGAAAAAATCTCCTTCACCGGCGGCACCGACACCGGCAAGAAGGTCATGGCCAGCGCTTCCGGCTCGTCCTTGAAAGACGTGACCATGGAACTGGGCGGCAAATCCCCGCTGATCATTTTCGACGACGCCGACCTCGATCGCGCCGCCGACACCGCCATGATGGCCAACTTCTACAGCTCCGGCCAGGTCTGCACCAACGGCACTCGCGTGTTCGTACCGAGCCACCTGAAAGCGGCTTTCGAAGCCAAGATCGTGGAACGCGTTGCGCGCATCCGCGTCGGCAACCCGCAAGACGAAAACACCAACTTCGGCCCGCTGGTCAGCTTCGCCCACATGGAAAGCGTATTGGGCTACATCGCCAAAGGTAAGGAAGAAGGTGCTCGCCTGCTGTGCGGCGGCGATCGTCTGACCGACGGCGAATTCGCCAAAGGCGCTTTCGTGGCGCCGACCGTGTTCACCGACTGCACCGACGAGATGACCATCGTTCGTGAAGAAATCTTTGGCCCGGTGATGAGCATCCTCACCTTTGATACCGAAGAAGAAGTGATCCGCCGCGCCAACGACACCGAGTTCGGCCTGGCCGCCGGCGTCGTCACCAAGGACCTCAACCGCGCTCACCGCGTGATTCATCAACTGGAAGCCGGTATCTGCTGGATCAACGCCTGGGGCGAGTCCGACGCCAAGATGCCGGTCGGCGGCTACAAGCAATCGGGTGTGGGCCGTGAGAACGGCATCAGCTCGCTGAACAACTTCACCCGCATCAAATCGGTACAGGTCGAGCTGGGCGATTACGCCTCGGTTTTCTGATCTGACGCACAACCTGTGGCAGGGGCCTTTTGTGGCGAGGGAGCTTGCTCCCGCTGGGCCGCAAAGCGGCCCCAACCCAGGCACTGTGTTTCTTCAGACAAACCACAGTCGCTGATTTTGCGACTGCTGCGCAGCCGAACGGGGGCAAGCCCCCTCGCCACAATTGGGTGGCGCCAGGCTCGCGACCTGACCACATTTCAAGAGGGTGCATTCAATGTCCCAGGAATACGACTACATCATCATCGGGGCCGGCTCTGCCGGTAACACCCTGGCGACCCGTCTGACTGAAGACGAAGGCGTCACCGTCCTGCTGCTCGAAGCCGGCGGCCCGGACTACCGTTTCGACTTCCGCACGCAAATGCCTGCGGCACTGGCGTTCCCGCTGCAAGGCCGTCGCTACAACTGGGCCTACGAGACCGATCCAGAGCCACACATGGACGGCCGCCGGATGGAATGCGGTCGCGGCAAGGGCCTCGGCGGTTCTTCGCTGATCAACGGCATGTGCTACATCCGCGGTAACGCCATGGACTACGACGGCTGGGCGAAAAACCCTGGCCTGGAAGACTGGAGCTACCTGGACTGCCTGCCGTATTTCCGCAAAGCCGAAACCCGCGACATCGGCCCGAACGACTACCACGGTGGCGAAGGCCCGGTCAGCGTGACCACGCCTAAAGCCGGCAACAACCCGCTGTTCCACGCGATGGTTGAAGCAGGCGTGCAGGCCGGTTACCCGCGTACCGAAGATTTGAACGGCTACCAGCAGGAAGGTTTCGGCCCGATGGACCGTACCGTGACGCCTAAAGGCCGTCGCTCCAGCACCGCACGCGGCTACCTGGACATCGCCAAAAAGCGTTCGACCCTGAACATCGTCACCCACGCCCTGACCGACAAGATTCTGTTCGAAGGCAAGCGTGCGGTCGGCGTACGTTACCTGGTGGGCAGCGCCGAAGAGCCCGTTGAAGCCCGTGCACGCAAAGAAGTGTTGCTGTGCAGCGGCGCGATCGCTTCGCCGCAAATCCTCCAACGCTCCGGCGTCGGCCCGGCCAAGCTGCTCAAGAGCCTCGACATTCCTGTGGTTCACGACCTGCCTGGCGTCGGCGAGAACCTGCAGGACCACCTGGAGCTGTACCTGCAATATGCGTGCACCCAGCCGGTTTCGCTGTACCCGTCGCTGCTCTGGTACAACCAGCCGGCCATTGGTGCCGAGTGGCTGTTCAACGGCACCGGCATCGGTGCCAGCAACCAGTTCGAGGCCGGTGGTTTTATCCGTACCCGTCCGGACTTCGAATGGCCGAACATTCAGTACCACTTCCTGCCGGTGGCGATTAACTACAACGGCAGCAACGGTGTGAAAGAGCACGGCTTCCAGGCGCACATGGGTTCCATGCGCTCGCCAAGCCGCGGCCGCATCCAGGTCAAATCCAAGGATCCGCGCCAGCACCCGAGCATCCTGTTCAACTACATGGCCACCGAGCAAGACTGGCAGGAGTTCCGTGACGGCATCCGCCTGACCCGTGAAATCATGCAGCAGCCGGCACTCGACGCGTTCCGTGGTCGCGAGCTGAGCCCAGGCATCGAGGTACAAACTGACGAGCAACTCGACAAGTTCATCCGTGAACACGCCGAAACCGCGTTCCACCCGTCCTGCTCGTGCAAAATGGGCACCGACGAAATGGCCGTGGTCGATGGCCAGGGTCGCGTCCACGGGATGCAAGGTCTGCGCGTAGTCGATGCCTCGATCATGCCGCTGATCACCACCGGTAACCTGAACGCGCCAACGATCATGATCGCCGAGAAAATCGCCGACAAGATCCGTGGTCGTCAGCCATTGCCTCGCAGCAAGGCCAAGTACTACGTCGCGGGCGATGCCCCGGTGCGTGGCAAGCCGTTGCGTGAAGTGGGCCCTACCGCGCAGTAACACCACACTGATCGTTCCCACGCTCCGCGTGGGAATGCATCCTGTGACGCTCCGCGTCACGCCTGCAAAGGGACGCGGAGCGTCCCGGGCGGCATTCCCACGCAGAGCGTGGGAACGATCCGTATCAACACCTTCCTGCTGCACACCCGCTTCACCCTTGATCCCACCCCCCGCGCAGGCCTAATCTAGTCACCGCGCAAACGTTTCACCCCCCGCCCCATCGACAAGCCGCCACCTGGCTGGCCACGAGGCTTACTCATGTTTGATGTCGTGTCTTCGAGCAAATGGCCCACCGGCTACCTGATCAATCCAAACGTAGAACCCCTCGATCCGAAATGGCTTCAGGCATTCAGCAAGATCCCCGCCGCCGCCGTCAGCGACTGCCTGGGCCGCAACGTCGGTGGCCTGGGCTTGAAAGCCTTCCACGGCAATGCGCCGATGCTGGGCAGTGCGCTGACTGTTCGCGTGCGTCCCGGTGACAACCTGATGATTCTCAAAGCCATGCAGATGGCCCGCCCGGGCGACGTGCTGGTGATCGACGGCAGTGCCGACCTGACCCGCGCCGTGTTCGGCGGCATCATGCGCGCCATGGCCCTCAAGGCCGGGATCGTCGGCGTGGTAATCAACGGCGCCCTGCGAGACCTCGATGAATGGCAAACCGGTGAACTGCCGGCCTACGCCATCGGCGGCGTACACCGTGGCCCGAGCACCGACGGTGGCGGCGAAATCAACGTGCCGATCTCCTGCGCCGGCATGCTGGTTGCCCCTGGCGACCTGATGATTGGCGACGGCGACGGCGTGGTGGCGGCATCGCGCAGCGAACTGCCGGAGCTGCTGGTGCGCTGCCACGACCTGCTGGCTCGCGAAAAGGCTACGCTTGCGGCTATCGAAGCCGGAACGCTGGACCCGGATCGTTTCGACGCCATCCTGCGCGCCAAGGGTTGCCCGGTCTAAACACCTTACCACCTGATCGTTCCCACGCTCTGCGTGGGAATGCCTCAATGGACGCTCTGCGTCCGCTTTGGATGTGACGCAGAGCGTCACGGGCTGCATTCCCACGCGGAGCGTGGGAACGATCTAACTACGGAGGTTCTTCAATGTTCGATTTCCACCCCCAGCTCAAGCAGCGTTTCGCTGCCTTGCGCACGGGCGCCGAGTTTTTTTCGCTGCGCTATGTGCGCGAGTCGGGTCAGTACCTGTCGGTACGCAAAAACGTTGCCGAGCCTCCAAGCCTGAGTCGTGACGAAGGGGCGATGCTGACTGCACGGGTCAATGGCGTCGAAGCCTATGCCGCGACCAACGACCTGTCGCCATCAGGTCTGCAAGCCGCCCTCGACCGCGCCGAACGACAGGCCCGCTCGATGGCCGCCCACGCCCTGCTCGACCTGCGCCAGCAGCCGGTTTCCAGCGAGCGCGCCGACTACCTGTCACCGAACCTTGCACAACCGTTCCCGTCCCTCAGCGATTGCTACCAACTGCTCGGCGCCGAATCCGCCGCCGTGCCCAAGGACGAGCGACTGGTGAACTGGCAGGTCAGCATCGGCATCACCCATGTCGAGCAGATCTACCTCAACAGCGCAGGCGCCGAATTGCGCCAGGCGCAACGTTTCGTCTACCCGGGGCTGGACGTCACCGCCTACGACGGCAACGACAGCCAGACCCGCAGCCTGGGCCGCGAAAACTTCGGCCAGCAAGGCGGCGCGGACGTAATCAGCCGTTGCGGGCTGATTGGCGCCGGCCCGCACGTCGCCGATCAGGCGCTGCAATTGCTGCTGGCACCGAACACGCCGCAAGGCAAACGCGACCTGCTGCTGATGCCGGACCAGATGATGCTGCAGATCCACGAGTCCATCGGTCACCCGCTGGAGCTCGACCGCATCCTCGGCGACGAGCGCAATTACGCCGGCACCAGTTTCGTCAAAACCAGCGATTTCGGCAGCCTGCAATACGGCTCCAAACTGCTCAACGTGACCTTCGACCCAGACATTCCCGAGCAGCTCGCCAGCTACGGTCATGACGACGACGGCTCGGCGGCGAGCAAACAATTCCTGATCCACGAAGGCTTGCTGATCCGTCCGTTGGGTGGTGCGCTGTCGCAATTTCGCGCAGGCCTCGACGGCGTCGCCAACAGTCGCGCCTGCGGCTGGAACCGTCCGCCCATCGACCGCATGGCCAACCTCAACATCGAGCCTGGCGACCAGTCGCTCGAACAGTTGATCGGAGGCATTGAACACGGCGTGCTGATGTCGACTAACCGCTCATGGTCAATTGACGATGCGCGGAATAAATTCCAGTTCGGCTGCGAGTGGGGTCAGTTGATTGAAAACGGTGAACTCAAAGGCGTGGTGAAAAACCCGAACTACCGGGGTATCTCTGCGCAATTCTGGCGCAACCTCAGTGCCGTTGGCGACACCAGCACCTTCAAGGTGCTGGGCACGCCGAACTGCGGCAAGGGCGAGCCGAACCAGGTGATCCGCGTCGGCCACGCGTCGCCGGCCTGCGTGTTCAGCAACATTGATGTGTTTGGAGGAGACGCCTGATGAGTACGACGTTGAGTCAGGTCGAGCAATTCAAAGGACTGGTGGCCTGGTTGCGCAGCGCGGTGCGCGAGCCTGAGCAGTTCACCCTGAGCTACGCCGCCGAATCGTCGGCGTTTGTGCGCTTCAACCACGCCAAGGTGCGTCAGGCTGGCCAGGTCCAGCAGGCCAGTGTCGGTTTCAAACTGATCAATGACGGCCGGCATGCGGACCTCAGCATCACCTTCGCCGGTGATCCCGAGGTCGACCTTCAGCGCCTGGCCGAAGGTCTGCAACAGCTGCGCGAAACGCTGCCGTTGTTGCCGCAGGATCCGTATCTGCTGCTCAACCACACGGGTTGGCAGAGCAAGAACGTGCAGGATCACCCGTTGCCGGACACCGAGCAGGTGGTCGCCGAAATCGCCCGCGCCGCCGAAGGGCTCGATCTGGTCGGCTTCTACGCCGCCGGGCCGATTAGCCGAGGGTTCGCCAGTTCGTCCGGCGCCTTTGGCTGGCATCAGGCCAACAGCTTCAATTTCGACTTCAGCCTGTTCCACGCCAATGGCCAAGCGGTGAAAGCCAGCTACGCCGGGCACGACTGGAACAGCGAAGGTTTCGCCAAACGCTTTCAGCAGGCCCGCGAGCAACTGGAGTTCCTGGGGCGGCCACTGCGCACGCTGGCGCCGGGTCAGTACCGCGCCTATCTGGCGCCAGCTGCTTTGGAAGAAATCGTCGGCATGCTCTGCTGGGGTGGTTTCTCCGCACAGTCGATTGCCAGCAAAAGCAGCCCGCTGCAAAAACTCTACGCCGGTGATAGCGCGTTCAGCCCATTGCTCTCGCTGGATGAAAAAGTCAGCGGTTCCCTGAGTCCGGCGTTTTCCGGCGAAGGCTACCCGCGCAGCGATCTCGGGTTGATCGTTGCGGGCAAGGCTGGCGAGCGGCTGGTGGGCTCGCGCAGCGCCGCCGAATATGGCCTGACCGCCAATGGTGCCGGTGGCGGCGAGTCGCCAAGTGCCTTGAACATGGCCGCCGGAGTGTTGCCGGAAGCCGAGATTCTCAAGCAACTCGGCACCGGTCTGTATATCAGCAACCTGTGGTACCTGAATTACTCGGACCAACCGGCCGCACGCTTGACCGGCATGACCCGTTTCGCGACCTTCTGGGTCGAAAACGGCGAGATTCAGGCACCGGTCAGCACCATGCGCTTCGATGACAGCGCCTACAGCCTGCTCGGTTCGCAGCTGGAAGCACTGACCCGTGAGCGTGAACTGATTTTGTCGCCCAGCACCTACAGCCAGCGGGCCACGGCTTCGGCGGTGTTGCCGGGAGCGCTGGTCAGCCGCCTGACGTTGACGCTGTAAACACAATTGATCGCTCCCACGCTCTGCGTGGGAGTGTATCCATGGACGCTCTGCGTCCCGCTCTTGAACTGTGACGCGGAGCGTCACGGGCTGCATTCCCACGCAGAGCGTGGGAACGATCATTTCCAAACACGAGGTCCCATGCCCAACCGTCCGGCTCTTGATGCAATCACCGCCCGTTGGGTCCCCTGGGTGGTGGCGATTGCGTTTTTCATGCAGTCCCTCGACGGGACCATCCTCAACACCGCCCTGCCCGCCATGGCCCTCGATCTGGCAGAAGACCCACTGCGCATGCAAGGCGTGATCATCGCCTACATGCTCACGGTCGCCTTGCTGATTCCGGCGTCGGGCTGGGTCGCCGACCGCTTCGGCACCAAGAAAATCTTCTTCGGCGCGATCCTCTTGTTCAGCCTCGGCTCTTTGCTCTGTGCGCTCTCCAGCACCTTGACCATGCTGGTCGGCGCCCGGGTGATTCAGGGACTGGGCGGCGCATTGATGCTGCCGGTCGGGCGACTGGTGGTGCTGCGCGCTTACCCGCGTTCGGAACTGGTGCGGATCATGGGCTTCATCACTATTCCCGGTCTGCTCGGGCCGTTGATCGGTCCGACCATGGGCGGCTGGATGGTGCAATACCTGACCTGGCACTGGATCTTCCTGATCAACCTGCCGGTCGGGCTGATCGGCTGCTACGCGGTCTGGAAATTCATCCCGGACCTGCGCGGCACCGAGCGCACGCGCTTCGACGGCTTGGGTTTCCTGCTGTTCGGCGCGGCGATGGTGCTGATCACCATTGCCATGGAAGGCTTGGGCGAGTTGCACCTGCCACATTTGCGGGTGATGTTGCTGCTGTTTGGCGGTATGGCGTGCCTGGCGGCTTATTGGCTGCGGGCCGGGCATATCGACAATCCGTTGTTCGCACCGGCGCTGTTCAAGACCCGGACTTTTGCCGTGGGCATTCTCGGCAACCTGTTCGCCCGGCTCGGCAGCGGCGCCCTGCCGTTTCTGGTGCCATTGCTGCTACAGGTCGCCTTGGGCTACTCACCCTCCCTGGCGGGGATGAGCATGTTGCCACTGGCAGCAGCAGCGATGTTCGCCAAGTCGATCGCGCGACCGCTGATCGAGCGCCTGGGTTATCGCATCGTGCTTACCGGCAACACCCTGGCGCTGGGGATCATGCTGGCGAGCATGGGCCTGGTCAGCGAGCAGACGCCTTATTGGTTGCTGCTGGTGCAACTGGCGATACTCGGGGCAATCAACTCCTTGCAGTTCACGGCGATGAACACCGTGACCCTGATCGACCTCGACGACGCCAGCGCCAGCAGCGGCAACAGCCTGCTGTCAGTGGTCGCGCAGTTGTCGCTGAGTCTCGGCGTTGCCTGCGCCGGCGCCCTGCTGGGCGGCTTCACGGCGGAGGCCGGCAATGATGGCGTGGACACGGTGCTGGGCGCGTTCCAGCTGACCTTTGTGACCGTCGGCATCATGGCGATGCTCGCCGCGACGATCTTCTCGCAACTGTCGAGAGAAGACGGACGGCGCGTCAAGCGTCCGGAATCGCACATAGAGCCTTAGGGCGAATGGCCACTGGGCTGGTACACTGCGCGACATTTTGTTTTGCAGGCCAGTCCCGTGACCACCATCGCCACCGCTTTTAATACTTTGCCGCTGTCCGCCGCCATGCTGGCTAACCTCGACTCCCTCGGTTATGCCCAGATGACGCCGATCCAGGCGCAAAGCTTGCCGGTGATCCTCAAGGGGATGGACCTGATCGCCCAGGCCAAGACCGGCAGCGGCAAAACCGCCGCCTTCGGTATCGGCCTGCTGAACCCGATCAATCCGCGCTTCTTCGGCTGCCAGGCACTGGTGATCTGCCCGACTCGTGAGCTGGCTGACCAGGTCGCCAAGGAAGTCCGTCGTCTGGCCCGCGCCGAAGACAACATCAAGGTCCTGACCCTGTGTGGCGGCGTGTCGTTCGGTCCACAGATCGGTTCGCTGGAGCACGGCGCCCACATCATCGTCGGCACCCCGGGACGCATCCAGCAGCACCTGCGCAAGGGTTCGCTGGTGCTCCACGGCCTGAACACGCTGATCCTCGACGAAGCCGACCGCATGCTCGACATGGGTTTCTACGACTCCATCGAAGAAATCATCGCCCAGTGCCCTGAGCGTCGCCAGACCCTGCTGTTCTCCGCCACGTACCCGGTGGGCATCAAGCAACTGGCGTCGAAGTTCATGCGCAATCCGCAGCAAGTGAAGGCCGAGGCGTTCCACGACGACACGCAGATCGAACAGCGTTTCTTCGAGATTTCGCCGGAAGAACGCATGGACGCGGTGGTCAAGGTCCTCGCGCATTTCCGTCCGCAATCGACAGTCGCTTTTTGCTTTACCAAGCAGCAAGTGCAGGAAACCGTCGACCACCTGACTGCCAAAGGCATCTCGGCCGTTGGCCTGCACGGTGACCTGGAACAGCGTGATCGCGACCAGGTACTGGCAATGTTCGCCAACCGCAGCACATCCGTATTGGTCGCTACCGACGTCGCCGCCCGTGGTCTGGACATCGATGCGCTGGACATGGTGGTCAACGTCGAACTGGCCCGCGACTCGGAAATCCACATCCACCGCGTTGGCCGTACCGGTCGTGCCGGTGAGAAAGGCATCGCCATCAGCCTGGTAGCGCCGTCCGAAGCGCATCGCGCCCAAGCCATCGAGCAACTGCAGAAGTCGCCGCTGAGCTGGGGTCAGTTGGACAACCTGACCTCACAGGGCGGCGCCCCGCTGCTGCCAGCCATGAGCACCCTGTGCATCGGTGCTGGTCGTAAAGACAAGGTTCGCCCGGGTGACATCCTCGGCGCACTGACCGGCGATGCCGGTGTTCCTGGCGCCCAGGTCGGCAAGATCGCGATCTTCGACTACCAGGCCTACGTCGCCGTGGAGCGCGGGATCGCCAAGCAAGCCTTGCAGCGCCTGAACGACGGCAAGATCAAAGGCCGCTCGCTGCGCGTACGGATTCTCTGATCCTGATCGTTCCCACGCTCTGCGTGGGAATGCATCCCGTGACGCTCCGCGTCACAAAGCGGACGCAGAGCGTCCATGGCGGCGTTCCCACGCAGAGCGTGGGAACGAGCTGAACACAGTTGAGGACACCGTTTTGCGCTCTACCGAAGTCGTGATCATTGGCGCTGGCGCCGCTGGGTTGATGTGTGCACTGACCGCCGCCGGGCGCGGGCGCAAGGTGATGTTGCTCGACCACGCAAACAAGGCCGGCAAGAAAATCCTCATGTCCGGTGGTGGCCGCTGCAATTTCACCAACATGTACACCGAGCCGAGCAATTTCCTTTCGCAAAACGCACACTTCTGCAAATCCGCGCTGGCGCGCTACACCCAGTGGGATTTCATCGGGATGGTGGCCAAGCACGGCGTGCCGTACCACGAGAAAAAGCTCGGCCAGCTGTTCTGCGATAACAAATCCAGCGACATCCTCGGCATGCTCCTCGACGAGTGCGATCAGGTCGGCGTCAGCCTGCACCTCGACACCTCGATCCAGCAGATCGAAAAACTCGACAGCGGCTACCTGCTGGAAACCACGTTGGGCCAACTCACCTGCGAATCGCTGGTGATCGCCACCGGCGGCCTGTCGATTCCGACCCTGGGCGCCACCGGTTTCGGTTATCAAGTGGCCAAGCAGTTCGGCCACCAGTTGCTGCCCACCCGCGCCGGCCTGGTGCCGTTCACCATTACCGACCAGCTCAAAGAGCTATGCACCGAGCTCTCCGGTACGTCGGTAGATTGTCTGGTGAGCTGCAACGATCAGAGCTTTCGAGAGAACATCCTGTTCACCCACCGCGGCCTCAGCGGCCCGGCGATCTTGCAGATTTCGTCATTCTGGCAATCCGGTGACGCGGTTGAAATCAATCTGATGCCCGACCATGACGTGCCGAGCTGGCTGCAACAGCAGCAAGCCGAGCGCCCGAACA
This sequence comes from Pseudomonas brassicacearum, assembly GCF_003732175.1. Classification (GTDB taxonomy): domain Bacteria; phylum Pseudomonadota; class Gammaproteobacteria; order Pseudomonadales; family Pseudomonadaceae; genus Aquipseudomonas; species Aquipseudomonas brassicacearum_G. Next base: position 164,428 of record NZ_MOBI01000005.1, read on the forward strand.
GCGAACTGAAAACTCTGCTCGGCGAAATCTTCACCAAGAAGATGGCCAATCTGCTGGCCGACAACTGGTTCGTCTCCAAGCCGATGAAGCAGTACACCCATGCGGAGCTTGCCGATATCGCCGCCAAACTGGCGAGCTGGACACTGGTCCCGGCCGGTACCGAAGGCTATCGCACGGCCGAAGTCACGCTCGGTGGCGTCGACACCCACGAAGTCTCGTCCAAAACCATGGAATCGCTGAAAAGCCCTGGCCTGTACTTCATCGGCGAAGTGCTGGACGTCACCGGACACCTGGGCGGCTTCAACTTCCAATGGGCCTGGGCCTCGGGTTACGCGGCGGCGCAGTACGTCTGACACTCTCGAATACGTGATCGGGCTTTTGTGGCGAGGGGGCTTGCCCCCGTTGGGCTGCGAAGCGGCCCTAAAACCTGTTGCCGCATTCTGTCTGGCGTACCGCATTTGCAGTGTTTACGACTGCTACGCAGCCGGACGGGGGCAATCCCCCTCGCCACAGGATTAATTGCAGCTCTTGCACTTGTACAAGGAAGGAACAGTTTTTGCTGTCAGATGTGATCGGCGCCATTGCGTCGTCGTCATTACTGGCTCAATTTAGCTGCATTGCCCCGGAAGGCCTCCGTACTTCATGCCATCAACCTCGTTTCGTCAGACTCTGCGTCGCCTTTGGGCGCTGGATAAATTCAGCTACAGCGTACGGGTGTTCATCGCCCTGACCGGTACCATGGCGCTGTGTTGGTATCAAAATGAAATGGGCCTGCTGATCCCGCTGTTCCTGGGGATTATCGCCAGCGCCCTGGCCGAAACCGACGACAGCTGGCAAGGCCGGCTCAATGCGTTGGCCGTGACGCTGGTGTGCTTCAGCGTTGCCGCGTTCTCGGTCGAGCTGCTATTCCCCTACCCGTACATTTTCGTGTTCGCCCTGGCTCTGGCCAGTTTCGGCCTGACCATGCTCGGTGCCTTGGGCGAACGCTATGGCGCGATTGCCTCGGCAACGTTGATTCTGTCGGTGTACACCATGATTGGTGTGGACCAGCGCGGCGGCGCGGTCACCGATTTCTGGCATGAACCAGTGTTGCTGGTAGCCGGTGCCGCCTGGTATGGCTTGCTCTCGGTGCTGTGGCAGGCGCTGTTTTCCAACCAGCCGGTGCAGCAGAGCCTGGCGCGGTTGTTTCGCGAGCTGGGGTTTTACCTGAAGCTCAAATCATCGCTGTTCGAGCCGATCCGCCAGATGGACGTCGAAGCCCGCCGGCTGGAACTGGCGCAGCAGAATGGCCGAGTGGTCGCGGCGCTCAATGCTGCCAAGGAGATCATCCTGCACCGGGTCGGCAACGGTCGACCGGGGTCGAAAGTCAGCCGTTACCTGAAGCTGTATTTCCTCGCCCAGGACATCCACGAACGCGCCAGCTCTTCGCACTATCCGTACAACGCCCTGGCCGAAGCCTTTTTCCACAGCGACGTGCTGTTCCGCTGCCAACGCCTGCTGCGCCAGCAAGGCAAAGCCTGCCGGGCATTGGCCGAGTCGATCCAGATGCGCCAGCCGTTCGTCTATGACGACAGCTTTGCCGAAGCCCTGAGCGACCTGCACGCCTCCCTCGAACACCTGCGTATCCAGAGCAACCCGGCCTGGCGCGGCTTGCTGCGCTCATTGCGTGCACTGGCAGCCAACCTCGGCACCCTTGACCGCTTGCTCAGCGACGCGAGTAATCCCGACAGCCTGGCCGACGCCACCGACAGCAGCCTGCTCGACCGTTCACCGCGCAACCTCAAGGACGTCTGGACACGCCTGCGCACGCAGCTGACGCCGACCTCGTTGCTGTTTCGCCACGCCCTGCGCCTACCTCTGGCGCTGACCATCGGCTACGGCATGGTGCACTTGATCCACCCATCGCAGGGCTATTGGATCATCCTCACCACACTGTTTGTCTGCCAACCGAACTACGGCGCCACACGGCGCAAACTCGGTCAGCGGATCCTTGGCACCGCGATCGGCCTGACCCTGGCCTGGGCGTTGTTCGATCTGTTTCCCAACCCGCTGGTGCAATCGTGTTTCGCGATTGCCGCTGGCGTGGTGTTCTTTATCAACCGCACCACCCGCTACACGCTGGCGACTGCAGCAATCACCTTGATGGTGCTGTTCTGCTTCAACCAGGTCGGCGACGGCTACGGGCTGTTCCTGCCAAGACTCCTCGATACCTTGCTTGGCGGTCTGATTGCGGGGCTCGCGGTGCTGCTGTTCCTGCCGGACTGGCAAGGTCGACGACTGAACAAAGTGCTGGCCAACACCCTGACCTGCAACAGCATTTACCTGCGCCAGATCATGCAGCAATACGCTGTCGGCAAACGTGATGACCTGGCCTATCGGCTGGCTCGACGCAATGCCCACAACGCCGATGCGGCGCTGTCGACTACCTTGGCCAACATGCTCATGGAACCGGGGCATTTCCGTAAGGAGGCTGACGTTGGTTTCCGTTTCCTGGTGCTTTCCCACACCTTGCTCAGCTACCTCTCGGGCCTCGGCGCACACCGCGAAATCCAGCTACCTGCTGACATTCGGGAACAGTTGATCAACGGTGCCGGCGTCAGTCTGGCGACCAGCATCGACGAAATCGCCCAAGGGCTGGCAAGCAAATCGCCGATTGCGATTCAGAGCGACGAAGAAGAAGCCCTGGCCGCCGGGCTTGAGCAAATGCCTGACGAAATCGATGAGGGTCAGCGTCTGGTGCAAACCCAACTGGGGTTGATCTGCCGGCAACTGGGACCGTTAAGAACGTTGGCGGCGCATTTGATCAAGGATACGAGCGAGGATTGAGCTCTTCAGGGCCTGCCTGGCCCCCATCGTCGGATCGCCGCCCGGAGCCGGCTCGCTCCCATTGGGGATCTTCGTCGTGCCGCAGATCAGTGTGGGAGCGAGCCTGCTCGCGATGGGGCCGTCAGAATCAATATAAAGCTTGGTTCAGCCTTCAAACCCTACATCCCATGCTGCCTGAGCAATCGCTCATAGCTGCCATCCTCCTTCATCGCTGCAATCTCGCGGTCGAAACCGGCAACAATCTGCTCATGGTCGGGATTCTTCAGGCTGACCAGTATGTGCAGGCTGTTTTCACTGAGAGGATTGGGCAGGAACTCCACAGCATTGCGCACCTTGGAGGATTCGCGCGCCAGGTAATAGCGGGCAACGTATTCGTCTTCCAGGGTCAGCTTCACCCGGTCAGCGGCGAGCATGCGCACCGCCATGGGGAAGTTGTGCACCTGGACTTTCTGCAAGGCGGCATCGCCGTCAAACTCGGGCGAATAGGCATAACCACGCACCACGGCAACCGGATAGGTGTGCAGCTGCTGCAAGTTGTTGTATTCGATCGGCGTGTCTTTACGCTTGAGGAAACGTATCCGGTTGAGCAGGTACTCACTGGAAAACTGCCCGATGTGGGTGCGCTCCTCGTTGAACCAGGCATTGACCAGCACGTCGTAACGCCCTTCGCCCACACCCAGCAAAGCCCTGGCCCAAGGCACCTGCTCGAAATCACTGGCATAACCCGCCCGCGCCAGCGCAGTACTGACAATGTCAGTTGCCACCCCGCCATTGACCAGCGTGGCATCGGTAAAGGGGGGCCAGGCATCGGCCACCAGCCGCAGTTTTTCTGCTGTGGCGGTCTGGCTCAGCAACAGCAATCCAACCAAAGCAACAGCTCGATGCAATCGCGGCATGCTAAAAAATCCTTAGCGGGCGGGCAGCCCAGCGTGTTTTTAGCCAAAACTCGAAGGCCGATGTGCCGAATCACGGCCACAACCCAGGCCCTAACAGTAGCTCATTGAAGCCACAACAAACCGCTAACAATCAGATTACACAAAGAAGACAACGTCGCGAGAAATGAATGGTGGCATTTTGGCCTTTGTCACAGTTTTTTATGCCGCAAGACATCCGCTAACGGGACGCTTAGTATCGGAGCAACGTTGTTCAAGGAATGTGAAGATGACAATTGATTGGGTCTGCAAACACCACAGCGATCTGGGCAAAGAGCAGTTGTACGCCATTTTGCAGTTGCGCACGCAAGTGTTCGTCGTTGAGCAGAAATGCGCCTATCAGGAAGTCGATGGGCTGGATCTGGACGGTGACACCTGCCACTTGATGGCCTGGGACGGCGATCAGCTGGTGGCCTACCTGCGTTTGCTCGACCCGATTTCACAGGGCGGAGACGTGGTGATTGGGCGGGTGGTGATTGCTCCCCAGGTACGAGGCCAGGGCCTGGGTCATGAGTTGATGGCGCAGGGGCTCAAGCAGGCTGAGAAATACTGGCCTGAAGTGCCGATCTATCTGTCGGCCCAGGCACATTTGCAGGGGTATTACGGGAGGTACGGGTTTGTCGTGGTGGGCGAGGAATACCTGGAGGATGACATTCCGCATATCGGGATGCGTCGTCCCTAGTGATCGTTCCCACGCTCTGCGTGGGAATGCCGCCATGAACGCTCTGCGTCCGCTTCGGGATGTGACGCAGAGCGTCACGGGATGCATTCCCACGCAGAGCGTGGGAACGATCAAGCACCTCCGTCAGGGATACTCAAGCACTGCTTTGATCTGCTGCAGATTGCGCTCGATCCAGCGCGGATCAATCGCCCCCCAGCCCAGGATCCGATAACGCCCGGCATGGTTGCGCGCGCCCTCTTCCTGCTCGAACTCGCACACAATATCCAGATCGGCCAACGCGGCAATGGTGTCCTGGGCTGTACGCCGCGGCATGCCGGTGACGTCGGTGAGTGCCGGGACGTTGCTGGCCAGACCGCGGTCGATCAGGTACGCCACGTACAGGCGGCGGTAGAAGCTGCTTTTGGTCTTGCTAACGTCCATTCACCCGCTCCATGTTTAAAAGATCTGCTATTGCATATCCCGCCACGTCAGGTACACCCGCAAGTCGAACTCCAGCTGGTGATAGCCCGGCAGCATATGCTCGCACAGCTTATAGAAAGCCTTGTTGTGATCGGACTCTTTGAAGTGCGCGAGTTCATGCACCACGATCATTTTCAGAAACTGCGGCGCGGCGTCCTTGAATAACGAGGCGATGCGGATTTCTTTCTTGGCCTTGAGCTTGCCGCCCTGCACCCGCGAGATCGCTGTGTGCAGGCCGAGGGCACGGTGGGTCAGGTCGAGACGGTTGTCGAACAGCACTTTGTCGATGGCCGGCGCATTGCGCAGGTATTCCTGTTTCAACTCCAGCGCATAGCTGTACAGCGCCTTGTCACTCTGCACCGCGTGCTTGTCCGGGTAACGCTGGCTCAGGTAGTCGCCCAGCCGATCCTGATCGATCAACTGGCGCACTTGATCTTGCAAGGCAGCGGGATAAGCCTGGAGGTACTTCAGCGCGGTCATGGGTCAACAACAGAGTGACGAAAGACCGCCAGTGTAGCGAATTCAGGCGGTCAGCGCGCTCCAGTCAAACGGCTGTGCAAAGCCACCGGCATCCTCGGCCATCAGCGGCCTGGCCACCAGGAACCCTTGCACATACTGGCAACCGTTGGCCTCAAGCCATTGATACTGCGCAACGGTCTCCACGCCTTCGGCGATCACCAACATCCCGAATTGCTTGCACAGCCCGATGACGCTGCGCGCCAGCGCTGCATCCCGAGGCGAATCGAGTATCCGGGCAATCAGGTGCCGGTCGAGCTTGAGCGTGTCCAACTCCAGATCGCGTAAGTGCGCCAACGAGCACGGCCCCGAACCAAAGTCATCCAGCGCTACCCGCACCCCGAGGTGACGCAACAGACGCAGCTGTTTACGTGACTCATCAACATTTTGTATCAAGGCGTCTTCGGTGATTTCAACTTCCAGCTGAGACGGCTGCAGCTCATGTCGCTCCAGCACCTGACGCAATTCGGTGACCAGGTTCGGCATGCCGAACTGGGTGCCACTCAAGCTCACACCAAGTACCAGATCCTTGGCAAACAGGGTTTCCCAAGCTTTACGCTGCTTGGCGCCGCGATGGTAAATCCAGCTGCCGAGACGACTGATCAGCCGCGCCTCTTCCAGCAGTGGTAAAAACAACCCCGGCGGGACATCGCCGACACTCGGATGCTGCCAGCGCAGCAAGGCTTCAAACCCGCGAATGCGACCGTCGACAATCGCCACCTGAGGTTGATAGACCAGGTTGAAATCCTGATTTTCAATGGCCGTGCGCACGCTTTCTTCGAGCATCAGCCGCGAGCGCGCGCGACCGTTCATTTCATGGTCGTAGAAGCGATATTGCTGACGCCCGGCACGCTTGGCCTCGTACATCGCGATGTCTGAGGCGCGCAACAAGCCGTCAAGGCTGGAACCACAATCGGGATAGGTCGCAATGCCGATGCTCGCGCCGAGCGCCACATCCAGCCCTTCAATCTGCTGACAGATCGAGATTCGCTCGATGAGCTTCTCGGCAATCTTCGCCGCTTGCTCGGGAAACTCCAGATCGAGCAACGCAGTGAATTCATCGCCGCCCATGCGCGCCAGAATGTCGAACGGCCGAAGACAGGCTTTCAACTGCTCCGACACCCAACGCAGCACCCGGTCACCGGCATCGTGCCCCAAGGAATCGTTGACCCGTTTGAAGCCATCAAGGTCCAGGTACAACAAGACCCACGCGCTGTCAGAACGCTCACCGCGCAACAGCAGGTTTTCCGCCGTCTGGTAAAAACCACGGCGATTGAGCAGCCCGGTCAGCGGGTCTGTGACAGCCTGGAACTCCAGCTGCTGATGCAGATGGCGGACCACCGACATGTCGAGCACGGTCACCACCATGGCCCGCTGTTCGGACGGCAATGGCGCACAGGACAACGCCACCGGCACTTGCTGACCCGGCGCGGTGCGCAGGATTGCATCGTGCACGCGCCAGGTCTCACCCCGTTGATAACCGGCATAAATGTCAGAATCAGCCCACACCGGCACGTGCGGTTTTTGCAGGAAGTCCACAAACTCCGTGCCTTGCAATTCGGTGACCGTCGCATTGAGCAGGCGGGACATGGCTGGATTGGCAAAGCGAATGAGGCCATCCTCGCCCACCACCAGAATCCCTTCGGCAGCGTTATCCAGCACCGAGGCATTAAAGGCGCGTGCGGCTTCCAGATCCTGGCTCAACCGCTGCAAGGCCCGGCGATTGCGCTGGTGTTCAAGCAGGGCCTGGACTTTGGGTTTGAGGATTTGCGGGTCAAACGGTTTGAACAGGTAATCCACCGCGCCACTGGCATAGCCCTTGATCACCGCATCCTGGGACTGTTCGTTGGCGGTCAGGAAAATGATCGGGGTCAAACGGGTACGCTGGCTACCGCGCATCAAACGCGCCACTTCAAAACCGTCCATCCCTGGCATCTGCACATCGAGCAGCACCAGGTCGATTTCATGTTCGAGCAATAGGCTCAAGGCTTCAAAGCCGGAAGCCGCGGTCATCACCTGCCAGTCCTGGCGCTGTAACAACGCACGCATGCTGATCAGGTTTTCAGGGTAATCATCCACGATTAATAGAACTGAGCTGCCTTCAACTGGCTTGGGTTGCGCGCATTCCATGCTGCTTCTCTTTTGGTGACGTCAGGCCGGTACCGTCGAAAAAAACCGGACACATACTTCGACTCCACTCTAGACCGGGATCTGCCAAAGCAGTAGGTGTCATCACGCCATCACCAATGGCAAAGCCTCAGACTCCGACTAACGGTCAGTGCCAAAGCCAGCAAGACCGGGAAAAGTCGCCATTTGACAGAACGTTGACGCCAGTTATCCGCCAGACGGGCATTAACAAGCACCCGTTCTACGCTTATAAAGACTGCCCTCTAACGCGCGGGCTAGAGCTTCTGGCACGTTCGTTCAGCTAGAATTCGCGGATGCTTTGACCATGATCGATCTCGCAACCTGGAACCTCAGCGTTCCTGTCGGCACCCCTCCGTACACCGTTGATACCGCCAAACTGGTGGACGGTTTCAAGGATCAATACTTCCACTCCGACACCGGCACGCTGTTCTTCTGGGCACCGGTGACCGGCTCGCGCACGGAAAACGCGATTTACCCGCGCACCGAGCTTCGCGAAACCTACAGCAACGGCACCTTGCGCAACTGGCTCTACCCCGAGGCCGATAACGTGCTGCAAGCGACCCTGGCGGTGAACCAGGTACCGAGCTCGGGCAAGATCGTCATCGGCCAGATCCACGCCTACAACAGCCAAAAACCCTTGGTAAAAGTCGAGTACCAGTACAAAACCAGCACCTCGACTGGCAACATCGTGGCCAAGGTACGCATGCACCCGGACGATAACGAAGGTAGGGTGATTACCATCGCCACGGGGGTGAAACTGGATCAGGAATTCTCCTACCTCATCCACCTCAGCTCCGGCGGTGCCCTGGGTATCAGCGCTGCGGGCTTCCAATGGGACACCCAGATCAGTGCCACCTGGCGCGACAAACCGCTGTACTTCAAGGCCGGGGTGTATGTGCAGGACAACACCGGATACACCAGCGAGGGCGGGAAAGTGACGTTCAGCAAGCTGGATATTGATCACAATAAAACCTGACGGAGCTGACTCCTGATCGCTCCCACGCTCCGCGTGGGAACGATCAGTTCAGTAGGAACAATCCCATTGTGGCGAGGGAGCTTGCTCCCGCTGGGTTGCGAAGCAGCCCCAAACCCTACCACCTCATTTCCTCAGACACACCACACCGCCCGGTTTACGACGGCTGCGCCGCCGAGCGGGAGCAAGCTCCCTCGCCACAATGACCGCGCAACGGTCCTACAGCCCGGTTGCACCCGCCAAAATCGCCGCTTACAGTCCATCCCGTCAGCTGGCTTCGGTCAGCGGCAGGGTTTCGCAGCCCTTATCCAGCACCGTCAAAAGACAGCACAGGTAAACTCTCCTGCGTTTCGTTTCATGGCGGCTGTGTGTGGGAGGCTTTCGGGTCTGCCGGGGTTTTAATTCTTTTCCTGGTCTGCGAACCCGCGCACAGCTGCCACCCAATTTGTTTCGCAGCGAACGGTGGCCATTCTTTTTCTTGAAAGGATTCCGCTATGACTACGCAAACCCCGCCCCGCCGCTTCACCCCCTTCACCCAAATCGCCACCGACTACCCCGTCCTGCTCATCGACAGCCACGCCCCGCTCCGCGAGCTTCACGCCTGCGTCAGCGAACGCCTCAACGCCGTCCTCAAGTACCTCAACCTCATGGCCTGCACCAGCCTCCCCGACTACGCCGAGAACGACATCAACACCGTCACCAACATCGCGCGGATCATGATCCAGGACATTACCGATGTGTTTGGGGTGATTGAGCAGCGAGGGTTTGACGAGCCGGCGAATGGCTGAAAGTTTGGCGTATGAAAAGGGCGAGACTGATTAAATGAATTTGCCCCCTTTTCTTTGCTTGATCGAGTCATTAAGTGCCATCAACCGCCCCGCATCCCATTCGGCCAACATCCCCGCAAACAACTCACCGTCTATCCGATGCCGATTAGCTGCCAACGCCTCGGTCATCGCCTCGGCAATTCGCTCAATAATCAAAGCCGGTTTATCCACCGCGCAGTGCTTACGACCAAATTCAATCAGTTGCTGACGATCTGGATAGGTCTTTACCTTGTTCATCTTGATGGCCAACGTCCGGTCAACCAATGATCTCCCAGACTTCGGATTGTAGTTTTCGTAAACGGTTGTAGTGGTCACATCAAAAACAGGCGCCAACTGCACCGTCTCAAGCGCTTCAGGATGGGTGTAAATAACCCCGAAATTCTTCAAATGCGCGTCGCCATTGCGAACCATCACCGAAAGACACACATAAGAGAAAAATCGTTCAAGCTCACGTATCGGCTCGCCATGTCGGCACACTTGGCTAATCACCGCCGCTAGCGTCTCGTAACTTTGGGAGTACTTGTAGTTATCGTGAGGATCCTTGTTGAGACTGAGCAGTACGGCCATGTCTTCAAAACCAAGCCGGCCAGTCGTTGTCAGGTCGAATCGCTCCATCACAAACAGATCGCCGCTTTCCGACAGCCAGAATGGCGGTGTTTCCAGCCCCGCAAGGCGGGCCGCTTCCAAGCAGAGAAATTCGTTCTGCGCCAAGTGTGCATACTCGTCGGCCCCTGACTTAACGATCAGGTCGGAACTGAGCATGGTTTTTCGGTTACCAGTGAGCTTGTCCAGATCGGGCACCAGCACCTTGGGCTGTACGCCTGAAATGCCCGACTCAAAATAGGTATCGACGAGAAATTCGAAGACGCCTTGCGAGGTATCCGCTGACAGAATTTCTTGCAGCCCGACCTGAGCACGAACCGGCGCGAATGCCTCTGTCGGGTTCTGATAACTGAGTCGGCCGATCTGATTCCCCCCGATGACCGATAACAGGCGCATTTCATCCACCTGCATGTGCTTGGCCATCCGGCGTTTGATCTGATCAGCCAGAAACCCTTCTGGCACGTTCATATCGAATATCGGGTGTAAAACGTTGTTGATTGATGGCGTCGGGTCATAGGGCATGACCAGTGAAACCTCGCGTGGCCCTTCGGCAGATGCGTAGGCAAACGAGAACTGGGAACCTTTGGAGAGTTCGCCGGAGAGCCCCTGTGGTGTCTCTACGTTGAGCGACTTGACTCTACTCATCAGATTCCACCAATTCAGCGAGGGATTTGAGGTCGATCCGGCTATCGACAACTTCAAGCGCCATGCCCAACGCCGAGATGACCCTGAATGCCGTGTACAGCGACACATTTTCGCCAGCTTCAAGGTCGATGATGGTTTTACGGCTACATTTCGCTCGGTGTGCCAGTTGTGCCTGGCTGTGGCCTTGGGAGCGACGCAGCTGACGCATTCGCTCGCCGAATACGGCCGGGTTGTTCAGGAGCATAAATGTCACCTATATCGGACTTTTACAGAGATACTTTTCATTATGTCCGCTATAGGTGACATTTCAAGCACCTTATGTCAGCTGCTTCCGAAAATAAAAATCCGGACAAAAAAACGCCTCGCTGCGATTTTTTACTGACACCGAAGAAAAATTCATCTCCTTGCATCTGAGAAATCTTTACAAACAAGAAACATTTATTACAGAATGAGCCCTTATGATGGCGAATATAATGTTTGTCCTATAGGTATTTTTCAAATCCAAATACCCGCACCGCCTCAGGGGAACTGAGTTCCATGAACACTCGAGTCATCCGCAAGAAAGCAGTCTCGGCAGTCACCATTCTCGGTATTGCCGCCATTATTTATTGTTTCCCGGTGGCAACCCTTTGGTTTCTTGCTGTGCTTTGTATTTGCGGCATCTATGACTTCCTGCGCAATGGCATCTTCGATACCGACATCATCAAAAAGTATTTTATAGGTGGCGGCCGTAATACATGGTTACTCGCGCCTCTGAATACTTTTTTCGATCTGTTGTGCAAGCCAAGCCGTTATGTTTACACGTTGCGCGATCTTCCCGAAAGCCACCAGCACGATATCAACTATGTAATTGAAACCGCGATGGCTCACAAGGAAGAGATCATTGCATTCCTCGATGCGCGCATGGCCCAGAAAAAGCGTGGCATGTTGTTCTTCCAATGGTATGGCCGCAAGATCGATACCGAACTCAACATCCCCGCACTTCAGAAGAAACTGCCTTATATCAAGACCATCGGCGTATCGGTTTTCAATGAAAATCAGTCGACGTCCTTTCACTTCGGGCCATTGCGCATGATGTACCGCGTGCTCTACAACATCATGCCGGCCGCCCATCATGACGGTGTGTACATTCAGGTCAGGAAGCAAAAACACTACTGGCACGACGATCCGCTGTTCATCTTTGATGACACGCTGTTACACGCATCCTTCAACAAGAACAACGCCAAGCGCTACTGCCTGTTCCTCGACATACTGCGCCCGTCCTGGGCCTCTTTTATCCTGAACGGCATCGTTGCGTCGTTTGCAGGCGTAGCCTTCGCCTTGCGCCGGTTCTTTTACAAGAACTGGAAACTTATTCAGTAAGCGTAAAAAACGGGAAAACCTTAGTTACCCCATCACTCTCACCCAACGAAAACCCGCCTCTCGGCGGGTTTTTCGTTAGTGCAATTAAACGCTCAGCTCTTAGGAAAATAATTGGCTGGATGAGGATCCTTGCTTCAGTAAACTGGGCGAGACGGATACAGAGCACCGCGCACGCTATAAATCTTTTGTGGAGCAGACCATCCCAACGCCCGAACTACAACTGATCAGCGATGCCGTCTAACGCAATCAGCTCACCGGCAGCCCGCGCTTCACGGGTGAAATAGAAGAAAATACAAGGCGACACATCACACAACGGGAGCGAGGCAGGCCGATGAAGGCGTTCGAATCAAACACAAAGGGTGATTAAATAAATCCTCTCCACTTTCTTTATTATGCCGCCAACTTTTCCCAGCTATACCAAATTCGTTTAATTATTTCATGCGATTATCGCGAAATCGCATAGTTAACTGTCACTTCTTACAGGTGACCCAGCAGCAGATGATGCCTACTATCACAACGCGACATCTAAAGCGGAACGGATGAACGCATCCATTACATATCACCCGTTCCACACATCAAAAAAGGAGATTTAGATCATGGCGATTCAATATATAACTTTCAATTCGTGCACCGCACCAGGAACAGTTACCATCGGAGGCCAAGCCAAAGCATATGACCCAATCTACATGTGTGTAGCAGCACACGGAGCATTATTGGGCGCCAGCATGGCTGACCAGAATGGTAATTTCACTGTCGTTGGTTCTATTACCGGGAAATTCCCACCGGGCTCTTATGACATCACATTAACCGACGTGCCGGGCGGCTCTGGAACTTGGACCACTCCTGTAAGAGCCACCTTCAATTAAATGCAATAATAATGAGGGCAATATTCACTTAATCCTCATTGATATTTCCCGTATAAAAAACCCGCCTCTCGGCGGGTTTTTTATTAGTGCTATCAAACGCTCAGACTTAGTTAACCTTGGCGTTCAACTCACCCTTCAAATAACGCTGGAACATCGCTTCCAACGAGATCGGCTTGATCTTCGAAGCATTACCGGCAGTCCCAAACGCTTCATAACGTGCGATGCACACATCACGCATGGCCGTCACGGTGGCGCCGAAGAATTTACGTGGGTCGAATTCGCTCGGGTTGGTGGCCATCAGGCGACGCATCGCACCGGTGGATGCCAGACGCAGGTCGGTGTCGATGTTGACCTTGCGCACGCCGTGCTTGATGCCTTCGACGATTTCTTCAACCGGTACGCCGTAGGTTTCTTTGATGTCGCCGCCGTACTGGTTGATGATCGCCAGCCACTCTTGCGGTACCGAAGAGGAACCGTGCATCACCAGGTGGGTGTTCGGGATGCGCTTGTGGATTTCCTTGATGCGGTCGATGGCCAACACGTCGCCGGTTGGTGGCTTGGTGAACTTATAAGCGCCGTGGCTGGTGCCGATGGCGATGGCCAGGGCGTCGACCTGGGTGCGCTTGACGAAGTCAGCGGCTTCTTCCGGGTCGGTCAGCATTTGGCTGTGATCGAGCACGCCTTCTGCACCGATACCGTCTTCTTCACCGGCCATGCCGGTTTCCAGCGAACCCAGGCAGCCCAGCTCGCCTTCTACCGATACGCCGCAGGCGTGAGCCATGGCCACGGTTTGTTGGGTAACGCGGACGTTGTAGTCGTAGTCGGTCGGGGTCTTGCCGTCTTCGCCGAGGGAGCCGTCCATCATCACCGAGCTGAAGCCCAGCTGGATCGAGCGCTGGCAGACGTCAGGGCTGGTGCCGTGGTCCTGGTGCATGCACACCGGGATGTGCGGGAATTCTTCGATTGCCGCCAGAATCAGGTGACGCAGGAATGGCGCGCCAGCGTATTTACGGGCGCCGGCCGAAGCCTGGACGATCACCGGGGAGTCAGTCTTGTCAGCGGCTTCCATGATGGCGCGCATCTGCTCAAGGTTGTTGACGTTGAAGGCTGGAACGCCGTAGCCGAACTCGGCTGCGTGGTCCAGCATCTGGCGCATGCTGATAAGTGCCATGGTGTGTGTCTCTCCCGGTTGAGGGTCGTTAATCGTGCAAGCCTGCCGTAGCGGCGGCTGCTATTCAAGTTAATGCAGATCGGGGGTAAGACCGGCCTGCGAATTCGGTGGTGCTTCAATCTCAAGAACTACACCGACCCACTGTGGGAGCGAGCCTGCTCGCGATAGCGGTTGCTCAGTCACATCATCGTTGGATGTGCCATCCTCATCGCGAGCAGGCTCGCTCCCACATTAGGTCCGTGGTGTGTCAATTACTGCGCTTTACAGCCGCGGCCGATCAAATCGTTGGTGGCGACCCAGTACACCAGGCCTTCCTCACCTTTGACGTGAAACGCCAGTTTGTCATCGCTGTACAGCGAACCACTGCCTGCCGGCTCCAGCTTCAAGCGGTGCACCTGATCGTCGCCACCCAGGCGCACGTCAACAGCGTTGTGGCTGTTGTCAGTGTAGTGCCAGAGTACTTGTGCCTGGCTGTCGCAAACCCAGGTCGTCCATGCATCAGGCGCGGGCGACGACGCGAACGGGTTCATAGTGGCGCAACCGGCAAGTACTGCCAGTGCCCCCACGGCTATCAAGCCTTTCATCAATGTTCCTCGGCTGGCGGCGCACGCCACCAGCACTGGGAGTGTGTGAGTCAGACCGGTCAAGGGCAACCATGTTCCTTGGCCGGAGTCCGTGTCTCGTATTTATCCAGGCCATCCGGCCCGGAACGCTTGTTGAGCACCGGGTTGGTTTCTGCTTGCCAGTCAGCCTGATAACAGCCTTTGTCCGGCGCGCCGGTATCCGTTTCCGGCGCGGCTTTCGGGGTACTCCCGCAGCCGGCCAGTACACCCGCTGCGATCAATGTCGCTAACGACTTGACCATGTAAACACTCCTTTGCCTGGCCAATGGATGACCCTTAGGCCTTTGCCCGGCTTTCCAGGACTTCAACCGCTGGCAGCACTTTGCCTTCGACGAACTCGAGGAACGCGCCGCCGCCGGTAGAAATGTAGGAGATTTGCCCGGCAACACCATACTTATCGATGGCTGCCAGGGTGTCGCCACCGCCCGCGATGGAGAATGCCGAGCTGTCTGCAATGGCCTGAGCCAGGACTTTGGTGCCGTTACCGAACTGGTCGAATTCGAATACGCCGACCGGGCCGTTCCACAGGATGGTTTTCGACGACTTCAGCAGCTCAGCGAAGTGCGCCGCAGTCTGTGGGCCGATGTCGAGGATCATGTCGTCTGCCGCTACGTCGGCGATCAACTTGACGGTCGCGCTAGCGCTTTCGGCGAATTCCTTGGCAACCACCACGTCGACCGGCAACGGCACGCTGACTTTAGCGGCGATGGCGCGGGCGGTGTCCAGCAGGTCTGGCTCGTACAGCGATTTGCCGACCGGGTGACCGGCAGCAGCCAGAAAGGTGTTGGCGATGCCGCCACCGACGATCAGTTGGTCGCAGATCTGGCTCAGGCTGTTCAGCACGTCGAGTTTGGTCGAGACCTTGGAGCCGGCGACGATGGCTGCCATTGGCTGGGCCGGGGCGCCAAGGGCTTTGCCCAGTGCGTCCAGCTCGGCAGCCAGCAACGGGCCAGCCGCAGCGACTTTGGCGAACTTGGCCACGCCGTGGGTCGAACCCTCGGCACGGTGAGCGGTGCCGAAGGCGTCCATCACGAACACGTCGCACAGGGCAGCGTATTGCCGGGCCAGTTCGTCAGCGTTCTTTTTCTCGCCTTTATTGAAGCGCACGTTCTCGAACAGCACGATGTCGCCAGCCTTGACGTCAACGCCGTCCAGATAGTCGGACACCAACGGCACTTCACGGCCCAGAGCCTTGCTCAGGTAGTCAGCAACTGGCTTGAGGCTGTTCTCGGCCGAGAATTCACCTTCGGTCGGACGGCCCAGGTGCGAGCAGACCATCACCGCCGCGCCTTTTTCCAGGGCCAGCTTGATGGTCGGCAGCGAAGCCAGGATTCGCGCATCGCTGGTGACAACACCATCCTTGACTGGGACGTTGAGGTCTTCGCGGATCAATACGCGCTTACCTTGCAGATCGAGGTCGGTCATCTTCAACACGGTCATGGGTCGCATTTCCTGGATAGCTGTTTTAGAGAGCAGATTTTTTAGAAACAGAGAGTTGAGAAGCAGAGAGCTTGATAGCGGTTTGCAGATAGTGTTCTGCAACATCCAGCATTCGGTTGGCAAAACCCCATTCGTTGTCGAACCAGGCCAGCACGTTCACCAGCCTTGGGCCGGAAACGCGGGTCTGACTGGCATCGACGATCGCCGAATGTGGGTCATGGTTGAAATCACAACTGGCATGAGGCAATTCGGTGTAAGCCAGAAGCCCCTTGAGCGGGCCGCTGGTGGCAGCCTCGCGCAGGATCCGGTTGACTTCACTCGCGTCAGTGTCGGTAACGGTTTGCATCGTAATATCGAGGCAAGACACGTTGACCGTCGGCACGCGTACAGCTTTGGCCTGAATTCGCCCGGCAAGTTCCGGCAGCAAGCGTTCGATACCACGCGCCAGGCCGGTGGACACCGGGATCACCGACTGAAACGCCGAACGGGTACGGCGCAGGTCTTCGTGATGGTAGGCGTCGATGACCGGCTGATCGTTCATCGCCGAGTGAATCGTGGTGATCGACACGTAATCCAGACCAAAGGCCTGATCCAGCAGCCGCAACAGCGGCACGCCGCAGTTGGTGGTGCAGGACGCATTGGACACCAGCCGTTCATCGCCGGTCAGACAATCCTGATTGACGCCATAGACGATGGTGGCGTCGACATCCGCTTCGCTGGCCATCGGCTGGGAAAACAGCACACGCGGCGCACCGGCGTCGAGAAAGCGCTGACCGTCTGCGCGCGTGTGGTAGGCGCCGGAGCACTCCAGCACCAGATCGACGCCCAGCGACGCCCAATCGATGCCTTCGGGGATGGAACTGCGCAGGACCTTCACGCAGTTGCCATTAATATGCAGACAATCGCCGTCGACCTTCACCTCACCGGGAAAACGCCCGTGGGTGGAGTCGAAGCGTGTCAGGTATTCGATGCTGGCCATGTCGGCCAGATCGTTGATCGCCACAATTTCAAACCCGCCAGCCGCCCCTCGCTCGAACAAGGCACGCAAGACGCAACGACCAATCCGGCCGTAGCCGTTGAGTGCAACTTTGTAAGGACGCGGTTGAGGCATGGGGTTCTCGATTACCGTGGTGAATCCTTCAATCCGGTGTTGCCTGAACCAACGCTATCGCGAGCAGGCTCGCTCCCACAAGGATCTTCACCGACCCTGTGGGAGCGAGCCTGCTCGCGATGACGTCAGATCAGACGACACATTTTCTGGATCAGTCTTCCAGCAGCTCTTCAGCCTGACCCAGGATGTTTTCCAGGGTGAAGCCGAACTCTTCGAACAAGGCAGGCGCAGGCGCCGACTCGCCGTAGGTGGTCATGCCGATGACGCGACCTTCCAGGCCCACGTACTTGTACCAGTAGTCCGCGTGTGCGGCCTCGATGGCGATACGGGCGCTGACCTGCAACGGCAGAACCGCTTGCTTGTAGCCGGCATCCTGAGCATCGAACACGCTGGTGCATGGCATGGAAACCACGCGCACCTTGCGACCCTGTTCAGTCAGTTTGTCGTAGGCCTGAACGGCCAGGCCGACTTCCGAACCAGTGGAGATCAGGATCAGCTCTGGCTCGCCTGCGCAATCCTTGAGCACATAACCACCGCGGTTGATCAGTTCGATCTGCACCGCGTCACGGGTTTGGTGCTGCAGGTTCTGACGCGAGAAGATCAGCGCTGTAGGACCGTCTTTACGCTCCAGGGCGTTCTTCCAGGCCACTGCCGATTCAACGGCATCGGCTGGACGCCAGGTGTCGAGGTTCGGTGTGCAGCGCAGGCTGGCCAGCTGCTCGATTGGCTGGTGAGTCGGACCGTCTTCGCCCAGACCGATGGAGTCGTGGGTGTAGACGTGGATCACGCGCTGCTTCATCAGGGCGGACATGCGCACTGCGTTGCGGGCGTATTCCATGAACATCAGGAAGGTCGCGCCGTAAGGCACCAGGCCGCCGTGCAAGGCAACGCCGTTCATGATGGCAGTCATGCCGAACTCGCGAACGCCGTAGTACATGTAGTTGCCGCTGGCATCTTCAGCGCTGACACCTTTACAACCTTTCCACAGGGTCAGGTTGGAACCGGCCAGGTCAGCCGAACCGCCGAGCATTTCCGGCAGCAGCGGGCCGAACGCGTTCAGGGCGTTCTGGCTGGCTTTACGGCTGGCGATGGTTTCGCCTTTGGCCGCTACTTCAGCGATGTAGGCCGAAGCTTTTTCAGCGAAGTCTTCTGGCAGCTCACCGCTCAGACGACGGACCAGCTCGTTGGCCAGCTCCGGGAATTCGGCGGAGTAGGCCGCGAAGCGCTGATCCCACTCGGCTTCGACAGCGCGACCGGCTTCTTTGGCATCCCATTCGGCATAGATGTCGGCCGGGATTTCGAAAGGGCCGTAGTTCCATTTCAGCGCAGTGCGGGTCAGGGCGATTTCCGCGTCACCCAGTGGGGCACCGTGGCAATCTTCCTTGCCTTGCTTGTTCGGCGAACCGAAGCCGATGGTGGTTTTGCAGCAGATCAGCGTCGGTTGCGCGCTTTTGCGGGCAGTCTCGATCGCGGTCTTGATCTCTTCCGGGTCGTGACCGTCAACATTGCGGATCACTTGCCAGTTGTAGGCTTCGAAACGCTTTGGAGTGTCATCGGTGAACCAGCCTTCGACTTCGCCGTCGATGGAGATGCCGTTGTCATCGTAGAAAGCGATCAGCTTGCCCAGGCCCAGGGTACCGGCCAGGGAACTGACTTCGTGGGAAATGCCTTCCATCATGCAGCCATCACCCAGGAACACGTAGATGTGGTGGTCGACAACATTGTGACCTGGACGGTTGAACTGCGCCGCCAGGACTTTTTCTGCCAGGGCAAAGCCCACGGCGTTGGCCAGGCCCTGACCCAACGGGCCAGTGGTGGTTTCAACACCCGGGGTGTAACCGAGTTCCGGGTGGCCCGGTGTGCGGCTGTGCAGTTGGCGGAAGTTTTTCAGGTCATCGATCGACAGGTCGTAGCCGGTCAGGTGCAGCAACGAGTAAAGCAACATCGAGCCGTGACCGTTGGACAGGATGAACCGGTCGCGGTCGGCAAACGATGGATTGCTCGGGTTGTGCTTGAGGTAGTCACGCCAAAGCACTTCGGCGATATCCGCCATACCCATAGGGGCACCGGGATGGCCGCTGTTGGCTTTTTGCACGGCATCCATGCTGAGGGCACGAATGGCGTTGGCACGCTCACGACGGCTGGGCATCGCTGTTCTCCTGCGGATTCTGAATCGAGAGTGAATAGGATGAAACGGAAAAAAGGCGAGCATTTTCCCTCACCCGGACGCCTCGGGGCAATGACAGATAGTCATCTGGAGACGTTTTTCCAATGGATAACGCAGGTTTCTAATGATGAAACCTTTCCGCGCTTGGTTTGTAGAGTGAAGCGCAGCCCGGTAAGTGCCATCTATCGAGCAATATCAAAACTTTTTGATATTGCCCTTGCGGGGATTTCGGTGGATCACTAGACTGCTGGCCTTATGAATTTACGCGTGCCTTCCATTCGCCATGACGATTGCGATGAGCTGGCGGCCTTGTGCAAGGCCGGCGGCGATCCGTTGCGGCTGAACGTTTTGCGCGCACTGGCCAACGATTCGTTCGGCGTGCTGGAGCTGGCGCAAATCTTCGCCACCGGCCAGTCGGGCATGAGCCACCACCTGAAGGTGCTGGCCCAGGCCGATCTGGTAGCGACCCGCCGTGAAGGCAACGCGATTTTTTACCGTCGCGCCCTGCCCCACACCGAATTGTTGGGCGGCAAGCTGCACGCAGCACTGCTCGACGAAGTAGACAACCTGACCCTGCCCAGCGATGTGCAGGCACGGATCAGCCAGGTCCACAGACAACGAGCCGCTGCCAGCCAGGACTTTTTCTCACGGGTTGCGGAAAAATTTCGCGCCCAGCAAGACTTGATCGCCGGCTTGGCGCAGTACCGTGAAAGCGTGCTGGCCCTGCTCGACAAGTTGAGTTTCAGCGAAGGCGCCACCGCGATTGAAGTCGGCCCCGGCGACGGCAGTTTTCTGCCGGAACTGGCGCGCCGATTCAGTCAGGTCACGGCGCTCGACAACAGCCCGGCGATGCTCGAACTGGCGCGTCAGGTTTGTGAACGTGAAACGCTGGCTAACGTCAGCCTGCAATTGGCCGATGCATTGGATGGCGTAAGCCTTGAGGCCGATTGCGTTGTACTGAACATGGTCTTGCACCATTTCGCCGCGCCAGCCGATGCGCTCAAGCAGATGGCCGGTTTGCTGCAACCAGGCGGTAGCCTGTTAGTGACAGAGTTATGTAGCCACAACCAAAGTTGGGCCAGGGAGGCCTGCGGTGATCTTTGGTTGGGGTTTGAACAGGACGATTTGGCCCGTTGGGCCACCGCTGCGGGACTCGTTCCCGGGGAAAGCCTCTATGTAGGCTTACGTAATGGTTTCCAGATCCAGGTCCGCCACTTTCAGCGACCGGCTGGCGACACTCACCATCGGTAAATTCAGGAAAACATCGAGATGAGCGAATACTCCCTTTTCACCTCCGAGTCCGTGTCTGAAGGGCATCCGGACAAAATCGCCGACCAGATTTCTGATGCGGTGCTGGACGCCATCATTGCTGAAGACAAGTTCGCCCGTGTGGCGTGCGAGACTCTGGTGAAAACGGGCGTGGCGATCATCGCCGGCGAAGTCACCACCTCGGCCTGGGTCGATCTGGAAGACATCGTCCGTAACGTGATCCTCGACATCGGCTACAACAGCTCGAATGTTGGCTTCGACGGCGCGACCTGCGGCGTGATGAACATCATCGGTAAGCAGTCCCCCGACATCAACCAGGGTGTTGATCGCGCCAAGCCTGAAGACCAGGGCGCCGGCGACCAGGGCCTGATGTTCGGCTACGCCAGCAACGAAACCGACGTGCTGATGCCAGCACCGATCACCTTCTCGCACCAACTGGTTCAGCGCCAGGCCGAAGCCCGTAAGTCCGGCCTGCTGCCTTGGCTGCGCCCGGACGCCAAGTCGCAAGTAACCTGCCGCTACGAAAACGGCAAGGTTGTCGGTATCGACGCCGTTGTACTGTCGACCCAGCACAACCCGGAAGTATCCTACAAAGACCTGCGCGAAGGCGTGATGGAACTGATCGTCAAGCACGTGCTGCCTGCCGAGCTGCTGTCCAAGGACACCCAGTTCCACATCAACCCGACTGGCCAGTTCATCATCGGTGGCCCGGTGGGCGACTGCGGCCTGACCGGTCGCAAGATCATCGTTGACAGCTACGGCGGCATGGCCCGTCACGGCGGCGGCGCGTTTTCCGGTAAAGATCCATCGAAGGTTGACCGTTCGGCTGCCTACGCCGGTCGTTATGTGGCCAAGAACATCGTGGCTGCCGGCCTGGCCGAGCGTTGCGAGATTCAGGTTTCCTACGCAATCGGCGTCGCTCAACCGACTTCGATTTCGTTGAACACCTTCGGCACCGGCAAGATCAGCGACGACAAGATCGTCAAACTGGTCCGCGAAGTGTTCGACCTGCGTCCATACGCAATCACCACCATGCTCGACCTGCTGCACCCGATGTACCAGGACACCGCTGCGTACGGCCACTTCGGTCGCACCCCGGAAACCAAAACCGTGGGCGACGATACATTCACCACGTTCACCTGGGAAAAAACCGACCGCGCCGACGCCCTGCGCGCCGCTGCCGGTCTGTAAGACTTTCCTGGCTGCACAAAAAGCCCCGCACGGTTCGCCGTGCGGGGCTTTTTCATGGGCGCTGATCCGGTCTGGACACACCCTGAAAACTACCCGCGCTCGCTAGCCTCCCTGCTGATCTAGCCTTCAGGCATCCCCCTCGAGCAAGGATGCTCATGATGCTGCCCACGCTTCGTCTGTTGATCGGTTTTTGGTTGATCGTTGCCTGCCTGAACGCCAACGCCAATAGCTGCCCCGACTGGCCCCCCATCCGGGCCCAAGCCGAAATCACCGCGCTGCAAGAGCAAATCGAGCGCTGGGACGACAGCTACCACCGGCAAGGACATTCACTGGTCACCGACGAGCTTTATGACCAGTCCCGCGTCCGCCTCAAGGCTTGGCGAGAATGCTTTGCCCCGGCCACAACACCTGAAAATCCGCTGCGTGCCGCCCGCGGCACGGTTACCCATCCGACTCCCCATACCGGCCTCGAAAAGCTCATCGACGGTCGAGCCGTCGAAGCCTGGCTCAAGACACGCGACGATATCTGGGTTCAGCCCAAAGTCGATGGCGTTGCAGTCACGTTGATTTACCGTGAGGGCCAGCTCCAGCAGGCGATCAGTCGCGGCAACGGTATCAACGGCCAGGACTGGACCGCTTCGGCGCGCAAGATCGCCGCGATCCCCCAGCAACTGCCGCAGCCACTGGATTTGCTGCTGCAAGGCGAGCTCTATTGGCGCCTGACAGATCATCTGCAAGCCAAAAGTGGCAGCCTGAATGCCCGAAGCGCCGTGGCCGGGTTGATGGCCCGTAAAGAACTGAACCTTGTGGACGCCAACGGGATAGGACTATTCGTCTGGGACTGGCCGCAAGGTCCGACCAGCTTGCCAGAGCGCCTGGCCGCCCTCAAAGCGCTGGGCTTCCCTGACGGCGAGTTCTACAGCCACCCCGTCAGCGCATTTGCCGATGCCGAGCGTTGGCGCGATCACTGGTATCGCACACCCCTGCCGTTTGCCAGCGACGGTATTGTTTTGCGTCAGAGCCAACGTCCGGCGGCAGAACGCTGGGAGGCGAAAACACCGTTCTGGAGTGCGGCCTGGAAGTACCCTTTCGCCCAGGCGTTGGCTGAAGTGCGCCAGGTTAACTTCAAGATCGGGCGCACCGGGCGCATCACCCCGGTGCTCGAGCTTGCTCCGGTCATGCTCGATGACCGACAGATCAAACGTGTGAGCGTCAGTTCGTTGCAGCGCTGGCAGGCCATGGATATCCGCCCCGGCGATCAGGTCGCCATCAGCCTTGCCGGGCTGACCATCCCGCGACTCGACAGTGTCGTGTTGCGCAGCACTGAACGACCTGAGGTCAGCGCACCGCGTGCAGAAGACTTCCATCACCTCAGCTGTTGGCAACCGAAACCGGGCTGCGAAAGCCAGTTTCTCGCACGACTGACCTGGCTCAGTGGCAAGCAAGGCCTGGCGCTACGCCATATAGGCCCCGGCACTTGGGAAAAATTGATCAGCGCCGGACGCCTCAAGGGTTTGCTCGATTGGTTGACCCTCGACGCCCAAGAGCTTGCTAACATTGACGGTTTCGGCGAGCGCAGCAGTGTCCGCTTGCTGAACAGCCTGCAAAGCGCCCGGCAACAGCCCTTTTCACGCTGGCTGAAGGCTTTGGGCTTACCGCCCGCGGGCGAGGCCAGACTTGCGGACTCATGGCAATTACTGGCGCAACGAGACACTGAGCAATGGCAGACCGAAGCCGGAATCGGCCCGGGGCGCGCGGCGCAATTGAGCGCATTTTTCCGCGACCCGCAGGTGCTGGCCTTGAGCGAACAATTACACGCTGCCGGGATAGACGGTTTCTAGATATGCAGAGAGCCGGCAGTTTTGAACCCAATGGGTATCGATGCGCTCCAACAGCCCATCTGCTGCCGATCTGATGATTTTTTTAAACGGAGCCTTTATGAAATTTCTTTCACCGCTCGCCATACTGACCCTTTGCGGCGTCATGGCGACACCGCTGATGGCTGCCGAAGAAACCCCGGAGCTCACTGGCTGCGCTGCCAAGCGCCAGTCCATCAGCAACCAGATCGAACAGGCCAGGGTGCATGGCAATGCCGGACAACAGTCTGGCCTGGAAAAAGCCCTGAGCGAAGCCACCGAGCACTGCAACGACGCCTCCTTGAAGAAAGAGCGCGAGAACAAGGTGCTCGACGCCAAGCACGAAGTCAGCCGCCGTCAGGCCGACCTCGACAAAGCCATGAAACAGGGCGATGCCGAGAAGATAAACAAACGCAAAGACAAACTCGCCGAGTCCCGTAAAGAATTGCAGCAAGCGCTGGACGAGTTGGATAAGTAAATCCGGACGTGATGGGGAGAGTTTTTGTGGCGAGGGGGCTTGCCCCCGTTGGGTCGCAAAGCGACCCCGATTCGGCTGGCACGGAATGCCAGAATGAATGCGCTCGCTGACATAACGACTGCTGCGCAGCCGAACGGGGCGATGCGGCGCTCCGACGAGCCCCCTCGCCACAGAGTTATCAGATGAGCCTGAAATCAGTGATCACGAAACTGTTTATGGCACGCACTACAGGCGTCTTCGACTTTTTGCACGGCCGGGCCCAGGTTACTGGCCTTGTACGGCTGAACCTGGCTGGCAATCACCAATTCACCGGTGGCGGCCTCAAGCGTGCGGGCCATGTCCTGGAAACGCGCCTGCTGCTGCCAGACACCGTCTTTGGCGCTGGTGTTGCCGTCCTCACGAACCTGTGGGAAATGCTTCCACGGCTCATGGGACAAGGCGTCGAGCTTGACTGCGCCTGCGGTAAAACGCGGGCCATCGAACGGGATACGTCCCCGCAACATGCCGCCCAGGTCTTCGCCGGTCTTGAGCATTTGCTTGAAAATCGCCTTGCGCTGACCCAGCGGCGAGTTCGGATCGACACCGCCACAGGCGGACAGCGTCAGGCAGGCCAGCAATACAACAGAAAGTCTTTTAAGAGTCATGGTGGCTTCAGGTCACGGGAAACGGCGGCCAGTATCCTCGCGTCGTCAGCAAAGACCAATAGCCCTATTAACAATAAGGGTTGCCTGAACGCTGGAAGCGCTCGGGCAACCTGCACAGGAAATACTGCATGAACAGCCGTTTCAAGGCCTGGCGCAACACTCTGCTCTGGACCGTACCGATGGTCGCCCTGCTCGCCGGTTGCAACAGTGGCGACACCGCAAAACCACAAACCCACGCCATCGCCACCTATTCCAGCGCGACCTGGGAAGCGTTGCCCGCGGTATCTGATAATGACTTGCTGGCCGGCTTCGGTTCCTGGCGCAGCGCCTGTACTCGCCTGAAATCCGACCCGGTCTGGGGCGCGACCTGCGCAGCGGCCGCCAACGTGCCGCAAACCGCAGACGCCATCCGTGGTTTTCTCAAGGAACAGCTGGCGGTCTACGGCCTGCGCTCCTCCAGCGGCAATGCGAATGGCTTGATCACCGGCTATTACGAGCCGGTCTATCCGGGCAGCCTGACGCAGAACCCGGTGGCCAATGTGCCGGTTTACGGTGTACCGGACGACATGATCATCGTCTCGCTTGAGAGCATTTACCCCGAACTCAAAGGCAAGCGCCTGCGCGGGCGCCTTGAAGGCCGGGTGCTCAAGCCTTACGACGATGCCGCCGCCATTGAAACCAACGGGGTCAAGGCGCCTGTGCTGGCGTGGCTGACCGACCCGATGGACCTGCAGTTTCTACAAATCCAGGGCTCGGGCCGCATTCAACTGGAAGATGGCCGCCAACTGCGCATCGGTTATGCCGACCAGAACGGCCACCCCTACCGCCCAATTGGCCGCTGGCTGGTGGATCAGGGTGAGCTGAAAAAGGAAGACGTAACCATGGGCGCCATCAGTGCCTGGGCCAAGGCCCACACGACGCGCATTCCTGAACTGCTCGGCAGTAACCCGAGTTATGTATTCTTCAGCCGCAATCCTGACAGCAACGAAGGTCCACGCGGTTCGTTGAACGTGCCACTGACCTCGGGTTACAGCGTGGCGGTGGACCGCAAGGTTATTCCGCTGGGCAGTCTGCTCTGGTTATCCACTACCCGCCCTGATGGCAGCGCACTGGTACGCCCCGTCGCCGCACAGGACACCGGTGGCGCGATCACCGGCGAAGTTCGCGCCGACCTGTTCTGGGGCACCGGCGATGCCGCTGGGCAACTGGCTGGCGACATGAAACAGCAAGGGCAAATCTGGATGCTCTGGCCAAAAGGCGCGGCGTTGCCGCAATTGCCGCAGGTGACCGATGCGGTAAAAACTACCCCTTAGGCAATGTGTCGACTGGACTATTGCTATCGCGAGCAGGCTCGCTCCCACATTGGAATGCATTCTCCTGTGGGAACGAGCCTGCTCGCGAAGAGGCCAATCGAAACACCGAAAATTACGGCTACTGAACTTCAGATCGACACAAAAAAGAAACTGGCAATCAGCCCCATGCCGACAAACCACACCAGCGAACGCAGGATCGCCCAGTCTGCCAGGTAGCAGATGATGTAAAGCAGGCGACTGGTGATGAACAGCACCGACAGCACGTTGATCGTCACCAGTTCGGCATTGCCGGCCAAATGCGCGACGATGACCGCAGCGGCAAACGCCGGGGTTACTTCAAAGCTGTTCAACTGGGCCCAATGGGCACGCTTGGCAAACCCGTCGAGGGACTCAAGAAAATCTCGCGGATCATGATTATCCTGAAGCCCGAACTTGCCGCCGGTCTTGGCGATGGCGGTGCACAGGTACGGCAAGAAAATCGCGATCAATACACACCACAGAGCAACAGTCATTACGGATTCCTTTTCAGAGATTGTTGAACGTTCGCTCAAAGCTTCATGACCAGCATACCGACCAGCACCAGCCCACAGGCCAGGAGTCTGGGTCTGCCAAAAGGTTCTTTGAGGTAACGCATGCCGAACAGCACCACCAGGATCACACTGATCTCGCGCAGCGCCGCCGCTTCGGCAATCGATCCCAACTGCATGGCCCAGAGCACCAAAGCGTAGCTGAACAACACGCAGAACCCGACGCTCAAGCCCAGTCGCCACTGCTCACGCCAGAACAGCATGAAAGCCGGACGTTTGCGCACCAGTGCCAACAGCGGAAACGGCCAGGCGCTGACCAACGTGACCCAGACCAGATAATCGAGCGGGTGCGACCAACGCCGTAACGCCTGCCCATCAATGAAGGTGTAGCAGCCGATGCACAAACCGATCAGCACCACCACCGGCAACATCGACCACGGCAAACGCTCCCCGCCACCGCCCTGCCAGAGCAGGCACAGCATGCCGAACGGGATCAGCAAAATGCCAAGGATCTGCTGGGTCGTCAGCACTTCGCCCACAAAGATCAGTGTCAGCGCCAAGACCACCAACGGCGACAAACCGCGCATCAGCGGATAGACCAGTCCGAGATCGCCAACTCGATAGGCCTGGATCAGCAGATAGCGGTAGAACAACTCGAAGGCCGCTGAAGCGAGTATCCACGGCCAGATGTCCATCGGCGGCAGCGCGACGAAACCCAGCATCAGCGCGACAAACAGCATCGCTACACTGTCCATGCAGGCCACGACCAATAACCGCTCAGCACTGAATTTGATCAGGGTATTCCAGGCTGCGTGCAACAGCGCCGCCACCAACACCAGAATCGTCGCAAGCACCCTGCTCTCCTTGCCCGCATCAACCGAATTGATTCGCCATATGTCAGCAGCTGTTTATACTGCAACCGACCACGCCGCACTCAGTTGCGCACATACTTATTCCAATAAATTTCTGCTGCTACCCGATCCTTACGGAGCCGGGAGCGCGCATGCGTATGCCTGATCAGAGCGTCAAGACTACCGACAGAGACCTTGCGCATGCCACTCGCCTTGCTTGCACTGGCTGTTGCCGCCTTCGGCATCGGCACCACTGAATTCGTCATCATGGGCTTGCTGCCCGATGTCGCCCGCGACCTCGCCGTGAGCATTCCGCACGCCGGCCTGCTGATTACCGGTTACGCCCTGGGCGTGGTGTTCGGTGCACCGATCCTCGCGATCGGGACGGCCAACATGCCACGCAAAGCCACGCTGCTGGGCATGACGCTGATGTTCATTCTCGGCAACATCCTCTGTGCGCTCGCTCCGAACTACGCCACGTTGATGGCCGCGCGGGTGATTACCGCGTTGTGCCACGGCGCATTCTTCGGTATCGGTTCGGTGGTCGCTGCAGGTTTGGTGGCGCCGAACAAACGCGCCCAGGCGATTGCGATGATGTTCACCGGCCTGACCCTCGCCAACGTACTCGGCGTACCGCTGGGCACCGCGCTCGGGCAATACGCCGGCTGGCGCTCGACCTTCTGGGCAGTGTCGGTGATCGGCGTGATCGCAGCCATCGCCCAGTGGGTCTGGTTGCCGAAAGAGATCGCCATGGACAAGGCCAACCTGGCCAGCGAATTCAAGGTACTGGGCAAAACCAATGTGCTGCTGGCGTTGGGCATGAGCGTGCTGGCATCGACCAGCCTGTTCAGTGTCTTCACCTACATCGCACCGATCCTGCAGGACATCACCGGCGTCAGCCCGCACGGCGTAACCATCATGCTGTTGTTGTTCGGTGTGGGCTTGACTGCTGGCAGCATGCTCGGCGGACGCCTGGCCGACAGCCGCTTGCTGCCGTCATTGGTCGGCATGGCCCTCGCCGTCGTGCTGGTGCTGGCCGCATTCAGCCAGACCAGCCACTCGGTGATCCCGGCAGCCATCACCCTTGTGCTGTGGGGCGTGTTCGCCTTCGCCCTATGCCCGATCCTGCAACTGCTGATCATCGACCAGGCCGTCGAGGCGCCAAATCTGGGTTCAACCCTGAACCAAAGCGCCTTCAACCTGGGCAACGCAGCCGGTGCGTGGATCGGCGGGCTGGTGGTGGCCAGCGGCGCCGACCTTGCAGACCTGCCGTGGACCGGCGCACTGGTCAGCGGCTTGACTGTGCTGACGGCGCTGTTCTTTATCTACCTGCAACGCCGCGAAGCGGCAACGGCCAACGTCCCTGGCTAATCGACGCGCTCCGTCAGATTGCTATCGCGCGTCTTGCACAACACCTGTGGCGAGGGGGCTTGCCCCCGTTGGGACGCGTAGCGGCCCTAAAACCTGCCATCGAATTCCTTCAGTTCAGACTTCACCGCCCGGTTTACGACTGCTGCGCAGCCGAACGGGGGCAGCCCCCTCGCCACAAAGCGTGCGACTACTCGACGGCGGGATCGTCCTGGAACTGGTCTTTGACGTACTTGATCTCGGTCCGGCCATGGGGCGCAGGCAAGCCGTCTTCGCCCAGGTTGACGAAGACCATCTTCTCGACCGTGAGGATGCTTTTGCGGGTGATCTTGTTGCGCACCTCGCACGTCAGGGTGATCGAGGTACGACCGAATTCGGTAGCGGTGATACCCAGTTCGATGATGTCGCCCTGGCGTGAGGCGCTGACGAAGTTGATTTCGGAAATGTACTTGGTGACCACACGCTGGTTGCCCAGCTGGACGATTGCATAAATGGCGGCCTCTTCGTCGATCCAGCGCAGCAGGCTACCGCCGAACAGCGTGCCGTTGGGGTTAAGGTCTTCGGGTTTTACCCATTTGCGGGTGTGGAAATTCATGCTCGCTCCTGACCGTCTTGCCGATTGATGCCGGCCATAATGGCAGACCGGGCAGTCATGCTCCATGAGGCTTCGACTATGGTCGCCATTAGCGATCTTCATCTGGCCGACAGAAACCCTTTGGAAGTCTGGCCCAGACGGCTATAATCGCCCCCGTTTCAAAACGGTCATCTTCGATTGGTACCGTTTTCCCGCCACCTGTCCGAGGGGCGCTGCAGCAGGTTCGACCTGTCAGGCTCGGATGGGGCGTTGCCCGGCCATGATCGGCTGGACACTAAACGCACAACGGCGCCCATTCGCATACTTACGAATGGAGGCTCTTCATGAGCGCTGTAATCACGCCTGCAGATTTTAACGACTACAAAGTTGCCGACATGTCCCTGGCTGCCTGGGGCCGTCGTGAAACCATCATCGCCGAATCGGAAATGCCGGCCCTGATGGGTCTGCGCCGCAAGTACTCCGTCGAGCAACCGCTCAAGGGCGCGAAGATTCTCGGCTGCATCCACATGACTATTCAGACTGCCGTGCTGATCGAAACCCTGGTTGCCCTGGGTGCCGAAGTACGCTGGTCGTCCTGCAATATTTTCTCGACTCAGGATCAGGCCGCTGCTTCGATCGCCGCTGCCGGCATCCCGGTATTTGCCTGGAAGGGCGAGACTGAAGAAGAGTACGAGTGGTGCCTGGAGCAAACCATCCTTAAGGATGGCCAGCCTTGGGATGCCAACATGATCCTCGACGATGGTGGCGACCTGACCGAGCTGCTGCACAAGAAGTACCCACAAGTACTGGACCGCGCTCACGGCGTGACCGAAGAAACCACCACTGGCGTACACCGTCTGCTGGACATGCTGGCCAAGGGCGAGCTGAAAATCCCGGCCATCAACGTCAACGACTCGGTGACCAAGAGCAAGAACGACAACAAGTACGGCTGCCGTCACAGCCTGAACGACGCGATCAAGCGCGGTACCGACCACCTGCTGTCCGGCAAGCAAGCGCTGGTCATCGGTTACGGTGACGTGGGCAAGGGTTCGGCCCAGTCCCTGCGTCAGGAAGGCATGATCGTTAAAGTCTCCGAAGTTGACCCGATCTGCGCCATGCAAGCCTGCATGGACGGTTTCGAGCTGGTTTCGCCGTTCATCGACGGTATCAACAACGGCACTGAAGCAAGCATCGACAAGGCCCTGCTGGGCAAGATCGACCTGATCGTGACCACCACCGGCAACGTGAATGTTTGCGACGCGAACATGCTCAAAGCCCTGAAGAAGCGCGCCGTGGTCTGCAACATCGGTCACTTCGACAACGAAATCGACACGGCTTTCATGCGCAAGAACTGGGCATGGGAAGAAGTGAAGCCACAGGTTCACAAGGTTCACCGTACTGGCACGGGCGATTTCGACCCACAGAACGACGACTACCTGATTCTGCTGGCCGAAGGCCGTCTGGTTAACCTGGGCAACGCCACTGGCCACCCAAGCCGTATCATGGATGGCTCGTTCGCCAACCAGGTTCTGGCGCAGATCTTCCTGTTCGGCCAGAAGTACGCCGACCTGTCGCCAGCCCAGAAAGCCGAGCGCCTGACCGTGGAAGTACTGCCGAAGAAACTCGACGAAGAAGTGGCCCTGGAAATGGTCCGCGGTTTCGGTGGTGTGGTCACTCAACTGACCAAGCAACAGGCTGAATACATCGGCGTGACCGTTGAAGGCCCGTTCAAACCGCACGCTTACCGCTACTGATTCACGCGGCTGTCCGCTCCCCTTGTAGGAGCTGGCTTGCCTGCGATTGCATCACCGTGGTGTTCTTGTAACATCGCAGTGCCTGCATCGCGGGCAAGCCCGGCTCCTACAAAAGCCAGTCCTCATGTGGGTCAGCCTTCGGCTTACGAGTTTCAAAGGGTATTCCTATGTCCCAAGACCGCCGCTACAGCTTCGAGTTCTTCCCTACGAAGACCGATGCAGGGCATGAAAAGCTCATCGCCACTGCCCGTCAGCTGGCCACGTACAACCCCGATTTCTTCTCCTGCACCTATGGCGCTGGTGGTTCGACCCGTGATCGCACCCTCAACACCGTGTTGCAGCTCGAAAGCGAAGTCAAAGTCCCTGCCGCACCGCATCTGTCTTGCGTTGGCGACAGCAAGGCTGACTTGCGCGGCCTGCTGGCTCAATACAAGTCGGCCGGCATCAAGCGGATCGTTGCTTTGCGCGGTGACCTGCCTTCAGGCATGGGCATGGCCAGCGGCGAAATGCGCCATGCCAATGACCTGGTGAGCTTCATTCGTGAAGAGACCGGCGATCACTTCCACATCGAAGTCGCCGCTTACCCGGAAATGCACCCGCAAGCACGCAACTTCGAAGACGATCTCACCAATTTCGTGCGCAAGGCCAACGCCGGTGCCAACAGTGCGATCACCCAGTACTTCTTCAACGCCGACAGCTACTTCTACTTCGTCGAGCGTGTACAGGCGATGGGCGTGAACATCCCGATTGTTCCGGGCATCATGCCGATCACCAATTACAGCAAGCTGGCACGTTTCTCCGACGCCTGCGGTGCGGAAATACCGCGCTGGATCCGCAAACAGCTGGAAGCCTATGGTGACGACACCCAAAGCATTCAGGGTTTCGGCGAGCAGGTGATCACCGAAATGTGTGAACGGTTGTTGCAAGGCGGTGCACCAGGGCTGCATTTCTATACCCTGAACCAGGCCGAACCTAGCCTGGCCGTCTGGAACAATCTGAAACTGCCACGCTGAAACAGGCGTAGCATTCAGAACGAGGCCCTGGCGAAACCCAGGGCCTTTTTTTTCATTCTCCCAACTCGCCAGGGATGATCGCAGTAGATGTCCACAATTGCCCCAGTCACAAACCCTCAACTGATTTATCTGGTTTACGGTGCCAACACCTACCACCAGGAAGCAGTGTTCAGTATTGCCAGTGCCTTGGCAGGGTTGCGCGAAACACCGGGCGAAGGCTTGGACATCCAGGTTTTCACCGACAACCCGGCGCCTTACCGCGACTTGCCGGTTCGGGTTCGAGAGCTGGATGAAAGCACCCGCCAGGCGTGGATTGCCCCGCATGGTTATCACTTCCGCGCCAAGCATGTGGTGATGCAGCAGGTGTTGCGCGAGTCCGAGCGTGCGCTGCTGATCGACACCGATACATTCTTCCACTGCTCACCACTGGAACTGTTCCGTCGCGTCGAGCCGGGCACCCTGCTGTGCAATGCCTTTGGATTGCAATACGGCAGCAACAAAGAGGCGGGGCTGTATCGGACACTGGCTGGCGTACTGCAGCAAAGACAGCTGGCAGATGACCAGATGCCGCTCCTGAACTCGGGAGTCATCGGCCTTGATCGCGTCGATGCCGGCGTTCTCGATCATTCGATCGCCTTGATGGATGAGCTGTACCCTCTGGCGCAAGGCGCCTATACCCTTGAAGAATTCTGCCTGTCGGTAGCGGCCTACCGCACAACGCAGGTGCGCGAGTGTCCGGACCTGATTCATCACTACTGGAGCCGCAAGCAGCTGTTTCGCGCCAAGATCAAAGCATGGCTGGACAAGCATGCTGCCGACCCGATCAGCACCTTCGCGCTGGATGAAACCCGCCTGGTGACCGCGACACTGCCGCGACCACCGACACTCCAACGTCTGGCCTATAAAATCGTGACCCTGGCGTTGCCCAGACATCAGCGCCAGTTCATGCGTGAAATCCTCTACGGCTGCTACCAGCACACCAACCCGTTCGATCAGGCCTGCACGCCGGTCTGGTGGGAAAAGGCTCGTGACAACGTCGAGCGCCGCCTCGACAGCCCCCTTGAAAACCATCAACTCGAACACTGGTTCAACCACCCGATGATTCGCCTGGTGCTGGGCGAACGCCGCAAGGCCATCTACTTGCACCTGGTGCAGACAAAAGGCGACTAACCCTCGGGCTAGACACCCTCTAGCTATTTCACCGGCTCTCGTCGTAATCTCCTGCGATGCCCGTCATTGCCCAATTGCTGACAGCCGTGCTTTTTGCTTGCCTGAGCTTTGCCGCTCGGGGCGAGAAACTGCGCATTGTCACCGAGCCTTGGGCACCTTACGTCTACGAGGAAAACGGCCAGGCCCTCGGGCTGGACTACGAAACCACGGCGATCGTCTTCCAGCGCCTGGGGATTGAGGTGGAGTGGCAGTTCCTGCCATGGAAACGCTGCCTGGCCATGCTTGATCAAGGGTTGGCCGACGGCGCGCTGGATATCTTCCACAGCAGCGAACGCGACGCCACCTTGCTCTATCCCAGCGAACCACTTTCGGAAGTCGAGTTCGTGCTGTTCTATGCCAATGATCGTCCTCACCCCTTCCGCACCCTCGAAGACCTGCGCGGCCTGACCATCGGCACCTCGCCCGGCTACCTGTACAGCCAGGACTTCAGGGACTCGACCCTGTTCACCCGCGAGCCTGCGCCGACCCATGAAGCCAACTTTGGCAAGCTGCAGCGCGGTCGCATCGACCTGCTGATCACCGACCGTCGGGTTGGCCAAACCCTGCTCGACACCTTGAAACTGCGTGACCAGATCAGCGAAAGCCCCACGGTCATCAGTCACCAAAGTCAGTTTCTGGCCCTGCGTCGCAATGCCGGCATGGACCTGCTGGTGCAACGTTTCGGCGCCGAGCTCAAGCGTTTCAAACGCGAACCGGCCTACGCTCAATTGAGTGCGCGTTATGGCGCCGGCCCGGTACCTGACGCTACGCAGATCACGCCGCAAGCCAGCAACGGGAAAACCGTTGAGCAGCAGGAAAGCAGCGCTCCGTGATTGCTCTGTTATACTCCGGCCTTCCCGCCAGGCTTACGCCCGGACGCTCGGTCTTGTTTAAGGCATCTCGACACCGCTACAGCGCAGCTTTTCAGCCCGCGCGAGTACTCGAAGATGAGCCTTCAAGCCCCAGCAGGACCGGACGCGATTGCGCTTCTCCATAAACGCCATTCGCGCCAGGCAAGACTATCCCATTGGGCCAAGCCCTAACTAAAACAGGATTACTCATGTCCTTTGCTTCCCTCGGTCTCTCCGAGGCTTTAGTCCGCGCCATCGAGGCAGCGGGCTACACCCAGCCTACCCCGGTGCAACAGCGGGCCATTCCCGCCGTGTTGCAAGGTCGCGACTTGATGGTTGCGGCGCAGACAGGTACGGGTAAAACCGGCGGTTTCGCCTTGCCGATTCTGGAGCGTTTGTTCCCCAACGGTCACCCGGACAAATCCCAGCGTCACGGCCCGCGCCAACCACGCGTCCTGGTCCTGACCCCGACTCGCGAACTGGCTGCCCAGGTGCACGAGAGTTTCAAGGTCTATGCCCGTGACCTGAAATTCGTCAGTGCCTGCATTTTCGGCGGCGTTGGCATGAACCCACAGGTTCAGGCCATGTCCCGTGGCGTTGACGTGCTGGTGGCTTGCCCGGGCCGTTTGCTCGACCTGGCTGGCCAAGGTAGCGTCGACCTGTCCCACGTGGAAATCCTGGTACTGGACGAAGCGGACCGGATGCTCGACATGGGCTTCGTCCATGACGTGAAAAAAGTCCTCGCCCGCCTGCCGGCCAAACGTCAGAACCTGCTGTTCTCGGCAACCTTCTCCAAGGACATCACTGACCTTGCCGGCAAGTTGCTGCACAACCCGGAACGCATCGAAGTCACGCCACCGAACACCACGGTCGAGCGCATCGAGCAACGGGTGTTCCGTCTGGCCGCCAGCCACAAGCGCTCGCTGCTGGCACACCTGATTACTGCCGGCGCCTGGGAACAGGTTCTGGTCTTCACCCGCACCAAGCACGGCGCCAACCGCCTGGCCGAGTACCTGGACAAACACGGCCTGAGCGCCGTCGCGATCCACGGCAACAAGAGCCAGAATGCTCGCACCAAGGCCCTGGCCGACTTCAAGGCCGGTGAGGTACGCATCCTGGTGGCCACCGATATCGCCGCTCGCGGCCTGGATATCGATCAGTTGCCACACGTGGTCAACTTCGAGCTGCCAAACGTCGACGAAGACTATGTGCACCGTATCGGCCGTACTGGCCGTGCCGGTCGTTCGGGCGAGGCGATCTCGCTAGTTGCCCCGGACGAAGAAAAACTGCTGAAAAGCATCGAGCGCATGACCAAGCAGAAAATCGCCGATGGCGACCTGATGGGCTTTGATTCCAGCGCTGTAGAAGCCGAGAAGCCAGAAGTTCGCGAGCGTCCGGATGTGCGTAACCCGCGCAACCCACGTGGCCCGCGCGGCGACGGTCCAAACGGCAGCGGCGGTGGCGGCGGTCGTAAAGACAAAGGCAAGGACAAGGGTGGCAAGGAAAAACCGGCTGCCAGCCGTGGCGAACGCCCGGCTCAAAAGCCGCGTGAAGGCACCCCGGCCCGCGAACAGCAGCGACCGGCACCCCGCGCCGCCGCTGACCGTGCACCGGACGAGTTCCTCGACGACGATGTCGATAACTTCGGTAACCGCGTCGACTACGTTCCGCAGCAAAAGGCCCCTCAGGGTCGTGGCCGCCGTCCAGGTGCTCCGGCACAAGGCGCTGCCGCAGGTGCTCCACGCACCGGCCAGCCACAAGGTCGCCAGAATGGTCCGCGCAACAGCAGCGGCGCCAGCACTGGCACCCCGCCTGCCAAACGCAGCGGTCCACGCAGCGGCGCTCCACGTGACGGCCAGGCCCGTCGCGAAGAGTCGCGCAACCGCCGCCCGGCCCGTGACGACCAGCCGCGTCAGGAACCCGCAGTGCAGAACCCGCGCGGTACCCAGCCGAAGATCATGCACAAGGAGTCCAAAGCTGATCGCTTCCCGACGCCTGAGCAGCTCGATCAACTGCCAAGCCGCCCACGTGGCGAGAAACCGGCGTTGCTGACGCGCAACCGCTGATTTCTCCCGCTAACAAAAACGCCCCTGATCGCGAGATCAGGGGCGTTTTTGTGTCAGCCGCGAAAATTATTTCGCTTGAACACCTTCAAACGTGATGTCCAGGTCCAGGGTCTGGGAAGTAGGACCTGGGCCTTTGATGCCGAACTCGCTCAACTGCAGGGTAGTCGTGCCGTTGAAGCCGGCACGGTAGCCACCCCATGGATCCTTGCCTTCGCCGTTGAAGGTTGCCTTGATCACGACTGGCTTGGTCACGCCGTGCAGGGTCAGGTCGCCGGTCACGTCAGCGGTTTTTTCGCCAGTGGATTTGACACTGGTGGAAACGAACTTGGCTTCAGGGAATTTCGCTGCGTCCAGGAAGTCCGGGGTACGGATGTGCTTGTCACGTTCAGCGTGATTGGTATCAACGCTGGCGGTTTTCAGCACAACGTCGATTTTACTGGCTTCTGGAGCCTTGGCGTCGAAACTGAATTTACCGTCCCAGTCCTTGAAAGTACCGTGGATGAAGCTGTAGCCCAGGTGGCTGATCTTGAAATCGACAAAGGCGTGATTGCCTTCCTTGTCGATCTTGTATTCCGTGGCCATCGCTTGCCCTGCCGACAACAGAGCAGTACCGATTGCCAGAGCGGCGAGAGTCTTTTTCAACATGCTTTCTATTCCTTGGGAGTCGAGGTTGAACATCAGGCTTTGCGCCCCAGCATTCGCGTCAGGGTCGCATCACGGTCGATAAAGTGGTGCTTCAGTGCTGCCAACGCATGGAGACCGGAAAAAATTACCAGCGCCCAGGCCAGATACAGATGAATCGCACCGGCGGTGTCTGCCTGGTCCGGTAGACCGGAAATCAGCGCAGGAATTTCAAACAGGCCAAACACCGAAATCCCGACACCGTCTGCGGTGGAAATCAGGTAACCGGCGATCATCGCAGCGAACAGGCCGAAATACAGAAACCCATGACCCAGTGTGGCGCCCAGGCGAGTCATGCGACTGTAGCTACTCAAGGCTGGCGGCGGTGGGCTGATAAAGCGCCACAACACCCGCAGCAGCATAATCGCGAACAGCGTCAGGCCGATGCTTTTGTGCAAGTCCGGCGCTTCTTTGCGCCAGCTGCTGTAGTAGTCGAGACCGACCATCCACAAGCCCAGAGCAAACAGACCGAAGACTGCCAGTGCCACGCCCCAGTGCAGAAAGATGCTGACCCCGCCATAGCGGGAGGAAGAGTTACGTAGCTGCATTGCCCAAATCCTGTAAGAACTGCGACCAAGACTATCGAGTTATCTATCGATTTAAAGCCGAAAATTTCGCTTTGAAATATCGAGAAATACGATCAAGAGTCTGAAAGAGATGGGTTAAGGAAAGATTAACCTCCAACGTGCGACGCAAACATCAGGCGCTCTAGCGTGCCCTGTCAGCGTAAGTGCACGTCAATACAATCACGTAGCGTACCGCTGTTTCCATGTACAAACGCCACAATAGGTTGTCCGCTCGCCTGGCATTGCATAGGCTTGCGCGATTGTATGTCCGCGCATCTCACGGACCGCCTCGAGGAGAGTGACAATGGGCTTGAATAATCAGTGGATGCAGCGCGATCTCGCGGTTCTGTGGCATCCCTGCACCCAGATGAAAGACCACGAACAGCTGCCGCTGATCCCGATCAAGCGCGGCGAAGGCGTATGGCTCGAAGACTTCGAAGGCAAACGCTACCTCGACGCGGTCAGTTCCTGGTGGGTCAACGTGTTTGGCCACGCCAACCCGCGGATCAACCAGCGGATCAAGGACCAGGTCGATCAACTGGAACACGTGATCCTCGCCGGCTTCAGCCATCAACCGGTGATCGAGTTGTCCGAACGCCTGGTGAAGATGACGCCGGAAGGCCTGACGCGGTGCTTCTACGCCGATAATGGCTCGTCCTGTATCGAAGTTGCGCTGAAAATGAGCTTTCACTACTGGCTCAACCGCGGCCAGTCGGACAAGAAGCGCTTCGTCACGCTGACCAACAGCTACCACGGCGAAACCATGGCCGCGATGTCGGTAGGCGACGTGCCGCTGTTCACTGAAACCTATAAAGCGCTGCTGCTGGACACCATCAAGGTGCCGAGCCCGGACTGCTACCTGCGTCCCGAAGGCATGAGCTGGGAAGAACACTCGCGCAACATGTTCGCCGCGATGGAACAGACCCTCGCCGAAAACCACGAAACCGTCGCCGCGGTAATCGTCGAGCCGCTGATCCAGGGTGCTGGCGGGATGCGCATGTATCACCCGGTGTACCTGAAACTGCTGCGCGAAGCCTGTGACCGTTACGGCGTGCACCTGATCCAAGACGAAATCGCCGTCGGCTTCGGCCGCACCGGGACGATGTTCGCCTGCGAACAGGCCGGCATCCGCCCGGACTTCCTGTGCCTGTCCAAAGCCCTGACCGGTGGTTATCTGCCGCTGGCTGCGTGCGTCACCACGGATGAGGTCTACAGCGCTTTCTACGACGACTATCCGACCCTGCGCGCCTTCCTGCATTCCCACAGCTACACCGGCAATCCGCTGGCCTGTGCGGCGGCGTTGGCGACGCTGGATATCTTCGAAGAAGACAACGTCATCGAGAATAACAAGGCCCTCGCCCAGCGCATGGCCAGCTCGACCGCGCACCTGGTTGACCACCCGCATGTTTCGGAAGTACGTCAGACCGGCATGGTGCTGGCCATCGAGATGGTTCAGGACAAGGCGAGCAAAACCGCTTATCCCTGGCAGGAGCGCCGCGGGCTGAAAGTGTTCCAGCACGCACTGGAACGTGGCGCGCTGTTGCGGCCGTTGGGCAGCGTGGTGTATTTCCTGCCGCCATACGTGATCACCCCCGAGCAGATCGACTTCCTTGCCACCGTTGCCAGCGAAGGAATCGATATCGCCACCAGCAACAAGGTCAGCGTGGCAGTGCCGAAGGACTTCCATCCGGGCTTCCGCGATCCGGGCTAAACCCCCGGTCGATCGTTCCCACGCTCTGCGTGGGAATGCATCCCGTGACGCTCCGCGTCACAAGAGCGGACGCGGAGCGTCCAGCGAGGCGTTACCACGCAGAGCGTGGGAACGATCAGTTCAGATGAATTACAGAGAACCCAGATGAGACTGTCCCGCTTCTTTATCGACGCCCCCTTGAGCCTCGGCGAGCATGAATTGCCTGAGGCCCAGGCGCACTACATCAGTCGCGTACTGCGCATGGCCGAGGGCGATGCGTTGCAAGTGTTCGACGGTTCAGGTCAGGAGTTTCGCGGCACGCTGGCAGAAGTCGGCAAGAAACGCGTGCGCGTGGCGTTAACGGAAAGCTTCGCCGGGCAAATCGAGTCGCCGTTGCAGATTCATCTGGGCCAGGGTTTGTCTCGCGGCGAGCGGATGGACTGGGCGATTCAGAAAGCCACCGAGTTGGGCGTGACTGAAATCACCCCGATTTTCAGTGACCGCTGCGAAGTCCGGCTCAAGGACGAACGCGCCGACAAACGCCTGCAACACTGGCGTCAGGTCGCTATCAGCGCGTGCGAGCAATGCGGTCGTTCGCGAGTGCCGCTGATTCATCCGCCCCTGTTGCTGGCCGACTGGCTCAAACAATCCGAGGCCGACCTGAAACTGGTGCTGCACCCGGTGGCCGAGCCGCTGGTCAGCCATGCGAAACCTTCGACACTGGCGTTCCTGATCGGCCCCGAAGGCGGGTTGTCGGACGTGGAAGTCGATCAGGCTCAAAGCGCCGGCTTCCATTCCGCCCGCCTCGGCCCGCGAGTGCTGCGCACCGAAACCGCGCCGGTGGTGGCATTGGCGGTGGCTCAGCAACTTTGGGGCGACTTCTAGTCCCCTATCGCGAGCAGGCTCGCTCCCACAAGAACGCCGCTGTACCTGTGGGAGCGAGCCTGCTCGCGATGGCCGCGCCTCGGTTTAAAGGACGTAAAACAGAATCGCCACGAAGTGCAGCAAACTGCCGGCGATGACGAACAGGTGCCAGATGCCGTGGGCGTGGCGCAGTCGGCTGTCGAGGGCGAAGAAGATAATGCCGACGGTATAAAACACCCCGCCAGCCGCCAGCCAGGCAAAACCGATGGTGCCCAACGCCGCCAGCAGCGGCTTGACCGCCACCAGCACGATCCAGCCCATCACCGCGTAGATCACGATCGACAGAATCCGCGCCTCGGAGCGCGGCTTGATCTCTTGCAGCATGCCGATCACCGCCAGCCCCCAGACAATCCCGAACAGCGTCCAGCCCCATGGCCCACGCAGAGTCACCAGACAAAACGGCGTGTAACTGCCAGCGATCAACAGGTAGATCGACAGGTGATCGACCTTCTGCATGATCACCTTCGCCCGCCCGCGCACGCTGTGGTAAACCGTCGAAACGCTGTACAGCACCAGCAAGGTAAATCCGTAAATCGCCACGCTGACAATCTTCCAGGGGCTGCCGTCCAGACTGGCAATCACCAACAACCAGAC
The DNA here is from genome assembly GCF_003732175.1 of Pseudomonas brassicacearum. Lineage (GTDB taxonomy): Bacteria > Pseudomonadota > Gammaproteobacteria > Pseudomonadales > Pseudomonadaceae > Aquipseudomonas > Aquipseudomonas brassicacearum_G. The sequence goes on from NZ_MOBI01000005.1 coordinate 205,198, forward strand.
CGCCCCGACACACGCCGCAACCGCCCCGAACAAATGGCTCCAGGCGTTGAATTTTTCTCCGTGATACATGTGTCCCCAACCTCAAAAAATCACTGCAACATCGCACAAAATAGATCGTTCCCACGCTCTGCGTGGGAATGCATCCCGTGACGCTCTGCGTCACATCTGAAGCGGACGCAGAGCGTCCATGGCGGCATTCCCACGCAGAGCGTGGGAACGATCAGGAAGGAGCCAACCCCGCCCCCACCAACAACTCTTCCAGCGCCAGCAGGTCCGGGACTTTCGCCACGTGTTCGGCGACCTGTACCGCGGCGTGTTCCAGCGAGCACAGCGGCACGTCGACATAGCTCAACTGGCTGTCGAGCTTGTAGGAACGTGGAATCCCTTGCACCAGCAAGGCGATGAATTTGAGGTGCGGGCGCCCGCCGAGAGCGTTGAGGACGACGATACGCGCACGGTCGCCGATCACGGTTTTGTTGCCGCAGGCCGATTCGAAACTCAACAGCGGGATTTGCCGCTCGCGCCAGGTCACCAGGCCCAGGTACCAGTGCGGAGAATCGAGGTCAAAAGCACCGGGCTGATAGTCAATCAGCTCGGCGACGGCGACATTGGGCAGGATCAGGTTGCGATCGGCCAGGGGCAGCAGCAGCCCGGTAAGGTTGCTGGTGCGGTGCTCAAGCATGGGTTTTGCTCCACAAGGCGATGCTGTCGAGCAACACCGATTCCTGGTACGGCTTGCCGAGGTAGTCGTTGACGCCGATAGCCATTGCCCGGTCACGGTGTTTCTGGCCGGTGCGCGAGGTGATCATGATGATCGGCAGGTGCTGCAACCGTGGATCGTTGCGCACCTGCATGGCCACTTCAAAACCATCCATGCGCGGCATTTCAATGTCCAGCAGCATCAGGTCAGGCATGTGCTCTTCGAGCAACAGCATGGCGTCGACACCGTCCTTGGCGGTCAGCACGTTCATGCCATGGCGTTCGAGCAGACGGCTGGTGACCTTGCGCACGGTGACCGAGTCATCGACCACCAGGACCAGCATCGAACGCTGCGGCTCGGTCTCCGTGGCCGGTTCCTGAATGACCCGCTGCGGCGACACGTGCGCCTGCATGGCGCGAATATGCGTCAGCAGGTCGAGAATCAGCACCACCCGGCCATCGCCAAGAATGGTCGCGCCGGACAATCCCTGCACCGCCGCGAACTGCGGGCCGAGACTTTTCACCACGATTTCCCGGGTACCGGTCGTCGCATCGACCTGCACCGCGATGCGTCGCTCGTTGCACTGCACCAGCAACACCGGCAACGGCAGGCTCTGGCCCAACAGTTTCGGGCGGACGCTGGTCTTCAGCAGCTCGCCGAGGTAGCACAGTTCATAACGTTGCCCGGCGTATTCGTATAACGGCAGATCGAGCTGGTAATAACCCTCCAGTTCAAAGGGCAGCACGCACACGATGCCTTCGATGGTGTTCAGCGGGATTGCGTATTGATCCTCGGCACACTGCACCATCAACGCGCGGTTGACCGACACGGTGAACGGCAACCGAATGCGAAAGTGCACGCCCTGTCCAGGTACAGAGTCGATGACCATCGAGCCACCGAGTTGCCGCACTTCTTCGTGAACCACGTCCATGCCGACGCCACGCCCGGAGATCTGGGTGATTTTCTCCGCCGTGGAAAACCCTGGTTGCAGAATGAACTGCAACACGTCGCGATCGCTCATGTCGCTACCGGGGTCGAGCAACCCGCGCTTTATCGCCTTGCGCCGCACTGCATCCAGCGGCACGCCGGCACCGTCGTCGCGGATGTCGAAAATGATGTCGCCGCCCTCACGGGACAAGTCCAGGGTGATGCGGCCTTGCTCGGGTTTACCGGCCGCACGGCGGACTTCGGCGGACTCCAGACCGTGGTCGACCGCATTGCGCAGCATGTGCTCAAGCGGTGCCGCCATGCGCTCCAGCACATTGCGGTCCATCTCGCCTTCGGCGTTCCCGACAATGAACTCGACGTCCTTGCCCAACTCGCTGGAGACCTGACGAACGATACGCTTCAAGCGCGGCAGCATCCGTTCGAACGGCACCATGCGCGTGCGCATCAAGCCTTCCTGCAGTTCGGTATTGATCCGACCTTGTTGTTGCAGCAGGTTCTCTGCGTCGTGGTTACATCGCTCGAGGGTTTCCTTAAGGTCGAGCAAGTCGGACGCTGACTCGAACAATGCCCGCGACAACTGCTGCAACTGCGAGTGACGATCCATTTCCAACGGATCGAACTCTTCGTAGCCCAGACGTTCGGCTTCAACCTGCTGCCGGCTGAGGATCCGGCCCTGGGTTTCGGTGTCGAGCCGGCGCAACTGATCGCGCATGCGCTCGATGGTGGTTTCCATCTCACTCAGGGCGACTTGCGCATCGTTGACTTGCTGCTCGATGCGCCCGCGGAAGATCGAGGTTTCCCCGGCCAGGTTGACCAGATCGTCCAACAGCTCGGCCGACACCTTGACCATATCGGCGCCAGCATCGGGTTGCAGCGCTGCGGCCTCAGGCTTGGCCACCGGTGCGACTTCAACCACCGGAGCCGGCGTCTGTGCCTTGTCAGCCGTGGGGTGAGTGAAGGCCTTGATCGCTTCAATCAGGCTGTCAGCCGGCAGCACCGGCTGGCCGGCGCGGGTTGCGTCGAGCATCTGCGCCAATCGGTCATGGCTGCGTTGCAACAGATCGAACAACGCCGGTATGGCGTGCAGCAAGCCGGTCGACAGCCCTTCGTAAAGAAATTCCAGCTCATGGGCCAGGTCGCCAATCGGGGCGATTTCGACCATCCGCGCGCCGCCCTTGAGGGTGTGCAGGTCGCGCAGCAGGGTTTCCATTTCCTGACGGTTTTGCGGGTCCGCCTGCCAGCGCGCCAGCGCCGCACCCGAGCTGTCGATGATGTCGAAACCTTCCTCGAGGAAGATCTCCAGCAGTTCCGGATCGTTGCTCGCCGCATCATTCTCAGCCGCCGCTTCGATCACTTCAGCCGTACTGCCAGTGCTTTGTCGAAATTGCTGGATCGCCTCGATCAGCGTACCCGGATCGCTCAGTGGCTGATGGTTTTGCAGCTGTTCGAGCAACACCGCGAGGTGGTCGTGGCTCTGTTGCAGTAACACTCCGAGCGCTGACGAATGACTGAAGCGCCGGTCGACCAGGCCTTCATAAAGGCTTTCAAGTTCGTGGGCCAGATCACCGACCGGCCCGACCTCGGCCATCCGCGCGCCGCCCTTGAGGGTGTGCAAGTCGCGCTGCAACGACGACAGCGGCGCGGCGCTCTCTGGATCATTGAGCCAACGCTGCAAGGCCTGTCCGGCGCTTTCGAGGATATCCACCGCTTCTTCGAGAAAGATCGAAACGATTTCAGCGTCAATCGTCAACGCCTGCGCCTGTGCCAACTCACTGGTGGCGCTGCCCAGCTCGGTAATGCTCAGCGTGCGGCTGCCATCGCTGCGAATCAGGCCCATGGCCGATGGATCAAGGCCCTCATTGAGCAAGTCACGCAAGGCCCGCACCCGCGCCGGTTGCGAGCCGACTTCCTGGCCAGCGGCCAGTTCATCGAGCATGTTGATCAGCGCTTCGTGAGCGCTTTGGGCTTCGTGGAAGAACCGTTCGTTGACCGCCAGGCTGCTTTCTTCCACCGCGCCATAGAGGTCGAGCAAGGCTTCGCACAGCTCATCCACCGGATGCAGATCGGCCAGGTGCGCGTTCTCGCCCAGAGTCGTCAATTCATCCAGCAGCGCGCTGAGTTCCTGCCGCTCGCCGGGGTGTTGCTGCCAGCGCTGCAAGAGGTTTTCGGCGTCCAGCAGGATGTCCATGCCCTGTGCCAGGAATTTGTTGATCAGTTGCGGATCACGCTTGATCCGCAGCCCCGTGTTCAGCGCATTGAGGATGGCGTCCAGACGCTCGGCAAGCAGCGCCTGAGTGCGCCCGATCAGGTCTTCGGCACCCTTGATCGGCGTCAGCGGATCACTGTTCAATTGCTTCAGCCCGCGCCGCAACAGTTCACCGGCTTCGAGCAGCAGTTCGACTTCGTCCAGGTCCAGCGCAATCTGGTGCGCCTTGTACTCGCGGGCCAGATGATCGAACGGCGCCGCCAGTTCGGCAATCGGCAACACACCTGCCATCGAAGCGCTGCCCTTGAGGGTGTGCAACGCGCGCTGCAACTCATCGCTGGCCTGCAACGGCACGTGCTCGGCGGCCTGATCGAGAAAACGGTCGAGGCTCTGGAGGTGGGTTTCAGCTTCGTTGCGGAAGATCTCCAACAACTGCGGATCAAGCATCTCGCCATCCTGCAGCACAGTGTCCGGCAGGGTTTCATCACCCTTCGCCAGGGCATGGGCGCGAGTGGCCAGGCGGTCGACATCTTCACGCTGACGCTGGGTGTTGGCGGCGAACTCGGCGATCAGCTCAGGGAGCAGTTGCAACACTTCATCCAGCAGTTGATAAACCGGCGGACCCGGTTCGACACTGTGCTCCAGCACCCGGTTGAGCAGATTCTCCAGCGCCCACGCCAACTCGCCCAACACCAGTGCGCGGACCATTCGCCCGCTGCCTTTCAAGGTATGGAAAGCGCGACGCAACTCGCTCAGGAGCGAGGTGCTTTCGGGGCTGGCCACCCAGCGCGGCAAGTATTCGCGCAGGATATCCAGGACTTCATCGGTCTCCTCGAGAAAGACTTCGCGCAGCTCGGCATCCACCGGCTCTTCATCGGCCGGCGGCGGCAGCAGACTGCCCGGCGTGATCAGCGCGGGCGGATTGACGGCTCGGCCCGGGCTGGCCAACACCTCTGCAAGCGATTGGGCAATCTGCGGGTTATCCAGCGCCGGCAGATCCGGCATCACCAACGCCAAGCCTGGGCTCAGCACGTCTTCGGGCAGCGGCACAGGCACCTCGCCGGGGAAGTAACCCAGCGCTACCAGGCTTTGCTCGGCGACATCGAGGATCTTTTCGCCGGGCGCCTCGGGGTCTTCGCTCAAACGCTCCAGGTAATATTCGATGCTGGTAATGGCGTCGGCCAAGCTGTCGAGTTGCGGCCAGTCGGGACGCGTCTGGTCTGCCAGCAGATGCTCGCGAATGAAACCGTTGCAGGCTTCCAGCAGGCTCGCCGCACGACTCAACGGAATCATCGCCAACGCGCCACGCACCTGGGTCAGCACGGCCGGAAGCGGCTGCAAGGCCTGACGATCCCAATCACTGTCGATGTAGTCGACGATCATGTCCTTGGCCTGTTGCAGGCAAATTCGCGCTTCCTTGATGACGATCTGGTGGATCTGCGTCAGGTCGGTGGTCGGCAACCGGCTCTCTTCGCGGTTTTCCTCGACGGTGCCGACCATTCCGGCCAGGGTCGCCTCGACGTAAAGCAGGGCTCCGGCGACATCCATCAGGATCGCGTCGTTCGGCTCGCGTTGGCCTTGTGCAAGGCTCAGGACCACCGCCAGTTGATCGATGATCACCTTGCGCGGTTGACCGAAGCCGAGCACTGCCAGGGTGTCGGCGATTTGCCGCAGTGGCGCCAGCAGGCTGTCGAGGTCCGAGACATGTTGTCGGTCGCTGCGCACGAACAGGTCGAGGCGCTCCTTGACCCGCACCAGTTCTTCGCAGAGCGCGGCCAGCACCGAGCGCATCGCGTCGCGATCCGGGCCGGCCAGGCGGGCGCGTTCTTCATCGACCATTGCACTGTCGGGCAACGCGTCGTCCAGGGCATAACGCTCTTTCATGGCTTGCATCTGCGCAGTGGGATGTTGTGCCTTGGCAATGTAGAACAGCAGGCTTTTGAGCAACTCAGGTGGTGCCGGCTGATTGATTTCCGAGATGCCGTGTTCAAGCAGGCGCTTGAGTTCCTTGTCAGCGTCCTTGAACAGGCTGCGCAGCGCCGGACTGTTGGCGACACTGCCGCTGAGCATGCCTTCGACCAGCGCCGAAGCGATCTGCCACAACGGCCCCAATGGTGCGCCGTCGCACAGCATTTCGAGGCGTGCAAAGACCTTCGCCACATAGCCGAGATTGGTGGCGTCGTCCTGTTCGCGAAGCAACCCAACCAGCCCCATCTGCAACATTTGCCGTAATTTGCGCAGCACATTCGGCAGCTCGGCCGGCTCAAGCATCGCCAGCGTATCGTCGTCCAATGCGGGAAGCGCTTGCCACTGTGGGCTGAACAGGCTGGTTTCCGACAACAGGCTTTCGCCACGGGCGCTGCGCAGGTCGTTGATCAGCGGCAAGACCACCAACGGCAAGTCACGGCGGGCGCTGTGCACGCGGTCGAGGTAAATCGGCAGTTGGCCGAGGGCTTGTTGCAGCAGGCGAATGGCTTCATCGCGGTGGCTGACGCGGTTGTGCTGCAACGCCGCCGCGAGCTGCTCCATCTCTTCGGCGAGCAACGCTGCGCCGTAGAATTCGACCATCTGCAAACTGCCGTGAACCTGATGAATCCCCGCCAGGCACTCCTCGATCGCGTGCGCCGTCTGCGGTTCTTCGACCCGGTTGTCGAGGGCCATGCTTTCAAGGGCAATAAACGCCTGCTTCAACGTTTCGGCAATTTCGCCCTTGACCCATTCGAGGGCCACATAGTCGTGCCGATCACCCATAACCACTCCCATCAAAATGCTTTTCCAGCAGGCATCGTTCAAGCCTTGTCGGCGCTGCGCTCAGGCACCGCCGGCAAGGTGAAACCAGACACCGAACGCCGCAGTTGGCTGGCCATCTTCGCCAGGTTGCCGATGCTCTCGGCGGTGGCCGTGGAGCCCGACGAGGTCTGCGTGGTGATCTGCTGGATCACGTTCATCGTCAAGGATATCTGACCCGCCGAAGATGTCTGTTGCTGCGCCGCGTTGGAAATACTCTGGATCAACGCTGCGAGCGTTTTCGACACGCCTTCGATTTCTTCCAGGGCCACCCCCGCATCCTGCGCCAGTCGCGCGCCACGCACCACTTCGGTGGTGGTCTGCTCCATGGAAATCACCGCTTCATTGGTGTCAGTCTGGATCGCCCGCACCAGAGTTTCAATTTGCCGGGTGGCCGCCGACGAACGCTCCGCCAGACGCTGGACTTCATCGGCAACCACCGCAAAACCGCGCCCGGCATCACCGGCCATGGAGGCCTGGATCGCTGCGTTTAGCGCAAGAATATTGGTCTGGTCGGCAATGTCGTCGATCAGGCTGACGATGTCACCGATTTCCTGGGAAGACTCGCCCAGACGCTTGATCCGCTTGGCCGTGTCCTGAATCTGCTCACGGATATTGTCCATGCCGTGAATGGTGTTGTGCACCACCTCGTTGCCCTTGTTGGCGATCTCCACCGAGCGCTCGGCAACAGCGGACGACTCGGCAGCATTGGCCGAGACCTGATCGATCGACTGGGCCATTTCGTTGATCGCCGTCGAGGCTTCGGAAATCTGCTGGGCCTGATGCTCCGAGGCCTGGGCCAGGTGCATCGCGGTCGCCTGGGTTTCCTGCACTGCGGCAGCGACCTGGCCGGCCGTCAGGTTGATGGTCGCGACCAGATCGCGCAGCTGATCAACCGAGTAATTGATCGAGTCGGCGATGGTCCCGGTAAAGTCTTCGGTGACCGATGCCGTGACCGTCAGGTCGCCATCGGCGAGGTCTTCGATTTCGTCGAGCAAGCGCATGATCGCGTTCTGGTTACGTTCGTTCTTCTCGGCAGTTTCCCGCAACTGGCGATTGGTTTCACGGACCATCACCAGGCCGATCAGAATGATTGAAGTCAGCGCCAGCAAGCCCAGCACGTAACCGCCGATGGCATCGGTCGAACGCCCGCCCACCATGTTTTCGAAGCCGTTGGCCAGGTGCGAGGCTTCATCGAGCAAGGTCTGCGACAAGTTGAAGATGTTGCCCGCCGACTCGCGGACCTTGAACAGTTCAGGCGAGGTTTCGAGGATCTCGTCGACCGAGCCCGAAACGAATTCGAACAGCTCGGAAATTTCGGTCAGCCGGGCACGCGCGTCCTGGTCTTCGACCTGGCTGATCTTCAGGGACGGATTGCCCTGGAGCATGCCGTTGAGCACCTGACCGAAGCGCGCCGCATCACGGCCAAAGGCGTCGGCAGCCTGTTGGGCATTTTCGTCACCGACGAGCACCGTGTTGACCGCGCCCAGGATCCGTTCGGCCAGCAACGACTGGCGCTGAGCCATGGCGACCTGAGCAGCAGGTGCGCCGCGCTGGAGCAGGATTTCGACGACTTTTTCGTACTCGACCTGCAACTGCGGCACGGTCTCGGCCAGGGTCGCGGCGACCTGATGCAGCGACAGCACAGTCTGTTCGCTGGAAAGAATCGCGTCGGTATTTTTCAGCAGGCGCTCCCAGTCCAGCTGTACCGCTCGCATTTCGGCGTGCACCGCGTGGGGAGCTGGTGGCAGACCGGTGGTCGGGTCACCTTTCTTCAAGTAACCCCAGCGTAGGGCGAAGTCGTTACGCGAATCACTCAGCAGCTTGAACGCCGCCGCTTTGCCGGCCGCCGCTTCAGTGGCGTTCTTGGCGATGCGCTGGGACAGCACGCGCAGCTCGCCAGCGTGACCAATGTACTGCTTGTCGTAGGAGGCCTGGGTATTGAGGTAAGCGAAGTTGGCGAACAGCAACACGATGAACACGATCAGCGCCATGAACAGCACAATGATCTGCGCACGACTGCGCGACCCTTCCGTAGCCTTGCCTGTATTTGCTTTTATCATCGATCCTCGCCTGTTAACCAACGCCCTGCCAGGACTGGCCGAAGAACCTGTGGGAGCGAGCTTGCTCGCGATTCAGGCGCTGCGGTCTTGCTGATATACCGCGTTATCGTTCATCGCGAGCAGGCTCGCTCCCACACGGGATCCGCGTCGTACCGGTTAAACGGCCACATCCATGAATCGTGGCGACTGCGCCAGGGCAAACGGGCTGAAAACCTGCCAACGTTGCTCGCGTTCGAACTGTCCCTTTATGAAAGGGCCCGCCGGACCACCCTGAGCGTCCAGTGATGCCGGCTCGAAACTGGCCTGGTTGAAGTGCTGCATGCCGAGCACCTCATCGACCATCAACCCGACGAACACCTCTTTATACTCAACGACCAGTACGCGCCGCTGTTTGCGCAGCGCAGACAACTCAATCCCGAGGAAACCGCACAGATCCATGACCGGCAACAGTCGTCCGCGCAGGTTGGCCACGCCCCTGACCCACGACTTGACTCCCGGCAACTGGGTCAAGCGCGGCTCGTGCAACACCTCGCTGACTTCGCCCATCGGCGCCACGTACCAGCGCTCGCCGAGGCGAAAACCGATCCCGCTCCAGCCGTGGTTGCGGGTTTGCTGCGAAGGCAGGTCCGCCGCCAGCAGACGGCAGCGCTGATCGATCTGCAGCAGCAGCTCGAAGGCAGTCAGCGACTCGGCCATGGGGCGGCCGTCAACCCGCCAGCACGTTGTTCAGAGTCTTGATCAGGGTCTCTTCGTCGACCGGTTTGGTGAGGTAATCCTTGGCACCCTGGCGAGTGCCCCAGACCTTGTCGGTTTCCTGATCCTTGGTGGTGATGATAATCACCGGGATGTGGCTGGTCTCAGCGTCTTTGGTCAGCTGGCGGGTGGCCTGGAAACCGTTGAGGCCGGGCATGACGATGTCCATCAGCACCACGTCGGGTTTCTCCTGACGGGCCAGTGCCACGCCGTCTGCGCCGTTTTCGGCTTTCAACACTTCGTAACCGTGCTTTTCCAGCATGCCGGTCAGTTTGTACATTTCGGTCGGCGAATCATCGACGATCAGAATACGTGCCATGGTCTTCCCCATTCTTGTAGACGCCGGGCCCGCTGGCCGAGCGTCACTGTGCGTGTCTTACTGCGGCGAAACAACGGCAAAGCCCGGTACATGGGCCTGGATCGCGCTCAGCAGTTCTTCCTTGCTGAAAGGTTTGGTCAAAAACTGGTCGGAGCCGACGATGCGCCCCTTGGCCTTGTCGAACAACCCGTCCTTGGACGACAGCATAATCACTGGCGTGGACTTGAACGCGCTGTTGTTCTTGATCAACGCGCAGGTCTGATAGCCATCCAGACGCGGCATCATGATGTCGACAAAGATAATGCCGGGATGATTGTCGGCAATCTTGGCCAGGGCATCGAAACCATCGATGGCCGTGATGACCTCACAGCCCACGTTTTTCAACAGCGTTTCGGCAGTGCGGCGAATCGTCTTCGAATCGTCGATCACCATGACCTTCAAGGCGCTGGAATGCTGTTCCATATCTGCTCTACCGTCGCCTTTGCGAATCAATTTGTCGTTTGCGGCTTACCGGGGGCTGGAAACCCTTGATGTTCAAGGGCCAGCGCGACATGGGAGTCTTTTTAGCACAGTCTCCAAATCCAATCTATCGAGCAACCTTCGAGGTGGTTTTTCCTTGACCGGGAACACACTGGGCGCCACTCTGACGCCACTTTTTAATGTCGCTTCGACCACCCAAATTTCGAGGAAAAACCCATGAGCGTTCGCGTCGGGATTGTCATGGACCCTATCGCCAGCATTTCCTATAAAAAGGATAGTTCGCTGGCCATGCTGTTGGCCGCCCAGGCACGCGGCTGGACGCTGTTCTATATGGAACAGCGCGATCTGTACCAGGCCGAAGGTGAAGCCCGGGCGCGGATGCGTCCTTTGAAAGTTTTCGCCAATCCGCAAAAGTGGTTTGAGCTGGAAGCCGAAACCGACGCGCTGCTAAGCGATCTGGACGTGATCCTGATGCGCAAGGATCCGCCGTTCGACATGGAATTCGTTTACTCCACCTACTTGCTGGAGCAAGCCGAGCGCGCGGGCGTACTGGTGGTCAACAAGCCGCAGAGCCTGCGCGACTGCAATGAAAAACTGTTCGCCACGCTGTTCCCGCAATGCACGCCGCCGACCGTGGTCAGCCGCCGTCCCGATGTACTGCGCGATTTCGCCGATCATCATGGCGATGTGATTCTCAAGCCGCTGGACGGCATGGGCGGTGCGTCGATCTTCCGTCACACCAAAGGTCATCCGAACCTTTCGGTGATCCTCGAAACCCTGACCCAGCACGGCAAGCAGCAAATCATGGCGCAGGGTTACCTGCCGGCGATCAAGGACGGCGACAAGCGCATCCTGATGATCGATGGCGAACCGGTGGATTACTGCCTGGCGCGGATTCCCGCCGCTGGCGAAACCCGTGGCAACCTGGCTGCCGGTGGTCGTGGCGAAGCACGCCCGCTGACCGACAAGGACCGCTGGATCGCCGCACAGGTCGGCCCGACCCTGCGTGAAAAGGGCTTGCTGTTCGTCGGCCTCGACGTAATCGGCGAGCACCTGACCGAAATCAATGTCACCAGTCCGACCTGCATTCGCGAGATCGACAACGCTTTTGGCACGAACATCGGCGAAATGCTGATGGCTGCCATCGATCAGAAGCTTAAAGCGCGTTGATATAGAACAGCCAAGTTACGACCAACATTGCGTTATCATGCGCGGCCTGTGAAAAACGCGATGTTGGTTTTCTTGTTATGACACTTCCGTCCGATCTGCCTCCCGAACTCGCCCACCGTGGCGTGCGCCCGGCCGATCGCCTCGGTTTTACCCTGTTTCTTGCGGCGCTGATTCACCTGGCCTTGCTGTTGGGCGTCGGGTTCACCTTTGTCGAACCCAAGCAGATCAGCAGAACCCTGGAAATCACCCTCGCCACCTTCAAAAGCGAAAAGAAGCCTGCAAAAGCCGATTTTCTCGCTCAGGAAAACCAGCAAGGCAGCGGCACTCTGGATAAAAAGGCGATCCCCAAGACCACCCAGATCGCACCATTCCAGGACAACAAGGTGCAAAAGGTCTCGCCCCCGCCGTCGGTCAAACCCCAAGTAGAGGAAGCCGCGCCGAAAACCGCCGTGACCACTATCGCGCCAGCGCCAAAGAAAGCCGCGACCAAGAAACAAGAGGTCAAGGCCGAGCCGACGCCCAAGGCCGCGACACCGACGTTCGACAGCTCGCAGCTGTCCAGCGACATCGCCAGCCTGGAAGCGGAACTGGCCAACGAACAACAGCTGTATGCCAAGCGCCCGCGTATCCACCGCCTGAGCGCCGCCTCGACCATGCGCGACAAGGGTGCCTGGTATAAGGACGAATGGCGCAAGAAGGTCGAGCGTATCGGCAATTTGAACTACCCCGAAGAAGCCCGGCGCAAGCAGATCTACGGCAACTTGCGACTGATGGTCTCGATCAACCACGATGGTTCGCTATATGAGGTGCTGGTGCTGGAGTCCTCCGGCCAGCCGCTGCTGGATCAAGCTGCTCAGCGCATCGTCCGCCTGGCCGCACCGTTTGCGCCGTTTACCGGCGACCTGTCGGATATCGACCGGCTGGAAATCATTCGTACATGGAAGTTTGCGCGCGGAGACAAGCTTTCCAGTAATTGACCACCACAGAACCCCTGTGGGAGCGAGCTTGCTCGCGATGGCGGCATTGCAGTCGACATTAATGCTGAATGTGAAATTGTCATCGCGAGCAAGCTCGCTCCCACATTTGATCTGGGTTGCCAGCTGGAATAAGGGCATTTCCTGCGCATCCCCAGCTTGTCAGTTTGCCCCTCCAACGCCACACTAGCGCCTATGAAGAACGTCAGCCCCAGCTACCTCAAGCATCACTTCCTGATCGCCATGCCTCACATGGCCGACCCGAACTTTGCGCACACCTTGACCTACATCGTCGAGCACACGGCCAATGGTGCCATGGGGTTGATCATCAACCGCCCGCAAGACCTGAGCCTGGCGGACATTCTCGAGCAATTGCGCCCTGACATCGAACCCTCGCCACTGTGCCAGCACGTGCCGATTTTCACTGGCGGCCCGGTACAGACCGATCGTGGTTTTGTCCTGCACCCCGTCGGCTCGACGTATCAGGCAACGGTCGAACTGGATGGCCTGGCGCTGTCCACCTCCCAGGACGTGCTGTTTGCCATCGCCGATGGCGTTGGCCCGAGCAAAAGCCTGATCGCCCTCGGTTACGCCGGCTGGGAAGCCGGGCAACTGGAGACCGAGCTGGCCGACAACGCCTGGCTGACCTGCCCGTTCGATGCCGACATCCTGTTCAACACCAGCAGTGAACTGCGTCTGGAAGCGGCCGCCAAGCGCCTGGGCATCAACCTCAGCCTGCTGACCAGCCAGGCGGGACACGCCTGATGGCCCTGCGTCTGATTCTGGGTTTTGACTACGGCACCAAACAGATCGGCGTTGCGGTCGGCCAGGTGATTACCGGCCAGGCCCGCGAACTCTGCACCTTGAAGGCGCAAAACGGCATTCCTGACTGGAATCAGGTCGAAGCCCTGATCAAGGAATGGAAACCCGACGCTGTGGTGGTCGGCCTCCCGCTGAACATGGACGGCACGCCCAGTGACATGTGCTTGCGCGCCGAGAAGTTCGCCCGCCGCCTGAATGGCCGCTACAACCTGCCCTTCTATACCCACGATGAACGCCTGACCACCTTTGAAGCCAAAGGTGAACGGCGGGCACAGGGCGGGCAGAAAGGCAGTTACCGCGACAACCCGGTCGACGCCATCGCCGCCGCCCTGCTGCTGCAAGGCTGGCTCGACGAAAACACTGCACTGTTCGAATCCTGAAAGCCGAATCCTGAAGAGGCGCCACAGTGCCTCTCTTCGCTACAACCCGAGCCGCACTGTACACGCAGTGTGCTCGGGCCCATGAAGGAGCAACCATGAGCCTGCCCAATCCCGCCGAACTGATCAGCCAAATGGCGGTCCGTCTCAAGGCCCATCTTGAACACCGGGGCATCAGCGAACCGCGCTACGTCGGCATTCGCACCGGTGGTGTGTGGGTCGCCCAGGCCTTGCTCGAAGAGCTTGGTAGCGACGCGCCACTGGGCACCCTGGACGTTTCCTTCTACCGCGACGACTTCAGCCAGAGCGGCCTGCACCCGCAGGTGCGCCCTTCGGCACTGCCGTTCGAAATCGAAGGCCAGCATCTGGTGCTGATCGACGACGTGCTGATGAGCGGTCGGACGATCCGCGCCGCCATGAACGAACTCTTCGATTACGGCCGCCCGGCCAGCATCACCCTGGTGTGCTTGCTCGATCTGGATGCCGGCGAGCTGCCAATCCGCCCGAACGTGGTGGGTGCCACCCTGTCGCTGGCGGCCCACGAACGGGTCAAGCTGACGGGCCCCGACCCGCTGCAACTCGAACTGCAAGACCTCGCCCTTTAATTCGCCCTTTTAAAGAGTCCATTGCGATGACGCCCCCAGACACCAAGCGCCCGCTGCAGCTCAATGATCAGGGCCAGCTGCGCCACTTCCTCTCGCTCGACGGTCTGCGCCGCGAGCTGCTGACGGAAATCCTCGACACCGCCGACTCGTTCCTTGAAGTCGGCGCCCGGGCGGTAAAGAAAGTCCCGCTGCTGCGCGGCAAGACCGTGTGCAACGTGTTCTTCGAAAACTCCACCCGCACCCGTACCACCTTCGAACTGGCAGCCCAGCGACTGTCGGCGGACGTGATCACCCTGAACGTATCGACGTCGTCGGCGAGCAAGGGCGAAACCCTGCTCGACACCCTGCGCAACCTTGAAGCCATGGCCGCCGACATGTTCGTCGTGCGTCACGGCGACTCTGGCGCCGCGCACTTCATCGCCGAACATGTTTGCCCACAGGTGGCGATCATCAACGGTGGTGACGGTCGTCACGCCCACCCGACCCAAGGCATGCTCGACATGCTGACCATCCGTCGGCACAAAGGCAGCTTTGAAAACCTTTCGGTCGCCATCGTCGGCGACATCCTGCACTCGCGGGTTGCACGCTCGAACATGCTCGCGCTGAAAACCCTCGGCTGCCCGGACATCCGCGTGATTGCGCCGAAAACCCTGCTGCCGATCGGTATCGAGCAGTACGGCGTGAAGGTCTACACCGACATGACCGAAGGCCTGAAGGATGTCGACGTGGTGATCATGCTGCGTCTGCAGCGTGAACGCATGACCGGCGGCCTGCTGCCGAGCGAGGGCGAGTTCTATCGTCTGTTCGGCCTGACCACTGCGCGCCTGGCCGGTGCCAAACCGGATGCCATCGTCATGCACCCAGGTCCGATCAACCGTGGCGTGGAGATCGAATCGGCGGTGGCCGACGGTCCGCACTCGGTGATTCTCAATCAGGTGACCTACGGGATCGCCATTCGTATGGCCGTGTTGTCGATGGCCATGAGCGGGCAGACTGCCCAGCGCCAATTCGAGCAGGAGAAGGCCCAGTGAAGCTCAGCATTCTCGGCGCCCGCGTCATCGATCCAAGTAGCGGCCTGGATCAAGTCACCGATATTCACATTGAAGCCTGCAAGATCGTCGCCATTGGCGCCGCTCCAGTCGGTTTCGTCGCTGTCGAGACCATCGAGGCAAAAGGCCTGGTAGTCGCTCCCGGCCTCGTCGACCTGAACGTCGCCCTGCGCGAACCGGGTTACAGCCGCAAAGGCACGATTGCCAGTGAAACCCGCGCCGCTGCGGCGGGCGGCGTCACCAGCCTGTGCTGCCCGCCACGGACCAAACCGGTGCTGGACACCTCCGCCGTGGCCGAACTGATCCTCGACCGCGCCCGCGAGGCCGGGAATGCCAAGGTCTTTCCGATTGGCGCCCTGAGCAAAGGTCTGGACGGCGAACAGCTGGCAGAACTGATTGCCCTGCGCGATGCCGGTTGTATTGCATTCGGTAACGGCCTGGAGAGCTTTCGCAACACCCGCACCCTGTGCCGGGCGCTGGAATACGCGGCGACGTTCGACCTGACCGTAATCTTCCATTCGCAGGATCATGACCTCGCCGAAGGCGGCCTGGCTCACGAAGGCCCGACCGCGAGTTTCCTCGGCTTGCCGGGAATTCCCGAAACCGCTGAAACCGTGGCCCTGGCCCGTGACCTGCTGCTGGTCGAACAAACCGGTGTGCGGGCGCACTTCAGCCAGCTCACCAGCGCCCGTGGCGTGGCATTGATCGCTCAGGCTCAGGCCCGTGGCATGAAAGTGACAGCCGATGTGGCGTTGTATCAGCTAATCCTCACCGACGAAGCGCTGATCGACTTCAACAGCCTGTACCACGTCCAGCCACCGCTGCGCACCCGCGCTGACCGCGATGGCCTGCGCGCTGCCGTGAAGTCGGGGGTGGTTCAAGCCATCTCCAGCCATCACCAGCCGCACGAACGCGACGCCAAGCTGGCACCGTTCGGCGCGACCGAGCCGGGCATCAGCAGCGTTGAACTGCTACTGCCGCTAGCCCTGACGCTGGTAGAAGACGGTTTGCTCGACCTGCCGACGCTGCTGGCACGCCTGAGTTCCGGTCCGGCCGATGCCCTGCGCCTGCCAGTGGGCAAGCTGGCGGTGGGCGCTCCGGCGGATCTGGTGGTGTTCGACCCAGCCGCTTCCACCGTAGCCGGTGAGCACTGGTTGTCGAAGGGCGAAAACTGCCCGTTCCTCGGCCATAGCCTGCCGGGCGTGGTGCGCTATACCCTGGTGGACGGACGGATCAGCCACCAGGCGTAAAACGCGTCACCTGTGGAGAGGGGGCTTACCCCCGTCGGCCGGTCCGCGCTCGGGCGCAGCAGTCGCAAAACCAGCTAGTGGGTTCTATCTGAAAGAACTCGGCTGCTGATTTGGGACTGCTTCGCAGCCCAACGGGAGCAAGCCCCCTCGCCACATATTCAGCGGTTCTGCGCGTTGCGCACGGAGATCTGGTCATTCAATGTCCAGAAGTCGTACAGCACACCCAGAAAGAACAACCCGCCGGTCACCAGGTACAGCAGGCCCGTCAGCCACTTGCCTTGGTACATGCGGTGCAGACCGAACACGCCCAGGAAGGTCAGCAGAATCCAGGCAACGTTGTACTCGATAGGGCCGGCGGTAAAGCGCAGGTCCGCTTCACGGTCCATGGCCGGGATCAGGAACAGGTCGATCAACCAGCCAATGCCCAGCAACCCGAAGGTGAAAAACCAGATCGTTCCGGTGACCGGCTTGCCGTAATAGAAGCGGTGAGAGCCGGTAAAACCGAAAATCCATAGCAGGTAACCGATCACCTTGCTGTGGGTGTCCTGGTGTGAAACATCCTGACGATAGGTGTTCATGGGTTCCCTCATTTGCCTCGATAGATAAATATTCTTGAATTCTTTGTGACTTTTTTACAGGCGCCCGACGTGTGGCAAATGCTACCTTGTCCCCCGTCAAAGCCTTGTAACACCTGACTTCTGTCCGACAATTGAGTCCATTTGCCGCTTCTTTGCTGCAGTTGACCCCCGGGTTGAATCGACCAACGGCCTCGGAAAGGACAAAAAAGCTGTTATAAAGTTGCGCGCTTACCCACATAGAGCCTTGCCTAATGCGTCCATTTTTCAAGACATGGCTAACCATTTGCCTATTAATGCCACTGGCCGCCCACGCCACCAATCGTGAGCAACGTCTTCCGAACGTTAATGGTTACACCCCAAAATCTCATGTTTCTGCCGCTACCAGCAAAAACAAACACGCTGTCAAAGGTCTGACTCACCTGAGCAAGGCCGACAGCAAGCTGGTCCCGCCGATGGGAGCCAAACAAAGCAGCAATGTACTGAGTCGTGCAGTAAACGTGCTCGGCACTCCTTATCGTTGGGGCGGCAGTAGCCCAAGTAAAGGCTTCGATTGCAGCGGGCTGGTGAAATACGCCTTCAATGGCGTTGGTGCGGCTGATCTGCCACGCACCTCCAACGCCATGGCCGCCGGTCACGGACAGAAAGTCGATCGCAAGGACTTGAAGCCGGGCGACCTGATTTTCTTCAATATCAAGAGCCGCAAGGTCAACCACGTCGCCATTTACCTGGGCAACGACCGCTTCATCCACGCACCGCGCCGTGGCAAGTCGGTGACCATCGACACCCTGAAGAAACCGTACTGGGAAAGCCATTACGTGGTTGCCAAACGGGTTGAAACGAAAGAATCGAAAGCCCTGCGGATCGCTCAGCGCTAATCCCAGCCTGATGATCGTTCCCACGCTCCTGCGTGGGAATGCATCCCGTGACGCTCCGCGTCACATCCAGAAGCGGACGCAGAGCGTCCATTGAGGCATTCCCACGCAGAGCGTGGGAACGATCCATAAGCACAACAAATCCCCTCTCAGAAATTATCCGGTGACCGCGCCCTCTCTCGCGCATGCTCGCGACTGATCAGGCCTTTGTTCACCAAATCCTTCAAGCTCATATCCAGCGTCTGCATCCCCAGCGAAGCCCCGGTCTGTATCGACGAGTACATCTGCGCAATCTTGTCTTCGCGGATCAGGTTACGGATCGCCGAGGTGCCAAGCATGATTTCGTGGGCCGCCACCCGGCCACCACCGATTTTCTTGATCAGCGTTTGGGAAATCACCGCCTGCAACGACTCTGAGAGCATCGAACGCACCATCGACTTCTCATCGCCTGGAAACACGTCCACCACCCGGTCAATGGTTTTCGCTGCCGAGTTGGTGTGCAAGGTGCCGAAGACCAGATGCCCGGTCTCGGCCGCCGTCAGCGCCAGGCGGATAGTCTCCAGGTCACGCATCTCCCCTACCAGAATCACGTCCGGATCCTCGCGCAATGCCGAACGCAACGCAGTAGCGAAACTGCGCGTATCGCGATGCACTTCACGCTGATTGATCAGGCATTTGCGTGATTCATGGAGGAATTCGATGGGGTCTTCGATGGTGAGGATATGGTGATGCCGGTGGTTGTTCAGGTAATCGATCATCGCCGCCTGGGTGGTCGACTTGCCGGAACCTGTCGGCCCGGTGACCAGCACCAGCCCGCGAGAGACCTCGGCAATACGGCGAAACACATCCCCCAGGCCCAGATCTTCCATACTCTGGATTTTCGACGGGATGGTCCGGAACACCGCGCCCGGACCGCGATACTGATTGAACGCATTGACCCGAAAGCGCGCCACACCTGGCGCCTCGAAGGAAAAGTCGGTCTCCAGCGCCTGCTCGAACTCCACCCGCTGCTTGTCGTTCATGATCGCGTAGATCAGCTCGCGCACCTGCTTGTCATCCAGCGCCGGCAGGTTGATTCGCCGCACATCGCCATCCACCCGGATCATCGGCGGCAGCCCCGCAGACAGGTGCAAGTCGGAAGCCCCTTGTTTGGCGCTGAACGCCAGCAGTTCAGTGATATCCATAGCACTCCCCAATTCCAGTAGAATGCCGCGAACCTCAGACTGCCGGCGGCAAGTATCCCGGCCTGAAAAGTCGCCGAGCGATGATCAGGCAAGGCAAAAGTCGAGGAAGAAGCGGAGTTGACGTTAGTCAATGAGCATTCTGAGTTGACTTTTAACGCAGCATGATCGAGCACAGGCACTTTTAAGGCGGGATTGAATGTCCACGATAGCAGACAACATTGCGCAGGTAGCTGCGCGCATCCGCGCAGCGGAACAAGCCGCGCAACGTGCCGAGCACAGCGTCCGCCTGCTGGCCGTGAGCAAGACCAAGCCCAGCGATGCCGTGCGTGAAGCCTATGCCGCCGGCGTGCACGACTTTGGCGAGAACTATCTGCAGGAGGCCCTGGGCAAACAGCTCGAGTTGGCCGACCTGCCCTTGATCTGGCACTTCATCGGCCCCATTCAATCGAACAAGACGCGCGCTATCGCCGAGAACTTCGCTTGGGTGCATTCCGTGGATCGCTTGAAAATCGCGCAACGCCTGTCCGAACAACGTCCGGCCGAGCTGCCTCCCTTGAACATCTGCATTCAGGTCAATGTCAGCGGTGAAGCCAGCAAATCCGGTTGCACCCCGGCCGACCTGCCAGCACTGGCCAGCGCCATCAGCGCGCTGCCGCGGTTGAAACTGCGCGGCTTGATGGCAATTCCCGAGCCGACTGAAGATCGCGCGGCTCAGGACGCAGCCTTTGCGACCGTACAAATGCTGCAAGCAAGCCTGAATCTGCCACTCGACACACTTTCCATGGGCATGAGCCACGACCTGGAGTCGGCCATCGCGATGGGCGCCACCTGGGTTCGTATTGGTACGGCCCTGTTTGGTGCCCGCGACTACGGTCAGCCGTAAGGTGGCTGACTTACCTCTCTATAAGGACCTGACATGAGCAAGACACGAATTGCCTTTATCGGTGCCGGAAACATGGCCGCCAGCCTGATCGGCGGCCTGCGTGCCAAAGGTCTGGAAGCTGCACAGATCCGCGCCAGCGATCCTGGCGCTGAAACCCGCGCACGGGTAACTGCTGAACATGGCATCGAAACGTTTGCCGACAACGCCGACGCCATTCAAGGCGCAGACGTGATCGTACTGGCGGTCAAACCCCAGGCGATGAAAGCCGTGTGTGAAGCACTGCGCCCTAGCCTTGCAGCGAATCAGATGGTGGTGTCGATTGCCGCCGGGATCACCTGCGCCAGCATGAACAGCTGGCTCGGCGCTCAGCCGATCGTGCGCTGCATGCCCAACACACCTGCGCTGCTGCGTCAGGGTGTCAGCGGTCTGTATGCCACGGCCCAAGTGACTGCCGATCAGCGTCAGCAGGCCCAAGAACTGCTGTCAGCCGTTGGCATCGCCCTGTGGCTGAACGAAGAGCAGCAACTGGACGCGGTCACCGCCGTTTCCGGTTCGGGGCCTGCGTACTTCTTCCTGCTGATCGAAGCCATGACCGCTGCGGGTGAGAAACTTGGCCTGCCACGGGACATCGCCACCCAGCTGACCCTGCAAACCGCGCTGGGCGCCGCGCACATGGCCGTCGCCAGTGACGTCGACGCCGCTGAACTGCGCCGTCGCGTGACCTCGCCAGCCGGCACCACCGAAGCCGCGATCAAAACCTTCCAGGCCGGTGGCTTTGAAGCTCTGGTCGAAAAAGCACTCGGCGCCGCGGCACACCGTTCGGCCGAGATGGCCGAGCAACTTGGTCGCTAATCAGCTCTTACAAAGGAATCAATAATGCTTGGACTCAATGACGCTGCCATTTTCATCATTAAAACCTTGGGCAGCCTGTACCTGCTGATCGTGCTGCTGCGTTTTATCCTGCAATTGGTTCGGGCAAACTTTTACAACCCGCTCTGCCAGTTCATCGTGAAAGCCACTCAACCGCTACTCAAGCCTCTGCGCCGGGTAATCCCAAGCATGTTCGGGCTGGACATGTCGTCTCTTGTACTGGCGCTGATCGTGCAGATGCTGCTGATAGCCGTCATCCTGGCGCTCAAAGGCTTCCTGGTCGACGTGCTGCTTCTGGTGCCTTGGGCACTGATCGCCATCTTCTCGCTGTTTTTGAATATTCTGTTCTACGCGATGATCATCAGCGTGATTCTGTCCTGGGTCGCCCCGGGGAGTCACAATCCGGGCGCAGAACTGGTCGCGCAGATCACTGAACCGGTACTCGCCCCATTCCGCCGTATCGTGCCGAACCTGGGTGGCCTCGATATCTCGCCGATCTTCGCGTTTATCGTGATCCAGTTGCTGCAAAGCTGGCTGATCCCACGCCTTGCGTACTTCGCTCTCATGCCGCAGGGGCTGCTCGGGCTCATCTGATGAGTTACTTTCGCTGGGACGGGGATGATCTGATCCTCGACTGTCACCTGCAACCGGCGGCCCGTAGCGATGATTTCTGCGGGCTGCATGGCGATCGGCTGAAGATCCGTCTAACCGCCCCGCCGGTCGAAGGCAAGGCCAATGCCTACCTGATGGCGTTTCTGGCCAAGGCGTTTGGCGTGTCCAAGAGCCAGGTGAGCCTGATCAGCGGTGAGCTGAACCGGCAGAAGCGGGTTCGGATCAATGCACCAAAAAAGCTTCCCGATTTGCCGGACTTAACACAGCCCTGATCGTTCCCACGCTCCCGCGTGGGAATGCCTCTACGGACGCTCTGCGTTCGGCTCTCGATGTGACGCGGAGCGTCACGGGATGCATTCCCACGCAGAGCGTGGGAACGATCATGAAATCAGGCCCGGCCTTTGCTTGCCGCTGGGGGCCCTGCTCATTAGACTTACGCCTCATTTCAACGAGAGCAGGGTCGATGCCAACTGCCTTTCCCGCCGATTCTGTTGGTCTGGTGACGCCGCAAGTGGCGCGCTTCAGCGAGCCCCTGGCCCTTGCCTGCGGTCGCTCTTTGCCAGCCTATGACCTGATCTATGAAACCTACGGCACGCTGAACGCCACGGCGAGCAACGCCGTGCTGATTTGCCATGCCTTGTCCGGTCACCATCACGCTGCCGGTTATCACAGTACCGAAGACCGGAAACCCGGTTGGTGGGACAGCTGTATCGGCCCGGGCAAACCGATCGACACCAACAAGTTCTTTGTGGTCAGCCTGAACAACCTCGGCGGCTGCAACGGCTCCACCGGCCCGAGCAGTATCAACCCGGACACCGGCAAACCGTTCGGTGCCGACTTCCCGGTGCTGACCGTGGAAGACTGGGTTCACAGCCAGGCGCGTCTGGCGGACCGGATCGGCATCAACCAGTGGGCCGCCGTGATCGGCGGCAGTCTGGGCGGCATGCAGGCGATGCAGTGGAGCATCACTTACCCTGATCGCATCCGTCACTGCGTGGCCATTGCCTCGGCACCGAAACTGTCGGCGCAGAACATCGCCTTCAACGAAGTGGCGCGTCAGGCAATCCTCACCGATCCGGACTTCCATGGTGGCTCGTTCCAGGAAGCGGGCGTGATCCCCAAGCGCGGGCTGATGCTGGCGCGAATGGTCGGGCATATCACCTACCTGTCAGACGATTCCATGGGCGAGAAATTTGGCCGTGGCCTGAAGAGCGAAAAGCTCAACTACGACTTCCACAGCGTCGAGTTCCAGGTCGAAAGCTACCTGCGTTATCAGGGTGAAGAGTTCTCTGGGCGTTTTGATGCCAACACCTACCTGCTGATGACCAAAGCGCTGGACTATTTCGATCCGGCAGCGAACTTCGACGATAACCTGGCTAAAACCTTCGCCGACGCCAAAGCCAAGTTCTGCGTGATGTCCTTCACCACCGATTGGCGCTTCTCCCCGGCCCGCTCGCGGGAACTGGTTGACGCGCTGATGGCGGCCAAGAAAGACGTTTGCTACCTGGAGATCGATGCTCCGCAAGGCCACGACGCCTTCCTGATTCCGATCCCGCGCTACTTGCAGGCGTTTCGCAATTACATGAACCGAATTTCGCTTTGAGGAAGACATGAGAGCCGATCTGGAAATCATCCAGGAATGGATCCCCGCCGGCAGCCGCGTGCTCGACCTCGGTTGCGGTGACGGCGAGCTGCTGACCTGGCTACGCGATAACAAGCAAGTCACCGGCTACGGGCTGGAAAACGATGCGGACAACATCGCCGAATGCGTGGCCAAGGGCATCAACGTCATCGAGCAGGACCTGGACAAGGGCCTGGGCAACTTTGCCAGCAACAGTTTCGACATCGTGGTGATGACCCAGGCCCTGCAAGCCGTGCATTACCCGGACAAGATCCTCGACGAAATGCTGCGGGTCGGTCGTCAGTGCATCATCACCTTCCCCAACTTCGGTCACTGGCGCTGCCGCTGGTACCTGGCGAGCAAGGGCCGGATGCCGGTTTCGGAGTTTTTGCCGTACACCTGGTACAACACGCCGAACATCCACTTCTGCACCTTTGAAGACTTTGAAGCGCTGTGCCGCGAACGTGAAGCCAAGGTCATCGATCGGCTTGCCGTCGATCAACAACACCGACACGGGTGGGCCAGCAAGCTATGGCCTAATCTATTAGGTGAGATTGGCATCTACCGCGTCAGCAGTCCTGGCCTGCAGGATCACCAGGTAGCGGTTTAACGAGGTTTTTCAAGGAGAACGATCATGGGTCGTCTAGCCCTGTTTCTGTTAACAGCCTGCCTGAGCGTCAGCGCCATGGCCGCCGAGCCCATCAAAGGCGAACGTCAGGAAACCTTCGGTGACGTTACGGTGCACTACAACACCTTCAATTCCACCTACCTGACGCCGGACATCGCCAAAAGCGCCGAACTGGTCCGCAGCAAGAATCAGGGTGTGATCAATGTGTCGGTGATCAAGGCCAACAAACCGGTCATCGCCCAGGTCAGCGGCACAGTGAAGGACCTGACCAGTAAAAGCGTCCCGCTGAAGTTCAAACAGATCACCGAAACCGGGGCCGTCTACTACATCGCCCAGTTTCCGGTGGATCAGCAGGAAGTCCGCACCTTCGAAATCAATGTGCAAACCGGCGACAAAATCAACACCATCAATTTCAACCAAGAGCTCTTCCCCGGCGAATGATCAATTTCACGCAACTCGTATTGGCCAGCCATAACGCCGGCAAACTCAAAGAACTCCAGGCCATGCTCGGCGAATCGGTGCGCCTGCGCTCGATTGGCGAGTTCAGCAGCGTCGAGCCTGAAGAAACCGGCCTGTCGTTCGTCGAAAACGCCATCCTCAAGGCCCGCAATGCCTCGCGCATTTCCGGCTTGCCGGCTCTGGCCGACGATTCCGGACTGGCGGTGGATTTCCTCGGCGGTGCGCCGGGTATCTACTCGGCGCGTTATGCCGACGGCCAGGGCGACGCAGCGAACAATGCCAAGCTGCTCGACGTGCTGAAAGACGTCCCCGAAGCCGAACGTGGTGCGCAGTTTGTATGCGTGCTGGCTCTGGTACGCCACGCCGATGATCCGCTGCCGATTCTCTGTGAAGGCCTGTGGCACGGACGCATCCTGACCGAAGCCAGTGGTGAACACGGTTTTGGCTACGATCCGCTGTTCTGG
The DNA here is from genome assembly GCF_003732175.1 of Pseudomonas brassicacearum. Taxonomy (GTDB): domain Bacteria; phylum Pseudomonadota; class Gammaproteobacteria; order Pseudomonadales; family Pseudomonadaceae; genus Aquipseudomonas; species Aquipseudomonas brassicacearum_G. The sequence goes on from NZ_MOBI01000005.1 coordinate 229,872, forward strand.
GTGCCGGAGCGCGATTGCTCCAGCGCAGAATTGAACCCGGCCGAGAAAAACCAGCTCAGCCACCGCGCCCGTGCAATGGAATTGCTGCGCCAACGTTTGAGCCTGAAATGACCCACGACCTGTCCGCGTCGCCGCTGATTTACGGCGGCGCGCAATCGCCTCGGGCGGCCCTGCCAGTGCTGCCACCCCTGGCGCTGTACATCCACATTCCGTGGTGCGTACGCAAATGCCCTTATTGCGACTTCAACTCCCACACCGCAAGCCCCGTGCTGCCGGAAGAAGAGTACGTGGACGCCCTGCTGGCTGACCTCGACCAAGACTTGCATGCGGTTTACGGTCGCGAACTGAGCTCGATTTTCTTCGGCGGCGGCACACCGAGCCTGTTCAGCGCGCAAGCGTTGGGCCGTTTGCTCAAAGGTGTGGAGCAGCGAATCCCGTTTGCCGGCGACATCGAAATCACTTTGGAAGCCAACCCCGGGACCTTCGAACAGGAAAAATTCGTCGCTTACCGTGCCTTGGGCATCAATCGCCTGTCGATCGGTATCCAGAGCTTCCAACAAGAGAAACTCAAGGCCCTGGGCCGGATCCACAACGGCGATGAAGCGATTCGCGCGGCTGGCATGGCCCGTCAGGCCGGGTTCGACAACTTCAACCTGGACCTGATGCACGGTTTGCCCGATCAGTCCCTGGACGATGCGCTGGACGACCTGCGTCAGGCCATCGCGCTGAAGCCGACTCATCTGTCCTGGTATCAGCTGACCCTGGAGCCGAACACGGTGTTCTGGAACCAGCCGCCAACCCTGCCGGAAGATGACACCTTATGGGACATTCAGGAGGCCGGTCAGGCGCTGTTGGCCGAGCACGGCTACGCCCAATACGAAGTCTCGGCGTACGCCCAATCCGGTCGTCCGGCGCGGCATAACCTCAATTACTGGAGTTTCGGCGACTTCATCGGTATCGGCGCCGGGGCGCACGGCAAGCTCAGCCATCCGGACGGACGCATTGTCCGCACCTGGAAGACGCGCCTGCCGAAGGACTACCTCAACCCGGCAAAAAGCTTTCAGGCGGGCGAGAAAACCCTGACCAACGAAGAGCTGCCGTTCGAGTTCCTGATGAATGCCCTGCGCCTGACCGAGGGTGTCGAGTCGCGCCTGTATCCAGAGCGCACCGGTCTGAGCCTGGAAAGCCTTGCCGAAGGCCGTCGCGAGGCCGAACAAAGTGGCTTGTTGCAGGTCGAACCGTCACGTCTGGCGGCGACGATGCGCGGACAACTATTTCTCAATGACTTGCTGCAGAATTTTCTGACTTAAGGAAATCGAATGGATTTGGTACTCGATCTGCTTGCCACCGTGTCCCGCTGGAGCCGTAGTAACCTGTCGGAAATCGCCCTGGCACTGGTGGGCTGCCTGCTGGTGCTGTTTGGAGCCGATATCAAAGGCTGGATCGATCAACGCCTGGGCAGCATTGCCGGCGCCTTGCGCGTCCCGCTGATGGCCCTGGTGTGCATGATCGGCAGCGGCGCCGCACTGATCTACGCCACACCGTGGATCGTTCGCGGCCTGAGCCAGTTCAACAACTACAGCCTGGCACCGGTGTTGTTGGTGGTGCTGGTATTGATCGGCGTCGTCGCGGATCGCCGCTGACTTTCGGGTACACCACTAAACAACTGTGGGAGCGAGCCTGCTCGCGATGAGGGCATAACATCAACATCTTCGTTGACTGTCAGACCGCTATCGCGAGCAGGCTCGCTCCCACAGGTTTATGCCAGTTTTTCGAACTTCAAATCCCACACGCCATGCCCAAGGCGTTCGCCGCGGCGTTCGAACTTGGTGATCGGGCGCTCGGCTGGGCGCGGCACGCACTTGCCGTCTTCGGCGAGGTTGCGGTAGCCCGGCGCGACGTTCATCACTTCCAGCATGTACTCGGCATACGGCTCCCAGTCGGTAGCCATGTGCAGCACACCGCCGACTTTCAACTTGCTGCGTACCAGCTCGGCGAACGACGCCTGAACGATACGACGCTTGTGGTGACGACTCTTGTGCCATGGATCCGGGAAAAACAGCATCAGGCGATCGAGGCTGTTATCGGCCACGCAACGGTTGAGCACTTCGATCGCATCGCAATCGTAGACCCGCAGGTTGGTCAGGCCTTGAGTCAGCACGCCATTGAGCAACGCGCCGACACCTGGACGGTGTACTTCAACGCCAATGAAATCCTGATCCGGCGAAGCCGCGGCCATTTCCAGCAGCGAATGGCCCATGCCAAAGCCAATTTCCAGCGAGCGCGGTGCCGAGCGACCAAACACCTGGTCGAAGTCCACCGGCGCGTCGGCCAGCGGCAGGACGAACAGCGGCGTGCCCTGGTCCAGACCGCGCTGCTGGCCTTCAGTCATGCGCCCGGCGCGCATCACGAAACTCTTGATGCGGCGGTGTTGGCGCTCTTCGCCTGCTTCCGTCTGGATAGGCGTGTCGTTCGATTCAGTCATCAATGGCTCTTACTTGATCAGACCATCCAGCGGCGAGGAAGCGCTGGCATAGAGTTTTTTCGGCATGCGCCCGGCGAGATACGCCAGACGACCTGCAACAATGGCGTGTTTCATCGCTTCAGCCATCAGGATCGGCTGCTGCGCGTGGGCGATGGCCGAGTTCATCAGCACCGCTTCACAACCCAGTTCCATGGCAATGGTCGCGTCGGATGCAGTACCGACACCAGCATCCACCAACACCGGGATCTTGGCTTCTTCGAGGATGATCTGCAGGTTGTACGGGTTGCAGATCCCCAGGCCCGTGCCGATCAGACCGGCCAGCGGCATGACGGCGATGCAGCCGATTTCCGCCAGTTGACGGGCAATGATCGGGTCATCGCTGGTGTAGACCATCACGTCGAAACCTTCCTTGACCAGCACTTCGGCGGCCTTGAGGGTTTCGATCACGTTAGGGAACAGGGTTTTCTGGTCCGCCAACACTTCCAGCTTCACCAGGTTGTGGCCGCCGAGCAGCTCACGGGCCAGGCGGCAGGTGCGCACAGCCTCGGTAGCGTCGAAGCACCCGGCGGTGTTCGGCAGGAAGGTGTAGCGATCCGGCGACAGGACTTCGAGCAGGTTCGGTTCGCCCGGGTTCTGGCCGAGGTTGGTGCGGCGCACGGCGAAAGTGACGATCTCGGCACCCGAGGCTTCGATGGCCAAGCGGGTTTCTTCCATGTCACGGTACTTGCCGGTACCTACCAGCAAGCGCGACTGGTAAGTACGACCGGCCAGGACGAAAGGCTTGTCGCTGCGAACGTTGCTCATCGGAAATCCTCTGTTGGGGTGAGGTTCTTGCAGAATGCTGTGGGTGCTCGGTAATCCGAAGGGTCTAGCCGCCGCCGATGGCGTGTACGACCTCTACACAATCGCCTTCCTTGAGAGCAGTTTCCGTGTGCTGGCTGCGCGGGACGATATCCAGATTGAGTTCGACCGCCACTCGGCGTCCGGTCAGTTCCAGACGGGTCAGCAGGGCCGCAACGGTTTCACCGTCGGGCAGTTCAAGGGATTCGCCGTTCAACTGAATGCGCATACCGGATGCCGCCATCATTTTTAGGGGCCAGCATTCTAGCCCGATCAGTCAGGTCGACCCAAGCCATTCGTCTTGAAACGGACCCTTAAGTCAGCTCAAGCGCCAAGCGGCAATTCCCAGACACAGCCAGCCCACAAGGAACGCCAGACCGCCGAACGGCGTAACGATGCCCAGCTTGCTGACGCCGGTCAGGGTCAGCAGGTACAGGCTGCCGGAAAACAACAGGATGCCGATGGCAAATGATACGCCGGCCCAAGTGATCAAACGCCCGGGAATCTGCGTGGCCAGCAGTGCCATGCCCAGCAATGCCAGGGTATGCACCAACTGGTAGGTGACGCCGGTGTGGAAAATCGCCAGGTATTCGGCACTCAGGCGGTCTTTCAGGCCATGAGCGGCAAATGCGCCCAGGCCCACGCCGGTGAATCCGAAAAAAGCGGCCAGCATCAGAAAGCCACGCAGCATGAGGAACTCCAGTCAGAATCATCGGGCAGGGTCTGTATAATGGCCCGCTCGACGGGTTCGGCCAAGCCATCTCTATGCTGCGTTTAATGTTCCGCCGTTTCACAAAAGCCCTGCTCTGGTTCGCCGGTGGCAGCGTATTGCTGGTGCTGTTGTTTCGCGTCGTTCCGCCTCCGGGGACAGCGCTGATGGTCGAGCGCAAGATTGAATCCTGGGTCGATGGCGAGCCTATCGATCTTCAACGCAACTGGCAGCCGTGGGAAAACATCTCCGATGACCTGAAGGTCGCGGTAATGGCTGGCGAAGACCAGAAATTCCCCGAGCACTGGGGTTTCGACTTCGGCGCGATTCAGGCTGCACTGGCCCACAACGAACTTGGCGGCTCGATCCGCGGCGCCAGCACCTTGAGCCAGCAAGTGTCGAAGAACCTGTTCCTGTGGTCCGGTCGCAGTTGGTTGCGCAAAGGGCTGGAAGCCTGGTTTACCGGGCTGATCGAAGTGTTCTGGCCCAAACAGCGGATTCTTGAGGTGTACCTCAACAGCGTGGAATGGGATGACGGTGTGTTTGGCGCCGAAGCGGCTGCCCGACATCACTTTGGCGTGAGCGCCCGGTCGCTGAGCCGTCAGCAAGCCAGTTTGCTGGCCGCCGTACTGCCAAACCCGCGAGTCTGGAGCGCCGGCCATCCGAGCCCTTATGTATTGCGACGCGCGAGCTGGATTCGACAGCAAATGAGCCAGTTGGGTGGCGACAGCTACCTGATCGGGATCAACTCTTCGCGCCATGCGCCTTGGTCCCAGTAACCGATCACAATTCCAGCAGCATTGAAGATCTACTGTGGGAGCGAGCCTGCTCGCGAAAGCGTCGGGTCAGTCGACATCAATGTTGAATGATCAACCGTCATCGCGAGCAGGCTCGCTCCCACAGGAGGCCGGTGTGAAGCAGGAATATAGGGCACAAACAAAAACACCCCGATCAATGATCGGGGCGTTTTTTATTGCGCTACCGCTTAAGCAGCAATCGACAGCTTGAGCTTGTTCATCGCGCTCTTCTCGAGCTGACGAATACGCTCGGCCGACACGTTGTACTTCTGCGCCAGGTCGTGCAGCGTGGCTTTTTCTTCTGCCAGCCAACGCTGGTAGAGGATGTCGCGGCTGCGGTCGTCCAGCACTTCCAGCGCTTCGTGCAGGTTGTGGGTGGAGTTGTCGGTCCAGTCGGCATCTTCCAGTTGACGGGCCGGGTCGTACCGGTGGTCTTCCAGATAGTTGGCCGGCGACTGGAAAGCGCTGTCGTCGTCCGCTTCGGCGGCCGGGTCGAAGGCCATGTCGTGGCCGGTCAGGCGGCTTTCCATCTCGCGAACTTCCCGCGGCTCTACGCCGAGGCTTTCAGCTACGCGATGGACTTCCTCGTTGTTCAGCCACGCCAGACGCTTCTTCTGGCTGCGCAGGTTGAAGAACAGTTTGCGCTGGGCCTTGGTCGTGGCGACCTTGACGATGCGCCAGTTGCGCAGGATGAATTCGTGGATTTCAGCCTTGATCCAGTGCACTGCAAAGGACACCAGACGCACGCCCATTTCCGGGTTGAAACGCTTGACCGCTTTCATCAGGCCAACGTTGCCTTCCTGAATCAGGTCCGCCTGGGCCAGGCCGTAGCCGGAATAGCTACGGGCAATATGTACAACAAAACGCAGGTGGGCGAGCACCATCTGCCGAGCCGCCCCCAAATCCTGCTCATAGTAGAGACTCTCGGCCAGTTCACGCTCCTGCTCTGGTGTCAGCAATGGAATGCTGTTCACCGTGTGCACATAAGCCTCCAGGTTCGCACCTGGGACCAGAGCATAAGCAGGTTGCAAAGAAGTGGTCATACGAAAAAACCTCCGACTCATATAACTCGTGCAGTTCAGCACTGCGAAAAGTTGACCGGGAACCGAAGGACAAGTTCCCCTACACGCTGAAAGGTCATACAAGCAATAAGACACTACTTCGGTGCGAGCTCTCTCAAATGGCGCGCTACCGCAATCCAAGCACCGATATACCCCAACAGCACTGCGCCTAGCAAGAGTGACAGTCCATCGGCAACCGGTACCCCGGTCAACGCGAAATTACTGCCATACAAGCCGGCCAGCCCAACCACTGCGTCGTTCAGCCAGTTCAGGCCAAACGCCAGAACACCCCAGGAAAGAATCCCCGCACCGAAGCCATATAGCGCGCCCATGTACAGAAAGGGCCTACGCACATAGCTGTCAGTGCCGCCAACAAGTTTAATCACTTCTATCTCTGTGCGGCGGTTTTCAATATGAAGACGAATGGTATTGCCTATCACCAAAAGTAATGCAGAAACCAGCAACACGGTCAGGCCGAAGACAAACCGCTCGCCCAGCTTGAGGATGGCCGCCAAACGCTCGACCCAGACTAGATCAAGTTGCGCCTGTTGTACCTTCGGCAACTCGGAAAGTTTTTGTCTTAATGCTTCAAGGGTTGCCTTGTCGACTTCGTTCGGAGTGACCAGCACCACCCCAGGCAACGGGTTCTGCGGCAGCTCCTTGAGCGCCTCGCCCAGACCGGACTGTTGCTGGAACTCTTCCAGCGCCTGTTCGCGGCTGATGTATTCGGCGTCGGCCACACCCGGCATGCCTTTGATTTGCTCGCGCAGTTGCTCGCCTTCGTTGGCGCTGGCATCGATCTGCAAGTACAGCGAGATCTGCGCCGCACGCTGCCAGGAACCACCCAGACGTTCGACGTTGTTCAGCAACAACGACAAGCCCATCGGCAGACTCAGGGCAACCGCCATTACCAGACAGGTGAAGAAGCTGCCGATGGGCTGCTTGCCCAGACGCCGCAGACTATCCAGCAAACTGGCGCGGTGACTTTCGATCCAGGCGCGCAGCAAGGTGCTGAAGTCCGGACCATCGTCTTCGTCGCGCTTTTTCTTCTGTGGTTGCGGATCGGCGGCCTTCGGGGCCACGCGCTCGGAAACCTTCGGACTGCGTGTTGCACTCATACCCCGGCCTCCCCGTCGCCGATCAATCGGCCACGTTGCAAGGTCAGCATGCGATGACGCATGCGAGCGATCAGCGCCAAATCGTGACTGGCGATCAGCACGCTGGTGCCCAGACGGTTGATGTCTTCGAAAACGCCCATGATTTCTGCTGCCAGACGTGGATCGAGGTTACCGGTCGGTTCATCCGCCAGCAGCAAGGCCGGGCGATGGACGATGGCGCGGGCAATGCCGACGCGCTGTTGCTGACCGGTGGACAGGTCGCCCGGGTAGAGGTCGGTCTTGTCCGAGAGTGCAACCCGCTCCAGGGCCGAATCCACGCGCTTGGCGACTTCAGCCTTGGACAAGCCCAGAATCTGCAACGGCAAGGCGACGTTGTTGAACACCGTACGGTCAAACAGCAACTGGTGGTTCTGGAACACCACGCCGATCTGCCGGCGCAGGTACGGGATCTGCGCGTTGCTGATGGTCGCCAGGTCCTGCCCGGCCAGCAGCAGTTTGCCGGTGGTCGGACGCTCCATCGCAAGCAACAACCGCAGCAAGGTACTTTTACCGGCGCCGGAGTGGCCGGTGACAAACAAAAACTCGCCCCGACGGACTCGAAAGCTCAGCTCATGCAAGCCGACGTGACCGTTCGGATAGCGCTTACCAACCTGTTCGAAACGAATCATGAACGCTCCCGCTCGGCAAATAGTGCCTGGACAAAGGGTTCTGCTTCAAAGGTACGCAAATCATCGATGCCTTCACCGACACCGATGTAGCGAATCGGCAGACCAAACTGCTTGGCCAGGGCGAAAATCACCCCACCCTTGGCCGTGCCATCGAGTTTGGTCAGGGCCAGGCCGGTCAGTTCGACCGTCTGGTTGAATTGCTTGGCCTGGCTAATGGCGTTCTGGCCAGTACCAGCGTCGAGTACCAACAGCACCTCATGCGGCGCATCGGCGTCGAGCTTGCTGATGACCCGGCGAACCTTTTTCAGTTCTTCCATCAGGTTGTCTTTGGTGTGCAGGCGACCGGCGGTATCGGCGATCAACACGTCAATGCCACGGGCCTTGGCGGCCTGTACCGCATCGAAGATAACCGATGCCGAATCGGCGCCGGTGTGCTGGGCGATCACCGGGATCTTGTTGCGTTCGCCCCAGACCTGCAATTGCTCGACAGCCGCCGCACGGAAGGTGTCACCGGCCGCGAGCATGACTTTCTTGCCTTCAAGTTGCAGCTTCTTCGCCAATTTACCGATGGTGGTGGTTTTGCCGGCGCCGTTGACGCCAACCACCAGAATCACGAAAGGCTTGTTCTGCGAGGTGATTTTCAGCGGCTGCTCGACAGGCTTGAGCATGTTGGCAAGCTCGGCCTGCAAGGATTTGTACAGTGCATCGGCATCGGCCAGCTGCTTGCGCGCGACCTTCTGGGTCAGGCTCTGAATGATCACCGATGTCGCTTCGACACCCACGTCAGCGGTCAGCAGGCGGGTTTCGATGTCTTCAAGCAGTTCGTCATCGATGATCTTCTTGCCGAGGAACAGGCTGGCCATGCCCTCGCCGATGCTGGCGCTGGTTTTCGACAGGCCTTGCTTCAGGCGGGCAAAGAAGCCGGCTTTGGTTTCTTCGGTGCGCGCCGGTTCGGCTGCAACCGGAGCCGCAACCGGAACGACCGGAGCAACCGGCGCTGGCGCTGTTACCGGAGCCGAAACGACGGGCGCTGGGGCAGGCACAGGTTCTGGAGCACGTTCTGGAGCCACGAATGCGGCAATCACCGGCTGAGGCAGATCAGGCTCATCAACCATCAGCTGTTCAGCCGCCGGTTCGATGACGGGGACTGGTTCGACCACCAGCAGCTCTACCGCTTGCTGGACCACTGTCGGCGCAGGAATCGGTGGCGTGATATGCGGCGCCAGCTCGTTTTCGACCAGGGCCACCGGCTCTTCAGCTACCGGCAACGTCAACCACGGTTTGTGTACGACTTCCGGCGCGCGCGGTACTTCAGCCACTGGCGCAGGCGCTGGCTCGACAACCGGTTGCACTACCGGCTCGGCTATCGGCGATACGACGGCGGTCGGCGCTTGCGCAACGGGCGCAGCTTCTATTACCGGCTCAAGCGCAACTTCTTGAAGTGGCTGTGGCTGTTCGACGGCGGGTTCCTGCGGCTTTTTGCGCAGCCATCCGAACAGGCTTTTCTTCTCGCCAGCCGCAGCTGGGGTCTTCTTGTCGTCGTTGGAACCAAACATGGAGGACGGCTATCTCACGGTAGCGACGCGCCAATGGCGCCTCGGCAAATAAATATTCAATGCAGAACAGACTGCGTTTCACCCAGCTTGTTCACGCGCAACATTTTGTCGAAGTGCTCAACAGCACCTCAAGGATCAATTTCACGAAGGACTGAACTGGCAAAATCGGCGAAAAAGCGGAGTTTAGCTGATAAACAGAGGCTTTCCGCCGTGAACCCATACAGCCTGATCAAGCACAAAAGCCTGATAGGCGTGGCCGCCAGTAAAACGGACCGTTATCCTAGGGCGTGTCATCACTCATTACCAGTACCGCGTGGCCGCCTGAAAACGGGCCAGGCAAGGCGCAGGCCGCAGGGAATGTGCTCTCCTTCCCAAGGACTGCAACGCAGCATGGCCCGTTTTCAGGCGCCACCCGGAGGGCCGGGCCTGAGAGTGCGCAGGGCTGCGTTGCTCGGAGTTTATTTGGAATGACCAAACTGCACTCCTCGCGCCTTGCCCTGCGCACTCTCAGGCTCCGGCGCGGTACTGGTAATGAGTGATGACACGCCCCAACCTCTCGCCCGCCGACGCTAAGACCTAGCGGGCAGCCCAACAGGTTTAAAAACGAATGAATGCTCTAGCCCGCCGCGCTGCAGGCCTGCTGCTCAGCACAGTTTGTCTGCCCCTTTCAGCTTTGGCTGCCGACCCCCAACCGACCCACGAATTCACCCTCGACAACGGCCTCAAGGTCGTCGTGCGCGAGGATCATCGGGCACCCGTGGTGGTTTCCCAGATCTGGTACAAGGTTGGCTCCAGCTACGAAACCCCGGGCCAGACCGGTTTGTCCCACGCCTTGGAACACATGATGTTCAAGGGCAGCGAGAAAGTCGGCCCTGGCGAAGCGTCGTTGATCCTGCGCGACCTCGGCGCCGAAGAGAACGCCTTCACCAGCGACGACTACACCGCGTATTACCAGGTACTGGCTCGTGATCGCCTGGGCGTGGCCTTTGAACTGGAAGCCGATCGCATGGCCAACCTGCGCCTGCCGGCCGACGAGTTCAGCCGCGAGATCGAAGTGATCAAGGAAGAGCGCCGCATGCGCACCGACGACAAGCCGATGGCCAAGGCTTACGAGCGCTTCAAGGCCATAGCCTACCCGGCCAGCGGCTACCACACGCCGACCATCGGCTGGATGGCTGACCTGGATCGCATGAAGGTCGAAGAACTGCGCCACTGGTATAAATCCTGGTACGTGCCGAACAACGCCACGCTGGTGGTGGTCGGTGACGTAACCCCGGACGAAGTCAAAGCCCTGGCCCAGCGCTACTTCGGGCCGATCCCGAAGCGCGACGTGCCGCCAGCGAAGACTCCGCTGGAACTGGCCGAGCCCGGCGAGCGCCAGATCACCCTGCATGTACAAACGCAATTGCCGAGCCTGATGCTGGCCTTCAACGTGCCGAGCATCGCCACTGCGCAAGACAAGCGCTCGGTCAATGCCCTGCGGTTGATCGCGGCATTGCTTGATGGCGGCTATAGCGCGCGCATCTCGGCGCAACTGGAGCGCGGCGAAGAACTGGTCTCCGGTGGTTCATCGAGCTACGACGCCTACACCCGCGGTGACAGCCTGTTTACCTTGTCGGCAACGCCGAACACCCAGAAACACAAAACCATGGCCCAGGCCGAAGCCGGTCTGTGGAAACTGCTCGAACAGCTGAAAACCACCGCACCTTCGGCTGATGAAGTTGAACGCGTACGTGCACAAGTGATCGCCGGCCTGGTCTACGAGCGTGATTCGATCACCAGTCAGGCCACTGCCATTGGTCAGCTGGAAACCGTCGGTCTGTCGTGGAAGTTGATGGACACCGAACTCGCCGAGCTGCAAAGCGTGACACCGGAAGACATCCAGAAAGCCGCCCGCACCTATTTCACTCGCGAACGTCTCAGCGTTGCGCATGTACTGCCACTGCCCGAGGAAACCGCTCATGAGTGAGAGTAAAAAACCACGCCTGGCCCTGATCGGCCTGGTACTCGTCGCACTGGTCGCCGCACTCGGCTTTTACTTCAGCCGTTCGACCGAGACCCATGCCAGCGAAGCCCTCGACCAGGCCAAGGCCAGCAAAAAGCTGCAATCACTGACCGAACTCGACGGTAAAGCGCCGAGCCACCGCACGCTGGACGTGCAAACCTGGAAAACCGCTGAAGGCTCCAAGGTGCTGTTCGTCGCAGCCCCGGAGTTACCGATGTTCGACATGCGCCTGATCTTCGCCGCCGGCAGCAGTCAGGACGGTGATAAACCTGGGCTGGCCGTGCTGACAAACGCCATGCTCAACGAAGGCATCGCCGGCAAAGATGTTGGCAAGATCGCTGAAGGCTTCGAAGGTCTTGGCGCAAACTTCGGCAACGGTGCCTACAAAGACATGGCCGTCGCCACGTTGCGCAGCCTGAGCGCTGTGGATAAACGCGAGCCGGCGCTGAAACTGTTCGCTGAAGTAGTCGGCAAACCGACGTTCCCGACCGACTCATTGGCACGGATCAAGAACCAGTTGCTCGCCGGCTTCGAGTACCAGAAGCAGAACCCCGGTAAACTGGCGAGCCTTGAGCTGATGAAGCGCCTGTATGGCAACCACCCTTACGCGCACTCAAGCGACGGCAATGCGCAAAGTGTCCCGCCGATTACCGCCGCGCAATTGCGGGCCTTCCACGAGAAAGCCTATGCCGCGGGCAACGTGGTAATTGCACTGGTGGGCGACTTGTCGCGTAGCGAAGCCGAAGCGATTGCCGAACAGGTTTCCGCCGCACTGCCAAAAGGCCCGGCGCTGGCGAAAATCGAACAACCGGCTGAACCAAAAGCCAGCATCGGGCACATCGAGTTTCCGTCCAAGCAAACCAACCTGATGCTCGCGCAACTGGGCATCGACCGTGACGATCCAGACTACGCGGCCGTCTCCTTGGGCAACCAGATCCTTGGTGGCGGTGGCTTCGGCACCCGACTGATGAGCGAAGTACGTGAGAAACGTGGCCTGACCTACGGCGTTTACTCCGGTTTCACCCCGATGCAGGCCCGTGGCCCGTTCATGATCAACCTGCAAACCCGCGCCGAAATGAGCGAAGGCGCACTCAAACTGGTGCAGGACGTGCTCGCCGACTACTTGAAAACTGGCCCGACCCAAAAAGAACTCGACGACGCCAAACGTGAACTGGCCGGCAGCTTCCCGCTGTCCAACGCCAGCAACGCCGATATCGTCGGCCAACTGGGCGCCATGGGCTTTTATAACTTGCCGCTGAGTTACCTTGAAGACTTCATGCAGCAGTCGCAAAGCCTGACCGTCGAGCAGGTCACCGCGGCAATGAACAAACATCTGAGCACGGACAAAATGGTCATCGTTTCTGCTGGTCCGACCGTGCCGCAAAAGCCGTTACCGGCCCCAACTGACAAACCATCCGAGCAGCCGCTCGGGGTTCCGGAGCATTAATGGCCAGTCCATCGCGTCCTAAAAAACCTGTTCATAACGTGCATAACGGCGTGAACCAATTGCGCATCATCGGCGGCGAATGGCGCAGCCGTCGGCTGAGCTTCCCGGATGCTCCGGGCCTGCGCCCGACGCCCGACCGCGTGCGTGAAACCCTGTTCAACTGGCTCGCACCGTACGTTGCCGGGGCCAAAGTGCTCGATCCGTTTGCCGGCAGCGGTGCGCTGTTTCTCGAAGCGCTGTCCCGTGGCGCCGCCATGGGCCAGGCGCTGGACGCTAGCAGCCTGGCGGTTTCCAGCCTGAAAGAACACTTGGGAACACTGCGTTGCACCGTCGGCCAGGTGCAAACCGCCGATGCCTTGCGCTACCTGGAAACCCAGCCAGCGATCGCCTACGACCTGGTGTTCCTCGACCCACCGTTCAACCAGAACCTGTTGCCCGCCGTTTGCACGCTGCTTGAAGAACGCCAATGGCTCGCCGACGACGCGTGGATCTACACTGAAAGTGAAACCGCGCCATCGACCCTCGGTCTGCCAGGGGGCTGGCGCCTGCACCGGGAGCAAAAATCCGGGCGGGTCTATTACGCGCTGTGGCACCGTACGGCAGAGATCGCCGGTTAATCCACCGGCCTGAACAAGGCATGTGCCTGGGGTCAACAACCTCAGGCACATGCCGCTGCATCGAGAACAACCGTGCCTACACCGCCTGATCGTTTCATCCCTGCCTTCGGCCTCGGCAACCCGCACCTGCAAACCTTGTGGGGACCTCTGTGGCGCAAAACCACTCATCTGGATCGACAACGCGAACGCCTGTGGCTCGACGACGGCGACTTCCTCGATCTCGACTGGCACGGGCCGCACAGCGCCGATGCGCCCTTGGTGCTGGTGTTGCACGGTTTGACCGGCTCTTCGAACTCACCCTATGTCGCCGGCCTGCAAAAAGCCCTGTTCACCCAAGGCTGGGCCAGCGTGGCGCTGAACTGGCGCGGCTGTTCGGGCGAACCGAATCTGTTGCCGCGTAGCTATCACTCCGGCGCCAGCGAAGACCTCGCGGCGGCGATCAACCACCTTCGAGCCACCCGCCCGTCGGCGCCGCTGTACGCGGTCGGCTATTCGCTGGGCGGCAACGTGCTGCTCAAGCACCTGGGGGAAACCGGCAGTGGCAGTCAGTTGCAGGGCGCGGTGGCGGTCTCGGTACCCTTTCGCCTGGACCAATGCGCCGACCGCATCGGCCAGGGATTTTCGAGGATCTATCAAGCGCACTTCATGCGCGAAATGCTCGCCTACATCAAGACCAAGCAACAGAAGTTCCTGCACGACGGCCACCACGAGGGCCTGGAGACTCTCGCCAGACTCGGGTCACTGGAGAACCTGCGCACTTTCTGGGATTTCGATGGCCGGGTGACTGCGCCACTGAACGGTTTCAAGGATGCGCATGACTATTATCGCCGTGCCTCCAGCCGTTATTTTCTCGGTGAGATCCGCACGCCGACCCTGATCATTCAAGCAGCCGACGATCCTTTCGTCTTTCTCCACAGCCTGCCGCACGCCAGCGAGCTATCGGACTGCACGCAGTTCGAATTGCAGACCAAGGGCGGGCATGTCGGTTTTGTCGACGGCACTTTCCGCAACCCCGGCTACTACCTGGAACGGCGCATCCCGCGCTGGCTGGCCAACGCAGGTCGCGAGTAAGGTCATGGAGGCCAATCCGGGCGAGTCGATCCACTTCTGGCAAACGGCACCTTTGGCCGGCGTAGAGCTGTTGTCCGCGCGCTACATCGAACAGCGCTTCGTCCCCCACGTACACGACGGTTTCGTCATCGGCATCATCATGGCCGGCGCTCAACGCTACCGCTATCGTGGTGCCGAGCACCTGGCCGGCAGCGGGACTCTGGTGGTGATCAATCCGGACGAGTTGCACACTGGCCACAAAGGGACGGACAACGGCTGGCTGTACCGGGCGTTCTATCCCGACAACCAGCAAATCCTTTCGTTGCTCGGCGAACTTGAGCTGCCTGACCACGACTTGCCGGCCTTTGGTGCGACGCTGTATCGCGACCCGGACCTGGTGAGCGGCCTCTGCCAACTGCACCGTTTGCTGGAGAGCCCTGCCAGTGCGCTGCAACAGCAGACCGCATGGCGGGAAATGATGTTGGCGTTGCTGCAACGTCACGCCGCAGTGGCAACGCCTGGCCAACCTGGCCAGGAACATCGGGCCATCGCCCGGGCCAAGGAACTGATGCGCGCGCAACTCGCTGCGCCGCCCTCCCTGGAAGAACTGGCCGCGGCGGTGAACCTTTCGCCCTTCCACTTCGCCCGAGTGTTTCGCTACGCCACCGGCATGCCGCCGCACGCCTGGTTGATGCAGCAGCGTATCGCCCAGGCCCGTGCGTTATTACAGGAAGGCTGCCTGCCGCTGGACGTTGCCGCCCGGCTCGGCTTTGCCGACCAGAGTCATCTGAGCCGGCAGTTCAAGAAGGTTTACGGCGTAGGGCCGGGGGCTTATCGCAGTGCCCGACTGCTTTGAATCTCAAAGCCCCCTAATACCCCTGTGGGAGCGAGCTTGCTCCCACAGGGGATTTGCGATTAGTCGCCGGTAGCGACGCCCCGCGCAGGATCGGTGATCCATTCGCTCCACGACCCGGCATACAGCGAGCCCAATGGATAACCGGCCAGGCACAACGCAAACAGGTTATGGCACGCGGTCACGCCCGAGCCGCAATACGCCACCAGCTCGGTCGGCGAACGATCACCCAGTTTCGCGGCAAAGCGCTGCTTGAGCTGATCGGCGGGAAGGAAGCGCCCATCGGCGCCCAGGTTGTCGGTGAAGGCCGCGCATTGCGCGCCGGGAATGTGCCCGGCGACCGGGTCAATCGGCTCGACCTCGCCACGAAAACGCGGCAAACCCCGGGCGTCGAGCAAGGTCAGGGTCGGTTGACCGAGGCGTTGTTGCAGTTTTTCGGCGCTCACTAACAAGGTGTGGTCAGGTGCACCGGTAAAGGAGCCACGGGTGCTTGCCGGTGCATCCAGGCTAAGCGGCAAACCCGCCGCGTGCCAGGCCTTGAGGCCACCGTCGAGAATGAACACGCCATCGCGCTTGCCCAGCCACGCCAGCAGCCACCAGGCCCGCGCGGCATACATGCCGGGGCCGTCGTCATACAAAACGATTTCGCTGTCGTTATTGATACCCCAATCCTGCAAACGCTGAATCAAGTGATGCGGCGTCGGCAATGGATGGCGACCGGTGACCCCCTTGACCACGGGCCCGCTGAGGTCACGTTCAAGGTCCGCAAACGAGGCCCCCTCGATATGCCCCTGGGCATAGCTACGCTGGCCATAATCCGGGTCTTCGAGGGCAAAACGACAATCCAGAATCACCAACCCGGCCTGAGCCTTTTTCTGGTCCAGGGCGTTCGGGCTGATCAGTTGCGCAATGGGCATAGCGGGCTCCTGTGGTTAGGGGGTGTTCTCAATTAGTTTCCACACCGCGCCGGGTCTGCTGTTGTGCAGGGCAAGGCGCGAGAAGCGTGATTTGGTCATTCCAAATAAGCTTCGAGCAACGCAGCCCTGCACAACAGCAGGCCCGGCCCTTCGGGTTGTGCCTTAAAGCGGGCCAGGCTGCGTTGCAGGCCTTGGAAAGGGAGCAACCATTCCCAGCGGCCTGCGCCTTGCCTGGCCCGCTTTAAGGCGACAACGCGGTGTGGAAACTAATTGAGAACACCCCCTATGTCTTTGATCGATCCTACTGCACTTCTTCCAGGGCCTGGGCCAGCGGCACGTAAAACTCCTCGAACAAGGCATTGACCGCCTCGCGCGCTTGCTCCGTGACAAATCCTGCTTCCAGCACCAGCACCTGATACACGCCACGTTTAATGGCTTGCTCGCTGAGATGGTTGGAATTTTCCCGTGTGGTGCACAGAAAGCGCACCCAGGATGTGAGGATAATCCAGGCGTTGAGCGTCAAGGACTCGATCTGGACCTTGTCCATGCACAGGATGCCGGCGTCGACGAAGCCTGCGTAAATCGCCGTGCCCTGGATCAGGCACCGTTGCGAAAAACGCCGGTAACGGGCAGCCAGTTCCACATCGTTGTCGAGCAAGTGCTCGAGGTCACGGTGCAAAAACCGGTAGCGCCACATGGCGGACAGTAGTTCCTGCAAGTAGAAGCGCTTGTCTTCAACGGTCGCGGCGCGGCCTTGGGGTGGGCGCAGGAAGCTCTCTACCAGGGCTTCGTACTCACTGAACAACACAGCGATGATCGCCTGCTTGTTGGGGAAGTGGTAGTACAGGTTGCCCGGAGAAATCTCCATGTGCGCGGCAATATGGTTGGTACTGATGCTGCGTTCACCCTGTTGATTGAACAGCTCCAGGCTGTTCTGCACGATGCGCTCGCTGGTTTTTATTCGTGGGGCCATGGCTTGAGCTTTAATTCTTCTGTGCGTTGCCGGGCATCTTACGACCTATCCGCTGGCGGATAAATCATCGGTTCCCGAGGATGTCATTTGACTTTCTAGAGCATAGACTCTAAAAACTTCCTCATTCTAAAAAAAACCGGAGCTACCATGCCCGCCGACATTGCCTACCTGCAAAACTCTCAACAGCCATTGAGTGAGCTACACGCTCTGTTTGCCGCCCAGCGCCAGGCCTACGCGGCCCACCCGATGCCGCCGGCCGCGCAACGCCAGCAATGGCTCAAGGCATTGCGTGAGCTGTTGAGTGACGAGCGTCAGGCCTTGATCGACGCGATCAGCCAGGATTTCAGCAACCGCAGCGCCGATGAAACCCTGCTCGCCGAGCTGATGCCGAGCCTGCACGGTATTCAATACGCCAGCAAACACCTCAAAGGCTGGATGAAAGCGTCACCACGCAAGGTAGGCATCGCCTTTCAGCCGGCGTCGGCCAAGGTGGTTTATCAGCCGCTGGGCGTGGTCGGGGTCATCGTGCCGTGGAACTACCCGCTGTACCTGGCCATCGGCCCGTTGGTCGGCGCGTTGTCGGCGGGCAACCGGGTGATGCTCAAACTCAGCGAATCCACACCGGCCACCGGACAACTGCTGAAAACGTTGCTGGCCAAAGTGTTCCCCGAAGACCTGGTGTGCGTGGTGTTGGGCGAAGCCGAGGTCGGCATGGCCTTCTCCAAACTGCCCTTCGATCATTTGTTGTTCACCGGCGCCACCAGCATCGGCAAACATGTCATGCGTGCGGCGGCAGAGAACCTGACGCCGGTGACACTGGAATTGGGCGGCAAGTCTCCGGCAATCGTTTCCCACGATGTACCGCTCAAGGATGCCGCTGAACGTATTGCCTTCGGTAAAACCCTGAATGCCGGACAAACCTGCGTCGCGCCGGACTACGTGCTGGTGCCGGAAGATCGGGTCGGCTCCTTCGTCGAAGCCTATCGTCAGGCGGTTCGCGGGTTTTACCCGACACTCGCGGACAACCCGGACTACACCGCCATCATCAATGAGCGCCAATTGGCCCGGCTACGCAGCTACCTCAGCGACGCCACCAGCAAGGGCGCGCTGCTGATCCCGGTCTTCGAACAGGATCAGGACCGACGCATGAGCCATAGCCTGCTGCTGAATGTCAGCGACGAGATGATCGTGATGCAGGACGAAATCTTCGGCCCGGTGCTACCGATCGTGCCTTACAAGAATCTGGACCAGGCGTTTGCCTACATCAACCAACGACCACGTCCGCTGGCGCTGTACTTCTTCGGCTACAACAAGGCTGAACAAAATCGCGTCCTCAACGAAACCCATTCCGGCGGCGTGTGCCTGAACGACACCTTGCTGCACGTCGCGCAAGACGACATGCCGTTTGGCGGTATCGGCGCTTCAGGCATGGGCCATTACCACGGCCATGAAGGCTTCCTGACGTTCAGTAAAGCCAAAGGCGTGCTGATCAAGCAGCGCTTCAACGCGGCGAAGCTGATTTATCCACCTTACGGCAAGTCAATCCAGAAGCTGATTCAGAAGCTGTTCATCCGCTGACGCCTCATGACCGGGTAATAATAATGAACCCAAGCCTGTCCGAATCCCCCGCGCTGACACGGCGCGGCCTGCTTAAATTCAGTCTCTGCGCCAGTGCCTTCCTGACCACGGCGGGTCTCGGCGCCAGCCTCAGCGGATGCTCGGCCAGCACCCCGGTCAGCGGTTTCGCCATGTTGCGCAGCAGTGATCTGCCGTTCTTGCGCGCGCTGATCCCGGTAATGCTCGACGGCGCCGTGGCCATCGAAAACCTCCCGGCCGCCGTCGAAGGCACCCTGCAATCGCTGGACCATGACCTTAATCACCTGTCGCCGGAAATGCTCAAGCTGACCCAACAATTGTTCGACGTGCTCGGCATGACCGTCACTCGCGGGCCACTGACCGGCATTTGGGGCCACTGGGAAAACGCCAGCAGCGACGACATTCGCCAATTCCTGCGACGCTGGCAAAACAGCTCGCTGAGCCTGTTGCGCATGGGCCACAGCTCGATCCTGCAACTGGTGATGATGGCCTGGTACAAGCGCGCCGAATCGTGGGCACATTGCGGGTATCCCGGGCCGCCAACGGTTTAGACCGTGGCCCCCTATCGCGAGCAGGCTCGCTCCCACAGGGGGTTCGCGATCCATGTGGGAGCGAGTTTGCTCGCGAAGGCGCCAGCCGCATCACCACCGAATCCAAAACAATAAGAGAGCCCAAAGATGCCCGTACCCGATCCGTTCCGCGAAGGCCTGGCCCGTGGCTGGAAAACCTACAACGGCTCGCAACTGGCCAATGATCTGACGCTGGAAGCCGACATTGCCATCATCGGCAGCGGCGCTGGCGGCGGCACCACCGCCGAAATACTCAGCGCTGCCGGTTACAAGGTGCTGTTGATCGAAGAAGGCCCACTCAAGACCAGCAGTGACTTCAAGATGCTCGAAGACCAGGCCTATTCCAGCCTTTATCAGGAAGGTATCGGCCGCATGAGCAAGGACGGCGCGATCACTATCCTGCAAGGACGCGCAGTCGGTGGCACAACGCTGGTCAACTGGACCTCAAGCTTTCGCACCCCCGAACCGACCCTCGAACACTGGGCCACAGAACACGACGTCAAGGGCCACAGCCCGGCCGAAATGGCGCCCTGGTTCGAGAAAATGGAGCTGCGCCTCGGCGTCGCCCCATGGATGATACCGCCGAATGCCAACAACAACGTGGTCAAAAAAGGTTGTGAACAGCTCGGCTACAGCTGGCACGTGATCCCGCGCAATGTGCGCGGTTGCTGGAACCTCGGCTATTGCGGCATGGGCTGCCCGACCAACGCCAAGCAATCGATGATGGTCACCACCATCCCCGCAACCCTGGAAAAAGGTGGCGAGCTGCTCTATCTGGCCCGCGCCGAACAACTGCTGATCAAGGATGACAAAGTCACCGGCCTGCGCTGCGTAGCAATGGATGAGCGCTGCGTGGCGCCGACCGGGCGCAGCATCACCGTCAAGGCGCGGCATTACGTACTCGCCGGTGGCGGCATCAACAGCCCGGCATTGTTGCTGCGCTCCAAAGCCCCGGATCCCCATGAACGCCTTGGCAAGCGGACTTTTCTGCACCTGGTGAACATGTCCGCCGGGCTGTTCGACGAGGTGATCAACCCGTTCTACGGCGCGCCGCAGTCGATTTACTCCGACCATTTTCAATGGCAGGACGGCACCACTGGCAAAATGTCCTACAAGCTCGAAGTACCACCGCTACACCCGGCGCTGGCGGCGACCTTGCTCGGTGGCTTTGGTGAGGAGAACGCTCGATACATGCAGCAATTGCCGCACACCCACGCGATGCTGGCCTTGCTGCGGGACGGTTTTCACCCGGACAGCCCTGGCGGCAGCGTCGAATTGCGCGGCGATGGCACACCGGTGCTCGATTACCAGGTTTCAGCCTATGCCTGGGAGGGTATACGTCGAGCGTTTCACAGCATGGCCGAGATCCAGTTCGCCGGCGGTGCCAACGCGGTCATGCCGATGCACGCCGATGCGCGTTACGTGAAAACCCTGGCCGAGGCACGCGAGCTGATCGACGGCCTGAGCCTTGAGCTGTACCGCACACGACTGGGCAGCGCTCATGTGATGGGCGGTTGTGCCATGGGTGAAGACCCGAAAAATGCCGTCACCGACAGTCTCGGCCGTCATCATCAACTGAGTAATCTGTCGATCCATGATGGCTCGCTGTTCCCCACCAGCATTGGCGCCAACCCGCAATTGTCGGTCTATGGACTGACCGCGCAACTGGCGACAGCGCTGGCCATGCGTTTAAAAAACCCATGAAAAAAGCCATAATTCGCACCGTCTATAGTGCTTTCTTACCCCAAAGGCGACTTGGCCGACCGGGAAGGCTGCGATACCATCCGACTCCCCAACGGACTCCCGCCAGGACGACGCGATGAACCGAGTGTTGTACCCAGGTACCTTCGACCCTATTACCAAGGGCCATGGCGATCTGGTCGAACGCGCCTCGCGCCTGTTCGATCACGTGATCATCGCCGTCGCCGCCAGCCCGAAGAAAAACCCGCTATTTCCCCTGGAACAGCGTGTGGAGCTGGCCCGCGAGGTCACTAAACATTTGCCGAACGTCGAAGTCGTCGGTTTTTCGACGCTGCTGGCGCACTTTGCCAAAGAGCAGAACGCCAACGTGTTCCTGCGTGGACTGCGCGCGGTGTCGGACTTCGAATACGAATTCCAGTTGGCTAACATGAACCGCCAATTGGCCCCGGATGTGGAAAGCCTGTTTCTCACCCCCTCCGAGCGTTATTCGTTCATTTCTTCGACATTGGTCCGTGAAATTGCAGCCCTTGGCGGTGATATCACCAAGTTTGTCCACCCTGTCGTGGCCGATGCGCTGACCCTGCGCTTCAAAAAGTAGGGGGGATGGGCTGCAATCTCTTGCAGTCCATCGCGCCTGCGTGCACTGCGGGCGCCGATGCGGCACAATTGTACGCATTAGTTTTCAGATGCCTGGGCAAACTACCCTGGCAGGAGTCCCAATGTCCCTGATCATCACCGACGATTGCATCAACTGCGACGTCTGCGAACCTGAGTGCCCGAACGCCGCCATCTCCCAAGGCGAAGAGATCTATGTGATCGACCCGAACCTCTGCACCCAGTGCGTCGGCCACTACGATGAGCCACAGTGCCAGCAGGTTTGCCCGGTGGATTGCATTCCACTGGACGAAGCGCATCCAGAGACTCAAGAGCAGTTGATGGAGAAGTACCGCAAGCTTACTGGCAAGGCCTGATTATGCGGTGTCCATAAGGACGCTATCGCGGGCAAGAACTAGGCGTCCCCCCGCTCCTACAGGTACGTGTGATCTGTAGGAGCAAGGCTTGCCCGCGATGCTTTTAAAGCTACTGCTGCTGCTCAAACCCCTCCCCGATACACCCCAGGCAACGGACGAACGCCGCTTTCGCCGGATCGACCACCAGTGCCTGCCCTGCATCGCCTACCCCGCCGCCCAGCACGGTAAACGGCAAGGACACGATAAACACCCCCGCACCAATCACCGTCGCCGCGACCAGCAACGGGCGTGCGATCAGCAGATCGCCGATCATCGCGTAGGCCGGTGGGTTGTGGATGCTGTAATTGGGATCGCCACTGCCGCCGTCGGACGCCTGGGCAGATAAGCCGATGCTCAACAGCAGCGCAGCAGCAAGGGTTCGAATCGATGTCATGGCACGGTCCTTCGGCTAGGCAGTCAGACCACTAACTATAGACCGTAGGAATTCTCAGCTCTGACAGCGCGGGCAAAAGACGCTGGCGCGCTGCCCGAGGCGAACTTCCCGCAATTCGGTACCACAGACCTTGCACTGCTCACCGCCACGGCCGTACACGAACAGCTCTTGCTGGAAATACCCCGGCTGGCCGTCACCGCCAATGAAGTCGCGCAGCGTGGTGCCGCCGCGTTCGATAGCAGCGGCCAGAATGCGTTTGATCTCGATCGCCAGCTTCAGATAGCGCGCCCGGGAAATCCCCTTGGCGTCGCGGCGCGGGTCAATCCCGGCAGCAAACAGTGCTTCGGTCGCATAAATGTTGCCAACCCCGACCACCACCGCGTTGTCCATGATGAACGGCTTGACCGCCATCGAACGCCCGCGTGACAGCTGGAACAGCCGCTCGCCATCGAACAGATCAGTCAGCGGCTCCGGCCCCAGACGAACCAGCAACTCGTGATTCAGCGGATCGAGGCTCCAGAGCATCGCGCCAAAACGTCGCGGGTCGGTATATCGCAGCGCCAAGCCGGATTCGAGTTCGATGTCCACATGCTCGTGCTTGAGCGCCGGCAAGCCGACTTCCACCAGACGCAAATTCCCCGACATGCCCAAATGGCTGATCAACGTGCCGACTTCGGCGTTGATCAGCAAATACTTGGCGCGTCGCTCCACCAACACGATGCGCTGCCCGGACAGCCGCACATCGAGGTCCTCGGGGATCGGCCAGCGCAGAC
The DNA here is from genome assembly GCF_003732175.1 of Pseudomonas brassicacearum. GTDB lineage: Bacteria > Pseudomonadota > Gammaproteobacteria > Pseudomonadales > Pseudomonadaceae > Aquipseudomonas > Aquipseudomonas brassicacearum_G. The sequence continues at coordinate 253,011 of NZ_MOBI01000005.1, forward strand.
GTCGATCACGCACGATCACGCGACTGACGCGCTGCCCTTCAAGGAACGGGGCAATACCGCGACGGGTGGTTTCGACTTCTGGCAGTTCAGGCATGGCGCACTCGGTTCAGGAAAGGTCTAGGGTCTGTTGACGTTTGGTGGCGGCCGCGACGGATGCCCGCTTGGTGCAGGGCAAGGCGCGAGGAACGCGGTTTGGTTGTTCCAAATAAGTTCCGAGCAACGCAGCCCTGCACCAAGCGGGCCCCGTCCCTTCGGGTTGCGTGCCAACGTGCGCGAGGCTGCGTTGCGGGATTTGCTAAGGGAACACCATTAGCGGCATCCCGCGCCTTGCCTCGCACACGTTGGCACAGCAACGCGGCTCGCCACCAAACGTCAACAGACCCTAACACTCAATGATGAGCGCCAAGCTCACGAATCGTCTGTTTGAGGTTTTCGAAGTCGTAGTCCGAGAGACCGACATAATCGAGCACCAGGTGCCCGATACTATCCCACTCGTGGTCTTCGGTCTGATTGCCCAGCACCCGATACGACGCGCAAATGTGTTCAGCCATCTTCAGGATCGCCAACAAGTTTTTCAACTGGCTATTACGGGATGATTCATCGCTGAAAATCGCCAGTACATTGTGGTGATTGGCGATAGCGTTGGTCACATGCTCCGGCAGGCGCCAGGACTTCGCGGTGTAGTAACCGACCACGGCGTGGTTGGTGTTGAGTAAGCGGTTCTCGGTATCAACCACCCGGCACTCGGCGTTGGCACTGGCGTAGGCTTCTTCCAGCACCGACATATAGTTGGGGAAGCGCTTGAGCATCAACGGCACGCCACAATCGTGGAACAGGCCTAACGCATAGGCCTCGTCCACAGCCTGCGAACCAATGCGCTTGGCCAGGCTCAGGCTGGTCATCGCCACGTCCTGGGCGGTGTCCCAGAATCGATTCAAGGTGACGATGGTGTCGTCATTCATCTCGCCCTTGATCGACTGCGCGTTGATCAGGTTGATGACCGAGCGACTGCCCAGCAGGTTCACCGCGCGCTGGATCGAGGCGATTTTGTTGCTCAGCCCGTAATACGGCGAATTGACGATCTTCAACAAAGCGCCAGAGAGGCCCGGGTCTTGGGAGATCAACTTCGCGATCACTTCCAGGTCCGGGTCCGGCATGTACTGCTCCATCTGCAAATCCACCATGATTTGCGGTTGAGGCGGCACGCTGATGCCTTGCAGGGCCTGTTGAATCTGTTCGGAAGATAGCTCTTGGGACATACGTACTCACTCTGGGCCAAGGGGCGATTCTAGCGGAAAAAATCCGCCACATGGGCGATCTGTCCGACGCAACGCCCAGAAACAACCGCGCTGCCCCTCCCATCTAGCGCTATAATCCCGCTCTTTTTTTTCACCTGGAGCGACGTCATGTCCCTGCCAAGCTTGCGCCTCAAAGCCAACGCCGACCGTCGCCTGCGCGCCGGCCACCTGTGGGTCTACAGTAACGAAATCGACGTAGCCGCCTCCCCGCTGCACGGCTTCAAGGCTGGCGATCAAGCGATTCTCGAAGCTGCCGGCGGCAAGCCGCTGGGCATCGTCGCCATGAGCCCGAACAACCTGATCTGCGCTCGCCTGCTGTCGCGCGACATCAAGTTGCCGCTCGACAAGTCGCTGCTGGTGCACCGCCTCAACGTTGCGCTGTCCCTGCGCGAGCGCCTGTTCGACAAGCCGTTCTACCGCCTGGTCTACGGCGACTCCGACCTTCTGCCAGGCCTGGTGGTCGACCGTTTCGGCGACATCCTGGTAGTGCAGATCGCTTCGGCAACCATGGAAGCGCATAAAGAAGACGTGATCGCTGCGCTGACCCAAGTGCTCAAGCCAAGCGGCATCCTGTTCAAGAATGACTCCGCGGCCCGTGACGCCGAAGGCCTCAACCGCTACGTCGAAACCGTGTTCGGCCTGGTGCCGGAGTGGGTTGCCCTGGAAGAGAACGGCGTGAAGTTCGAAGCACCGGTCATCCAGGGACAGAAAACCGGCTGGTTCTACGACCACCGCATGAACCGCGCGCGCCTGGCACCTTATGCCAAAGGTAAACGCGTGCTGGACCTGTACAGCTACATCGGCGGCTGGGGCGTGCAAGCTGCCGCTTTCGGTGCCAGTGAAGTGTTCTGCGTCGACGCTTCGGCCTTCGCCCTCGACGGTGTCGAGCGTAACGCCGCACTGAACGGTTTCGCCGACAAAATGACCTGCATCGAAGGCGACGTGTTCGAAGCCCTGAAAGAGCTGAAAGCCAGCGAAGAACGATTCGACGTCATCGTGGCCGACCCTCCGGCGTTCATCAAACGCAAGAAAGACATGAAGAACGGCGAAGGCGCCTACCGTCGCCTGAACGAGCAAGCCATGCGCCTGCTCAACAAGGACGGCATCCTGGTCAGCGCTTCATGCTCTATGCACCTGCCGGAAGACGATCTGCAGAACATCCTGCTGACCAGCGCCCGTCATCTGGACCGCAACATCCAGCTACTGGAACGTGGCGGTCAGGGCCCTGACCACCCGGTACACCCAGCCATCGCTGAAACCCGCTACATCAAGAGCATCACCTGCCGCCTGCTGCCTAACAGCTGAGTTCGCTGGCTTGGCGGGGAGCCCACCGGCTCCCCGTCATAGCTCCCCCCGACGAACTTTTGCCATATTCAAAACATAACTTTCTTACTCTTATTCCCCTATCAACTTGCAGGACGTTTCCGCGCACCTACCCATCCAGCGAATAGAACTTACAACCAGCTCTAATCTGTGGGATCACTCCCACAAAACTACTGGAACACTCCTACCAAATTCCCCCTTGCTGAAAGTTCAATACAACCTATTCTCTAAATGTCACCAAGCAGGTGGCACCCACTACAAGCTGCATAACTACAGGGAGTTACAAAAATGAAAGCAATTAATCTGGAAGCTAAAAAAATCGCTAACCTGGCTTTTCTGGTTGCCCCAAAAGCCCGTTAAGTGATTGAGACGCTGGGGAGTGCCGGCGCCCCAGCGCCCTCTCTGACCACCTTCAGAGTATTCCAGCTACCATGCATATAAACCCACATTTATTCATGCTCGCCCGCTCTCCCCATTTAATAATCTGGGATTACAAGAACCACACTCAATTCGAGTTAAACCTGGAGTACTCGACTCGCCTCACACAACTTATTGAAGACCCCGAACAATTTTGCAGCAACAACATAATCGATAGCGACCTTCTTAATACCCACATACTAATAACTGCAGAAGTAGACACTATAAAATGGGGATGGGATGAACTTTCAAAAATCTTCCACACCGGAACAAAAAACATTCCCTGTGAACATACACCCTACGACATTCATGAATGGTCGAAACAGTATCTGGACCATTGCAACGAAGTACTGGCCACACCATCGCCCACGGAGATGCGTGCGCAATACCCGACAGACGATCTGATTATCCTGCCTCCCCCTTCAAGCTCGCCGGCCAGCTCTCTGGTCAAGTCATTGTTCAGCAGGAAAACCTGTCGCGCCTTCAATGAAGATGCTGTCTCGCGGAGCGACGTCAGCACGCTGCTGTACCTGTCACTCGGTCATCTGAAAGAACGCGAATGCGATAGCGACGACGCCATTCCTGAAGGCCTCGGAGCCAGACGCAGCAGCCCTTCCGGTGGCGGGCTGAATGCCTGTGAAGGGTTCATCTACGTGCGTAATGTCAGTCAATTGAAGCCAGGCTTCTACTGCTACCACAGCGATCGGCATGCACTGAGCCTGGTGAATCCCTTGCCTGAAGAGCCGCTCGGCCAACTGCTGTGCGGCCAGCACTTCATCAACAACTTGCCATTCGGATTGTTCATCACGTCGCGCTTCGACGCGCTGTGGTGGAAATATGAACACTCGCGAGCCTACCGAATGGCCTATGTCGAAGCCGGCCACATCTCGCAAACCTTTCAGTTGATCGCCACCGCCTTGGGGCTGAACACCTGGTTGACCGGGGCCCTCACGGACGACCGGGTCGAAACACTGCTGGGGCTGCACGACAGCGCCGAACAACCTTTGTTTTTTGTCGGCTGCGGACACGGCGACGGACAAGCGCTGTGCGCGGAACTGAAAGCCCTGATCAACCGCCAGGAAACCGATGATGCCCATTGCGATCAATGAACCAGACTCCCTGCCAGTCTCGCCGATCCACAGGTTTACCCTGGGTGACTGGAACAACAACGCATCGGTGCGCAGCAGCCAGAACGCTTACCTGCTGCCTCCTGAACTTGAGCGCGAACTGGAAACCAGGGACTGGTTCCCTCCGGCCTTCCTGCCTTATCTGAAACACCCGTTGCTTGAAGAAGCCGGGAAATCGATCCGCCATCGGCTGACCGCCAACCATCTGGTGTACTTCCTTGATTACACCACTGTGCTTGAACACCGGATCGTAAACCGTGCGGTCGAGACCATTATTCATGGCGAACTCGACGTCCCGATCCCCCGGCAGATGAAAACCGCCGCCCTTCAGCTCTACACCGACGAGGGTTATCACGCGCTGTTCTCCAATCTGGTCGCCGAGCAAATCGCAGTGTTCTACGGGATAAGAAATCGCCCTGCGGATCCACTACGGATTCACCGTTTAAAGACCTTGATCAATAACGCCTGCAATAAGCACAAAGCCCTTGCATGGTTTCTGGTCGGGTTTGTCTCGGAGACGATCATTGCCAAAGAACTGCTCGACATTACTCGCGACAGCCTGGTTTCTACTGTCCACGAAATGCTCACTCACCACTTGCTGGACGAGGCCCGACACAGCCGATATTTCTGCGAGGTGTTCAATTACCTGTGGCCGACGATGGACAGCCACCAACGCGAATTCGCCGGGAAATTTCTACTGGATGTCATCAGCAGCTTCTTTGAGATCGATGAACCGTGGCTGAGTGAGAACCTGCATAGCGTCGGTCTGCCCACGGCATCGATAGCCAATATTCTCAGTGGTGTTTCAGACAAGCAAGCGGGTATCCAGCGCGCCCGTTCGGGAGCAGCAGCTACGTTACGGGCGATGAAAAAATCCGGCGTCTTTGCACTGCCCTTTAACCAGCAACTCTTCGTCAAGGCGGGGCTGATCGATGTCTGAAGTGACGGCAGCAATCGGTGATAAAAAACGCAGAGGCGCCATCGGCCTGCTGATGGCAATGACTCTGCTCGGGGTCTTCCCGATCGACGTTCTGTTGCCATCGTTTCCTGCGCTATCGGAACATTTTCGGACTGAGCCAGCAGACATCGCGCTGTCCATCAGCCTGTTTGCCATCGGAATTGCCCTCTCGCAAATTCTGATCGGACCGCTGTCGGACATTATCGGTCGCAAGGAGCTACTGCTGGCCGGCATGGCGGTTTCGACTCTCGGCGCGCTGGGATGTGCGCTGTCCACGGAATATTTCTACTTCCTGCTGTTTCGGCTCGTCCAAGCGCTGGGCTGTGGCTGCTTCATGTTGTCTCAGGCGCTGGTCCAGGACCTGTTCGAGGGTGAGCAGCGCGACCGTCTGCGGATTTTGATGGTCACCGCCGGGGGGATTTTCATCTCGATCTCACCACTGGCCGGCACCTTTCTACAAGGGATGATGGACTGGCAAGGTAGTTTCCTGGTTTTTGCCATACTGGCGGGCGCGGTATTTATCAAGGCCTGCTTCTTTCTCGAAAGCTCTCGCGCCATGACCAGCGGGCCTCACCCGAATATCATCCAGTCGTATCGACGAGTCTGCAGCAACTTCAGCTTCATGGCCTATTGGCTGATATCAGCCTTTGCGTTCGCCTGCCATTTTTCATTCATCGTCATTTCACCGCTGATTTTCATGGAGCAGCTACAACTGTCGGCCTATGAGTTCTCCCTGACCCTGCTGGTCTATGGGGCGGCGTACATCGGCGGCGGCATTGTGGCGACGATTCTGAGCCGTCGAATCAACTCCGCCACCCAAATCAACACCGGACTGAGCCTGATCCTGTTGTCGGGACTGGTGATGCTCTATCTGTCGAATCGTTTCGGTCTGTCGGTCCTGACGGTGCTTGTCCCTATGATCATCTGCACCACTGGTACCACCATTGCTCGCCCCGCCGCCACCTCGTGCGCGATGAACCTGTTCCCCGACAGCGCCGGGACTTCGGTATCCGCCGGCAGCACCCTGATTTTCATTGTTGGCGGGCTGATCAGCGTATTGATCAATCTGACCAGCAACGGTCTGCAAACTACTCTGGGCCTGTGTTTCATCCTGTTGAGCGGCACGGGGCTGGCGCTGAATGCCCTCAGCCAGCGTCGCCAGCAAGGCCTGATTGCCGACTGAAGGCCTGCCGGTCGTCACTCATCGTGCTTCACAAGCCCTGGTTCAACGTTTCCCGGCATTCCTTCCTGACGCCAGCGGTGTAGAATCGAACGATTCATCGCCAGTCATCCCCCGGCGGGTTTATGAGCTCAGGCTGAGGCGCGCGGCGATCCCGCAAAGTCATCGGCAACTTTCGGACACACGGCCATTTCTGAGTGTTCCCGAGGTCAATAGAAGCTCACTCCCCTTTTGATACCTGCTTAGCCGCCCGGAGTGCTCCATGCCTGATTACCGCTCGAAAACATCCACCCATGGCCGCAACATGGCCGGCGCCCGCGCACTGTGGCGCGCCACGGGGATGAAAGATGACGACTTCAAAAAGCCGATCATCGCCATTGCCAACTCGTTCACCCAATTCGTACCGGGCCACGTCCACCTCAAGGACCTCGGCCAACTGGTCGCCCGCGAGATCGAACGTGCTGGCGGCGTCGCCAAGGAATTCAACACCATCGCGGTCGATGACGGCATCGCCATGGGCCATGACGGCATGCTGTATTCGCTGCCGAGCCGCGAGATCATCGCCGACTCCGTCGAGTACATGGTCAACGCCCACTGCGCCGACGCCATCGTCTGCATCTCCAACTGCGACAAGATCACCCCTGGCATGCTGATGGCTGCCCTGCGCCTGAACATCCCGGTGATCTTCGTCTCCGGCGGCCCGATGGAAGCCGGCAAGACCAAACTCGCCAGCCACGGCCTCGACTTGGTCGACGCCATGGTCATTGCCGCCGACTCCAGCGCCTCTGACGAGAAAGTCGCCGAGTACGAGCGCAGCGCCTGCCCGACCTGCGGTTCGTGCTCTGGCATGTTCACCGCCAACTCGATGAACTGCCTGACCGAAGCCCTCGGTCTGGCACTGCCGGGTAACGGTTCGACACTGGCTACCCACAGCGACCGTGAAGAGCTGTTCCTGCAAGCCGGCCGCACCATCGTCGAACTGTGCAAGCGCTACTACGGCGAGAACGATGAGTCGGTGTTGCCGCGCAACATCGCCAACTTCAAGGCGTTCGAAAACGCCATGACGCTGGACATCGCCATGGGCGGCTCGACCAACACCATCCTGCACCTGCTGGCCGCAGCACAAGAAGCCGAGATCGATTTCGACCTGCGCGACATCGACCGTCTTTCGCGCCACGTTCCGCAACTGTGCAAAGTCGCGCCGAACATCCAGAAGTACCATATGGAAGACGTGCACCGCGCCGGAGGGATCTTCAGCATCCTCGGTTCCCTGGCCCGTGGCGGCTTGCTGCACACCGACCTGCCGACCGTGCACAGCAAGACCATGGCCGACGCTATCGCCAAGTGGGACATCACCCAGACCAACGACGAAGCGGTGCACCACTTCTTCAAGGCCGGTCCGGCAGGCATCCCGACCCAAACCGCGTTCAGCCAGTCGACCCGTTGGGAAACCCTCGACGACGACCGTGAAAACGGCTGCATCCGCAGTGTCGAACACGCCTACTCGCAAGAAGGCGGCCTGGCCGTGCTGTACGGCAACATCGCCCTGGACGGTTGCGTAGTGAAAACCGCCGGCGTCGACGAGTCGATCCACGTCTTCGAAGGCAACGCAAAAATCTTCGAAAGCCAGGACAGCGCCGTGCGCGGCATCCTTGCCGATGAAGTGAAAGAAGGCGATATCGTCATCATTCGCTACGAAGGTCCGAAAGGCGGCCCGGGCATGCAGGAAATGCTCTACCCGACGTCCTACCTGAAATCCAAGGGCCTGGGCAAAGCCTGCGCCTTGCTCACCGACGGCCGCTTCTCCGGCGGCACCTCGGGCCTGTCCATCGGCCATGCTTCGCCAGAAGCCGCTGCTGGCGGTGCAATCGGTCTGGTACGCGATGGCGACAAGGTGCTGATCGACATTCCGAACCGCTCGATCAACCTGTTGGTCAGTGACGAAGAGTTGGCTGCGCGCCGCGTGGAGCAAGACAAGAAAGGCTGGAAACCGGTTGAGGTGCGCCCACGTAAAGTGACCACCGCACTGAAAGCCTATGCCTTGCTGGCGACCAGCGCCGACAAGGGCGCTGTGCGTAACAAAGCGATGCTCGACGGGCTGTAATGCTTAACCGTTGAACACAAAAATGCCCCGCCAAGCGCGGGGCTGATCGTTCCCACGCTCCCGCGTGGGAATGCCTCAAGGGACGCTCTGCGTCCAGTGACGCGGAGCGTCACGGGCTGCATTCCCACGCAGAGCGTGGGAACGATCAACAATCAGCCAAATGCTTACTGAATATCTTCCGGCTTGACGATCACCCAGTTCTTGTCCGCAGTCACAGCCAGGCCTTCTTTGGCCTGGGCGGCAGCGTGCTTGGCCATCATGCCGTTGAGTTGGGTCATGTATTTGTCCTTGCGGTTGACCCACAAGTGCACGCCGCCCTTGGCCACGTCGACACTGTGAAACAGCATGTAGCCGTCACTGGACGGCGTGTCGCCACCCACCAGCACCGGTTTTTTCCACTCGTCGATGTAGGTCAGGATCGCCGCTTGCTTGCCGGCCATCCAGGTCGCTGGCGTCCACAAATACGGGGTCAACTCCAGACCCAGATTGGCCTTCTCGTCATACTTGCCGGCGGTGATCTGCTTGCGCGCGGTGGTCAGCTCGCCAGTCTTGCGATCCTTGAGCAGCGTGCTCACGCCGATCACATTTTGCGGTTTGACGTTGTAACCGTACTTCGGATCAGCCGCGACCATGCGCACCAGCTCTTCGGAAGCCGCGGTCATCACATAAACCTCGATGCCATTCTCCATCAGCTTGTTGTACAGCTCGGCCTGACCGGTGTAGACCTTCGGCGGCTGGACGTCGATGTTCTTGACCACATCGCCTTCGTAATAGGTGCTCGGCACCGGTTTACCGGAGGCCATCATCTCATCGACGTAGCCTTTGAGTTCCTTGAGAGTGAACCCCGAGAACACCTGAGCGACCCATGGATAGCACACCATGTCGTCGACTTCGCAGAGGCGATAGTAGTAACTGAACAGACTTTCCTTGTGGTCGGCGGTGTCCTTGAACGGCATCAGTTTCAGGGAAGGATCGAGGGTCTCGCGGGTGATCAGGCCCTTGTTCTCCATGAACGGCAACAACGACTCTTCAAGGTCGTAGCGGTAACTGGTGTTGTCCATATCGAACACCGCAAAGTTACCTTTGTTGGCGTTGGCCGCGATCATCGCGTCCAGCTGCTTGGCCTGGGTCTTGGGCCAATGCTTGAGTTCGGTGGCAAACGCCTGACCGGCAAGCCCCAGGCACATTGCGACGGCTAACAGTTTCGGTGCGAACTTCATGTACATCTCTCCCTGAATGAAAGCCATCGACGCTAACAAATCAGTGTGACAGTCCTCGTCTACGCACGACCGCTTGCGTTCAGAATCCGTCACCGGCATTCGCCACAGCGCCATGGGCTTATTCCAAAAACGACAGTAGCCATGCGTTTTTGATATTAATTCATTAGATATCAAGCTGTTAGGCTTGCCGGTTCGCAATCGCCCCGGAACGCGATTGGCACAAGTCTTTTTGGAGCCTCAATGAATCTGCCGCTGATCCTCAATCTGCTGGTGTTCCTCGCCTTGCTGTTCGGCCTGGCACAAACCCGTCACACCACCTGGAGTCTGGCGAAAAAAGTCCTGGTCGCGCTGGTTCTGGGCGTGGTGTTCGGTGTTGCCCTGCACACTGTTTACGGTGCCGGTAGCCCGGTGCTGAAGGCCTCGATCGGCTGGTTCGACCTGGTCGGTAACGGTTATGTGCAGTTGCTGCAAATGATCGTGATCCCGCTGGTGTTCGCCTCGATCCTCAGCGCCGTCGCCCGTTTGCACAATGCATCGTCGCTGGGCAAGATCAGCTTCCTGACCATCGGCACGCTGCTGTTCACCACCGCCATTGCAGCGCTGATCGGCATCGGCCTGACCAACCTGTTCGGCCTGACGGCTGAAGGGCTGGTCGCCGGTACCCAGGAAATGGCTCGCCTGCAAACCATCCAGACCGACTACGCGGGCAAGGTCGCTGACCTGAATGTCCCGCAGTTGCTGTTGTCGTTCATCCCGCAGAACCCGTTTGCCGATCTGGCCCGGGCCAAGCCGACCTCGATCATCAGCGTGGTGATTTTCGCTGCATTCCTTGGGGTCGCGGCGCTGCAACTGCTCAAGGATGACGTCGAAAAAGGTCAGAAAGTGCTCAACGCCATCGACACCCTGCAAGCCTGGGTGATGCGTCTGGTGCGTCTGGTGATGAAACTGACCCCGTACGGCGTATTGGCGCTGATGACCAAAGTGGTCGCCGGTTCCAACCTGCAAGACATCATCAAGCTCGGCAGTTTCGTGGTGGTGTCGTACATCGGCCTGGGCCTGATGTTCGTAGTTCACGGCCTGCTGGTGTCGCTGGCCGGGATCAACCCGCTGCGCTTCTTCCGCAAAGTCTGGCCGGTGCTGACCTTCGCCTTCACCAGCCGCTCCAGCGCCGCGAGCATTCCGCTGAGCATCGAAGCGCAAACCCGCCGCCTGGGCATTCCACAATCGATCGCCAGCTTCGCCGCCTCGTTCGGCGCGACCATCGGCCAGAATGGCTGTGCCGGTCTTTACCCTGCGATGTTGGCGGTCATGGTGGCGCCGACCGTGGGCATCAACCCGCTGGACCCGCTGTGGATCGCGACCTTGGTAGCGATTGTGACCTTGAGTTCGGCAGGGGTTGCCGGTGTCGGCGGCGGCGCAACCTTCGCTGCGCTGATCGTGCTGCCGGCCATGGGCTTGCCGGTGTCACTGGTGGCGCTGCTGATCTCGGTTGAACCACTGATCGACATGGGCCGCACCGCCTTGAACGTCAGTGGTTCAATGACCGCCGGTGCAATCACCAGCCAGATCATGCAGCAGACCGACAAGGAACTGCTGGATGCGGATGAGCATGAGGAGTTGGCGCAGGTTTAAACGCACTGATCGTTCCCACGCTCTGCGTGGGAATGCCTCTAGGGACGCTCCGCGTCCAGTGACGCAGAGCGTCACGGGCTGCATTCCCACGCGGGAGCGTGGGAACGATCTCAGGTACGCTCCCAAACCTCGAAGCTGTAGGCCGGTTTATCGCCTTCCGCCGGGTTCGGAACATTCGACACCAGTTTCCACTGTTCCAGATCAAACTCCGGAAACCATGCGTCGCCCTCGGGGCTCAGCGCCACGCGGGTCAGGTACAGCCGATCGGCCTGTGCCAGGCCTTGCGCATACAACTGCGCGCCGCCAATCAGCATCAACTCATCGACGCCCTGCTCCAACGCCCATTCCTGCGCCCGAATCACCGCGGCTTCCAGCGACGGATAGACTTCCGCGCCTTCAAGTTGCAGGTCGTTCTGACGGCTGACCACGATGTTCAGCCGGCCAGGCAGCGGGCGACCGAGCGAATCCCAGGTCTTGCGACCCATGATGATCGGCTTGCCTAGCGTTGTGGCTTTGAAGTATTTGAAATCCCCCGGCAAGTGCCAGGGCATGCTGTTGTCGACGCCGATCACACGGTTTTCACCGAGGGCTGCGATCAGGCTGAGAGGGAGAGTTTTTTTCATGTCGGCGAGGATACCAGAGCCTCGCTTACCCCGATAAGCGCCACAGCGGTTATGCTCAGCGTTCATTTGAGCGACGGGATGCCGCGTGACTGAGCTGACCACACTGCAAACACTTTGGCTGACCGAAACCATCCGCCTGCGCGAGGAACATGCAGGCCCACTGGAAGACCAGGAAGCCAACCGTCTGGCCCGCAGCGCGGGCGGCGACCTGCCGACCCGCATCGAGGCCCGCGCCCTGTGGCTGGCCGAACGCGATGGCTTGACCGGCGCGCTGCGCCATTGGCTGCAAGGGGCGCGACTGGCGCTGATCGTTCTGGCCGTATTGGCGATCGTCAGCGGTGCCGGGCTGGCATTTGCCGCGTTGAACGACGGCCAGGCACCGGTCAACGTGTTCTGGGCTCTCGGCAGTCTGCTGGGGTTGAACCTGATTCTATTGCTGAGCTGGGCCTCAGGCCTGATATTCGCTGGCGATTACGGCGCCACGCTCGGGCGCTTGTGGTTGTGGCTCAGCGAAAAACTCGCCCGCGACGCCAAAGCCGCGCAACTGGCGCCGGCCCTGCTGCTGTTGCTGCAACGACAGAAACTCAATCGCTGGGCGCTCGGCATGCTGGTCAACGGTTTGTGGCTGCTGGCAATGCTCAGCGCTCTGGCGATTCTGCTGACGCTGATGGCCACCCGGCGCTACGGTTTCGTCTGGGAAACCACGATTCTCAGCGGCGATACGTTCGTGGTCATGACCCAGGCTCTTGGCGCCCTGCCGGCACTGCTCGGCTTCAACGTGCCGACCGTGGAGATGATCCGCGCCAGCGGCGACACCGCGTTGAACATCGAAAGCGCCCGGCAAGCCTGGGCCGCATGGCTGGTGGGCGTGTTGCTGGTGTACGGCGTATTGCCGCGCTTGCTGCTCGCGCTGTTCTGCCTGTGGCGCTGGACAACCGGCCGCGCGGCCTTGCATCTGGACCTGAACCTGCCCGGCTACGCGCCGTTGCGTGAACAACTGATGCCGAGCAGCGAACGCCTCGGCGTCAACGATCTCGCGCCCGAGCGCCTGCATCAGGTCGAAGGCGGCGCCAGCGCGCTGGACAGCGACGGTGCGTTGCTGGTGGCCATAGAACTCGACGACCAGCGCCCATGGCCGCCGCAATTGCCAAAGAACGTTAAAAACGCAGGCATCCTCGACAGCCGCGAGTCCCGACAAAAGTTGCTGGAACAACTGACCCGTTTCCCGCCGGAACGCCTGGCCATTGCCTGTGACCCTCGGCGCTCGCCGGATCGTGGCAGCCTGGCGCTGATCGCCGAACTCGCCCGCAGCGCCAGCGCGACACGGATCTGGCTGCTGCAAGCGCCGCCCGGCCAGGCACTCGACGCCGAACGCCTCGGCGACTGGCACACCGCGCTGCAACAGTTGGCGTTGCCGTTCGCTGACTGCGCGCCGATGAACTGGTTGGAGTCGGGTCATGACTGATTCAAAAAAGACGCCGCTGAAGCTCGCCGTGGTCGGCCACACCAACGTCGGCAAAACCTCATTGCTGCGCACCCTGACCCGCGACGTCGGTTTCGGCGAAGTCTCCCATCGCCCGAGCACCACCCGGCATGTCGAGGGCGCTCGGTTGTCGGTGGACGGCGAGGCCTTGCTCGAGCTCTACGACACGCCGGGGCTGGAAGATGCCATCGCCCTGCTCGATTACCTGGAGCGGCTGGAGCGCCCCGGCGAACGCCTCGACGGCCCGGCGCGGCTGGCGCGTTTCCTCGATGGCAGCGAGGCGCGTCAACGTTTCGAACAGGAAGCCAAAGTACTGCGCCAACTGCTGGCGTCCGACGCTGGCCTCTATGTGATCGACGCCCGCGAGCCGGTGCTGGCCAAGTACCGTGATGAACTCGAAGTGCTGGCCAGTTGCGGCAAACCGCTGCTGCCGGTACTGAATTTCGTCAGCAGCGCCAACCACCGCGAGCCGGATTGGCGCGACGCCCTGGCCCGTTTGGGGCTGCATGCGCTGGTGCGTTTCGACAGCGTGGCGCCGCCCGAAGACGGCGAGCGCCGGCTCTATGAAAGTCTCGCGTTGTTGATGGAAAGCGCACGCGGTCAGCTTGAGCGATTGATCATCGACCAACAGGCGCAACACGCAGCGCGCCAGCAAAGCGCGGCACGTTTGATTGCCGAACTGCTGATCGATTGCGCCGCTTGCCGACGCAGCGTGGTCAGTGACGCCGCACAGGAACAGCAGGCCATCAGCGAACTGCGCAAAGCCGTTCGCCAGCGCGAACAACGTTGCGTCGAGGCGCTGCTCAAGCTGTACGCGTTCCGCCCACAGGACGCCGCCGCCAGCGATTTGCCGCTGCTGGATGGCCGCTGGGGCGATGATTTGTTCAACCCCGAAACCCTCAAGCAATTGGGCGTACGCGTCGGCGGCGGGATCGCCGCAGGCGCGGCGGCCGGTGCTGGCGTAGATTTGCTGGTAGGTGGCCTGACGCTCGGCGCCGCGGCTCTGGCCGGGGCGATTGCCGGCGGCGCCCTGCAAACGGCGCGCGGCTACGGCAGCCGCTTGCTGGGCAAAATCAAAGGCCAGCGTGAGCTCACGGTCGACGACAGCGTGCTGCGTTTGTTGGCGTTGCGTCAGCGGCAACTGGTACAGGCCATGAACCTGCGTGGGCATGCGGCAATGGACAGCATTCAGGTCGCCACGCCGCAGGACAAGAGCTGGCGCGAAGGCAAACTGCCGGAGGCGCTGACCAAGGCGCGGGCCCATCCGCAGTGGTCTTCGCTCAATCCTCATGCACGGTTGAGCCAGGCGGAACGCCAGGAGCAGATTGAGGTGTTGGTGGGCAAAGTGCTGGAATGATCGTTCTCACGAGCCGCAAAGGAGTGCAGCCGTGACGCTTCGCGTCACTGGACGCAGAGCGTCCCTTGAGGCACTCCCACGCGGGAGCGTGGGAACGATCATTCCAGCCAAACTTCAAAAACTCCTTGGCCAACAACCTGACGAGCCCCCGATCCTTTCTGTCTGCTCGCCCGTCATTGTTCACGTCCGAACTCAAGATCAACTCCAGAATCCCGTCGTTATCAAGGTCACGTGCAACGGCTTTGTAGACTGTTATCACCCCTTCGCGAAAGTACATCCACACCGCTTCAGGCGTGCCGTCACCCGTGCGGTTATCAGCGAGGATGTGCAGGTAGCGCTCAGCCTCATCCGTCTTGTGCCAGCCGAGCTTCAAATAAGCTTGGGCGAACTTGCGAAGAGGCAGAAGATCAGCCCCCGTGTCACGGATTGTCTCTTCCCGATACAACGCTGCATCCGCATAAAATTGAAAATGAACGGTGTCCACCGCTCCCCTTTCAGTACCGTCCCAAGCGATCACGTTCACGTAACGCATCCATGCGCTTCCTTCTCAAAAGGCCAACCTAAATCCTTGCATCAAGGCGGTCCATGCCTCGTTTCGCCTTTGGCCGTGAGATAGCTCAGCGCATCTCGAGCGCCACAGCGCCGGTGCTGCGCAATAGCCTGTAGGCTTTCGCCTTCAATACTTCGAGATCAATCACCGGCACCCACATCTCTTTCGCCTGCTCATCCCACTGGCGCATCCGCAAGCTGATCGCACACAACGGATCGCGCTCAAACGCCTGCGCCTCTTCAGCCGTCATTACCCTACCCTGATATTCCAGCGTGCATCGACTGGCCTCGCTCAAGCGTTCGTAGTAGCCCGGCTCGTTGAACGTCAGGTAACGCTTGGCCTGAACGTGATATTCCACCAGCCGCGCCATGCGTTCGCCAAAGCCCAATCGGCGCAGGTAATCGGCGCCGAGACGTTCATGGCTGACCACGCCAAAGCCGTCCATATTTTCGGCGTTCGCGGCACAGAGATGCCCGATGTCATGGAAAAACGCGGCCAGCACCACCTCATCGTCGAAGCCTTCGGCCATGGCCAATTCGGCGGCCTGGGACATGTGCTCGATCTGCGACACCGGCTCACCGATGTAGTCGCTGTCACCGAAGCGCTCGTACCAGCCGAATACTTCAGCAATCACCTGTTCGTTGCGGCTCATCAGTGTTCTCCCAACAAGGTCCTGATGTTGCGCTCAGCCATCGCCGGCCCGACGCTCATGCCGACGCCCGTGTGCATCAACGCGGCATGCACACCTGGTGCGGCCTGCAGGAACGAAAACGGCAACGCTCCACGAGCGCCATAGACGCCCTGCCACCGCTCGACCACCTGCACCTTGCAACCCAGCGTCTGTTCCGCCAACTCGATCAGCCAGTTATCGACCTGTTCAGCATTGAATGGTGAGGGGTCGCTGCCGTAATGGTGAGAATCACCGATGATCAGCTCGCCGTGCGGCGTCGGGCTGATCAGCAGGTGAATACCGTGTTCGTGCAAGTGCGGCGCCTCACGCAGAATCTGCGCCTGCACTGCCGCAGCTTCCGGCAAATCGGCGAAGGCACCGTAATGCACGCAGCTCAAACCGGTGAGCAGCGCATGTTGCAGATTGAGGTTGATGTGCGGTCGCGCGCGGAGCATTTGCAGACGGCAGATCTGCGGCTTGAGCGCAGCGATCGGCTCGGCCAGCAGGGTCTGATAATCGTGGCCGGAACAGACGATGATTTGCTCGCCGATGAAACTGCCGGCGGTGCTGTGCACACGGCCGGGTTCGATGTCGCGCACCAGGGTGGAAAAGTGAAACTCCACGCCGAGGTCGCGGCGCAGGTAGTCAATCAACGCTGGAATCGCTTCGCGCGAATACAGTTGCTGGTCATCCAGACCGTGCAATGCCGCGCGGTGATGACGGAACTGGCCACCGTACACATCGCCCAATGCGGCGCCGCGCAACAGTTCGACGCGGTAACCGTGCTCGACAGCTCGGCCAGCACAGAAGGCTTCCAGCAGTTGCTCTTCAGCTTCGGTGCGCGCAAACAGATACGAGCCGTTGCGCTTGAGCTGCAAGCCTGCCCGTTGCGCCCATTGGCCCCAGATTTCGCGACTGGCCCTGGCCAGTTCGAGCATCTGCCCCGGCGGCTGGCCAGTGACCAGTGCCTGGCCAAAGTTGCGCACCGAGGCCCCCAAAGGCGTGGCGCTGCGCTCGAAGACCTTGACCTTGAGCCCGCGCCTGGCCGCCGCATAGGCGTGGGAAAGGCCCAGAATACCGGCGCCGACGATCAGCATGTCGCTGTGGTGTGTCATGCGGTTCCCCAATGATCGTTCCCACGCTCCGCGTGGGAATGCAGCCATGGACGCTCCGCGTCCACTGTGACGCAGAGCGTCACGGGATTCATTCCCACGCGGGAGCGTGGGAACGATCTGTATCGGTCGAAGAAGTGGTTACTTGGCAGCCACTTTCTCGGACTTGCCGTCATAACGCTTGCGCCACTCGCTGAGGATCTCGTCGCGGTTTTTCGAGGCCCAGGCGAAGTCGTTCTTGATAAGGCGTTGTTCGTAGTCGGCCGGCAGTTCGGTCTGCGGCTTGGCGATACCCGGCTGGGCGAGAACCGCGAAGTTTTCCTTGTACAGCTCCATCGCCGCCGGACTGGCGGAGAAGTCGGCGAGTTTCTTCGCCGCGTCTTCATGCGGTGTGCCTTTGATCACGGCGGTGGCTTCGATCTCCCAGCCCAGGCCTTCTTTCGGCAGGACGATGTCCAGCGGCGCGCCCTGGCGCTTCAACTGCACGGCCGGGTATTCAAACGAGATACCAATCGGGAATTCTCCGGCAGCCGCCAGCTTGCACGGCTTGGAACCGGAGTGAACGTACTGGCCGATGTTCTGGTGCAGTGCGTCCATGTACTGCCAGCCCTGCTGCTCGCCGAAGGTTTGCAGCCAGGCGCTGACATCGAAGAAACCGGTGCCGGACGACGCCGGGTTCGGCATGACGATCTTGCCTTTGTATTCAGGCTTGGTCAGGTCCTGCCAGCTCACCGGTTTGCTCAGGCCCTGTTTCTCGGCTTCGACAGTGTTGAAGCAAATGGTTGCCGCCCACACGTCCATGCCAACCCAGGCTGGTGGGTTGGCAGCGTCGCGGTAGTTGCTGCCGATCTTGCCGAGATCTTTCGGCGCGTAGCTTTGCAGCATGCCTTGCTGATCGAGGATCGCCAGGCTGGACGCGGCCAGGCCCCAGACCGCGTCAGCCTGCGGGCGGGCTTTTTCGGCCAGCAGTTTGGCGGTGATGATCCCGGTGGAATCGCGCACCCATTTGATCTCGACGTCTGGGTTGGCCTTTTCGAACGCTTCTTTGTAAGTCTTCAGTTGCTCGGCTTCGAGGGCGGTGTACACGGTCAGTTCGGTTTTCGCGGCAAACGCATTCAGGCTGAAAGCAGAGAGGACAGCAGCGGCAAGAGCCAGTGGCTTGAACATGGTGCGGTTCCTTTTAAGTGCGGATCAGAGTGGTTTGTTGTGAGCGGGATCAGTTGCCGGGCGCGGTTTGCCGCCAGGCCTGGGAACGGCGCAGCAAGCCGCGCGAAGCCCAGGCCAGGAGCAGGGAAACGCCCGCCGAGGTGAGCAGAATCAGAGTCGACATGGCCGCCGCGCCGCCGACGTTGCCGGCGTCGTCCATGTTCAGCACCGCCACCGCCGCGAGGATGGTGTCGGGGCTGTAGAGGAAAATCGCCGCCGACACCGTGGTCATCGCCGAGACGAACAGATAACGCACGATGTCCAACAGCGCCGGCAGGCAGATCGGTACGGTGACCCGCAGGTAGTGGCGGTACAGCGGTGCCTTGAGCGACAACGCGGCGGCTTCAAACTCTGCGTCGAGCTGACGCAGCGCGGTAGTAGCGGTCATTTGCGCGGTGGTCAAATAGTGAGCAATGGTGCAGACCACCAGCAGGGTCATGGTCCCGTAGAACACATGCAGTGGGTTGCCGGTCAGGTTGAAGAAGAACACGTAGCCCAGGCCCAGCACCAAACCCGGCACCGCCATCGGCACGAAACTGAGCATCCGCAGCACCAGGTTCAAGCCGCGCTGGCCACGGGTTTTCTCCATCAGATAGGCGCCGGTGAAAATCAAACCGCTGCCGATCAACGCCGTACACAAGGCCATCTTCACGCTGTTGCCATAAGCCAGCCAGCCGCCACCGGCGGTGTCGCCGAACTGGTAGTGATTGAGCGACAACGACAGGTTGTACGGCCAGAATTTTACCAGCGACGAGTACACCGCCATGCCGAACACCAGCAGCAACACGGCGCAGATCAGCAACACGATGGTCAGGTAGCAACCATCGCGCAGCCGCGACGGTGCCGGTTGAAAGACTTGTGCCCGACCGCTCATGGAGTCGCCCTGACGACGACGCAACCAGGCATCGACGCCGAAGCTGAACAGTGCCGGCAGCAGCAACACCATGCCAATCAACGCACCGCGACCGAATTGCTGCTGGCCAATCACGGCTTTATAGGCCTCCAGCGCCAGCACTTGGTAGTCGCCACCGACCACCACCGGCACACCGAAATCGGTGATGGTCAGGGTGAACACCAGGCAGAACGCGGCGAACACCGCTTGCCGGGTCGCCGGCCAGGTGATGCTGCGAAAGGCCTTGGCTGGGCTGGCGCCCATGCTCGACGCAGCGTCGAACAAACGCGCATCGGCCAAGGACAATGCCGAGAGCAGGATCATCAAGGCGTGGGGAAAGGTGTAAATCACTTCGCCGAGGACAATGCCCCAGAAGCCGTAAATGTTGTCCGACAGCAGCCCGCGCAACATGCCCTGGTTGCCGAACAGGTAGACCAGAGCGATACCCGGCAGCATCGACGGCGCCATCAACGGCAACAGCGACATACCGCGCCAGATTGCCTTGCCGGGAATCAGTGTGCGTTGCAGCGCGTAGGCAAACAGGTAGGCCAACGGCACGACAATGGCCGCGACGCTGAGGGAGACTTTCAGGCTGTTGCCCAGCAACCAGTGGAAGTTGGCACTGGTCAGCAGTTCGCGGGCAGCAACCAGACCACCGCCCTGCCCGGCGTCGTTGCTGAAGCCGCGCCAGAAGATCGCCAACAACGGCATCAACACTGCGACGCTGAGCAGAAGCAGCAGCAAGACCTTGCCGCCGACCACGAACAGCCGATCGCCGATTTCGGCACGGGAACTCTGTCGAACCTGCTTGTGCGGTATCGGCAGCGCGATCTGCGTGCCCATCAGGCAAATACCTGCAAACTGCGCGGCGGCAAGGCGACCATGATGTCCTGCGCGCCGAGGCGTGGCATGGCTTCAGGCGCCAGTTCGGCGAGCAGCGCATGGCCCGGCAGTTGGTTCAACTCAAAACTCATCCGGCAACGATTGCCGAGAAAAGTGATCTCGCGGACCTTGGCCGGGAACAGGTTTTCTTCATGCACTGGCGGATTGACGTTGATCGCTTCCGGGCGGCAGAACAGTCGGCCTGACGCAGCTTTGCCGGAGTTGTCGGCCAGCCGCACATTCATCCCGCCGACTTGCGCGTGGCTGTCGCTGTTGCGCTGGAACGGCAGCCAGTTGCCCTGCCCGACGAACTCGGCAACAAACGGCGTGGCCGGGCGATTGTAGATTTCCTGCGGTGTGGCGTACTGCTCGACCTTGCCGTTGTTCATCACAGCGATGCGGTCGGCCATCAGCATGGCCTCCTCCTGATTGTGGGTGACCATCAAGGTGGTGATGCCGAGGTTGCGCTGCAATTGGCGCAACTCGGTGCATAGATGCTCGCGAACCCGGGCGTCGAGGGCCGACATCGGTTCGTCCAGCAGCAACAGCGACGGTGCCGGCGCCAGGGCTCGGGCCAGCGCCACGCGTTGTTGCTGACCGCCGGACAATTGGCCGGGGTACTTCTTTTCACTGCCGATCAGCCCCACCAGTTCGAGCATTTGCGTGACGCGCTTGCGCACTTCCTCGCGGCCGCTGTCGGCCAGGCCGTAGGCAATGTTGGCTTCGACGGTGAGGTTGGGGAACAGCGCGTAGGACTGGAACAGAATGCCGTAGTCCCGAGCCTGTGGTGCCAGCAGGGAAACGTCCCGACTACCCAGGTACAACTCGCCGCGATCCTGACGCTCCAGACCAGCGATGCAGCGCAGCAAGGTGGTTTTGCCACAGCCGGAAGGCCCGAGCAGGCACACCAGCTCACCTGCGGCGACATCCAGCGAAACGTTATCCAGCGCAGTGAAGGCACCGAAGCGTTTCTCGATACCGCGCACCTTCATCGGCGCACCGGGGAAGACCTGGGCAGTTGCGTTCGGGTGGTTCATGGACGGACCTCATCAAGCAGATGAAGGCCATCCTAGGTTTGTAATGCGTCCGTCATGTGGCAGCGAGGCAAAAACGGCCGATAGTGGTATTCGGGGATTTGGGTTCAAGTCATAAGTTGTCTGAACCGACGTCATCGCGAGCAGGCTCGCTCCCACAGGGGAGACGCGGTCACTGTGGGAGCGATCCTGCTCGCGATGACGTCCGCACATTCGACGCAAGTCTTAAGCGGGGGCCATTTCCTGCGCCAGGCCAAGAAACGCCGCCGGCAGGCGTGCGCCTTTGCGTTCTTTGAGGCAGTACAGGTATTCGGGGATCTGCGGGGCGTTTTCGAGGGTCAGCACCCGCAGTTGCGGATCATGGGGTACTTCCTGGCGAGCGATGATGCTGATGCCGATGTTGCGCAGCACCGCTTCACGGATCGACTCACGGCTGCCAATCTTCAGCAACGGGCCGAAACTCACTCCGGCGCTCGCCAGCAACTCTTCAGTCAAGCGACGGGTGGTCGAGCCGGTTTCACGCATCAACAGCGTGTGTCCGACCAAAGCGTTCAGCGGCACATGATCATGCACCGCCAGCGGATGGTTGCGGTGCACCGCCAGCACCAGCGGATCGCTGCCCAGCACGCGGCGGATCAACCGTGAGTCCTCAAGCAATTGCGATGACGCGGCGATATCGACCCGGTATTCCTCAAGGGATTCGAGCACCTGCTGGGAGTTGCCGATTTCTACCGACACCTCCACCTGCGGCAGGCGCTCACGAAAGGTTTTCACCAGGTCGAGGATGTAATACGGCGCAGTGGCGGCAATGCGCAACGCGCCTTGAACCTGGCCGCTGTTACGCAGGAAAAACTCGATGTCGGCTTCCTGCTGCATCAGCGTTTTGACCATCGGCAGCAACCGCGCGCCATCCTCGCTGACCGTCAACCGACGACCACCGCGATAGAACAGTTCAACCGCGTACTGGCTTTCCAGATGACGAATCTGGGTGGTCACCGTGGGTTGGCTCAGGCCGAGCTTTTTCGCCGCGAGGGTAATGCTGCCCAACCGCGCGACCATGTAAAAAGCCTTCAGCTCGGCACTCAGCACATCACCCTCGCATCGATTATTTGCGCAACAGGCGCAGACCGTTGAACACCACCAGCAGGGCCACGCCCATGTCGGCAAAGACCGCCATCCACATGGTGGCGAGACCCACGAAGGTTACCCCAAGAAAGATCGCCTTGATGACCAATGCCAGGGCGATATTTTGCGTGAGGATATTAGAGGTCTGTCGCGACAGCCGGATAAACGCCGGAATCTTGCGCAGATCATCGTCCATCAGGGCGACATCGGCGGTTTCAATCGCGGTATCGGTGCCAGCGGCAGCCATGGCAAAACCGATCTGCGCACGGGCCAGCGCCGGCGCGTCATTGATGCCGTCGCCGACCATTCCGACTCGGTGCCCTTGGGCGTACAAACCTTCGATAGCCTTGAGCTTGTCGGTCGGCAGCAGGTCGCCTTGCGCCTGATCGATACCCACCTGGGCGGCAATCGCCCGAGCGGTGTGCGGGTTGTCGCCGGTCAGCATCAAGGTCTTGATGCCCAGTTCATGCAACTGCCGGATCGCTTCGCGGCTGGAGGCCTTGACCGTATCGGCCACCGCGAACAGCGCCAACGGACCCGAGGTATCGAGCAACAGCACCACGGTCTTGCCCTGCTCTTCAAGGGCAAACAGTTTTTCTTCCAGCGCGGGTGAGCACAGGCCCAGCTCTTCCACCAGGCGGTGATTGCCCAAGTGGTAAACCTGACCATCAATCTCACCGCGCACACCGCGACCGGTCAGTGCTTCGAAGTTATCCACAGCGAGCAACGTCAGCTGTTTATCCACAGCCGCATTGGCGATAGCCAGCGATACCGGGTGATCGGAACGTCCGGCGAGGCTGGCGGCCAGAATCTGCGCGGTGTTTTCGACTGTCGGGTCCAGGGACAGATAATCGGTCTGCACCGGTTTGCCATGAGTGATCGTGCCGGTCTTGTCCAGCGCCAGGTAATCCAGTTCGTGACCACCCTCCAGGTACACGCCGCCCTTGATCAGGATACCTTTGCGCGCCGCCGCTGCCAGACCGCTGACGATGGTCACCGGGGTGGAAATCACCAGTGCGCAGGGGCACGCAACCACCAGCAGCACCAGAGCGCGGTAGATCCAGTCGAACCAGGCCGCGCCCATGAACAATGGTGCAATGAGCGCCACGGCCAAGGCAAAGATAAACACCACCGGTGTGTAGATTTTCGAGAAGCGGTCGACGAACCGCTGGGTCGGCGCCCGCGCGCCTTGGGCGGCTTCCACGGCATGAATGATCCGCGCCAAAGTCGAGTTGTTGGCTGCGGCGGTCACTTTGAACTCCAGAGAGCCGGTCTGGTTGATGGTCCCGGCGAAGACTTTGTCGCCGACGGTTTTCTCCACTGGCAGGCTTTCACCGGTAATCGGCGCCTGATCGATGGTCGAGCTGCCGGACAGCACTTCGCCGTCCAGGCCAATCCGCTCGCCGGGACGAACCCGCACCCGCGCACCGAGATCGATACTTTTAGCTTCACGTTCAATCCAGCTGCCATCATCCTGCTGCACGGTGACCTTTTCCGGGGTCATCTGCATCAGCCCGCTGATTGCATTGCGCGCGCGGTCCAGGGATTTGGCTTCGATCAACTCGGCCACGGTGAACAGGAACATCACCATCGCCGCTTCCGGCCACTGGCCGATCAACACCGCACCGGTCACCGCGATGCTCATCAGCGCATTGATGTTCAGGTTGAGGTTCTTCAGGGCGATCCAGCCCTTTTTGTAGGTGCCCAAACCGCCGCTGAGAATCGAGATCAGCGCAACGATCGCCACCACCCAGGTCGGCGCGGCGCTGGTGAAGTGAATCACCTCGGCCGCCAATGCACCGATACCCGATACTGCCAACGGCCACCAGGGCTTTTTCACTGGAACCGGACGGCTGTCATTCGCCTTGGCGCCCTCCTCGATCGACTCGGCCAGCATGCCGATGGACTTGATCGCCTCGATGATCGGCGCGGTGCTCGGCAGGTCGTGAGTCACGCCGAGTACACGGTTGATCAGGTTGAATTCCAGTTGCTGCACACCCGCAAGCTTGCCGAGTTTGTTCTGGATCAGCGTCTGCTCGGTCGGACAGTCCATGGCGTCGATGCGAAAACGGCTAAGGCGCGCGCCGTCGGTCGGCGTTTCACTGAGTTTGATCAATGAAGGCGCTGCGGCGCTGGAACAGCAAGAGCCGCCACCACTTGCGTGATCGTGTTTCTGAACCGGCTGAAGTTTTTGCCCGTGGCTGTGATCGTGATCGTGATCGTGATCGTGATCGTGATCGTGATCGTGATCAGCGTGGGGTTTGTGGGTGTGCTGGGAATCGCTCATAAGCTCGCGTCCGAAAAGGTGCCTGTTGCCAAGTGAACACCCTGTAGCCACTATAGGGTCAAGCAACCTTTTGGAGACTGACGCAATGAAGATCGGCGAACTGGCGAAACTGACCGACTGCCAGGTCGAAACCATCCGTTATTACGAACGCGAAGGTCTGTTGCCGGAACCGGCCCGCAGTGAAGGTAATTACCGTTTGTACACTCAGGCCCACACCGAGCGCCTGACCTTCATCCGTAACTGCCGCACCCTCGACATGACCCTCGAAGAAATCCGCAGTCTGCTCAGCCTGCGCGACAGCCCGCAGGATCAATGTGAAAGCGTCAACGCGCTGATCGACGAGCACATCCACCACGTCAAGGCACGGATCGACGGCTTGCTGGCCTTGCAGACACAGCTGCTGGAACTGCGCCAAAGCTGCAGCGAACGGCCGGATATCGAACAGTGCGGGATTTTGCAGCAGCTGGAAGTCAGCGGCGGCGTGGCGGCGAGCGAAGCCGAGCATTCCCATGTCGGCCGAAGCCACGGGCATTAGGCTGCCCGGCGTATCAGCAGCAACAGCATGGCTAACGCGGCCAGCACCGCGCCGGTGATGAACGTGCTTTGTGCGCCGACGGTTTGCCACAGCCAGCCGGCGAGAACACTGGCTATCAGCAGGCAAACGCCGCTGAGCAGATTGAAAATACCGAACGCCGTTCCCTTCAGTTCGTCGGGGGCCGTATCAGCCACCAGTGTCGCGAGGATGCCTTGGCTGAATCCCATGTGCAGCCCCCACAGGGCTACGCCCAACATCATCGTCAGGATCGAATGGCTTTGCGCGAGCACCAGGTCCGCCAGCACCAGCAGCCCCATCCCGAGGCACAGCAATGTCGTGCGACTGATGCGATCGGACAGCCAACCGGCCGGGTACGCGGACAGCGCATAAAACACCGACATGACCACCATCACCAGCGGCACCCACGTGGCTGACAAACCGGTCTGCTGCGCCCGCAACACCAGAAACGCTTCGCTGAAACGCGCCAGCGTAAACACCCCACCCACAATGACCACCCACCAGTACCCGGACGAGAAGTCGTGAAGGACTCGCCAATGAATGGGCGATCGAAAGGTGTGCTTGCCAACAGCGTGCTCAGGCTCTTTTACACCGGCGACAATCAGCCCCACCGCGATGACCGCCGGGATCACGGCAAACCAGAGTACAAGCTGGATATCGGCGAGCCAGAGCATCAGCACAATGGCCAGCGCAGGGCCGACAAAGGCGCCAACAGTGTCCATCGACTGGCGCAAACCGAAACACGCACCGCGAATTTCCAGCGGAGCGACATCCGCCACCAAGGCATCGCGCGGCGCGCCGCGAATGCCTTTGCCGATGCGATCGAGAAAGCGCGCGGTGAACACCACCTCCACCGAGTGAGCCAGCGGGAACAGCGGTTTGGACAACGCGGCCATACCGTATCCCAATAACAGCAAGCCTTTGCGTCGACCGATAAAGTCGCTGATCGCACCCGAGAAGACTTTGACGACCATCGCCGTCGCCTCGGCGATGCCTTCGATCACCCCGACGGTCAGCGCGCTCGCGCCCAGAGTCGTGACCAGAAACACCGGTAACAGGCTGTGCACCAGTTCGGACGAAACATCCATGAACAGGCTGACAAAGCCCAGGGCCCAAATGGTTCGCGGAATACGCAGAGACTCCGATCGGACCTGATTCACGTGTTCATCCTGTCGTGCTCCAAGGCCTTATCGAAGGCGATGACCGGACCCTATAAGTGAGTATTGCGCCGAGCGAGTGCCGGAAATACTCGCTGGTACAGACGCTCAAAAACGTCGAGCAGAAGCTCGCCCAGTTGTCTCCAGCCCAGCACTTGCTTCACCAGCCAGGCGCTGATCAGCGAAACCAGGAACGACCCGGCAATATCGAATGGGAAGTGCACGCCCAGGTAGACACGCGCCCAGCCAACCAACGCCCCCAGCAGCAAAACCAGCAGGCCCAACTTGCGCAGCGAGGCCAGTATCAACCCAAAGGCTAGCGCAAACATCACCGTAGCGTGGTCGCTGGGAAAAGATGACTCAGCGGCATGCTCCATGAAGTTTTGCCCCAGTCCCAACATGAAGGGACGTGGGTGGAACCAAAGGCTGCTGATCAGCAGATTGCAGGCCAGCGCGAAGACGATACTCAGCGTCGCAGTGAGCGCTACCGCCCGCTGCCGACGTGTGCCTCGCAACCACAGCCCAGCCAGCAAAAGCGGCACACAGTAGATTAGCCACTGCGCCAGAAACATCGCCAAAGACCGCATGGGCGCCGAGGCATCCGCGCTGGCGTTGATCGCCAGGAACAGGCTGCGATTAAGTTCTTCCACACATAGACGCCATTCAGATCATCAGAAAACCCCGCACCGCGATAACACGCGCAGCGGTCCCTATCATACTGGTTGCAGTCGCCCGGACAGTCGGAGCACCCCGCCATCCGGGCTTCAGGCGTTTGACACCTGTTTTGCCACAAGTTCTGCCGCCACACGGCGCATCAGCAACTTGCTAAAACCCACCGTCAATTCGAGCGTTCGACAGTGTCGGACTGGGCTTTCTGACTGCTTGCTACAGCCTGCGCATGTTCAGACTGCTGATAGTGAACCATCGCCACATCACGTGCCGCGTCCATTCGGGCCTGAACCTTGTCGCCGCCGCCTTCAGCCATCGCAGCTACAGAAGCGCACATCAGGGAAACGACCAAAAAAGCTTTCAGGGATTTCATCGGGAACTCTCCAGTAGTTGGGTTCTGCCAGACCCTGTATTGGCCTGACTGGAGCTCATCCTATAGGGCGCTATTTATCGGCCCTTTCCCCGGGAGATGAATTTTCTGACATGTAGGCTTTTAGATTCGCGGCGCTGGCGCTTGATCGTTCCCACATCGAGGCGATGATCGTTCCCACGCTCTGCGTGGGAATGCAGCCCGGGACGCTCTGCGTCCCAAGAGCCGAACGCGGAGCGTCCGTTGAGGCATTCCCACGCGGAGCGTGGGAACGATCGGTGCAGGAGGTCTTTAGACCGCCATTGGCGCGGTCATTGGCGCGTGGTGTTCGTAACCTTCCAGCGAGAAGTCGCTCGGCTCGATCTGTTCCAGCCACTCCGGCTGGTACACGCCGGTCTTGGCGAACTCCGGCACGCGGTCGGAAATCACCAGTTTTGGCATCGGGAACGGCTCGCGCTTGAGCTGTTCGTTGAGCATGTCCAGGTGGTTCTCGTAGACGTGGGCGTCACCGATGAAATAGGTGAACCAGCGCGGCGTGTAACCGGTCAGGCGACCGATCAGGCTCAGCAGCGCGGCACCTTCGGTGAGGTTGAACGGTGTGCCCAGGCCCAGGTCGTTGGAGCGGATGTAGAGCGTCAGGGAGATCTCTTTGGTCTCGACATTCGGGTGGAACTGATACAGCAGATGGCAGGGCGGCAGGGCCATTTCATCGAGCTGGGCGCAGTTCCAGCCGTGGAACAGGATACGGCGGCTGCCCGGGTCGTTGATGATGGTGTCGACGCACTGGCGAATCTGGTCGATCGCCTTGTACAACACCACATAGGCCTGGCCGTCGTCTTCACCTTCAGCGATCTGCCGATAACCCTGGCTCAGGGTCTGCTCGATGGCAGCCTGATTGCTGACCGGAATCTGCTTATACGCCGGCCACTTGCGCCATTGCACGCCGTAGATCTCACCCAGGTCGTCTTCGCCCTGACGGAACGGGTTGGCCAGCCACTGGGCGTTTTCATTGGCATTCTGGTCCCAGACCTTGCAGCCCAATGCCCGGAACTCAGCCGCGTTGTTCACGCCCCGCAGGAAACCGACCATCTCGCCGATAGCCGATTTGAACGCCATCTTGCGGGTAGTGATCGCCGGGAAACCTTCTTTCAGGTCATAACGCAGCATCGCGCCGGGAAAGCTGATGGTGTTCACACCGGTACGGTTGGCTTGTTTGGTGCCGTTCTTGATGACGTGGGCGACCAGATCGAGATATTGCTTCATGAGTTACCTGTGTCCTTGAACCCGGGACCAAAGCCCCGGGATTCGAATGTAGAGCGCGACGGCTCTTAAGCAGTCGGGGCAACCGGAGCCGCCGGAGCACGGTGATAAGCCAGCCAGATCAGGAACAGACCGGCAAGGATCATCGGTACGCACAGAACCTGGCCCATGGTCAGCCAGTTCCAGGCCAGATAGCCCAGTTGCGCGTCCGGCACGCGGACGAATTCGACGATGAATCGGAAAATACCGTAGAACAGCGTGAACATCCCGGACACGGCCATGGTCGGCCGCGGCTTGCGCGAGAACAACCAGAGGATCAGGAACAGCGCCACACCTTCCAGCGCGAACTGATACAGCTGCGACGGATGACGTGGTAGCTGTGCCGGGTCGCTGAACGGCGGGAAGATCATTGCCCACGGCAGGTCGGTCGGCTTGCCCCACAACTCGGCGTTGATGAAGTTACCGATACGCCCGGCACCCAGGCCGATCGGCACCATCGGTGCGACGAAGTCCATCAGCTGGAAGAACGACTTGCCATTCTTTCTACCGAACCACAGGGCCGCCAGCATCACGCCGATGAACCCGCCGTGGAACGACATGCCGCCCTTCCACACTTCAAAAATCAGTGTCGGGTTGGCCAGGTAAGCACTCAGATCGTAAAACAGCACATAACCCAATCGGCCACCGACAATCACCCCCATCGACATCCAGAAGATCATGTCGGAGAGCTTCTCCTTGGTCCAGGTCGGGTCGAAGCGATTCAAGCGACGCGATGCCAGCATCCAGGCGCCGCCGATGCCGATCAGGTACATCAGGCCGTACCAGTGGATTTTCAGCGGGCCGATGGCCAGGGCCACCGGGTCAATCTGCGGGTAAGGCAGCATTGCGACTCCTCGTTAGAGTTGAAACGTAAAATTCCTGGCGCGACCGTGCCACGCCTGGATTAAGCCAGGATTGTGTCGCTGTTCCCGGCAAAAAGAGCTCAAAGCAAAAAGCTCAAACCCACGCAAAACAGCAACGCGGCAAACAGTCTTTTCAGCAACCGCGGTGACAGCTTGTGGGCCAGTCGCGCACCGATGCGGGCAAAGACCATGCTGGTCAGGGCAATGCCCAACAGCGCCGGTAAATAAATGAACCCGAGACTATGAGCCGGCAGGCGTGGATCGTGCCAGCCCAAAATCATGAAACTTAATGCACTGACGAGCGCAATCGGCAGACCGCAGGCCGAAGAGGTGGCCACGGCTTGCTGCATCGGCACACTGCGCCAGGTCAGAAACGGCACTGTCAGCGAGCCTCCGCCGACCCCGAAAATCGCCGAAGCCCAGCCGATCACACTGCCGGCCAGGGTCAGGCCGAATTTGCCAGGCACCGTTTGGCTGGCCTTGGGCTTGACCTCCAGCGCCAGCTGCAAGGCAATGACCAACGCGAACACGCCGATGATCTTCTGCAAATGCGGTCCTGAGATGGCTTCGGCCGTCAGCGCGCCAAAACCCGCGCCGATCAGAATCCCGACAGTCATCCAGACAAAAATCGGCCAGCGCACCGCGCCTTTCAGATGATGTTCGCGCACCGCATTGACCGATGTGAAGATGATCGTCGCCAACGACGTGCCGACGGCCAGGTGAGTCAGCACCGACACATCAAAACCCTGCAAGGTGAAACTGAACACCAGTACCGGGACGATGATGATCCCGCCGCCCACCCCAAACAGCCCGGCCAGCACGCCGGCACAGGCACCCAGCAGCAGATAGAGCGGAAATTCCATGACTGCCCCCCGAAATAAGTGCGGCATGGTAACGGATGCATGGCCTCAAGCTCCACTGGATGGCGATGGATACCCGCCAGCTCTATGCGTAAAGTGAGCAAAAAAAGCCAAGAGGGATAACCCCATGTGCTTGATCGTCTTCGCCTGGCGGCCGGGTCACGCAACGCCGCTGATCGTTGCGGCTAACCGCGACGAGTTTTATGCACGCCCCAGCCTGCCGCTGGCGCAATGGCCCGAGACGCCAGAGGTGTACGCCGGGCGCGACCTGGAAGCGGGTGGCACCTGGCTGGGCATTGGCGCCGACGGGCGCTTTGCCGCACTGACCAACATCCGCGACCCGCATCAGCCGCCGGCGCGTAAATCACGAGGCGAGCTGGTGGCACGGTTTCTCACCGGCGACTTGCCGATTGATCAGTACTTGGCCGATGTTGTCGGCAGATCACCCGAATATGCCGGATTTAATCTGCTGATCGGCAATCGTCATGAGCTGTGGCATTACAACGCGCGCGCGCCTGGGCCAGGCAAACTGCAATCAGGCATCTATGGATTGTCGAATGCCGGGCTTGATACGCCGTGGCCGAAAGTGCTCAAGGCCAAGGCGGCGTTGAGTGAAGTACTGGCCGACCCGCAGCCGCAGGCCTTGCTGGCCCTTTTAGGCGACCCGCAAACGGCGCCGTTCGCCGACTTGCCGGATACCGGGGTCGGGCTGGCGACCGAGAGTTTGTTGTCGAGCGTGTTTATTGCCAGCCCCACGTATGGCACGCGAGCGAGTACCGCGTTGATTGTGCAGGCGGACGGGACGCGGCATATGGTTGAACGAAGTTTCGGGCCGTATGGCGGGCATCTTGGGGAAGTGGAGATCAGGGACTAAGCAGTGTCGGCACTGACGCCATCGCGAGCAGGCTCGCTCCCACGCTGGATCTGCTGTGAACACACTATTTGTGAACACCGAAGACCAAATGTGGGAGCGAGCCTGCTCGCGATGAGGCCATCAGCGTTTTAGAGGGGCTTGATCGCCGCCGGATTGATCATCCGCGCCAACCCAAGGTTCTTCAGCGCCAGTTGCAGCGAGCTGTGGATCACTTGCGGGTTGTCGATGGTCATCAGCTCGGCGAGCAGATCCCTGGCCCAGCTCAGGTTGATCTGGCGCAACATCCATTTCACTTTCGGCAAGTTGGTGGCGTTCATCGACAGGCTGTCGAAGCCCATCGCCATCAACAGCACCGCCGCTGCCGGGTCACCGGCCATCTCGCCGCAGATACTCACCGGCTTGCCTTCGGCGTGTGCATCGCGCACCACGTTTTGCAGGGCTTGCAGCACCGCCGGGTGCAGGTAGTCGTAAAGATCGGCTACCCGCGGGTTGTTACGATCCACGGCCAGCAGGTACTGGGTCAGGTCGTTGGAGCCGACCGACAGGAAGTCCACCTGTCGTGCCAGTTCCTTGGTCTGGTACACCGCTGCCGGAATCTCGATCATCACGCCAACTGGCGGCATCGGCACGTCAGTGCCTTCGTCGCGCACTTCACCCCAGGCGCGGTGAATCAGGTGCAGGGCTTCTTCCAGTTCATGCGTGCCAGAGATCATCGGCAGCAAAATGCGCAGGTTGTTCAGGCCTTCGCTGGCCTTGAGCATGGCGCGGGTCTGTACCAGGAAGATTTCCGGGTGGTCGAGGGTCACGCGAATCCCGCGCCAGCCGAGGAACGGGTTGTCTTCCTTGATCGGGAAGTACGACAGTGACTTGTCGCCGCCGATGTCCAGGCTGCGCATGGTCACCGGTTGTGGGTGGAAGGCCGCGAGTTGCTCGCGATAAATTGCCAGCTGCTCCTTTTCGCTCGGAAAGCGCTGATTGATCATGAACGGCACTTCGGTGCGGTACAGACCCACGCCTTCGGCACCGCGCTTCTGCGCCCGTGCCACATCCGCCAGCAGGCCAGTGTTGACCCACAGCGGCATGCGGTGACCGTCGACCGTCACGCACGGCAAGTCGCGCAGTGCATCCAACCCCAGCGCGAGCTGCTTCTCTTCTTCGACCACGTCGGCGAACTGCTTGCGCAGCACGTCACTCGGGTTGGTGTAGACCTCGCCGTGGTAGCCGTCGACGATCATCTGGATGCCGTCGACCTTGGAATACGGCAGATCGACCAGACCCATCACCGTCGGGATCCCCATGGCTCGCGCCAGGATCGCCACGTGGGAGTTGCCGGAACCGAGTACCGACACCAGCCCCACCAGCTTGCCTTCCGGCACCTCGCCGAGCATCGCTGGCGTCAGTTCTTCGCTGATCAGAATGGTGTTGTCGGGATAGACCAGCGTCTGCTGACGCTCTTCCTGCAAGTAAGCCAGCAGGCGTCGGCCAAGGTCTTTGACGTCCGAGGCACGCTCACGCAGGTAGGCGTCGTCCATCAATTCGAAACGGTTGACGTGATCGGTGACCACCTGACGCAGTGCGCCCTGGGCCCATTGGCCGGTCTTGATCACGGTGGTCACTTCGCTGCCCAGCGAAGCGTCGTCGAGCATCATCAGGTAGACGTCGAACAGCGCCCGCTCTTCCGGCCGCAATTGCGTGGCAAGCTTGGCGGACAGCGCACGCATGTCGGCGCGTACGCCTTCGATGGCGGTCTTGAACAACCCCAGCTCTGCTTCGATGTCAGCGATGGTCTTGTCAGGCACCACGTCCAGATCGGCCGGCGGCAACATGACCACCGCGGTACCGACCGCCGCACCGGGCGAGC
The DNA here is from genome assembly GCF_003732175.1 of Pseudomonas brassicacearum. Taxonomy (GTDB): domain Bacteria; phylum Pseudomonadota; class Gammaproteobacteria; order Pseudomonadales; family Pseudomonadaceae; genus Aquipseudomonas; species Aquipseudomonas brassicacearum_G. The sequence goes on from NZ_MOBI01000005.1 coordinate 285,997, forward strand.
CGGGTACGCCGACAAACTTTGCTTCCTGAATGCCCTTGCCCTGACGCCCCAGACCACGGATGGATCCTGTGGCCTCGGCGTGGGCAATAACGCCCGCGAGCTGGGCGCTCATGGTCACCAGGAAGGCTTCTTCACCTTCGTCGAACTGGCGACGTTCTTTTTGCTGGATGACCAACACGCCGACAACGCGGCGGTGGTGAATGATCGGGGCTCCGAGGAACGAGGCATAACGCTCTTCACCGGTTTCGGCGAAGTAGCGATAGCGCGGGTGATCCGCGGCGTTTTCGAGGTTGAGGGGTTCTTCACGCGTGCCGACCAGGCCAACCAGACCTTCGTTGGGCGCCATGCTAACCTTGCCGATCGAGCGCTTGTTCAAGCCCTCGGTGGCCATCAGCACGAAGCGGTTGGTTTCAGGGTCGAGCAGGTAGACCGAGCAGACCTGGCTGCCCATGGCCTCTTTAACGCGCAACACAATAATCCCCAACGCCGCCTTGAGATCCTTGGCGGAGTTAACTTCCTGGACGATCTTGCGCAGCGTATTGAGCATGGCTCGGGGTCGAACTCCGTCGTCAGTCGCGCGCTAAAAGGCGCGGGGCAAGCTCTTTGAGAGCGCGGCGATAAACCTCGCGCTTGAATGTCACCACCTGGCCCAACGGATACCAATAACTGACCCAGCGCCAGCCATCGAATTCCGGTTTACCGGTCAAATCCATCCGCACCCGCTGCTCGTTGGAGACCAGGCGCAGGAGAAACCACTTCTGTTTCTGGCCGATGCATAGCGGTTGGCTGTGCGTTCTGACCAAGCGTTGCGGCAAACGATAGCGCAACCAGCCCCGGGTGCAGGCGAGAATTTCAACATCTTCGCGCTCCAGCCCCACTTCTTCGTTCAACTCGCGGTACAAGGCGTCTTCCGGTGTCTCCTGAGGGTTGATACCACCTTGAGGAAACTGCCAGGCATCTTGATTGATACGGCGAGCCCATAGCACCTGGCCGGCATCATTCGTGAGAATGATCCCGACATTGGGGCGGAAACCATCGGGGTCGATCACGGCAACAACCTCGCAAACGCATGTCGTCGCATTGTTCCACAAAGGTTGTGAAGGCGGCAACGAAGCTTCCTACGTTATGTGCACTCTTGTGAAAAGACCGTATTCTGGAGGCCTTTTTACAGACTTTTCAGCGAGTAACTGCAAATGCGTCTGGCTTTATTCGACTTGGACAACACACTTTTGGGCGGCGACAGCGATCACGCGTGGGGCGATTACCTGTGCGAACGCGGGTTCCTCGATGCCGTCGCCTACAAAATGCGCAACGATGAGTTCTACCAGGACTACCTGGCCGGCAAGCTGGACCAGGCCGCGTACCTGAACTTTTGCCTGGAAATCCTCGGCCGTACCGAGATGACCCTGCTGGACGAATGGCACCGCGACTACATGCGCGACTGCATCGAACCGATCGTGCTGTCGAAGGGACTCGAGTTGCTGGCCAGCCATCGCGCTGCCGGCGATAAACTGGTGATCATCACCGCCACCAACCGCTTCGTCACAGGGCCGATTGCCCAGCGTCTGGGCGTCGAAACCCTGATTGCCACCGAATGCGAAATGGTCGACGGCCGCTACACCGGGCGCAGCACCGACGTACCGTGCTTCCGTGAAGGCAAGGTGACGCGCCTGAATCGTTGGCTGGAAGAGACCGGCATGTCGCTCGAAGACAGCTATTTCTATAGTGATTCGATGAATGATCTGGCGTTGCTGGAGGAAGTGGCAAACCCGGTGGCCGTGGACCCGGACCCGAATTTGCGCGCCGAGGCACAGAAACGCGGCTGGCCGATCATGTCGTTGCGCGATTGAAATCGCCATCGCGAGCAGGCTCGCTCCCACATTGAATGTGCGTCAATCACAGATCCAGTGTGGGAGCGGGCTTGCTCGCGAAGGGGACGACTCGGTCCTAAAGCCTTAAACCGGCTTGGCGCCCATCAACCCGGCAATCGCGATAAAACAGACAAAACTGAATAACGCCAAGGCAAACGTAAACTTCCCGTTGCCACCCGGCGCAGTGCGCAGCTTGTTAAGCCGCATCAGCAGCCAGAACACCGCCAGCGCACCGACGGTGTAGATCAGGCTGGACGCCAGAATCCACATCTGCCCCAGCGGCCAGCCCACCAGGTGCACCATCCACCATCCGGTGAACGGCATGCTCAGCAACGCCAGGCCCATCACCAGCCAGACAAACACCCACGGCCGCTGCAACGTGCGCGCGTGTGCCGTCAGGTCCCCGTTGCGACGAGTGCGCCAGACCCGGATCGCCAGGCCCAGCGCACCAACCAGCAACAAAACCGTTGCCAGGACATGCGCAACTTTCAGGGCGGTTAACGTTTCCATTGTTCGATTTCCTTATGGACTGGCCATCAGCGTAGACGCTCAGCCGAGGAACAGCTTATACGCCGGGTTGTCGCTCTCATCCCAATACGGGTAACCGATTTCTGCCAGCGCCGCCGGCACCAGATGACGCTCTTCATGCGGCACTTGCAGGCCGGCGACCACCCGACCATCGGCTGCGCCGTGGTTACGGTAGTGGAACATCGAGATGTTCCAGCGCCCGCCGAGCTTGTTGAGGAAGTTGAACAACGCTCCCGGACGCTCCGGGAACTCGAAGCGCAACACCACTTCATCGACGACATGCGCCGCACGACCGCCCACCATGTGGCGAATGTGCAACTTGGCCAGTTCGTTGTCGGTCAGGTCGAGCACCGGGAAGCCCTGCTCGGTCAGACTGGCGACCAGCGCACTGCGTGGATCGTTTTCCGGGTGCGTCTGCACCCCAACAAAAATGTGCGCTTCGCTGCCGGTGTTGTAGCGGTAGTTGAATTCGGTGATCTGGCGTTTGCCGATGGCTTCGCAGAACGCCTTGAAGCTGCCCGGTTTCTCCGGGATGGTCACGGCGATGATCGCTTCACGCCCCTCACCCAGCTCGGCGCGCTCGGCGACGTGGCGCAGGCGGTCAAAGTTGACGTTGGCGCCGGAGTCGATGGCCACCAGGGTCTGCCCGGTTACGCCGTAGAGCTCGACATACTTCTTGATCCCGGCCACGCCCAAGGCGCCGGCAGGCTCGGTGATCGAGCGGGTATCGTCGTAGATATCCTTGATTGCCGCGCAGATCTCGTCCGTGCTGACGGTGATCACCTCATCGACGTAGTCCTTGCAGATGTCGAAGGTGTGCTGACCGATCTGCGCCACTGCCACACCATCGGCAAAGAGCCCAACGGTCGGCAGTACCACGCGCTCACCGGCCGCCATGGCCGCTTGCAGGCAGTTGGAGTCGTCCGGCTCGACGCCGATGATCTTGATCTCGGGCCGCAGGTACTTCACGTACGCGGCGATCCCGGCGATCAGGCCGCCACCGCCCACTGGGACGAAAATCGCATTAATCGGACCCGGGTGCTGGCGCAGAATCTCCATCGCCACAGTGCCCTGCCCGGCAATCGTGTGCGGATCATCGTAAGGGTGGATGTAGACGTAGCCCTTTTCGTCGACCAGTTTCAGCGAATAGGCCAGGGCTTCCGGGAAGGAATCCCCGTGCAGCACTACTTTGCCGCCGCGCGAACGCACGCCTTCGACCTTGATCTCGGGGGTGGTCTTGGGCATGACGATGGTCGCTTTCACGCCCAACACCTTGGCGGCCAGTGCCAGCCCCTGCGCGTGGTTACCCGCGGAAGCCGTGACCACGCCACGGGCGCGCTCTTCATCGCTCAATTGGGTCAGCTTGTTATAAGCGCCGCGAATCTTGAACGAGAATACCGGCTGCAAGTCTTCGCGCTTGAGCCAAATAGTATTGCCCAACCGCTCGGAGAGCTGGCGAGCAGTCTGCAATGGGGTTTCTACGGCAACGTCATAAACGCGCGAGGTGAGGATCTTTTTGACGTACTGTTCGAGCATCGGAAAGCATCACTGAGCGGGTTGGGCAGGACCGAGGAGTCTAACCCGGCTTTTGCCCGTGCGACCACACGAATCCAGAGGATTTAGCCAGGCATGGGGCTATAATGCGGGCCTTTCGTTCCCCTTTGGCACCTCGGAGCCCGCATGACCCAGGATCAACTCAAACAGGCGGTGGCTCAGGCCGCCGTCGATTTCATCCTTCCAAAACTCGACGACAAGAGCATCGTCGGGGTCGGCACCGGCTCCACTGCCAACTGCTTCATCGACGCACTGGCCCTGCACAAGGGCGCGTTCGACGGCGCGGTTGCCAGCTCCGAAGCCACCGCCGCGCGCCTCAAGGGCCACGGGATTCCGGTGTATGAGCTCAACACCGTCAGCGATCTGGAATTCTATGTCGACGGCGCCGATGAAAGCGACGAGCACCTGAACCTGATCAAGGGCGGCGGCGCAGCCCTGACCCGCGAAAAGATCGTTGCAGCCGTAGCCAAGACATTCATCTGCATCGCCGACGCCAGCAAACTGGTGCCGGTCCTGGGCACTTTCCCACTACCGGTCGAAGTAATCCCGATGGCCCGCAGCCACGTAGCCCGCAAGCTGGTGAAGCTGGGCGGCGATCCGGTTTACCGTGAAGGTGTGCTGACCGACAACGGCAACATCATCCTCGACGTCTACAACATGCAGATCACCAACCCGGTCGAACTCGAAACCCAAATCAACGCCATTGTCGGCGTGGTCACCAACGGCCTGTTCGCTGCCCGTCCGGCAGACGTGCTGCTATTGGGCACGAGCGAAGGCGTGAAGACCCTGCGCGCCGAATAAGCCCAATACACAATCAAAACTGTGGGAGCGAGCCTGCTCGCGATTAGGCCGGCACATTCAACATCGATGTTGAATAACCGACCGATATCGCGAGCAGGCTCGCTCCCACAGGAGTTTTGTATTGCTCAGGGTTGTGGCTTCTTGAAGACATAAAACAGGTTGGGCTCGCTGACCAGGTACATCGTACCGCTGTCGCCCATGGCGATCCCTTCTGCTTGCGGCACTGTCTTTTGCAAGCCCTGACGCCCTTTGTTCAGCGACATCGTGCTTAACGGCCGACCGTCGATATCCAGTTCCAGCACCAGATGCGACTCATCCGACAGTGCCAGTAAATGGCCGCTGCGCTTGTCATATTGCAGGCTCGACAGGTCGCGCACGAACAGCCCGGCATCGCGCCTGGGATTGTTGACCACGTGCACCGCGTAGGATTTCTCCGGGTTGTAATGCGCAAAGCCCTGCACTTCGTAGATCAGCATCGGGTCGCGCTCTTTGGCGACGAACAACCGCTTGCCCACCGAATCGTAGGCCAGGCCTTCAAAGCCCTTATTGCTGCTCATGTGCACGCCAAGGGTCATCTGCTCGGAATCCGCAGCATCGAGAAACTCCGTTTCATCCGTCAGGTGAATCTTGATCAGGCGCTGCTGATATTCATCGGCGATCACATAGGTATCAGCACTGATGAACTCCACCGCTTCCGGGTCGCCAAACCCGATCAGCGTCACGCGGCGCAGGATTCGTCCGTCGAGGGACAGCTCGAGCAGCTCGGAGTTTTTATTGGTCACGGTGAACAGGCTTTGGCGCACCGGATCAAACGTCAGCGCCGAAATGTCAGCGCTCAGCCTGTCAATGACCTTCGCCTCGACAACCACCTGGTAATCATTGAGTGCCATGGACTGGCCGTCTGCCGGGTGCAACCAGGCTTGCAGGTTGAACCAGCCGCGCTCGAACAAACGATAATGTTGCCCAGCCGCGCCCAACGCCACGACTGCAGCGAAGAGCACGATCAGGACTCGGTTTTGCGGTTTAGCGAACACTGCTCTTGAAGCTGCCGGCGCCCGGCAATTCCAGCACCAGTTCATCGCCAACGTTCAACGGACCGACGCCAACTGGAGTGCCGGTCATGATCACGTCACCAGCTTGCAGCGAGAAACAGCCCGCCATGTGCTGGATCATTGGCACGATCGGGTTGAGCATCAAGCTGCTGTTGCCGTCCTGGCGAACTTCACCGTTGATGGTCAGGCGGATACCGATGTCGGTCAGGTCCGGGAACGTGCTGCTGACCACGAACGGCGCCAGCACGCACGCGCCGTCAAACGACTTGGCGATTTCCCATGGCAGGCCTTTGGATTTCAGCTCGGCCTGCTTGTCGCGCAAGGTCAGGTCCAGCCCCGGTGCAAACCCGGAGATCGCGTCCAGCACTTCTTCACGGCTTGGCTTGGTCGACAACGGCTTGCCGATCAACACGGCAATTTCCGCTTCATAGTGGACCGAACCACGCTCGGTCGGAATCGCAAAACCACCTTCCAGCGCTACCACGCAACTGCCCGGTTTGATGAACAACAGCGGCTCGGTCGGCACCGGGTTATCCAGTTCCTTGGCGTGTTCGGCGTAGTTACGCCCGATGCACACCACCTTCCCGACCGGGAAATGAATACGTGTACCGTCGACATACTGGTGCTGATAGCTCATTACCGACTCCTGCCTTATAGATTCATCAGGGACAGCGGCTTCAAACAGCGAAGATTTTGCCCGGGTTCATGATGCCGTTCGGGTCGAACACCGCCTTGACCGCTTTCATGTACTCGATCTCAACCGGCGAACGGCTGTAGGTCAAGTAATCACGCTTGGTCATGCCCACGCCATGCTCGGCCGAGATCGAGCCGTTGTACTTCTCGACGGTTTCGAACACCCACTTGTTGACGGTCGCGCACTTGGCGAAGAACTCGTCCTTGCTGAGGTTTTCTGGCTTGAGGATGTTCAAGTGCAGGTTGCCGTCGCCGATGTGGCCGAACCAGACGATTTCGAAATCCGGGTAGTGTTCGCCGACGATTGCGTCGATTTCCTTCAGGAATGCCGGGACTTTCGACACAGTGACCGAAATGTCGTTCTTGTACGGCGTCCAGTGGGAAATGGTCTCGGAGATGTATTCGCGCAGTTTCCAGAGGTTTTGCAACTGGGATTCGCTCTGGCTCATCACGCCATCCAGCACCCAGCCCTCTTCAACGCAGTGCTCGAAGGTTTCCAGCGCATGGTTGGCCACTTCTTCAGTGGTCGCTTCGAACTCCAGCAGCGCGTAGAACGGGCAATCGGATTCGAACGGTGCCGGCACGTCACCGCGCGCGAGGACTTTGGCCAATGCTTTGTCGGAGAAGAATTCGAACGCAGTCAGGTCGAGCTTGCTCTGAAACGCGTGCAGCACCGGCATGATCGAGTCGAAATCGGCGGTGCCGAGGACCATCGCGGTGAGGTTTTTCGGGGCGCGATCAAGGCGCATGGTTGCTTCGACCACGAAACCCAAAGTGCCTTCGGCGCCGATGAACAGCTGACGGAGATCGTAACCGGTGGCGTTCTTGATCAGGTCGCGGTTCAGTTCCAGCAGGTCGCCCTTACCGGTCACGACTTTCATGCCGGCAACCCAGTTACGGGTCATGCCGTAGCGAATAACCTTGATCCCGCCGGCATTGGTGCCGATATTGCCGCCAATCTGGCTGGAACCGGCGGAAGCGAAGTCCACCGGGTAGTACAAACCGTGCTCTTCGGCGCGGTTTTGCAGTTGTTCAGTGACTACGCCCGGCTGGCAGACCGCAGTACGGTCGGTCAGGTTCACGTCGAGGATCTGATTCATATAGTCGAACGAAACCACCACTTCGCCATTGGCCGCCACGGCAGCAGCCGACAGCCCGGTGCGCCCACCGGACGGTACCAGCGCAATCTTGTGCTCATTCGCCCAACGAACAATGGCCTGGACCTGCTCGGTGGTCTTGGGGAACACGATGGCCGTCGGGGCCGGGGCGAAATGCTTGGTCCAATCCTTACCGTAAGCATTCAGGGAGTCGGCATCGGTCAGCACCTTGCCAGGCTCAACCAGGGTCTTCAGCTCTTCAATCAGGGCGGGATTGGTCATCGACAGAACTCTCGAACAATTCATGGTCATCCTGAGCACGCTTCACGTCGCAGGAATGAGTGTTTGCGGGGTGCATATGCTAGCATACCGCCCCCGCAGGATAGTGCCCAAAGGCTGTTCTGCGGCGACGGCGTTCCTGCCGCTCGGGTCAGCATCTGCTGGCCACTTCCCTGCCATTTTTCTCCGGGACACAGGTTTACGCAGATGAGCAAGACTTCTCTCGATAAGAGCAAGATCAAGTTCCTTCTTCTCGAAGGCGTCCACCAATCGGCTGTCGACGTCCTCAAGGCGGCGGGCTACACCAGCATCGAGTACCTGACAGGTTCTCTGCCGGAAGCCCAACTGAAGGAAAAGATCGCTGATGCGCACTTCATCGGCATTCGCTCCCGCACTCAACTGACCGAAGAAATCTTCGATCACGCGAAGAAACTGGTAGCTGTTGGCTGTTTCTGCATCGGCACCAACCAGGTCGACCTCAACGCTGCTCGCGAACGCGGCATCGCTGTCTTCAACGCACCGTACTCCAACACCCGTTCGGTGGCCGAGCTGGTGCTGGCCGAAGCGATCCTGTTGCTGCGCGGCATCCCTGAGAAGAACGCTTCCTGCCACCGTGGCGGCTGGATCAAGAGCGCGGCCAACTCCTTCGAAATCCGTGGCAAAAAGCTCGGTATCGTCGGTTACGGCTCGATCGGTACTCAACTGTCGGTCCTGGCCGAAGGCCTGGGCATGCAGGTTTACTTCTACGACACCGTGACCAAGCTGCCTCTGGGTAACGCCACTCAGGTCGGCAACCTGCACGAGCTGCTGGGCATGTCCGACATCGTCACCCTGCACGTACCGGAAACCGCGGCCACCCAGTGGATGATCGGCGAGAAAGAAATCCGCGCCATCAAGAAAGGCGGGATCCTGATCAACGCCGCTCGCGGCACCGTGGTCGAGCTGGACGCCCTGGCGGATGCGATCAAGGACAAGCACCTGATCGGCGCGGCCATCGACGTATTCCCGGTGGAGCCACGCTCCAACGACGAAGAGTTCGAAAGCCCGCTGCGTGGCCTGGACAACGTGATCCTGACCCCGCACATCGGCGGCTCCACCGCTGAAGCACAAGCCAACATCGGCCTGGAAGTGGCGGAAAAGCTGGTCAAGTACAGCGACAACGGTACGTCGGTGTCCTCGGTCAACTTCCCGGAAGTAGCCCTGCCGGCTCACCCTGGCAAGCACCGTTTGCTGCACATCCACCAGAACATCCCGGGTGTGATGAGCGAGATCAACAAGGTTTTCGCCGAAAACGGTATCAACATTTCCGGTCAGTTCCTGCAGACCAACGAGAAAGTCGGCTACGTCGTGATCGACGTCGACGCCGAATACTCGGACCTGGCGCAAGAGAAGCTGCAGCACATCAACGGCACCATCCGTTGCCGCGTGTTGTTCTAACGCTCAAGCGTCAATAAAAAGGGAGACCCTCGGGTCTAATGCCAGTCAGTTAAGCTGACTGGCATTTTTATTTCTGATCGGATACTTC
>NZ_MOBI01000049.1:0-1687 GCF_003732175.1 Pseudomonas brassicacearum
GGGTCCAGGCTGTGTGAAAACGCGCTGAATACGTCGAAAACTGAGAGTCGCGAGGATTGTCTGTGAAATCAGCGGGCGGAAGCGCGAATTACCTTAGTCAGCTACATAGACGTTTGTAATGCCGATTGGGCCGCGTCAGCGGCCCAATCGGCTACTAACGGGCGAGCCAAGCGGCTGGATTCACGCCCTGATCGCCTCAAGCAGTCCTGCGATACCGAAGATGCTCATCATTCGTTTGAGGTTGTAGGCGAGCACATGAAGGCTCATCTCAGTGCTCACCCGCGGCAGGGTTTTGGTCAGGAAGTGGGTACTTCCCATCCAGTACTTGAGCGTTCCAAAAGGATGTTCAACGGTCTGTCGACGAACCCTCATCATCGCTGGATCATGTTCTAGCCGAACCTGCATCGCGTCGATTACCGCCTCATGTTCCCAGCGCCTCACACGGCGCTCCTTACCCGTCGTACATTGCTTTTGCATTGCGCAGGACTGGCACCCCGAGAAGTAGTAACAATGCAACAACATGCCGTCTTCCATCGACGAATGCCGCCGGGTTAGTAGCTGCCCCGCAGGGCATCGATACTCGTCCGATGCAGCAAGGTAGATGAAATCCTGCTTACCAAATCGACCTTCGGCTTTACTGCCTGAGGTCAGGGGTTTCGGTACGAAGGTAGTGATGCCGGCTTGCTCGCAAGCAAGGATTTCCAGACCTTTGTAATAGCCTCGGTCGGCCACCACCGTTAGCGATTCAGCCTTGATTTCTTCACGCGCTTGGTTCGCCATATTGCTTAGTTGCCCACGGTCATTGCCCACGTTGGTCACCTCATGGGCAATGATCAGATGGTGTTTGTCGTCGACTGCTGTTTGTACGTTGTAGCCAACCGTTCCGGTGCCTCGGCCGCTCGTGGCCATTGAGCGTGCATCTGGGTCTGTGAGGGAGATCTGCTGGTCTGGACTTTCGTGGAGCTGCGCCTCGATGTCCTTGAGTTTCTGCATCTGCTTTTTCAGTGCTTCTATCTTTTCTTTAAGCCGCTCTGCTTTGGCCTCGGCCACTTCGGGCGTTGCCCGATCCGCCGAATCCATCGCCGCCAGATAACGGTCAATGCTCTGTTCGATCTGCTGCATGCGTGCCTTCACTTTGCCCTGGGTGAAGTTACGGTCGCGATTATTGACGGCTTTGAATTTGCTGCCGTCGATGGCGATGATCGATTGGGAGAAGAGATCGAGGCTGCGGCAAAGCACTACGAACTGGCGGCAGACGCTGCGAATGGCTTTGCCGTTGTCCTTGCGAAAGTCGGCGATGGTTTTGAAGTCCGGGGCCAAACGCCCCGCTAGCCACATCAACTCGACGTTGCGCTCGGCTTCACGCTCAAGCCGGCGGCTGGACTGAATCCGATTGAGATAGCCGTAGATATAGATCTTCAGCAAGACCGCTGGGTGGTAGGCCGGACGACCAGTTGCGGCAGGATCGACGCCCTCAAAACCGAGTGCGCCCAGGTCGAGTTCATCGACGAAAACATCGACCACGCGCACTGGATTTTCTTCGGCTACGTAATCGTCCAGGCACTCTGGCAGCAATGTCACTTGAGTCCGAGCCTCACCTTCGATGAATCGCTTCATGATCGCCCCCGATACGATCTCGACGATCAGAAGGTTAGACAATCACTGCGTTTTCACACAGCCTGGGTCG
>NZ_MOBI01000050.1:0-7008 GCF_003732175.1 Pseudomonas brassicacearum
GATGACATTCAGGAGGTCGACATCGCGGACCTGCTTGGCCGCGATGCGGTGCCGGCACAGGGCGATTTGCTTGAGCATTGCATCAAGGATCAGTCGGTTCTGGTCACGGGGGCGGGCGGTTCTATCGGTTCTGAGCTTTGCCGCCAGATCCTGGCGTTGAAGCCGACCACGCTGTTGTTGTTCGAGCACAGTGAGTTCAATCTTTACAGCATTCTGTCGGAACTTGAGCAGCGTATTACCCGTGAGTCGCTATCGGTTCGTCTGTTGCCGATCCTCGGTTCGGTGCGCAACCAGGACAAACTGCTGGACGTGATGAAAACCTGGCATGTGGATACGGTGTATCACGCGGCGGCTTACAAGCACGTGCCGATGGTCGAGCACAATATTGCCGAAGGTGTACTGAACAATGTGATCGGTACGCTGAATACCGCGCAGGCCGCCCTGCAGGCCGGTGTAGCAAACTTCGTGTTGATTTCGACTGACAAGGCTGTTCGTCCCACCAATGTCATGGGCAGTACCAAGCGGTTGGCGGAGCTGACGTTGCAGGCCTTGAGCCGCGAGCTGGCGCCGGTGATGTTTGGTGACAAGACCAACGTGTCCCGGGTTAATAAAACCCGGTTTACCATGGTGCGATTCGGCAATGTGCTCGGGTCTTCCGGTTCGGTGATTCCGCTGTTCCATAAGCAGATCAAGTCGGGCGGCCCGCTGACGGTCACACATCCGAAAATCACCCGTTACTTCATGACCATCCCCGAGGCCGCGCAACTGGTCATACAGGCTGGTTCGATGGGGCAGGGCGGTGATGTGTTTGTGCTGGACATGGGCGAGCCGGTGAAGATTGTCGAGCTGGCGGAGAAGATGATTCACTTGTCGGGGTTGAGTGTCCGTTCGGACAAAAATCCTCAGGGCGACATTGCCATCGAGTTTACCGGGCTACGTCCCGGCGAGAAGCTCTACGAGGAGTTGTTGATCGGTGACAACGTTGCCGCTACCCAGCACCCGATGATCATGACGGCCAATGAAGACTTGCTGCCCTGGGAAGTGCTCAAGGGCAAGCTGACGGAGTTGCTGTCTGCGATTGAGCGGGATGATTATTCGCGGGTCCGCCAACTCCTGCGCGACACCGTCAGTGGCTATGCCCCGGACGGTGAGATTGTTGACTTGATCTATCGTCAGCGTCGACTGGAGCCATGAAAGCGCGAAAGCTGTTGTACTGAGGTACTGCACCAGGTCTGATGTTGCGGGAAGGTGGCGAGCAAATCGGGCGATTCAAGGCGCGTGGCCTGATACGGGAGTTGAAATTAGTCAGCAAACAACCAGGCTCACATGCCTACAAGCAAGTGACGGTCGAGCGACCTGATATCCCGGACATATTGAATCGGGAATTTGATGTGCCGGCACCGAACCAAATCTGGTGTGGCGACATCACCTACATCTAGGCGCAGGGAAATGGCACTTCCTGGTTGTCGTCCCGGATCTCTGCGCACGTCGAATTGTGGGTTGGGCATTGTCGAGCAAGCCAAATGATCTGCTCATCAAGGCGCTGGATATGGCTTACTAGCAGCGTGGCAGGTATCAGGGAGCGGTGTTTCATTCGGATTAGAGCTCGCAATATTGCAGCCGACAGTTTCGCCAACGACTCTGGCGTTATCGCATGCGCCAGAGCATGAGTTGCCTTGGAAACTGCCAGGTATGCACCGAGGAAACGTGTGTTCAGGAGATTGAAAAACTGAGTGGATACCGACTGCTGGCTAAATGACGGCCTAAGAAGCGCACCGAGACATAAGCCACTATCTGATGCATCGGTACGACTGGATTCGGCCGCATCAATTTAACGGTGGGCTGGTCCTACCTCTGGCTGAGAAAAATTTAACGTCGTGTCCTGGATTGGTTGACCACTACAAGCCAGAGCGATACGGTTGCACTGATGATGACAAGAATGTCGCTGATCTGGTTGAGGGTGTAACCCTTGTGACTGGGCAAAATGGCATGAGCGTGACTGGGCAAAGTAAGCTTCTCACCTTGCCTGTAGGCGTCCATCAAGGCTTGCAGCTCAAAATCGCAAAGGAATGGCACGAACTTCATGAACAGAATTCCAAGCATCGTGGAGGCGGAGCGTTCATTATGAACGGAAGCTTTCGGCCAGGTACCTAATTGGGAGTTGATATGGGCTAGTGAATGCAACTGTCATCGGTTACCTTCAGGCAGTAGCATAGTTGGCCGTATGCCGTAGGAAGGGTATATAGTTTTCCTGCTTGGATATGGCGCTTTAGTTAGCGGTTAAATGCGATGTTTGGTGCCTGGTTAGAAAATAATATTGCATTGGTGTTGTCTTAAGATCAATGTGGTTCTCTAAGAAGAGTGTAGTAATGTATAATACTTCTAATGTGTTGTTGGATGGGGGTTTCAGGAAGCTTATAGTTCCTGTAATTGCGGCAACATTGTCTATTCCTGTCGTTATGTTTTCGTTGATGGGGTATGATATAAATCCTGCATTCCTACTGGCTCCAGTTATTGCGCTGGCCTTTTTTGTAAGGTTCAGCAAAATAAGTGCTGTCTTTGCATTGTCCGCAGCACTAGGCGGGGTCTCTGTTGTTGTTGCAAATACTTTCTCGCCTGACGGTCAGCTAACAAGGCACTTGCTTTCTTTGCTGTTGGTCATGTTTGCGCCTGGTTTTCTTTTTTTAGGAAGATTTCTTGCGGGGCGTGAGGGTGTTGATAGAATTATTTTTTGGTTGTCAGTTTTCTCAACTATATTTGTAGTCGTTATTTCTGCGCGTATTTTTATATTGGGTGAAGCTGTTCGTATTTATTTGGGACCTCTTGGCTACTCTGCAATGAATGCTGAGTTTTTGGGTGTTCCTGTTTTTGCGTCATTTGGAGTGTTAAGCCTCGCTCACCTGATTTGTCTTCAGGCTATTATTATGTGTGGGTCGATAATAAGTGCCAGTTCGAATGTCTACGTTCGCTGTTGTTTTGTTGTTGGGTTGGTTTGCTCTTCATTTCTGATTATTGGGAGCGACTCAAGAAGTGCTCAAATGTTGCTTGTTTGGATTTTGGCCACAGCTATTTTGTACGCCATTCGGAATCCTTCTTCTTGGAAGCTGGTAGGCTTGGTGGTGGCGTCTATCCTGCTCTCGGGGGTTATTACTTATGCTCGTGGCATGAATGAGAACAGGATGCTCGATTCGATAGAAGCAATTACCTCTGAGCCGGTAGAGACTCATGTCATTGTGGCTGGTGCCTCTTCTGAGGTGGTTGCTGAGCAACAAACTACTAAGCATGGAGGTGGGCAAGCTTCTGAGGTTGCCTCTGATGACACAGTTCAGCGTTTTACGAGAAAGGCTGACGCATTTGCGACTGGGCGCGTTGAACTTGCTGTCGAAGGATTTAAAGAGGTCTTGAAGAGCCCGTTTATCGGTAATGGATTCTCTGGATATGGTCGATATTCAGTGGGGGATAACTCTAGGTCATTGGTGGAAAATACTTCAACGCATATTTATTACTTAACGTTGCTTTGGAAGGGTGGGCTGATATTTTTCGTTCCCTTTATTGCTATGTTGGTAATTAACTTTAAAGAAGCCTGGTCCGCCCGCCCGCGCACGGATGGCTCACCAGAGTACTTTTTTGCTTGGGGCGCCGTTTTTATGGCATTTGGGCCAATGGCGCTGGCGTGGGATATTCTTATAGTGCCTAGTGCTGGGGCCTTGGCTTTTTTCTTGTTTGGCATGCTTAGCGGCTACAAAAATTTTGTCGAATCGCACACCGCCAAACTATAGATAAAGAACATATGATTTGGTTAAAGCCCGCCGAGTGCGGGCTTTTTTTCATGTTTTAAAATTTGGCCGTGCGGTGTGGGGAAGAGCGGGACAAAGTTTTATCAGTCAATCATCGTTGGCGTCCAACGATGCTGAAGGGCTCAAGATTCGTTGTCCCTGGCGTTTGTCGGGTAGCCAGAGGCGCTTACCCACGCCCTGCCTCCTAAGAACCGGGCATGCACCTTTCAGCGCCACGGCTCAAGCCGTTACTAAGTGCTGAGTAAGCGCTCCGTGAATCTATGTTCCCCCGCCGTTTTTGCACTACTGATGAGCGGGTGAGGTGGTGGGCTTGCTTAAATCTATCGGGCGTCGATCTGGGGCATGCCCCGCACCACGATGAGAGTCGCGACTGACGATTCTAAAAAAACCAGCGGCTTCATATAGCCGGTTTATGGATCAGGTTCTTCGCCAGGCTGGAGGGCCGTTCACGTCATTCGCTATTCGGTTATCGCAAAACCTGGAGGGGCAGTCGTGATACTGCAACAACCGCAGGGCCAGGCATTCAGGTGTTTGCCTCAGCTTCAAACTAGCTATGATTGGCCACTATCAGAGCCAGCAAATTCGCCTTGCCGGCGGTTCTTTACTGTCTGGGCACCAGGCCAACATGCGCGTCGAAGTCGCGACTGCATCCTACTGCTGGCGTTACCCATTTCCACAGCCAGCAGGTTGGCGGTGATCGTCCCGACATACCGCAGGCTCAGCAAACCACTATCCAGATCTTTGAACTGTCCATCCAAATAGACGAAGTGTAGCTGACCCATAAAACCCACCTATCCAAAACAGGTGGCGCATTCAGCGCGTGAGATCGGGTGTAAAATCAAATCATTCTGGCGTGGGGATCATTCGTGGCAGAGTTACTTCATTTTCACTAATACATCGATACTCAGATGATCAATATTGATACACATGATGCCCCCCAGTTCCAGGGGAGTAACACTTCATACCTTTCACCGCACTATGCGTGCGGCGCAGTCGCTCCAGCATGTGGCTTAGCCACGAATAGGGCTCCTGGCCGTTAGCTTTGGCGGTCTTGACCAGGCTGTAGATCTGTGCGCTGGCTGCGGCGTCCTTGGGCTTATCATTGAAGAGCCAGTTCTTGCGACTGATAAGAGTGCATTCCTGCCTTTTTTCGTCATTTTGAATGCGATGATTCATCCTTTGATTGCCGGAAAACTGTATTGCTGGTAAAGGCTTATGGGGTTCAAGCGCTTAAGTCGCAGGTGACTGAGGCTTTCTATCCACGTTTGTCGTTAATGGACGCCTTTGTTCGATGATTCTCTGGTTGTCGTTGCCAGTTGTAGTTGGTATTTCCCTGGTCTTGACCGGCGCCCTGCGTCGTTATGCTCTGATGGATATCCCGAATACTCGTAGCTCTCATTCGAGGCCTACACCTCGCAGTGGTGGCGTAGCCATTGTTCTGAGTTTTTTTGCGGTACTGCCCGTTCTTGGCTGGTTTGGCGTTGTGAGCTGGGAGCTTGTCTGGGCTTTGCTGGGGGCGGGTGGCGGTATCGCGATAATTGGTTTTGTCGATGACCATAGCCATATAGCTGTCCGCTGGCGCTTGCTTGGGCATTTTGCGGGAGCTGTCTGGGTACTCTGTTGGTTCAATGGAATGCCGGAGTTGTACATTTTCGGTATCTCGCTGAATCTGGGGTGGCTGGGAAACGTATTAGCGGCGGTCTACCTGGTGTGGATGCTGAACCTGTACAACTTCATGGACGGAATTGATGGGATTGCCAGTATCGAAGCGGTGTCGGTTTGCCTTGGTGCATGCCTGGTTTACTGGCTTCACGGATACGAGTCCCTAATATGGGCTCCGCTGCTGCTGGCGATGTCAGTTTTGGGCTTTCTTTACTGGAACTTCCCCCCCGCGCGGATTTTTATGGGTGACGCAGGAAGTGGTTTTCTGGGCATGGTATTAGGCGTATTTTCGCTACAGGCAGCCTGGCACAGCACGAGTCTGTTTTGGGTGTGGTTGATTCTGATCGGGGTCTTCGTCGTGGATGCGACGTTCACATTGATAAGGCGATTTTTGCAGGGGGCGAGGATCTATGAGGCGCACCGCAGCCACGCGTACCAGTGCGCATCACGTCAATTAGGTACGCATTCGATCGTCACCTTGGCGGTGTTGGCGATAAACGTACTTTGGCTTTTGCCGATTGCTTTGTACGTTGAGCTGCTCGGTCTGGATGGCTTGGTCGGCTTGGTTGTAGCGTATGTTCCCTTGGTGGTTTTAGCGGTGTGGTTTCGTGCTGGAGAGTTGGAGAGTCAGGTACATAATTGATTTTTATCAAGGTTGTTTTGTTGTATAGATTACAAAGGTGAGCGACGGGATTATGGATAGAATACGAGCATATTTGTTGAGCCTTCCGCGTCGACACAAGCGCATTTTGCAAGTCATCACAGACTTCCTACTGGTTTGGCTCGCCTTGTGGATGGCGTTCGTCGTCCGCTTGGGCATCGACGAAATGAGAAATCCATTTACTCAACACTTTTGGCTATTTATAGCTGCTCCGGTTATCGCGATCCCTCTTTTTATCCGTTTCGGGTTGTACCGGGCAGTGATGCGCTACTTCGGCAATGATGCCCTGATAGCGATTATCAAGGCTGTCAGCCTTTCGGCGCTGATTCTCGGGGTGGTAGTGTACTGGTACAGTAACCATCAGAACGTCGTACCACGCTCGATCATTTTTAACTATTGGTGGTTGAGCCTGATCATGGTGGGCGGGCTGCGCCTGGCCATGCGCCAGTATTTTCTGGGTGACTGGTTTACCGCGGCGCAGCACGTTCCGTTCACCAATCGTGACAATGGATTGCCCCGCGTTGCCATTTATGGTGCCGGTGCCGCCGGTAACCAGCTGGTTGCCGCCTTGCGCATGGGGCGGGTCATGCGTCCGGTGGCCTTTATCGATGACGACAAGAATATTGCCGATCGGGTGATTTCCGGATTGCAGGTGTACAAGCCCAAGCACATTCAACGCATGATCGAGGCCACCGGCGCTCAGGAAATCCTGCTGGCGATTCCTTCGGCCAATCGCGGGCGTCGTCGCGAGATTCTGGGCTTTCTGGAAGGTTTTCCGCTGCACGTTCGAAGTGTGCCGGGTTTCATGGACCTGGCCAGCGGTCGGGTCAAGGTTGATGACATTCAGGAGGTCGACATCGCGGACCTGCTTGGCCGCGATGCGGTGCC
>NZ_MOBI01000051.1:0-4977 GCF_003732175.1 Pseudomonas brassicacearum
GAGCAGCACTCGTACAGCAAAACCAAGGAAGTGAAGAGCCAGGAGGACCATGTGCACCAGGTGTCCACCAGCCTCACCGCCGGCGGCAATATTGCGCTGAGCGCGGGCAAGGACTTGACGCTGATTTCCAGCCGCATCAACGCTGGCGACGAAGCGTACCTGGTGGCGGGCGACAAGCTTGAACTGCTGGCCGCACAAGACAGCGATTACTCGCTGTATGACATGAAGAAAAAAGGCAGTTGGGGCAGCAAGAAAACCCAGCACGATGAAGTGACTCAGGTCACGAACGTAGGGAGTGAAATCAAGACCGGCGGGGACCTGACCCTGGCCAGCGGTGGGGATCAGAAATATCAGGCGGCCAAGCTTGAAAGCGGTAAGGACATCACGCTGCAAAGCGGTGGCGCCATCACCTTTGAAGGGGTGAAGGATCTGCATCAGGAGAGTCATGAGAAGAGCGATAGTGACCTTGCCTGGAACAGTGCCGAAGGCAAAGGGAACACCGACGAAACCCTACGTCAGAGCAAACTGTTGGCTAAAGGCAATCTGGTGATCAAAGCAGTCGACGGCCTGCACATCGACGTCAAGCAGATCAATCAGAACACCGTTAGCCAGACCATTGACGCAATGGTCAAGGCCGATCCGCAACTGGCTTGGCTCAAGGACGCCGAGAAGCGTGGGGATGTGGATTGGCGACAGATTAAGGAGGTGCACGACTCCTTCAAATACGACCATTCCGGACTGGGCGCCGGGGCGATGTTGGCGATCATTATTATCGTCACAGTGTTGACGGCGGGTGCGGCGAGTACCGCGGTGGCTTCTGCCAGTACGGCAATGGGAGCCTCCGCCGGTGGGACCATGGCGGCAGCTTCGGTAGCCACCGCAGCAACGGCGACTACTGCTGCGACAGCAGCCACCGCTGCGGGACTGGGTAACGTGATCGCGGCGAGCGTGTTGACCTCGATGGCCAGCACTGCGGCAGTCAGCGTAATCAACAACAAAGGAAATCTGGGCGCCACTTTCAAGGACATGACCTCTTCGGACAGCCTTAAAGGGTATGTGTTAGCGGGTGCAACGGCGGGCATTGCCTCCCAGTTTGGCTTTAATCCCACCGAGTTGAAATTTGACCAGAACATCGCCATCAAGATAGCAGCTGATTCGGTGGCCAAGACGGCGATCATGGGCGGCAGCCTGAAAGACAATCTGGTTGAGTCGGCCGTGGGGACGGGGATTAGCATCGCCGGGGCTATAGGGGCCAACAAGATCGGTGATGCCACGCTCTTTGAAAACGGCAAGTTGACGAAGGTGGCCATGCACGCCGCGCTCGGTGGCCTGATGGCCGAAGCGATGGGTGGGGATTTCCGCACTGGGGCCCTGGCCGCAGGCGCGAATGAAGCAGTAGTGGATTTTCTGGCGGACAAGTTGCTGCCGGTTGGGGTGGACAGGGGCAGCGTGGAGTACCAGCAGGGAGTGAGTAAGCTTTTGGCTGCCTCCCAGCTGATCGGGGTATTGACTGCTGCGGTTACTGGAGGGAATGCATCCGCCGCTGCTGCCGTGGCGGCAAACGGAACGCAGTACAACAATCTGGATCACCCGTCCGCCGAGCGACTGCTCAATGAACTTCAAGGATGTCGCGCTAGCGGGAACTGTAGCGAAAACGGCATTCGCGAGATTATCGGGCGATACGAAAAACTGTCGGCTGAGCGTTCGATGGCAATGAATGCCTGCCAAAGCCGTTCCTGTGTCGACGACATTCAAAATAGCGCAGTTGATTTAAATACGCCTACTGGCAAAGACCTGATCAACTTCTTGAAACACAGTGTTTCATACGATATGCCGGGATTGCTCACGGGTAATCCGGGGGCCATTGCTGTTCCTTCGCAAGGTGTTGATGGTTGGGGGGCTTTGTTTACTTCTGACAAACAAATGGCTTACGCGAAGAACCTTGCGGAAGGATGGCTGACCCCAAGCGAGCTGGCGGGCGTCGATCAGTGGGTGAAGGAAACCAGTTGGTTGGATGTCCGATTCGGGCGTCAGTTGTCCCTACAAGAGCGGGCAACCTTGCTGACCGAGCTCCAGATGACGGCTGGTATGGCGATTTTGGGGAAAAGTCCTGTTGGTGCGGGCGTCAATGGTAGCAACGCCGCCGGTAGTAGTGGGGGGAAGGGAGGGGGAGCCGGGAAAGGAAGCGGTGGAAGCAGTTTCGCATCATCCACTACGGAGTTTATCGATAACGCAACTGTGGTTGATCAAAAAACAGGTAAGGTGTACGTCGGTACCGTCGATCTGAGACCGACTCTGGAGCGTATTCAATCCGGAACACCGTATCCTCATCGTAATGATGGAAGCACATTTCAGAATCGTCCTGATAGAGTGACAGGACAAATCGCGCTACCTGTTCAACCTAGTGGTTACTACACTGAGTATGTACATCCATCTGAGGGAATCTCAGGCCCGGGTCCTCAACGGATTGTCACGGGCAAGGGGGGGGAGATTTATTACACTCCCGATCATTATGGTACTTTCATAAAACTTAATTATTGAGAGCTGATAGATGATTCCATTCAGATTTGTCTCAGGTGTAGCGGCATATGACACCTCTGAGGTTTTTTACGCCAGGCTTGAGCCAGGTATTACCAATAGTGACTATTTACTGAAAGCTATTAGCACGCTACTTTGGTTTCCTGGGTATTTTGGGCATAATTGGAATGCGCTTTATGACTGCTTGCGTGACTTTGAATGGGTGCCTTGCAATAAGGTGGTGTTAGTGCATGAGAAGTTGCCGAGTATTCCTGATGCGGAACTTAAAGTTTATCTGGAGGTTTTGCGTGATGCTGTACTTGATTGGAAATCGGGTGAGGAACATTCGTTGGAAATTGTTTTTCCTGAGTCTGATCGCGCTGAAATAGAAAGGATACTTTCCGCGTAACACTTTCGAAAAGGGGACACCCATTACTTCTGGAAAAGGGGACACCCATTAGCCGGTTTTAAGTCAAGGCTAATGGGCGTTCCTCCTGTGTTTGTAAAATACTGCTCTCAAATTAACATGACCCTCATCAAGGACGAACTCACATGCGTATGTTGGCTCTACTCTTGGCAATCTCATTTTTATCCGGCTGCGCCTCCAAGCCGGATTACTACATCTCCCCCACGCCGGTTCAGATCCCGGCGACCGCTACCTACTGGATCGACAACTTCGACCTTGAACTGGTCGGCAAGAATGAGCGGTTTATGCCGCAAGACGCGTTGCGCGAGCAGCTCAGCGTTGAGCTGATCAATCAATTGTCGAGCGCTAATCGCTATGCGACGAGCAAGGAAAGTGCCGATTACCTGCTGGATGTGAACACCGTCTACAAGCGTCGGATCGGCAACTCCAATGGTGGATTGGTGTCGGTCATCGTCGATGACAATACGATCCTCGCCAGTGTTGATTTCAGTTATCAGGTCAAGGTCAAAAAGGCCGGTGCCGAAGTTCTGCATTTTTCCAACGAGCGTGAGGGGCTGCAGCCTGCCGGTGCATTTGGTCAGCTTCGCAATATGAAGACGATGGTGGCGGCGCTGACTCACAAAGATAATTCTGACGTGGAGCCTTTCTATATCCGTACCTTGCCGACATTTATCGTGTCCGACATCAGGGATATTCCTTCGCGCTAGTTACTGCGAAAAGGAGACACCCATTAGCCAGTATCGAGTCAAGGCTAATGGGTGTCCCCTTTTTAGTGCAGATTAATTGCGACTTGGAAAGCTCCATCGTTGGGCCAACTCTAAAAACGAGCCTTACCCTCAAACAAATCGTACCCCGCGATGAAGTACATAGTTATCGCGAGGTACGCCGTTGAGCACCATCGTTTTGCAAGATTTTGCACGCTTGGCCTGAGGCTCAGTTCATCCTTCCCCGCAACGTGCGGGAGCAGCGTATGCGTTACTTCAGTGCTGCGCCCGAATCTGGCGCCCCAACACATCCATCACATCGCAGCCATCACGCAGCAGCATGGCCGCTGCGTGGGCGATTTGCTGCACGTCTGCGCCTTTGGCATGGGCAATGTCGAGGCTGGCCAGGCTTTCCATCATCTGCGTGACCGCCAGAAACCGTGCAGCGGCGTTGCTGTGCAGTACATCCAGCGGCGCTTGGGTGGCGACCAGCAGCACCGGGATATCGCAATCGTTGTTGGTCATCGGCATGTGCGGGTTCATGCGTCATCCTCCGGTTGGGCGGCATGCAGTCCGTCGATCGAAGCCTGGAGCAATGATCGGGCGGTGCCGAGCATCTGCTGGCTGGCCCAGCGTAACGAGACGATGTGTTCCGGGCGGGTGGCGGTGGGGGCTTGATGGGCGAGGGCTTCGGCGCAGCTCAGGTAGACCGAGGCGTGTTCGAGTGCGTCGAGTAACGGGATGTCGGGTTGGACGGCGAACAGGTAGTGGTCGATGTGGTCGCAGCGGGCGAAGGGGGTGGATTTTGTGGTTGGATCGGTCATGGGTGTAGCTCCTTAGTGATCAAGAGCTGCCACGCGGTCGCCGTCAAACGATAAGGTGGCAACTGTGCGCAGGTTGACGGACCGGTCTAAGGCACCCGGCGCACTCGAAAGTGCCCCGCGCACAGTCACCATTAAGTTTTGCGTCGAGCACAGAAGTGCACGAGCAAAGTTGAAGGACAGTGCGCGCCTTAAAACCACCGAGCCGTCAAACCCGATCACGAATGAGTCGTGACAGGCGCGAGGATAGGGAGTGAGGCGAGGTCAGTCAATCGGCCTACGGTCTGACGCAGGTGGTTTGTTTGTAGGTTTGTTCCGGGACTGGCGTTGATGCCAGCGTCCCCGATGCCACAACCTCAAGCACAGACTCATCAGGCGCAGGATTACCCGGCAGCTTCACTGCCTTCACGGTCAACCGTGTCCAGGGCTTACCGGCCAGCACCGTTCCGTCCAACCCGCAGAAATACCTGATCGAAACCAACCCGGTGCTCACCGACCTCAAGCAGTT
>NZ_MOBI01000052.1:0-646 GCF_003732175.1 Pseudomonas brassicacearum
CATGACATACGTTTTCGACAAGGGTTACTGCGACTACAACTGGTGGCACCAGATCGATCAGGTGGGGGCTATCTTCGTCACACGGCTCAAAAAAAACGCCAATATGGATCACGTAGAGGATCTGAAAAAAGAAGGAAAAGCCGACTTCATTGAGTCGGATGAAGCCGTGCGATTTGGCAAGAAGTACCTGAATACTCGACGCCTGAATCACTATCACAACCAAGCCGTACGCCGAGTCCAAGTTCGTCGAGACGATCACGAAACACCGCTGGTTTTGGTGACCAACGACTTTTCGCGCTCAGCTGAGGAAATCGCTGACCTGTACAAGCAGCGCTGGCAGATCGAGCTGTTTTTCAAGTGGATAAAGCAACATCTGAAGCTCAAACGGTACTTTGGCTTCTCCGAAAACGCCGTGCGCTTGCAGATCTACAGCGCGCTCATCACCTATCTTTTGCTGCACCTTTATAAACAACGCTCAGGCAGCTCGGATTCGATTTCAGACTTTGCTATCCGGTTGACCCACAGCTTGTTCGAGCGCCCGCTCAGCGATGCACACCGTGAATATCGAAGGCAAAAGCGAACAGAGCTGAAGGCTGCCCAAGGCAGCCTTCAGCTATGAGAGAGTTTTACCGGACACTAGTGACGC
>NZ_MOBI01000053.1:0-1103 GCF_003732175.1 Pseudomonas brassicacearum
ACATGGTCCTCCTGGCTCTTCACTTCCTTGGTTTTGCTGTACGAGTGCTGCTCGTCCGCTGCCGAGGCCAGGGTCAGGTTTTCGGTGGCGCTCATGGCGATGTCGCGCTTGGCGTCGATCTGGCTGGCGATGGCGCTGATATCACGCCCGGCGTCGACTTTCAGATCACGGCCCACGTCAACGCTGGAGCCGTACTGGGTGATGGTTTAATTGCGGTGGTCGGGGCCGGCCTCGTTGCTGTCGACCTGCTCGGCGGAGGCGATGTTGACATCGCGACCGGCGCTGATCGTGGTGTCGGCGCCGCTTTTCAGTACGCCGCCGGTGTTGTTGAAATCGCGCCCGGCGTTGATGGTCAGGTTGTTGGCCGCTTCGATGCGGGCCGCGCTGTCGACGAAACCCCGTTGCTCGCTGCGGGAGTCGCTGGCGCTTTCATGGGTGGTCACCGTGCGTTCGTTGATCACGTCGCCCTTGATTGCGGTCAGGCTGACGTCACGCCCGGCAATGATGCCGCCGGCCTTGTTGACGATGTTGTTGCCCGCCAACAGGTCAAGACGATTACCGGCTTCCACCAGGCCGCTGTTGACCAGGTCGTTGCCGGCAGCCGCCGACAGGTTGTTACTGGCACGCAAGGTACCGGCGTTGTTCAGATCGTTGCCGGCGATCAGCGTTACGTCGCTACCCTGGATCAATGCGCCGTTGGCGGCCAGACGATTGTTGGCGTTGGCCAGGTACAGCACCGGCACCAACACTTGCTCGCCATTGACCGTGGCATTTTCCATCCAGACGATATCGTGGGTCAGAGCCGCGACCTGCTCAGAGGTCAGGCTCACGCCCAGCGACAGGTTAAGTTGGTTTTTACTGGCGACGGCGTTGTTCATCAGGTACTTGAACAGGCCGGCGTCCGAGGTCTGGCCGTCGATGAAGCGTTGGCCGGTACGGGCGACCACCGCTTGTTGAATCAGCTTCTGTTCGTAGAGGCCATCGCCCAGACGCTTGGCGCTTTTGTCCGGGTCGTAGCCGAGGTTCGCCAACAGGTAGTCCGAACTCATGAACTGCTTGAGGTCGGTGAGCACCGGGTTGGTTTCGATCAGGTATTTCTGCGG
>NZ_MOBI01000054.1:0-7619 GCF_003732175.1 Pseudomonas brassicacearum
ATCCCTTATCGTAAGGGGGAAACGGTGTCCTGTCTTTCATGGGGCTCGTTCAGGCTGTATGTAGTGGTCTGCTCGGAATCTCTTGCAAGGGCCTGGTCGGTGCCAAATCCGCTGCTAACTCACAGAATGGATGCTGATGTTTCTGGGACACCGGATTGCAGGCTGTCGCCTGCTCGGTATCCGTCCGGCCAAGTCATCTACCCAGCCCCGCAAGGCCAGGACATGGTATGCACTTTAAATTTAAGTGGGCACCAGTTCTAGCCTTTTAAGCGGGTATTTCATGCAGCCACAACGCCGTTCCTACTCCAAGTCCTTCAAGGCTCAAGTCATTCAAGAGTGTGCCCAGCCCGACGCTTCGATTGCCAGCATCGCACTCAGCCATAGCCTCAACGCTAACCTCGTCCACAAATGGATTCGGGTGCAAGCGCAGAAAAGCACGGCGCTGCAACCTGCATTCATTCCGTTGCCAATGCAACTGGCCGGCGCAAATTCGCACGCATCATCATCGAGTATCTGCGTTGAGATCCAGCACCCGCGCGGCACCGTCAAAGTGAACTGGCCAACCGAAAATGCTGCTGCCTGCGCGACCTTTCTTCGAGACCTGCTGCGATGATCCGCATCGACTCCATCTGGCTCGCCACCGAGCCGATGGACATGCGAGCTGGCACCGAGACTGCGTTGGCCAGAGTGATCGCGGTGTTCGGTGCGGCGAAGCCGCACTTTGCTTATCTGTTCGCCAACCGCCGCGCCACTCGTATGAAAGTTCTGGTGCATGACGGCTTCGGCATCTGGCTGGCTGCTCGCCGGTTGAACCAAGGTAAGTTCCACTGGCCAAGCATTCGCCATGGCTCTGAAATAGAGTTGGGTACCGAGCAACTCCAGGCCCTGGTGTTGGGCCTGCCATGGCAGCGCGCGGGCTCCAGCGGTGCGATCACACTGCTTTAACGGCTGCCATTAGCCTATCGGTCTATCGCCGCGAATTGCCTGGTCTGGCAAAATCGGCACCATGACTTCGCTCCCCAATCTCGATCACCTTACCCCTGAACAACTGCGCGCTTTGGCGGCGCAGTTGATGCAGCGTGTCGAGACGATGGGCAAGACGGTCGAGACCATGGGCAAGAAGATCAACCGCGACCAGACGGTTATCGAGAAACTGACCCATGAGATCGCGCAGCTCAAGCGCTTGAAGTTTGCCAAGCGCAGCGAGCAGTTGAATCCGCAGCAGGCCAGCTTGCTCGATGACCTGATCGATACCGATATCGCGGCGATTGAAGCTGAGCTTCAGTCCTTGCAAACCGCTCCGACACCGACCGAGAAAAAGCAAAAGCCTAAACGCAGTGCGTTGCCGGCAGAGTTTCCACGCACGTTGATCCATCACGAACCAGACAACACTCACTGCTCATGTGGCTGCGAACTCAAACGCATCGGTGAGGACGTCAGCGAGAAGCTGGACTATACGCCCGGCGTGTTTAGCATCGAGCGTCATGTCCGGGGCAAATGGGTCTGTGATGACTGCGAAACGCTGATCCAGGCGCCGGTTCCGGCGCAGATCATCGATAAGGGGATCCCTACCGCTGGGTTGCTGGCCCACGTCATGATCGCGAAGTTTGCCGACCATCTGCCTCTTTACCGCCAGGAATCGACTTTCGGTAGAGTGGGCTTGGCGATTCCACGTTCAACGTTGGCTCAATGGGTTGGCATGACGGGCGTGCAGTTACAGCCTCTGGTCGATGCGTTGCGCGATGTAGTGCTCGGGCAGCAGGTCATTCATGCCGATGAAACGCCGGTACAGATGCTCGTTCCGGGCTCAAAGAAAACCCACCGTTCCTATGTTTGGGCCTACGCCACCAGTCAGTTCTGCGAAACCGCGGCTGTCGTTTATGACTTCAGCCCCAGCCGCGCCGGTGAGCATGCTCGTAACTTTCTGCAAGATTGGAAAGGCAAGCTGGTGTGTGATGATTTTGGTGGCTACAAGGCCAGCTTCGAACTCGGCGTGACCGAGATCGGTTGCATGGCCCATGCGCGACGTAAGTTCTTCGAGCTGCACGCCACCAACAAAAGCATGCTGGCCGAGCAGGCCCTGCGTTATATCCAACTGCTATACGAAATCGAGAGCTAAGTCCGCGACCTGAGGCCGGATTTACGTCGCCGAATACGGCAAGAAAAAGCCGTACCGGTGATGGATATGCTGCACGCCTGGATGATCGCCCAGCGTGATCTCGTGCCCGAAGGTTCGGCTATCAGCAGAGCATTGGATTACAGCATGAAACGCTGGGCAGCGCTGTCGCGCTACCTCGGTGACGGGGCCGTACCCATTGATAATAATTGGTGCGAGAGCCAGATCCGGCCATGGGCTCTTGGACGTAAGAACTGGCTCTTCGCAGGGTCGCTACGCAGCGGAAAACGAGTGGCGGCGATCATGAGTTTGATCCAGTCTGCGCGGCTCAACGGGCATGATCCGTATGCTTATTTGAAAGACGTTCTCACGCACCTACCGACGCAGCGGGCGAGTGAAATCGATCAGTTGCTGCCGTACAAATGGGCACCCGTTTAATCTCAAGGTATGTTGACGGGCTCTTGGTGCCCTGAGCAGCATAGAAATCACAAGATAGATTGTGCTATCTATATATTTACATTAAGCACAGATGAGTACGTATGAAAAGCGGGCAGACAGTACTTATTACAGGCGCGACCAGAGGAATAGGCCGAGCCCTAAGTTTTAGTCTAAGAGACTTAGGGTGGAATGTGATCGGCATCGCTAGGCATCCCACTGAAAATTTTCCTGGCAAGTTGTTGCTCTGCGATCTGACAGATATTCAACAAACGGATAAAGCTCTTTCAGAGTTGCTAAAGGAATTTTCAATAGATGCAATCGTCAATAATGCAGGCATTGCTGCACCACAAAGTCTCGAAACCCTAGATCTGGCGACCCTCCAAGCTGTCTTAGACCTGAATGTCCGGGCTTCGGTGCAGATTGCGCAGGCATGCTTGCCATCCCTTAAACGCTCTACTGCCGGACGTATAGTGAACGTGTGTAGTCGGGCAATTTACGGAGCTCGTGATCGAACGTCTTATGCCGCAGCCAAAAGCGCGTTGGTAGGCATCACTCGCACCTGGGCACTTGAGTTAGCACCTCTCGGCATCACCGTAAATGCTGTAGCTCCGGGCCCGATAGAGACCGAGCTTTTTCGAAAAACAAGACCTGTGGGTGGGGACGAGGAGCGTAAAATACTTTCGACAATTCCTATGCAGCGGCTAGGCAGTCCGTCGGAGGTTGCGTCGTTGATTGCGTTTCTCCTGAGTGATGGGGCCTCCTACATCACGGGTCAAGTGATTGGTGTCGACGGCGGAGGAAGTCTCGGCGGTCGATAAGGCTATTCGGAGTTTCGACCTGAGTGCGACCTCGGGAACATGTGTTGGCCGGACGGTTACCCTGCTCGGGTTTATCTGCAAATGGATTCAGGCCGGTGTAATGGAAGATGGCCGTAGGGTGGCTGCGACCAAGGGGACTCCCCACGGCGCAGTGATATCGCCATTGCTGACGAATATCTATCTTCGTGGGTTTCAGCACGCAATGGCAGGCTCAGCAGTTTCTGGTGCAGTTGCAGGAACGCTTGGCCAAGTTTGGTTTATCTCTCAATGCCTCGAAGACACGGCTGATTGAGTTTGGTCGTTTTGCAGTAAAGAATCGCAGGCGGCGAGGGCTGGGTAAACCGGAGACGTTTGACTTCCTGGGCTTCACGCACTGTTGTAGTACGAACAGAAGCGGTGGGTTTCAAATACTGCGACTGACAGTCAAGAAGCGAATGCGTGCGATGCTGCTGGCCATTCGGGATGAATTGAAACGCCGACGCCACGAGTCTGTTCAAGTCGTGGGTCAGTGGCTTACCCGGGTGGTCACGGGCTACTTCAATTACCACGCGGTGCCGGGAAACCTGATAGGTCTTGGTGGTTTTCGTCTGGCGGTATGCCGTCTTTGGCAGCAAGCCCTCACACGTCGTAGCCAGTGAAATCGGCTTCAATGGTCACGCTACGAACGCCTTGCCGACTTCTACATACCTAGACCCAGAAATGCACATCCTTACCCTGAGGATCGCTTCGCGTCATATACCCGAGGCAGGAGCCGTATGCGGTAGTTCCGCACGTACGGGGCTGCGGGGGGCAGGTAACCGCCATCTCTACCGCGACCCGAGATTTACCAAAAAAGCATTTTCAATGCCAGACCTATAACAACTATATTGAATACGGTCTCCATCCACTCGTCGCCTTTCTTTAGTGCAAACTTAGATCCGGCATTTGCGCCAAGTAGCGTGCCAATAATAAGGCAGCAGCCATACTGCCAGTTAATGATGCCACTCACTCCAAATATCATTAAGGAGCCTATTGATAATACTAGCCCTCCGACCTTTCGAGTGCCAACTGACTCGCTAATGGTTTTTTTAAAGAAGATTATATATAAATAAGTTGACAGCTTGGCTTGTCCTCCAAATAAGCCGCCGATCATGCCAATTGGAATGAAGAGAATGTATCCCAAAAGCCGTCTGGCCATCGATGGGGTAGTGTCGGGCGAGCTGGGTTTTTTTGTAAGAGAGAGCGCGACGAGCAATAAGGTCAGCAAGCCAATTATTCTGTGCAGCAGTGAAGGGTCTATTTGAAGAAGCAAGCTCGCACCTACAAGAGCACCAAGTAGTCCTAGAGCAGCAGCTGGTATTGCCACCACATAATCGACTTTTCCTTTGTTGTGGAAATGTCTCAAGCCGGCAACCATGGTACCTACCGAGGCTAAGCGGGCTGTAGCAATTGAAGACTGAGGTGGTATTCCGAGCCAAATCATCACAGGGACCGTCAGGAATACGCTTCCACCCGTGTTGGTGCCCACGAATCCCGTTATGACCCCAAGAATGACCAAGCCGACTCCTGTCATCCATTCGCTGTAAATCATATCGCTACGCTCGCTTAATGAAGATGTAAGTCTTTTGTTATTCGCTCAGGCACACAGGGTCAACCCAGTGGTAGCAACTCCTATCTCTAGCGTTGGCCGTAAGGTGTAGTTTTGCGGTATGCACAAAGCTGTATTCGCCGATGATTGGTCGGCGGCGGTCAAATGTATCTCCAATTGCTTTGGAAACGGTGTTGCTGAGCTTTAGTACTTTCCGGCTTTTTCCGGTGCAAGGTATTGAGTTGTAGTGAAGGTTTGTAATTAGAAGGCATGTCTCTGTGATGCCGCATCGTTCTCCAATACCATTTACTGTGCAGGAGACAAAAGTTACTCCAGCTTCAATTGACGCCAGAGTATTGGCCATTGCTAAGCCCCTGTCGTCGTGAAAATGCACCTCAAGATCGATATTGGGAATGAATTTTTTAATCAGTCCTATGGTGGATTGGACCTTGAATGGCTCACAGATTCCTAGTGAGTCTGCGAAACAGATCCTGTCCGCTCCCGCATTTTTGGCAATCTCAAAAGTGTCAATTAAGTCTGCAAGAGGAGTTCTAGAGGAATCTTCAATGGTGTAACGAACTTTTAGTCCTGGCGATTTTGCATGCATGATGCTTCGCCTCACTAACTCTTGTATTTCTGCTTTTGTTTTTCTGAGCCTGTGCTTTTGTGATGTTTCATTAATACCTGCAAAGATTCCAACCCAATTCGCCCCCGTTGCCGATACTGCATCGATATCGTCTTTATGGGCGCGGGCATGCGCAAGTATATTTTTTGCAAACTTTGATTTCACAAGTGAAGATACTCTATCAAACTCTTGCCTCGAAGCGTAAGGGTGGCCTGCTTCGATAAATTCGATACCCGCCTCAGCAAGGGCTTCAGCGATGACTAATGTGGATTTTGTTGTAAGCTTAACCCCCGGAGCTTGATTTCCTTCCCGCAGCGTTGAGTCGACAAGAGTGATAAATGTCATATATACAGTCCATTGTCTTGTAGGGAGGCTTAAATGCATTTTGCATTTTCTATGACTTTGTGTTGTGTCGAATACGAGAATAATTTTTCTTCGTTCACATCGACCCCCAATCCAGGCTTGTCGACCGAAAGGATGACTTTTCCATTTGAGAATGAATAGCAAGTCTCGTTAATGATGTCGTCGGCGAACCTTTCGGTCGGACACCCGTATCCTGTGGTTGCGACATTTTTCAGCGTAGAAACAAAATGATGGAGTGCTGCCGTACCAATGCCGAACGGATGCATGCTCCCCGTGCTGATTTGTAGGTCAGAAACTTCGGCAGCAGCACATAGTCGACGCGAAGACAATATTCCACCAGATTTAAAAGGTTTCAGGCATATCGCATCTGCTGCGTTGAAATGAATGATCTCTTTGAGATCTCGATTGGTAAATAGACTTTCATCGGCAATTATCGTCGTGGAAACATTGCGCTTTACCTCGGCTAACCCAGCTATATCGTGGCCGGGCGTTGGTTGCTCTACAGCGAAAACACCATGTTGTTCTATGCGCTTGATAAATTGGATAGCCGTGGGAATGTCATATGCGCAGTTAGGATCTACTTCAAGCTCGAAATCGTCACCTAATGCTTGCCTGACTGATTTAAAACAGGCGTAATCTTCTTTAAGAATGCCGGATCCTTTAAGTGTTAGTCGCTGGTAGCCAAGGCCTTGTAACTGGAGCGCCCGTTCAGTGACTTCTTTGGGGGAGGCAAAGGGCAGGCTACGGCTCACATTGTAGCTAAGGTTATGTGCACCACCCAATAAATTACAGACTGGAACGTTAAGGATTTTTCCCGCCAGATCCAAAAGAGCGTGATCTATCGCGCATTTAGCAAAAAGATGCCCTTTAATTAGGGTGTCGAGAGCACTCATGAGGACTTCAAACTTACACGGGTCTGTGCCGATGATCGCTGGGCATAAATAAGCCTCAAGTACGGCGAACATCGTTTCAGGCGTATCTCCCTGTGCAGGATAACCTCTAGAGATAATGCCTGACTCGCCCCATCCGACTAGTCCAGTGTCAGTTGTTAATTTTAATACGACATGGCGGCCTTTGGCAGTGATATTGGTAGCGGTCTGATAAGGGGATTTGTAAGGAACTTCGGTCAAAAAAACTTCGGCTTTGGCGATAAGCATATCGGCAACTTCCTGTTGGCTGTCATGGGTGACTAGCAAGCTGAAGCGGAATTTAATTTATTGGATCCAACCTTATCAAGTATCGAGGCTGATACATTTTCTTTACGCTTCGTGACAGAATTTCATTCTTCTACCTATTGCTTTTATTTGATCAAGCAGAAAGTTTAATTTTTTTTATTAAATTCAAATTATTACAAATCATTACAGATTGAGTCAGGATCTTTTAAAATGCGCTTTTATACTTTTTGACAAAGTTCAAGTATGGCTTTTATAGCCATATAATCTAAGGATATTCACTTTTTAGTGTCAGAGAGGATCTTGTGTAGGTCCGTGTGTGAGTTCACGCCGTTTTTGGCCCTTTTTCGCGCTACCTTTGGCACCAATCCTGTCTGATATTTCTCTTCTTTTCTCCGCTTTTTCGCATGTCAGATAGCCTTGCCAAACGCCCTGTTTCCGGGCGATTAGGGCGTTTTTCCTCACTCGCTGCGGATTCCACGCCATCCGGCCACTCATTCCACTAACATCCGGCCACCTG
>NZ_MOBI01000006.1:0-2824 GCF_003732175.1 Pseudomonas brassicacearum
CCGAACCATTTGCGGTCAGGCTCAGGCCGGTATTGTCGATCGAATCGGTGATGGTGGTAACGGCCGGGGTCGTGTTCGGGTTCGGCTTATCGCGGTGGCTGGAGGTGGTGCTTTCGATGGTGGTGCTGACGGTGCTGCCGTTTTTGTAGACGTCGTTGGCCGGGGTATCGACCACCACCGAACCGCTGGTTTTGCCGGCCTCGATGTTGATCACTGCACCATTCGACAAGGTCACGCTCATCGCGGTGCCAGCCGGGTTGGTCAGCGTCGCGGTGTAGGTAATCTGCCCGCCTTCGGTGACCGAACCGGTTGCCGCCAGGGACAGGCCGGTGTTGTCGATCGAGTCGGTGATGGTGGTGACCGCCGGAGTGGTGCTCGGGGTCAACTGCTCGAAGTTGCCACCGGTGGTGCTTTCGATGGTGGTGCTGACGGTGCTGCCGTTTTTGTAAACGTCGTTCGCCGGGGTGTCGACCACCACCGAACCGGAAGTTTTGCCGGCCTCGATGTTGATGACGGCGCCATTGCTCAGCGTGACGGTCATCGGCGTGCCGGCCGGGTTGGTCAGCGTCGCGGTGTAAGTGATCTGGCCGGCTTCAACCACCGAACCGGTCGCCGCCAGGGACAGCCCGGTGTTGTCGATCGAATCGGTGATGGTGGTGACCGCCGGCGTCGTGCTCGGGGTCAACTGCTCGAAATTGCCGCCGGTGGTGCTTTCGATGGTGGTGCTGACGGTGCTGCCGTTTTTATAAACGTCATTGGCCGGGGTGTCGACCACCACCGAACCGGAAGTCTTGCCGGCCTCGATGTTGATCACCGCACCGTTGGACAAGGTCACGCTCATCGCGGTGCCAGCCGGATTGCTCAGCGTCGCGGTGTAGGTGATCTGCCCGCCTTCGGTAATCGTGTTGTTGGCGGTGAGCGTCAGCCCGGTGTTATCGATCGAATCGGTGATGGTGGTGACCGCCGGCGTAGTGCTCGGGGTCAACTGCTCGAAATTGCCGCCAGTGGTGCTTTCGATGGTGGTGCTGACCGTGCTGCCATTTTTGTAGACGTCGTTGGCTGGGGTGTCGACCACCACGCTGCCGGTGGTTTTACCAGCCTCGATGTTGATCACCGCGCCATTGCTGAGCGTGACGGTCATCGGCGTGCCGGCCGGATTGCTCAGGGTGGCGGTGTAGGTGATCTGGCCACCTTCGGTGACCGAACCGGTTGCTGCCAGGGACAGACCGGTGTTATCGATCGAGTCGGTAATCGTCGTGACCGCCGGCGTGGTGCTCGGGGTCAGCTGCTCGAAGTTGCCACCGGTGGTGCTTTCGATGGTGGTGCTGACCGTGCTGCCGTTCTTGTAGACGTCGTTGGCCGGGGTGTCGACCACCACGGAACCGGAAGTCTTGCCGGCTTCGATATTGATCACGGCGCCATTGCTGAGCGTGACGCTCATCGCGGTGCCGGCCGGGTTGGTCAGGGTCGCGGTGTAAGTGATCTGCCCGCCTTCGGTGACCGAACCGGTTGCTGTCAGGGACAGCCCGGTGTTGTCGATCGAGTCGGTGATGGTGGTGACCGCCGGGGTGCTACTCGGGGTCAGCTGCTCGAAGTTGCCACCGGTGGTGCTTTCGATGGTGGTGCTGACGGTGCTGCCGTTCTTGTAGACGTCATTCGCCGGGGTGTCGACCACCACGGAACCGCTGGTTTTACCGGCGTCGATGTTGATCACGGCGCCATTGCTGAGCGTGACGGTCATCGCGGTGCCGGCCGGGTTGCTCAAGGTCGCGGTGTAGGTAATCTGCCCGCCTTCGGTGACATTGCCAGTGGCAGTCAGGCTGAGGCCAGTGTTGTCGATCGAATCGGTGATGGTGGTGACCGCTGGCGTGCTGCTCGGGGTCAACTGCTCGAAGTTGCCACCGCTGGTGCTTTCGATGGTGGTGCTGACCGTGCTGCCGTTCTTGTAGACGTCATTGGCCGGGGTGTCGACCACCACGCTGCCGGTTGTTTTACCGGCTTCGATGTTGATGACCGCCCCGTTGGACAGGGTCACGCTCATCGCGGTGCCCGCCGGATTGCTCAGCGTCGCGGTGTAGGTGATCTGGCCGCCTTCAACCACCGAACCGGTTGCTGCCAGGGACAGCCCGGTGTTGTCGATCGAATCGGTGATGGTGGTCACCGCCGGCGTGCTGCTCGGAGTCAGTTGCTCGAAGTTGCCACCGGTGGTGCTTTCGATGGTGGTGCTGACGGTGCTGCCGTTTTTGTAAACGTCGTTGGCTGGCGTGTCGACCACCACCGAACCGGAAGTCTTGCCAGCCTCGATGTTGATCACCGCGCCATTGGACAGGGTCACGCTCATCGCGGTGCCAGCCGGGTTGGTCAGGGTGGCGGTGTAAGTGATCTGGCCGCCTTCGGTAATGCTGTTATTGGCGGTGAGCGTCAACCCGGTGTTGTCGATCGAATCGGTGATGGTGGTGACCGTCGGGGTGCTGCTCGGGGTCAGCTGCTCGAAGTTACCGCCAGTGGTGCTTTCGATGGTGGTGCTGACCGTGCTGCCGTTTTTGTAGACGTCGTTGGCCGGGGTGTCGACCACGACGGAACCGCTGGTTTTACCGGCCTCGATGTTGATGACGGCGCCATTGCTCAGCGTGACGGTCATCGGCGTGCCGGCCGGATTGGTCAGGGTCGCGGTGTAGGTGATCTGCCCGCCTTCGGTAATCGTGTTATTGGCGGTGAGCGTCAACCCGGTGTTATCGATCGAGTCGGTAATCGTCGTAACGGCCGGAGTCGTGCTCGGGGTCAACTGCTCGAAGTTGCCGCCGGTGGTGCTTTCGATGGTGGT
>NZ_MOBI01000006.1:2884-167496 GCF_003732175.1 Pseudomonas brassicacearum
TTGTAGACGTCGTTGGCCGGGGTGTCGACCACCACGGAACCGCTGGTTTTGCCGGCCTCGATGTTGATCACCGCGCCGTTCGACAAGGTCACACTCATCGCGGTGCCAGCCGGATTGCTCAGGGTCGCGGTGTAGGTGATCTGACCGCCTTCAGTAACCGAACCGGTCGCCGCCAGGGACAGGCCGGTATTGTCGATCGAATCGGTGATGGTGGTAACGGCCGGCGTCGTGCTCGGGGTCAACTGCTCGAAATTGCCGCCAGTGGTGCTTTCGATGGTGGTGCTGACGGTGCTGCCGTTCTTGTAAACGTCGTTGGCCGGGGTGTCGACTACTACGGAGCCGGAAGTCTTGCCGGCCTCGATATTGATCACGGCGCCATTCGACAGCGTGACAGTCATCGGTGTGCCAGCGGGATTGCTCAGGGTGGCGGTGTAGGTGATCTGACCGCCTTCGGTAATCGTGTTGTTGGCAGTGAGCGTCAGGCCGGTGTTATCGATCGAGTCGGTAATCGTCGTAACGGCCGGAGTCGTGCTCGGGGTCAGTTGCTCGAAGTTGCCGCCAGTGGTGCTTTCAATGGTGGTGCTGACCGTGCTGCCATTTTTGTAAACGTCATTCGCCGGGGTGTCGACCACGACGGAACCGCTGGTCTTGCCGGCCTCGATGTTGATCACTGCACCATTCGACAAGGTCACGCTCATCGCGGTGCCAGCCGGGTTGGTCAGCGTCGCGGTGTAGGTAATCTGCCCGCCTTCGGTGACCGAACCGGTTGCCGCCAGGGACAGGCCGGTGTTGTCGATCGAGTCGGTGATCGTGGTGACCGCCGGCGTCGTGCTCGGGGTCAGCTGCTCGAAGTTGCCGCCAGTGGTGCTTTCGATGGTGGTGCTGACGGTGCTGCCGTTTTTGTAGACGTCGTTGGCCGGGGTGTCGACCACGACGGAACCGCTGGTTTTACCGGCCTCGATGTTGATGACTGCGCCATTGCTGAGCGTGACGGTCATCGGCGTGCCGGCCGGGTTGGTCAGCGTCGCGGTGTAAGTGATCTGGCCGCCTTCGGTGACATTGCCAGTGGCAGTCAGGCTCAGGCCGGTGTTATCGATCGAATCGGTGATCGTCGTAACGACCGGAGTCGTGCTCGGGGTCAGCTGCTCGAAGTTGCCGCCGGTGGTGCTTTCGATGGTGGTGCTGACGGTGCTGCCGTTTTTATAAACGTCATTGGCCGGGGTATCGACGACCACGCTGCCGGTGGTTTTACCGGCTTCGATGTTGATCACGGCACCGTTCGACAGGGTCACGCTCATCGGTGTGCCAGCCGGATTGCTCAGCGTCGCGGTGTAGGTGATCTGACCGCCTTCAGTAACCGAACCGGTCGCCGTCAGGCTCAACCCGGTATTGTCGATCGAATCGGTAATCGTGGTAACGGCTGGCGTGGTGCTTGGCACCAGGTTTTCGAAGTTGCCACCGGTAGCCCCGGTGATGGTGGTGCTGACCGTGCTGCCGTTTTTGTAAACATCGTTCGCCGGGGTGTCGACGTTCACCGTACCGGTGGTTTTGCCGGCTTCGATGGTGATGGTCGAGCCGTTGGACAGGGTCACGGTGACCGGCGTTTGCGCCGGGTTGGTCAAGGTTGCGGTGTAGGTGATCTGACCGCCTTCGGTGATGGTCGAGCCTGCCGTCAGGGTGACGGTGGTGGTATCAATCGTGTCAGTGACCTGTGTGACGGCGGGCGTCGGATCGACGGTCAGCACCAGGCCGCCACCACCGGTGGTGCCGGTGACATTGACGGTGATCTGGTGCGGGTCGTTGTAGACACTGTCATTCGGTGCCAGCGGAACATTGACGCTACCACTGACCTGGCCGGCCGGGATGACGATGACCGAGCCATTGGACAGGGTGATGCTCAGGTCAGTCAACGGCGCCCGCGTGACGTTCGCGGTGTAAACCAGCACGCCGCCGGCTTCGGTGATGGTCGATGTAGCACTGAGGCTCAGGGTCGAGCCAACCAGCACGTTGGTGCCGTTATTGGTGTTCTGGCCACCCGTAGTGACGTCGGCGGCGGAAGTACTCGCGCCAATGCCTGCGGTCGGGAAACCAATGGTCGGGGCTACGCGGGCCGCTGTTTCGTCCAGTGCCACGAAGCTGTGGCCTCCGCCGGCAGCACCACCCGTGCCTGTTGCAGTCGGGCCTGCGGCGGCGGCTTCGATATCAGTGGTCGGGTCGGCGCCCGCGAGGATGGCTTGTTGCAGTTCTGCTACCGAGGGCGCGGCTTGCGCGGTGGCTTGTGCCAGGTCAGTGCTGGAGTCCGGAGCGCTGCCGCTCCACTGGGTATCGCGACCCAGGTCCAACGTGCGGCCGTCGGCCAGTTCAAGCGTCACCGCGCCCGTCGGACCGGTATCGAGCTGGTCGCCCGTGAACAATCGGTCACCCTCAATCAGCACACGTCTGATGCCCTCCGGGGACACCGCGAAAACTTGACCAACAATGCTTTTGACGATGGCAACAACACTGCTCATTGAGGACTCTCCAGGTGTTCCGTTCAGTAGGCTTCCATAGACCTGAAGAGGCTGTCTGCCAATTCAGTCTGGACGTACTTTCAAAGTGGGGCGCATTAACTTGACGCTAACTCGTCAATAATTTGGCTGATTTTTTTTGCTATTAACTTTATGCCAAACTATTGACCTTCTGGGTGCCATCCTAAACAATCGTCCCAGTAATGTCACATTGATATTTATGTGGCGACCTGCCGGCAGTGTGTGACCCAGTTCTGATTTTTAACTTTCCGACATACGGTCATTCCGGTTGCCATTTTTCCGTCGCAGCACTGCGATCTGCTGTGATTTGAGACAAGAAGTCCTGGGAAATTCTTATATGCGCTCACACCTGTTCAAGGCTCTACCCTTTGTCCTTGCCGCCAGTTTTGTACAAGCCCAAACCCTGCCCCAAGCCATGCAACAAGCACTGGATGTCCACCCGGAAATTCAGGCTGGCGTGAACAGTCGCCTTTCCGCGGACTATCAGCTCAGAGCTGCTCAGGGCGGCTACCTGCCAAAGGTCGATCTGCTTGGAGGGTATGGTCGTGAAGGCACTGACAACCCGACTACGCGTGCTGGCACCGGCAACAATCATTGGGAAACCTTGAACCGCGGCGAGTCGAGCGTGCGCTTGCAGCAAATGGTGTTTGACGGCTTTGCGACATCCAGCGAAGTGGGGCGTCAACAAGCCACCGTCAACTCCCGTGCCTACTCGTTGCTGGGGACGTCCGAGCGTACTGCGCTGACCGTGGCCCAAGTTTACCTCGACGTACTGACCCGTCGCGAGTTCGTGCGCTTGGCCGAAGAGAACCTGAAGAGCCACGAACGGATTTTTGACCAGATCAAACTGCGCACCTCGCGTGGCGTGGGCAGCGGTGCTGACCTCGATCAGGCCGAAGCGCGTATGGCCCAGGCCCGCAACAACCTGATCACCGAGCAGACCAATCTTGCGGACGCCGAGACGAACTTCCTCAGCGCAGTGGGTCAGATGCCCGATCAGCTGGAGCGTCCGGCCCCTTTCCTTGCGCTGCTGCCGGCGAATCTGAATGAAGCCCGCCAGCAAATGCTCGAAAACAGCCCGGTACTGCGTTCCGCCGAGTCCGATATTGCCGCGGCCGAGAAGCAGTACGATGCCGCCAAGTCGACGTTCTACCCACGTTTCGATGCCGAACTGGGCCGCACCGCCGACAATAATCTGGATGGTATGGCCGGTCATAACAATGAATGGCAGGCCATGCTGCGCATGCGCTTCAACCTGTATTCCGGCGGCAGCAACAAAGCTGATCTGGAATCGAAGTCTTATCTGTCGAACCAGGCGCTGGATATCCGCAACAACGCCTTGCGCGTGTTGAACGAAGAGTTGGGCCTGGCCTGGAATGCCCTGAACAACGCCAACGCCCAAGTGCCGATCGCTCAGCAATATGTCGATCGCAGCAGTGCCGTACGCACCGCGTATCAGCAGCAATTCAGCTTGGGTCAACGTACTTTGCTCGACTTGCTCGACAGCGAGAACGAACTGTTTACCGCTTCCCGTCGTCTGGCGGAAATCAAAAACATTCAGTTATTTACTCAATATCGAATCAAGGCGACCATGGGCGAATTGCTCAAAAGTCAGGGAGTGGTTGCACCGATGGCCTCCGTCGTGTCGAGCGATGTGAAGCCCAAGGTCCAACTCCCCGGCATGAATTGAGCAGATCCTTTTTAGTCGTTAGCCAAGAGTGCCAAGCGTGGAATCAGAAGCCAGTCGAGTTCATCTCCGTCATGATCCACGCGCGTTGCACGACGATCCGTTACTGGATGGCCTGCTAGCCCTCTGTACGCTGCACCAGAAACCTGCGAGCGCGGCAATGCTGACCACCGGTCTGCCATTGCCCAAACAGCGC
Organism: Pseudomonas brassicacearum; assembly: GCF_003732175.1. Taxonomy (GTDB): domain Bacteria; phylum Pseudomonadota; class Gammaproteobacteria; order Pseudomonadales; family Pseudomonadaceae; genus Aquipseudomonas; species Aquipseudomonas brassicacearum_G. Next base: position 7,296 of record NZ_MOBI01000006.1, read on the forward strand.
CTGAGCGTCGAGTTGCTCCCGCGTGCGGCGGCCCGCGCCGGCCTGCAAGGGCGGGTGCTGCAACGCAAGCTGGCGCAAATTCCGGCGATTGCCATGCCGGCGCTGTTGCTGCTCAAGGACGGTCGCAGTGCCGTGCTGCTGGGCTGGCTCGGCGATGACCAGGCGCGTCTGCTGCTCAGTGAAAGTGATGGCGGTGAAGTTCACGTCAGCCGCGAACTGCTGGCTGACGATTACACCGGGCAAGCCTTTTTCGCCCAGCCTCAACATAAATTCGATGTGAACCACGGCACGCTGATCCCGCGTGCGCGCTCCTGGTTCCGCGACACCCTCAAGCGTTCGCGCTGGTTGTACGCCGACGCCATCGCTGCCAGTTTCCTGATCAACATCATCGCCATGGCCGCGCCGCTGTTCGTGATGAACGTCTACGACCGCGTGGTACCGAACCAGGCCGAAGCGACCCTTTGGGTGCTGGCTCTCGGCATCACCGGGGCTTACCTGTTCGACCTGGTCCTTAAAAGCCTGCGCAGTCTGTGCCTGGACCTGGCCGGCAAAAAAACCGACCTGATCATCTCCGCGACGCTGTTCGAGCGGATCGTCGGCATGGCCATGAAGTACCGCCCGGCGCGGGTCGGCAGCTTTGCCCAGAACATCCACGAGTTTCAGAGCCTGCGCGACTTCCTCGCTTCGCTGACCCTGACCAGCCTGATCGACCTGCCGTTCACCTTGCTGATTTTCCTGGTGATCGCCCTGCTGGGCGGGCACCTGGTGTGGATTCCGGTGTTGGCGTTCCCGATTGCCCTGCTGATCGGCTACGCGTTGCAGAAGCCGCTAGTGGCGACCATGGAGCGAACCATGGCGCTGGGGGCCGAGCGCCAGTCGAGCCTGATCGAAACCCTCGCCGGGCTGGATGCGGTGAAGGTCAACAACGCTGAAAGCGAGCGCCAGTACCAGTGGGAGCAGACTATCGGCACCCTCAGCCGCCTCGAGCTGCGGGTGAAAATGCTCTCCGGCCTGGCGATGAACATCACCTTGCTGATCCAGCAACTGGCCGGGGTGATCATGATCGTCTTCGGGGTTTACCAGATCATTGCCGGCAACCTCAGCATGGGCGGCCTGATCGCCTGCTACATGCTCAGCGGTCGGGCCCTCAGCCCGCTGGCGTCGTTGTCCGGTCTGCTGACCCGTTATCAGCAGGCGCGGGTCACCATGACCTCGGTCGACCAGATGATGGAGTTGCCGCAAGAGCGCAACTTCGAAGAGCGCCCGCTGAGCCGCAAAGTCCTGCAGGGTGGCATCGAGTGCCGTCAGTTGAGTTTCACCTACCCGGGTCAGCAGAATCCGGCGCTGAAGAACATCAACCTGATCATCAAACCGGGTGAAAAGATCGGCATCATCGGCCGCAGCGGCTCGGGCAAGAGCTCGCTGGCCAAACTGCTGGTCGGCCTGTATCAGCCGGACGATGGTGCGTTGCTGGTGGATGGCGTGGATATTCGGCAGATCGACGTCAGCGAACTGCGCCATAACATCGGCTATGTACCGCAGGACATCCAGTTACTCTCCGGTACGTTGCGCGACAACCTGGTGTCCGGCGCCCGCTATATGGAAGACGAACTTGTTCTGCAGGCTGCTGAACTGGCCGGCGTGCATGAATTCGCCCGTTTGCACCCGCAAGGTTACGAGTTGCAAGTCGGTGAACGCGGGCAAAACCTCTCCGGCGGTCAGCGTCAGAACGTGGCCCTGGCCCGTGCCCTGCTGCTCAATCCGCCGATCCTGCTGCTCGACGAACCGACCAGCGCTATGGATAACACCGGTGAAGAACGCTTGAAACAACGCCTGCAAGCCGTCGTAGAGAACAAGACCGTGGTGCTGGTGACGCACCGGGCTTCATTGCTGTCGCTGGTCGATCGGTTGCTGGTGATCGATCGCGGGCAAATACTGGCCGACGGTCCAAAAGCCTCGGTGATGGAAGCGTTGAAGAAGGGGCAGATCAGTGTTGCTTAAGTCCGGAATGCGCGACTCGATCCGCCGCTACTTCAAAGGCTCTGAATCGCTGCAAGGCCAACCCTTGCCCGAGGTGAACAAGGCGCTGATCGAAGACGCCCCGCGGGTGGTCCGCTTGACCATCTGGGCCATCATCGGCTTCTTTCTGTTCCTGCTGTTGTGGGCCAACTTTGCGGTGATCGATGAGGTCACCAAAGGCGATGGCAAGGCGATTCCGTCCTCCAAGCTTCAGAAAGTCCAGAACCTGGAGGGCGGTATCGTCGCTGAACTCTTCGTTCGCGAAGGGCAAATCGTCGAAGCCGGTGCGCCGTTGATTCGTCTGGATGACACGCGCTTTCAGTCCAACGTCGGCGAAACCGAAGCCGACCGTTTGTCCATGTTGCTGCGCGTGGAACGCTTGAGCGCGGAAGTCGACGACCGCCCGCTGAGCTTTCCTGAGGATGCGATGAAAGCTGTACCCGGTCAGGCCGCCAGCGAAAAATCACTCTATGAGAGCCGTCGTCAGCAACTGCATGACGAAATCGGCGGATTGCAGGAACAGCTGATCCAGCGCCAGCAAGAGTTGCGCGAATTCACCTCCAAACAGGCGCAGTACCGCAGCGGTCTGGCGTTGCAACGTCAGGAAATCAACATGTCGGAGCCACTGGTGGCTCAGGGCGCGGTGTCACCGGTGGAAGTGCTGCGACTCAAGCGCGCTGAAGTCGAAACCCGTGGTCAACTGGACGCCACCACCCTGGCGATTCCGCGTGCCGAGTCGGCGATCAAGGAAGTGCAGCGCAAGATCGACGAGACCCGTGGCAAGTTCCGCAGTGAGGCGCTGACTCAGCTCAACGAGGCCCGTACCGACCTGAACAAGGCGAAGGCGACCGGTAAGGCTCTGGAAGACCGAGTCAGCCGGACGCTGGTGACCTCGCCGGTGCGCGGTATCGTCAAGCAGCTGTTGGTCAACACCATCGGTGGTGTGATCCAGCCCGGCAGTGACATGGTCGAAATCGTGCCGCTGGACGATACCCTGCTGGTGGAGGCGAAGATCCGTCCGCAAGACATCGCGTTTTTGCACCCGGGCCAGGAAGCCATCGTCAAGTTCACGGCCTATGACTACACCATCTATGGCGGCCTGAAAGCCAAGCTGGAGCAGATCGGCGCCGACACCATTACTGACGAAGACAAGAAAACCACCTACTACATGATCAAGCTGCGCACTGACCGCAGCCACCTGGGCACCGATGAGAAACCCTTGCTGATCATTCCGGGCATGGTCGCCTCGGTGGACATCATCACCGGCAAGAAGACCATCCTCAGCTATCTGCTCAAGCCGATCATCAAGGCACGGGCAGAGGCGTTGCACGAGCGTTAGTCTCTGGCAGGGCTGATGGCCCCATCGCGAGCAGGCTCGCTCCCACACTGGATCGCGCCAGGCACATATTTTGTGCGCGCAGCCGATCCCTTGTGGGAGCGAGCCTGCTCGCGATGACGGCCTCAGTAGAACCGCATCTCAAAAGCCATATCGTTATTCGCTAACGGTATTTAAATTCGTGTTCTTATATCTATAAAGTCAAACCCCTGCGTACCCACCGACCAATCGGCGTGCCGCACGAAATGAACCCACACGGGACCTCCGTGAGTTTCTGATCGACGCGCACGCCATTGGGCGTGCTCTGCGTGGGAGTAATGTATGTCTTTACTGTCCGTTTTGCCCAGCGCCGCGACCCTTGCGCCGCAATCGTTCGAGATCCGCCCGTTCAGCGGCGCCGTCGGTGCCGAAATCATTGGCCTGAACCTCGCCTTGCCGGTCAACGACCAGGACTTCGCACGCATCCACCGCGCGCATCTGGATCATCATGTCGTGGTGTTCCGAAACCAGCGCATCAGCCCCGAACAACAGATCGCCTTCAGCCGCCGTTTCGGCGTGCTGCAGATCCATGTGCTCAAGCAGTTTCTGCTGGCCAATAACCCGGAAATCCTCATCGTTTCCAACATCATCGAAAACGGCCAGGCCATCGGTCTCGGTGACGCCGGCAAATTCTGGCACTCCGACCTGTCCTATAAAGAACTGCCGAGCCTGGGTTCGATGCTCCACGCTCAGGAGCTGCCATCCGAAGGTGGCGACACGCTGTTCGCCGATCAGCACAAAGCCTGGGACACCCTGCCCGAAGCGTTGCGCAAAGCGGTCGAAGGACGCTCAGCCGCGCACTCCTATACCGCGCGTTACAGCGAGAGCAAATTCGAAGGCAACTGGCGCCCGACCTTGACCCCGGAGCAACTCGCTCAGGTCAACGAAGTGGTGCATCCGGTGGTTCGCACTCACCCGGAAAACGGCCGCAAGGCGCTGTTCGTCAGCGAAGGCTTCACCACCCGCATTGTCGGTTTACCGGAAAACGAAAGCTGGCAACTGCTGGCCGAGCTCTACGCCCACAGCGTGTTGCCGGAAAACATCTACCGCCATCAGTGGCAGCCTCACGACCTGGTGTTCTGGGACAACCGCTCGCTGATTCACCTGGCGGCCGGTTGCCCGAGCCATCTGCGCCGCAAGCTTTATCGCACCACCATCCAGGGCGACGCGCCTTTCTGATCGGCCGCATTTCGGAGATACCTGCCATGTCCAAACGTATTCCATTCGCGCCGCTGGCCGCCGCCATCGGTCTGGGTTTCAGCCTGCTCGCCGGCAGTCTGGTCGCACCGACTGTGGCGCACGCCGAAGGCGAAATCCGTATCGCCGAGCAGTTCGGTATCGTTTACCTGCTGCTCAATGTGGTCCGCGACCAGAACCTGATCGAGAAGCACGGCAAGGAAGAGGGCATCGACATCAAGGTCGACTGGACTCAGCTCTCCGGCGGCGCGGCCGTCAACGATGCGTTGCTCTCAGGGTCCATCGACATCGCGGGTGCTGGCGTTGGCCCGTTGCTGACCATCTGGGACCGCACTCACGGAAAGCAGAACGTCAAAGCGGTCGCCTCGCTGGGCAACTTCCCGTACTACCTGGTGAGCAACAATCCGAAGGTCAAAACCATCGCGGACTTCACCGAGAAGGACCGTATCGCGGTGCCGGCGGTCGGGGTTTCCGTGCAGTCGCGATTCCTCCAGTACGCGGCCGCCAAGCAGTGGGGCGACAAGGAATTCCATCGCCTCGACAAATACACCCTCGCCGTCCCGCACCCGGACGCGACGGCTGCGTTGATCGCTGGCGGCACCGAACTGACCGGGCACTTCTCCAATCCGCCGTTCCAGGATCAGGCGCTGGAAAACCCTAACGTCCATGTCGTGCTTAACACCTATGACCTGCTGGGCCCGAACTCGCCGACCGTGCTGTTCGCCACCGAGAAGTTTCGCAACGAGAACCCGAAAACCTACAAGGCCTTCGTCGAAGCCCTGACCGAAGCTGCCGAGTTCGCCCAGAACGACAAGGGCGCAGCGGCGGACACTTACCTGCGGGTGACCAAAGCGAAAATCGACCGCGCCGCGTTGCTGAAAATCATCGACAACCCGCAGTTCGAATTCAGCGTCACACCGAAAAATACTTACCCGCTGGCCGAGTTCCTCTACCGCGTCGGCGCGATCAAGAACAAACCGGACTCGTGGAAGGACTACTTCTTCCAGGACGCCAAACCGCTGCAAGGGAGCTGATTGCCATGAATGCCCCCTTGCAAGGCCACGCGGCCAGCAACCTGATCGCCAGCACACAGGTGTTGCTCGCGGTCGATAACGTCAGCCTCGAATACCGCACGCCGCAACGGGTGGTGCGGGCAACGCATCAGGTCAGCTTCGAGGTCGATCCCGCCGATCGTTTTGTGTTGCTCGGCCCCTCCGGCTGCGGCAAGTCGACCTTGCTCAAGGCCGTTGCAGGGTTCATTGCGCCCAGTGAAGGGCAGATCCGCCTGCAAGGGCAGGCGGTCAGTGCGCCGGGGCCCGACCGGATTGTGGTGTTTCAGGAGTTCGATCAACTGCCGCCGTGGAAAACCGTCAAACAGAATGTGATGTTCCCGCTGCTGGCCTCGAAAACCCTCAAGCGTCGCGAGGCTGAAGAGCGGGCGTTGCACTACCTCGACAAGGTTGGGCTGACGGCGTTTGCCGACGCTTATCCACACACCCTGTCCGGTGGCATGAAGGCGCGGGTGGCGATTGCCCGGGCCTTGGCCATGCAGCCGAAAATCTTGCTGATGGATGAGCCATTCGCCGCGCTCGACGCGTTGACCCGACGCAAGATGCAGGAAGAATTATTGCTGCTGTGGGAGGAGGTGCGTTTCACCCTGTTGTTCGTCACCCACTCCATTGAAGAGGCGCTGGTGGTGGGTAACCGGATCCTGTTGCTGTCGCCTCATCCCGGTCGGGTGCGGGCGGAGATCCACAGCCATCAATACGATTTGCACAGCCTTGGCGGCGTGGCGTTTCAGCAGTCGGCACGACGCATTCATCGGTTGTTGTTCGATGAAGGCCAGTCTGCCGAGAGCGAACTCGAACTGGATTTCAACGATATCCGCATCGCTTATTGAGCGGCTGGAGGAGTGCCCGATGAGCCATTCATCACCTGCGCGACAAGAATATGAAGTTGAGTTGCAACCCCTGCTGAGCGTTGCGCTGGAGCGCGAATTGCCCCTTGGCCAGCGCCTCTGGCAGCAGGGCTGGTTGCGTAAAAGCCTGATCCTGATTCTGCTGGCGGTGCTCTGGGAAGTCGTCGCCCGCTATCAAGACAATGACCTGTTGCTGCCGAGCTTCCTGCAAACCAGCCATGCGCTGTACGACGGGTTGCTCAGCGGAGAGTTGTTGGGCAAGGTCGGGATTTCGCTGGTGGTGCTGCTCAAGGGGTATCTGATCGGTATCGTCCTGGCGTTTGCCTTGACCACGCTGGCCGTGTCGACCCAGTTCGGCCGCGATCTGCTGAGCACCCTGACCTCGATGTTCAACCCATTGCCGGCGATTGCCTTGTTGCCGTTGGCACTGCTGTGGTTCGGGTTGGGACAGAACAGCCTGATTTTCGTGCTGGTGCATTCGGTGCTCTGGGCACTGGCCCTGAATACTTATGCAGGATTTCTCGGGGTCTCGGAAACCTTGCGCATGGCCGGTCGCAACTACGGCCTGAAGGGCATCCGGTTTGTGCTGTTCATCCTGATTCCCGCCGCGCTGCCGTCGATCCTTGCCGGGCTGAAAATCGGCTGGGCCTTCGCCTGGCGCACGCTGATCGCCGCCGAGCTGGTGTTCGGCGCCACCAGCGGCAAGGGTGGCCTGGGCTGGTACATCTTCCAGAACCGCAACGAGTTGTACACCGACAAGGTTTTCGCCGGGTTGGCGGTGGTGATCCTCATCGGTTTGCTGGTGGAGAACCTGGTGTTCGACACCCTGGAGCGAATCACGGTGAAGCGCTGGGGGATGCAGCGCTAGGCTTCTGGTTCTGCAAAAACACCACATATCCGCGAAACCACTCGCTGTCCTTCAAATACCCCGGCTCCTCCCATTCGCCGCCCTGAATCAGCCCGACCTTGAACGCCAGGCCGAGCCTGTTCAGCCTTGGCAGGTAGGCGGCGTAGTTGGGGATGCTGTGGCGGCCCTGGTAGGTTTGCACCACCACTTCGTCGACCACGCCTTTGAGTTGGCTGATCACCTGCGGATCGGCGTGGCTGCTCCAGTCCATCAGGCCGGTGATGCTCAGGCGATACTGGGCGGGCAGGCGTTGGCGCAGGTCTTTGAGGAAGCTGACGTATTCGTCGAGGTAGCGGGTGCGGGCGTCGAAGTCGATCTGGATGCCGACCACCGGGTTACCCGCTTGCTGCCAGCGTTGCACCTGCCCCAGCAATTGCTGATAGACCGGCTCTGGCCAGCGCAGGGTGTGGGCGCGGTAGGTGACCCAGACTTCGCCCTGGGTCAGGCGCGGGATGGCGATGCCTTGGGCAATGAAGCGCACGCCGCGCTGTGGTGTGCGACGGGATTCGCTGATCTGCCCTTGCAGGACGTACAGGGTTTTGGCCTGGGCCAGCACCGGTTGCGTGTTGACCCCGCTCCACAGCCAAAAAGCGTCGTACTCGCCGGCGTCGACGACCGCAAGGGCCGGGGCGCTGACCAACAGTGCGAGCAGCGCCAGGCCTTGCAGAAAATCTTTCATGGCTTACCAGTAGTACTGCAGCGACTTGCCCCACTGGGTGTCGGCAAAAGCGCTTTTCAACTGGCGGAACCAGGCCTTGCGTACAGCGGGTTCGACGTCTTTGCCGCCGCAGCTGTTGTTGCCCGAGGGCGCATAGCAGTTGATGGCGCGGAACAATGCGTAAGCGCGATCTTCTTTCGGTGCTTTGGCGTTGTCGATGACCTGGCGATAGCCAGTGTGCCGAGAGTAGATTTCGCCTTTGAACGCCGACCCTGTGGCACCGAGTTCGGACTTGTTGGGTTTGGCTTCCAGCGGTGAACTGTCCAGGTCATTGCGCAGGATGAACTCACCCAGGCAGTTCAGGCCTTTGGGGTTCTTGCCGTCCGCCTGCAGGGTCGCGGCAATCTCGGCGATGCTCGGGCAGTGGTAACCCGATTCAGCCTTGTCGCCCTGCCAGCGGAACATCGTCAGCGGCTGACCGGTGCTGTAGAAATAGCCAATGCTGACGCCAAGTTTGTCCGTTGACGGCTCGGCCGGCAGTTGTTTGAAGTCTTCGGCAAACTCGGCGTACTGACTGCGCAGCAACTCTTTGTAGAGCAGCACGAACAGCGCGCTGTTGCGCTCGGTGGCGTCTGCGCCCTGGCTGATTTGCTGACGCAGCAGCGGCGCGTCGGCCACCAGCCGTTGCAGGCGATAACGCACGGCGGGTGTCTTGATCGGTGAGTCGGCGGCGAATACTTTGCCCAGCCGTTGGCTGAGTTCGTAGTTGAAGGCCAGCGCCAGTTCGACCTGCTCACGCTGCAACGGCTGTTTGATCTTGCCCAGCAACGCCAGCCACAGCGCTTCGGCTTCCGGCCATTTGTGCTGCTCATGCAGGGCAATGCCGCGCAGCATTTGTTGGCTGAAGGCCAGGTAGTCGAGTTTGTCCGGGACGCTGCTCGGGAGGACGTTCAGTGCCTGCTCGGGATTTTTCTCGAGGTACACCAACACCGCGGCTTGCAGGTAGTCGTAGAGCGCCGGTTGCTGGGCGAACGAGGCTTTCTGCGTTTGCAGCGCCTTGAGGTTGAAAGGCGTCTGGTAGGTGCCGATGCTCAGCAAGTCTTTGACCGCCAGCAGCAGCGGCGCCTGAATGCCATTGTCGGGCTGGGTCAGCAGTTTGCTGTCGACCTCTTCCACCAGTTCCGGCAGGGTTTTGTTGCGCTGGGCATCATTGGCCTGGGTGAGTTGCCAGGCGTAGTCATCGGCTAGTTTCTGATCCTCGCCGGCCAGCCAGTGCACGCGGCGGATCAGGCCTTTGGCCGACGCGCTGTACTCGCCCTGTGGATAAGTTTTCAGATAGCTGTCGAAACCGGTTTCGGCCAATTGCAGGTTGACGTTATCCACATGCTCGAGCGTCGGCAGGCCCATCTCGTCGAAAGCGTTTTGCTGGGCCGCATTGAGCGCAATGCGCGGCGCCATGTACAGCGCGGTTTCCTTGAGCCAAGGCTGATCACTGTTGTTCAGGCTGGCGAAGGTTTGCGTGGCCTCGGCGAATTGGCCGCCATAGAACTGGGCTGCGCCACGCAGGTACGTGAGAAAAGCTTTACCCGGTTCCGAGGTAACTGAAGCGGCGGGTAGCAGGCTGTCCAGCTGATCGGCTTCCCAACTGCAAGCGGCGAGCATCTGGAGGCGGCTTTGCGCCAGGCGTTGGCGTTCTTCGGCGGGCAGCTGAGTGGTTTTCAGCAGTTGCGTAAGGAACGCGGAGGCGCTCTCTTCACTGTTGCTGCGGCAGCGGCTGCCTTCGCCTTCGATGAACTGATTGCCGGCAATGGTCGAGGCTTCACGGCTGATACCGAGTTGGCGCAACGGCTCATCGAGTACTGAAACCGGGGCCGTTTCAGGGGCTGGCGTCGGCGCAGGAGCTGACGGTGAGTCGAGACGTGCAAGGTCGAACGGCACCGGGCCGTAGCCGGCCTCACGCTCGAAATCACTCAGCGGTGCCGGGTTCAGCGCCAGTGCGCCCTGATCCGAGAGCAACAAGCGCAAATTGGCGCGACTGTCGTTACCGGGGTTGAGGAGCGGCACGTTATTGCAGTGGCCGTCACCGCTGAGCGACAGTTCAGGCGTACAGGCGTCCTGATCGTAGCTGGCGTGGGCCGGGAGTGCACAGGTTGTGGCAAGTGCCAGAACGAGGGGCGACAGAAGACCGATACGCATGAATTGTCCTTAATCCGCAAACGCTGAAATCGAGGCCGCGATCATACCGCGTGCTGATCTAAATTTAGCAGTGCCAAGCCGCAATTTCGGGCAGTGATGGCTAATTGCTTGACGCTGGTCGAAGCTGTCTTAGACTCCGACCATCTGTCAGGGAGACACAGCTATGCAGCGCTTTCGTGGTTTGGCTTTAGGTTTGATCGGGCTGGCAGGCGTGGCACAGGCGCAAACGCCCGTGCCAGACGATCCGCTGCTGGAAAGCAGCACCGCAGGCAGTCACTCCACAACCAGCAGCGAAGCCCGCGGTGTGTTGCGCGCTCGCGATCAAGCGGTGCTTGCCAGCGAACTGCCCGGCAGAGTGGTCGAGTTGCCGTTCAGTGAAGGCGAGTCCTTCAAAAAGGGTGACACCCTGGCACGTTTCGACTGCTCGGCCTTTCAGGCGCAGCTCAACGCCGCACAGGCTGCCAGCCGGGGTGCCGGCGAAGAGCTGGCCCACAACAAACAACTCGCTTCGTTGAACTCGGTCGGGCGTTTCGAAGTGGCGCGAGCCGAAGCCAAACTCAGCGAAATCCAGGCGCAATCTCAGGTTTATCAGGTTCAGGTCAAACGCTGCAGCGTCGTCGCGCCGTTTGACGGCCAGGTCGTCGAACGCAAGGTTCAGCGTTATGAAAGCGTCGCCGCCGGTGCGCCGCTGTTGGACATCGTCGACAACCGCAGCCTGGAAATCCACCTGCTGGTGCCCTCGCGCTGGATGAGCAAGCTCAAGCCCGGGCAGACCTTCAGCTTCATTCCTGATGAAACCGGCCAACCGCTCGATGCCACGGTAAAACGCCTTGGCGCGCGAATCGACGAAGGCAGCCAGACCTTGCTGCTGGTCGCAACGGTGCCCAACGCCAGCGGCTTGCTGGCCGGGATGAGTGGCACGGCGCGCTTCGCGGAGCTCAAATGAACGCGCCCGTCACCGGTGGCGCCGAACAGGTCTTCGCGCGCTTTCTGGAGCTGGAGCGCCAGACCCGCGCCGCACGCACTACCGAACAGCTGGCTTACAGTTTGGCCAACGACGGTCAATCCTTGTTCGGCTTTCGTCACGCGGCGCTGTTGATCGCCGGCAAGGTGCGGGCGATCACCGGCGTTAGTGCCGTGGAGCCGAATGCGCCGTTTGTAGCGTTCGTCGAGCAAGCGGTGGCGCAGTTGTTCAAGCTCGAGCTGGTAAAACAGGCGCGGGTTATACCGGCTACTGTGTTAAGCGGCCCGATTCAGGCCGACTGGCAAAGTCTTTCTGCCGCACAGGTGTTCTGGCTGCCGTTGATTGATCGCCAGGGCCAGGTATTCGGCGGTTTGTGGCTGGCCCGCGATGTGCCGTGGAACCCGTCCGAGCAAGTGCTGTTGTCGCAACTGGGCGACACTTACAGTCACGCCTGGCTGGCGTTGCAACCGCGTCAACCGTGGCGCTTGCGCTGGACCCGCAGACGCCAGGTCGCCTTGGCAGCGGTGCTGGTGCTGGGCTTGTTGATCCCGGTACGCCAGTCGGTGCTGGCGCCTGCCGAAGTCGTGCCACTCGGCGGTCGGGTGGTGGCGGCACCGTTGGACGGGGTGATCGCCGAGTTCCTGGTCAAACCCAATCAGAGCGTGAAGACCGGCGACCTGTTGCTGCGCTTCGAAGGCACCACACTCAAAGCCCAGGCCGATGTCGCCAACCGTGCCTTGGGCGTGGCGGAAGCCGAGCTCAAGGCCAATGCCCAGCGCGCCTTTGCCGACGCCGAATCGAGTTCGAAAATTGATTTGCTGGCCGCACGCGTCGAGCAGAAGCGTGCCGAACGCGATTACGCCCGTGAACTGCTCAAACGCAGCGAAGTGCGTGCCGAGCGCGACGGCATTGCGGTGTTCGCCGACGCCGAACGCTGGACCGGCAAACCGGTGCAGACCGGCGAGCGGCTGATGGAAATCGCTGACCCGAGCCAGGCGGAGTTGCGTATTGAGCTGGCTGTTGGCGATGCCATTGCACTGGAGCCCGGCGCGCAGGTGGCGCTGTTTCTCGACAGCGATCCGTTGCAACGCCATTCGGCCAGGCTTGAACGCTCGGCCTATGAAGCGCAACCGACGGCCGGTGGCCAGTTGGCGTATCGGCTTGACGCCAGTTTCGAGGCCGCGCCGCCGCGTATCGGCTTGCGCGGTACGGCGAAAATCTTCGGGGATCGCGCGCCGCTGGCGCTGTACCTGTTGCGCAAGCCGCTGGCCGGTTTGCGCCAAAGCGTAGGTCTCTAGATGACATTGCCGAGCCTGCGTGCCGATTTACAGTTGCAGATGGCCGCCCCGGCGCTGGACGGGTCGCCGCGCTGGACCTTGGCCGACCCGCTACGCGGGCGCTACTTCAAACTTGGTGCAGCCGCCATGCGCTTGCTGCGTCATTGGTCTTTGGGCGATCCCGAGCAAGTACTGCGCGCCGCGAATCGCGAACCGGGCTTGCCGCTGGACGTCACGGAGCTTGAGCAGTTGCTGAGTTTTTTGCGGGCCCACGACCTGATTTCCGCCCTCGACCCGCAACAGCGCGCCAGTTATGGCATCAAGGCCGCGGCGCAACGTCAGAGTGTCTGGCAGATCTTGCTGCATCAATACCTGTTCTTCCGGGTTCCACTGTGGCGCCCCGACGCTTTCCTCAATCGCGCCTGGCCATGGCTCGCGCGTTTTGGCCCCGGTGCGCTGCGCTATGGTTTGCCGCTGACCCTGGGTCTGGGGATATTTCTGGTGTCGCGAGACTGGCAGCGCTTCATCGCGACCTTCCCGCACTTGTTCAGCCTCGGCGGTGCGTTGGCGTTCGGGGTCGCGTTGTTCTTCGCCAAGCTCTGTCATGAATTCGGCCACGCCTTCATGGCCAAGCGCGCTGGCTGTCGGGTGCAGAGCATGGGGGTGGCGTTCATGGTGCTGCTGCCGATGTTCTACACCGATGTCAGCGACGCCTGGCGGGTGAATGATCGGCGCGCGCGGTTGCTGATCGGCGCGGGCGGGGTGCTCGCCGAGTTGTTGCTGGCGTGTATCGCCTTGCTCGCCTGGTCACTGTTGCCGGACGGGCCGGCGCGGACGGCGGCGTTCATGCTCGCCAGCGCGACCTGGCTCACTACGCTTGCGGTCAACCTGAACCCGTTCATGCGTTTCGATGGTTATTTTTTGCTCAGCGACTTCTGGGAAGTGGACAACCTTCAGGGCCGGGCATTTGCCTTATGTCGTTGGCGATTGCGCGAGGCGCTGTTCGGTTACGGCGCGCCGGCCCCCGAGCCTTGGTCGCCGTCGATGCAGCGGCGTTTGCTGTGGTGGGGATACGGCTCGTGGCTGTGGCGCGCAGTGCTGTTTTTCGGGATTGCGCTGGCGGTGTATCACCTGTTCTTCAAATTGTTGGGGATCTTCCTGATGATGGTTGAGCTGGTGTGGTTCATCTTCTTGCCAATTGCGCGTGAATGGCGCGAATGGTGGAACCGCCGCGAACAGGCCCATGCGCCGCGGGCGTTGCTCAGTGGTTTGGGGTTGTTGGCGGTGATAGCCGTGTTGGTGCTGCCGTGGCGTAGCGCGGTGGAACTGCCGAGCATGCTGGAGGCTGGCCGTGTCAGTGCCTTGCATGCGCCGGTGGCGGCCCGGGTCAAACAGCTGAATGTCCGCGACGGACAGATCGTCGCCCAGGGCGATGTGTTGATTGAGCTGGAGTCGCCGGACCTGGACTCGCGTCAGGCCATCGCGCGCCGGGAAATCGAGATCCAGCAATTGCAGATGCGACGTCAGGCCGGACGCAGCGAAACCGCCGCCGATGCGGGCATCGTTGAACAGCGGTTGGCGGAGGCGGTGGCCGAGTATCGCGGTTTGGCGGCGCAGCGCGAGCGTCTGTTGCTGCGGGCGCCCCAGGCCGGTCAGGTGCGCGATCTGCTGCCGCAACTGGCCGTTGGCCGCTGGTTGTCGCCCAAGGAGACGCTGGCCCGGGTTGTCGAAGAGGGGGCGCGGCTGCGCGGTTATCTGGCCGAAGCCGAGCTGTGGCGGGTTGCGCCCGGTGCGACGGGACGGTTTATCGCCGAGGACCCGATGCACCCGGCGGTGGCGGTCGAGTTGACTGAAATCGACACCAACGGTGCGGCGGTTGTCGATCAGGAAGCGCTGACCTCCGACCACCACGGGCCGATCGCCGTGCGCCGTGATCAGAGCCAGCGCGCCGAGCCTGTGCAAGCGCAATACGCGGTGCGGCTCAAAGTCCTCGAGAGCATTGTCACCCCGGTGCAGCCATTGCGGGGCCTGGTGGTGTTGCAGGGTCGCAGTGAGTCGTTGCTGGGAACCGCCTGGCGTCGATTGGCGGCGTTGGGCGTGAGGGAGAGTGGTTTTTAGCGCAAGGAGCATCACGATGCTGAACAACAATGCCAATGCCGCAGAGGGTCTGGTGGTGCGCCCTTCACGGGCAACCGATGGGCCGTTTCTGGAAAGCCTCTATCATGCGGCGCGCCCCGATCTGCAATGGATCGACGGCGAACGCGAGTTGGTCGAGGAGGTCATCGCCCAGCAGTTTCGGGTGCAGGAGCTGGGGACCGGGGAGCGCTTCCCCAACGCGATGCACTATGTGGTCGAGAAACTCGACACCCCGATTGGCGCCTTGACCGCCGAGTTTGGCAGCAACGAAATTCGCGTCCTGTACCTGGCGTTCATTCCAGCGGCCCGAGGCAAGGGCTATGGCCGTACGGTGCTGCAAGGCGTGCAAAAAGCTGCCGAACAGGTGCGCTGCCCGGTGAGCACGGTGGTCTGGGCCAGCAACCCCCATGCGCGCCAGCATTATCTGGCGCTGGGGTTTTTGGTCGAGGAGCAAAATCCGGCGGCCGAACGCCTGGTCTGGTATCCCGGTCAGCCGCAGGTTCTGGTCAGTTGAAGGTGATGTAGAAATACGCCCGGCTTGCATCGCGCCCCGACGCCGGTGTGCGCGATACAAATATGCCTTCGGTACGACCCAGCTCAGGCAAGTCGATAGCACAGTGACCATCGACGAACGAGGTGAGATCCGGGCTGCTCAAGGTCACGCCAAAAGGCATTCGGCTGCTCTCTGACAAGCGTGCCCTGGGCGCGTCCTCTACCGATTCGATGATCACGGACAGCTCGCTGCCATCCTCCAGGTACAGCCTGGTGGGTGTTTCCAATAGCTGTCGAAAATGATTGCTGTTGACCTGTTGCTGCATGGCCTGGCTCCAGAAAAGTAAAGAGCCGGAGCCTTGGGCCCCGGCGGCATGTTCAGTTGCGAGACGGGAAAAGGCCGTTGAGGCACAGGCTGAAATTCAACACCAGGAAGGGGTTCATCGTGTCCATGGGCACGCCACCACCGATGGGCGCTACGGTGACGGCGACGTTGACTGTGCCGGCAACGCTGGTGCTGACGCCTTGCAGCGGCACGGGCGCAGTGCCCTGTGCGGTGGAGTAGATGTTGGCCAGGCCCGGGCCGCCGCCGGAGGCACCGAGAAAGGCATTAGTCGTTGATGGCACGCTCAGGGGAGTGGCGGCAACACTGGCCAGGTTGACGGTCGTAGTGGCGTTCAGGTTAGGGGTGCCGACGGCGGTCGCTGTGGGAGTGTGGATTGGCAGGTTGCTCACTTTGACCGCAGTTTGTTCGGCGCCGGAGGAGGTGCCGATCACCCGAGGGGTGAGGTTCAAGCCCAACCCCTGACACAGGGGCAGGCGCCCGCGCAGGTCCGGCAGCATGAAGTTTGTCGTGCCGTTGCCGCCATAATTGGTACCGAGCAAGGCGAACAGTGCCTGGAACTGGCCGACTTGCATGGTTTGCCCGTTGCACAGCGCCCAGCCGCTGGGCGGATAGTTGAAAGCGAAGGTCTGGATGGTTCCGGTAAACACTTCCATGGTTGTTATCCCTGTGTTTTTTGGAGGAAGCCGGCTTGTCCACCGACCACCGATCAGCGTAGCCGCTGAGACGAATGCCGCTACATTGCGTGCGTGCAGGGAATGGGGCAGCATCCACACCCAATTCAAGGTCCAAGCCTTATAGGGCCTTTTCAATCACCCAGGGGGACAGATGGAATACCGAAGAGAAACAGAGCTTGCCGGCAAGCCTGATGCGTGTGCTGCGCGCACTCGGCTGGCGGCCTCGGCGCGTCTGTTTCAATGGCTGACCGATTACGGGATCTGGCCAATTTTGCTGTTGGCGGCGTTCGTGCGGTTTTACGACCTGACAGCCGCGGCGATTTGGGGCGATGAAGGCTCCAGCCTGCTGATGAGCCAGTACGATCTGGCCGGGATCTGGTTCCACGCGGCCCGTGATGTGCACCCACCGCTCTACTTCATGGTGCTGCACGGCTGGATCGAGCTGTTTGGCGACAGCATGCTCTCGATCCGCGGCCTGAGTGCGCTGCCGGGGATCGCCACGGTGGCAATGGGCGTCTGGTTAGTACGGTTGATCGCCAACCCGCGGGTGGCGTTGCTGGCCGGGTTGTTGCTGGCGCTATTCCCCTCGGCGGTGCGTTACAGCCAGGAAGTGCGGATGTATTCGCTGCTGGGCGTGTTGCTGCTGGGTGCGACGATTGCACTGGTGTATTGGGTCAAACAGCCCCAGCGCGCACGGTATCTGGTGATCTATGCACTGCTGATGGCTGCCGCGTTTTACACCCATTACTTTACGGCCCTGTGCGTGATTGCCCATTGGTTGTACCTGCTGGTGCTGCGGGTTCAGCCAGGCGAGCGGTTGCGGCATATCAACCGCCCGGGCTGGTGGCTGACCAACGCGGCGATCGTGCTGCTGTTCCTGCCGTGGGTCCCGCAGCTGCTGAGCCTGGTTCAGCACATGCCGGAACTCAAGGCCAGCGGCGATGTGGGTTGGGAGGATCCGGTCAACCTCAGCTCCCTGCCGTCCATGGTCTGGACCTTCATGATCCAGAGCGATGACGACTTCCTGCCCAGGTCGGTGTTTTTTGCACTGCCGGTGCTGTTGCTGGCCGTGATCGTGTTGACGGTGCTGCGTGATCGTAGCGTCTACCGCTGGAGTGCCTTGCTGGCGATTTACGCGGTGGTGCCGCTGGTGCTGGTTTTCCTGGTGTCGTTCATTTCACCGGTGTTTATCGAACGCTACGTGACGGCCTTCGCGCTGGGGTTGCCATTGATCATGGCCCTGAGCGTCGATGGCCTGAAAAAAGGGGCTCGGGTGCTGGCCCTGGCATTTCTCGTGCTGTTTATCGGCACTGAAGGGGTGGGCCTGAAAAACAACGCGACGGCCGATCCAAATGACCAGCTCAATGTGACGGTGGAGTTCATCAATCAGCATTACGAGCCAGGTGATCAGGTCGTCATCAGCGATCTGCTCTGGTACATGCCGTATGTCTACTACGATCGCACCGTCGTCCAGCCACGGCTCTTTACTCCGCCCTTGGCCAATGGCACGTCCAGTCGGCCGAATGCCTACGGTTTCGGTACGCTGGTAGAGGAGGCTGCCGACAAGATTTACCTCGATCGGCTCACCGATCTGCCGCCCGGAGCGCATCGTGTGTGGTTGTTCAGCACCGCTGACCAACCGGATGAGTTCGCACCATTGCCTGCCGATTGGCAGAAGATCAGTGAAAAAGTCGCCGGCAATGCGCGGGCGCGGTTGTTTGTCATCAACAGCCCTAAAAAATAACGTGTAGTACGACGAAGAACGTCAGTTACCCGCAAATCGGAAAATCAAAAGATCGCAGGCTGCGCCTGAACCGCGGAGCTGCCGAAGGTTCGGGCCGCGTTCGGACGATCTTTTGACGTTCAGGCTTCAAACGACGGTATCTGCAAGTCAGTTATCAGCTTAAACGTTCCACTCTGTCCGCTTTCGTTACAACCACACCTTTAGAAGGGTTTTTGCTCCGATTTGATATCAAAACACCACTAGTTGGATCCAAATTCGTAGGCTACGCTCTGTTCTACAAAGGACTGACGACTACGGTGAAGGGATTGCAGAAGTTCCACTTTATCTCCGGCTTACCACGCTCAGGCTCGACCCTGCTGTCTGCGATCCTGTTGCAGAACCCGTGTTTTCACGCCGGTATGACCAGCCCGGTCGGAGCCCTGTTCAGCGGCGTTCTCGAGCAGTGCAGTGCCGGCAGCGAGTTCGGCGCGGTGATCGACACTCCGTTGCGGCGGCGCTTGCTTCGCGGTCTGTTTGACTCCTTCTACGCCGACCAGGCTGATAAACAGATCGTCTTCGACACCAATCGCCAATGGAGCTCAAGGCTTCCGGCGCTTAACGATCTGTTTCCCCAGGCCAAGGTCATCGCCTGCGTGCGCAATGTCGCCTGGGTCATGGACAGCCTTGAACGGCTGTATCGCGCCAATCCTTTCGAAAATACCAAACTGTTCGGCGATGCGGTCGAGCGCAACACGGTATACAGCCGTTGCGAAACGCTGGCGCAGCGCAATCGCCTGGTGGGGTTTGCCTGGGCCGCACTCAAGGAGGCCTATTACGGCGAGCACGCCGAATCGTTGCTGATCGTCGATTACGATCTGCTGACCCAGGCCCCCGAGCGGGTCATGCGGCTGATCTACGATTTCATCGGCGAACCCTGGTTCGAACATGACTTCAATCACCTGGCCTACGATGCGCCGGAATTCGATCAGGCGCTTGGGGTGGCGGGGTTGCACAAGGTCAAGCCCAGGGTTTCCCTGGAGTCACGGCGCACCATTCTGCCGCCGGACCTGTTTGCGCAATACGCTGAACTGTCCTTCTGGCTCGATGGCTCTGCCAGCGCTGCCAATGTCATTCGTATGAAAGCCGACGCCGCGATCAGTTGATCGCGGCGTTTTCATTTGCGTGGTATGAACGTTCGAGTCTGGGTGAGCAACATGTGGTGGAGCAAAGGCAAGTCGCGGATCACGGAGGGCGCACGCGTCCTGGCATCGCCATTGATCATGTCCCTGGAACCGCGAATGCTGTTCGACGGCGCGGTGGCGGCCACGGTGGCCGATACCGCTCAGGCTGACAGCCACACCACCGCAGACGCCGCTAAGGCACCGGTCACCGATCACCCGGCCGCGAGCAAGGACACCCATGCCCAGGCCGACAATGCGGCACCGGTGGCGCCAGCCCCCACCGCCGTTCCAGGGCAGAGCGTGGTGTTCGTCGACGCCCGGGTCAAAGACTCTGACAGCCTGCTCAAAGGCGTGGCCCCTGGCACCCAGGTGGTCCAGCTCGATGCGAGCAAGGACGGCTTGCAGCAGATCGCCGATTACCTCGGTCAGCATCAGGGCATCAGCTCGGTGCAGATCATCGCCCACGGCAACGCCGGTGACCTGTGGCTGGGTGACAGCTACCTGTCGGCCGACAATGTTGCGTCCCGCAGCGCGGTGCTGGCTGAAATCGGCAAGGACATGAACGTCGGCGGCGATATTCTGATCTACGCCTGCTACACCGCCGAAGGTACGAGTGGCTTGAGTTTTGTCGACTCGCTGGCGCAGTTGACCGGCCGTGATATCGCCGCCTCGAACAACCGCACCGGCGTGGGCGGCGACTGGGATCTGGAAGTCGCCACAGGGAATATCGAAAGCGCCAACGTGCTGTCTAAAACCGCCATGAGCGAGTACCAATGGGGCCTGGCGACCTGGACCGCCAGCAACAATAGCAACACGGGCGTGGGTTCGTTGCGCGCCGCGATTGCCTCGGCGCAGAACGGCGATATCGTCACCTTCAACACCAGCATGACGGTGCAGCTCACCTCCGAGTTGCAGGTCAGCAAGAACATCACCATCGAGGGTGACCTGAACCACGATGGCGTGGCGGATGTGACCCTGGACGGTCAGTACAAGACCCGGGTGATCGAGATCGCCTCGGGCAGCACCGTCACCCTCGACGGCTTGGTAATCACCCGAGGCCTGGTTTCGGGTACGGGTGGCAATGGTGGCAATGGCGCGACCGGGTCCATGGGCGGCGGGATTTTCAACGCCGGGCTCCTGACTCTGAAAAACGTCAGCGTGACTTCTAACGCGGCCTCGGGCGGCGGTGGTGGCGGCGGTGTTACCGGGGCGTTTTATGGCGGTGGCGGTGGTGGCGGCGGCGGGTTGGGCGGCCAGGGCGGCGGCCACGGCGGTACGGCCGGACCGGGCACCGGCACCTTGGGCGGTCAGGCGGGCGGTGGCGGCGTGGGCGGCTACGGCGGCGGTTACGACGCCGTTCACATGGGCGGTCGCGGCGGCACCAGCACCGGTGGTTCGGGCGGTATCGGGGTTGCCTATTACAGCAACGGCGGTAATGGCTCGACGGCCACCAACGGCACGATTTCCATCGGTGGCGGCGGTGGCGGCGCTGGTTGGGACAAGGTCGGCGGCGCGGGTGGCAACGCGGCGGGCGGGGTCTACAACGCCTCGACCGGTACCATGACCATCATCGGGACGTCGCACATCACCAACAACATCGGTGCCGGCGGCGGCGGTGGTGGCGGTGGTGGTTACGGCAGCAACGCCAGCAACGGCGGGATTGGCGGCAGGGGGGTCGGTGCAATCTGGAACAAAGGCACCTTGCTGATCACCGCGGCCAACTTCGCGGCCATTGCCGGCAACGCAGCCGGCAGCGGTGCCGGTGGTGCGGCACTGGGCGGTGGCACGACAGGCACCAGCCCGACGGCGGTAGCGACGATTTACAACGACGGTGGCGTCCTGAATACCGCGTATGCGCCGCCGGCCAATGCGACCATCGTGGTGGCGGACACCTCGCTGACAATCGGCGAAACCTCACTGGTCACCTTCACGTTCTCCGAGGCCGTCAGCGGTTTCACCAACGCCGACCTGACCGTGGCCAACGGTACCCTGAGCGCAGTGAGCAGCAGCGATGGCGGGGTCACCTGGACGTCGACCTTTACCCCGAGTTCAAGCGTCACGGGCAGCACCAACCACATCATCCTGGACAACACCGGCGTCCAGACCGTGTCGCTGGGCGGTGTCGGGGTCGGCACCACTTCGTCCAATAATTACGCCGTCGACACCGTGCGGCCAACGGCGACCGTTGTGGTCGCCAGTAGCACAGTGAACATCGGCGGATCCACAGTGACCATTACGTTCAGCGAAGCGGTGACAGGTTTCAGCAACGCCGACCTGACTGTTTCCAACGGCACCCTGAGCGCGGTGAGCAGCAGCGACGGCGGCATCACCTGGACCGGGACTTTCACCCCGACCGCGAGCATCACCGACACCACCAACCTGATCACCCTGGACAACACCGGGATCGCCGATCTGGCCGGTAATGCGGGCACCGGCAGCACCGATTCGAACAACTATGCCATCGACACCGTGCGCCCGACCGCGACCATCGTGGTGGCTGACAGTACCCTCACGGCCGGTGAGACATCGTTGGTGACCATTACCTTCTCCGAGGCGGTGAGCGGATTCACCAACGCCGACCTGAGCATCGCCAATGGCACCTTGAGCGCGGTGAGCAGCAGCGACGGCGGGATCACCTGGACCGCAACTTTCACCCCGACCGACGGGGTATCGGATGCCACCAACCTGATCACCCTGACCAACACGGGGGTCAATGACCTGGCGGGCAATGCTGGCAGCGGTACTACCGATTCCGGCAACTACGTGATTAACACCGCGCACCCGACCGCGACCATTGTGGTGGCCGACAACGCCTTGAGTATCGGTGAAACCTCGCTGGTGACCATCACCTTCAGTGAGGCGGTGACCGGTTTCACCAACGCCGACCTGACGATTGCCAATGGCACGCTGACCGCGGTCAGCAGCAGCGATGGCGGCGTGACCTGGACGGCGACCTTTACCCCGACCAACGCCATTACCGACGCGACCAACCTGATCACTTTGGACAATACCGGCGTGCAAAACTCGGTGGGCAACATCGGCCTGGGCACGTCCAACTCAAACAACTACGCTATCGACACTGTTCGGCCGACGGCGACCGTCGTGGTGGCAGACAACGCCTTGAAAATCGGCGACACCTCGCTGGTGACCATCACTTTTTCCGAGGCGGTGACCGGCTTCACCAACGCCGATTTGACGATTGCCAACGGTACGCTGACCGCGGTCAGCAGCAGCGATGGCGGCATTACCTGGACCGCGACCTTTACCCCAAGCGCCAGCACCACCGACGCGACCAACCTGATCACCCTGGACAACACCGGGATCGCCGATCTGGCCGGTAATGCGGGCAGCGGCAGCAGCGATTCGAACAACTATGCCATCGACACCGTGCGCCCGACCGCGACCATCGTGGTCGCGGACAACGCCTTGAAAATCGGCGACACCTCGCTGGTGACCATCACCTTCTCCGAGGCGGTGAGCGGTTTCACCAACGCCGACCTGACGATTCCCAACGGCACACTGAGCGCAGTCAGCAGCAGCGATGGCGGCATCACCTGGACCGCCACCTTCACCCCGACGGCGGGCATTCACGACACGACCAACCTGATCACCCTGGCCAACACCGGCGTGGCCGACCTGGCCGGTAATGCCGGTAGTGGAACCACCGATTCCGGCAACTTCACCATCGATACCGTGCGTCCAACGGCGACCATCGTGGTGGCCGACAACGCGCTGAAGATTGGCGAAACCTCACTGGTGACCATCATCTTCAGCGAGGCGGTGACTGGTTTCACCAACGCCGACCTGACGATTGCCAATGGCACGCTGACCGCGGTCAGCAGCAGCGATGGTGGCGTGACCTGGACGGCGACCTTTACCCCGACCAGCGCCATTACTGACGCCACCAACCTGATCACCCTGGACAATACCGGCGTGCAACACGGTTCCGGTAACGTCGGCAGCGGCACCACCGACTCGAACAACTACGCCATCGACACCGTGCGCCCGACCGCGACTGTCGTGGTCGCGGACAACGTCTTGAAAATCGGTGATACCTCGCTGGTGACCATCACCTTTTCCGAGGCGGTGACCGGCTTCACCAATGCCGACCTGACGATTGCCAACGGCACGCTGACCGCGGTCAGCAGCAGTGATGGCGGCATTACCTGGACCGCGACCTTTACCCCAAGCGCCAGCACCACCGACGCGACCAACCTGATCACCCTGGACAACACCGGGATCGCCGATCTGGCCGGTAATGCGGGCAGCGGCAGCACCGATTCGAACAACTTCGCCATCGACACCCAGCGTCCGACCACCACGATTGTGCTGGCCGACCCGACACTGGCAGCTGGGGAAACCTCGCTGGTGACCATCACCTTCTCCGAGGCGGTGACCGGTTTCACCAACGCCGACCTGACGATTCCCAACGGCACGCTGACCGCCGTGAGCAGCAGTGATGGCGGCATCACCTGGACGGCCACCTTCACCCCGACTTCGGGCATAAAAGACACGACCAACCTGATCACCCTGGCCAACACCGGCGTGGCTGACCTGGCCGGTAACGCCGGTAGCGGCACCACCGATTCCGGTAACTTCACCATCGACACCGTACGGCCGACCGCGACCATCGTGGTCGCTGACAACGCCTTGAATATCGGTGAAACCTCGCTGGTGACCATCACCTTCTCCGAAGCGGTAACCGGATTCACCAACGCTGACCTGACCATCGCCAACGGCACGCTGACCGTGGTCAGCAGCAGCGATGGCGGCATCACCTGGACCGCGACCTTTACCCCGAGCGCCAGCACCACCGACGCGACCAACCTGATCACCCTGGACAATACCGGCGTGCAGAACGGTTCCGGTAACGTCGGCAGCGGCACCACCGACTCGAACAACTACGCCATCGACACCGTTCGCCCGACCGCCACCATTGTGGTGACGGACACCGCGCTGGGGATCGGTCAAACCTCGTTGGTGACCATCACCTTCTCTGAGGCGGTGACCGGTTTTACCAACGCCGATCTGACGATCGACAACGGTACGCTGAGTGCGGTGAGCAGCAGCGATGGCGGCGTGACCTGGACCGCCACACTGACGCCGGTGAACGGCGTCACCCACAGCGGCAACGTGATCACGCTGGACAACACCGGGATTGCCGATCTGTCCGGCAACGCCGGTACCGCGACCACCGATTCCAATACATACGCTATCGACAGTCAGCGCCCGACCGCGACTATCGTGGTCGCTTCGCCAACGCTGGCAGCCGGGCAGACGTCGCTGGTGACCATCACCTTCTCCGAGGCAGTGACCGGTTTCGACAACAGTGACCTGAGCGTGCCCAACGGCACCCTGACCAGCGTCAGTTCCAGCGATGGCGGCATCACCTGGACGGCCACCTTCACCCCGACTTCGGGCATAAAAGACACGACCAACCTGATCACCCTGGCCAACACCGGCGTGGCCGACCTGGCCGGTAACGCCGGTAGCGGCACCACCGACTCCGGTAATTTCACCATCGACACCGTGCGTCCAACGGCGACTGTCGTGGTGGCCGACAACGCCTTGAATATCGGTGAAACCTCGCTGGTGACCATCACCTTCAGCGAGGCGGTGAGTGGTTTCACCAACGCCGAGCTGACCATCGCCAACGGCACGCTGACCGCCGTGAGCAGCGGCGATGGCGGCGTGACCTGGACGGCGACCTTTACGCCGACCAGCGCCATTACTGACGCCACCAACCTGATCACCCTGGACAATACCGGCGTGCAGAACGGCTCCGGCAACGTGGGGGCGGGCACCACCGACTCGAACAACTATGCCATCGACACCCAGCGTCCGACGGCGACCATCGTGGTGACGGACACCGCGCTGGGAATCGGCCAAACCTCGCTGGTGACCATCACCTTCTCTGAGGCGGTGACCGGCTTCACCAACGCCGATTTGACGATTGCCAACGGCACCTTGACCGCCGTGAGCAGCAGCGACGGTGGTATCACCTGTACGGCAACCTTTACCCCGAGCGCCAGCATCACCGACACCACTAACCTGATCACTCTGGACAACACCGGCGTGGTGGACCTGTCCGGCAACACCGGGGCCGGTAGCACCGACTCCAACAACTTCAGCATCGATACCCAGCGTCCGACCGCGACCATCGTGCTGGCCGACCCGACGCTGACCGCCGGTGAATCTTCGCTGGTGACCATCACCTTCTCCGAAGCGGTGACCGGGTTCGACAACAGCGACCTGAGCGTGCCCAACGGCACCCTGACCAACGTCAGCAGCAGCGATGGCGGTGTAACCTGGACCGCCACCTTCACCCCGACCTCGGGCATAAAAGACACGACCAACCTGATCACCCTGACCAACACCGGCGTGGCTGACCTGGCCGGCAATGCGGGCAGCGGCACCACCGACTCGGGCAACTTCACCATCGACACACAGCGTCCGACCGCGACCATCGTGGTGGCCGACAACGCGCTGAAGATTGGCGATACCTCGCTGGTGACCATCACCTTCTCCGAGGCGGTAACCGGTTTCACCAACGCCGACCTGACCATCGCCAACGGCACGCTGACGGCGGTCAGCAGCAGCGATGGCGGCGTGACCTGGACCGCGACCTTTACCCCGAGCGCCAGCATCACCGACGCGACCAACCTGATCACTCTGGACAACACCGGCGTGCAGAACGGTTCTGGCAACGTCGGTACAGGCACCACTGATTCGAACAACTACGCGATCGACACGCAACGTCCAACCGCAAGCATCGTGGTGGCCAATCCGCTGCTGGGCATTGGCCAGACCTCGCAGGTGACCATCACCTTCAGTGAAGCGGTCAGTGGTTTCGATCTGTCCGACCTCAGCGTGGCCAATGGCACATTGTCCAATTTGCTGAGCAGCGACGGCGGCAAGACCTGGACGGCGACCCTGACGCCGACCGCCGCGGTCAACGATGCCACCAACCAGATCGTGCTCGACACCGCCAATGTGCAGGACAGCGCCGGTAACGCGGGCAGCACCGTAAGCCTGTCCAACAATTACGTGCTCGATGCCGACCGGCCTACCGGGACCATCGTCGTTGCCAAACCGCTGCTGGGCATCGGTCAGACTTCGGGGGTGACCATCACCTTCAGTGAAGCGGTGACCGGTTTCGACCTGTCCGATCTGAGCGTGACCAACGGCACGCTGTCCAATCTGGCCAGCAGTGACGGTGGCAAGACCTGGACCGCGACGTTCACGCCGACGGCGAATGTGACCGATCCCACCAATCTGATTGTGCTCGACAACAGTAACGTGACCGACAAGGCAGGCAATGCCGGGGCGGGACTGGCCATCTCCAACAACTACGCCCTGGACAGTGATCGTCCCACGGCGACCATCGTCATCGCCAACCCGAACCTGGGCGTTGGCCAGACCTCGCAGGTGACCTTCACCTTCAGCGAGGCAGTGAAGCATTTCGATTTGTCCGACATCAGCGTGGCCAATGGCACCCTCACCAACCTGAGCAGCAACAACGGTGGCAAGACCTGGACGGCTACGCTGACCCCAACGGCCAATATCAACGATGCAACCAATTTCATCGGGCTGGACAGCAGCAATGTGACTGACCGCGCCGGGAACGCGGGCACTGGGGTCGCGATCTCCAACAACTTCGTCATCAACACCGTGCCCGCTGTGCCAGCGGTGGTCTCGGTCGGCGATCCGCAGTTCCGGATCAGCGACCCGGCACCGCCGCAAAGCACTCCGAACGCGCCGTTGCAGCCGATTGTCTTCACGCCGCCGACCGGAAATCTCGGCTCACCGCTGACTTTTGCACCGCTATTCGAACAGCGGGTGTTGGGCGATGGCATTCGCCCACTGGGGGATATTTTCATCAATCGCGGCGCACTGAGCCCCAGCTATATCGCTCAGGTGTTCACTAGCAGCGACAGCGCCGGGAATGGTTCCGCTCACGGCTTCCTGGGGTTTGGCGGGGGTGATGGCGGGGTGTTTGGCAGCAGCACGCTGTCGAGCCTGTTCAGTCATGAATCGAGCAGTGGCGACAGTTCGCTGAACACGTTCGGCGACAGATCGATCCAGCGTGGCGGTGATGTTTCCCAGGGCCTGCACGGTGTCTATGGCGCACTGACCTTGGGTGAACAACTTCAACAACTTGAAAATACGGAGAAGCAGCAGATCCAGGCATTGGCTGCGGCGTTGCAACAGGTCGGCGTCAGCGAAATGCAGGCCTGAATAAAAACCTGAATTGATGCGGTACTAGGGGCGGTCCAAGGATGAAAAGAAGTCAGAAACTATTCGGCGCCAGCCTGCTGGCGCTGGCAATCAGCGGATGTGCGGTGACCAGTGAGCCGATTGAACGCAGCGTCAGCGAGCAGCGCGCCAGAAGCGATTTGGCGAGCATGTACAAGGATCAGGAACCCCTTAGCGGCCCACTGACGCTGCATCAAGCCATGGCCCGCGCAGTGAAATACAACCTCGAAGGCCGGTTGAAAATCATGGAAGAGGCGTTGGCCAAGCGCCAACTCGACCTCGCCAGCTTCGACATGCTGCCGCGCATGGCTCTGGACGCCGGTTATGTAGGGCGCAACAACACCAGCGCCGCCAGCAGCCAGAGCGTTCGCACCGGCACCCAGTCCCTCGAACCTTCGACCTCCCAGGACCGCGATCGCAGAGTCGCCGACCTGACCATGGTGTGGAACGTCCTCGACTTCGGCGTCAGCTACATCAACGCCAAGCAGCAAGGTGATCAACGGCTGATCGTTCAGGAACGCCGGCGTAAGGTCATCAACACC
Source organism: Pseudomonas brassicacearum (assembly GCF_003732175.1). Taxonomy (GTDB): domain Bacteria; phylum Pseudomonadota; class Gammaproteobacteria; order Pseudomonadales; family Pseudomonadaceae; genus Aquipseudomonas; species Aquipseudomonas brassicacearum_G. The sequence goes on from NZ_MOBI01000006.1 coordinate 35,157, forward strand.
ATCGTTCAGGACGTGCGCTCGGCGTATTGGCGGGCAGTGGCTGCTGAACGTCTGCTCAAGCAGATCGATAGTCTGATGGCGCGGGTCGATGCCGCGCGCGACAACAGCCAGAGCATGAGCGAGCAGCGCATCGGCGACCCGGTGCAGGCCTTGGGGTACCAGCGTTCGCTGATCGAAGCCACGCGCCAGCTTGAAGAACAGCGGCGGGCACTGTCGTTGGCGAAAACCGAACTGGCAACCCTGATCAACCTGCCGATGGGCACCGAGTTGACGTTGGCGACACCAGAGGATTATCCGATTCCGGAGCTGAAGGTCGGCATGGCCAGCCTTGAACAGGAGGCCCTGGCCAGCCGTCCGGAACTGCGCGAGCAGGATTATCAGACGCGCATCAGCACCGCCGAAACCCGCAAAGCCATGCTACGGCTGTTGCCGGGGCTGGAACTTTCGGCTGGCGGGCACTACGACAGCAACTCGTTTCTGGTCAACGACAAGTGGGCCGACTACGGGGTAAAAATCACCTGGAACCTGTTCAACGTGATTTCCGCTCCGGCGGCCATCGACGTCGCCAAGGCCGGTGAAGAAGTGGCCAAGGCGCGCCGTCAGGCGATGTCGATCGCGGTGCTGGCGCAGCTCTACGTGGCCAACGCCAACTACCGCGAAGCGCTGCGCCAGTTCCAGACCAACCAGCAGCTGTCGGACATCGACGGGCAGATTCTTGGCCAGTTGCGTAATCGCCATCAGGCCGCGGGCATCGGCGAACTGGAGCTGATCCAGGGCGAACTGAATACCCTGCAAGCCGACCTGCGTCGCGACCTGTCGTACGCCGACTTGCGTAACGCTTACGGGCAGATCTTCGCCAGCGCCGGGCTCGACCCGCTGCCGGATCAGGTGCAATCGACCCAGGTGCAGTCGATCGCCACTGAGCTGGCCAGCCGCGAGGACGCGTGGGCCGCCGGCAACATCACCGTGCCGCCAGCCCATGTCCAGACCCACTAATCTGCTGGCGCCCACGGCCAGCATCAGCCGGGCGCAACGCGAAGACCGCCACGGCCATCGCGGAGCGGCGATCCTGCTGACCGGTTTACCGGCGGCAGGCAAGTCGACCCTGGCCCAGGCGCTGCACGCCGCATTGTTCGAGCGCGGCGTGCAAAGCCTGGTGCTCGATGGTGATGGACTGCGGGTCGGGCTTAATCGCGACCTTGGGTTTGCCGACAAAGATCGCCAGGAAAACATCCGTCGCGCCAGCGAGGTTGCAGCACTGCTGGTGGAAAACGGGCAAATCGTGATTCTGGCGATGATTGCGCCGCTGGTTGAACTGCGAGAAGTCTTCGCCCGGCGCTTGGGTGAGGACTATCGCGAAGTCTGGTGCAGTGCTTCGCTCAGCGTTTGCGAACAGCGTGATCCGAAAGGTCATTACGCCCGTGCGCGCAGCGGTGAACTGCCGGGCTTTACCGGTATCTCCGCACCTTACGAGCCACCCGCGTCGGCGGCATTGGTGCTCGACACCGGCGTGCTGTCGGTGGACGCCTGCCTCGACCGCTTGCTGACCTGGCTCGGCGAATGCGCGGTGCTACCGAAGCGATGAGTCGACCGGCGTTTTCCCGACTGTCGGTGACAGTGCATTTGCCGTTGCTGTTACAGGCGTTGGCGCAGATCAAGGACAGTGACTGGCACAGCCATTTCAACCGCGATTATTACAGCGGCGACTGGAGCGGCGTGGCGCTTGTCAGTGCGGTCGACGCGCTGACGGAACTGTCACCCGGCCGTGGGGAAGCGGTGCCACGAGCGCCTTGGCTGCTCGATGGTCGCTGGCAGCATGCATTGCAGGCATTGCCGTTGGACATTGTCTCGGCAAGACTGCTGAAGCTGGGGCCCGGCAGTCGCATTCACGAGCACCGCGACTACGACCTTGAAGGGCCAGAGGCCGATCTGCGACTGCACATTCCGTTGCTAAGCCCGCCTGACGTCGACTTTCTGCTCGACGGTTTACGTATGCCGATGGAGGCTGGCGAGTGCTGGTTTCTCGACTTGTCGCGGCCCCACAGCGTCGACAATCGCGACCGCTGCGAGCGGGTGCATCTGGTGATTGATTGCAGGCCCAGTCCTTGGTTGGAGCAGGCGATTATCGATGGTGCGTCAACCACGCCTGTGCCGGGTGTTGGTCATGCGGCGCAAGCGCTGGAACAGTTTCGGTGGCTGCTGGAAAACGATCCGCAGCTCTGCAAAGTCTTGCAGGGCGTGACCAACAGCGAAGCCTTTATCGCCGCCACCTTGAAGTTGGCCGCCGAGCAGGGCCTGGCGTTCTCCCGTGAAGAGCTGCGTGCGGCGATGCGCAATGGCCGCCGCCAATGGAACGAAAAATGGAGCACCTGAACCTCGACGGCTGGTTGCCGATTCGCGTCTGGCAGCAGGCCGGGGAGTGGCGGGTCGATTGGTGCTGGTTCGGTGATAACCCCCTGCGTCAGCCGTTTTTCCGCGACGCGGTGGACGAAGCACTGCGCCTGCCATTCAACCAGGCCTTCCGCCGTCAAACGCCGCTGAGCAGGCTGAGTGATTGGCAGACGATCAGCCCAGGGCTGGCGCCAAGCGCATTCATTTTTCACGCCTCACGCTGTGGATCGACGCTGATCTGCCAGATGCTGGCGCAACTCGACAACCACATCGTCATTTCCGAACCGCCTCCACTGGATGCTTTGCTGCGCAGCGCACTGCCGCCCGCAGAACGCAACGCGGCGATTCGCGGTTTGCTCTCGGCCTACGGCCAACCGCGCCGAGGTGTGGAACAACGGTTGGTGATCAAACTGGACGCCTGGAACATCGGTGAGTTGAAGCGATTGCGCGAGTGTTTTCCTGAAACGCCCTGGCTGTTTGTCTACCGCGATCCGCTGGAAATCGCTGTGTCCCACCTGCGTCGTCCGGGCCTGCACATGGTGCCGGGGCTGATCGGCGCCAGTGCGTTGGATGATGGGGCTGCGTTCGAGGGGCGAGAAGACTTCATCGCTCGGCGCTTGGGCGAACTGCTGCAATTGGGCGTTGAACATTGCCGCGAATTTTCCGGGTTGGCGGTCAATTACCGTGAGTTGCCGGGCGCCATGGAGGGCCGTTTGGCCGCTTTTTTTGCGCTGAATACCGAGCAGCAGACGCTGGTGTTCAGCGCCGTAAACCAGCACGCCAAGCAACCGGTCGAAACGTTTGTGGCCGACAGCGAAGGCAAGCAACGAGAGGCCTCGCCGCTGCTCAGAGAACGCGTTGAGTGTTGGGTGCACGGGCCTTACGAAGCATTGGAGCAATGGCGAAGCGCTTCTTGTGGCGAGGGAGCTTGCTCCCGCTGGGCCGCGGAGCGGCCCTAAGCCTGACAACGGTATTTTGTCAGGCGCACCGCAATGGCTGAATGACGACGGCTTCGCCCGAACGCGGATCGGCCGACGGGAGCAAGCTCCCTCGCCACAGGTGAATCAACAGCTCAACTCTTCGACGACAGATCCGCCATGCCCTTGAGCAATTCGATCGGCAACGGAAAGACAATGGTCGAGCTCTTGTCGCCGGCGATCGAACTCAGCGTCTGCATATAGCGCAGTTGCATGGCGCCTGGCTGGCGACCGAGCATTTCAGCGGCTTGCATGAGTTTTTCCGAGGCCTGCAACTCACCTTCGGCGTGGATCACCTTCGCCCGCCGTTCGCGTTCGGCTTCGGCCTGTTTGGCAATGGCGCGGATCATCGACTCATTGAGGTCGACGTGTTTGATCTCGACGTTGGCGACCTTGATCCCCCAGGCATCCGTTTGTGCGTCCAGCACCTGCTGGACGTCGAAGTTCAAGCGTTCGCGTTCGGCCAGCAACTCATCGAGTTCATGTTTACCGAGCACCGCCCGCAAGGTGGTTTGTGCCAGTTGGCTGGTGGCCATGAGGAAGTCTTCGACCTGGATGATCGCTTTTTGCGGGTCGAGCACACGGAAGTACAGCACCGCGTTGACCTTCACCGAGACGTTGTCGCGGGTGATCACGTCTTGCGGCGGTACGTCGAGCACCACGGTCCGCAGATCGACCCGAACCATTTGCTGGACCACCGGAATCAACAGGATAAGCCCCGGGCCCTTGACCTGCCAGAAGCGTCCAAGCTGGAACACCACCCCACGCTCGTATTCGCGCAGGATGCGGAAGGTCGACCCTGCCAGTGCAATCAGCAGCACCAACAGCGCGGCAAAACCCAGTTGTAGACCCATGATCATTCTCCTTGCGGCGCCGCGTCAGCCACGGCCACTTCCAGCAGCGTTCCCTTGCGCGCCACCACTCGCACCCGTTGCCCGGAATGCAGGGGTGTCTTGCAGTGCACCTGCCAGCGTTCACCTTGCAAATGCACCCAGCCCTTGTGCGTGTTGTGGCCCTGCAACGCAGTCACCTGCGTGACGCTGCCGAGCAGTCCGGCATCGCCACTGACAATGTGGCGCGGTCGGGTTTTCAGGGCGTGGATTAGCAGGGCGATCAACAGCAGGGCGCTGATCAGTCCAAGACCGATGATCAGTGGCGCAGGGACATCGGCGTTGCTCACCATCACCGCGCCGATCACGAACATCGAGATACCGCCCAGCCCGACCACACCGTAATTGGGCACCACCACCTCTGCCACGAGAAGCGCGATACCTACCATCATCAGCCAGACGCCGAGCGGGTTGGGGACGACCACCACAACCGTATCTGTCGCGAAAGCCGATCCGCTCAAACCCAACAACAGCGCAACCACACACCACCAGCGAGTGTTCACTTGACCCTCCAGGAGAGTCATCCGTCCGCGAGCCACACAGCGGCCCTGCCTTTAGTCTAGTTGAGCCTTGGATTGAACGAATTTTGATCAGCGATAGCTGACGCTTCCAGTGGGCAGATTTCTCATCGCAGTCCGATAGCGGGCCTAGACTTCAAAGGAGACGCCAACCTGTTTAATCATTGTCCGCCCGCCTTGCGACGGACACCGAGGTGCATCATGCGTATGGCAAGAACCGTGCAGCGCAGTCTGGAAGAGGCGCACTGCGAATTTGATGTAGTGACTCACCCGCATTCGGCCAGCAGCCTGGAAACCGCCCGGGTGGCGGGCATTCCTGCTGAGCGCGTGGCGAAATCGGTGATCCTCGACGACCACCACGGCCACTACCTGATGGCCGTGTTGCCGGCCAGCCGGCATCTGGACCTGACCAAAGTGCGCGGCAGCGGTGAATGGCAAGTCACCCGCGAAAGCACCCTGGCCCATCTGTTCAACGACTGTGAACGCGGCGCCGTTCCGGCCCTGGGTGAATCCTATGGCCTGGACATGGTCATCGACCCGTTGCTGACCCGTCAGAAAGAGATCTACGTCGAAGCCGGCAACCACAACAACCTCGTGCACTTGAGCATGGACCAGTACCTGAAAATGGTGCCTCATGCCGAAGTCTGCGAGTTGAGTCAGTAGCCATTATTGGCGGTGAATGCACCGCCGCCATCGCGGGCAAGAACTAGGCGTCCCCCCGGCTCCCACAGGAACCGCCGTGTGTGGGAGCGTGGCTTGCCCGCGATGGACTGCGCAGCAGTCCCCGACCATCCCCTCTGAAACCCAGGAGCCAACCCATGGAATCACCTACCCACAGTCTCCCCAACCTGTTCAAACAACTCGGCCTGCCCGACGATGCCGAAAGCATCGACAAATTCATCGCCACCCACTCACCGCTCAAACCCGAGCTGCACCTGGCCGACGCCTTCTTCTGGACCAAGAGCCAGGCGGATTTCCTGCGCGAGGACATCCTCGACGATTCCGATTGGGCGGAGGTGGTGGATCAACTGGATGTGCTGCTGAGGAAGGGGCGGGGGGTGTAAAAATCTTAGGAGAAATGGCAAATCGTGCAAAAAACTGATGAGCGATGAAAAAATCTGGGCTTTAATCGGATTTCTGAACTTTTTCTGTGGACTCGCACGATGCTCTTGGTTGGATACGCCTACCTGCACGATGCCTTAAGACTCAAAGCCATTGCGCCTACGCGTGTGGCGATGGTCAAACCCGTCACCCGCGTATCCATGATTGGAGATTGCCTGGCCGTTCCACAGTCAGTGGCACCTGCAAGCAACTCGACCCTTGAGCACATTTTTTTTGCGCTCAAACACGAAGGTATCAATCTCGGCATTCTGGCCCAAGCACTTGAGTCTGTGCCTGCTGAAGAGCTGCTCCAGGAATTAGCCAAGGCCCCGAACGGTGTATTCGTTCGAAAAGCCTGCTATCTCTGGGAAGGTTTAACCCACCGGCGACTCGACTACGAAGCATCAGTGAATAGCCGATTTTCACCGCTGTTTGATCCGGCGCGGTATATCACTGGCCCTGCTGTTAGAAACACACGCTGGCGCATTGAGTTTAACGGCCTCGGCTCCCTTCGCTACTGCGCCACTGTTGAGCGGACTTCCGAGCTTGAAGCCTTGCTCGGCCTCGACATCCTCGGCCGCGCCAAAACCTTCATCGCAACGTTACCGGCAGAGATGATGGACCGAGCCATCAACTGGGCGTATTTCCACGAAACCCGTGACTCCTTTGCCATCGAGAGGGAAGAACCCAGCGATGAAAAGTCCCGGCGCTTCGTTCAATTGCTGCGCCAGGCCCATGATGGTCGCGAGCTGAGCGAAGAGTACTTGGTGGAATTACAGAACAGCACGGTCTCCAATCCGTTCGACAAAGCCGCCTTGTTTCGCCACGAACAAAACCATCTGCATAACGGCCTACGTGGTGCTGCCGGGGTCAGCTATGTCCCGCCTGAACCGGGCCTGTGCCGTGAGTTGATGAGCGAGTTGATGACCTTCGCCAATCAGTCTTCGCAAAAGGTCGATCCGCTGGTGGCGGCTGCCGTGACCGCGTTTGGTTTCGTCTTTCTCCATCCGTTCATGGACGGTAATGGCCGACTGTCACGCTTTCTGATCCACCAGACCCTGTGTCATTCCGGCGCTCTGGAAAATGGCCTGCTGCTGCCGGTGTCCGTGGCCATGAAACACGAAGAGTCTAGCTATCTAGCCGCCCTTAAGGACTTCTCGCAACCGGCCCGCGACTTCTGGAATGTCACCTGGCTGGACGCCGACCAAATGGCTTTCGAGTTCATTGGCCATCCCTCGATCTACCGCTTCTGGGACGCCACCCGCTGCGTCGAATTTACCCTGCAAATGGCCCGCCGCGCCCTCGAAGTCGAACTGCGCGAAGAAACCGAATTCCTCGACCGCTATGACCGCATCGTCAAAGCCGTGAACCAACGTTACGACGTACGCGGCTGCGACCTGTCGAAGCTGGTGATGATGTGCCTGGACAACGAGGGCAAGGTTTCAAAGCATCGACGCAAGCAGTTCCAGTACAGCGTGCCGGAGGAGGTGTTTGATTTTATTGAGGGTGAGGCGGGGCGACTGCTGGGCGATGTGTGAAAGGGCCGGAAAGCTCGAGGAAAAATCTGGGGGAAAAGTAAAAAAATCTGAAGGAAAACTGTATCTGTCAGTTTTTTCTGGGGGGTTGCCCATAGGGAGTCTGTAGACCAGAATAACGACCTGAATTGAGGTCTTAATTATGCAAAATGTTCTGGCCGACATGGCCGTCAGCGTCTCCGAACTGAAGAAAAACCCGTCTGCGGTACTGAACGGTGCCCACGGTGGGCCAGTCGCAGTGCTTAATCACAACCGGGTAATGGGCTACATGGTACCGGCCGAGGTGTTCGAGTCCATGATGGAGCGTTTGGACGATCTTGAACTTGCCGAGCTTGTTCGCGCTCGAAGCCATGAAACCCCGGTCCCGGTCAGTCTGGATGACCTATAAACTCGAATTCCTGCCTTCCGCGCTCAAAGAGTGGGACAAACTGGGACATACCCTGCGTGATCAGTTCAAGAAGAAACTGGTTGAGCGACTCCAATTGCCCCGGATTCAGTCGGACGCCCTGCACGGGATGCCTGATTGCTACAAAATCAAACTGAAAGCTTCGGGATACCGGTTGGTTTACCAGGTGATTGACGAGCGCGTGGTCGTCTCTGTGGTGGCTGTCGGCAAGCGCGAACGCAGTGCCGTGTACGAACGGGCTAAAAAACGCTAGGAAAAGTCCGTAGCAGTTTTGCTCGGTTGCGCCCCCCGAAATGCCCCCCTATAGTTCGACACGTCGCCGCACATCGGTGACAGGATTTGGCGATCCTATTTATCTACGAAGCGTTAATAGCGCCCAGACCTCGTGCTTTCACCTTTTGGTGACGGCATGCTGTTCTATGGCGGCTGTACGCGGGAGACCTTCGGGTCTGCCGGTTTCGTAGATAACCGGTTCGCCAACCTGCGTGCAGTTGCCACCCTTATTCGTTTGGCGACGGATGGGGTGGTTTCAAAAACTATCTACGAGGTACTTCAAATGCACCCATATCGTCCACTGACAACCAACCCAACCCCCGTCTGCGTTTTGGCCTACAACATCCTCGCACCGACCCATTTTCTCCACGAAACTGCCTGTAGCCGAATCCGCATCGGCACCGATCTGCTGGAAACCCTCACCTCGATCACCCTTCGCGATCTCAACGACAAAGACTTCTATCGGCTGATCAATGCCGCATATGTGTCATTGCGCGATGGGCTGGATTTGATGGAAGAGCTGCAACACCGCTTGGCTGCACAGGCTGCGCAAGCGAGCTAAGGTTGCTGCAATGCGTTCCCGCGCAGGGCGCGGGAATGTTCATTTCTCAAGAGGCCATTGGCGAGAGGTATGAACCAAGGCGAGTATCCATGCGGTTCCCTGATCCAGTTGATAGACCAGTCGGTAACTTTGATGAGGAATCAATTCGCGAGTACCAGAAATCGTCCCTACAGGACCGCATTCAGGATGGCGTGAGAGGCGAGAAACCGACTCGCTGAACCGGTTGTCCATCTCGATGGCTGCTTGTGGGTTTACTGAGTGGAGATAATCCCAAATATCTGCACGATCCTGTGCCGCGGCTGGCGTCCAGATTACCCTCATCCTTGTCTGGCTGCTTGAGTACGCCTGACAGCAAACTCGGCTTCTACTTCATCGTTTGTCAGGCCTTCGCCTGCCCGCATGGAGACTCGCGCAATGTCGACTTTACGTTGCAAGAACGCCTCGTACTCACGCGACTCCCGTTGCGTTTGAACAAACTGACGCATCATTTCCCGGACAATTTGCGACGCTGGCCGATGGGACGCTTCTGCTTCAGCCATGAACTGTTCGCGCAGTTCGGGTTCAAGTTTCATCGTAAAAACGGCTTGTTTGGACATGGTCTGGTTTCCGGGATTGAGTGCTGAAAAAGTATATACGTCTTCAGTACATATTCATTACCGCCCAGATATTGCCGCGACGAGCGGGCGAAAAATGGTTTCAAACCGCGCTCGGGCGAAGCGCCCCTGAAATCAGCCACCGCGAGTATTCAGATGGAACGCGATTGCCGGATTACGACTGCTCCGCAGTCGAACGGGGGCAAGCCCCCTCGCCACAGGTTTTGTGTTTTGCCCGCTACGCTAATTTGTTTCGAAACTTGACTGAATTTCCCCTCCAGTGCGATATTGATAGTTAGCCAACTAACATTGTGTAAATTCTCCCGTGTCCCAGACCCTCGACGCCCTTCAGATGAACATCAGCAGTGCCATGGTGGTGGCCGCGCGGCATTGGCGGAAAATCTGCCAGACCACGCTGGTCAACTACGGCATCTCCGAAGCCTGCGCCGTCCCGTTGTTGATGATCGGGCGGTTGGGCGAGGGTGTGCGGCAGGTGACAGTGGCGCAGGCGGCGGGGATGGAGAGCCCGTCGCTGGTGCGTTTGCTCGATCAGTTGTGCCAGTCCGGGTATGTCTGCCGCACTGAAGATCCCCTTGATCGTCGCGCCAAGTGCCTGAGCCTGACCGATACTGGCCGTGAGTTGGTGCAGGCGGTGGAAGCCGAGTTGGTGCGCTTGCGCCGTGTGGTGCTTGAAGGCATCGATCCGGCGGATCTTGAAGCTGCGCTGCGGGTGATTCGCGCGTTCGAGACGGCAGAGCAGCCGTTACCGGTGACCCCCTCGTGAACGGATTTTTTAGCGGCATACCGCCGGCCCGCGACTGGTTTTACGGTGTACGTACCTTCGCCGCGTCGATGATCGCGCTGTACATCGCCATGCTCATGCAAATGCCGCGTCCGTATTGGGCGATGGCCACGGTGTATATCGTTTCCAGCCCGTTCGTCGGGCCGACCAGTTCCAAGGCGTTGTACCGCGCCATCGGCACCTTTACCGGTGCGGCAGCGGCGTTGCTGTTTGTGCCGATGTTCGTCCAGAGCCCGTATGTGCTGGTGCTTGTCATCGCGCTGTGGACCGGCACCCTGCTGTTTCTGTCGATGCATTTGCGCACCGCCAATAACTACGCGCTGATGCTTGCCGGCTACACCTTGCCGCTGATCGCCCTGCCGGTGGTGGATAACCCGTTGGCGGTGTGGGATGTGGCAGAAGCGCGGACCGAGGAGATCTTCCTCGGCATCGTCTGCGCAGCGGTGGTTGGCAGTATGTTCTGGCCACGGCGGCTGGCGCCGGTGTTCGATGACTCGGTCAGCAAGTGGTTCAGCGATGCGGTGACCTACAGCCAGCGCTTCCTGACCCGTAATGTGCAGCCAGACGAAGTCAGCACCTTGCGCGCCTCGATGGTTGCCACGTTCAACTCCCTGGAATTGATGATCGGCCAGTTGCCCCACGAAGGTGCGCGACCGCAAACCGTGCGCAACACCAAAGAACTGCGCGGGCGAATGATTCACCTGCTGCCGGTGGTGGATGCGCTGGACGATGCGTTGTATGCCTTGCAGCGCCGCACTCCCGAACTTGTGGATAAGTTCGCGCCATTGCTGGCCGCGACCGTTGAATGGCTTGACCGCACGGACGCTTCGGTCGAGCACTGGCAAGCCCTGCGCGCTCAACTTGAAGCCCTGCAACCGAGTGCCGAAGCGCTGGATGATCGCAAGCAATTGCTGTTTTCCAACGCGTTGTATCGCCTGGGTGAATGGATCGATTTGTGGCAAGACCTGCGCAGCCTGCAGGAAGCGATTCGTTGCGAAAGCCAGGACAACTGGCGTGCGGTCTACCGTCATTGGCGACTGGGTCGGCTGACACCTTTTCTCGACCGTGGCTTGATGCTGTATTCGGCGGCATCGACGGTGCTGGCGATCATCGTCGCCTCGGTGCTGTGGATTCTGCTCGGCTGGACCGACGGCGGCAGCGCGGTGATTCTGGCGGCGGTGGCGTGCAGCTTTTTCGCCGCGATGGACGACCCGGCACCGCAGATTTACCGGTTCTTTTTCTGGACTGCGATGTCGGTGCTGTTCGCCAGCCTCTACCTGTTTTTGATCCTGCCGAACCTGCATGACTTTCCGATGCTGGTGCTGGCGTTTGCCGTGCCGTTTATCTGCGTCGGCACCCTGACCGTACAGCCGCGTTTTTACCTCGGCATGCTGCTGACCATCGTCAACACCTCGTCGTTTATCAGCATCCAGGGCGCCTACGACGCGGACTTTTTGAGCTTCGCCAACTCCAACCTCGCCGGGCCCATCGGCTTGTTGTTTGCTTTTATCTGGACCCTGGTGGCGCGGCCCTTTGGTTCAGAGCTGGCGGCCAAGCGCCTGACCCGTTTCAGCTGGCGCGATATCGTCGGCATGACCGAGCCGGCGAATCTCGCCGAACACCGGCACTTGGGTGTACAGATGCTCGATCGGCTGATGCAGCATTTGCCGCGTCTGGCGATGACCGGTCAGGACACCGGTATAGCACTGCGCGAAGTCCGTGTGGCGCTGAACCTGCTGGACTTGCTGGCGTACGCGCCACGGGTGCAGGGTGTGCCGAACGTCTTGCTGCAGCAGGTGGTGGCCGAGGTCGGCGAGTACTTCAAGGCCTGTCTCAAGGCTGGCGAACGTTTGCCAGCACCGGCGCCGTTGCTGATGACTCTGGATCGCACCCGGCGCGCCGTCAATGGCCAAGGCCTGGAAGATGACGGCGAAACCCGCCTGCACCTGCTGCACGCCCTCGCCGGTCTGCGTCTGGCGCTGTTGCCGGGCGTGGAGTTCATCGGCAACGAGACCGATGAACCGTTTCCCCAAGGTATCGATGGAGCGCCTTTATGATCGGTGATCTGGACATCAGCGGGGTGTTCCTGCCCACATTGCTGGTGCTGATGGGCATTACGTACGTGCTGTACCTGGTGGTGCACGGGTTACTGACGCGCCTGCACTTTTATCGTCTGGTCTGGCACCGGGCATTGTTCAACGTTGGTCTTTACGCCTTGCTGCTCGGCGCCGTGGACTCACTCAGTCGATACCTGATGACATGAAAAAACCTATTTTGACCCTTGGCCGTGTGGTGTTGACCCTGTTGGTGGTGACCTTTGCGGTCGTTGTGGTCTGGCGCATGGTGATGTATTACATGTTCGCTCCGTGGACCCGTGACGGGCACATTCGCGCGGATGTCGTGCAGATCGCTCCGGACGTTTCCGGGCTGATTCAGCAAGTGGAAGTGCGCGATAACCAACCGGTGAAGCGCGGCCAGGTGCTGTTCAGCATCGACCAGGACCGTTTCAAACTGGCGTTGCGCCAGGCCAAAGCTGCGGTCGCCGACCGTCAGGAAACCCTGGCCCAGGCGCAACGTGAAGCCAAGCGCAACCGTGGCCTGGGCAATCTGGTGCCGGGTGAGCAACTGGAAGAAAGCCAGTCCCGCGCGGCCCGCGCCGAAGTGGCGTTGTCCGAGGCTCAAGTGTCGGTGGACAGCGCCCAGCTCAACCTCGACCGCTCGGTAATCCGCAGCCCGGTGGACGGTTACGTCAACGACCGCGCACCACGTACTCAGGAGTTCGTCACCGCCGGGCGTCCGGTGTTGTCGGTGGTGGACAGCAATTCCTTCCACATCGACGGCTATTTCGAAGAAACCAAACTCGACGGCATTCATGTGGGCCAAGGCGTCGATATTCGCGTGATCGGCGACCGTGCACGGTTGCGCGGGCATGTCGAAAGTATCGTTGCCGGCATCGAAGACCGTGACCGCAGCAGCGGTTCGAACCTGCTGCCCAACGTTAACCCGGCGTTCAGTTGGGTGCGGTTGGCGCAGCGGATTCCGGTGCGGATTGCCTTCGATGACGTGCCGGCAGATTTCCGCATGATTGCCGGTCGTACCGCGACCGTGTCGATCATCGGCGACAAGCCTGAGCAGGAGCCAGAGCAATGAAAGCGACCGCCTGTTTAGCGACGGCCGGTCTCGGCTTGCTGCTGTCGGCCTGTCAGGTGGTTGGCCCGGATTACCATTTGCCTAAAGAAGCGGCGGTGCACCGCGAGGACTTTCAGGGCGATCTGACCGCACACGGTAAAAACGTGGTGTCGGCGCCGGTGCCGGGCGACTGGTGGCGGTTGTACCAGGACCCGCGTCTGGATGCGCTGGTGCGTCAGGCCATGGCCACCAACACCGATTTGCGGGTGGCGGCAGCCAATCTGTCGCGCGCCCGTGCCCAGGTCGAACAAGCCGAGTCGGCAGGCGGCTGGAGTGGTGGCGTGAAAGTCGGCGCCCAGCGTTTGCAGGAGTCTGGCGAGGCATTTCTGATACCGGAAAAGGTTCCAGTGGCCAATGTCGGTGACATCGGCATCACCACCTCTTATCAGTTCGATCTGTTTGGCACGTTGCAGCGCGGCATCGAAGCGGCGAAGGCCAATGCCGATGCGACGCAAGCCGCGGCGGACACTGCGCGCATCACTCTGGTCGCCGACGTCGTGCGTGCGTATACCCAAGTCTGCGCGGCCAACGAAGAGCGTGAAATCGCCGAACACTCTCTGGACCTGCAAGGCCAGAGCACCGCGCTGACTCAGCGGCTGCGCGATGCCGGGCGCGGCGACGAAACCCAGGTCACCCGTTCGCAAACCCAGTTCAAATCCTTGCGCGCCGATATGCCGCGCTATGAAGCCGCCCGTCAGGCCGGGCTGTTCCGTTTGTCGATGCTGTTGGCCAAACCGGTGGATCAATTACCCGCCGGGACCAGCAGCTGTCATGAGCTGCCAAAGATTGCGCAATTGTTGCCGGTCGGTGACGGTGCCACCTTGCTCAAACGGCGACCGGATGTGCGTCAGGCCGAACGTCAACTGGCGGCCGCGACGGCGGACATCGGCGTTGCTACCGGTGCGCTTTATCCGGATATCAGCATCGGGGCGACCGTCGGCACCGTGGGTATTCTCGATCACCTCGGTCAACCGCAAACCAATCGCTGGGGCTTCGGCCCGTTGCTGACCTGGACAGTGCCGTCCAACGGCTCCCGGGCACGTGTGCGTGAGGCCGAAGCGGCGACGCAAGGTGCATTGGCGCACTTTGACGGGGTGGTGTTGAACGCGATCCGCGAAACCCAGACCGGTCTGGCGCAGTATTCCGCGCTGTTGCAGCGCCGCGATGCCTTGGTCGATGCCGAGCAATCGGCGCAGCTGGCGGCGGACCAGACACATCGCTTCTTCCAGGCGGGTCGGGCGTCGTTTCTCGCCGATTTGCAGGCGACCCGCACCTACACCGACGTGCGTGCACAGGTGGCGGCCGCCAATACTCAGGTTGCCATGAGCCAGATCGACTTGTTCCTGGCGCTGGGCGGCGGTTGGGAAAGCGGACGAACGCAAGGTTCACAGCCAACGAAACCCTGAGGCCGTTGCTATGCTTTTACATGTCGGGTCTGCACAGGCGGGTCCGGCAGTCAAAGCTCGCATTGGTCATGGGGATTCCAATAATGAAAAACCCTTATGCTCCCGGCTTCTGGTGCGCAATTGTCGCGCTGGTGCTGCTCTCGGCTACGTATTTTTATGGCGTGATGCTGGCGCACCAGCTTGATAAGGCTTTGATCTTTCTCGACAGTGCCAGTGCGCTGATCGGGGTGATGTCGATCGCAGTCGTCGCCTGGGCTTCGCTGCAAACCCGGCGGATCAAGAAAAAACAACTCGAACAAGGCAAGACCCTGGTGCTGATCTGGGACACCAAGGTGGCGTTGCGCCGGGTTGAAACGGTATTCGACCGGTATTTCTGGGGCAGTTACTGGCAACCGGGGCGCACTTTCCAGGAAGTCATGGGCGAACTCACTGGCACCCCGCTGGAAAAAAGCCTCGAAGCGCTCAAAACCCAATGCCTGGCCCTCGACAAACAGGTCACCGATGAAGGCTGGCACTGGCTGAACAACGCCCGCGAACTGTCTGACGTGGCCAACGCCATGGCCCGCGAACGCTATCAACTGGATTTTTGCGACCCGCGCTCGGAATCACCCAATGGCGCGGTGATCAATCGGGATTTTGAAGTGCTGGTCTATACGTGGACGGCACGGCTGAAAAGCTTTGATCATCAGCTCGATGAGATCGAAGTGCAGTATTCCTGATCCGATGTTGGCAGGACTACCGCCATCGCGAGCAGGCTCGCTCCCACATTGGATCTGTGATCAACGCAAATCCCCTGTGGGAGCGAGCCTGCTCGCGATGGCGATCGAGTAAGCAACGCAAATCCCGCCCCGCGCTCCATAGACACTCTTTCACCTTTAATCATTGGGCCGCTCCACGGCACAAATGCTAATCTCATCGCACTTTTAGCGGAGTCTAGCCGCAACCCGTCGAGGGTTCAGGGAAGACGACCACACTTTCAACAACGGACATTGATCGGGTTATTCATGAATAAATCAGCAGGCGTACTTCTGGGAATCGTCGTCGCCATCGGCGCAATCAGCGCCGGCGGCGCCTGGTACACCGGCACGAAACTGGAAGGGGTGCTGCAAACCTCGATCGCCGACGCCAACAAAGAGCTGCAAACGGCGATGGTCGGTTCCAAAGGCACCGCGACCCTGGAGCTGGTGTCGCTGGATCGCCAATTGTTCAGCAGCACCGCGCACTACCGCCTCAAGGGCCAGGGCGAAATGTTTGGCGAGAACCCGGAAGGCGTAGAGCTGTTGTTCGTTGACCATATCGAACACGGCCCACTGCCATTCTCGCGTCTGGTGTCGCTGAAATGGCTGCCGGTCATGGCGACGAATCACTATTCGCTGGAAAAGACCCCGACCACCGAAAAGTGGTTCGCCGCCACCAAGGACGCGTCTCCACTCAAGGGTGTGGTCAACATCGGCTATGACCGTGCCACCAGCGGCAACCTTGAACTGCTGCCTGTCGACACGGCACTGGACGACAAGTCCACGCTGAAGTTCTCCGGTCTGAACCTCGACGTGTCGGCCAGCGCCCAGGCACAGAAGGTCAAGGTGGACGGTTACATGGACAGCCTCACGCTGACCAGCGTTGGCGAAGATCAGTCCCCGGTGAAAGTCGAATTGAATGGCCTGACCCTGGCCAGCAACCTCAGCAAAAGTAGCTATGGCTACTACCTGGGGGAAAACGTCGTCGAGCTGACCAGCACCAGGACTACCTTTGGCGACAAACAGTCGGTGATGACCTTCAAAAACGCTGAAATGAAGAGCTCGACCACCGAGTCCGGGACCAACGCGGCAGGGCGTGCCGATTACAAGATTGGCGAAATCGCCCTCAACGACAAGCCCCTCGGCTCCGCGAAAATGGCCTGGAGCATGAAAAACCTCGATATCCCGTCGACGCTGTCGCTGGTGCAGATCTACCAGAACAAACTGCAGCCCTACGAAGCGGCCGCCGCTGCCGCTGCCGCAGCGGGTGAACCAGCGCCCGAGCTGAACCTGACCGAAGCCGAGCAGGCACAGGTCAAGGCGAGCCTGGAGACACTGCTGGCTGCCCAGCCACAGGTCGCGCTGGAGAACTTTTCGTTCACCACCCCGAACGGTGAAAGCCGTGCCAGCCTGGTGATTGACCTGACCAAGCCGACATCGCTGGACCTGCCACCCGACCAGTTGGGCAAGCAAATGATTGCCCTGCTGGACTTCAATCTGAAGATCTCCAAGCCGATGATCACCGATCTGGTGACGGTGCAGGCGCAGATGGAAGGCCAGACCGACGTCAAAGCCGTTGCCGATCAAGCCGCTGCGACCAGCGACATGGTCAGCAGCATGGCTGTCGGTACGCAACTGGCGACGCTGGACGGCAACAACATCGTTTCCAAACTGCACTACGCCAATAATCAGGTGGACTTCAACGGCCAGAAGATGACCGTCGAACAGTTTGTCGGTTTCGTGATGAGCAAGCTCAACACTGCTGGCGCACCCCAGTAAACGACCCACCGCTGGACTTAAGCGAACGCTCTAGACCGCAGCTTACAAGCTAGCGCCCGGCCATCCGAACTTGCGGATTGGCTGGGCGTTTTGCTGTCTGGTGCCCGCAAATCAAGGCTGTAGGGCGCACGGGGGTTAAGCCGTTGTACTGAATCTGAACAAATGTTGTGTTCCTGATAGTGGTCTAACCTTGCGTGAAATACTGCGTTTGCAAAACCTTGTCGGGTGATTGCCCGACTTCCCGTTTCGAACCAGGCAAGGGGGGTATGAGACTCCGGCTCGCCATGTAAGGATGCTGACGAATGCCACGTATTACTCGTCCTTTTATTGTTCTTGGCTTGCGCCCTCTGATTCGCGTGGCTTTGTGCAGCCAACTGCTTTGGCCGAGTCTGGCGTTCGCGGATACCGCCTACGACCAAATGATTCGCGATGCGCGTACTGGTAACTACGCACCGGTGTTGACGCTGTTACGCAACGTGCCTGCTAACCAGGTGACCACCGGCCAGATCAGCGACCATTTGCAGATCGCCAGTTGGGCCGGTCTCGACGCCGAAGTGGTTCAGGTCTATGAAACCCAGGGGCGCAACCGGGTGCTGCCGATTCAGGCGCTGACCGCCACCGCTCGTGCCTACCGCAATCTCAAGCGCTGGGACTCTGCCACCGAGCTCTACCGCAAGGCACTGGCGCTCGAGCCTGCGAATGCTGACCTGCAACTCGGCCTGGCCATGACCCAGGCTGATTCTGGAAACCCCGTCGAGGCCGTCAACCATGCCAAGGCTCTCGTCGCGGCCAAACCTGACGATCCGGCCCGGCGCCTGGCGCTGGGCTACGCCTTGACCCGTTCCGGTGCGACCTATGACGCGTTGTTCGAATACGACCAGGCGTTCATCCGCGCCGGGAGCAAACCTGACGTCGCCCGCGAATACGTTTTCGCCCTGCAACGCGCACGGCTGCCAGAGCCGGCTTTGCGTCTGGCCCGTCAACGTCCGGGATTGATCGATCCGGTGACGCAGCGCCGCCTCGAAGGTGATGTGGCGGCAGAGCGCGTGCGGCTGGCGGAATTTGCCACGCGCAGTGAAAAAGAACGTTACGACATCGCCGATCGTGCCTTGAGCGACTACGACCAGTTGCTGGCGACCTGGACCCCGGATGCACAGGCTCACGACGACGTGGTTCGTTGGCGCATCGACCGCATGGGCGCACTCAAGGCCCGCGCGCGCACGGCTGAGGTCATCGGCGAATACCAGAAACTGCTCGCTGAAAACGTGAAAATTCCAACCTACGCCATGCGTTGGGTGGCGGCTTCCTATCTGGATCAACGTCAACCGGACGTCGCGACAGACTTGTATCGCCAAGTGCTGGTCGCACCGGACGCCGACCCGGCTGACCGGGTAGAAGACACCACGGCGCTGTTCTACGCCTTGATGGAAAGCGACAAACCGCAGGAAGCACGCACCGTCGCCGAAAACCTGGCCAAGACTCAGAGCTCGCGGGTGGAGCTCAAAGGCTTGCCGATCGGCAATCCCAACGATTCATGGATGGACGCGCAACAACTGGCCGCCCAGGCGGGCATCTATAGCGGTAACTTGCCCGCTAGCCAGCAAGGCCTGGATGCCTTGGTCGAACAAGCACCGGGCAACGTCGGTTTGCGTCTGGCGCAGGCGAATGTCTACCTGGCGCGTGCCTGGCCACGCCGTGCAGAAAATCTGCTCAAGGAAACCGAGAGCATGGCGCCGCGAGATATCGGTCTGGAAGTCGCGCAAGGGCATACCGCGCAGGATTTGCAGGAGTGGCGCCAGCTCGATGCGTTGACCGATGACGTCGCTGCGCGATTCCCGGACAACCGTGCGGTGCAGCGTTTGAAGCGTCAGCGTGAGGTGCACGACATGGCCGAACTGCGCGTGTCGACTTATGGCGGCAAGAGTTATGGCGGTGGCAGCAACGGTGCCGGTGCAGTCGCTGGCAGCAAGGACTTTGGCATTGAGACCACGCTCTACAGTCCACCGATCGATGAGGACTGGCGTGTGTTTGCAAGTGCCGGTTATGCCACTGGTGACTTCCAGGAAGGCACCGGTCGTGACCGTGTCGAACGGCTTGGTATCGAGCGCCGAACCCGCGATATGACACTGGAAGCGGAAGTCTCCAATCACGACTTCGGCTATGGCAACAAACAGGGCGCGCGCCTGTCGATTGCCCGTGACATCAATGATGCCTGGCAGTATGGCGGCAGCCTCGACTACCTCTCGGCCAATACGCCGCTGCGGGCACTGAACAGTGACGTCACCGCCAACGGCGGCAGCGGTTTCCTGCGCTGGCGCGCCAACGAAAGCCGCGAGTGGAAACTGGCGGTCAGCCCGTCGCACTTCAGCGATGGCAACAATCGTCTCGAAGCATTGCTGACCGGACGCGAAGGCGTGTACAGCGCGCCGGGGGTGCAGGTCGACCTCGGTCTGGAGGTCGGCACCAGCCACAACAGCAAGAATGAGGACGTTCCCTACTTCAACCCCAAGTCGGACTTCAGCGTCCTGCCGACGGTCAGCGTCAATCACGTGCTCTATCACCGCTACGAAACTTCGTGGAGTCAGCAGTTCCAGGTCGGTGCCGGTACATACAGCCAGCGTGATTACTCCACTGGCGGTGTAGGCCTGCTCAGCTACGGCCAGCGCTTGAGCTGGAATGATGTGTTCGAGGTCGGTGCCGCGCTGAGCGCGATCAACCGGCCCTTCGACGGCGATCGAGAAACCGATCTGCGCCTGCTCGTCGACCTTACCTACCGTTTCTAGAAGAGTTTGAAGATGCCTCTGATGACCCGTTGCATCCTTCTGCTGGGCGTTTTGCTGATCAGCGCCTGCGCCCGGCAAGCCCCGACCTTTGCGCCACCGGCACAGCGACCGCTGCCGGCCAATGAAGCGCCATGGCCGAAAAACCATGTGTTGGGAATTGCCTATCACGATGTCGAAGACCGCGACCCTGATCAGGCGCTCGTTGCGGTGCGCACCGAGCGGATGATCGAGCAGCTCGCGTGGCTGCGTGAGAACGGCTACAAACCCGTCACCGTCGATCAGATCATCGCCGCGCGCAAGGGGGGGGCCGAACTGCCAGCCAAAGCCATTCTGTTGAGTTTCGACGATGGTTATTCGAGCTTCTACACCCGTGTGCTACCGGTGCTGCGGGCCTATAACTGGCATGCCTTGCTGGCGCCCGTCGGTACCTGGATCGATACACCACCGGATAAGCTCGTGGACTTCGCAGGTGATATGCGACCGCGTTCGGAGTTTTTGACCTGGACGCAGATCACTGAAATTTCCAGGTCCGGGCTGGTGGAAATCGCCGCTCACACCGACGCCAGCCACAAAGGCATCCTGGCCAATCCGCAAGGCAACCTGCAGCCGGCGGCGGCGACTCGTCGTTATGACGCTGCGACCGGTCGCTATGAGTCGGAAGCGGATTTCCAGGCTCGTCTGCGCAAGGACGTGGTCACCATTACCGAAAAAATCCGCAAGGCTACCGGTTATAACCCGCGTGTATGGGTCTGGCCGTACGGCACGGCCGATGGCACCGCATTGCAGGTGGTTGATTCCCAGGGTTACCAGATGGCCCTGACCCTGGATGACGGGCTCGATGCACTCGACAACCTGATGAGCAGTCCGCGTTTCCTGGTGGCCTCGGACCCGGATGGCGAACACTTTGCCAACAGCATCGTCGCGGTGCAGTCCAGCTCACCGATGCGCGTGGTGCATGTCGACCTGGACAACGTTTATGACCCGGACCCGGCCCAGCAGGAAGTCAATCTGGGCAAGCTGATCCAGCGCATGGCCGACATGGGCGCCAACACCGTGTTCCTGCAAGCCTTCGCCGATCCACAGGGCGACGGTCTGGTGCACTCGTTGTACTTCCCGAACCGCCACCTTCCGGTTCGCGCCGACATCTTCGACCGGGTGGCCTGGCAGTTGCGTACTCGCGCCCACGTCAAGGTTTTTGCCTGGATGCCGGTGCTCAGCTTTGCCCTCGATCCAAAACTGCCCCGGGTCACCCGTTGGGACCCGGCCACAGGCCAGACCTCGGTTGACCCGGGACAGTATCGACGGCTGTCGCCGTTCGACCCGAACGTGCGGCGCATCATCGGTGAAATCTACGAGGACGTGGCGCGTCTGACCTCGGTCGACGGCATCCTCTACCACGACGATGCAGTGCTGTCGGACTTCGAGGACGCCAGTCCCGAGGCCTTGCGCACCTATGCGGCCAACGGCTTGCCGGGGGCGATGGCGGCCCTGCGCGATGATCCGGCGATGATGCAGCGCTGGACTCGGTTCAAGAGTCGCTACCTGATCGACTTCACCAAAGAGCTCACCGCCAAGGTTCGCGCCATTCGTGGGCCACAGGTGCTGACGGCGCGCAACATCTTCGCCGAACCGATGCTCAATCCGCCCAGTGAGGCTTGGTTCGCGCAGAACCTCGACGACTTCCTCGGCACCTACGACTGGACCGCACCGATGGCTATGCCGTTGATGGAAGGTAAACCCCTCAAGCAATCGGGTGAATGGCTCGAAGAGTTGGTGGCCACGGTCAAGGTCCGGCCGGGAGCACTGGAGCGCACGGTGTTCGAATTGCAGGCCCGGGACTGGACGAAGAAAAGCGGCGCCGACATCGATGGCGGGCAACTGACTGACTGGATGGGTCGCCTCAAACGCCAGGGAGCGACCAGTTTCGGTTACTACCCGGACAACTTCCTTGAGAACCAGCCGGACCTGAAAACCGTGCGTCCCGCGCTCTCCGACAAGTGGAATCCATAACATGCGGGATAGACTTCTAGCTCTGCTGGTCCTGGCGATCGTCCTGGGGATTCCCCTGGGGCTGATCTTTCTGGTCACCGGGCAATTCTTGATGGACTTCGTGTTTTTCTATCCGCTGTTCATGTCCGGACTGTGGATCGCCGGTGGCCTGTATTTCTGGCTGCACTGGGAGCGCCACTGGCCGTGGAAGGACGATACGCTGCCACCGCCGCTGGCGGGTGAGCCGCTGATTTCGATCCTCATCCCTTGCTACAACGAGGGCGATAACGCGGCCGATACCATTCACGCCGCGCTGGGCCAGCATTACCCGAACATCGAAGTGATCGCCATCAACGACGGCTCCAAGGACAACACCGCCGCCGTCCTCGATGCTATCGCTGCCGAGGACCCGCGCCTGCGGGTGTTGCACCTGGCGGAAAACCAGGGCAAAGCGGTGGCCTTGCGCATGGGCGCCATTGCCGCGCGCAGTGAGTACCTGGTGTGTATTGACGGCGATGCCTTGCTCGCGCCGAACACGGCGGCCTATCTGGTGGCTCCCATGCTGGACAACGCCCGGCTTGGTGCGGTGACCGGCAACCCACGGATTCGAACCCGTTCAACGCTGGTCGGGCGTGTTCAGGTCGGCGAGTTCTCTTCGATCATCGGTTTGATCAAGCGCACCCAACGGGTCTTCGGGCGGATTTTTACCGTGTCCGGGGTGATTGTGGCGTTCCGTCGTTCGGCGTTGCATCGGGTCGGCTATTGGAGCCCGGACATGATCACCGAAGACATCGACATCAGTTGGAAGCTGCAACTGGATCACTGGAGCATCTTCTACGAGCCACGCGCACTGTGCTGGATTCTGATGCCGGAAACCCTGTCCGGGTTGTGGAAGCAGCGTTTGCGTTGGGCCCAGGGCGGCGCCGAGGTGCTGTTCAAAAACATCCGCGGCATCTGGCAATACCGCCATCGCTACCTCTGGCCGCTGCTGTTCGAGTACTGCCTGTCCACCGGCTGGGCCTTCGCCTTTTTGCTGTCGGTGATTTTCTGGGGCGTGGGCAAGTTCGTCGACATGCCGGCCGCCATTGCCGTGCACCACTTGCTGCCGCCGGCCTTCACCGGGCTGTTGCTGGCGATGGTTTGCTTGCTGCAATTCGCGGTCAGCATCCTGATCGACCGTCGCTACGAGCGCGGGCTGTGGAAAACCATGTTCTGGGTGGTCTGGTATCCGTTGGTGTTCTGGTTCATCAGCCTGCTCACCACCCTGGTCAGCTTCCCCAAAGTTCTGTTTGGCCAACATCAGAAGCGTGCTCGCTGGGTCAGTCCCGACCGTGGCATCAAGCCGCTGAATGAGGATGACGATGACGAGGAGTTCAGCAAATGAAAATCATCAGAACCCGTCAACGACCATTTCTGGTCGTCATCGATGCCTTTTTCACGGTATTGGCCTGGTTCGGCTTGCTGTACCTGCTGGTAAGCGGCCTCTGGCCATTGATTGATACCCACGAAGGGTTGCGTATCGAATCGACGATGCTCGACGACCTTGGCACGCTGCAAATCTACTTGTGGGTGGCGCTGTTCAACGCGGTGGTCCTGATCTCCTGGGCGCGTTACCAGCACCGCAAGAGCAAAAGCTTCGCCCAGCGTCGTCTACCGGCACCGGTGATCGATGACAAAGACTTGAGCATAAGCTTCAACCTGACCGAAGAGCATCTGGCTCAGCTGCGCGATCTGGGAACCATGGTGATCCACAACAACGAAGACGGCGACGTCAGCCACGTTGTCCCACGCTTCTTGCGCATCGATCCCGAGCTCCAGAAGCAGTTGCACCCGCCGGCCTCACTGGTGCATCAGAAGGCGTTGGTGTTGGCGGCAAATGACGATCAGATGCCTGTGACGTGAGCTGCGGTAAGGTTTGACTGAAAGTTTTACAGGGCTATTGCGGTCTGAGTGTTCAGGGCATTGGCGTCGTTCGTCGAAAGCGAGCACTATCGAGCCAATTACTGGTGCGTTGGAGGCCAGCTGTGACACAACGAATAGACCGCATTGCCCAATTGCTCAACTGCCCGATCAAGGGCGAAGAAATGCGTCGGGCGATCACTGAAGCGCGCAAGGACTTTCTTCTCGACGACGATGAAGAGGATGACGACGAGGAGGAGCCTGCCGAGGTGGATGTCGTGGATGAAAAGTCATCCAGGGCATGACTACCACCAACTGCGGTTGCTCTCCAGCTCGCCCCTGCATTGCCGGAGTTGCCAGCCATAGTCTTTCGCCTGTTGCTCAACCTTGCGCGCGACCTGCACCAGCCAGGGTTTTTGCAGATAGCTCTGGCGACTGAACCCGCCACGTCCTTCATGGTAGGCAAGGTACTGGCTGTAGGCGTCCCACTTGGATACCCCCAACTGACGCTGAGTGCCGGCGACGTACCAGCCGACGAACATGATCGCGTCGTCAAAGTTGTCACGCGAACCGCCGTTGCCGGTCGCGCTCTTGTACTCGCCCCACACCGGATCCTGCGCCTGGGCATAGCCGTATGCCGAGCTGACCCGTCCCCAGGGAATGACCCACAAAAAGTAGTAGCGAGGGGGCAGGGCATCGTGCACAAAGCTGCTTTCCTGTTTGATGATCGCCATCGCCACATGCGGTGGCAGGCCCCAGGCCTTCTCCATTTTCAGCGAATCTTCGTACCAGGCCGGGTATTGGCGGTAGATGCTGCAAAGGTTGCTTTGCTCTCTTGGCGGTGTCGTCGAACAACCCGCCAACAAGCCCAAGGCGATGAGTACGACTAAAAAACGTCCGTGCAAAAAACACTCACTTGGCGGTTGGCCAATCCTTATCGGTTAAAAACAGGGTGGGGGATACAGCGCGATCGTTGTTTGCGAACAAGCCAGCCGCCAAACCACAGACTACCCAAGAAACCACCCAAGAAACTACCTAAGAAATCAGCATGGAACCGGCGCGAGGGCAGGTCGTGGCTGTGTTGACCGTCCGGCGCGAGCTGGCGAAACAGCTCGGCCTGAGCCCTGATGGCGTCAAATATCATCTGGACAAACTGCGGGTAGCCGGGGTAATCCGGCATGTGGGCCCAACGAAAATCGGATATTGGGAAGTGCTCAAATAACTGAGATTGGTAAAGCCGAATGCGTGACACAGAGTCGTGTAGCCGACCATTTTTCTCAAGAACCCGACAGGTGAGCCTCTTTCCTGGCACCTAAAAAAAACTCCGAACTCAAGACCCAGACGATATTGAGTGCGCTTTTTTCTCTTGCTTGAGATCGCCTTGCCGCACTCGTTTTGGCGAACGAACCAGCGGCCAGAACAGCTCCTGCTGCCACGTCACCGGATGCAGATCCTCAATGCCATAGGTCGAGGGGCGACGCCGGGTGATCTTGGCCGTGCCGAACAGCACGTCCCAGAAGAACAGCAGGTTGCCGAAGTTTCCCTTGTAGTGGGTCACGCCATCATTAGCGTTCAAACCATGATGGGCCGCATGGGTGGCGGGGGTCGAAATGGTTCGTTCGAGGACCCACATCAGCGGACGCAAGGCCGGAATGCGGTAGAGTTTTTCGTCCCAGGCGACGCCGCTGTGCGCGGCGAAGATTACCGTCATCTTGACGATCAAGTAACCGTAGTAAACCGGTGCCAGGCCCAGGTAGATGAGGGCTCCGGCCAGCCAGATGCCTGGCATCAGCAGGTAGTAAAAGCTGTTGTTTCGGTAAACGATGCGAATGCTCATGTAGGGCGCCGAATGATGAGCGCGATGCAGGGCATAGAGAAACGGCAATCGATGGGTCAGGCGATGCCACCAGTACTGGGTCAAGTCATCGAACAGCAGAAACAACCCGAGGCCGGCCACCCAGTGAATGTTGGCCAGGCTGTTCTTGAGTTGAGGAACCAGACCGCCGAGCAGCAGGTTGCTGAGGAACATCACCAATGGAAAGGTGACACCCAGCAGGAGCGACGAACCAATGACCTCGATCAGCGTATCGCGGCGCTGACCTTTGGGTTGGCGGAAACAGGCGCACGCAATTTCCAGCAGGATGAAGCCCAGAAAAATTCCGGCGACGACCAGAATTGGATTGTTGACGAGCATTATTGTATTCATGGCAATCTCGAGTCAGGCCCGACTTGGGCATTGCCTGAGCAATAAGAAACCATGAGCCTTCCGGACAACATGTGCGAAATGGACAAAATCACTCGAGAAGAGGCCAATCAGCCAGCCCGCCGTTTTCATCGAGGGCAGCTCGGACAGGTTCTGGAACGTGTACTGCATAAGCAGACACGCAATAACCGACGTGATTACAGCCTGCTTGAGCTTGAGCAATTGTGGACGGCGGCGGCACAACAAGATCCCGCCATAGGCCTGCACCTGTTCGCCGGGTTCACGCCGCAGGACTGCCACGAGCTGACGTACATCTGCATGTATTGCCCGGACGTCAGCGCAGCCATCCAGTGCTGGTGTGACTATGCGGGGCTGGCGTCGGATATGGACAGCGTCAAGCTGATCAACGATGCCAATGGTCTGGGCGTAGAATTGCGTATCGACGCCCCCGCCAAACTGGCCCGCTACGTGGTGGAACATTACTGCGTGATGGCGGTGACCCAACTGCGCAAAGCCACGGGCGAACCGGTCCGGCCGGTGCTGGCTCACTTCGCCCATCCGCGACCAACCTACCACGCCGAATACGCCCGATGGTTCGGGGATAACATCGTGTTTGAGTGCGCGCATAACTGCCTGTATTACGACCCGAGCGTCTTGCGGTTACCTTTGCTGACGCGACACGATGGAATGGCGGAGTTGTTGCGCAGTGAAATGGACCGACGGATTGCCCGGCATCTCCAGCTCAATGGCTGGACCGGAAAAGTCGCGGCCGGCATGCGACAAAGCCTGGCGCGCGGCGTGGTACCCAGCCTGGAAAATCAGGCAGAGGCTCTGCACCAGAGCCCGCGTACTCTGCGCCGGCGCATGGAAGAGCAAGGCATGACATTCCGCCTGCTGCTCGACCTGGTGAGGGCCGAGCTGGAACAGCATCTTGAATTTCTGGGTGAGAACCGCGCGCAAATTGCCAGTCAGCTGGGTTACGGGGACCTGGCTGCGTATCTGCATGCGCGTAAACGATGGAGGCGTGACGTTATAGGGGCAGACAGGGAAGGATAGCCAGAAACAAGAAAGCCCGCACGGGGCGGGCCTCTTGGGGTGTTTCGTAGACTGTCTGAGACAGATCTAGACTGCTATATGGTGCACCAGGCGGGATTCGAACCCACGACCCCTGCCTTCGGAGGGCAGTACTCTATCCAGCTGAGCTACTGGTGCAATGCGGGCGCCATGATACTCATATGCGCTGCGGGCGTCCATGCTGCTGAATAGCCTGATGTTTCGCGCCCGCTGAGCGGGTGGTTACTACGTTGATCAGAAAAATAGGGCAAATGCGGCGTTTTCGTTCTTTTTTTCGAACAGCCTATTGTCCTTTACCCCCTTTGATCCTAGGATTCGTTTGAGATTTCAAACGCTCTTGTCTGGGTGCTGAACCGCACGAGCTTCAATAGTGCGCTATTTATGTGCTTCAGCCCGGTGAATGATTTCCCTGACGGCAGCCTTCAAGGCGCCTTTCAACAATCATAATTTGCTCCGCGCGTGCGCGGTGCTGTTAAGGAAAGCCGACATGCAGCTTAAAGACACCCTGTTGTTCCGCCAGCAAGCCTTCATTGATGGCGCTTGGGTCGATGCGGACAGCGGTCAGACGATTAACGTCACCAACCCGGCAACGGGCGAAATTCTGGGCACCGTGCCGAAAATGGGCGCTGCCGAAACCCGCCGTGCCATCGAAGCCGCTGACAAAGCGCTGCCGGCCTGGCGTGCACTGACCGCCAAAGAGCGCGCGAACAAGCTGCGTCGCTGGTTCGAACTGATCATTGAGAACCAGGACGACCTGGCTCGCCTGATGACTCTGGAGCAGGGCAAGCCATTGGCCGAAGCCAAGGGCGAAATCGTTTACGCCGCATCCTTCATCGAATGGTTCGCCGAAGAAGCCAAGCGCATCTACGGTGACGTGATTCCGGGCCACCAGCCAGACAAGCGCCTGATCGTGATCAAGCAGCCGATCGGCGTGACCGCTGCGATCACCCCGTGGAACTTCCCGGCTGCGATGATCACCCGTAAAGCCGGCCCGGCCCTGGCCGCAGGCTGCACCATGGTGCTCAAGCCTGCTTCGCAAACGCCTTACTCGGCCTTTGCCCTGGCTGAACTGGCCCAGCGTGCAGGTATCCCGAAAGGCGTGCTGAGCGTTGTGACCGGCAGCGCCGGCGACATCGGCAGCGAGCTGACCAGCAACCCGATCGTGCGCAAGCTGTCCTTCACCGGCTCGACCGAAATCGGTCGTCAGCTGATGGCCGAATGCGCCAAGGACATCAAGAAAGTCTCCCTGGAACTGGGCGGCAACGCTCCGTTCATCGTGTTCGACGACGCGGACCTGGATAAGGCCGTCGAAGGCGCGATCATTTCCAAATACCGCAACAACGGCCAGACCTGCGTCTGCGCCAACCGCCTGTACATCCAGGATTCGGTGTACGACGCGTTCGCTGAAAAACTCAAAGTGGCCGTGGCCAAACTCAAGATCGGCAACGGTCTAGAAGAAGGCACCACCACTGGCCCGTTAATCGACGGCAAAGCGGTGGCCAAGGTTCAGGAGCACATTGCTGATGCCCTGAGCAAAGGCGCGACCCTGCTGGCCGGTGGCAAGGTCATGGAAGGCAACTTCTTCGAACCGACCATCCTGACCAACGTGCCGAAAAGCGCTGCTGTGGCCAAGGAAGAAACCTTCGGTCCATTGGCGCCACTGTTCCGCTTCAAAGACGAAGCCGAAGTGATCGCGATGTCGAACGACACCGAGTTCGGTCTGGCCTCGTACTTCTATGCGCGTGACCTGGGCCGTGTGTTCCGTGTGGCTGAAGCCCTGGAATACGGCATGGTCGGCGTCAACACCGGGTTGATCTCCAACGAAGTCGCGCCGTTCGGCGGCATCAAGGCCTCGGGCCTGGGCCGTGAAGGCTCCAAGTACGGCATCGAAGATTACCTGGAAATCAAATACCTCTGCCTGGGCATCTGATCAGGTAAGGAATTAAACGCAAAGGGCACGAGAGCGCTGTCCCTTTGCGGGCTTTAAACGTTATTTCTCGGTGGCCGGGAAAGCTGTGGCAGTCGATCATCGCATGCTGCCGTAGTTGCCTCCCCGCCACGTATTCCTTGGACCACGCCGCCCGATGAGCGGTGAATGAGGACTTTATGAGCAAGACCAACGCATCCCTGATGAAACGCCGCGAAGCTGCTGTACCACGCGGTGTTGGCCAGATTCACCCGATCTTCGCTGACCACGCGAAGAACGCTACCGTGACCGACGTTGAAGGTCGCGAGTTCATCGACTTCGCCGGCGGTATTGCCGTGCTGAACACCGGTCACCTGCACCCGAAAGTCATCGCAGCCGTGACCGAGCAGTTGAACAAGCTGACTCACACCTGCTTCCAGGTGCTGGCTTACGAACCGTACGTAGAGCTGTGCGAAAAAATCAACGCCAAGGTTCCAGGTGATTTCGCGAAGAAAACCCTGCTGGTGACCACCGGCTCCGAAGCCGTGGAAAACTCCATCAAGATCGCCCGTGCCGCCACTGGCCGTGCCGGCGTGATTGCCTTCACCGGCGCTTACCACGGTCGCACCATGATGACCCTGGGCCTGACCGGTAAAGTCGTGCCTTACTCGGCCGGCATGGGCCTGATGCCAGGCGGCATCTTCCGCGCGCTGTACCCGAACGAACTGCATGGCGTGAGCATCGACGATTCGATCGCCAGCATCGAGCGTATCTTCAAGAACGACGCCGAGCCGCGTGACATCGCTGCGATCATCATCGAGCCGGTTCAGGGCGAAGGTGGTTTCTACGTTGCGCCGAAAGAGTTCATGAAGCGTCTGCGTGCCCTGTGCGACCAGCACGGCATTCTGTTGATCGCTGACGAAGTACAAACCGGCGCTGGCCGTACCGGTACCTTCTTCGCCATGGAACAGATGGGCGTTGCGGCCGACCTGACCACTTTCGCCAAATCCATCGCTGGCGGCTTCCCGCTGGCCGGTGTGTGCGGCAAGGCTGAATACATGGACGCCATCGCTCCAGGCGGCCTGGGTGGCACCTACGCCGGTAGCCCGATCGCTTGCGCCGCTGCGCTGGCGGTGATGGAAGTGTTCGAAGAAGAGCACCTGCTGGATCGCTGCAAGGCAGTCGGCGAGCGTCTGGTCACTGGCCTCAAGGCTATCCAGGCCAAGTACCCGGTGATCGGTGAAGTGCGTGCCCTGGGCGCGATGATCGCGGTTGAACTGTTTGAAAACGGCGACAGCCACAAACCTAACGCCGCCGCCGTCGCCAAAGTCGTGGCCAAGGCGCGCGACAAGGGTCTGATCCTGCTGTCGTGCGGTACTTACGGCAACGTGCTGCGTGTACTGGTGCCGCTGACTGCGCCGGACGAGCAACTGGATAAAGGTCTGGCGATCATGGAAGAGTGCTTCTCCGAGCTCTGATTGCCCAGTGTGACCTGATCGACAGAAAACCCGCTTCGGCGGGTTTTTTTTGTCACTTGAAACACATCGGTGGCTTTTGCGCTGTATCGAATGGCCAGCATTGTCTAAGGTGCAAGCATTGTCTCGGAGTGAACTGATGACCGCTGTTGATTTACCGGTTGTACCGCGAGTGCTGATTGCCGAGGCTGACCCTTGGTCTCGAGACCTGCTCAAGCAGGTGTTGCTGCACGTGCGCTGCGATGCGCGGCTGGATCTGTGTGCTGATGGCCAGCAGGCGCTGGAGCTGCTGAGTGAAAATCCTTATGACCTGGTGATCGCCGATTGGGAGCTTTCCGGTGTCGATGGCCTGGGTTTGCTGCGCAGCGTGCGTCAGCGGCGACGTAACCCGGTGTTGCCGTTCATTTTGATGAGCAGCCGCAACGACAGTGCCAGTGTGCGCGAGGTATTGCCGCTGGCCCCGACGGCCTATCTGACCAAACCCCTGAACATGGAAGGTCTGACTCAGCGCCTGCAGGACTTGCTCCTGAGCGCCGGCCAGACGGTTTCCTGTGACGTCCCGGCGCTGGCGCCCGGCATGACCTTGTCGACCTTCCTTGAGCGTCGGCGTGAGTTGGCGGACGGCGCGCCGTTGCTCACTGACGTGCAACTGGCGGTCAAGCGCAGCCTGAACCCCAATGGCCTCGATCTGAAGCTGCTGGAGGAAGAAGTGCGCACTGACCCACAGATCACCGCCGTGCTGATCGCCGCCGCCAACAGCGCCTCGCAGCACCTTGGCGATACCGTGCAGACCGTGTCGCAGGCCTTGCATCGCCTGGGCACCGGACAAAGCATGAACCTGATCCTTGGCCTGGCCCTCAAGCGCAGTGCGAAGTTGAGTGATCCGTGCCTGGCCGATTACGCCGAGCGTTACTGGGAGCTGTCACTGCACACCGCCGAATATGGGCGGAGCCTGGCGCGCTTGCTCGATCTCGATCAGGAGCGTTGCTATTGCGCCGGCATGCTCCATCGTCTCGGCGATCTGGCGCTGTTACGTTGCTTGCAGGAGTGGATACAGGCGGGGGGCGAACTGGACGAGTTGGAAGAGGTCGGCGACGCGCTGGCTGAATTTGGCGCGGCCTACGGTTCGGCGTTGCGCACCCGCTGGCGGCTTCCGCTGGAGTTGCGAGAGCTGATTGCGGCGGTCTATCAGCTCGGTGGCGGGGTTTATTCCCGTGAAGCGCTGGTGATGAACCTGGCGGCGCAACTCGCTCGCCTGACCGAGCATGAAGGCGTTGAAGAACTGGCCAAAAGCCGAACGGCGCGCCTGCTAAAAATCGGCCTGCCGGAACTGATGCGCCTGCGCAAAAAGTAGGAACAAGGCTTGCCGCGGTGATCGTTCCCACGCTCTGCGTGGGAATGCCGCCCGGGACGCTCCGCGTCCCTTCACAGGCGTGACGCAGAGCGTCACAGGATGCATTCCCACGCGGGAGCGTGGGAACGATCGGCACTCAGCTTCAGCCGGAGGTGATGCGGTTCTTGCCCTGGCGTTTGGCTCGATACATCGCGGCGTCGGCGCGAGTGTAGAGGTTGTCCAGGGTGACATCTTCAGCCGTGAGGCTGGTCAGGCCCTGGCTGATGGTGATGCCAAACGTCTGCCCGTGATGGCTGAAACTCAAACGCTGGATTTCCCGTTGCAGGCGCTCGGCGACCTGTCTCGCCATCTCTGGCGCGCAGCCAGGGAATACCGCTGCAAACTCTTCACCGCCAATGCGCCCGAACAGGTCACCACGGCGCAATGCAGCACGCCCGCATTCGGCGAGTTGTTGCAGCACCTGGTCACCTTGCTGATGGCCGTACGTGTCGTTGATGAGTTTGAAGTCATCGATATCCAGCAACAGAAACGCCAGCGGTGAACCTTGCAGGAGAGCCTGTTCGAACTCGTGGCTGGCGCATTCGAAGAAGTGTCGACGGTTGCTGCTTTGGGTCAGCACATCGGTGGTGGCGAGGCGTTGCAGCTCGGTTTCCAGCTGCTTCTTTTCGGTAATGTCCTCGGCGAAGCCGACCACGATCAGCGGTTGCCCGGGTTCGGCCTGACGATTGATGAAACACTTGTCGCTGAGCCAGCGCACCTGGCCGTCGGCGGCGACGATTCGGTATTCGCGGTCTTCAACGGCGCCTTTTTCCAGCACTTGGGCCAGGCTGCGTTCGGCGTAGTCCAGATCGTCCGGGTATACGCTGTCGCGCCATTGGTGATAGTCAGCCAGCAGCAGGCCGGCCGAGCGACCGAAAATCCGTTCATAGGCCGGGCTGACATACAGCACCTGACGCGTTTCCCAGTTGAAAGCCCAGAGCACGGCATTGACGCTGACCAGCAACGAACTGAACAACTGTTCACGCTCGCTCAGGCGCGCGACCTCACCTTGAGCATGCATCAACGCCATCAGGGTTTGTGCGGCCTCGGGCCACTGCGGGTAGGGCAGGTCTTCCAGGTTTTTATTGACCATCGGCACAACTCTCAAAGGGCGTGCCGCGAGTACGATAGCGGCCACAGCAAAGCCCGCCTGGATGGCGAAGTGCTCTTTGAGATAGGGGATTTGGAGCTTAGTTCCCGCTTTTTGTGGCGAGGGAGCTTGCTCCCGCTGGGCGGTATACCGCCCCAATCTGACGACTGCGTTTTGTCAGTTAAAACGTGTCGCCAGGATTGCGAATGCTCTGCATTCGAGCGCGAGCAAGCTCCCTCGCCACAAGATCAGGCAGGGCGCAGCGAGTAGGTTTTCAACTGGTGGGCGAAGTCGCGCAGCGATTGAATACCGCTGGCTTCGGCTTCGTGAACCCAGTCCTTGATGGCCGCCAGCATGTCGTGGCCATTTGAGCTGGTCTTGATCCAGATCTGCTGCAAGGCCAGGCGTTTCTCGTAAATTACCTTCAGCGCCTGGCTATGCTCGAGCATGGTCTGGATGCGCACATGGTGCTTGTCATCCAGCAGGCTGGTTTCTCGCGAGAGCAGGCGCTTGGCGCGATGGAATTGGTGGCGAACCGAATGGTCGACCTTTTCCAGCTCTTGCTTGACCAGCGGGCCGATCACCAGCTTGCGGTACTGGGCCATGATCTGGAAGCGGTTGTTGAGGATCGCCATGGCGGTGTCCATGTCCAGGCTGCCTTTGCCTTCGACACGGTGGGCGATCGGCGCAACCCGCTGAACCTTGGCCAGGCGCAGGAAGCTGAAGACCTGGATCCATGCCCAGCCGAGGTCGAATTCCCACTTCTTCACCGACAGTTTTGCCGAGTTAGGGTAGGTGTGATGGTTGTTATGCAGTTCTTCGCCGCCGATCAGAATGCCCCAGGGCACCAGATTGGTTGCCGCATCACGGCATTCGAAGTTGCGGTAGCCAATGGCATGACCCAGGCCATTGACCACGCCAGCGGCCCAGACCGGGATCCACATCATCTGGATTGCCCAGATGGTGATGCCGATGGTGCCGAACAGCAGCAGGTCGATGACGCCCATGATCGCCACACCCAGCAGCGGATAACGGCTGTAGAGGTTGCGTTCGATCCAGTCTTCAGGGCAGTTCTTGCCGTAAATGCGCAGGGTTTCGGTGTTCTCCGCTTCGGCGCGGTACAGCTCGGCACCTTTGCGCAAGACCGTGGACAGGCCTTTGATCACCGGGCTGTGCGGGTCGTCGACGGTTTCGCATTTGGCGTGATGCTTGCGGTGGATGGCAGTCCACTCGCGGGTGTTCTGCGCCGTGGTCAGCCACAGCCAGAAGCGGAAAAAGTGTTTCAGGCCGGCATTGAGCTCAAGGGAGCGATGGGCTGAATAACGATGCAGATAAACCGTGACGCCCACGATGGTGATGTGGGTCATTAACAGGGTGACTGCCACCAGTTGCCAGGGCGACAAGCCGAGTAAACCTTCGTACCACATAGGCTGTATGGCCCTCGATAAAGAAAAAACAGCTCGCGCATTATCACTCAGCACACAGATAAAACCAGTCGCGCTTTCAGATATGAGTAGCGGGATGTTTCTTTAATCTATAATTCCAACCTTTTTTGTAAGGCCATGGACGACCGAATGTCTGCTTCTTATCGCGATGCCTTGCGTGCAGCGCTGCTCTACTTGGTGTTTTCTGTCGTTTGGCTGGAATTCACTGGTTATTTATTAACCAATTTATTCGATGAATCCGCTGATCTTCAGCGATGGCAACTGATCAACGGTTATGTCTGGGCGGTGCTTAGCGCGGGGGTTATCTTCATTGCCCGAGCGCATTTGCTGTGTTTTCTCGGGATCGGTGCCAAATTGCGCCACCGTAACGAAGATCGCACCCGATTGCGCCAGGCGCAGGCGGTGTTCGATTGCACCCGTGAAGGGGTATTGGTCACTGATCGTCAGAGGGTAATCGTCCACGTCAATCGGGCCTTCATGGAGATCACCGGTTATCAGGCCGAAGAGGTGTTGGGCCAGAGGCCCAGCCTGTTCAAGTCCGGCCATCATCCGCCAGATTTCTATCAAGCGATGTTCGAGAGCCTGAAACGCACCCGCGAATGGAGCGGCGAGATCTGGAACCGGCGCAAAAGCGGTGAAATTTATCCGCAATGGCAGAGCATCCGGGTCATTCACGATGACCATGGCCAGCTTAGCCACTATGTGGCGGTGTTTTCCGACATCAGCGCGATCAAAAACTCCGAACACGAACTCGCGCATCTGGCGCACCACGACCCGCTGACCGACCTGCCCAATCGTCTGCTGTTCAGCGATCGCGTCGAGCAGGCGCTGGCGTCGGCGCAGATCCACAAGCGTGGGTGTGCGTTGCTGATGATCGATCTGGACCATTTCAAGATGATCAACGACAGCCTCGGACATAACGTTGGCGATCAATTGCTCAAAGCGACGGCGGTGCGCCTGCAGGGCCTGTTTGGCCCCGGTATTACACTGGCGCGTTTGGGCGGCGACGAGTTTGCCGTGCTGGCCGAGAGCTGCCCGCAAGTGGTGCAGGCTGCCGCGTTGGCACAGCGGATCATTGATGGTCTGAAAGAGCCGTTTTTCATCGCTGCTCACCCGTTGTTCATCAACGCCAGTGTCGGTATCAGCCTGTTCCCCAGCGACGCGCTGAGCGCCGAACAATTGCTGCGCAATGCCGATTCGGCGTTGTTCAAGGCCAAGAATTCGGGGCGCGACGGTTATGCCTTGTACACCGAAGAGTTGACCGCCCACGCCCAGCACCGGGTCGAGATGGCCTTCGAATTACGCCGCGCGCTGGAGCAGCAGGAGTTGCGGGTGTACTACCAGCCGGTGCATGACCTCACAACCCGCCGTTTGATCGGTGTTGAAGCACTGGTTCGCTGGCAACATCCGCAGCGTGGGTTGGTGCCGCCGGGTGAGTTCATTCCGATTGCCGAGCGCACCGGGTTGATCGCCGAGATTGATGCGTGGGTGATGCAGCAGGCCTGCCAGCAGATGTGTGCCTGGCAGAACGCCGGGGTGGTGTTGTCGTTTGTTGCGGTGAACGTTTCTACCCGCCTGTTTGCCCGGCGCGAACTGTTTGAGCGGGTTGCCCAAGTGCTGCACGACACGGGATTGGACCCTGCGTGCCTGGAGCTGGAAGTGACCGAAAGCGCGGTGATGGACGATCCGGAAGTCGCGCTGGAACAAATGCACCGCTTGCGCGAACTGGGCGTGCGGCTGGCCATCGATGACTTTGGTACGGGGTATTCATCGTTGCTGCGACTCAAGCGTCTGCCGGTGCAGAAACTCAAGATCGACCAGGGCTTCGTTGCTGGCTTGCCGTTAGATGAGGACGATGCGGCGATCGTCCAGGTGATCATCGCCCTCGCGCAAAGCATGGGCATGCAGGTGCACGCCGAAGGCATCGAGCAGGTCGAGCAGGCGGCGTTTTTGCTCGAACAGGATTGTGATCTGGGCCAGGGTTACTGGTTTGGTCGGCCGATGCCGGCCGAGCAGCTGGACTGGGCTCGGGCGCCGGTGATTCGGTAAACACCGCGCTCTTGTGGCGAGGGGGCTTGCCCCCGTTGGGCTGCGCAGCAGTCCCGATATCAGCAGCCCGGTTCTTTCAGACATATCGCGTGTTCCGATTTTACGGCTGCTTCGCACCCGAACGGGGGCAAGCCCCCTCGCCACAGAGGCTGCGAAATTTTC
This sequence comes from Pseudomonas brassicacearum, assembly GCF_003732175.1. GTDB lineage: Bacteria > Pseudomonadota > Gammaproteobacteria > Pseudomonadales > Pseudomonadaceae > Aquipseudomonas > Aquipseudomonas brassicacearum_G. Next base: position 71,784 of record NZ_MOBI01000006.1, read on the forward strand.
AAAATCTGCAAACCCTTGTCCTGTCAGTTAATGCCTTTAAGTTATATAAACATTCTTAAATAGTATTTTTAAGAATATCTGCGCCTATCTACTATTGCCCTCACACCGTAAGCAGTGCCGCCACTGCCAGGCACATCTCATTGAAGGAGCAGCACCATGAGCGCATCTCTACGTAGCGTTGACGGCCAGGACGAAGCAACCATTTTGCGCGAGATCCAGAGTGCACTGCGCGATCTGCGCTTTGGGGCAGTGGAGATCACCGTGCACAACGCGCAGGTGGTTCAGATCGAACGCAAAGAGAAATTCCGTTTGCAGAGCCCGGGCAACAAGCCGAGCTGAAGCAAAGATCAAAAGATCGCAGCCTGCGGCAGCTCCTACGGGGGATTGGTGTGTAGGAGCTGCCGCAGGCTGCGATCTTTGAACAGGCAACCCGATTCCAGACCATAAGAACAGCCAACACAAAAGAATTCAGGAGCTGCACCATGTCGTCGATTCGCCGTTACGCTTTGGCCGCTCTGGCCAGCGCTATTTTTGCCGGTTCCGCGGTTGCCAAGGATTACGAACTGCTCAACGTGTCGTACGACCCGACCCGCGAGCTGTATCAGGACTACAACGCCGAGTTCATCAACTTCTGGAAGAAAGACCACGCTGGCGACAACGTGAAGATCCAGCAATCCCACGGTGGTTCGGGCAAACAAGGCCGGGCGGTGATTGATGGTCTGCGGGCCGACGTGGTGACCCTGGCCCTGGCCGGTGATATCGACGAAATCGCCAAACTCGGCAAAATCCTGCCAGCCGACTGGCAAAAACGCCTGCCGGACGCCAGCACGCCGTACACCTCGACCATCGTGTTCCTGGTGCGCAAGGGCAACCCCAAAGGCATCAAGGACTGGGGCGACCTGACCAAAAACGGTGTTGAAGTGATCACCCCGAACCCGAAGACCTCCGGCGGTGCGCGCTGGAACTTCCTCGCCGCCTGGGCCTATGGCCTGAAAGCCAACGGCGGTAACGAAGCCAAGGCCAAAGAGTACGTGCAGACCCTGTTCAAGCATGTCCCGGTACTCGACACAGGCGCTCGCGGTTCGACCATTACCTTCGTCAACAATGGTCAGGGTGACGTGTTGCTGGCCTGGGAGAACGAAGCCTTCCTGGCGCTGAAAGAACAGGGCGGTGCTGACAAGTTCGACATCGTCGTGCCTTCGCTGTCGATCCTCGCCGAACCGCCCGTAGCGGTCGTCGACAAGAACGCCGAGAAGAAGGGTAACGAGCAAATCGCCGAAGCCTACCTCAAGCACCTGTACAGCCCGGCTGGTCAGGAAATTGCTGCGAAAAACTTCTACCGCCCGCGTGACAAGGATGTGGCCGACAAGTACGCCAAACAGTTCCCGACCCTGGAGCTGGTGACCATCGACAAGGATTTTGGTGGCTGGAAATCCGCCCAACCGAAATTCTTCAATGACGGCGGCGTGTTCGACCAGATCTATCAGGCGCAGTAACCTGAAATAGATCGACAAACGAGCCCCGAATTCACCGTCGGGGCTTTATGCGTTCTCAACCAAGGACTTTTATGTCGCGTCGTATCTCCCCCGTCATACCCGGCTTCGGGCTGACGCTGGGCTACACCTTGGTGTACCTCAGTCTGATTGTGCTCATACCATTGGCGGCGATGTTCGTGCATGCCGCTCAACTCACCTGGGATCAGTTCTGGGCAATCATCTCGGCGCCACGGGTGCTGGCGGCGTTGAAGCTCAGTTTCGGCACCGCGCTGTACGCCGCGATCATCAACGGCATCATCGGCACGTTGCTGGCCTGGGTGCTGGTGCGTTACACCTTCCCCGGACGCAAGATCATCGACGCGATGATCGACCTGCCGTTTGCACTGCCGACGGCCGTGGCCGGTATTGCGCTGACGGCGCTGTACACGCCGACCGGTCTGGTCGGGCAGTTCGCGGCGGACCTGGGGTTCAAGATCGCCTACACGCCGCTCGGCATCACGCTGGCGCTGACCTTCGTCACGCTGCCATTCGTGGTGCGTACGGTGCAGCCGGTACTGGCCGACATCCCGCGAGAAATCGAGGAGGCTGCCGCGTGCCTGGGCGCCAAGCCGTTGCAGGTGTTTCGCTACATTCTGGTGCCGGCGTTGCTGCCGGCCTGGCTGACCGGATTTGCCCTGGCGTTCGCACGGGGCGTTGGCGAGTACGGCTCGGTGATTTTCATTGCCGGCAACATGCCGATGAAAACCGAAATCCTGCCGTTGCTGATCATGGTCAAGCTCGACCAATACGACTACACCGGCGCGACCTCCATTGGCGTGCTGATGCTGGTGGTTTCCTTCGTCCTGTTGCTGCTGATCAACTTGTTGCAGCGGCGCATCGAAACCCCATAAGGAGGCGCGCATCATGTCCCAATCGTCTATTGCTGCTGCGTCTTCGGCCAACGCCGCCCGTCGTGGCAGCGCCGTTTCACGACGGATTCTGATCGGCCTTGGCTGGCTGATTTTTGCGCTGTTCCTGCTGCTGCCACTGTTCATCGTGGTGTCCCAAGGCTTGAAGCTGGGCCTCGGCGCATTTTTTACCGCGATCTTCGAACCGGATGCTCTGTCGGCCCTGAAGCTGACCGTCATTGCGGTGCTGATTTCGGTGCCGTTGAACCTGGTGTTCGGCGTCAGCGCGGCCTGGTGCGTGAGCAAATACTCGTTCCGTGGCAAGAGCATGCTGGTGACCCTGATCGACTTGCCGTTCTCGGTATCGCCGGTGATCGCGGGTCTGGTCTACGTGCTGATGTTTGGTGCCCAGGGGATTTTTGGCCCGTGGCTGCAGGACCACGATATCCAGATCGTCTTCGCCTTGCCGGGCATCGTGCTGGCGACGATTTTCGTCACTGTGCCGTTTGTAGCGCGTGAGCTGATCCCGCTGATGCAGGAGCAAGGCACGCAGGAAGAGGAAGCCGCACGGTTGCTCGGCGCCAACGGTTGGCAGATGTTCTGGCACGTGACGGTGCCGAACATCAAGTGGGGCCTGATCTACGGCGTGGTGCTGTGTACCGCGCGGGCAATGGGTGAGTTCGGTGCGGTGTCGGTGGTGTCCGGGCACATTCGCGGGGTGACCAACACCCTGCCGCTGCACGTCGAGATCCTCTACAACGAATACAACCACGTTGCCGCGTTTGCCGTTGCGAGCCTGTTGCTGATCCTGGCGCTCTTCATCCTGCTGCTCAAGCAGTGGAGCGAAAACCGTATTAACCGCCTGCGCGCCAGCGCCGCGGAGGAATAAGTCATGTCGATCGAAGTCCGTAATGTCAGCAAGAACTTCAACGCGTTCAAGGCGCTGAACAGCATCAACCTGGATATCCAGAGCGGCGAGCTGGTGGCGTTGCTCGGCCCGTCCGGCTGCGGCAAGACCACCTTGCTGCGGATCATCGCCGGTCTGGAAACCCCGGACGCCGGCAGCATCGTGTTCCATGGCGAAGACGTCTCCGGCCACGATGTGCGTGATCGCAACGTCGGTTTTGTGTTCCAGCACTACGCGTTGTTCCGCCATATGACCGTGTTCGACAACGTCGCGTTTGGCCTGCGCATGAAGCCGAAAAACCAGCGGCCGAGCGAAAGCCAGATCGCGGTCAAAGTTCACGAACTGCTGAACATGGTGCAACTGGATTGGCTATCGGATCGCTACCCGGAACAACTGTCTGGCGGTCAGCGCCAGCGCATCGCCCTGGCCCGTGCCTTGGCGGTTGAGCCGAAAGTCTTGCTGCTCGACGAACCGTTCGGCGCACTGGATGCCAAGGTCCGTAAAGAACTGCGGCGCTGGCTGGCGCGGTTGCACGAAGACATCAACCTGACCTCGGTGTTCGTGACCCACGACCAGGAAGAGGCGATGGAAGTTGCCGACCGCATCGTGGTGATGAACAAGGGTGTGATCGAGCAGATCGGCTCACCGGGCGACGTCTACGAAAACCCGGCCAGCGATTTCGTCTACCACTTCCTCGGCGATTCGAACCGTCTGCACCTGGGTGACGACAACCACGTGCTGTTTCGCCCTCATGAAGTGTCGCTGTCGCGCACCGAGCTTGCGGATCACCACGCGGCGCAAGTACGTGATATCCGCCCGCTGGGTGCAACCACACGCATCACCTTGAAGGTCGAAGGCCAGAGCGAACTGATCGAAGCGGAAGTGGTGAAAGATCATGACAGCCTGACCGGGCTGGCCAAGGGCGAGACGTTGTTCTTCAAGCCCAAGGTCTGGCAGAAAGTCGCCAGCCTCTGAAAAACATCGTCGGATCGCCGCCCGGAGCAAGCTCGCTCCCACAATGGACCGGTGCTGACCACAAATCCTGTGATCAACCGAAAATCCTGTGGGAGCGAGCTTGCTCGCGATGGCATTCTACGCCGCAGCGCGTTTCCGATTGATCCGCACCCCGCCAACCCGCGCTTCGATCTGCTCTTTGAGCTCATGCCGCAAACCCAGCAAAAACGCCAATTCCACCACCACAAACAACGGCCCGACGATCAATCCCGTCACATCATCGACAAACGCCGGTTTGCGTCCTTCGTAGTGATGGCCGACAAACTGGATCGCCCAGCCGACCACAAACATCGCGATGCCACTGCTCAACCAGAGCAAGGTGCTTTGCGCTGCGAGAATTTGACCTAGCCAAACGGACAGGCCCAGCAGCACCGTCATCACCCCACCAAGGCGTACTTCAAGGCGCAAATAGAACCACGCCGACGCCAGTGCCAACAGCACCGCTGGAGACAGCCAGAGCCCGGCCACCGGCCATCCTGGCCGTGACAGCAATACCGCGGCGGCGACCACGATCAGCGGAATGCCAATGAAGTGGCTGGCGATGTTGCGCGGGTCACGGTGGTACGCGGCGTATTGACTGAGGTGGTCAACGAGGCTTTTCATTGTTATTCCTCCTGTAGGGATCCCGATCATGCCCTGCGGTCAGTCGTTGCTCTGTCAGCCAGACGACAATCATCTCGGAGTTTTCATGGATATGCAGGCCTGGCGGTCACGCCTGATGAGAGGCCAGTGGTTCAGCCATTTGCCGCCCTTGTTACAGGATAGTCTGCTGTCCCAGGCCCGCGTGCGGCGGTTGTCGCCGGGGCAACGGCTGTTCAAGCGCGGCGATCCGCCGTGTGGTCTGTACGCGGTGCTCGAAGGTGCGATACGCGTGGGCGCCGTGAGCGAGCAGGGCAAGGAGGCGTTGTTGAGCCTGATCGAGCCGCCGCACTGGTTCGGCGAAATCAGTCTGTTCGATGGCCAGCCACGCACCCATGACGCCTATGGTGTGGGCCACTGTATTCTGTTGCACATACCGCAGACAGCGCTGCTCACCTTGCTCGAAGAACAGCCGCACTACTGGCGACAGTTGGCCTTGCTGATGAGCCATAAATTGCGCCTGACGTTCATCAACCTCGAACAGTTGACCCTGCTGCCGGCCCCGGCCCGCGTGGCGCATCGCTTGCTGATGATCGCCGACGGCTACGGTGAGATCGAACCGGCACGGCGCTCCTTGCAGCTGCCGCAGGAGCAGTTGGCGTTGCTGCTTTCGCTGTCGCGGCAGACCACCAATCAGATCCTCAAGGACCTGGAGAGCCAGGGCATTCTCAACCTGAGTTATGGCGAAATCGAGATCCTCGATGCGCAGCGGTTGCGGGCTTTGGCGAGCGTTTGAGCCCGTCACCCCATCCGAAATAACCGTTAGTGATGGGCTTTGTGCGCCAAGGCGCCTAGCCTGTGGCGATGAATATTCGAGGTGTGCCATGCGTTTGCTGTTAGTGGAAGACGAACCCGAGACCGCGAAACATCTGGCCCAGGGTCTGAGTGAAGCCGGTTATGCAGTTGATGTGGCGGACAACGGCATGGCCGGACGACGTTTCATCGAAACGGGTGAGTACGATCTGATCATTCTCGATGTGATGCTGCCCGGTCTCAACGGCTGGCAGCTGTTGCAACAGATCCGCCAGCTCGGCGCAACGCCGGTGCTGTTCCTGACCACCCACGACGGCATAGAAGATCGGCTGCGTGGGCTGGAGTTGCATGAGGATGACTACCTGCTCAAGCCGTTCGCCGTGAGTGAGTTGGTGGCGCGGGCGCGCAAGTTGCTGCGCCGTGATCGGGGGCGCTGAGAGAACGATGGTTTTTTAGTGCCTGTTCAATTGCTATCGCGAGCAAGCCCGCTCCCACATTCGCTTTGCGTGAAGCACCGCTAGTGTGCACACCGACGATCCACTGTGGGAGCGGGCTTGCCCGCGATGAGGCCGGCAAAACCGGCGCAAATCCCGACGTTTTACCGCAACCCATCCCGAAACTGCCCCGGTGTCATCCCGGTCCAGCGTTTGAAGGCGCGGCTGAAACTGCTGGTGTCGGCAAATCCGAGCAGGTAGCTGATTTCGCTCAACGAGCACTGCGGGTCTCGCAAGTGCAGCAGTGCCAGATTTTCACGACACTCATTGAGCAGCGTATCGAACCGACAACCTTCGTCCGCCAGGTGCCGTTGCAAGCTGCGCAAACTCAAGTGCAAGGTCTCGGCGATTCGTTCGGCGCTGGGTTCACCTTCCGGCAGTTGTGCTTCGATGGCATCGAGCACCTTGCGCTCCCAGGTCAGCAGGCGCAGTTGCGTCAGGGCGCGCTTGAGTACGGTTTCGTTGTGTTCGGCCAGCTCCGGGTTGGCATCATCCAGATGGCTTTCGAAGTCTTCGATGGAAAACTCCAGGCGGTCTTCATCAGCAGCAAAGAAGATCGGCGCGCGGAACACCGCGTGCCATTGTTTCGGGTCGGCCGGTTCCGGGCGACGCAGGTACACCGCCAGCGGTGCGTAGTCCCGGCCCAGACGGTTGCGACAGGTGCGCACGTAGATCGCAGCGAAGGCGTCGATCGCTTCCCGTGCTGGCGCCGGGCTGCCTTCGGGAACCTTGAGGGTGAAGTAATAGCGGTCTTCGCCACGGGTCAGGTGCAGATCCAAAGCGTCGCTGATTACCTGGTGATAACGCACGATGCGCTCGAACACCTCACGCAGACTGCCACTGGCCACCAAGGCATAACCCAACGCGTGGAAGGTGGTCGGGCTGACGAACCGCGAAACCCGCAAACCAATCGCCGGGTCGCCGCTGACCTCGACCGCCAGCTCCCATAGCCGGGTGGTGGCCGATAACGGATAGCGGGCATTGGGGTCGTCCATCAGTTTTGGGTCGAGCCCGGCTTGCAGGCACAGAGCGTTGCTGTCGAGGCCAAGGGCGTCGAGTTGTTTGCGCAAAGCGCGGGTCCAGCTGGCGAGTGAGGTAGGTACAATCATGATGATTGGCGCTTCCGGTCAACAGGTTGGCGTTCACAGCTAACGCCCGAAGCAATCGCACAGGGCAGGATGCGAACATCAATAACTAGAGGATGGAAGCATGTACGGTACTTCTGCAAGTCCTGAACGCCTGAATGCACAACAACGATCTGCACATATTCGTGAAGTGGTGCTCGACCGCGGTGTCGAATTGCGCAAGCGCTACCCGATTCTCAATCATCAGGACGCCTTGGGCGTGGGCATTCTGGCCGTCGCTCTGGCCGGGATGATCGGTTCGGCGGGGCTCTACATGACCGGACACATGGCCTGGTGGGCGTGTTTGCTGCTGAATGCGTTTTTTGCCTCGCTGACCCATGAGCTGGAGCACGACCTGATTCACAGCATGTATTTTCGCAAGCAACGCCTACCGCACAACCTGATGATAGGACTGGTCTGGCTGGCGCGGCCAAGCACCATCAACCCATGGATCCGCCGTCATCTGCACCTCAACCACCACAAGGTGTCCGGCAGCGAAACCGATATGGAAGAGCGCGCCATCACCAACGGCGAACCCTGGGGCTTCGCCCGTTTGCTGATGGTCGGCGACAACGTGATGTCGGCGTTCATCCGCATGCTGCGGGCCAAGACCTGGGCGCACAAATTCAGCATCATCAAGCGCACCCTGAAGGTTTACGCGCCACTGGCGCTGGTGCATTGGGGCGCGTGGTACCTGTTTCTCGGTTTCCATGCGGCCAACGGCATTGCGTCTTTGCTGGGCTCCTCGGTGGAGTGGTCGGCGACCACGCTGTCGGTGATGCAAGTGATCAATCTCGCCGCCGTGGTAATCATCGGCCCGAACGTGCTGCGGACCTTTTGCCTGCACTTCGTCAGCTCGAACATGCACTACTACGGCGACATCGAGCCGGGCAACGTGATCCAGCAGACCCAGGTGCTGAATCCCTGGTGGATGTGGCCGTTGCAGGCGTTCTGCTTCAACTTCGGCAGCAGCCACGGCATCCATCACTTTGTGGTCAAGGAGCCATTTTATATCCGCCAGCTGACCGTGCCGGTGGCGCACAAAGTGATGCGAGAGATGGGTGTGCGCTTCAATGATTTCGGCACCTTTGGACGGGTGAACCGGTTTGTGCACAAGGAGCAGCAGACAATCGACGCGGTGCAGGAAGCCCAAGCGTAGATCGGTCACTATGATGTCTGATGGAAGTTGTAAAGTTTAATGACTTAGCGTGAACGGCAATAAGCGGACTTGTTCGAAGCATAAGTTATGAACAGTGTGTGCAGTGACTATAGCGTTTTCGTCCTAGCATAGGTTGATTTCGCGTGGACAATAAATGAATGTCCGGCCATGCTCTTTTTTGTGAGTTCTCAGGAGAGCACTTGCACTCATTGGATGATACTTATTTCACGGCAAAGGAAATCTATCATGTCGAGTATTAACGGAACTTATGTAAATGCCAACGCTGGCGCCAAACTGGTTATTACTGATGGCAATGATTCAAATGGGACCTTCAGCGGCAAATTGAGCCAGAACGGTGTGAATTATGATGTCAGTTATGGGCACTACCACTTCCAGAACAGCACAGGCCAGCCAACCATCATCACGATCGCAGCCCTTAACGATGGCACTGGCTATCAGGCGTGGACACTTTTCTCGCCCGATCATAATTACTCAAAACTCAAGGCTTTTGGTTCTCGCAATAACTTCGACGGCGATGTAGTAGGCTTGGCTGGCGAGTTCGTCAAACAATAAATTTCACGGTCAATGCTTCCCGGCTGCCCGCCTGTAAAAAGTGCGGGCGGCTTGTGTGTGTTTTTTGATTTTTAATCAGTCGGTGTTTATAGGTTTTGGCTGTTTTAGTTTGTTTGGTCCTGCCGCTTCGATAGTCGCAACGCTCCTTTTCTCTCTCGAAAAACCGTGCTTTCTCCGAATAGTTTTTATGCCTGCAAAGAAGGGTATTTACTGCATTCCTCTGTAGCCCTTTGGTTCCAGGGCCAGCAGGAGATATAGCCTTTGTTATGCGACATTGATCTATGTAAAGCATAAAATATTACTTTCGGAAATAAGCCATTGAAGCAATGATTCATCCATCGAAGCGGTCTGTGGGGGTGTCAGGCGCAGGCAGATCGATTCATTGAACCGCAACCTGTCCGTGTTAAACATTTGAGGGGTACCGAGCTGTCGGTGATTACCGCGGGTTAACAGATTTTCGATTTCCGGGGCCGTCTCCTTGGCAGGGTGCGGCCCCTTTTTTTGTCCTGAATAAACTGTCAACCCGTAACCCTGTGGGAGTACGGACTTATATTCGATATGGATCTTAATAAATAGCTTCTTATTCCTTAACGAATATAAATCCCGTCCCTATACTCGATCAGGAACAGACACGCACAGGAGAGCTCCCCCCATGCGCAACGAATCAATTCGCTACCTGATTGTGCCGGGCTGGCAAGGATCGCCAGAGGATCATTGGCAAAGCCATTGGCAGAACAGCCTGCCGAACAGCGCGCGGGTTGAGCAGGCCGACTGGCTGACGCCGCGTCGCGAGGATTGGGTCGCGGCGCTGGCCGAAGCGATTGATGCCGACAGCATGCCGGTGATCCTGATTGCCCACAGCCTGGGTTGCATCACCGTTGCCCATTGGGCTGCTACTGCGCCGTTGCAGGCGTTGCGTCAGGTTCGCGGGGCGTTGCTGGTGGCGCCTGCCGATGTCGAACGCCCGGCCTGCGCGCCTGCGTTGCGCAACTTTGCACCGATTCCGACGCACCTGCTGCCGTTCCCGAGCCAGGTTGTGAGTTCCGACAACGACGGCGCGGTCAGCGCTCCACGGGCGCTTGAGCTGGCGCGTAACTGGGGCGCCGAGGCGGGCATTCTGGCGGGGGCTGGGCACATCAATGTGAAGTCCGGTCACCATCGTTGGGAGCAGGGTTTTGCTTACCTGTATCGCCTGCAAAACCGCATGGAACATCACGCCCTGCGCCGCGCTTGAACATTTTTTTATTTAAACGCCCCCGTCTCCCGGCGGTTATGGGCGGGAGTCTGCCATGAGTTTGCATGAGTCTTTCGGTCAGCCCTTGCTGACCTTTCCCGACGCTGAAAAAAGCCCGTTGAGCATTCGCGCCAAGGCGCTGGTGTTTGTCGACCCGCGTTCGCGGCAGCTGCGCCAGGAGCTGGAGCAACTGGCACCGCGCTCGATCTCGGTGTTGATTCGCGGTGAAACCGGCAGCGGCAAAGAGCTGTTGGCGCGACATATCCACCGTGCCAGTGATCGCGGCGGTTTATTCGTATCGGTCAACTGCGGCGCCATTAGCCCGACCTACGCCGATGCCGAGTTGTTCGGTTATGCCGGCGGCAGTTTCAGTGGTTCGGCCAGCAGTCGCGCCGGCTGGTTTGGTTCGGCCAATGGCGGGACGTTGTACCTGGATGAAATCGGCGATTTGCCATTGCCGATTCAGATCAAACTGCTCGCCGCCTTGGAGAATCACGAAGTCACTCGCGTCGGCGCGCAGCAACCGAGTCCGGTGGATGTGCGCCTGGTGGCGGCAACCAGCATCGATCTGGCACAAGCAGTGGCGGCCGGTAAATTCCATGAGCGGCTCTATCACTACCTCAGCGAAGGTCAGCTCGAATTGCCGGCCTTACGTGAGCGAGTCGGTGACATTCAGTCATTGGCCGAGTATTTCCTCGGCATCTACAGCCAGCGCCTCAACCTGCCGGTGCCGTTTATCAGCGATGCGGCCCAGCAGGTTCTGGAGCGGCACAGCTGGCCGGGCAATACCCGTGAGCTGGAAAACGTCATTCACTTTGCCTTGCTGGTGAGCAGTGGCGAGGAAATTCTTCCAGAGCATTTGAATTTGCCTCAGGTGCTTGCGCCATTGGAGTTGATCGAACGACAGGCAACGCAGGTGATCACATCCGGTTCTGTCGGTGAGCGCGCAGCGCTTAAACGTTTGCTCGAAAGCCTGACGCAAGCCCTTTAACCCCCCGTGGCGAGGGAGCAAGCCCCCTCGCCACGGGGGTTAAGTGCCTTTTTTGGTGCATGAACAAAATGGAATATGAAAGTGAATAAAAGATATTGTTCGGGAATAAAAAATCCCGGTATTGTCCGCACCACACCAGCGATAGCACTTCACTGGCATTTCATTTTTTAGCCGTTGTCGATAACGACAAATAAGGACACTGCATGAAAAAGGTTCTGTTGTTCACCGCATTGGCGGCTGCCCTGACTGCGGGTTTGGCTCAGGCTGGCGAAAAACTGGTGGTTGCCGCAACGCCGGTGCCGCACGCCGAGATCCTCGAGCTGATCAAACCGACCCTCGCCAAAGAAGGCGTGGATCTGGAAATCAAGGTCTTCACCGACTATGTACAACCGAACGTGCAGGTCGATCAGAAGCGTCTGGACGCCAACTACTTCCAGACCCTGCCATACCTGCAAAGCTTCAATGAAGGCAAAGGCACTCACCTGGTAACCGTGATCGGCGTACACGTCGAACCGTTCGGCGGCTACTCGAAAAAGGTCAAAACCCTGGCTGAGCTGAAAGACGGCGCAACCATCGCTATCCCGAACGAAGGCAGCAACAGCGGCCGTGCGCTGATCCTGTTGCAGAAAGCCGGCCTGATCGAATTGAAAGACCCGAAAAACGCCCTGGCTACCCCGAAAGACATCGCCAAGAACCCACACAACTTCAAGTTCAAGGAACTGGAATCGGCGATGCTGCCGCGTGTGCTGGATCAGGTCGACCTGGACATGATCAACACCAACTACGCGCTGGAAGCGGGTCTGAACCCGGCTAAAGACGCACTGGTGATCGAAGGTGCGGATTCGCCCTACGTGAACTTCCTGGTCGCGCGTCCAGACAACAAGGACAGCGAAGCGATCCAGAAACTGGCCAAGGCCCTGACCAGCCCTGAAGTGAAGGCATTCATTGCCAAGAAGTACAACGGCGCGGTACTGCCGGCGTTCTGATTGAGCAGTAAACCCCTTCGAGGTTTCAACGCCGACGGCTTTCGATAGCGTCGGCGTTTTTTTGCTCGACCTGTGGCGAGGGGGCTTGCCCCCGTTGGGCCGCAAAGCGGACCCGAGACCTGCCACTGCGTTTCATCAGGCTCACCCGAGATGCTGGATTTACGACTGCTACGCAGCCGAACGGGGGCAAGCCCCCTCGCCACAAGATCAAAAGCCTGGGAGCTGGGGGCTTGAGTCAGGCCACTCTGGCCTTCAACGCCCGGCGTAACGCCGTCAATAACTTCACGATGTCCTGCGGATCCAGCCGCTGGGGTGTTTTCACGTCTGCCATTTTTATCGTCCTTGTGATGGTTCGGCCGGGGAGTGTGGCCGCACGCTGCTTATCCTTGGAGGGGCAATCTGAAAAAAAGATCCCTCCTACAGCGCAAAGGAAAATAGCTGTCTCCCGCTGCCGCCGCCAATCCACCGGATAGTTTTTTGCGTGATATCAATATGCTTTATCGGTATTTAAATGTTTATTTTTATACCTTTAAAGTTAGTGCCTGCCGGGTTGTTATCCACAGCCCAATGGACTGCGCCACCGTCGCTTACCCTGCGGCGTTCAGGATCTTCAATGACGTTCGATTACGCTTTCATCCTCAGCACCCTGCCGGCGTTTCTGCGCGCCGTGGGCGTGACGCTGCAGGTTGGTCTGATCGCCATCGGCACTTCGTTGCTGGTCGCCCTGATCAACGCGACGCTCCTGGTGTTCCGCGCGCCGTACTTGCAGCGCCTGGTGGCGTTGTACGTGGAGCTGGCGCGCAACACCCCGCTGCTGATTCAACTGTTCTTCGTCTACTTTGCGTTGCCAGCGCTTGGGGTGAAGGTTTCAGGTTTTGCCGCGGCGATCATCACCATGACCTTTCTTGGCGGCGCCTACCTCACTGAAGTGCTGCGTGCCGGCGTTGAAGCGGTGCCTGCGGCGCAACTGGAGTCGGGGCGCTCCATCGGCTTGTCTCGCTGGCAATTGCTGCGCTATGTGATCCTGCCGCAAGCGGGGATCCTCAGCTTGCCATCGCTGTTCGCCAACTTCATTTTCCTGCTCAAGGAAACCACCGTGGTCTCGGCGGTGGCGGTGCCGGAGATTCTCTACACCACCAAGAGCTACATCGCGCTGTATTACAAAACCTACGAAATGCTCGCCGTGCTGACGCTGATCTGCGTGTTGCTGTTCTTGCCGTTGTCGCTGCTGCTCAGCCGCCTGGAAAGGAGGCTCCAGCATGGCCAGTTCGGGTCTTGAGTTGCTTTGGGTGTCCTTGCCGCAGTTAGGTAAAGGCGCTGCGCAAACCTTGTCGATTTCGTTTTTGAGTATCGTCATTAGCACGGTGGGCGGGGTGCTCTACGGGGTGCTGTGCAGTCTGAATTCGAAAGGGTTGAACGTGTTGCTGCGGGTCTATCTTGAGCTGTTCCGGGCAATTCCGGTGCTGGTCTGGATGTATTTGCTGTTCTTCGGCCTGCCGATTTTTTTCGGCCTGAGCCTGCCGAGTTTCTGGTGTGCGGTGCTGGTGCTGTCGTTGTGGGGCGCCAGTGAAGTCGGCGAAGTGGTGCGCGGCGCCCTGCATTCCTTGCCTCGTGGCCAGCGTGAAGCGGGGTTGTCGATCGGGCTGTCCGGCCCCCAGCTGTTCGGTTACGTGTTGCTGCCCCAGGCACTGAAACGCATGACGCCACCGACGATCAACGTCTACACGCGAATCATCAAGACCAGCTCGCTGGCGGTGTTGATCGGCGTGGTCGACGTGATCAAGGTCGGCCAGCAGATCATCGAGCGTACCTACGAGTCGGTGTTGATCTACGGCGCGTTATTCCTGTTTTTCTTCTTTATCTGCTACCCGCTCTCGGCCGCTTCCCGCGTGCTGGAACGGCGCTGGACGCAAGCATGAGTGCATTGATCGAGTTCAAGGGTTTCAACAAGTTCTTCGGTGAGCATCAGGTCCTCAACGGGATCGATTTGAGCGTCGAAACCGGCGAGGTGATCGTTATTCTCGGCCCCAGCGGCTGCGGCAAAAGCACCTTGCTGCGTTGTCTCAACGGTCTGGAAACCGCCCACAGCGGCGAGTTGCGTTTCGCCGGACGCGAGTTGCTGAGCAAGACCACCGATTGGCGCGAAGTGCGTCAGCAGATCGGCATGGTGTTCCAGAGTTATCACCTGTTTCCGCACATGAGCGTGCTCGACAACCTTCTGCTCGGCCCGCTCAAGGTGCAAAAACGCCCACTGCGTGAAGCCCGCGAGCAAGCGTTGGCGTTGCTCGAACGGGTCGGTCTTTTAGACAAGCGCGAGGCTTTCCCGCGCCAGCTTTCCGGTGGTCAGCAGCAACGCATCGCCATCATCCGTTCACTGTGCATGAACCCGCAGGTGATGCTGTTCGATGAGGTCACTGCGGCCCTTGATCCGGAGATGGTCAAGGAAGTGCTGGAAGTGATTCAAGGCCTGGCCCGCGATGGCATGACGCTGTTGATCGTGACCCACGAGATGGCCTTCGCCCGCGCGGTGGCCGACCGCATTGTGTTCATGGACGCCGGGCGCACCCTCGAACAAAACCCTCCCGAGATTTTCTTTACGAACCCGCAAACCGCACGAGCGCAGCAGTTCCTGGAGAAGTTCTCCTACGTCGAAGCACTGCCCAAAAAGACTCTTGAAAAGGAATTGGAACTGTCATGAAAACTGCCAAGTCTTCACTGCTGCTACTCCCCCTGTTCGGCCTCGCGTTACTGGCCGGGTGCAATAAACCCGAAGAGCCTGCCAAACCTGCGGCCTCTACTGCCAGTGCGGCGCCGGCGGCCAGCTACCTGGAAAAAATCAAGGCACGGGACAAGCTGATCGTCGGCGTGTTCACCGACAAACCGCCGTTCGGCTTCGTCGATGAGGCCGGGCGCTACGTGGGTTTTGATACCGACATCGGCCGGCAGTTTGCCAAGGATCTGCTGGGCGACGAGAACAAGGTCGAGTTCGTAGCGGTCGAGCCAGCGAGCAGGATTCCCTTCCTGCAAAGCGACAAGGTCGACCTGATCCTCGCCAACATGACCGTCACCCCGGAGCGCAAGGAAGCGGTGGAATTCACCAACCCGAACCTCAAGGTCGCGGTGCAGGCGCTGGTGCCGCAGGCAAGTTCGGTCAAAAGCCTCGATGACCTGGCGACCCGCACCACTATCGTGACCACCGGCACCACTGCCGATATCTGGCTGACCAAGAACCACCCGGACTGGAAACTGCTCAAGTTCGAGAAAAATTCCGAGTCCCTGCAAGCCTTGGTCAATGGTCGCGGCGATGCGTATGCGCAAGACAACCTGGTGCTGTTCAGTTGGGCCAAGCAGAACCCGGGCTACCGCGTGCTGACCGAAACCCTGGGTGCCGAGGCACCGATTGCGCCTGCGGTAAAGAAGGGCAACATCGAACTGCGTGACTGGGTCAATGCCGAGCTGGCCAAGCTGGGTGAAGACAAATACCTGCTCAAGCTTTACGACCAGTACGTGCGTAAAGAACTGAGCGATGACACTCAGCCTGAAAGTGTGATTGTCGAAGGCGGGAAGTGGCAGGGCTGAATCGTCACGGCTGCACTGATCGTTCCCACGCAGAGCATGGGAACGATGTGTATGGGGCTAGTCCGGCCAATTCCACGCAGGTTCATCGAGCATCCCCTGACCAACGATCCCGGTCTGGCCAAAAGTTTTCTCCAGCACGATGGCGTTGCATTCGGGGGCTTGCTGCAACGCCGCGATCAAGCGGCTGGCGTGGGACACCACCCACACCTGACACTGCTCCGAGGCGCGAATGATCAGTCGTGCCAATGCCGGCAGCAGGTCCGGGTGCAGACTGGTTTCCGGCTCGTTGAGCACCATCAGCGTCGGCGGCCTTGGTGTCAGCAGCGCGGCGATCAGCAACAAGTAACGCAAGGTCCCGTCCGACAGCTCGGCGGCGGATAGCGGTCGCAATAATCCTTCCTGATGAAATTCGATGGCAAACCGCGCGCCTTGTAGCGGCTGGATGTTCAGCCGGGCGCCGGGGAACGCGTCGCTGATCGCCGCGTGCAGAGCCTCGGGATCACCGACTTCAATGATGGTTTGCAACGCTGCCGACAGGTCGCGGCCATCGTGATGCAATACCGGCGTGCGTGTACCCAGTTGCGGTTGACGAACCGGGGCGTCGGCGTCGCTGCGAAAGTGATCGTAAAAGCGCCAGCGGCGAATGAACTCACGCAGCTGCAATACCTCTGGCGAGGCGTGCAGGCTGCCGACCTGATCGAACAGGCTGTCGAATGCCGGTGTGTGCTGGGCCAGCACCTCCCAATCGCGCTCGACCCGCGAGCGAATCACCGCCCCTGCACGATTCACCAGCAGACTCGCCGGGCGGTACAGCGGCCCCGACCAGATGCATTCACGCTTGATCTCCGGGTCCAGGGAAAACGCTGAGCCCGACGGTTCCGGCAGGCCAAGGGCGATTGCGTAACTGAAGTCCTCACCGGCAAAGCCCAGGCGCAAGCGCTTGGGCGACCGGCGCACGCTGGCTTCGACCGCCACCTCACCGTTGCGCATGCGTCGGCTGATGTTTTCCGGCCCGGCCCAGAAGGTCGAGTCCAGTCCACCCTCGCGCGCCAGTGCGTTGACCACGCCGCCCTGAGCGGTTTCGGCCAACAGCCGCAGAGCGCGGTAGAGGTTGGACTTGCCGCTGCCATTGGGCCCAGTGATGAGATTCAAGCGCCCGAGCGGGATCACCAATTTATTGATCGAGCGGTAATTGGCCACCGCGAGGGTTTTGAGCATAGAAGACTTTCTCTGTGGCCCTGAGTCGGCATCAGGATAACTGCGTCGTAGGGGACCCTATCAGGCCGAGGCGAAACTGGAACCCTGATCTAAGCTCTCACTCGTATCGTCATGTGTCCGCACGCATCACGCCCGCCCGTACGACGCAAAGGAGCCTGCATGGCTGGTCCCGGATTCAAGTTTGTCGTTGGTCTGAGTGTCTTTGCCCTGCTGACCGCATGCGGTGATAAAAAGCCGGTCGAAAAGCAACGCCCACGGGTGTTTGTGCAAGAGGTTAAACCGACGAACTTCGCCGCTTCGGTGACCCTGACCGGGGATGTTCAGGCGCGGGTTCAGACCGAGTTGTCGTTTCGCGTTGCGGGCAAGATCATCCAGCGCATGGTGGATGTCGGCGATCGGGTTTCTGCCAAACAAGTGTTGGCCAGACTCGACCCGAAAGACTTGCAGACCAACGTTGATTCGGCCCAGGCCCAGGTGGTCGCCGAGCAGGCGCGGGTCAAACAGACTGCCGCCGCATTTGTCCGCCAGCAAAAACTCTTGCCCAAGGGTTACACCAGCCAAAGCGAATACGATTCGGCCCAGGCTGCGTTGCGCAGCAGCCAAAGCGCCTTGACCGCCGCGCAGGCGCAATTGGCCAATGCCCGCGAGCAACTGAGTTACACCGCGCTGATTGCCGACGCGCCCGGCGTGATCACGGCGCGTCAGGCTGAAGTCGGCCAGGTGGTGCAAGCCACGGTGCCGATTTTCAGCCTGGCCCGGGATGGCGAGCGTGACGCGGTGTTCAATGTCTATGAATCGCTGTTGAGCGCGCCGCCATCGGAGCGGTCGGTGGTGGTCAGCCTGCTCGACAACCCGACGATCAACACCACCGGCACGGTGCGCGAAATCACCCCGGCGGTGTCGGCGCAAACCGGGACGGTGCAGGTCAAGGTCACCCTCAGCGCATTGCCTGAAGGCATGCAGTTGGGCTCAGTGGTCAGTGCCACGGCCAAGGTACTGGGCACGTCTGTGATCGAATTGCCTTGGGCCGCGCTGACCAAGAATCTCAGTGATCCGGCGGTGTGGTGGGTGGATGCCGATGGCAAGGCACAGTTGCAGACCGTCAAGGTGGGGCGTTACCTGACCGGCAAAGTGATCATCAGCGAGGGCCTGAACGGCGGCGAGCGAGTCGTCACCGCTGGCGGCCAGTTGTTGCACCCCGACGTATCGGTCGAGATCGTTACGCCGCCCGCCGAAGGTTCGACGGGAGTCCAGCCATGAAGCGCGTGTTGCTGCTGTTGTCGGCGGGCTTGCTGTTGGCGGCCTGCTCGAAAAAGGAGGCACCCCCGGAACCGGTGCGCCCGGTGCTGTCGATCGAAGTGCAGTCTCTTGACCAGCAAGACCTCGGGCGTTTCGCCGGGAGCATTCAGGCGCGCTTCGAAAGCAATATTGGCTTCCGTGTGCCCGGGCGTATCGCCAGCCGCAATGTGGATGTCGGCAGCGAAGTCAGGAAGGGCGCGTTGCTGGCAACCCTCGACCCGACCGATCAGCAGAACCAGTTACGTGTCGCTCGGGGCGATCAGGCGAAAGTCGAGGCCCAGCTGATCAATGCCAAGGCCAATGCACGCCGTCAGCAGGAACTGTTCAACAAGGGGGTGGGCGCCCAGGCGCAACTGGATATTGCCCAGACTGACCTGAAAACCACCCAGGCTTCACTGGATCAGGCTAGGGCGGCGCTCAGTCAGGCCAGGGACCAGCTCAATTACACCGAGCTGCATACCGATCACGACGCTATCGTGACGGCCTGGAGCGCCGAGGCCGGACAGGTGGTGACGGCCGGACAGCAAGTGGTGACGCTGGCGCGGCCTGACATCAAGGAAGCGGTAATCGATCTGCCGGCGGGCCTCGCCGAGCAACTGCCCACCGACGTTGTGTTTGAAGTGGCTGTGCAACTTGATCCAAGTATCCACACCACGGCCACCATCCGCGAGATCGAGCCGCAGGCGCAAAGCGCGACCCGTACCCGTCGCGCCCGTCTGACCCTGGCCGAGACGCCGCGGGGCTTTCGTCTCGGTACGGCGATCAGCGTCACCCTGAGCTCGGCCATCGAGCCGCGTATCGAATTGCCGCTGACGGCCTTGCAGGAAGTCGGCGGTAAAACCCGTATCTGGGTGGTCGACAAACAGACCCAGACCGTTTCCCCGCGAGACGTCACCGTGCTCAGTCGTGGCGCCGACAGCGTAACCCTCGCGCACGGCGTCAAAAGTGGTGAACGAGTGGTCAGCGCCGGTGTGAACAGCCTGAAACCGGGGCAAAAAGTCAAAATCGACGAGGACCACCCGTGATGAAAGGGAGCTTCAACTTATCCGAGTGGGCCATCAAGCATCAGTCGTTCATCTGGTACCTGATGTTCGTCGCGTTGCTGATGGGGGTGTTTTCATACCTCAACCTGGGACGCGAAGAAGACCCGTCGTTCACCATCAAAACCATGGTCATCCAGACCCGTTGGCCCGGTGCGACCCAGGAAGAAACCCTCAAGCAGGTCACTGACCGCATCGAGAAAAAACTCGAAGAGCTCGACTCGCTCGACTACGTGAAAAGCTACACCCGCCCCGGCGAATCCACGGTGTACGTCAACTTGCGTGACACCACCAGTGGCAAGGACATCCCGCAAATCTGGTACCAGGTGCGCAAGAAGATCAACGACATTCGCGGCACGTTCCCCCAGAGCATACAGGGCCCGTCGTTCAACGATGAATTCGGTGATGTGTTCGGTTCGATCTACGCCTTTACCGCCGACGGCCTGTCGATGCGCCAGTTGCGCGACTACGTCGAGCAGGCCCGCGCCGAGATCCGTGACGTACCGGGGCTGGGCAAGATCGAGATGGTCGGCCAGCAGAACGAAGTGCTCTATCTGAATTTCTCCACCCGCAAACTGGCGGCGCTCGGGATCGATCAGCGTCAGGTCGTACAAAGCCTGCAAACCCAGAACGCGGTGACACCGGCCGGGGTGATCGAGGCCGGTCCAGAGCGGATTTCCGTGCGCACGTCCGGGCAGTTCACGTCGGAAAAAGACCTGGAGACGGTCAATCTTCGGCTCAACGATCGCTTCTACCGTTTGGCCGATATCGCTGACATCAGCCGTGGCTACGTCGACCCGGCGTCACCGATGTTCCGCTTCAACGGCCAGCCGGCCATTGGCCTGGCAATTGCCATGCAGAAGGGCGGCAACATTCAGGTCTTCGGCAACGCGCTGCACAAACGTATGGACGAACTTACTGCCGACCTGCCGGTGGGCGTCGGCGTGCACAAGGTTTCGGATCAGGCCGAAGTGGTGGAAGAGGCGGTCGGAGGCTTCACCAGTGCGTTGTTCGAGGCAGTCATCATTGTGCTGGTGGTCAGCTTCATCAGCCTTGGCGTGCGCGCCGGGTTGGTGGTGGCCTGCTCGATTCCGCTGGTGCTGGCGATGGTCTTCGTATTCATGGAGTACAGCGGCATCACCATGCAGCGGATTTCCCTCGGGGCGCTGATCATCGCCCTCGGGTTGTTGGTGGATGACGCGATGATCACCGTCGAGATGATGGTCACGCGCCTGGAAATGGGTGAAACCAAGGAGCAGGCGGCGACGTTCGCGTATACCTCGACAGCGTTCCCGATGCTCACCGGGACCCTGGTGACCGTCGCGGGCTTCGTGCCGATTGGCCTGAACGCCAGCTCCGCCGGTGAGTACACCTTTACCCTGTTTGCGGTCATCGCCGTGGCCATGATCGTCTCGTGGATTGTCGCGGTGCTGTTCGCCCCGGTGATCGGCCTGCACATCCTCAGCGCCCATGTGAAACCGCATGGTGCGGAGCCCGGGCGGATCGGCAAGGCATTCAACAGTGGCTTGTTGTGGAGCATGCGCAACCGCTGGTGGGCCATCGGCATCACGGTGCTGTGTTTCCTGCTGGCGGTGTTTTGCATGCGTTTCGTGCAGAACCAGTTCTTCCCGTCGTCGGATCGCCCGGAAATTCTCGTCGACCTGAACCTGCCGCAAAACGCCTCGATGGATGAAACCCGCAAGGCCGTCGACCGTCTCGAAGCGACCCTCAAGGGCGATCCGGACATCGTGCGCTGGAGCACCTACATCGGTCAGGGCGCGATTCGTTTCTACCTGCCGCTCGATCAGCAATTGCAGAACCCCTACTACGCGCAACTGGTGATCGTCAGCAAGGATTTCAAAACCCGCACGCTGCTCAGCGAGCGCTTGCGCGAACGTCTGCGCAAGGACTTCGTCGGCATTGGTAGCTACGTGCAAGCCCTGGAAATGGGCCCGCCGGTGGGCCGGCCGATCCAGTACCGGGTCAGCGGCAAAGACATCGATCAGGTACGCAAGCATGCCATCGACCTGGCCAGCGTGCTGGACAAGAGCCCGCACATCGGCGAGATCATTTTCGACTGGAACGAACCAGGTAAAGTCCTGCGCATCGACATCGCCCAGGACAAGTCGCGGCAACTCGGGCTGTCGTCCGAAGACGTGGCGAACCTGATGAACAGCATCGTCAGCGGCTCGGCGGTGACTCAGGTCGACGATGACATCTACCTGATCAACGTGGTCGGACGCGCCGTGGACGCCGAGCGTGGCACGCCGGAAACCCTGCAAAACCTGCAAATCGTCACACCCGGCGGAACGTCGACCCCGTTGCTGGCCTTCGCCACCGTGCGGTATGAACTGGAGCAGCCACTGGTCTGGCGCCGCGATCGCAAACCGACCATCACCATCAAGGCAGCGGTGCGCGACGAGATACAGCCGACTGACCTGGTGAGGCTGCTGAAGCCGGATATCGACACGTTTGCCGCGGGTTTGCCGGTGGGCTACAAGGTCGCCACCGGCGGTACGGTCGAAGAAAGCGGCAAGGCCCAAGGGCCGATCGCCAAAGTCGTGCCGTTGATGCTGTTCCTGATGGCGACTTTTCTGATGATCCAGTTGCACAGCGTGCAGAAGCTGTTTCTGGTGGCGAGTGTCGCGCCGCTGGGCTTGATCGGCGTGGTGCTGGCGCTGGTTCCGTCGGGGACGCCGATGGGTTTTGTGGCGATTCTCGGGATTCTCGCGCTGATCGGCATCATCATTCGCAACTCGGTGATTCTGGTGACCCAGATCGACGAATTCGAACGCAGCGGCCTCTCACCCTGGGACTCCGTGGTGCAAGCCACCGAACACCGTCGCCGGCCGATTCTGCTGACTGCCGCAGCCGCGAGCATGGGCATGATTCCGATTGCCCGGGAGGTGTTCTGGGGGCCGATGGCCTACGCAATGATTGGCGGGATCATCGTCGCCACCTTACTGACGCTGCTGTTCCTGCCAGCGCTGTATGTGGCGTGGTACAAGATCAAGGAGCCGAAGAAGTCCTCGTGATGATCGTTCCCACGCTCCTGCGTGGGAATGCCTCACGGGACGCTCCGCGTCCCTGCGGTGGTGACGCAGAGCGTCACTGGCTGCATTCCCACGCGGAGCGTGGGAACGATCGGATCTCAGCTACGCCGCCAGACACTCGCCAACCAGGGCTGCTGATCCCTCGGCAATCCTGCCGGCCGGTAGTAATGCTCTAACTCGACAAACCCCGCCGCCGTCAGCAGTTCCTGCCACGCCGCCAGATCGTGATACGCCCCAAAGCGCGGGCCATTCCAGCCTTCGCGGTTATCCCCGCGCGGATTCGAACTGAATAACACACCGCCCGGCTTCAACGCTCCGTGCAGCTGTTTCAACACCCGTGGCAATTCCTGAACCGGAACATGAAACAGCACCGCGTTGGCGAAGATCCCGTCGAAGCGTTCGGCCGGCAGATCGAGTTTCAAAAAGTCTTGCTGCCAAACCTCACAGCCGCTGTCCTCGCGGGCCATCTGGGCGAAACGTTCGGAGCCGTCGAGGCCGATGGCGATGTGGCCCATGCGGGTGAATGTCTGCAAATCGCGTCCGGGGCCACAGCCGAAATCGAGCAGGGTGTACGGCGCCGTGCCCTGAATATGCCGCAACAGTGCGTCGATATTCTGGCTGACATCGTGGTCGCGTGTGCCTTCACGAAAATTCTCGGCCACCTGGTCGTAATGACCCAGAGTGGTCGCGGTGATCTGTTTGAGGTCATCCGGGGTGTGCTTCATGATCGGCTGCGCAGGCAAAGGGTGAGTCCGCCGAATATACCCCTTGAAGATGATCGTTCCCATGCCGATGATCGTTCCCACGCAGTGGGAACGATAGGTAAGGGGGTCAGCGCTTGTTCAACCCCCGAGCCAACCGATCCCCACCCAACTGAATCACCGCCACCAGAATCACCAGCAACACAATCACCGTCAGCATGATCTGGCTATCAAAGCGCTGATACCCGTAGCGGTACGCGATATCCCCCAACCCCCCGGCACCAATCGCACCGGCCATGGCCGAGGAGTTGATCATCGTGACCAACGTGATGGTGAACCCCCCGACGATTCCCGGCAGCGCCTCCGGCAACAACACATGCCAGACGATATGCCAGCGTCGGCAGCCCATGGCCTGGGCGGCCTCGATCAAACCGTGGTCGACCTCGCGCAAGCTGACTTCGGCGATGCGCGCAAAGAATGGCGTGGCGGCGATGGTCAGCGGCACCACGGCGGCCCAGACGCCGTAGGTGGTGCCGACGATCAAGCGGGTGAAGGGGATCAGCGCGACCATCAGGATCAGGAACGGGATCGAGCGGAACAGGTTGACGAAGGCCCCCAGCGCACGATTCAGCGCCGGTGCCTGGTAGATCCCGCCCTTGGAACTGGTGACCAGAATCACCGCCAGCGGAATGCCCGCCAACAGCGCGATCAGCGACGACACGCCGACCATCAGAAAGGTGTCGATAACGCCCTGCAGCAATCGATCAAACCACATAACCCAGCACCTCCACCTGTTGCGCCCAGTGGCTGGCGCGTTGACGCAACTCTTCAGCGCCCAAGGACGAACCGGTTACCGCCAATAACAATTGCCCGAGGGCATGCCCCTGAATCCGTTCAACGCCGCCTTGCAGCAAGCGCACGCGACCGCCGAGGGCACTGAACAGCGCCGCCAGGTCTGGCTCATCATTGCTGTTGCCGGTGAACTGCAACCGCAGCACTACCGCAGATTCCGACGATTGCGGCTGCGCCTGCAATCGGCTTTGCAGTTCTTCCGGCAAGCCATGTTGCAGAGGCGCCAGCAAGGTTTTGCTGACCTCGTGCTGCGGGTTGCCAAACACTTCCCAGACCGGTCCTTGCTCGACGATTCGTCCGTGTTCGAGCACCACTACCCGATCACAGATATCGCGGATTACCGCCATTTCGTGGGTGATCAGAATGATCGTCAGCCCGAGGCGCTGATTGATCTCGCGCAGCAGGCCGAGGATCGACTGCGTGGTCTCCGGGTCGAGGGCCGAAGTGGCCTCGTCGCAGAGCAGAATCGCCGGGTCATGCACCAGCGCCCGGGCGATGCCGACGCGCTGCTTCTGCCCGCCCGAAAGTTGCGCCGGATAGGCCTTGTGTTTGCCTTGCAGGCCGACCAGTTCCAGCAGCTCGCGGACCTTCTGTTCACGCTCGGGTTTCGGCACGCCCGCGACCTTGAGTGGCAGCTCGACGTTCTGCCACACGGTTTTGGCCGACATCAGGTTGAAGTGTTGAAAGATCATGCCGATCCGCCGCCGCAGCGCCACCAGACGGTCTTCATCGAACTCGCCGATGTCCACCTGATCGATCAGCACCCGACCGGTGCTCGGTTGTTCGAGGCGGTTGATGGTGCGGATCAGCGAGGACTTGCCCGCACCGCTGCGGCCGATGATGCCGAACACTTCACCGCGCTGGATCGCCAGGTCGATGCCGTGCAGCGCAGCGACCGGGCCTTGCTGGCCGTTGTAGGTTTTACCCAGGCCGATAAAGCGCACATGGGCGCGATTGAGCTCGGGATGCAGTTCAGTCTGTTCAGCGTTGCGAGACGGCGGGATTTGCAGTCGAAGCTGGGCGTTGGCGGCATTCATGGTCAGCCTTCCCAGCCAGCTTGGTAGAGCTTGCCGTGGGCTTTATCCAGCGCGGCGCGAACCACCGGCGAATGCTGGTAGATGTCGACGAACTTGATCAGGCGCGGGTCGGTTTTGCTTTTTGGCTGGATCACGAACTGGATCACGTATTCCTTGTGGTCGAGGCCGTCGAACAGCAGCGCCGAGCCGGCATCGAAGGTCTTGGCCAGACGAATGTAGGCCGGGTAGCCCTGCACCAGATCGGCGTCGTCATACGCACGCACCAGTTGCACGGCTTCGACCTGAAGGATTTTCAGTTTTTTCGGATTGGCGACGATGTCGTCTTCGGTCGCCTTGTAGCCCACCCCCGGTTTGAGGCTGATCAACCCGGCCTTGGCCAGCAGTTGCAGGCCACGACCGCTGTTGATCGGGTCGTTGGCGATGGCCACGCTGGCACCGATTGGAAGCTTGTCAAAGCTTTTGTATTTCTTCGAGTACAGGCCGACGTTGTTGATGATGCCCGGCGCAAACGGCACCAGATCAAACCCGGCAGCGGCCTTGGCGTTTTCCAGGAACGGAATGTGTTGGAAGTAGTTCACATCGATGTCGCCCGAGGCCAGGCTGACGTTCGGTGCAATCCAGTCGCTGAACTCCACCAGCTCGACCTTCAGGCCTTGTTTGCCGGCTTCTTCGACCGCGGCTTCCAATGGAATGGCGAAGGCTGCGGTGGTGCCGATTTTCAGCGGTGCGCCAGTGGCGAACGCTACCGAGCTGAAGAGGCCGAGGGCCAGGGCAAGTGCTTTGACTGGGAGGGTGAGCAGGTTGTTTTTCATGGCGGGGTTCCAGTCAGTGCATGAGTGTGTGGTGTCTCGTCGGGCCTCATCGCGAGCAGGCTCGCTCCCACAGTTGGAATGCGTTCCCCTGTGGGAGCGGGCTTGCTCGCGATGCTTTTAGCGTCGGAACGCCGAGCCGGTGTGTTGCTCAGGCAAATACGCCTGCGCATGAAACAGCTTTTCGCGCAAGGTGCCGTTGTCATAAGCAGTCTTGTACAACCCGCGGCGTTGCAGCTCGGGAATCACCAGGTCGATGAAATCGACATAGCTTTCCGGGGTGACGATGCGGGTCAGGTTGAAGCCGTCCAGGCCGGTTTCCGCGATCCAGGATTCCAGCTCATCGGCGACTTGTTCAGGCGAGCCGACCACGGTGATGTAGCGGCCGCCCAATGCGTGTTGCTCCAGCAACTTGCGTCGGGTCCAGTCGTTGTTTTGCAGGTTTTTGGTGGCGGACTGGATGGCGTTGTTTTTCACGTACTGGATGGGTTCATCGAGTTCGTATTCGGAAAAGTCGATCCCGGTGGACGC
Organism: Pseudomonas brassicacearum; assembly: GCF_003732175.1. GTDB lineage: Bacteria > Pseudomonadota > Gammaproteobacteria > Pseudomonadales > Pseudomonadaceae > Aquipseudomonas > Aquipseudomonas brassicacearum_G. The sequence continues at coordinate 98,160 of NZ_MOBI01000006.1, forward strand.
CGAGAAATGCGCCACCCCGGCCTCGGCGCTGGCGTAGCTCAGGTATTCAGCGTGCTTGGCCCAGGCCAACGCCTCGGTCGCGCCGACGATTACGTTGAGCCCCATGAAGACCTTGATGTCCTCGGGATTACGCCCGGCAACGGCGGCGCTGGCGCGGACCTTGTCCACCTGCACCTTGGTCGAGGCCTTGTTCTGGCCACTGATGAATACGCACTCGGCGTGTTGCCCGGCGAATACCAGGCCGCGATCCGAACTGCCGGCCTGAAACAGCACTGGCGTGCGCTGCGGCGAGGGTTCGCAGAGGTGATAACCCTCGACCTGATAGAACTCGCCGTGGTGTTCGACCTTGTGGACTTTCGCAGGTGTCGCGTAGACCCGCTGCTCGCGGTCGTTGATGACCGCATCGTTTTCCCAACTGCCTTCCCAGAGTTTGTATAGCACTTCAAGGTACTCATCGGCCTGGTCGTAACGCCGGTCATGCTCGACCTGTTCGCTCAGGCCCATGGCCTTGGCGGCGCTGTCGAGATAGCCGGTGACGATGTTCCAGCCGACTCGGCCACGGCTCAGGTGATCGAGGGTCGACAGGCGACGGGCGAACAGGTACGGCGGCTCATACGTCAGGTTGGCGGTCAGGCCGAAGCCGAGATTTCTGGTCACCGCGGCCATGGCCGACACCAGCAGCAACGGGTCGTTGACCGGCAATTGGATCGACTCTTTGAGCGGCACGTCGACTGAGTTTTGATAGACGTCATACACCCCGACGATGTCGGCGATGAACAGCCCGTCGAACAACCCACGCTCCAGCAATTGCGCGAGCTCGGTCCAGTACTCGACGGTCTTGTACTGGGTCGAGTTGTCCCGTGGATGAGTCCACAGGCCGTGGTTGATGTGCCCGATGCAGTTCATGTTGAAGGCATTGAGCAGGATCTTTTTTCTCTTTGTCAGAGGCGAGGGCATCAAATAGTCCCTCGCAGCGGCGGGTTTTCATCGTTGAGGTAGTAGTTGCCAATCGCGTGGTACTTCCAGCGTACCGGGTCGTGCAGGGTGTGCACGCGGGCGTTGCGCCAGTGACGATCCAGCCCGTGCTCGGCCAGGGTGGCCTGGCTGCCGGCCAGTTCGAACAGCGTGCTGCCGGCCGCCAGGGAGATTTCCGTGCTGATGGCGCGCACTTCGGCCACGGCAATCGAGGCCGCCGCGATCGTTTCGGCGTTGGTGTCGGCCTGGGCGCGGTCGAGGAACTCTCCTGCACGTTCCAGCAGGGCTTCCGTCGCGTGCAGGCGAATGCTCAGGTGGCCAAAGCTTTTGATTGTCAGCGGGTCCTCGGTGGCGTTGTCATTGCCGGAGTCGATCCAGGGGCGGGTTTTGCTTCGCACGAAATGCAGCGCGTCTTCATAGGCGGCGCGAGCAATGCCGGTGTCGATGGCCGCATGAAGAATCTGCGCCAGCGGGCCGACCGGGGTTGGACGTTCGAAGGCGCTTTGAAAGGGGATCACGTCGTCTGCCGAGACGTAGACGTCTTCGAACACCACCGAACCGCTGCCGGTGGTGCGCTGGCCGAAGCCGCTCCAGTCATCGATAACCGTCAGACCCCGGCTGTCACGCGGGACGAAGGCCAGTTGCTGGACGCCGTTTTCATCGACCACCGTGGTCGGAATCCGTTGTGCGTAAATCGCCCCGGTGGAGTAGAACTTGCGGCCGTTGATGCGAAATCCGTCGCCGTCGGGAGTCAGGCTGGTGACCCGGTGGAGAGCGGTTTTGGTCCCGAGTTCGGCCAGCGCATTGCCGAAGCGTTGACCGGCGAGAACTTCGGCGTACAGGCGTTTTTTCTGCTCGGATGTACCGTTCACGCGCAGCACTTCGAGGGCATAAAAATGGTTCTGCGGGATCTGCCCCAGCGAACCGTCGGCCTGGGCGATCAGCGCGATGATTTTGGCCAGGGTGACGTTGGAAACCCCTGCACCGCCGAATTCCCTGGGCACGCTGATGCCCCACAGGCCGGAGCGCGAAAAGACTTCCAGTTCGGGGTAGGGCAGGCGTCGTTCACGGTCGCGCAGGGCGCTGTCGCGTTTGAAGTCTTCGGCCAGATCGCTGGCGACGACAAGGGCTTGTTCATCGCTGGTAATGACCGCGACGGGGTGAGAAAGAGTCATGTGTTTCTCCAGATGTCTGGTCGGTCAGATCCAGGAATGGCGGGCTGGTTTTGTGCCGTTCAGGTGATAAGTGCCCACGGCGTGGTATTTCCAGCGCACCGGATCGTGAAGGGTGTGCACGCGTGCGTTGCGCCAGTGACGGTCGAGGTTGAACTCGGCGAGGGTGGCGCGGCTGCCGGCCAGCTCGAAGAGCTTCTCGCTGGCCAGTAGCGAGATCTCGGTGGTCAGCACTTTGGCTTCGGCGACCGCAATTGAAGCGCGTGCGGCGGACTCGGCGGTGACTGGCGCGGCGCTGACTTGATCGAGCACGTTCCCGGCTTTGCGCAGCAGCGCTTCGGCGGCGTGCAGTTCGATTTTCAGTTTGCCGATGTCGGCAATCACGTAGAGGTCATCGCTGGCGCGTTCGACGTTGGCGTCGATCCACGGCCGTGCGCGTTCGCGAACGAAGCTGATGGCGTCATCGATGGCGCCGCGCGCAATGCCGGCGTCGATGGCCGCTTGAATCAGCTGTGACACGGCGCCCTGGATGTTCGGGCTGTCGTTGATCCGCCAGTTTTCTACCACCAGATCAGCATCGACCCGCACATTGTTCAGCAGCACGGTGCCGCTGGCCGTGGTGCGCTGGCCGAAGCCCGACCAGTCGTCGAATATGCGCAGCCCCGGAGTGCCGCGACGGACGAAGGCGATAACTTGTTTGCCGTCGTCGTTCAGTGCCTTGACCGCGACCCAGTGCGCGAACAGTGCTCCCGTGGAGTAAAACTTTTGACCATTGATGACGTAGCCATCACCGTCGGCGGTGATGCGGGCCTTGAGTTCCAGGGTGTTTTTGGTGCCGCGTTCCGGGCCTGCGTTGCCGATCCGCCAACCGTCGAGCACGCTCTGGAACAGCTGTTTTTTTTGCCGTTCGTTGGCGGTGTGCTGGAGCAGGTTAAGAATGCCAAAGTGGTTCTGCGGGATTTGCCCGAGTGCCGGGTCGGCCGCGGAAATGATCGCGAAGACTTCGGCGATGGTGACGAATGAAACATCGGGGCCGCCGAACGCCTTGCCAATGGCAATACTGCCCAGGCCACTGCGGGTGAATTGTTCAATTTCCGCCCAAGGCAACTTGCGCTGTTGATCGCGTCGCGCGGCTTGCAAGCGGGCGACCTGAGCAAGTTCACGGGCTGCTTCGAGGGCTTGTGCGTCGTTGCGCAAAACGTGCGCGGGCAACAACAGCGGAGGAATGTCCAGATCACTCTGAACGTTTGCATCTGCCAGATTAGACATCAGCGCCGCTCCTTGGCTGCACGCAATGCCCTGGCGATTTGCACCGGGGTGATTATGTTCCTGACCATACCTACCTCGCATCTCATGGATAAGCCGCAGCGTGCGGCGAAATCAAAATCAAGAATGTCCGGTGGTCCGGTTTATATACCCTAAGCGCGTATAAACAATTAATAAACTAACTTTTAGGAATATGCATAGAAGGCTAGCTCTGTACCCCTGTGGCGAGGGGGCTTGCCCCCGTTGGGTCGCGAAGCGACCCTTCAAGGCTAAGATCGCAGGTATTCAGGTGTAACGCGGGCGTGGGGTATGCGGGTGCTCCGCACCCGAACGGGGGCAAGCCCCCTCGCCACAGGGTTTGGCGGCTCGCCGCGTCTCTTTGAAGGGTACTTTGAGGCAAGTATTGGCGCAGCCGACTTTCAGCGTGCGCACCGGCGCCCAGCGTGAGTTATTGCCTGCTCGATCAAGGATGCAGTAGGTGACTTCCAGCCGATGGTCTTCGCCGGCTTCGAGAATCACTGCCGACGGCACCCAGACGTTGATCGGGTGACCGACTTCGCCGGGTTTGATCTTGGGCAGGTCCATGCGAACATCGCCCCAGCGCAGGGTGATTTCATCGTCAGCCGCCATATTCAGGTAGGGTTCGATGATCAGTGGCACGCCACGTTTGATCTGGTTCGGATTGACCCCGTGACGGCGAATCATCTCGGGAATACCCAATGGCTCCAGGCGCTGGTTTTCATCTGCGCACAGGGTGTGCGGCTGACCACCCGGGCAGTCGAGTTTGACCTGGACCTGTTTCACCGCGGACAGCGCCGGGCCTTGCCCGACTTGCATGAGCCGGTAGTGGATACGCGAGCTGCCGTTGCGGATAAAACTCTCGGGAACCCGCAGGTTGAGTGGCTGGCCGACATCTGCGCGGTTGAGCACCCTTGAGGCCACATAGCAGTTGTCCCAGAACAGTTCGATCAGATCACCTTCGTCCATGCCGGTATAAGGCGGTATTTCGATCAGCAGGTAAGCAGCGGAAGTGATGTTGATGGCAGAGCCGGGCGACTGCGTCAGGCCGGGAGCCGCCAGTTCAACTTTGTTCGACATACAAGTCATGTGTGTTCTCCTTGAAACATCGCAGCGAAGTCCATTTCGGAAGTGTCGAAGGCGTTAGGGTAGTAGGCGATTAAATATATTCAAGTACCGTGAAATACCTGTTAGCGCCTAGATAAGGGAGTGGCCGACGGGGTGTCAATAGACGCAAGTTGAGAACGCGGGAATGCCAGGCTATTCAGATATTTCCTACCTGTGATTAGCGATCGATGGACATGCCGTTCGGCTTTTTCCTGGATGTGCTCGATTTGTGAGCCAGTGTTTCCAGCGTTTTCTGGCATTGGATCAATCTGAGTGTGTTGGAGGTTACGTGACGGGAGGATGTTGCAGGAGGTATCTATATACCGCTTTCGACTGGGGTGATTAATTAGTTATGGACGTCGGCGGAAGGCGGGTGAGGCGAGTCAAGTCGTGTGATAAATGTCACTTCCGTCCGTGGAAGTTGACAGTGGTTAATATATTTCTGAAGGTGATTGTTAACTTCAGGAGTTGAGGAACTTATTGAGGAATTGTCGGGTTCGTTCTTCTTTTGGATTGGCAAACAATGCTTTTGCTTCACCTTGTTCGACGATGACGCCCTTGTCGAAAAACACCACCCGGTTCGCCACGTCACGAGCAAAACCCATTTCGTGGGTAACGATGACCATGGTGCGTTTTTCTTCAGCCAGACTGCGAATGGTCGCCAGCACTTCACCGACCAGTTCCGGATCAAGCGCGGAGGTTGGCTCGTCGAAGAGAATCACTTCCGGCTCCATGGCCAGCGCCCGGGCGATTGCCACGCGCTGTTGCTGCCCACCGGACAGCCTGCGCGGATAAGCGTCTTCCTTGCCTGCCAGGCCGACCTTGGCCAGCAGTTTACGACCCAGCGCCAATGCTTGATCCTTGGGCATTTTCTTCACCACCAGAGGGCCTTCGGTGACGTTTTCCAAGGCCGTGCGATGGGGGAACAGATTGAAGTTCTGAAACACGAAGCCGACATGCTGGCGCAACCGGCGCACCAGGCTCTGCTGCTGGTTCAGCGGGCGACTGCCATCGATCTCGATGTCGCCAACCTTGATCCGGCCGCTGGTGGGTTCTTCAAGGAAGTTCAGGCAACGCAGGAAGGTGGTCTTGCCCGAGCCGCTAGGGCCGATGATCGCCACCACCTCGCCTTCTTCAACCTTTAGATCGATGCCATTGAGCACCACTTGACCCTTGAACTGCTTTGTCAGTTTTTCCACGACAATCATGGGGTCAGGACTCCTGGTCGTGCCGATTGACCCGCTCTTCCAACTGGTTTTGCAAGTGCGAAAGCACCGTTGCAAGCACCCAGTAGATCAGTGCGGCGGCAAGATACATGGTGAAAATTTCGAAGGTGCGGGCGGTGATCAGCTGTGCCTGACGGAACAGTTCCGGCACCTGAATGGTCGCCGCCAGCGCAGTGTCCTTGACCAGCGAAATGAAGCTGTTGCCCAGTGGCGGCAGCGCCGTTCGCGCAGCTTGCGGCAGGATGGCCCGACGCAGGGTTTGCGCGCGGGTCATGCCGATACTGGCAGCGGCTTCCCACTGGCCGCGTTCGATGGAACTGATCGCGGCACGGAGGATTTCGCAGGCGTAGGCGGCCATGTTCAGCGAGAAGCCGATCAAGGCCGCCGGCAGCGGATCAAGTTCGATGCCCAATTGCGGCAAGCCGTAATAGATCACGAACAGTTGCACCAGCAACGGCGTGCCGCGAAAGAACGACACGTAGATGCGGGCAATCCAGCTCACTAGCTTGAAGCGCGACAGGCGCATCAGCGCCAGGCCGAAACCCATCACCAGGCCGAAGAACATCCCGCCCAGGCTGAGGATCACTGTGTAGTACGCGCCCTTGAGCAGAAAGGGCGCGGAATCCAGTGCGAGTTGGAAAGCTTCTTCCATTATTGAGTGACGTCAGCGCTAAAGTATTTTTCCGAAAGCTTTTTCAGCGTACCGTCGGCACGCAGCTTGTCGATGGCCTTGTTCACAGCAGCCAGCAGTTCAGGCTCGCCTTTGCGCAGGGCAATGCCGGCTTCCTGACGGGAGAACGCTTCGCCGGCGGCGGCAGTATCCTTGGCCTTTTTGGCGTATTCCAGCGCGGCGAGGCGGTCGATCAGAATGGCGTCGATACGGCCGACACGTAGGTCCTGGAATTTGGTCGGATCATCGTCATAGGTCTTGATGATGGCTTTTGGGACGTTGTCCTTGACCCATTGCTCGTAATTGGTGCCCAGGCCTACACCGACTTTCTTGCCGGCCAGGTCGGCGGCGGTCTTGATAGTGTCTTTGTTCTTGGTCAGGGTCAGCGCCTGAATCCCGGAAACGGTATACGGCTCCGAGAAGTCATATTTCTTCTTGCGCTCTTCGGAGATCGTCACCTGGTTGATCACTGCGTCCAGACGTTTGGATTCCAGCGCCGCGAGGATGCCGTCCCATTTCGTCGGTTGCAGTTTGACCTTCACGCCCAGCTCTTTGGCCAGGGCTTCGGAGAACTCCACTTCGAAGCCGGCCAGTTTGCCGTCGGCATCGACGAAACTGAACGGTGGATAAGTGCCTTCCAGGCCGACGTTGATCACGCCAGCTTCCTTGATTTTTTGCAGCTGCTCACCGGCCACTGCTTGCCCCAACAGGCCAGCACCGAGTACCAGGCCCAGCGAGCCCACCAGCAGATTTCGACGAAACGCGGAAAAATTCATGACAAGCCCCTGTGTTTTTTTATGAAGACATTTTTTTGAAGAAGCAGGCAAAACCGAGAATTGAACGGCTGCAACATCGTGCCCTAAAAGCAGCGTATGCGTCTCGCGGCAATTGCGCCTGCGGCGGGACTATATGATGCGGCTTTTAGATATTAAAAATAATATAAATTCACTTTGTTATTCTTTTTTGGAATATATATTTCTTACGCAACAACTGTGGCGAGGGGGCTTGCCGGAACGCCGCACCGCCCCGTCCCGCTGCGAAGCAGTGGTAAAGCCTGCCAACTCGATTGATCTGAAAGAACTCGTTTACAGGTTTTCAGGGGCGCTTCGCACCCCAACGGGGGCAAGCCCCCTCGCCACAAAAACCACTTCACCGGCAGGCATTAAAATGCCGAGTTATAGGCAAACAACGCCGGCGCGCCACCCGTGTGCAGGAAGATGATCGGGCCGTCATTGAAGCGCTGCCGGCCGATACCGTCGAGCAAACCGGCCATGGCCTTGCCAGTGTAGACCGGGTCGAGCAACAGCCCTTCCTGGCTGGCCAGCAACTTGACGGCAGCGAGGGTTCCAGCGTTCGGCTCGCCGTAACGCGGAGCGAAATACTCGTCCCACAATTGAACCTTGAAGCTCGCCGGCAAGCTCACGCCCAGCAGTTCGGCAGTGCGCTCGGCCAGGTCCTGGACCTTCGGCCGCTGCTCCTCGTCGCTGCGCGAAACGGTGACACCAATCACCGGCAAGTCCGGCAGTACTTCGCTCAGCGCCAAGGCCAGACCGCTGTGAGTCCCCGCGCTGCCTGAAGCCAGCACCACGGCGGCGAACTTCAGGCCGCTGTCCTCGATTTGCCCGGCCAACTCCAGTCCTGCACGTACATAGCCCAATGCGCCCAAGGCGTTGGAGCCACCAATTGGCACAAGATAGGGTTTCTTGCCGTTACTGCGCAGACGGTCGGCCAGTGCCTGCAACTGTTGGTCGGCGTTATCGAGGTTCTCTACCAGCTCGACCTTTGCATCGAACAAGTCCAGCAACAGGCGATTGCCGTTGCCCAGGTAATTACTGTCATCAGTGCCGATCGGATTCTCCAGCAAGGCGACGCAGCCCAGGCCCAGTTTGGCGGCAAGCGCTGCCGTCTGACGCACATGGTTGGACTGGATGGCGCCGGCGGTAATCAGCGTGTCGGCGCCTTGCGCAAGTGCTTCGGCGGCGAGGTATTCGAGTTTGCGCAGCTTGTTACCGCCCATGGCCAACGGTGTCAGGTCGTCACGTTTGACATAGACATCACGCCCTAGCCAGGCCGACAAGCGTTCGAGTTTTTCCAGGGCGGTAGCATTGGCAAGAAGGTCCAGACGATTAAAACGAGCCAGCTGTTGTTTGATCATGGGGCCGCACGGGTCGTGGGAGATGACTGGACTATAGGCAGGCCGATTTGCTCGGGCAACCGACAATATCGCTTATGCCAAAAAGTGCTTAATACAGTACTATTCGTTCTTAATTCCGCTTTGAGCGCATACCGTAAAGTGAACGCCGCTTAGGCGGCCTTTCCGTCCGGTCGCAGCACGTGAGGAGTTTTACCGTGAGCCAGCGTTCCAGCCATTGGCAATTACAGACCATCGTCAGCCAACTGCGCACCGCCCGCGACCAGTGGCGTGCGCAGAACGGTCGCATCAGCGGCGAGCAGGGCGGGCGTGAGCTGCCATCGCGTGCGGCGATGGCGGAGATTCTCGAAGCACTGTGCGGTGCGCTGTTCCCGATGCGCTTGGGCCCGGTGGATCTGCGTGAAGAGAGCGAAGACTTTTACGTCGGGCATACGCTGGATGTGGCGTTGAACGCGCTGCTGGCTCAGGCGCGGTTGGAGCTGCGCTATGTCGCGCGGCAAAGCGCCCGGGTCGATACCGAAGTCGAGGCGCGGGCGATCAGCCTGATCCAGGATTTCGCCCTGGCCTTGCCAGGTCTGCGCAGCCTGCTGGATTCCGATGTGCTGGCGGCGTATCACGGCGATCCGGCAGCACGCAGTGTCGATGAAGTGCTGCTGTGCTATCCCGGGATTCTGGCGGTGATTCACCATCGTCTGGCCCATCATTTGTACCGCGCCGGGCTGCCATTGCTGGCGCGGATCAGTGCGGAAATCGCGCACTCGGCCACCGGCATCGACATTCACCCGGGCGCGCAGATCGGCCGCAGCTTCTTCATCGACCACGGCACGGGCGTGGTGATCGGCGAAACCGCGATCATCGGCGAGCGGGTACGCATTTACCAGGCCGTGACCCTCGGCGCCAAACGCTTCCCGTCCGATGAAGACGGCCAGTTGCAGAAGGGCCATCCGCGCCATCCGATCGTTGAAGACGATGTGGTGATCTATGCCGGTGCGACCATCCTCGGTCGGATCACCATCGGCAAGGGTTCGACCATCGGCGGCAACGTCTGGCTGACCCGCAGCGTACCGCCCGGATGCAACCTGACCCAGGCCAATCTGCAGCACGATGACGGGACGCAGAAGTAGGTTTTCCTGACGTTGATCGTTCCCACGCTCTGCGTGGGAATGCCGCCAGGGACGCTCCGCGTTCCGCTCGGGAAGTGACGCAGAGCGTCACAGGATGCATTCCCACGCAGAGCGTGGGAACGAGAAAGCCCTCTCTCCACAGGGTACCGCCGAGCCTCGCGATTAGTCCTCACAGCCTATCCATGTTTAACTTGAACGTTCATTCAAGTTAAACCGGTGGTTCGCTGCCCGCTCACAACAGGAGGCTAGCCTTTGCTGAGTCCGTTATTGACAGCCACGTTTTACCCCCTCGAGGTGCACGCTTCATGAGTGCATCGTTCACCCCTCCAAGCGGTCAGATCCGCATGAATCCGCCGGTGTTCTACTTCGCGGCGACTTTCATTTTACTGTTCGGCCTGGTGGTCATCGCCTTCCCGCAACAGTCCGGCGCCTGGTTGCTGGCGGCGCAAAACTGGGCGGCCAACACGGTCGGCTGGTACTACATGCTGGCGATGACCCTGTATCTGGTCTTCGTGGTGGTCACCGCCTTGTCTGGCTACGGCAAGATCAAGCTCGGTGCCGACCACGACGAGCCCGAATTCAGTTACCTGTCCTGGGCCGGCATGCTGTTTGCCGCCGGGATCAGCATCACGTTGTTTTTCTTCTGCGTGTCCGAACCGCTGACGCATATGCTGCAACCGCCGCAGGGCGAGGCCGGCACGGCCGATGCGGCGCGCCAGGCGATGCAGATTCTGTTTCTGCATTGGGGCCTGCACGGCTGGGGCGTATTCGCTTTTGTCGGCATGGCGCTGGCCTATTTCGCCTATCGGCATAACCTGCCGCTGGCCCTGCGCTCGGCGCTTTATCCGCTGATCGGCAAACGCATCAACGGCCCGATCGGTTACGCGGTGGATGGCTTCGGCATCATCGCCACGGTGTTCGGTCTGGGCGCTGACATGGGCTTCGGCGTGTTGCATCTCAACTCCGGCCTCGACTATTTGTTCGGCATTGCCCATACCCAGTGGATTCAGGTCGGCCTGATCACGCTAATGATGGGCGCGGCGATCATCGTCGCCGTCGCTGGCGTCGATAAAGGCGTGCGGGTGATGTCCGACATCAACATGCTGCTAGCCTGCGCGTTACTGCTATTCGTGTTGTTCGCCGGCCCTACCCAGCACCTGCTCAACACCTTGATCCAGAACCTTGGCGACTACCTCGGCGCCTTGCCGATGAAGAGTTTCGACCTTTACGCCTACGACAAACCCAGTGACTGGCTCGGCGGCTGGACGGTGTTCTACTGGGCCTGGTGGATCGCGTGGTCGCCGTTCGTGGGCCTGTTCATTGCACGTATTTCCCGTGGCCGGACCATCCGCGAATTCGTCTTCGGCGTGCTGTTGATTCCGCTCGGCTTCACCCTGGCGTGGATGTCGATCTTCGGTAACAGCGCCATCGACCAGGTACTCAACCACGGCATGAGTGCCCTTGGCCTGTCGGCCATCGAGAACCCGTCGATGACCCTCTACCTGCTGCTGGAAACCTACCCGTGGAGCAAAACGGTGATCGCCGTCACGGTGTTCATCAGCTTCGTATTCTTCGTCACCTCGGCCGACTCCGGCACCGTGGTGCTCTCGACGCTGTCGGCCAAGGGGGGTAATGCCGATGAAGACGGGCCGAAATGGCTGCGGGTGTTCTGGGGTGCGATGACCGCGCTGGTCACCAGTGCATTGTTGTTTGCCGGCAGCATCGATTCGTTGAAGTCAGCGGTGGTACTGACCTCGTTGCCGTTCTCGCTGATTCTGTTGCTGATGATGTGGGGGCTGCACAAGGCGTTCTACCTGGAATCGCAGAAGCAGATCGCCCAGTTGCATTCGCTGGCGCCGGTCTCGGCATCGCGGCGCGGCAAGGGTGGTTGGCGTCAGCGCTTGAGTCAGGCCGTGCACTTCCCGTCGCGTGACGAGGTGTACCGTTTCCTCGACACAGCGGTGCGTCCGGCGATTGAAGAAGTGACGGCGGTATTCGCTGAAAAGGGTTTGAACGTGGTCACTCAACCAGACCCGGCCAACGACAGCGTCAGCCTGGAAATCGGTCATGGCGATCAGCACCCGTTCATCTACCAGGCGCAAATGCGCGGTTACTTCACGCCGTCTTTCGCCCGTGGCGGGATGGGCTCCAAAGAGCTCAACAACCGCCGCTACTATCGAGCTGAAGTGCACCTGAGCGAAGGTAGTCAGGATTACGATCTGGTGGGTTACACCAAGGAGCAAATCATCAACGACATCCTCGATCAGTACGAGCGGCACATGCAGTTCCTGCATTTGGTGCGCTGACCGACGCCGGTGGCGCTCAAGCGTTGTTCAAGGCCATGAACAGCACCAGAGCGGCCACCGGCACGCTGAACACCATGAAGCCCACCATCACCTCGGAGGTCAGCGGTTGCCCGGCGGTGATCATGCCGATGGCGCCGTTGATGACCGTCAGCGCCAGCCACAGGACGACGAAACTGTAGGTCAGGGTCTGGCGGCTGAAGCCGAGCTTCTCACCGATGAACAGCATCAGCGCCAGCAAGACCAGGCCGAAGGTGATGATGATCGTGGTGTGCATGATGGTGTGCTCCCTAGCCGGTGTTTGTCATACCGAGCATAGGCGTCGTTCAGCAGAATGGCGCTGGATTGGGTGGCGGTCAAAGGTAGCCACCCCTAATACAAACATTCGGAGTAAGGGCCAAATCAGGAGCAATGCGAAACGTTTCAGCATTTAGTCGAACACCCCGTTTTGAATGCGTTGCCTGAGCGTATGCTGGGCAACGCTGACGACTTCGTCGCTCACAACAAGAGAGGGTTCGATGACTTACACCGCTGCTGCTGATCGTTACGACTCCATTCCTTACCGCCGCGTCGGTCGCAGCGGGCTGGTGTTGCCGGCGCTGTCCCTGGGCCTGTGGCACAACTTCGGCGACAGCACGCCGATCGATACCCAGCGATCCTTGCTGCGTACTGCCTTCGACCTGGGCATCAACCACTTCGACCTGGCCAACAACTACGGCCCGCCGTACGGCAGTGCCGAGATCAACTTCGGCCGTTTGCTGCGCGAAGATTTCAAGCAGTACCGCGACGAGCTGATCATCTCCAGCAAGGCCGGTTGGGACATGTGGCCGGGCCCTTACGGCCAGGGCGGTGGCTCGCGTAAATACGTGCTGGCCAGCCTCGACCAGAGCTTGCAACGCCTGGGCGTCGACTACGTGGATATTTTCTACTCCCACCGTTTCGACCCGGACACTCCGCTGGAAGAAACCGCTAGTGCGCTGGCCACCGCCGTGCAGCAGGGCAAAGCGCTGTACATCGGTATCTCGTCTTATTCCGGGGCGAAAACCCGTGAAATGGCGGCGTTGTTGAAAGAGTGGAAAGTGCCGCTGTTGATCCACCAGCCGGCTTACAACTTGCTCAACCGTTGGGTGGAAAAAGACCTGCTGGACGCCACCGATGAACTCGGCGCGGGTGTGATTGCGTTCACGCCGTTGGCTCAGGGGCTGCTGACCGACAAGTACCTCAATGGCGTACCGAAAGATGCACGGGTCAACCGTCCGGGCGGTGACTCGTTGCAAGCCTCACACCTGTCCGATGCCAACATTGCCCTGGTGCGCGCCCTCAACGAAATCGCCAAACGCCGTGGCCAAAGCCTGGCGCAAATGGCCCTGGCCTGGACGCTGCGCGACCCGCGAGTGACCTCGGCACTGATCGGCGCAAGTCGACCGGAGCAGATTATCGAGAACGTCGCGGCGTTGAAGAACTTGAGCTTCAGCGTTGAGGAACTGGCAGAGATTGACCGGTTTGCCCGGGAGGGCGGGATCAATTTGTGGGAGAAGCCTTCGACGGCGGAGTAACCCCGTAATGATCGTTCCCACGCTCCCGCGTGGGAATGAATCCCGTGACGCTCTGCGTCACAGTGGACGCAGAGCGTCCATGGCGGCATTCCCACGCAGAGCGTGGGAACGATCATCTCATCTGAAAAACGGCACATCCCCCAATACCGTCGCCCGGTGCATCACCCGCCGTGCAGGCCGGTAATCGTCCACCGCAAAATGCTGGGTCACACGGTTATCCCAGAACGCCACGTCGTTCTCCTGCCAGCGCCAGCGAATGGTAAATTCCGGTCGCGTAGCATGGGCGAACAGCAGCTTCAGAATCGCTTCGCTTTCTGTTTCCGAGAGCTCATTGAGCTTCGTCGTGAAGCCTTCATTGACGAACAACGACCTGCGCCCACTCACCGGGTGCGTGCGGATCACCGGATGCGACAGCGGCGGATTTTTCTTGCGGGCGGCCTCCCACTGAGCCAAGGCTTCAGGCGTGGTTCCAAAACGCTCCAGCGGGAAGGATTTGACGAAATCGTGGGTCGCGGTCAGGCCCTGCAGCAGGTTTTGCAGAGGCGTTGACAGTGCTTCGTACGCTGCAATGCCGCTGGCCCACAAGGTGTCGCCACCAAACTCCGGCAACAGCTTGGCGCTGAGTACTGCACCGAGGGCCGGGGTCGGCAGGAAGGTGACGTCGGTGTGCCATACGGCGTTGTCGCGCACGTCGGTTTCGGCAGTGTCGAGGATCAATACTTCCGGTTGTTCCGGCACATTCGGATAGATCGGGTGAATGTGCAGGTCGCCGAAATTCGCCGCGAAGCGTGCCTGCTGCTGCGGGTTGATCGGCTGCTCGCGGAAGAACAGCACTTGATGCTTGAGCAGCGCTTGCACGATTGCATCGCGCTGTTCGAGGTTCAGCGGTTGAGAGATATCGACGCCGCTGATCTGCGCGCCGAGGGCGGTGCTGAGTGGGTTGATGGTCAGGCTGCTCATGGCGTTCTCTTCAATTCGGGGGGCCGACTGTGGGAGCGAGCTTGCTCGCGAAAGCGGTTCATCAGTCAAAGCAATGTTGCCTGACACACTGCCTTCGCGAGCAAGCTCGCTCCCACATGAATATTTAGTGCGACTGGCCATGCCACGGCACCAGTTTGCGTTGCAGCGCACGCAGGCCCATTTCCATGGCGAAGGCGATCAGCGCGATCACCAGAATCCCCAGCACCACCACATCGGTGACCAGAAATTGCGCAGCCGACTGCACCATGAAGCCCAAACCGCTGGTGGCGGCGATCAGTTCGGCAGCCACCAGCGTCGACCAACCCACGCCAAGACCAATGCGCACGCCGGTCAGAATGTCCGGTAACGCACTTGGCAAAATCACATGGCGAATCAGTTGGGCCCGGGTTGCACCCAACGACTGCGCGGCGCGCAATTTTGCGGGGTCGACGGTACGTACGCCGGTCGCGGTGGCGATGGCGATCGGGGCGAAGATCGCCAGATAGATCAGCAACACCTTGGACAGCTCACCGATGCCGCACCAGATCACGATCAGCGGCAGGTAGGCCAACGGTGGAATTGGCCGGTAGAACTCGATCAGCGGATCGAGAATGCCGCGTGCGATGCGGTTGTGACCGATGGCGATACCAACCGGCACGGCGGTCAGGACTGCAAAGCCCAAGCCCAGACCAATCCGGCTGAGGCTCGCGCCCAGATGTTGCCAGAGGCTCGAGTCCATATAACCCGTGGTCGCCAGCAACCAGCCTTTTTGCAGGATGGCCGACGGCGGTGGCAGGAACAACGGCTCGATCAGGCCACTGGCAGTAACAGCCCACCAAACAGCGAGCAAAGTGATCAGCGTCAGTACGCTGATCCAGCGTGTACCGAGGCTGCGACGCAGCGGAATAAACGTCGATGGGGTGGCCGGGCTGGCCGTCGTGGCCGGGATTTCATAGCTGCTCATGCGCGCTCCTGCCGCTGGGCGGCGCTGCGTTGGGAGAACACACGGGCGAGTACGTGTTCGCGGGTTTCGATAAAGCGTGGGTCGGATTTGATCGCCCGAGCCGATTCGCCAGCGGCATAGCGCTGACCGAAATCCAGCGACAAGCGCTCGACGATTTGCCCAGGGTTAGGGGCCAACAGAATCAAGTCTGTGGCCAGGAACACTGCTTCTTCAATGTCGTGGGTAATCAGAAACACCGGTTTGGCGGTGCGCCGCCAGACTTGCAACAGCAGTTCCTGCATCTGTTCGCGGGTGAACGCATCAAGGGCGCCGAAGGGTTCGTCCATCAGCAGCACGCGTGGGTCGGCAGCGAGGGCGCGGGCCAAGCCGACACGCTGCTTCTGACCGCCTGAGAGCTGCCAGATGCGGCGCGCGTCAAAGCCTGCGAGGTCGACCAGCGCGAGCATTTCCCGGGCGCGGATTTCGCGTTTATCACGCGGTACACCGGCCAGTTCCAGACCGAAACCGACGTTGGCCAACACGTCCTGCCAAGGCAGTAGCGCATCGTCCTGGAACACCACGCCACGCTCGGCGCTCGGACCTTTGACTGGCACGCCGTCGAGGGTGATGCGCCCGGCGCTGGGTTCGACGAAGCCGGCGATCAGGTTCAACAGCGAGGTCTTGCCGCTGCCGGACGGGCCGAGGGCGACCAGCAATTGCTGGGGCCCAAGGCTTAAGGAAATATCCGCCAGCACCGGTTCGGCAGTGCCGGGGTACTGTGCGCTGATGCGCTCCAGCTGTAGCAAGGCCATCGCGGTCAACTCCCGATCAATTAGTGATGTACTTGGCGCTGACGTAAGGGGCGTAGTCCGGCAGCACAGCCTCAACCTTGCCTTGTTCCTTGAGGAACGCCGCGGTATCGGTGATGGCCTTGGTGGTCGGCGCGCCGAGGGTGATCACCTGATCGGCCGCCAGCGGGTAGACGTTGCCCTGCAGCAGCAACGGGATGTCGCTGGCCTTGGCGCCAGAGAGTTTCACTAGCTTGTCGACATTGCCCTTATCCGCCAGCCAGGCTTGTGGGTCCTTGCGGTAGTGGGCGTAGGCGTCGAGGGTGACTTTGGCGAAGGCGCTGACGATTTCCGGGTGCTTCTCGGCGAAATCCTTGCGCACGATCCACGCATCGAAGGTCGGCGCGCCGAATTTGGCCAGTTCGCCGGAAGTGATCAGCACTTTGCCGTTTTCCTTGGCAACGCCCAGCGCCGGGTCCCACACGTAGGTGGCGTCGATGTCGCCGCGTTTCCAAGCGGCAATGATTGCCGGCGGCGCGAGATTGAGGATCTGGACTTTCGACGGGTCGATGTTCCAGTGCTTGAGCGCGGCCAGCAGGCTGTAGTGGCCGGTGGAAACAAACGGTACGGCGATTTTCTTGCCGATCAGGTCCTGCGGGGTCTTGATCCCGGAACCGTCACGGGCCACCAGTGCTTCGGCCGCGCCGATCTGGGTGGCGATGAGAAAGGTTTCGACCGGAACCTTGCGGGTGATTGCAGCGGTCAGCGGGCTGGAACCAAGGTAGCCGATCTGCACGTCGCCCGAGGCGATGGCGGCGATGATGTCGGCACCGTTGTCGAACTTGCGCCAGTCGATTTTGGCGTGGGTGGCGGTTTCGTAAGTGCCGTCAGCCTGAGCGACTTTGGCCGGGTCGACGGTAGTCTGGTAGGCGACAGTGACGTCAGCCGCTTGAGCGAAAAAGCTCGCTGCGGCCAGGGATGCGGCCGCCAGGAGGCGGAGGGGGAAGTGCAGTTTCATCATGAAAGTCCTCATCAGGCGGCCGGGGTTTCGGCAAGTGATGAGACTAAATGATCTAAGAATTCGAAAATAAATAACTTTTTCGAATGAGCTTATGAGCGGAAAACCCTGACAGCGACCGCTGTGTGCTCATCGCGAGCAAGCCTGTGTGGGGCACGCGACATGATCGTTCCCACGCTCTGCGTGGGAATGCCTCTAGGGACGCTCCGCGTCCAGTGACGCGGAGCGTCACGGGCTGCATTCCCACGCGGGAGCGTGGGAACGATCGGCGGATTTAGTTACTGATCGCCAGAATGCTCGCCTGGTACGAGCCGACAAACACGTCGAAATCACCGACTTCGTTCTGCTCAAGCTCAGTTTGCTGAGCCAGCGACGAGCGCGCCAACTCTTCAAAGCGTGCCTGCTCTTCGGCAGGCAGCGGCTCGCTGCGGAAGAACTCGGCGTGCGCCTGACTCTGGCGCAGGGAGAACTGGGCGAAGCTTTCCTTGTGCTCGGTCATCGCTGCCAGCACTTGTGCGGAAGGGGTCAGGGAAGGGTTCTGGATTTTCGCCAGTTGCGCGTCGAGGGCTTTGCTATGGGTGTCACCGCCATGGCTCTGATCGAGCAGCGCGGCCAGCGGGGCGATTTTTTCCAGCAGCTCCAAGGCCCACTCTTTCATGTCCACCGACTGACCATCGCGTTGCAGTTGCAGGCCCGGACGGCGACCTTCCTTGACCACGCTGAGGAAGTTCGAGGTGGCGTTGCCGCAGGTGTTGGCGGTCAGCAGCGGGCTTTCGTTCAGCGCGCAATACAGCAGGAACGCGTCGAGGAAGCGCGCTTCCGGCAGGTCGATGCCCATCGGCATGAACGGGTTGATGTCCAGCAGGCGCACTTCAACGTACTGGATGCCACGGGCCATCAGCGCCTGGATCGGCCGTTCGCCGGTGTAGGTCACGCGTTTCGGGCGAATGTTGGAGTAGTACTCGTTTTCGATCTGCAGGATGTTGGTGTTGAGCTGAACCCACTCACCGTCCTGGTGCGTGCCGATTTCGACGTACGGCGCGTAAGGCGTGGCCACCGCTTTGCGCAGGCTGTCGGTGTAGCTGTTCAGGTCGTTGTAGCACGGCGTCAGTCCGGCTTGCGCGTTGCTCTGGTAACCCAGATCGCTCATGCGCAGGCTGGTGGCGTACGGCAGGTACAGCGTCTCGGCGTCGAATTGCTCCAGCTGATGGGAACGACCGCGCAGGAAACCGGCGTCCAGCGCTGGCGAGGCCCCGAACAGGTACATCAACAGCCAGCTGTAGCGGCGGAAGTTGCGGATCAGCGCGATGTAGGCCGACGACTGATAGTCGCGGTCGGTGCCGACAAAGCCATCAGCTTCTTTGAGCAGCGGCCAGAGTTTTTCCGGCAGCGAAAAATTGTAGTGAATCCCGGCGATGCACTGCATGGTCTTGCCGTAACGCAGGGCCAGGCCCTTGCGGTAGACGTACTTGAGCTGACCGATGTTGGAGGTGCCGTAGTAGGCGATCGGGATATCTTCCTCGGCCGGCAGCGGGCACGGCATCGACGGGCTCCACAGGTACTCGTTGCCGAGCTTGCTGTAGGCAAAGCGGTGAATTTTGTCGAGGCTCGCCAGCGTGTCCGCAGGGTCCGGCAGGGCAGGCGTGATGAACTCCAGCAGCGACTCGGAATAGTCGGTGGTGATCTGTTCATTGGTCAGCGCGGAACCCAGGCTTTCAGGGTGCGGCGTTTGCGCCAGGCGACCTTCGCCCGTCACGCGCAGGCATTCACGTTCGATGCCGTGAAGACACTGTTCGAGCAGAGAGAGGTTAGCGCGCTCGCCGAGCAGAGCCAGGCGGCGGTTGAGAAGTTCGCTCAAGTTGGATTCCTTCACGCGTCAGTCGCCCCAATATGGGGGTGGGTAGGACGGTCTACAAGGGTGAAGTTAAAACTGGCGTTTTCGCCTCATTATCGAGCTGCGATGACCCACTCGCAAAGGCCAATACTTCATCCCTGAAACTTGCTATCGCGCACGAAAAAACATCGGCGCAGCTTTCGCAGCGCCGAAATTAACTCAAATTGATGATGCGCATCTACAGGACAGCGAACGTGCCTTGTGCTTTTGCGACCAGTTTGTCGCCTTGCACCACATCGGCTTCGACCACCAGCGTGCGCCGGCCCGGGTGAACCACCCGGGCGGTGCACAGGACTTCGCCTTCGGAAACGGCGCGCACGTAGTTGATCTTGCACTCGATGGTCGCGCTCTGCTGGTCAAAACCATGGGAACTGGAACAGGCCAGCCCCATGGCAATGTCCACCAGACTGAACAGCGCCCCGCCGTGCAGCTTGCCTCCGCGATTGCGCAGCTGCGGCTCAAGCGCCAGGGCGACTTGCGCCACCCCGACCTCAAGGCTGTGCAAACGGCAACCCAGCAGCTTGAAAAAAGCGCTTTCGGTCAACCCCGCAGGGATTTCCATCAGCGCTTCTTCAACTGCTTGGCGTTGGCGAACAGCGACGCCATGGCGTTGTTACTCGGCGCCGCTGCCGTGGTTTCCTTACGCGGTGCGGTGTTCGAAGACTGACGCGGCGCCGAACCTGGACGTGCGCCACGAGCGCCGTCGATCTTCTCGCCCGGGGTGTCGCTCATGCGCATCGACAGGCCAACGCGTTTACGCGGGATGTCGACTTCCATGACTTTGACCTTGACCACGTCACCGGCTTTCACCGCCTCACGCGGATCCTTGATGAATTTCTCCGAAAGCGCGGAGATATGCACCAAACCGTCCTGATGCACGCCGATATCGACGAAGGCGCCGAAGTTGGTCACGTTGGTCACCACGCCTTCGAGGATCATCCCCAGTTGCAAGTCCTTGAGGTCTTCGACGCCTTCCTGGAACTCGGCGGTCTTGAACTCTGGACGTGGGTCGCGGCCCGGCTTTTCCAGTTCTTGCAGGATGTCGGTGACCGTTGGCAGACCGAAGGTTTCGTCGGTGTACTTCTTCGGGTCGAGACGCTTGAGGAAAGCAGCGTCGCCGATCAGCGAGCGGATGTCGCGGTCGGTTTCAGCGGCGATGCGTTGCACCAGTGGATAGGCTTCCGGGTGAACCGCGGAGGAGTCCAGCGGGTTGTCGCCGTTCATCACGCGCAGGAAGCCGGCCGCCTGTTCGAAGGTTTTTTCGCCGAGACGGGCGACTTTCTTCAGCGCTGCGCGGGTCTTGAAGGCGCCATTTTCATCACGGTGAGTCACGATGTTCTGCGCCAGGGTCGCGTTGAGGCCGGAGATGCGGGCCAGCAGTGCAACGGAGGCGGTGTTCACGTCGACGCCAACGGCGTTCACGCAGTCCTCGACCACCGCGTCCAGGCCACGCGCCAGTTTCAACTGCGATACGTCGTGCTGGTACTGGCCGACACCGATGGATTTCGGATCGATTTTCACCAGCTCGGCCAGCGGGTCTTGCAAGCGACGGGCAATCGACACCGCGCCACGGATCGACACGTCGAGGTCCGGGAATTCCTTGGAGGCCAGCTCCGAGGCCGAGTAAACCGAAGCGCCGGCTTCGGAGACCATGACCTTGGTCATTTTCATCGCCGGGTATTTTTTGATCAGGTCCGCGGCGAGCTTGTCGGTTTCACGGCTGGCGGTGCCGTTGCCGATGGCGATCAGGTCCACCGAGTGCTTGGCGCACAGGGCCGCAAGCACGGCGATGGTCTGGTCCCACTTGTTGTGCGGCACGTGCGGGTAAACCGTGGCGTGATCCAGCAGCTTGCCGGTGGCGTCGACCACCGCCACCTTGCAACCGGTGCGCAGGCCCGGGTCCAGGCCCAGCGTGGCGCGTGGGCCGGCAGGAGCGGCCAGCAGCAAGTCGTGCAGGTTATGCGCGAAGACGTTGATCGCTTCGGTCTCGGCGCCGTCACGCAGCTCACCGAGCAGGTCGGTTTCCAGGTGGGTGTAGAGCTTGACCTTCCAGGTCCAGCGCACCACTTCACCGAGCCATTTGTCGGCCGGGCGGTTCTGGTTGGCGATGCCGAATTGCTGACCGATCATGCCTTCGCACGGGTGCATGGTGCCCGGCAGTTCATCACCGACTTTCAGCGCGGAGCTGAGGATGCCTTCGTTGCGGCCACGGAAAATCGCCAGGGCGCGGTGCGATGGCATGCTTTTCAGCGGTTCGTCGTGTTCGAAATAGTCGCGGAACTTGGCGCCTTCTTCTTCCTTGCCGGTGATCACGCGGGCACTGAGCGTGGCTTCCTGCTTCAGGTAACTGCGCAACTTGTCGAGCAGGTTGGCATCTTCGGCGAAGCGTTCCATGAGGATGTACTTGGCGCCTTCGAGGGCCGCCTTCACGTCTGCCACGCCTTTTTCGGCGTTGACGAAGCGTGCGGCTTCGGTGTCTGGCGTCAGGTTCGGGTCGTTGAACAGGCCGTCGGCCAGTTCGCCAAGGCCGGCTTCCAGGGCGATCTGGCCCTTGGTGCGGCGTTTTTGCTTGTACGGCAGGTACAAGTCTTCGAGGCGGGTCTTGGTGTCGGCGAGTTTGATATCGCGCTCAAGTTGCGGGGTCAGCTTGCCTTGCTCTTCGATGCTGGCAAGGATGCTGATGCGCCGTTCGTCGAGTTCTCGCAGGTAGCGCAGACGCTCTTCCAGATGCCGTAACTGGGTGTCATCGAGGCTGCCGGTCACTTCTTTCCGGTAGCGGGCGATGAAGGGCACCGTGGAGCCTTCATCGAGTAGCGCGACGGCCGCTTCGACCTGTTGTGGGCGTACACCGAGTTCCTCGGCGATGCGGCTGTTGATGCTGTCCATAAAACCACCTGACAAATTGTGAAAGCAGGCTCGCGGGCGCAGGGCATAAGGCCCGGCGAGTCTGGTTGAGCGGCCTGGCCAGCGCCGCTACCTGGATCAAAAGACATCCCATTGACCCGTGGAATCGAACAATTACTGCCGGGCGATGAGAAATAAAAAGTCGCCACCGGCAGTAACGATCAGACGTTGCCCGACACAAAAGGCCGCGCATTATAACCGCCGTTCTGCCCAATGGGGGCATCGCGGGCTGTAGGCATAAAGGCCATGTCGCTGGCGGTAGAGGAAAAATCTGCTAACAATGCACACGGTGCGTATAACGGCAGCTACGCCATAATGCGCGCCGAGATCAAAGGAGCATCCAATGAGCAGCACTGCACAAACTGCTGAAGGCGAAAAAATTCTTATCGTTGACGACGATCCGGGGCTCAGCAGCCTGCTGGAACGTTTTTTCGTCAGCAAGGGCTATCGTGCCCGCGCCGTACCGAACACCGAACAGATGGATCGTCTGCTGGCGCGTGAAGTGTTCAACCTGGTCGTCCTCGACCTGATGTTGCCCGGCGAAGACGGCCTGACTGCGTGCCGCCGTTTGCGTGGCGCAAACAATCAGATCCCGATCATCATGCTGACCGCCAAGGGCGATGAGCTGAGCCGTATCAAAGGCCTGGAACTGGGCGCCGACGATTACCTGGCCAAGCCGTTCAACCCGGACGAGCTGATGGCGCGGGTCAAAGCGGTCCTGCGTCGCCAGTCGGCTCCCGTGCCGGGCGCACCGGGCAGCGAAGATGAAAGCGTGACTTTCGGTGATTACGAATTGTCGTTGGCGACTCGCGAGCTCAAGCGCGGCGACGAAGTACACATGCTCACCACCGGTGAATTCGCGGTGCTCAAGGCGTTGGTGATGAATGCGCGTCAACCACTGACCCGCGACAAGCTGATGAATCTGGCCCGTGGCCGCGAATGGGATGCCCTGGAGCGTTCCATCGACGTACAGATTTCCCGCCTGCGCCGGATGATCGAGCCTGATCCGTCGAAACCACGCTACATTCAAACGGTCTGGGGCGTGGGTTACGTGTTCGTTCCGGACGGCACCGCGACCAAGTGATCGGTGATTTGTAGGAGCGGGTCAGCCGGGTAACGTGTCACCCGGTTGATTCGCGATCCGCAACTCTGCGAGCTTCGCTCGCTCCTGCAAAGTATGTAGCGGTTGTCTATGAAAACCCCCGTGTGGTTCCCCCAAAGTTTCTTCTCGCGCACGCTCTGGCTGGTGCTGATCGTCGTGCTGTTTTCCAAGGCGCTGACCCTGGTTTATCTGTTGATGAACGAGGACGTGCTGGTGGACCGCCAATACAGTCACGGTGTCGCGCTGACTTTGCGTGCCTACTGGGCTGCGGACGAAGAAAACCGGGCGAAAATTGCCGATGCCGCGACACTGATTCGTGTGGTGGGCGCCGGTGTTCCCGAGGGTGAACAGCATTGGCCCTACAGCGAAATCTACCAACGACAGATGCAGGCCGAACTGGGTGCCGATACCGAAGTGCGATTGCGCATGCACGCACCGCCGGCGCTCTGGGTCCGGGCTCCGAGCCTGGGTGACGGCTGGCTGAAAGTACCGCTGTACCCGCATCCGTTGCGTGGCCAGAAAATCTGGAACGTACTCGGCTGGTTTCTTGCCATCGGCTTGTTATCCACCGCGTCGGCGTGGATTTTCGTCAGCCAGCTCAACCAGCCGCTCAAGCGGCTGGTCGATGCCGCCCGGCAACTGGGCCAGGGGCGCAGCGTGCGCCTGCCGATCAGCGACACACCGAGCGAAATGACCGAGGTCTATCGGGCGTTCAACCAGATGGCGGAAGACGTTGAACAGGCCGGCCGCGAACGTGAATTGATGCTCGCCGGGGTATCACATGACCTGCGCACACCGTTGACCCGCTTGCGTCTGTCGCTGGAGCTGATGGGCAACCACAGCGACCTGAGCGACGACATGGTGCGTGACATCGAAGACATGGACGCGATTCTCGACCAGTTCCTGGCGTTCATTCGCGATGGTCGGGACGAGTCGGTCGAGGAAGTCGACCTGAGTGATCTGGTGCGCGAAGTGGCGGCGCCTTACAACCAGAACGAGGAGCGGGTGCGCTTGCGTCTGGAGCCGATTCAGCCGTTCCCGTTGCGTCGGGTGTCGATGAAGCGACTCTTGAACAACCTGATCGGCAACGCCTTGCATCACGCAGGCAGCGGCGTTGAGGTGGCGGCGTATGTCTCGGGAGATGTCAGCGCGCCGTATGTGGTGCTGAGCGTCATGGACCGTGGCGCCGGGATCGATCCGTCAGAGCTGGAAGCGATCTTCAACCCGTTCACCCGTGGCGACCGTGCGCGGGGCGGCAAGGGCACCGGGCTGGGGTTGGCCATCGTCAAGCGGATTGCTTCGATGCATGGCGGCAACGTTGAACTGCGCAACCGCTCCGGTGGCGGCCTGGAAGCGCGGGTGAGATTGCCGCTTGGGTTGATGTTGCCCAGAGATGCGGTTTAAGACGCCAGCATTGTTGTTGGGGTATAGGGCCTCTTCGCGAGCAAGCTCGCTCCCACAGGGATCTCGGTCGTACACAATTGTGTGTTCGCTGAAGATCAAAATGTGGGAGCGAGCTTGCTCGCGAAGGCGGCGTCCCTGCCGCTGAAAAGGTTGAGATTAACCCTTACCCTTGGTCCGCGTCATATTCGGCCCGCCGTTCTTCTCGATGTGCTGAATGATGATCCCTGCCACGTCCTTGCTGGTGGTGGTTTCGATCCCTTCCAGCCCCGGCGACGAGTTCACTTCCATCACCAGCGGCCCATGGTTGGAGCGCAGGATATCCACACCCGCCACGCTCAGGCCCATGACCTTGGCTGCACGCAGCGCGGTCATGCGCTCTTCGGGGGTGATCTTGATCAGGCTGGCGCTGCCGCCACGGTGCAGGTTGGAGCGGAACTCGCCCGGCTTGGCCTGGCGCTTCATCGCGGCGATCACCTTGTCGCCGACCACGAAGCAACGAATGTCGGCACCGCCGGCTTCCTTGATGTATTCCTGAACCATGATGTTCTGCTTGAGGCCCATGAACGCCTCGATCACCGACTCCGCCGCCGTCGCCGTTTCACACATCACCACGCCGATGCCCTGAGTGCCTTCCAGCACCTTGATCACCAACGGTGCGCCGTTGACCATTTCGATCAGGTCGGGAATGTCGTCCGGCGAGTGAGCAAAACCGGTGACCGGCAAACCGATACCGCGACGTGAAAGCAATTGCAGCGAGCGCAGTTTGTCCCGCGAACGGGCAATGGCCACCGACTCGTTGAGCGGGAACACGCCCATCATTTCAAACTGACGCAATACCGCGCAGCCATAAAAAGTCACCGAAGCGCCGATCCGCGGGATCACAGCGTCAAAACCTTCCAGCGGCTTGCCGCGGTAGTGGATCTGCGGCTTATGACTGGCAATGTTCATATAGGCGCGCAGAGTATCGATCACCACCATCTCATGGCCGCGTTCGGTGCCGGCTTCAACCAGGCGACGAGTGGAATACAGACGCGGGTTCCGCGACAGCACAGCGATCTTCATGCAACACCTGTGGAAGAGGTAGTGGACACCGGGAACACCGGCTTGTCTTGAACGTATTTAATGCCCGGATTGACCACCAACTGGCCGTCAACCAGGGCTTTTGAACCGAGTAACAGGCGATAACGCATGGACTTGCGACAGGTGAGAGTGAACTCCACTCGCCACACCCGATCGCCGAGCGCCAGGGTGGTACTGATCACGTAACGCACCTGCGCTTGGCCGTTGGAGCTTTTAATGGTTTTCATCGTCACCAGCGGCGCTTCACAGCGGCGGTGACGCAGCTGCACCACCGTGCCCAGGTGCGCATTGAAACGCACCCACGTTTCCCCGTCGCGCTCAAACGGCTCGATTTCGGTGGCATGCAGGGTGGAAGTGCTGGCGCCGGTGTCGATCTTCGCCCGCAGGCCTGCGACTCCCAAATCAGGGAGCGCCACCCACTCGCGCAGACCCACAACGGTCAAATGGTCAAATGTCTTCAAATGTGCTCAACCGGTGAGGAACCGTTCGCACCGCAAAGCGGCCGAATTCGCGGTATTCACGCAGAATAATAGGTAAAAGGCGACAGATATCTACGGCCCGGATTTCCCGCCCCCGAGCGCAACCCGGAAGCGTCGCGCATTGTATGCTGAACCGGCGAAATTCATGGCACGACAGAAACGGTAGTACAGTTCAGAAATATTTCAGAATGAGGAAAACCCATGGCACAAAAAAACGAAGAGGACGACAAAGTCCGTCTCGATAAGTGGTTGTGGGCGGCGCGCTTCTACAAAACCCGTGCGCTGGCCAAAGCTGCGATCGAAAGCGGCAAGGTGCATTGCCGGGGTGAGCGCTGCAAGCCGGGCAAGGAACCGAGGATTGGCGACGAGTTTCAGATTCGCGCCGGTTTCGATGAACGCACCGTGATGGTCCAGGCACTCTCGATCGTCCGTCGTGGCGCCCCTGAGGCGCAGATGTTGTACGTTGAGACCGAAGCCAGCATCGCCAAACGCGAAAACGCCGCAGCCCAGCGCAAGGCCGGCGCCTTGGGCGTCAGCACCGACGGCAAGCCGAGCAAGAAACAGCGCCGGGACCTGTTCAAGTTTCATGGCAGCAACGCGGAGTGAGATGTGATCGTTCCCACGCGCAGCAAAGGAATGCCTCTACGGACGCTCCGCGTTCGGCTCTTGGGACGCGGAGCGTCCCGGGCTGCATTCCCACGCAGGAGCGTAGGAACGATCAAGAGTAAGCTGTCGTTCTGATCGGACTAAACTACCCAGCGTCACTATGCCGCGGTTCGACCTTGCTTGGAACAAACCCGGATTGTTCATAAAATGCCTGTCATGGCCAACATTAATGCACCGAGACGGTGCGCAAGGCGCGACTCTCAGCCCTTGTCATCCTTTAGTCTTCACTTCAGATACCCAGACCTATGACTGATCTACCGGATACCGACTACACCCAACGCTTCATCTTCGATGACAGCGACGCCCGCGGCGAGCTGGTTGCGTTGGAGCGTAGCTATGCCGAAGTCCTCGCCAAACACCCCTATCCGGAGCCGGTCGCGCAACTGCTTGGCGAACTGATGGCGGCTGCGGCGCTGCTGGTCGGCACCTTGAAGTTCGATGGCTTGCTGATCCTGCAGGCGCGTTCCGAAGGCCCGGTGTCGTTATTGATGATCGAGTGCTCCAGCGAGCGTGAAATCCGTGGCCTAGCCCGTTATGACGCAGACCTGATTGCTGCCGACGCGACCCTGGCCGACATGATGCCCAACGGCATGCTGGCACTCACCGTCGATCCAACCCAAGGCCAGCGTTATCAGGGCATCGTCGACCTCGACGGCGCGACCCTGGCAGACTGCTTCACCAACTATTTCGTCATGTCCCAGCAAGTCGGCACGCGCTTCTGGCTGCACGCCGACGGCCGTCGCGCCCGTGGTCTGCTGCTGCAACAACTGCCGGCCGACCGCCTGAAAGACGAAGAAGACCGCGCCGCCAGCTGGCAGCACATCACCGCGCTGGGCAGCACCCTGACCGCCGATGAATTGCTGAGTCTGGACAACGAAACCATCTTGCATCGTCTCTACCACGAAGAGCAGGTGCGCCTGTTTGACGTGCAGAAACTACGCTTCCGTTGCAGTTGCTCGCGTGAGCGTTCGGGCAATGCCCTGGTCAGCCTGGGTCTGGAAGATGCCCAGGCACTGGTCATCGAACACGGTGGCCGCATCGAGATCGACTGCCAGTTCTGCAACCATCGCTACCTGTTTGATGCGGCCGATATCACCCAATTGTTCGCCGGAGCGGGTGTCGATACGCCGTCAGATACCCGTCACTAAAACGCTTCAGCGCAGGTAAATTCACTGGTAAACGCCGGAATAACGCCGTCCTGACGGGAGGGCCCTACTATTTTTGGGCTTTTCTGGCATAATCCGGCCCACTTTTTTCGCGGTAGTAGTGCGCGACTTTCTACTACAAAACGTTTGGAGCACTCGGCCACTGGCCGACGGGGAACCTCATGACGCAAGCCAATAATGCTGTGTACACCGATCTGAGTGTTGATGATCTGGTTAAAGAAGCCCTGAGTCGCGGTGAGGGCGAGCTTGCCGATACCGGCGCGCTGGTCGTTCGCACCGGTCACCGTACCGGTCGTTCGCCAGTCGACCGTTTCATCGTTGAAGAGCCAAGCACTCAGGCCGCCATCGCCTGGGGCCCGATCAACCGCAAGTTCCCGGCCGACAAGTTCGATGCCCTGTGGGCTCGCGTCGAGGCGTTCAACAACGCTCAAGAGCATTTCGTTTCCCACGTGCACGTAGGTTCGGCTGAAGAGCATTACCTGGCCGTGAAAATGACCACCCAGACTGCCTGGCAGAACCTGTTCGGTCGTTGCCTGTTCATCAACCCGGCCAAGTACAACCCGGCCGGTCGTGAAGAGTGGCAAGTTCTGAACGTCGCCAACTTCGAGTGCGTGCCAGAGCGTGACGGCACCAACTCCGACGGCTGCGTGATCATCAACTTCGCCCAGAAGAAAGTGCTGCTCGCCGGCATGCGCTACGCCGGTGAAATGAAGAAAGCCATGTTCTCGGTGCAGAACTTCCTGCTGCCGGCCGCTGACGTGCTGCCAATGCACTGCGCCGCCAACATCGGCGAAGAGGGCGACGTGACCCTGTTCTTCGGTCTGTCCGGCACCGGCAAGACCACCCTGTCCGCCGACGAAAGCCGTTACCTGATCGGTGACGACGAACACGGCTGGGGCGAGGGCGTGGTGTTCAACATCGAAGGCGGTTGCTATGCCAAGTGCATCGACCTGTCCGAGAAGAACGAGCCAGTCATCTGGAAAGCCATCAAGCACGGCGCAGTCCTGGAAAACGTTGTTATCGACGACGCCAAGCACGCCGACTACACCGATGTCAGCCTGACCCAGAACAGCCGCGCCGCCTACCCGCTGGAGCACGTTGCCAAGCGTTCCGAGAAGAACCTCGGTGGCGAGCCAAACGCAGTGATCTTCCTGACCTGCGACCTGACCGGCGTGCTGCCGCCAGTGTCGATCCTCAATGAAGAACAAGCGGCCTACCACTTCCTGTCCGGCTACACCGCATTGGTGGGCTCGACCGAAATGGGTTCGGGCAGCGGCATCAAGTCGACCTTCTCCACCTGCTTCGGCGCACCGTTCTTCCCGCGTCCAGCTGGCGAATACGCAGAGCTGCTGATCAAGCGCATCCGCGGCTTCGGCTCCAAGGTCTACCTGGTCAACACCGGCTGGACTGGCGGCGGCTACGGCGTCGGCAAACGCTTCAACATCCCGACCACCCGCGCGGTGATCGCAGCGATCCAGAGCGGCGCGTTGATCGGTGCAGCCACCGAACACCTCGACACCATCAACCTCGACGTGCCATTGGCCGTACCAGGCGTTGAGACTGGCCTGTTGAACCCACGTAACACCTGGGCTGACAAGGCTGCTTACGATGAGGCTGCCAAGGCGCTGGCCGGTCTGTTCGTTGAGAACTTCAAGAAGTTTGAAGTGAGCGACGCGATCAAGGCTGCTGGGCCGAAGTTGTAATTATCGGTAGTGGTTTGAGGTAAGAGAAAGCCGCCCTTGGGGGCGGTTTTTTTGTGGGCGGGGGTAGAGGAGGACTTAGCCCGCCACCAGCAAATCAAAAGATCGCAGCCTTCGGCAGCTCCTACGTGTGTACGCGTTCCAACGTAGGAGCTGCCGAAGGCTGCGATCTTGGCGTCTGTTGTTTCGCCGCTAATCTTCAGAAAACAAAGAAGGCCCGCATCGCTGCGGGCCTTTTGTTTTGGCAATTCAGAGCTGCGGAGGGAGAACTACCAATATTCCAGCTGAAAAGGCGCTAAACGGCCAGAATAATGGCACTTATGTGTTCGGCTTGCCTTCCAGTTCCTGCGTATTCCACTGCTTCACCTTGATGGCCTGGTAAAGCATGCCGATGGTCAGCGGGACTTTGTCACCACGTCCCTTGGCCCGACGTTTGAGAAAAACGTCAAAGCCTTCGTGTTGGAAGTAGCGATAGGCGTCGTAGTCGACGAAGTCTATGGCGAACTGTTCTTCCAGGGTTTCCATCAGATGCCGCGCATCGGCGCCGTCGCAGCCGAGGTCAAAATTGATCGAGGTGGTGAGGCTGATGGTTTTTCGTTCGGGCAGCCCGAGTTCTTCGTGCAGCAGTTGCATGAATAACTGCATGGCGTGGTCGTCGGGGAAGTTGGGGGCGAGGTTCATTGCGGGGCGTCCGGTTGGGCTTAGGCGGATCTTATTGGCCGTCGGGCTTGGAGGGAAGGGTGGAAACAGATGCTGGAGGTTCGTCTTGTCGGTACTTTGTGAACACTTCTTGTCGTGTAGGAAGTGGTTTGTCGAGGTCTGCCTGTGACGTGTCGAATCCGGCGAGACGTAGGCTGGCCAAGTAGTTTGAGCGGCGGACCTTTTCGTAATGCGCTTGTTTTTGTTTGAAGGTTAATTGGCTCATGACGGCAGTCTCGGGGCTGCTGTTTCTTTCACTGATCGTTCCCACGCTCTGCGTGGTAACGCATCCCGTGACGCTCTGCGTCACAGTGGACGCGGAGCGTCCATGGCGGCATTCCCACGCAGAGCGTGGGAACGATCTATCAACATGGAATTCGCGGAAAGGTCGACGTTCACCCCGTACGATCTTGTCCATCTGTTGCACGCTTTCCATCAGCTCATCAAAAAACTTGCTCATGGTTATCTCCAGTGTTCGTTGATCGTTCTCACGCAGAACGTGGGAACGATCTGTTCACTCGGACTTCAGGACGGCGCTTTCCAGTTCAGCATGCGTTGCTGGGCAACCTGGAGTAGGTCGCAGCCATCTTGATTCAGCAGGTACAGGGCGTGGGTGATATGGGGGATGTCTTTGACGTCGCCGTGCTTGAAGCATTGGCAGTGCAAGGTTTCGAGTAGATCGCTGGAGGCGCGGATGCGCTGAAGGGCGGCTTCGAGGATGTCTTGTGGGTCGGCCTCTGTGTCGATGATCAGAACCGGGGTATCGGTGAAGTTGGTTTTTAATGGACGGTAGCGATCTACAAACGGATTTAATGTGGTCATTGAGGAGCACCTTTAGTGAAGGGAAATGTGTGCCTCTGTTCCGGGTGACCAAGCCCGAGCCGCTGATTTGGCAGCGACAGTCACAACTATAGGTGTGGTGTGCAAGCGGGTGATAGCCGACAAGGAGCACGAGGTTGTAGGACGGGGACGAAGATTGGTAAGGCCGTGTCTATCGGTCTGTCCGCCGACGTAGGACGTCTCGTTTTTTAGCCATAAAGCGCTTGGCTTCGTCATCTTCAATGCTGGGCCGAGGGTCGTCGATACTGGCTTGTACTTGCTCCCTGAACCATGCGTCGTAGGCAGCATTGTCGATGGTGTTTTGCGTCTCTATGGGTTTGCTGGGATTGGCCATGTTTTTTACCCCGTCATCCGCTGCCGAGCCACCTCAAGCAACTCACTCCCATCCTGAGTCAGCAGATAAAGCGCATTGACGATATTCGGAATGTCTTTCACATCCGCTTGCTTGAAGCACAGGCAATAAAGCGTTTCGAGCAGGTCGCTGGAGGCGCGGATGCGTTGTCGGGCGGCGTCCAGGATGGCGTGGGGATTGGCCTCGGTGTCGATGACCAGAACTGGGGTTTCGCTGTAGTTGGTTTTGAGTGGGCGATAGCGGTTGTTAGACGGATCGTGCGGGTTCATTGAGCGTGTCCTGTAGGAAGTCGCGACGTCGCTCCTGCAGGCCGACATACGGGGTTTAGCCGCGCCGCAAACTATAGAACCGCACTCCAAAGTCTCGCAAGACAGCCTGAATGGACAGGTTGTGTAGGAGGTTTACTTGCCCGCAAGGCTTAGGACTACGTGCTACCCGAGGTTTTTTTCAGCGATTCCCCTAGAGGTTGAATTTCCTACGCAATTGTCAGGCGAAACGCGGCAAATTTCTGTATGGTGCGCGCCAGAATCCGTAGGACGTTTCTAGACGTCTGTTTAAACACTTAAAGGGAATTAGGTATGCGATTGCTTCGTATGGCTTCGATTTTGTCGCTGTGGGCCGCGTTTGGCTCGGCGCAGGCTGAACAACTGCCGATCGAGGTGTTGAGTGCGGTGGTCAAGGATCAGAAGATCGCCGACGCTGAAGTGCTGTTGCAACGCAATGGCGCGCAGAACGTGGTGGGTCGCACCAATGCGCAGGGTCAGGTCAGCCTGACCGCCGATTTTGCCGATGACGCGAGCAACCTGCTGATCATCAAGAAGCCGGGTTTCTCCAACCTGGTGGTCAAGTGCCCGTGCAAGGGCATGACCTATGCCATCAGCCCGGTGATGACCAACCTCGACGGCCTGCGTGTGGTGCTGACCTGGGGCGCAACCCCGTCGGACCTCGACTCGCACATGATCTTCCCCGGCAACAACATTTACTACGGCAGCAAGCAGGGCAC
Organism: Pseudomonas brassicacearum; assembly: GCF_003732175.1. GTDB lineage: Bacteria > Pseudomonadota > Gammaproteobacteria > Pseudomonadales > Pseudomonadaceae > Aquipseudomonas > Aquipseudomonas brassicacearum_G. The sequence continues at coordinate 130,727 of NZ_MOBI01000006.1, forward strand.
CGACGCTCATCTGGATGTCGATGACACCACCAGCTATGGCCCGGAAACCATCACCCTGGAGAAGAAGCACTACGGCGAGAGCTACGTCTACGCCGTGCATGACTTCAGCAATAGCAGCAACCCGAATTCGCATGCACTCTCCAACAGCCAGGCCAAAGTGTTCGTGTACATGGGCCAGTCGCTGGTGCGCACTTACTATGTGCCGCAAAACCGCAGTGGCAACCTGTGGACCGTTTTCCGCATGACCGGCAGCGGCGATTTCCAGGACATCAACAACTTCACTGGCTCGCAGGTTGATGCCGCGAACGTGTTGAACGAAGTCTCCCCATTGCTCGATGACAGCGTGGCCGTTACCGCCGTGGCGGTCAGTACTTCGGCACTGTCGGATGCGAAAAACCTGAACCAGAAAGGCGAAGCGGCCTACCACGTCGGCGACCTGCCGCAGGCGATCGACTTCTATCGTCAGGCGATTGAGCTGAACAACGGCTTTGGTCAGGCCTACAGCAACCTGGGTCTGGCGTATCAGAAGGCCGGCAACACTGCCGAGTCGATCTGGGCCAACCGCAAGGCTATCGCACTGGCCAGCGGCAATTCGGCTGCCACTGTTCGCGCCAGTTCCTACTACAACATCGCCCGTATCTATGAAGCGGCGAATCAGTTCCCTGACGCATTGCGTCATTACCAGTTGGCCAAGCAGCAAAAAGCCAACCCGGTGTATGACAAGGCGATCGAGCGCGTGCAAAACCGCTGATCGGTTTGCGTTGAGTTGACCCCACAACGCGCCGCTATGGCGCGTTGTGCATTTAAGGAGCTGGGTATGCGGTTGCGGGCTTTTACTTTTTTACTGCTCGGTTGCCTGTGGGTAAACACTGCACACGCGGTGGGTGCGGCGGTGTTCGCGACGATTGATCGCGGCGTCTGGCCAGGTTCGCTGGCCAGTGAGGCGGGTTTCGATACGGCCTCGCGCGCCGAGATGCTGATGTTCGGCAAGGCCTTGCTGGTCAGCGAAGCACTGGACGAAAACGCCCTCAAGCAGCGTTTGGGTGTGAAGCAAGTCGAGTTCAAATCCGTGGAGCAGGTGCGTCAGCGTTTCTGGGACCGGCTGTTGAGCAACTACCGTAGCGCCAGCCAGAACTGTGAGGCCGAGCTGTTTTGTCCACAGGTGCGTGGCCTCGACGATTTGCGTCAGCAGGCGGCCGGTTTCACCGGCGAGGTCGGCCCGGCCTATGCCGCATGGGCTGCAGGCAGTCGGGTGTTTCACGAGCAGTATTTGAACGAGCAACTGCGTCTGGCCGCGCTGTTCCCGACGATCAGCAGCGAGATCGAGCGCTTCGACAGCGCCGAACTGACGGGCGATGAGTTGGCCGACCGACAGTTTCTGCTGACGTTCGACGATGGCCCGAGCGGCATCGACAAGCACACCGATGTGGTGGCCAATGTACTGCGGGCCAACGATCTGCACGGCGTGTTCTTTGTGCTCGGCGAGCCCTTTCAGGCACGCTTGCGTAAATCTTCGCCAGACAAAATGCGCGAGTTGTACCGAGGCCAGTGCGTTGCCCTGCATGGCTGGGAGCACAAATCCCACAGCGCCTGGAGCGAGTGGCAGTCGTCGATCAACCGTTCGGTGACGCTGGTGCGCGGTACGGTACCGGATGACTATCAGTCGTTGTTTCGCCCGCCGTATGGCCAGCGTCGCAGCGACAGCGCCGGATTCTTCAAGGCTCAGGGCTTGAAGGTGATGCTCTGGGGCATCGACTCCCAGGACTGGAGCAGACAGATCAACGCAGACGCCGCGACCCAGCGCGTGCAGACCCTGATGCTGCTGTGGCGCCGCGGGATCATCCTGTTCCATGACATCCACGACAAGGCACCGAAAGCGGTCCCCGCGTTGATTGCGGCGAACCAGCGCAACGGCGTGAAATGGGTCGACTGTCGGGCGCAGCAGTAGGCCTGACGCTTTCGCTTACGATCGTTCCACGCCCTGCGCTGGAGCGATCAATGCGCCTGCAACATTCCCCTCCCTGTATCATTCCGTATTCCTTTTGCGCCCGACCTTTTCTCGACTCGCTGCACTTGCCGACTAGGCTTTCGGCATGGCAGCAGTCAACGGAGTGACAGCTTATGCACAACACCCTCGAACAGGTCTTTGGTTATCCACAGTTCCGGCCCGGCCAGGAGGCGGCGGTCAGTGCGGTGTTGGCCGGGCGCTCGGCAGCGGCGATTTTTCCGACCGGCTCCGGCAAGTCCTTGTGCTATCAGTTGCCGGCCGTGTTGCTGCCGCACCTGACGCTGGTGGTGTCGCCCTTGCTGGCGCTGATGCAGGACCAATTGGCGTTCTTGCAGCGTCATGGCATTGCGGCGGCGAGTATCGATTCGGCCCAGAGCCGCGATGATGCCAACGAGGTGATGGCGCGGGCGCGTTCCGGCGAATTGAAGATCCTGATGATTTCCGTGGAGCGCTTGAAGAACGAGCGCTTTCGCAACTTTCTGCAGCAAGTGCCGATCTCGTTGCTGGTGGTGGACGAGGCGCACTGTATCTCCGAGTGGGGCCACAACTTCCGCCCGGATTACCTGAAGCTGCCGGACTACCAGCGCCAGTTCAACATCCCGCAAACCTTGCTGCTGACAGCCACTGCCACGCCCAAGGTGATCGCCGACATGCAGGCGAAATTCGCCATCGCGGCGGACGATGTGGTGACCACCGGTTTCTATCGTCCCAACCTGAATTTGCTGGTTGAACCGGTGCGTGGCCCGGACAAGCGTCGGCGTCTGGTGGAGTGGATGGGCCAGCGTGCCGGGCAGCCGAGCATTGTCTACGTGACCTTGCAGAAAACCGCCGAGCAGATTGCCCAGCACCTGAGCCAGAACGGTCTTCAGGCCGAGGCCTATCATGCCGGTTTGCCCCACGAACAACGGGAAGCCATTCAGCGTCGGTTCATGGGCGGGCAGTCCAATTGCATCGTCGCCACCATCGCGTTCGGCATGGGCATCGACAAGAGTGACATCCGCAACGTGGTGCATTTCGATTTACCGAAATCCATCGAAAACTACAGTCAGGAAATCGGTCGTGCCGGACGCGACGGGCAGCCTTCCGACTGCCTGGTGCTGGCCAACCGTGACAGCCTCAACGTGTTGGAAAACTTTGTGTACGGCGACACACCAGAGCTGGATGGAATCCGCTGTGTGCTCGACGAATTGCAAGCGGCCGCACCGGATGGGCAATGGGAGTTTTTGCTGGGCCCGTTGGCCGATCAGAGCAATATTCGCCAACTACCGCTCAAAACCTTGCTGGTGCAGCTTGAACTCAAAGGCTTGATCGCACCGCGTTACGCCTATTTTGCCGAGTACCGCTTCAAGTTCCTGCTGGAGCCTGAAGCCTTGCTGGCGCGTTTCGAGGGCGAGCGACGGGACTTCGTCGAGGCGATCATCCAGACCTCCAGCCATGCGCGAACCTGGGCCACGGTGAATTTCGAGGCGCTGTACCAACAGCATCAAGCCGAGCGCAATCGGGTGGTCAAGGCGCTGGATTACTTCCAGGAGAAGGGTTGGGTCGAACTGGAAAGCAAGCAGATGACCGAGGTCTACAGCCTGCTGATGACGGACTTCGATGCCCAGGCGTTGAGCACCCAATTGCATGGTTACTTCACACACCATGAGCGCACCGAAATCGCCCGGATTCACGCGATGCTCGATCTGTTCGCCACTGAGCACTGCCTGGGTTATCGATTGGCGCAGTACTTCGGCGACGAAAATGCGCCGCAGCAGTGCGGGCATTGTTCGGTGTGTCATGGGCAGGTTGCCCGTCTGCCGGAACCGCCTGAGCTGCCGGCGCTTGTGGATAAAAACTTCGAGGCGCTGTGCGGCGACTTTATCCACAGGCACGAAGCGTACAACGGCCATGTGCCGGGTGCGGAACGGCTGACACGGTTCTTGTGCGGTATCAGCGTGCCGTTGTTTACCAAGCTCAAGGCGCGGGCAATTCCGGGATTTGCAGCGTTGGAGGATTATCCGTATGCCGAGGTGCGTGAGTGGGCCAATACGGCTCTCCTGAACTGAAGAGCGCTGCCGGTAAGTTTGTGCACCTATGCCTCGCTTCTTTGATCAACTGATGCTTTCGGAAACACAAAAAATTTGAACATCAGGAAAAGAAAGCCCGCCACCGCAAATATCGACAGTATTTGGACCCACTGATGCGGGTAACCCAAGTAGTCCACCATCACGATGAGAATGGACAAATTCAATGTGTAGCCGAGACTGTGCGCAAAAATATAGCGTGCCCCCGCGCTCAGCAGATCCCCATCGTGGGAAAACGTCCACTTGCGGTTACCGATAAAACCGATAGCAGTACCCACTGCATAGAGCACGCTCATTGTGATTTTCGGAGTTCCGCCGGCATACGTAATCAATAGATAAACCATATAACCTATTGAGTTGGTGAGAAGGCCAATGACGCCATAGCGCAGCAGCTCGATGGTCGAGGCCCTATCGGGTAGTTTCGAGAGCAATTTACGCATTTACCCACGCCGCCAGACCAAATCCGGACTTTCCATAACCGTTGCCGTTGTACAGCATGTAGTGCTGTGCTTTGTGGATAAACACATAGGGATACTCGATCATCGCTGAGTCCCAATCGCTCTCCGAGACATCAATACCGCAAGCGTCCAGACACAGTTGCCAGGAATGACCGTCATGACTGCGCGCATAGCCGATTCTGTAGGTTTCACCCGCGCCACTTCGATAGGAGAACCACATTTCAAAACCGGTTTCTCTAGAGCCTATGACGGTTGGTCTTGAGAAGGCTTGCGCCTTTCCTATGACATAAGGAACGGCCAACCCTTGCCGAGCCCAATGATGCCCATCGATGGATGATGCGTAGTTTAGGGTATGCAGCATCTCTCCGTTACCGGCATCCCAGCTTGCGGTTGACCCGTACCACATGTCGTAGTCCCCATTGGCACTTTGCATGACCCATGGGTAAGAAAGGCTGATGGGGTCCGTAGGGTCAGCGCCCATGAAAGGTTCACGACTTTCCAGTTTCAGGGTTAGATCAGGGTTGACGATGAGCCGGCCGATATCACCACGCCAATGGCCACCTGCGGGGTTTTGCCAGCCCATGAAGAGCATGTACCGAACACCGTCGACGTCATAGCAATTACCGATGCTTACTCCATCTGCAAAAAAACTGCCTTCGGCGCCATGCTCGAACATCGGTTCGTGGTGCTCGCGGATTACCTGGCGAGTAATGATATCGATATCGACCGCGCCAACAGAGGAGCGATTGTCGCCGTCCCTGCCGCTGTAGTAGATCCGATAGATATCGCCCTCAAGCAAAACCGGCAAGGGATTGGCGACATGAGTCAAAAGCTTGGGATGCCGCCCGGTACTGGAAGGGCAGTAAAGCAGTCCCAATTTTTGCCAGTAGGGCGTCATATTTTCCTCAGCTTGGTGCTAGGCACTTTAGAGCGTTCTGTCGCTGAACCAACGTACAGGCCTTCGGGCTCGGCATCGCTTAATAGCAATGCGCCTGCACCGATAACGCACCGATCTCCGACTTTGATATGGTCGCGTAGCGTTGCATTGACGCCTATAAAGCACTGTTCGCCAATTTCTACCCCGCCAGAAATTACCACGTGCGAGGCAATGAAGGAGTGATCCCTGATTGTGGAGTGATGGCCGATATGATTACCACTCCACAGCGTCACGTTGTTGCCGAGGGTGACAAATGGCTGAATGGTGTTGTCTTCGAGAATGAAGCAGTTCTCTCCGATTCGTCCATCATTCAGGACGGTGGCATGAGAGCTGATGAAGTTTGCAAATCGGTAGCCCATGGCCTTGCCGGCAAGGTACTTTTCTTTGCGCACGGCATTGAGCTTCGAGTAGCTGAGCGCAACAAATAACTCGCACTTTTCTGGCGGGTAGTAGGCGGTGAGTTCCTCAAATGCGAAGACTGGAAGTCCGCAGAAAACGTTTTCGGTCAAATAAGCAGCGTCAACAGAAAAGGCAACGACTTCATAGTCAGAGTCTGACGAGAAGTAGTAATGGGCGAGTTGCGCAATATCGCCTGCACCGAAAATAATCAGGGATTTTTTCATGGCTGCTTCCTCACCAGGATAGTGAACTCGTAGAGATCATAGTCATGAAGCAGCGCCACATTGCGTGAGTAGCGACGTTTACACAGATCGAACAGCATGCAGGGATCGGCGTAGTAAAGATAATCGCGCATCTTGTCGGCATCAGAGTAGGAGGTCAGGCAGTTGAAGGCGAATCCCAGGCGGCTGGTCTTGTCGAGCGTATCCAGAACGCTTTCGATGTAGGTCAGCCACTCTGCATCCGTCCTCCCCAGTCGGACATTGAAAATGCCGCTTGCGAAGCCGTAATCCGCGAGTTGCACAGGTTCGCAACCGGTATGGAATTGCACAGCGGCACGATCTTTGTAGCGTAACCTTGCGGCGTTGACCATATCCTCGGACACATCGATGCCGTCATAGGAAAACGCATTGTGCCGCTCTTGCAGGAAGTCGTAGAACGCACCATAGCCACAGCCGATATCATTGACCGAAAAGGGCGTTTTACTGTCGATGATGGTGTTGAGTTGGGCAAACCGCAGGTACTGCCCTTCTTTGCCATTCCAGTCGACTCCCTGAGGGGTTTCACCGTGCTGGGCCAACTTTGAGGAGTAGTACTCAGCCACTTCAGACAGCAGTTCAGTTTTATCGCTTTCCATGAACTTGCCTCACGATGGTGTAGGGGCGCCGTTTAGTCTCGGAAAATATCTTCGACAAATAGATACCCACGACACCAATAAAAGAAATGATCATCCCGCCCAAGAGCCAAATAGATGCCATCACCGAGGTCCATCCGTCTAGCGGTGTGGCAAAAACCAGTTTGACGATCAGCAGGTAAGAAATGTAAGCGCACGACAATAGCGAAATCGACAGGCCAATGTAAAAAATGCCAATCAAGGGTGCATTACTGAATGAAGTCACTGAGTTGACCAGCAGCGACATTTTTCTGCGGAAGGTGTAGGTCGTTTCACTGGTACTGTGTTTTTTGATGGTGATCGGTTTCTGAATGAACCCCGTGATGTACCAAAGGCCAGCCATGAATACCTCACGCTCCTGGTGGCACAGCAACGCATCCACATAGCGACGGGTCATCAACCGTGCGGTCACGATGTTTTCAGGAAGGTTCAAGCCCGTGAGCAGCCTGAACAGGCCATAGAACCACCTCCCGCTGATACGTTCGAGGAAATTGCCTTTACGACACTCCTGCACGCCATAGACCACATCACTTTTGTCTTCAGCCATCTGCTGCGCGAACGTGAGAAGCCATTCGGGCTCTTCTTCCAGATCACTGTCGATCAGAAAAACGCGTTCACCCGAGGCGTGGGCCAGGCCTGTCATCATCGCTTTGTGATGGCCAAAATTGCGTGACAGGTCGACGACCACAACATGGTGGTCATGCTCAGTCAATTGCACGGCGGTATCGAGACTGTTATCGGGTGAACCGTCGTTAACCAGGACGATTTCATAATCATCACCCACCAGCTCTTGAGCGGCCGCGCTTGCTCGTTGGTGAAATTCGGCGAGGTAACTGGCTGATTGGTAAAGCGTCGCAACAATGGAAAGTTTCATGGGCGTATGAACTTCATATAGTTAGGTGCTTCTTTCCCACAATTGAATAACAAATCAAGAATGGTGACGTTGTGAGAAAAGTCGCCCCAGAGCTGCGGATATTCAAGATAACCGGAGTAATCGAACCAGCTCAGATGAACGCCTCGTTCGGAGAACACATCGGCCTCGACATAGTCCCGGGCTGCCGGACCAGAAATATACTCGGTGGCGCCTGCTTGCACACAAAGATCTGCCAGGCGTTCGGTTTTTCCATCACTCAACGTGTAATCCGATGAGCTGCTGATGAGCGTCTTGATCCCGAGATACAGGCAGATTCGCTCAAGAAAGGCCCGGTTAAGGTCAGATAGCCGCGTATAAGGCGCCAGATAAAGCGGTTCAAGCCAAGCCGAAATCTCATCAAAATAAGGCGTTCGGCGATAGTTTTGCTGCAATGATTTCCAGTGCACCGCTGCCCAGTCCGTGCCCTCGATTTCGGTTTCGAATATTGTCTGATGGTACTTGCCCTTGACCTTGACCGGTACCGTCAACCACTGCAGACCTTGCGGCGTTTTGATCTGGTTGCGGTTGCGCCAGTCACGCCGGGTGTATTGCATGTCGTCGTAGAGAATAAATTCATCGACAGCGGCAATCATGTCGAAATAACCCTTCCAGGGTATGTAGTTGGATTGCACGATAGCGATTTTCTTCATTTTGCTCAGACACCTATTAAATGAATAAAATGCATGTTCTATAAGTCATTGAAATTGACACAGCAATAACCCATGTCATTGCTTTTTTGTGCTTTGCGAAACGGTGTAGGCATCCACTCACAGCGCGTAATAGCTCCGGGGCTGCCGAGTTCTCTCAAAAATGGAAGTAGCCGTCCGTTCACCAAGTCGCCACCAAAGCCGAATTCAGAAACATAGAGTACATGGATGGGCTTTTTGTCCTGGAGAAAAGCAAAGTATGTCATGTGGTCAAGCACAAGGCTTTCGGAGTTTTTAGGGGAAAGCCCGCAAGAAGCACCAAGGGCTTTTATGGAGTTCAGGTGCGATTGCGTATTAAAGACCGGAATTGATAGGGGTTGACCGGGCAGACTCGCCTTCTCGGATGATGCGTTTTTTATCGTGGATGGAGTGACTAAGGATAGGAGCGTTATCATCGATAAAATGGAAAGCATCAAGATAACGGAATAGCCGATGGCCAGGCTCCGGTATGATATTTTGGTGTCCGATGATGGTAGTAATAAAGCGGTTAAGACTATCGAGATTGGAAGAAATTGAGAGCCGGAATAGAAGTTTTGAATATTGAAAAGCAGAGCATTTAGAATGTCTGCCGATGCCAGAAAGGCAGCCAGGAGAATGGGGGCAGAAAGCTTTCTCTTTGCTAGTTTAATAACGAATTCTGTTACGCTCCAAAGGTGTACGCCAACGATGAAGGCATAAAGTAAGTACTTTATCGCTAGGTTTAACAGGAACAAGAAGCTGGTATTCCCTTCGATGGGAGGGAGCCAGCCTGATTGCGAGTACGCGTTGAAGGTTAAATGCGATAACAACCGCTCCGGAAAGTTTACGATATTGCTGTAGGCTGCCTGAATAAACTCAGCGGGTGCAGAAAAAAGCATCCCGGGCAACAATGTGTTGGCTGTCAGCATAGCTTGCATTGCCGGCGCATCTTTACAGGCTGCAATTGCGTTTGACTCGTGGAGCACTTGAGCAAATAAAATAACCGCATAGGCAAGAAGTGCAAGGCGAATCAGTTTGTGATATGTCTCGGTTGTAAGCCACAGAGCTGTCAGCAAAAAAGGGAGGAAAAACAGGCTTTTTGGATGTACATAAAAAAAACAAGAAAGCACGATGGTAAAAAATATCGCCCCTGCGAGCTGTAACCCTAACGACTTCGTTCCCTTAAAATAAAGCGCCGATAAACAGAAAATCAAAATGGGTAAAGTCATGAATTGTTCAGCGCGAGACAGAACCCACAAGTACGGCATTATACCTAATGATGCAAATGCAATCAGGCTGGCAAACCGCCGAATAGCGAACGTTCTATCATTCGTTTGTTTAAAACACCAGAGTGCAAGTAAAGCAAACCAACCCAAGGATAAAATTATCCCACTTAACCGTACCCCAAGCGGTGTAAGGTAAGCATATGTCGCCGATACTAGTAGCGCGGCAGGATAGAAAACCCAAGAGACAGCTCGGTCAGACATTGTCGAGCACTGTGGAAAAAATGAAACCAGATTTTGATCTTCTAGAAAAAATCTGGCAACGCTCCATTTGGAAACTATTTCGTCTCCGTAGATCGGAACGAAAATCCCGCTGAGCAACAGGAAAAAAAACAAGCCGATAACGATAAGTGGTATTTTTTTTTCTGTTATTTTGTTCATATTTACAACCTTGCGTATCGAAAAGTGTGATTCCTGATGTTTTACTTGTTTTTATTATATTGGCTGTTTCACTTCCTGGGTCGGAAAGTTTCATCGGATAAAGAGGGGCCAATAAAAATTGCAATCGCTTCTTCGTTATGTCTGAAATAGGCGGCTGTACAGGTGGTCGTAACCCAACATTGCTCTTGATGGGTTACCTGCTTTTTCCTATCTGCGAATTAGTTTGTAGCGTGCAATAAGCAATCAATTACCCTTTGTTGTTGCGGTTCGGTGAGTCCTACCCATAAAGGCAATCTGATCAAACGTTCCGACTGTTGATTGGTGACTTCCAGCGAGCCCTGCATTCGCCCATAGCGCTGCCCGGCGGGCGAGGAGTGTAAAGGTACATAATGGAAAACCGCGTCAATGGAGTTTTGTTTCAAGGTGCTCAATACGTTATGTCGATCTATTTCCGGGTTAAGCAAGACATAATACATATGCGCGTTGTGCTGACATTCATTGGGAACTATCGGGCGACGCAAGATCCCATTGTCTTCAAGAGGGGCAAGCAGTTCATGGTAGTGCTGCCAACTCGCCAGACGTCGTGACGTGATTGTTTGCGCTTCCTGCAATTGCGCCCAGAGAAACGCTGCAGTAAGTTCGCCAGGCAGGAAAGAAGAGCCTACTTCCTGCCATGTGTACTTATCGACTTCTCCGCGGAAAAACCGGCTGCGATCGGTTCCTTTTTCTCGAATGATTTCAGCACGTAAAGCCAGAGACGCGTCTTTGACCAACAGCGCACCGCCCTCGCCGGAAATCACGTTCTTGGTTTCGTGGAAGCTGAAAGCCCCTAGATCGCCAATGCTTCCCAGTGCCTGTCCTTTATAGCTTGCCATCACCCCCTGAGCGGCATCTTCCACCACTTTCAAGCCATGGCGACGAGCGATGTCCAGGATGATATCCATTTCACACGCTACGCCTGCGTAATGGACGGGGACGATCGCTCTGGTCCGGGAGGTAATAGCTTCTTCAATCAGCTGTTCGTCAAGGTTCAGGGTGTCTTCCCGTATATCGACGAAAACGGGCACTGCACCGCGTAAAACAAATGCGTTAGCCGTTGAGACGAAGGTGAAAGAAGGCATGATGACTTCGTCACCAGGCTGAATGTCCAGCAGCAACGCAGCCATTTCGAGAGCGGCGGTGCATGAGTGGGTAAGGAGCGCTTTGACAGAGCCTGTTGTTTCTTCGAGCCAACGGTGGCAATGCTTGGTGAACGGACCATCTCCGGCGAGTACGTTGCCGAGTTTCGCCTGTTCAATGAAATGAAATTCCTGACCTGTCATATAAGGTCGGTTGAACTGGATCTTTCCGATGCTCACGTCATGCCTCCGGGCCTGTAAGATTTTGCATTGAAGTCAATTAGCAGGTCTTTGCATTCATTTCTTGTTCTGCTACGCGAGGTTTTAAATCAGAAGGCCGGTTCACACCTGTCCGCTCGCATGTATTTACGGCTGCGGCCGATCATAGCTTAACCCTCCGTTTAAGCCCACATTCAAGCCTTGCAGGGGCTGTCTAATTGATGACGTGCCAAGCGCTGAGCGGTTGCTGCGATTCTTGTGCGGGATCGTTTATGGCATCCATCCGCTGAATGCCGCTCATCATGGGGATAAATTTCAAAAACATCGCTGGGTTGACTATGGTGAATGCTGTCTTTGGATCGCTAACAAGAGAGCAAACCATGAGCCAGACGCCGTTCCAGATTCAGCGTGCCGCCGTGGCCGAGACCTACGCCACACTGTGCGCCAGGGCCGGATTGATCAGGTCGAAGCCGATGTGCGCATTGCCTGTGATGGCCTCTTCGGGGGCAAGCCCACTCCCACACTGGATCTCGGTCGGACGCAAATGTTGTATTCACTGAAAATCAACTGCGTGGGCTTGCTCGCGAAGAACGATAACGCGGTTTTCGCCTTAGACTGGCTGTTCAATTCCAGGAATCGACACTGATGTCCAACCCGATACCCCAGCGCTCCGACTACCGCCACTTCCAGCCGATCATCACCCGTTGGCACGACAACGATGTCTATGGCCATGTGAACAACGTGACCTATTACAGTTTCTTCGACACGGCGGTGAATACCTACCTCATCGAAGTCGGTGGTCTGGATATTCACGGCGGTGAAGTGGTGGGGTTTGTGGTGAGTTCGGCGTGCGATTACTTCGCCTCGATCGCTTTTCCCGAGCGCATTGAAATCGGTTTGCGGGTGGGCAAGTTGGGCAGCAGTTCGGTGCAATACGAATTGGCGGTGTTCAAGGCCGGGGAAGCGGACGCCTGTGCGGCAGGACGCTTTGTGCATGTGTTTGTGGATCGGGCCTCGAATCAGCCGGTGGCGATTCCTGCCGGGTTACGCGGGGCGTTGGAGCAGTTGCTGGTGTGAAACGAAAAATCGCAGCCCGAGGGCTGCGATTTTTTTGGAATCTCTTTCGTGACGCGACCAGGGATCAGTCGCGATCACGATAGTAGCGGTGATGCTTGCGATGGCCATAAGCATGGCCACGACCGCGGTGGTCATCATCGTAGTAGCGACGGCCATCATGGTCGCGATAGCCGCGGCGACCGCCGCCTTCGTCATTGCTCTGGTTGCCCATATAGTTACCCAGTGCACCACCAGCACCACCGCCGGCTGCTGCACCGATCAGGCTGCCCGACGTGCCGCCCATGCTGCGGCCGACCACGTTACCGCCGGCTGCGCCGAGCGCACCACCGATGGCCGCTTCGCCACGGCTGTGTTTGTTGGCACCTACCGCACTACCACCGGCGCCGCCCAAGGCCGCACCAATGGTCGAACCGGTGTTGCCGCCCAGCGATTGACCTACCACTGAGCCAAGAACCCCGCCCAATGCGCCGCCAACACCTGCCTCGGCGGTGCCACCGGCAGATGCGGCGCCACTGATCAGGCCAAGGGACAACAAGAGAATCGAGGAGAACTTCATGAGAGGAGCCTCAAAGGGATGACGGCGCGATCCTGAGGCTGTGTCGCGATGGTTACAATAGAAATCCGACGAGTAACACGACTTGTGCACAATTCGCTAAGTTATTGTTTTATAGGTGGAACTTAATGGATTTTCGCTGGTCTTTAGCTACTTGCGAGAGGCCGCTTTGATACAAAAGCGGCCTTTTTTGTGGGCGTTTGGAAAGTGTTCTAACACTGAGTAAGTGGGGTGAACATAGTCCTGTGGCGAGGGAGCTTGCTCCCGTTGGGTCGCGAAGCGGCCCCAAGGTTCACGACTGCTACGCACCCGAGCGGGAGCAAGCTCCCTCGCCAAAGAGGTTTGACTTTGTGTCAAGCCGACCTGGCCATGATTAACCCGGTCTCGCTTGCCGCTTCCAAACGGATCGCCACGAACTTCGAAGTTGGTGTGTGGCTGCCGTCACCGATGCTTTCCAGCGGCACCAGCGGATTCACCTCCGGGTAATACGCAGCGGCTTGTCCGGCGGGAATATCGAACGCCAGCAAGGTGAAGCCTTTGACGCGGCGCTCACGACCGTCATCCCAGATCGACACGATATCGGCTTTCTGCCCCGGTTTGAAACCCAGACGAATGATGTCGGCTTCGTTGACGAACAGCACGTCACGCTGACCCTTGACCCCCCGATAACGGTCGTCGAGACCGTAAATGGTGGTGTTGTACTGATCGTGAGAGCGCATCGATTGCATGATCAGATCCGGCAGCTGCCCGGTGGCGCGGGTGCGCTCGTGTACCAGATCGACCGGCAGGATGTTCGGCCGGAAATTGGCGCGACCCGACGAAGTGTTCCAGCGCCGGGCACGTGCGCTGTTGCCCAGGTAAAAACCGCCCGGGTTCTCGAGCTTCTGGTTGAAGTCCTTGAAGCCCGGAATGGTGTCGGCAATCAGTTCGCGGATACGCCGGTAATCGGCCACCAGCCAATTCCAGTCGACAGGCGTGGCGCCTAAGGTTGCGGCAGCGATACCGGCGATGATCGACGGCTCCGAACGCATCTGTTTCGACAGCGGCTGCAGCTGGCCGTTGGAGGCGTGAACCATGCTGAATGAATCTTCGACCGTTACCGCTTGCGCCCCTTCGCTTTGCAAGTCGATGTCGGTGCGCCCCAGGCACGGCAGGATCAGCGCTTCTTTACCGTGCGCCAGATGGCTGCGGTTGAGCTTGGTGCTGATTTGCACGGTGAGGTCGCAATTGCTCAGGGCCTGGAAGGTCCGTGGGCTGTCCGGCGTGGCTTGGGCAAAGTTGCCACCCAGACCGATGAAGACTTTCGAGCGGCCATCGAGCATCGCGTGGATGGCTTCGACCACGTTGTGACCGTTCTCACGCGGCATCTTGAACTGGAAGCGGCGCTCCAGTGCATCGAGGAAGAACGCCGGCGGGCGTTCGTTGATGCCCATGGTCCGGTCGCCTTGCACGTTGCTGTGCCCGCGCACCGGGCACAGGCCTGCGCCCGGCCGACCGATGTTGCCGCGCAGCAGCATCAGGTTGGCGATTTCCTGGATGGTCGGCACCGAGTGCCGGTGCTGGGTAATGCCCATGGCCCAGCACATGATCACATTCTTGCCTTTGGCGTACATGCGCGCCGCTTGCTCGATCTCTTCCAGGGTCAGCCCGGACTGTTCGACGATCTGCTCCCACGAGGTGTCGTCGATCTCGCCAAGGTAGTCGAGCACGCTGGCGGTGTGTTCGTTGAGGAAGTCGTGGTCGAACACCGATGGCGCGTCGGTTTGCTGCGCCTCGCGTTCCCATTGCAGCAGGAACTTGGCCATGCCGCGCAGCAGCGCCATGTCGCCACCCAACGCCGGACGGAAGTACGCGGTGTTGGTCGGCTTGTCACCGTTGGTGAGCATTTCGATCGGGTGCTGCGGGTGCTGGAAGCGTTCCAGGCCACGCTCTTTGAGCGGATTGATGCACACCACCTGAGCGCCGCGCTTCACTGCTTCGCGCAGCGGTTCGAGCATTCGTGGATGGTTGGTGCCGGGGTTCTGGCCCCAGACGAAAATCGCGTCCGCGTGTTCGAAGTCGTCGAAGGTCACCGTGCCTTTGCCGACACCGATACTCTGCGCCATGGCCACACCGCTGGCCTCGTGACACATATTCGAGCAGTCAGGGAAGTTGTTGGTGCCGAAAGCGCGGACGAACAGCTGATAGAGATACGCCGCTTCGTTGCTGGCGCGGCCCGAAGTGTAGAACTCGGCCTGTTTCGGACTCGACAGGTTCTGCAGGTGTTTACCGATCAGTGCGAAGGCGGCTTCCCAACTGATGGGGGTGTAACGGTCGGTTTCGGCGTCGTAGCTCATCGGCTCGGTCAGCCGGCCTTGATACTCGAGCCAGTAGTCGCTCTGCTCCAGCAACGAGCTGACGCTGTGCTTGGCGAAGAATGCGGCATCGACCCGGCGCTTGGTGGCTTCCCAGTTGACCGCTTTGGCGCCGTTCTCGCAGAACATCACCATGCCCTTTTCCGGAGAATCGCCCCAGGCGCAACCGGGGCAGTCGAAGCCGCCGTTCTGGTTAGTCTTGAGCATTATGCGGAGGTTTTTCAGCGCGTTATCGCTGGTCAACCAGGCCTGGGCGACGCTGATCAGCGCACCCCAGCCACCGGCTGGGCCTTTGTAGGGCTTGTAGCGGGGGACGGGTTTCTGGTCGGCTTGACGATGTTGACTCACGCTTGATTCTCCATCGCAGGGCTATAGACCCGCGGTGCACTTTTCTGTGGCAGGTGGATGAGGTTGAGGTTGTGCCGGCGTGCCCATTGCACGGCCAGGCCGGTGGGGGACGACAGGCTGACCAGGGTCTGGATGCCGGCGCGCAACACTTTCTGGATCAGTTCGAGGCTGCAACGGCTGGTGACAATCGCCAGTCCGCCTGTCGTCGGGATGTTCTGGCGGACCAGCGCGCCAATCAGCTTATCGAGCGCGTTGTGCCGGCCGATGTCTTCCCGGCCCAGCAGCAACTCGCCCTGGTTGTTCATGAACACAGCGGCGTGCACGGCGCCGCTGTATTGGCCCAATGGCTGGAATGCACCGATGCGCTGGCGCAGGCCTTCAAGCCATTGTGCGGGCGGCAATGGTGCGCCGGGCAATACGTTGAGTTGCGGCAAGGCTTGCTCTACCGCTTCGACGCCACAGAGTCCACAACCGCTGGTACCGGCCAATTGCCGACGTTGCTGCTTGAGGTTCCAGAATGCGCGGCTGGAAATGCTGACCTGCGCGTACTGCGCCGAACCGGACCCGCTGAGTTGCAGGTCATAGAGGTCGGACACGTCACTGATGATCCCGCTGCCCAGGCTGAAGCCAACGATGAAGTCTTCCAGATCGGTCGGGGTGACCAGCATCACCGCCTGGCTGATGCCGTTGTAGGCGATCGCCAACGCCACTTCCTCAGCGAGCGCGGTGCTGGCTGATTCGCTGTGGTCGAGGTTGCAATACTGATAGTTCTGACTGGCGGCTGGCGTGGGCATTTCGACGGCGGGCGCCCCGCAAACCGGACGCTTGGCTTTCATGGGGCAATACCGGCGGTTTATCCAGCCTTAAGCCTAGGCGCGTCAATGTGTCACGTCTAATCGCTATTACTGATCTGCCGATAGATGGCGTCGATCAAGAGCTCGTCAGTGATTTCTGATAGTGCGCGAAACACGCTTCAGCCAGTGCCGAGCGCGGTGCACTGCGGCGCATGATCAGCCCCAGTCGGCCAAGGGTTTGCGCATTTTCAATCGGGTGCAGGCGCAAATGCTCGGTGAGTGTTTCGAGTCCGCCTTCCAGTGGCATCACCGCACAACACAGGCCACCGTGCACAGCTTGCAACAATTGATGGACCGCGTCGGTCTGTAACAACGGTTGCGGGCTGAGGCCACGGCTGTGGAAATTGTGGTCGATGGACTGGCGAAAGTGCATGCCACTGGTGAGCATGCCCAAGGGCAGCTCGATGAGTGCTTCCCAGCTCAAGGGCTTTTCACCGAAGCTGAAAAAGCGCAGGTCGTAGAGCAGACCCATGCGAGTTTCGCTGAAGGCCAATGAGTCGAAGCGCTCGCTGTCGAGGCGCTCGAGATAGGACACCCCGAGGTCCAGGCGATTGTTCGCCAAGTGTTCGAGGATTTGCTCGGAGCTCAAGGCTGAGAGTTCGAATCGCAGGTTCGGGTGATCGCCGTGCAGTTGTTGCATCAGCGGCAGCGGATCAAAACTCGACAGCGGCACCACGCCCAGACGCAAGGTGCCGACCAGGTTGCCGCGACAGGCTGCGGCCTCGGCCTGCAAGCCGTCACAGGCGGCCAGCACGGTGCGCGCCCAGGCCAGCACCCGCTCGCCCGGCGCGGTGAAACCTTCGAAGCGCTGGCCACGATTGACCAGCGGCAGATCGAGTTCTTCTTCCAGGCTGCGCAAGCGCATCGACAGGGTGGGCTGAGTGATGTGGCAGCGCGCAGCGGCCTGGCCGAAGTGCCGGGTTTCGTCGAGGGCGATGAGGAATTTCAGCTGTTTGATGTCCATCGTCGCTCCAGGGCGCAGGCTAGGGGCGCGATTCTAGCGCTTGCTCCGAAGCCAACAAACCACTGTTGCCGCATTCGGACAAATTCTCCCCGCGTAGGAGCTGCCGCAGGCTGCGATCTTTTCCCTCAATCGCCGCAAGATCAAAAGATCGCAGCCTGCGGCAGCTACGGGGGCGGGCAACGATTCGGTCTCAGAGCCCTTCGATCAACTCTCGATAATTTTCAACCGCCATAAACTCCGCGGTGTCTTTCGGCTCTTTGCGGCTGTCCGGCTGACTCACAGCCAACAGATGCGCCACGCCAAAATCCCGTGCACTGCGCAGGATCGGCAACGTATCGTCGATAAACAGGCTGCGGCGTGGGTCGAAGTCGATGTCTGCGCGCAAGGCGTCCCAGAATTGCGGGTTTTCCTTGGCGAAACCGTAATCGTGGGAGCTGATCAACCGCTCGAAGTAGGGCGCCAGTTCGACTCTTTCCAGCTTCAGCGACAACGAGTCGCGGTGGGCGTTGGTGATCAGGATCACGCGCTTTCGGGCCTGCTTGATCGCTGCCAGAAAGGTATCGGCGTCCGGTCGCAACGCAATCAGATGGGCGGTCTCGAGTTTCAACTCGCGCACCGGCAGCTTCAGCTCAGCGCTCCAGAAGTCCAGGCAATACCACTGCAACTGACCGGCGTTACGCTCGAACAACGGCTGCAATTCCAGCTCGGCCATGGCCTGACTGACACCATGCAGCTCGGCATAACGCCTGGGCAGGTGTTCCATCCAGAAATGGTTGTCGTAATGCAGGTCCAGCAACGTGCCGTCCATATCCAGCAGAACGGTATCAATGTCGCGCCAGGGCAGTGATGGCATTGAAAACTTCTCCAGCGGTAAAAAGATATCCGACATAAACAATCAAGAAAGCCGCGTTATAGTACCGCGTTCACGCCAAGGAGCCGCCATGCGCCAGAAACCCGAAGTATTAGCCCGCGAGATCGTCGCCACCACCCGCTTGTTCTGCGTTGAAGAGGTGCAGCTGCGCTTTTCCAATGGCGTCGAGCGCACCTATGAGCGATTGGTCGGCAAGGGCGCGGGGTATGGCGCAGTGATGATCGTGGCGATGCTCGATTCCGACCACGCGGTGCTGGTTGAAGAATACTGCGGCGGAACCGATGCCTATGAACTGTCGTTGCCCAAGGGCTTGATCGAACCTGGCGAGGATGTGTTGGCAGCGGCCGAGCGTGAGCTCAAGGAAGAGGCCGGTTTTGGCGCCCGGCAACTGGAACATCTGACCGAGCTGTCGCTGTCGCCCGGTTACATGAGCCAGAAAATTCAGGTGGTGTTGGCGACTGATTTGTACGAAGAAAGCCTTGAAGGCGACGAGCCGGAGCCGATGCGGGTGGACCGGGTCAATCTGCGGGAGCTCGCGGCGCTGGCGCAGAATTCACAGTTCACCGAGGGCCGTGCCTTGGCGGCGTTGTACCTGGCCCGTGATCTATTGACGCAGCGTGGAGTGTTTCAACCGTGAGTGATTTCCCCCAGGTTCATCCGTTACTGGCCCCCGTGGTCGAGTTGGCGCTGAAGGCCGGCGAGGTCATTCTGCCGTTCTGGCGCACCGGCACGGCAGTGACCGCCAAGGCTGATGATTCGCCGGTCACCGCCGCCGATCTTGCCGCTCATCATTTGATTCTGGCGGGGCTGACAGCGCTTGATCCGAGCATCCCGGTGCTCTCGGAAGAAGACGCCAACATTGCGCAATCGGTGCGCGCCGGTTGGCAGCGCTGGTGGCTGGTCGACCCGCTGGATGGCACCAAGGAGTTCATTTCCGGCAGCGAAGAATTCACCGTCAACATCGCGCTGATCGAACAGGGACGTGTGGTGTTTGGCGTAGTGTCGATGCCGACCAATGGCCGCTGCTACTTCGGTGGTGCCGGGCTCGGGGCCTGGCGAGCTGACAAGGATGCTGCGCCGCTGCCGATTCAGGTTCGTGACGTACCGCCTGCTGGCGAAGCGTTCACCGTGGTCGCCAGCCGTCGACATTCAAGCCCTGAGCAGGAGCGCTTGCTCGCTGGCTTGAGTGCCAATCTGGGTGAACTGCAACTGGCCAATATCGGCAGTTCGCTGAAGTTTTGCCTGCTGGCGGAAGGCGCGGCGGATTGTTACCCACGCTTGGCGCCGACCTCTCAGTGGGACACCGCTGCTGCGCAAGGCGTACTCGAAGGTGCGGGTGGAGAGGTGCTGGAGTTGAGCGGTGAGCCGTTCAGTTATCCGGCGCGAGCCTCGTTATTGAATTCGTTCTTCCTGGCGCTGCCGGCCAAAGCCGCGTGGCGCGAGAAACTATTGGAGCTCGCTCGTTCTTGAGTCGATCGTTCCCACGCTCTGCGTGGTAACGCCTCTAGGGACGCTCCGCGTCCAGTGACGCGGAGCGTCACGGGCTGCATTCCCACGCAGAGCGTGGGAACGATCGAGATTAACGATGCAACACGTACTGCCCGGTAAATGTCACCGCATCCTCATCGCTATCGACGTTGACGACCCGCGTATGCAACGTCAACCGCGCCCGGCCGTAGCGTTGGTACATCGCCAAAAACTTTTTCCACACCGCCGCACTTGGTGCGTCGCAAATCGCAACCGCATCGCCAGTGACCGGCAGCGGATAGTTGATCCGGCCTTCCTGAATGACGATGTGCCCGCCCTCGACGCCTTCTTCGCGCAGGCGCAAATGCAGCCAGCCCCAACCTGCCAACACCGCGCCACAGTACAAGCTACCGCCAAACATGGTGCTCTTGTGATTGACGTTAGCCGCCAGCGGCAAGTGCAGGCGTAATTGCAGGTCGTGCCAGTCGAGTACCTTGAGGCCCATATCCCGTGTGAGGGGAATGTCGCGATGGAGGACGGATTCCAGGTGACGACTGTCGCGGTTCATGCACGGGCCTCGCAGTGTGGGACGCTTGGGGGAAGGTTAGTCCGCATGGCTCAATCGAGCTCGTCGGGATTGCTGCTGGCGCCAGCGCCATCGGCGAAGTTCAAGCCGTGTTTGCGCAGTTTGTCATGCAGGGTTTTGCGTGGAATACCCAGCGCTTCGGCGACACTGCGCAGTGAGCTGTGAGTGCGCGCCAGTTCGGCGGCGATCAGATTCTTTTCGAAGCTTTCCACCTGCTCGCTCAGATTGCCGCTGAACACAGCGCTGTGCGGCGCCGGAGTGCCGTCTGGAGCACCGTTATCCAGCGCCAGTTCCAGGCCCAGGGCGAAACGCTCGGCGGCGTTTTGCAGTTCACGGACGTTGCCGGGCCAGGTATGGCGCAACAGCAGGGCTCGTTGTCCGGGTTGCAGTTCGTGGGGTGGCAAGCCATGGCGCTCACTGGCTTCGTTGGCGAAATGCTGGAATAGCATCAGTGCGTCTTCACCCCGTTCGCGCAGCGGTGGAATGCGCAGCGGAGCGACGTTCAGGCGGTAGTACAAGTCCGCGCGAAAACGCCCTTGATCCGCCGATTGGCGCAAGTCTTCCTTGGTCGCGGCGATGATCCGGATATCCAGCGGGATCAGCTGATTGCCCCCCAAACGCTCGACCACCCGTTCTTGCAGCAAACGCAGCAGTTTCACCTGC
This sequence comes from Pseudomonas brassicacearum, assembly GCF_003732175.1. Lineage (GTDB taxonomy): Bacteria > Pseudomonadota > Gammaproteobacteria > Pseudomonadales > Pseudomonadaceae > Aquipseudomonas > Aquipseudomonas brassicacearum_G. Next base: position 151,803 of record NZ_MOBI01000006.1, read on the forward strand.
ACATCCAGGCTCATGCTTTCGATTTCATCGAGGAACAGCGTGCCGCCGTTGGCGAATTCGAATTTGCCGATACGGCGTTTTTGCGCGCCAGTGAAGGCGCCGGGTTCGTGGCCGAACAGTTCGCTTTCGACCACCGATTCGGCCAGTGCCCCGGCATTGATTGCTACGAACGGGCCATTGCGGCGGTTCGACAGGTCGTGCAGGGCACGGGCCACGACTTCCTTGCCGGCACCGGTTTCACCGAGGATCAGCACGTCGGCCTTGGTCGGTGCCAATGCGCCGATCTGTTCGCGCAGGCGCAGCATCGGCGCCGATTGCCCGACCAGTCGGGTGCTCAGCTCATTGCGATCGCTCAAGGCCAGCCGCAGGCTGCGGTTATCCAGTACCAGTTGGCGCAGGGCCAGGGCACGGCGCACGCTGTCGAGCAATGCGTCACTGGCGAACGGTTTTTCGAGGAAGTCATAAGCGCCGGCACGCATCGCCTGCACCGCCAGCGGTACATCGCCGTGGCCGGTGATCAGCAACACCGGCAGTTCCGGGTCCTGGGCGTGCAATTCATTCAACAGTTCGAGACCGTCCATGCCCGGCATGCGAATGTCACTGACCACCACGCCCGGCCAGTCCCGCTCAAGGCGCGAGGCAAGGCCCTTGGCTTCGGCCAACGGGAGGATTTTCAAACCGGCGAGATCCAGCGTCTGGCTCAGGGCCTGACGCAGATGCGGATCATCGTCGATCAGCACGACCTGGATACGGTTGTCGATCAGGTTGCTCATTCACTGCGGTCCTCGGACGGTTGCAGACTTACACCGGGTGCGCCTGCGCGCAGCCGCAGGGTGATCAGGGCGCCGCCTTCCTTGTGGTTGGCGAACGACAGTTCACCGCCGAAGGCGCGCATCAACGTGTCGCAAATGGCCAACCCCAGCCCAAGGCCCTGAGTGCGGGTCTTGGTGGTGTAGAACGGTTCACCGGCGCGACCGAGGGCCTCCATGCAGAACCCCGGGCCGTTATCGCGAATGTACAGGTTGACGCCGTCGGCGGTGGATTCGGCACTCAACCAGAGTTTACGGGGCGGGCCTTTTTCGGTCAGGGCGTCGAGGGCGTTGGCCAGCAGGTTGCCGAGTACCTGGCGCAGACGGGTTTCGCCGGCCTCGACCCACAGCGTGGCGGCCGGCAGGTCACGGATCAGTTCGACTTCCATTGCCCGCCTGCGCTTGGCCAGCAACGCCAGTGCATCGTCCAGCGCCGGTTGCAGCGCAACACTTTCCGGGGCGTGACGGTCGCGACGGGCGAAGGCGCGCAGGTGGGCAATGATCGAGGCCATGCGCCCGGTCAGCTCGCTGATCAGTTTCAGGTTGCCGCGGGCGTCGTCGGTGCGTTGATGGTCAAGCAGCACTTCGGCGTTTTCCGCGTAGCTGCGAATCGCCGCCAGCGGTTGATTGAGTTCGTGACTGATGCTTGCCGACATGGTGCCCAGCGCCGAGAGTTTGCCGGCCTGGACCAGATCGTCCTGGGCGCGCACCAGTTCCTGTTGCGCCTGTTCGCGCTCCAGCACTTCCTGCTTGAGACGGCGGTTGAGCCCTTCGAGGTCGCTGGTTCTTTCGGCGACGCGCGCTTCCAGTTCGCGTCGGGTCTTGGCCTCGAAGGCGATGCGCTGCAAGTAGTGGCGACGGCGTTGCATCATCAGCCCCAGCAGCAACATCAACACCAGCAGCGTCGCCCCGCCGATGGCCACCACCGTGCGCACCGGGCGGTCGATCAGGGTTCTGGGCGCGAGGATACTGACGCTCCAGCCGGTTTCTTCGATCGGCTGAGTCTGGATCAGCCAAGCGTCCGGGTTGAGGTTCAGCGGTTGCGGATCACGGGTCGGGTAGGGCTGGACGGCAGAGATCGCGTGGCGTTCTTCGTCAGTCAGCGATCGGGTCGCCCTGAAGCGCCACTCCGGGCGTGAGGTGATGATGACCACCCCGTTGTGATCGGTCAGCAGCAGTTGCTCCGGGGTTTTGCCCCAGAGGCTTTCGGTGTGGTCGAGGTCGACCTTGACCACCAGTACACCGATGATTTGCTCGCCATCGCGCACGGCGCCTGCAAAGAAATAACCGCGTTTGGCCGACGTCGTGCCCAGGCCGAAAAAGCGCCCGAGGCGGCCTTGCATGGCTTCGCTGAAGTACGGCCGGAAGGCAAAGTTACGCCCGACAAAACTGTCGTGCTTGTCCCAGTTGGAGGCTGCCAGGGTCTTGCCGTGGGTGTCCATCAGGTACATGACTTCGGCGCCAGTCTGGGCGCGGATGTCCTTGAGCAGACGATTGGCGTTGTCGGTGGCCAGCGGCTCATGTGGCGCGGCGAGAACGGCACGCAGGGCCGGTAGATCACCGAGGATCTGCGGCAGCACCTCGTAGCGGTGCAGGGTCCCCAGCAGGTTGGCGACGTAGAGGTCCAGCGTCTGGCGATTTTGCCCAACCAGCTCGCTGCGGTAATAACGCTCGGCCAGGTGCTGCAGTGGCCACAGCAACGGCGCCAGGCACACGGCGAGCAGCGCCAGGCTGCGCCAGCGGGGTCTGCGGGGGAGTGTTGGGGTCATAAGCATCGGGCGCCTGAAGGTACAGGCGCATTATGCCTAGGCTTGTTCGGCAAGACACTCGCGCAACGCGTCGCGCCAGTCGGGCTGGCTGACCTGCCATTGCTGTTGCAGAAGGCGGCAATCCAGACGCGAGTTCAGCGGGCGAGTGGCGGGCGTCGGGTAGTCGCGGCTGGGGATCGCCTCCAGGCTGGCGCAGGTTTTGTGCTGCGTTTGTAAATGTTCGGCGATGACTTGAGCAAATCCAAACCATGACGTTTCGCCCTGAGCGGTCAGGTGGTAAGTGCCCCAGGCGCCGGGTTGCCCCGACTGCCAGCGCTCGATCAAGGCGCGTGTACTGGTGGCGATGGTGCCGGCCCAGGTCGGTGCGCCAATCTGGTCGGCGACGATGCGCAAGTGCGGTTTCTCTTGCAGCAACCGTTGCATGGTCAGCAGGAAATTGCGCCCGTGGTTCGAGTAGACCCAACTGGTGCGCAGAATCAGGTGCTGACCGTTGACTGCGCGGATGGCCTGCTCGCCGGCCAGTTTGCTGGCGCCGTAGACACCCAGAGGATGGGGGTCGTCGGTCTCGGTATAAGGCGAGGCTTTGCGGCCGTCGAACACGTAGTCGGTTGAGTAGTGAATCAGCGGGATACCCAGTTCCAGGGCCAGCTCGGCGAGCACTCCTGGCGCTGTGGCGTTTATGGCGAACGCCAGCTCGGGTTCACTTTCAGCTTGATCGACTGCCGTATGTGCGGCGGCATTGATGATCAGATTCGGACGTAAAGCGCGAATCTGCAGGCGGATCTGCTCTGGATGTGCCAGATCGAGCTGATTGCGCCCCAGCACAATCAGTTCGCCGAGTCCTTTGAGACGTCGTTGCAGCTCGATGGAAACCTGACCGTGCTGGCCACTGATGAGGATTTTCAGAGGTATGCTCATGCAAATACCTGCGCCTCGCGCAGAAACTTGCCGGCCTGGTCCTTGATCGACAGTTGTGGTGTTTGCGTCAGTTGCCAGTCGATGGCCAGATCGGGATCGTCCCAGCGAATGCAGCGTTCAGCTGATGGCGTGTAGTAGTCGGTGGTTTTGTAGAGGAACTCGGCGTAGTCGCTCAGCACGACGAATCCGTGGGCAAAACCTTCGGGAATCCACAGTTGGCGATGGTTTTGTGCAGACAGGCGCACGCCCACCCAGTGTCCAAAATTCGCCGAGCTGCGGCGGATGTCGACGGAGATGTCGAGGACTTCCCCATCGGTGACCCGCACCAGTTTTCCCTGGGTATTTTCCAGTTGGTAATGCAAGCCGCGCAGTACACCTTTCTGCGAGCGTGAGTGGTTGTCCTGAACGAACGTTGTGTTCAGCCCCGTCGCTTGCTGAAAATCCCTGGCGTTGAAGCTTTCGTAGAAAAAGCCACGCTCGTCACCAAACACTTTCGGCTCGATGATCAGAACCTCGGGCAATTGGGTGGCGATGACCTTCATTGGTGTTCTCCGGCAAGGCTGAACAGGTACTGGCCGTAACCGGTCTTGCCAAAATACTTGGCGTGCTTGAGCAAATGCTCATGATCGATCCAGCCCTGGTGATAGGCGATTTCTTCGAGGCAGGCGACTTTAAGGCCTTGGCGATGCTCGATGGTTTGCACGTATTGCGACGCCTCCAGCAGGCTGTCGTGGGTGCCGGTATCGAGCCAGGCAAAACCCCGGCCGAACCGCTCGACGCGCAAGTCGCCACGCTGCAGGTATGCATTGTTGATGTCGGTAATTTCCAGCTCGCCACGAGCTGATGGTTTGACCGCTTTGGCGATCTCCACCACCGAATTGTCATAGAAATACAGGCCGGTGACCGCGTAACTCGATTTGGGATGCAGGGGTTTCTCTTCGATCGACAACGCGTTGCCCTGATCGTCGAAATCAATCACACCAAAACGCTGCGGGTCTTTGACCCGGTAACCGAAAACCGTAGCGCCTTCGGTGTGCTCGGCGGCGCGTTGCAATTTTTCGGTGAAGTGCTGTCCGTGAAAGATGTTGTCGCCCAGGATCAGGCACACCGAATCGTCACCGATAAACTCCTCGCCAATCAGGAAAGCCTGGGCCAGGCCGTCCGGAGACGGTTGCTCGGCATAGCTGAAATGCACCCCGAACTGACTGCCGTCGCCCAACAGATTGCGGTAATGCGGCAGGTCCTGAGGGGTGGAAATCACCAGGATGTCTTTGATGCCCGCGAGCATCAGCACCGAGATCGGGTAATAGATCATCGGTTTGTCGTAGACCGGCAACAGTTGTTTGGACACCCCGAGTGTGATCGGGTGCAGGCGGGTACCAGAGCCGCCTGCCAAAACAATTCCCTTCATCATGCGATCAAGTCCTTGAAGTCAGTGAAACCCAAGCGTTGGCCTTGATAGCTGCCATCCTGGACTCGTTGGCACCAGTCCAGGTTATCGAGGTACCACTGCACGGTTTTACGCAGGCCACTGGCGAAGGTTTCTTCGGGCACCCAACCCAGCTCGCGTTCGATTTTGCTGGCATCGATGGCGTAACGCTGATCGTGGCCGGGGCGGTCTTTGACGAACGTGATCAGGTCGGCGAAGTGCGCGACACCTTCAGGTTTTTGCGGCGCCAACTCTTCCAGCAGGTTGCAGATGCTGCGGACCACGTCGATGTTTTTCTGTTCGTTGTGGCCGCCGATGTTGTACGTCTCACCGACCACACCGTTGGTCACCACGGTGAGCAGTGCGCGGGCATGATCCTCGACGAACAGCCAGTCACGCACTTGCAGGCCGTTGCCGTACACCGGCAGTGGCTTACCGGCGATGGCATTGAGGATCACCAGCGGAATGAGTTTCTCGGGGAAGTGGAACGGCCCGTAATTGTTCGAGCAATTGGTCAGCAGCACCGGCAAGCCATAGGTGCGTTGCCAGGCGCGGACCAGATGGTCGGACGCCGCCTTGCTGGCGGAGTACGGCGAGCTCGGCGCATAGGGTGTGGTTTCGGTGAACAGGTCGTCGACGTCATGCAGGTCGCCATACACCTCGTCGGTCGAAATGTGGTGAAAGCGAAAGGCGCTTTTCTCAGGTTCAGCCAGGCCGTTCCAGTAGGCGCGAGTGGCTTCCAGCAGGCTGTAGGTGCCGACGATATTGGTCTGAATGAAGTCCGATGGGCCATCGATGGAACGGTCGACATGGGACTCGGCCGCCAGGTGCATGATCGCGTGCGGCTGGAACCGCGCCAGTACCGCACTGACAGTGGCCTGATCAACGATATCGGCCTGCACGAACTCATAACGGGTGTTAGTGGCAATGCTGCTCAACGACTCGAGGTTGCCGGCGTAGGTCAGCTTGTCCAGGTTGAGCACTTCATGTTCAGTGTGGCGGATCAGGTGGCGAATCAGCGCCGAGCCGATGAAGCCGGCACCGCCGGTGATGAGAATGCGCATGTGGAGTAGCCTTTTCCGTCGAACGATTATGCATATGGATCATAGCTTGTCGGCAGGAGGGGGCGTGCACAAGAGGGGTGTTGGTCGGAATTTGGAAAAGATCCGGGATTGAGGTTCTCTTTCATCCGGTTTTCACCATTGATCCCGATAGGCGAATCCCAATTGATAGTCGTGAGCGCTCAGATCAATGGTGTGGTTAAAGTACGGTTGAATGAGTACTACCCATTCAGGCGGCACATTGAAAACCCCTTGGTTGACTGTGTTTTCAGGTTGCAGACCCAATGATTCGATGACTGCGCCGTTATCGATCACGGACCGGTAAAAGGGGGGTTGCGTATCGCAGTCAGCAGTGGCGATATAGACGCCTTATAAAAATTCCAGGGGTCGTTGTATGTCGCTCGCCACGTTGATTCACCGTGCCAATCTGCCCAGCCCGCAAGTCACTGTGCAGCAAGCGCTGGAGCTGTTGCGCGAGCACTACGGCCTGAGCGGGACGTTGCAGTCGCTGGGCAGCCAGCAGGATCTCAACTACCGGCTCGACAGCGACCAGGGCCGTTTCGTCTTGAAAATCTGCCGTGGTGACTACGCGGCGCTGGAACTGCACGCCCAGCACGCGGCCCTCAAACATCTGGGCTCGCAGCCGGGTTTGCATGTGCCGCGAGTGATTCCGGCAAAAAACGACGAGGACCTGCTGACCCTGGAGCTCGCCGGGCAAGCACTGCATGTGCGCTTGCTCGACTACATCGAAGGTCAATCGCTGACCCACCTCAAACACCTTGGTCATGAACTGGTTGCCGGCCTCGGCCAACTCTGTGGCGAAATGGATCTGGCGCTGGCCGGGTTCGAGCATCCAGGGCTTGAGCGTGCCTTGCAGTGGGATGCCCGGCACGCTAATGCGTTGATCAATCACCTGCTGCCGGTGATCAGCGATGAGCGGCAACGAACATTGATCGCCGAGGCCGCGCAACAGGCCGAGCGGTGTTTGCAGCCACTGATGGCGAAGTTGCCGGTGCAGGCGATTCACATGGACATCACCGATGACAATGTGGTCTGGAAACGGGATAAGCAACGTCACTGGCAGTTGCAGGGCGTCATCGATTTTGGCGATCTGATTCGTACCTGGCGCATTACCGATCTGTCGGTGACCTGCGCCGCGCTGCTGCACCATGCCGACGGCGATCCGCTGTGCATTTTGCCAGCGGTGCAGGCTTATCACGCGGTCAATCCGCTGAAGCACGAAGAGTTGCTGGCGCTGTGGCCGCTGATCGTCGCGCGGGCGGCGGTGCTGGTGCTCAGCGGTGAGCAACAGGTCAGCATCGATCCGCAGAATCAGTACAGCCGCGACAATCTGAACCACGAGTGGGAGATCTTCCGCGTCGCGACCTCAGTGCCATTTGAACTGATGGAAGCGGCGATTCTGACAGCAGTCGGCCAGTCGTTGCCGGCGATTACCAGTCAGGGTTTTGCGCCGTTGCTGCCGAGCCTGGTGGGCCAAGAGTTTGCGTTGATCGACCTGGGTGTCCTGAGTCCGCATTTCGAAGCGGGCAACTGGGAGCAGGACGGTATTGACCAGCGTCTGTTGATTGAAGCTGCGGCAGGCCATGGCCTGGCGGCCAGTCGTTACGGGCAATACCGTTTATCGCAGACGCGTCCGGACAGCGCCGTCGAGCCGGACACGTGCCCGCTGCACGTTGACTTGCAGGTGCCGCAGGGCACAACGGTTGAAGCACCCTTTGCCGGTGTCGTGCACCTGAGTGCCGACGGCCGTGTGCAACTGGACAGCGCACAATTGAGCGTGCGCCTGTGGGGTGTCAAACCCTCACTGCACACCGGTGCGGCCGTGCTCAAAGGGCAAGTGTTGGGTGAAGTCGGCGGCGCGTTGCGGGTTCAGCTCAGCCGTGGCGCCGAACTGAATCCACCGCTGTTTTGCTCACCGTCCCGCGCACCTGCCTGGCAGGCGTTGTGCCCATCACCCGCGGCGTTGTTGGGACTGGCCTGCGACGCTGAGGTCGAACTCGATTCGCACACCTTGCTGGCGCGACGCGATGCGAGTTTTGCCCGTTCGCAAAAACACTACTACGTCGATCCGCCGCGTATCGAGCGGGGCTGGCGCAATCACTTGATCGACATGCAGGGTCGCTCCTACCTGGATATGCTCAACAACGTTGCAGTGCTCGGTCACGGTCACCCGCGCATGGCCGCCGAGGCCAGCCGCCAGTGGTCGTTGCTCAATACCAACTCGCGTTTCCACTACGCGGCCATCGCCGAGTTTTCCGAGCGCCTGCTGGCGCTGGCACCGGACTCGATGGATCGGGTGTTTCTGGTCAACAGTGGCACCGAGGCCAATGACCTGGCGATTCGCTTGGCGTGGGCCTACAGCGGCGGTCGCGACATGCTTAGTGTGCTTGAGGCGTATCACGGCTGGTCGGTGGCCGCTGACGCGGTGTCGACTTCAATTGCAGATAACCCCAAGGCCCTCAGCAGTCGTCCGGACTGGGTGCACCCGGTGACGGCGCCGAACACCTATCGTGGCGAGTTCCGTGGCCTCGACAGCGCGCCGGATTACGTGCGCAGCGTCGAACACAACCTGGCGAAGATTGCCGAGCAGAAGCGACAACTGGCCGGTTTTATCTGCGAGCCGGTGTACGGCAACGCCGGTGGAATCTCTCTGCCACCGGGTTACCTGAAACAGGTGTATGCGCTGGTCCGTGCCCAGGGTGGCGTGTGCATCGCCGACGAAGTGCAGGTCGGTTACGGCCGTATGGGCAAGTTCTTCTGGGGCTTTGAAGAGCAAGGCGTAGCGCCGGACATCATCACCATGGCCAAGGGCATGGGCAACGGCCAGCCATTAGGTGCGGTCATTACCCGTCGTGAAATCGCCGAAGCGCTGGAGGCCGAAGGTTATTTCTTCTCGTCGGCGGGCGGCAGCCCGGTCAGTTGCCGCATCGGCATGGCCGTGCTGGATGTGATGAAGGAAGAGAAGCTCTGGGAAAACGCCCAGATCGTTGGCGAGTATTTCAAGGAGCGGCTTGAGGCGTTGATCGACCGCCATCCTTTGGTGGGCGCGGTGCATGGCTCTGGCTTCTATCTGGGCGTGGAGCTGATTCGCAACCGCCAAACCCTGGAACCGGCTACGGAAGAAACCACGGCGTTGTGCGACCGCCTGCGCGAATTGGGCATTTTCATGCAGCCGACCGGCGATTACCTGAACATCCTCAAGATCAAACCACCGATGGTGACTACGCGACACAGTGTGGATTTCTTTGTCGATACCTTGTCGAAGGTATTGGACGAAGGCCTCTAAACACACTCCCCTTGTGGGAGCGAGCCTGCTCGCGATGGCGGTCTGACAGCCAACATTGATATTGGATGTACCGGCCTTATCGCGAGCAGGCTCGCTCCCACAGGGATGGCATTAAGTTCGATTGTTATCGGTATTTTTTGGAGTATTTTCGAAGTGGTGAATTTTTATTGCTTTAAAAGCCGATTTTTATCGGTTATAAAGTCGCCGTAACGCTATGGCGTGGATCACCGCGCCTGGCCGTTCCCATTTCTGTCATCGGTCGATGCCACAATCGACCCTCTGAACCCGCCCGGGAGATGATTCATGAGCCGTATCGTTACTGTCGCCGCTACCCAGATGGCTTGTTCCTGGGACCTTGAGGCCAACATCGAGACCGCTGAGAAGCTGGTCCGTGAGGCCGCAGCCAAAGGCGCACAGATCATCCTGATCCAGGAGTTGTTCGAGAGCCCGTACTTCTGCCAGAAGCCGAACCCGGACTACCTGCAACTGGCCACGTCGGTTGAAGAGAACGTGGCCATCAAGCATTTCCAGAAAGTCGCCAAAGAATTGCAAGTCGTGCTGCCGATCAGCTTCTTCGAACTGGCAGGCCGCGCGCGCTTCAACAGCATCGCGATCATCGATGCCGATGGCAGCAACCTCGGGGTTTATCGTAAAAGCCACATCCCGGATGGCCCTGGCTACCACGAAAAGTACTACTTCAACCCGGGCGATACCGGCTTCAAAGTCTGGAACACCCGTTACGCGAAAATCGGCGTGGGCATCTGCTGGGATCAGTGGTTCCCGGAATGCGCCCGCAGCATGGCGCTGCAAGGTGCGGAAATCCTGTTCTACCCAACCGCCATCGGCAGCGAACCGCACGACAAGACCATTTCGTCCCGCGACCACTGGCAGCGCGTTCAGCAAGGCCATGCCGGCGCCAACCTGATGCCGCTGATCGCCAGCAACCGGATTGGCAATGAAGAGCAGGACGGCTACGACATCACCTTCTACGGCTCGTCGTTCATCGCCAACCAGTTCGGCGAGAAAGTCCAGGAGCTCAACGAAACCGAAGAAGGCGTATTGGTTCAGAGCTTCGACCTCGACGAACTGGAGCACATCCGCAGCGCCTGGGGTTCGTTCCGTGACCGTCGTCCGAACCTGTACGGCGCAATCAAAACCCTCGACGGTTCCCTGGAGTCCTGATCGCTATGACTACTTTGCACAGCACGCCTCGCGCTGACGGTTTTTACATGCCCGCCGAGTGGGCGACCCAGACCCAGACATGGATGGTCTGGCCGGAGCGTCCGGACAACTGGCGCCTGGGTGGCAAGCCAGCGCAGGCCGCTCATGTTGCGGTGGCCAAGGCCATCGCGCGTTTTGAACCGGTGACCGTTGCCGTCTCGGCGGCCCAGTACGAAAACGCCCGTGCGCGTCTGGACGTGCCGAATATCCGCCTCGTCGAGATGTCCAGCGACGACGCTTGGGTCCGTGATACCGGCCCGACGTTCGTCATCAACAACAGTGGCGAAGTCCGTGGTGTCGACTGGGACTTCAACGCCTGGGGCGGCTTCGATGGCGGTCTGTATTCGCCGTGGAATCGTGACTCGCAAGTGGCCGGCAAAATCCTCGAGATCGAGCGCAGCCCGCGTTACCGTACCGAGGGCTTTGTGCTCGAGGGCGGTTCGATCCACGTCGATGGCGAAGGCACGCTGATTACTACCGAAGAGTGCCTGTTGAATCGCAATCGCAATCCGCACATGAACCGTGCCGACATCGAAGCCGTGCTGAGCGCACAACTGGCTGTGGATAAAATCATCTGGCTGCCGGACGGTTTGTTCAACGACGAAACCGACGGTCATGTGGATAACTTCTGCTGCTATGTGCGTCCCGGTGAAGTGCTGTTGGCCTGGACCGACGATCCGCAGGATCCGAACTACCCGCGTTGCCAGGCCGCAATGAAGGTCTTGCAAAGTAGCAAGGACGCCAAGGGCCGCCCATTTACGGTGCACAAAATGCCGATTCCGGGGCCGCTTTATGCGACCGAGGAAGAGTGCGCCGGTGTCGACCCGGTGGACGGTACCCAGGAACGTAACCCGTCGGTGCGCCTGGCCGGTTCCTACGTGAACTTCCTGATCGTCAACGGCGGCATCATTGCGCCGAGCTTTGACGATCCACTGGACGCGCCAGCCAAGGAAATTCTCCAGAACCTGTTCCCGCAGCACGAAGTGGTGATGGTGCCGGGGCGTGAACTGTTACTGGGTGGCGGCAATATTCATTGCCTTACCCAACAACAACCGGCACCGCACAAAGGTTGAGTGAAGTTGTAACAATCGGTGGCACTGGATTGCTCCGTGTTATATCCGGTTCATGTGAGTGCCCCCCCTATCTAGCCCGCAGTTCCTATGGATTGCGGGTTTTTTACGTCCATATGCCGACCTGGCAGTCACATTGGCATAGCTCTTGTATCTGTTTGAGAGCAATTCTCGGGAATGTAGAACCGCGTTGTTCTGTCATAAACCTTGGATAAGTTAGCCGCTCACGAACCAGGAGAGAGCGCCGGAAATGAATATGGTCAGCGAGCGGACATCGCATCCCTTGGCAATGAATGGCGAATCGCTTCAGGTGCTGGCGCAATGGTTGAAATCCAACGGAACGCGACAGGTCAGAGAACCTGACCCGCGCAGGATGATGATCGAGCGTTATCCCGCTGGTTTATTCAGTGAGGCAGAACTTGAAGCCTTGTGGGATGTGATAGAAGGATAGAAAGCAAAGGATTGGTAAAGCGCTGCCCGGATGGCAGCGCTTTTTTTTCGCCCTAAAAAACAGCGGGGTCCAGATTGTTCCAACCTTCGGTGGCCCGAGCGGGTCATTTGACCGATCTGCGAAACAGACTAAAAGCCATTACGGCGTTTTTCCCACTCCGTCATAGGAATAGTCTGCCGGCATCGAATTCCTACGACTTTGCTGGAGCTTTCCATGTCTACCGCGACCCTTCATTACATCTACGATCCACTGTGCGGCTGGTGCTACGGAGCCAAGCCTTTGGTGCAAGCGGCACAGGCAGTCTTGCCGGTGATCGCCCATGGCGGCGGCATGATGACCGGCGCCAACCGGCAGACGGTTTCTCCTCAACTGCGTGATTACGTGATGCCTCACGACCGACGCATCGCCGAGTACACCGGGCAGCCGTTTGGTGAAGCGTATTTCGAAGGCCTGTTGCGCGATCACACCGCCGTGTTTGATTCCGCGCCACCGATTGCTGCCGTGCTGGCCGCTGAGCAACTCGCCGGACGTGGGCTGGAATTGCTGGGGCGTTTGCAGAGCGCGCACTACGTGGAAGGTCGGCGGATTGCCGATGAGGCAGTGTTGCTGGAACTCGCCGTGTCGATTGGCCTGGAAGCAGAATCCTTCAAGCGCGAGTTCAAGGACGCATTGGCAAACGAAACCCAAGACCATATCAAGAAAAGCCGCGCACTGTTGGCGCAGGTTGGCGGCCAGGGCTTCCCGACATTGGCGCTGGAGCAGGACGGTCAATTCACCGTGGTCGACATCAGCCCATGGCTCGGTAAGCCTGAAGCCTTTGCGGCCTGGTTGAGCCAATCGGTCACCACCCAGGTAAGCGAAGCCTCGTCCCCGGTTCAGGCCTGTGGCCTGGACGGTTGTGCTCACTGATTTCACTGACCTGCGTGGAGCGACCCATGGATAACCTGAGCCTGATCAAAAGCACCTACGAAGGTGCCAACTCCCAGGAAAACGCACGCAACACCGCCGCTGCGTTAGCCGCCGATGCGCAATGGACTGAAGCGGCTGGGTTTCCGTATGCGGGGACGTACGTCGGTTTCGACGCTATCGTCGAGAATGTCTTTAAGCGTCTGGGCACTGAATGGGAAAATTTTCAGTTCAAGGTCGAGAGCTATGTCACGCAGGGCGACAAGGTATTCGCCTACGGTAATTACAGCGGAATCTACAAGGCCACGGGTCGTCCGATGAGCGCCCGAGTCGCACACTTGTGGACTCTGGAGAACGGTAAAGTTACCCATTTCGAGCAGTTTGTGGACAGCCACACGGTGCAATTGGCGATCGCCGACCGATAAGTTCTTAGACGATTTTCGCCTAATTACAGACGATTCACGAAATTGACACATGCTTAGGGGCGCGGCTAGGATTCGCCCCAACGCCTGTGGCCAACCGCCACGACTTCAAAAAACAATAAGGGCCTGCCTCGCTTTTGCGTGGGCGGGCCTTTTGTTTTGGAGTGAAAAAAGAGCGCAATAGCAGCCATTTCCGCCAGCGGTCACAGCGCGTATCAACCCGTAATAAGGAAAATAACATGTTGAACAAGCGGATCGGTTTGATCGCTCTGGGGATTTTTAGTGCCACTCAAGCCATGGCTAACGACCAGGCGCAGTCCAAGGGTTTTGTTGACGACAGCAGCCTGAAAGTACTGTTGCGCAACGCCTACATCAATCGCGATTACAAGAACGGTAAAGAAGACAAGGCCGAGTGGGGCCAGGCTGCCATCGGCACCTTCTCCTCGGGCTTCACCCAAGGCACCGTCGGCGTCGGCGTCGATGCTTTCGGTCTGTACGCCCTGCGCCTCGATGGCGGCAAGGGTCGTAGCGGCGCTGGCGGTATCGACTTCTTCAAGCAAGGCGACAGCGGCGAAGCCGCCGATGACCTGTCCAAGGCTGGTGCGGCGGTAAAATTCCGTCTGTCCAACACTGTGCTGACCTACGGCGACCAGATGCCGGCCCTGCCGGTGCTGAACTACGACAACTCGCGTCTGCTGCCTGAAAGCTACACCGGCACCCTGATCACCTCCAAAGAGATCAAAGGCCTGGAGCTGAACGCTGGCCGTTTCACCGCCGAATCGCGCAAGAGCGCCGAAGGCCGTGACAGCGGTGGTCTGAAGTCGATCAACGTCTTGGGCGGTAGCTACCAGTTCACCGAACAATTCAAAGGTGCGTTCTACGCGTCCAACGTAGAAGACGTCCTGAAGAAACAGTACGTGAACCTGAACTACGTGTTCCCGCTGGCCACCGATCAGTCCCTGACCCTCGACTTCAACGGCTATCAGACCAAGCTGGACAAGTCCTACGCCCTTGATAACAAAACCGAAGGCCAGGACAACAAAATCTGGAGCCTGGCGGCGACCTTCGTCACCGGCCCGCACTCGTTCACCCTCGCGCACCAGCGCAGCACCGGTGACAGCAACCTCGGCTACCCGTACGGCGGCTATCAGAAAGAACAAGGTCGCGTCGGTGACGGTGGCAACACCATCTACCTCGCCAACTCCTACTGGTCCGACTTCAACGCTGAAGACGAACGCAGCTGGCAGCTGGGCTACGGCCTCGACTTCGGCGCCTTCGGCGTTCCAGGCCTGACCTATAACGTGGCATACGTGCGTGGCGACAACATCACCACCGCCACCAGCACTGGCGGCACCGAGCGCGAAATCTTCAACCAGTTCAAGTACGTGGTCCAAAGCGGCCCGGCCAAAGACCTGAGCGTGAAAGTGCGCAGCTCGGTCCTGCGCGTGTCGCAGAAATCCAGCGACTACAACGTCAGCGGCAACGAAGTCCGTGTGTTCGTGGATTACCCGATCAACATCTTCTGATGATCGGATGCGTGGTTGAGGCCTGATGCAAGGCCGAAATGAGAAAGCCCCGAATGATTCGGGGCTTTTTTTCGCTCCATGAAAATGAAAAACGATATTTGATCAGCAGCGCCCTTCACGAATGTCGGACGTCTCTCCAAGGAAAAGGAGATCCGGCTGATTTCCATCGACTACTCAACTGGCTGAAATATCGATTGATGCCTAGAGAGATGGTCGAATGAATGTGCAGGGAGTGAAGGAAACTCCAGACCAGGAAAACTGGAAGGACCTTGGCTTACCTGATATTCGGGATATTACGATGGCCGTTGCGGTTCGCTCGGTGCAGGAACTACCTGGCGCTATCGATTTCGATACCGCTCTGGAGCAGGTAGCGTTGAGTTTTGGATTGCAGGAAGGGATTGACGCCGTGTTGATCGAAACGCCGTATGTTCCGGTGACGGTTCGGCGTCAGTATCTTTCACACATTGTAGAAAAACGCCCAAACGCTCGAGAACGTTTCACCGGATTTGCTGTGGACACGGTGCGAAGTCCATTGGAAATTTGGCGGGTTTCCTACAGCGACGGGTCTTATCGTCTCGTATTCATTGGCGCATACGACACAAAGTACCAGATGTTGGTGGTGATCCATGTTGAGCATGGGCACGTTCTTTGGAATTTCATGAACTGCGATAAAAAGGCGTTGAACAAGCACCGACATGGGGAGCTGGTTTATCGGCGATACCTCTTCCCCAAACAAAAAAAGCAGCCTGATTAGGCTAATGCCAGTCAGTTAAGCTGACTGGCATTTTTATTTCTGATCGGATAC
>NZ_MOBI01000007.1:0-251943 GCF_003732175.1 Pseudomonas brassicacearum
GGCACAGCAAGGGGGAGCAAGCTCCCCCTTCAGTTTTTACCGGACACTAGTGATGCTCTGCGTGGGAACGCAGCTCGGGACGCTCCGCGTCCCAGAAGCGGACGCGGAGCGTCCGTTGAGGCATTCCCACGCAGAGCGTGGGAACGATCTGCGTGAGGATGATCATTCGGTGTGTCAAACACTCAGCAACAGGAACTCGCGTTCCCAGGAACTGATCACCCGCTTGAAGTTTTCATGCTCGGCGCGCTTGACCGCGACGTAGCCGCGGACGAACTTGGCCCCCAGATAACGCTCGATGGTCGGGCAGTCTTCCATGTGCGCCAGTGCATCCTCGATGGTGATCGGCAGGCGCAAGTTGCGTCGTTCGTAGGCGCGGCCCTGCACCGGCGCACTCGGTTCGATGCGTTCGATCATGCCGAGGTATCCGCACAACAGGCTGGCGGCGATGGCCAGGTACGGGTTGGCGTCGGCGCCCGGCAAACGGTTTTCCACGCGCATGGCCTCGGGACCGGAGGTCGGTACGCGCAGCCCGACGGTGCGGTTTTCTTCGCCCCACTCGACGTTCACCGGTGCCGAGGTGTCCGGCAGGAAGCGGCGGAACGAGTTGACGTTGGGGGCGAACATTGGCAGCAGTTTCGGAATGTATTTTTGCAGACCGCCGATGTGGTGCAGGAACAGCTCGCTCATCTGCCCGTCGCTGTCGGCGAAGATCGGCTTGCCGGTGGCGATGTCGACCACGCTCTGGTGCAAGTGCATGGCGCTACCCGGCTCGTCGCCGATCGGCTTGGCCATGAAGGTCGCGGTGACGTTGTGCTTGAGCGCCGCTTCACGCAGGGTGCGCTTGAACACGGTGATCTGGTCGGCCAGATCCAGCGCATCGCCGTGACGGAAGTTGATTTCCATCTGCGCCGGGCCGTCTTCGTGGATCAGCGTGTCGAGGTCCAGACCTTGCAGTTCGCACCAGTCGTAGACATCTTCGAACAGCGGATCGAATTCGTTGGCCGCATCGATAGAGAACGATTGGCGACCGCTTTCGGCGCGGCCCGAGCGACCCAATGGCGCCTTGAGCGGCAAGTCCGGATCTTCGCAGCGCTGGGTCAGGTAAAACTCCATTTCCGGCGCCACAATTGGCTGCCAGCCCTTGTCGGCATAGAGCTTGAGGACTTTCTTCAAGACGTTGCGCGGCGACAGTTCGATCGGATTGCCGAGTTTGTCGAAGGTGTCGTGAATCACGATGGCGGTCGGCTCGATCGCCCACGGCACCACGTAAATCGCTGAAGAATCCGGCCGGCAAACCATGTCGATGTCGGCAGGATCGAGCAGGTCGTAGTAAATGTCGTCGTCGACAAAGTCCCCGGTTACCGTTTGCAACAGCACACTTTCCGGCAGGCGCATGCCTCGCTCATGCAGGAACTTGCTGGTGGGCGCTATCTTGCCGCGAGCGATACCGGTCAGGTCACTGACCACGCATTCGACTTCGGTAATCTTGTGTTCTTTCAGCCATGAAGACAGCTGATCGAAAGGGGCATTCATAAAGACCTCGTTGTTGGTTTTATCAGCGCCAGAGTCGGTCTCTGCATCTTGTACAAGCGGCGAAAGACTTTCCCTGTAGCGCGTTGACGACTATCTTGGTCGACGCGTTTCGTTCCATCTATCCACTTTAAGCAGAACCAAGACGCACCAAAAAAGTGCGTACAGGTCATTCCATGACGGAGTCAAACCCCTTGCATGTGCAGGCTTTCAACACCTTGGATGTCGCCGAACAGATACGCGCGACCCCTGGGTGGGTGCAGCACTATCAGCAGATGTCGCCTGGGCATTTCGCAGGCCTGGTGCGTTATCTGGACCTGCAAGGCGTGGAGATTTACGAGGAGTGCATGAACACCCGCGTCGAGCAGAATTTCAGCGCGCCGCCGGGCTCGCTGGCGTTCTGTTTCGATCGTAGTGACAACGCGCTGTATGTGCTGAACGGCGAAAGCCGCAACATCTGGATCACGCCAGAGAACTATCAGGAAGTGGCCGTGGTCTTCGGCCCGGAATTCGTTCAGCGCAATGGATTGAACGTAGAGCGGCTGGAAGGCCTGTTCATGGCACCGCTCAACTCGCAGCAGAACGCGCTGTTCAGCCGCTGGCTGAGCGGCACCCTGACGCGGCTGTCGCACACCATCGACCCGCCAAGCAAGGACGCGCTGACCCAACAGCTGCTGGACGACTGCCTGTTTATTCTCGACAACGCCTGCGTTTGCCTGGACCGAGGCGCGTTGCAGCGCCGGGCAGGGGAGCGAACGATCATGAAACGGATCGGTGAATGGGCGGCGGATACGCCGGAAGAGAACCTCAATTTGCTGGAGCTTTCCCAGGTCGCCGAAGTGTCACTGCGTCAGCTGCAACATGCGTTCAAGACCTACACCGGCATGGCGCCGACCCAGTGGCTGCGCCTGCGCCGGCTCAACAGCGCCCGTCGGGAGTTGCTCAACCGCACCGCGACCGACACCACGGTGGCCGAAGTCGCGATGAACTGGTCGTTCTGGCACCTCGGCCGGTTTTCCAGCAGCTACCGGGCGTTGTTCAAGGAATTACCGAGTGACACCTTGAAGCGTGCATGCGCCACTCAGTCGAATGGGCGCTTGCATCGTTAGAACGTTGGCGGGGTTATCACCCATATCACCGTATCGCGAGCAGGCTCGCTCCCACATCAGGTTATGCGTGGATCCCAATGATGGGATCCACGTTATTACTTTCTACTGAGTACGCTGACCGTTTGCCGCGCCCAACACTTTCACCACATCATCGATCACCGCCTTGCTCATCTCCTGCAAGTAATGCGATGCCCAGGCATAACGGTCGGTGCCGCGTTCCATGGCAGCGTCTTCGGCCAGGAGTTTGGAGAGATGGAGCAAATCAGAAACGTGGGACAACGCCTCGCGGATCGGCACGCCGCTGTTGACGCGGAACAGGGCTTGATCATTGTGGATGGAAAACGGGGTGAGGCCGGCGGTTTTTAGAGGCTGAGGGTGGGGCATTGTCTAGTTCCTTGACTCGAACTATGACTGCTTCGGGTTCTCACACCCGGTCACTGAACATTCAGCGACACGGCAACGATAGAGACCCGGTGCCAGGCGCGCAAGCCGGCGGGTTCTGGCGCAGGTGTAGGTCACAACGCAAGACCGCGTAGCCCTCGACTGACACCGCGCCGCTTGGCATAAACACACGAAACCCTGTGGGAGCGAACCTGCTCGCGATGACGTCGGCACATCCAACATCTCAGCTGCCTGAGACACCGCCATCGCGAGCAGGCTCGCTCCCACAGGGATCTCCACTGTTTTGAGAGTGTTGATCATGACAACACCCGCTTATGATGCCGCCCCAAAATCCCTCATTAGTGGCCTCGTCCGCTCATCCAGAGAGGAATTCGCGCTGGCTGCGCCAGGATTGAAGCCTTTCAGCGGCTGGCAGTGTGTGCGCCACCGAACAGACATGGCCATGTCGCTACTACACTCTAATGGACAGTCGCGGCTACCCATCCTGCTGGTTATCGGCTTGCCGCATCGTGTGTATCGCTGGCATTGGAGTACAACCATGACAACCTCACTACGCTCACTGTTGTTTATCGCTCTCACAACCCTGTCACTTGCTTCAACAGGTTTGCTTAATACCGCAAGCGCCGCAACGGCTGCGGACCTGGACCAGGATTCCCGGCATGCCCTGCAAATCCTCTACAAAGCCAATCCGGTGGCCGAGACCATGTCGCGCACTGCCAAGGCGGTGCTCGTATTTCCAAAGGTTATCAAGGCGGGTCTGGTATTTGGTGGCAGTTATGGTGAAGGGGTCATGTTCAGCGGCTCGAAAGTAGACAATTACTACAACACCGTGTCCGGTTCATGGGGCTTGCAGGCGGGTGCCCAGTCCTATGCTTATGCCGTGTTCCTGATGACTGACAAGGCGGTCAAGTATGTACGTGAGACCAAGGGCTGGGAAATTGGTGTAGGCCCGACAGTTGTTGTGGTTGATGAAGGGATGGCGAAAAATCTGTCGAGCTCGACATTGAAAGACGATGCTTATGCGTTTGTCTTTGGCCAGCAAGGCTTGATGGCGGGCGTCAGTATTGAAGGCACCAAGATTTCGCTTATCAAACGATAAGCCCGGCAACGTAGCTCTGGGTTAGAGAGGCTGCCTAAGGCAGTCTCTCCCAGACTTCCGTATTGGCTAACTCGCTGTCGGTCGCGTGTTTTGCGTGGCCGTTGATAGGGTTCAGTTCATAACTGCCAGCCGAGTCATAGGCTGCCAGGTAGCGTACGCCACTTAACTTGTGGAGGTAGCGCATCAATGGATGGCACTGTGCATTAATGCGCTGTACCAGGGCGGAATCGGTCATTGTGTTCATGGTGTTACCCGCTGCAGCGAAGGCTGCTCTGTTATTGTTTTTATTCTGTGCCTGATCGTCGCGGCGTTCTGTACGCCATCACACACTGGGCGATCTAAATAACGCAAAAAACGTTGCACAAGCGGAATAACAACGACCGTGCCTCTGATCAATCAAACACTGACGATATGTGTGTTGCCGTACAGACTGTACCGGGTACGTGTGCCACGTTGGTGGCCTGCAACGCGCAGATCAAGGTCTCACTGCCTGCACAACATCCACCTACTTGCAGACTCAAGGAGAAAAGCCATGAGCTTGGGAACCATACTGTTGATCGTGCTGATTTTGCTGCTGGTTGGCGCTATTCCGACTTGGCCGCACAGCCGAAGCTGGGGCTATGCGCCGAGCGGTTTATTAGGCGTCGTCGTTATTGTCCTGGTTGTGTTGCTTTTATTAGGGAGAATATGATGTCGATCGACACATAATACGGCGCTCAATTAGTGGTTTCGGTGAATAGTGGGGAGGTATTCACCGTGGGCGCGTGCGACAGCATTAACATCGACTACTTTCTGCCATCAACCTGTTAATAAAACAAACAGTTCTCCGTGCACTAGCGCACAGACCCACTCCGGCCACTACGCGCACTCTGAGTGTCAGGCAGATTGCTGCTGGTTATTGACTGGAGAAACTATGAAAACCCTCATGTTGTTCAATCATTCACTGACGCTTTCAAGATTTGCCCTGGCCCTATTGCTGGGTTTGTCTTCCGTGGTGCTGCATGCAGCCACCGCAGAACCGGTTGACATGTCGGCCGTGCAGTTGGAGCCGCAGGAGCAGAATGGCATCCGCTATCTGACGGGAGGTATCGGCCTGGATGAGTCAAAGGCCTTGCTCCAGACCCAGGGCTACAACCTTCACATGACCTTTTCAACGGGACCTGCCAATCAGTACGTCAGCAATGTCGACGTGGTGATCCAGAGCGAAAAAGGTAGCCCCCTGTTGTCGCTGAGTCAGGTGGGGCCCATCGTGTACGCGCAATTGCCGGCAAACAAATACCTGGTCATCGCCAGTTTGAATGGCCATGAAGAGCGCCACACCATTTCAGTCGGTGGTAAATCCATCGAAACGCTGAACTTGCATTGGAGTGAATAGCGTGCAACCCAGCATTACGTATCACGGCACGTTGCATGAGATGAGGCTGTTCAAGACAGACGACCGGCCTCTCGCTGTACGCATGCTTGCTGAGCGGCATCTGGCGACGAACCTCAAGGCCCAATACGCGCGGGATGTTACGCAAGACGTGTTACCTGGCAACTGCGCTGCGGCAGAAGACCGCGCGCTGTTCGCCGAACAGTTGATCGGGATTGTCAGTCACGATCTGCGCAATCCGCTGGCGGCGATAAAAATGGCTTCGCAATTGCTCGGATGCCGTGACTTGCCTCCTAAACAAGCACAAATACTCGACCACATCACGCACGCTACAGAGCGCGCGCAACGTCTGGTAGCAGACCTGCTGGACTTCACCCTGAGGCAAGTCGGGCGAAGCATTGCGGTTTCCCTCAAGCCGGTTGATTTGCACGCATTGGTGGGCGAATGCCTGGACGAACTGAGTCTGGTGTTCCCTGAGCACACGCTGACCCATCGCTGTGTCGGTCAAGGTAATTTCATCGCCGACAGTGATCGGCTCTATCAGCTTATTGGCAATCTGGTTGCCAATGCGATTGCCTATGGCACGGCTGAGGGTGGGGTCACAGTGTCTTCATGCTTCGAGGATCAGGTGATCATTGCGGTACACAACCTTGGCACGCCGATACCCTCGAAGTTGCTCGACAACGTGTTCGAACCGATGATTCGCGGCAGTCACGATAATGCAGGACTGCGCAGTGTCGGGCTTGGCCTGTTCATTGTGAGAGAGATTGTCAGGGCGCATCACGGCGATATCCGGGTGACTTCCTCGATAGAAGGCGGCACTACCTTTACGGCGACCTTTCCCTTGCCACGATAACCGCGTCATAACGGAGTCGAGTGAGTGTCGCTATAGCACTCGCATGACGCCGCTTCCAATCCCTTGCGATCAAGAATCGTGATTTCACCACGGGTATAACGGATCAATCCACGTTGTTGCAGCGTACCGGCGGCCAATGTCACGCCACTGCGCCGAACCCCGAGCATGTCCGCGAGGGACATGTGGGTCAGATGAAAGTGATTGGCGTGCGCGCGATCGTGGGTCATCAGCAACCAGCGCGCCAAGCGTGGCTCAATCTCGTGAAAATGGGTACAGGCGGCGGTTTGAGCGAGCTGCATCATCTGCACATACAGGTACTGATTGAGCCTGCGCAATAATAACGGGCTCTCGCGCAGCGAGACCTGCAGCTGCAAGCCACTCATCCTCAGGCACGTACCGGCGCCTTGCACCACGGCGCGCATGGGGGCGGTATTAACCCCCAGAGCAAGTGTCGCCCCAAGCATCCCTTCATTGCCGATCAGGTGCATGTGCAGAGGAGGGTGGCGGTACAACGTCACCACTTCGGCGATGAGCGCTGTTTGAGGGAAATACACATGCAGGATTGGATGGCCCGGCTCGCACAAGACAGTGCCAAAGGCCAGTTCGACGTTATCGCACTGTGCTTCCAGCCGGCTGTAGTCAGTCTTCGACAGCCCCTGGAGTAGCCGGTTTTCTATTGGTCGCCCAGACATGATTGGCATGCGCAGATCCTGCGGCACAGTGGGCCCTGGATGGGCGGGACAGGTGCCGGGGCCGTCTAATGCGTTAAGTGTGGGTGACTCTTGCAGGCCGGTCTGTTCGCTAGAACACGCAGATACTGGCAGTCAGCGGGTCGGCTTTACCGGAACGTAAGGCAACAGGCGCTCGGTTTCTTTTCTGACCACCGCGTAGCACTCGCAGCTCAGTTCCTCGAGCGCGGCCCTGTCCAGCACCTTGATGTGGCCACGGCTGTATTCGATAACGCCGAGGCGTTGCAGCTTGCCGGCGGCATCGGTCACGCCTTCGCGGCGTACGCCGAGCATGTTGGCGATCAATTCCTGGGTCATGATCAGTTGATTGTCTTGCAGGCGGTCAAGGGATAGCAGCAGCCAACGGCACAATTGTTGGTCAATCGAGTGGTGGCGGTTGCACACGGCGGTCTGGGCCATCTGGGTGATCAACGCCTGGGTGTAGCGCAACATCAGCAGGAGCATCTCCCCGTGGCGGTTGAACTCATCCTTGAGTCGCTGGCCGGGCAACCGGAAGGCATGCCCGGCGCTCTGGACAATCGCCCGGCTCGGCGTGCTTTCACCGCCCATGAAGACGGCGATGCCAATCAAGCCTTCATTACCCACCACCGAAATTTCCGCCGATGCGCCGTTTTCCATCACGTACAGCAGGGACACAATGGAGTCGGTGGGGAAATAGACGTGCCGCAGAGCATCCCCGGACTCGTAGAGCACCTTGCCAAGCGGCAGGGTGATCGGCTCGAGGTGCGGCAGCAAGCGCTCCAGCGATTGTGCGGGCAGAGCCGCCAGCAGATGGTTCTGTTGTGGCTTGGAAACATCAGGCATTTCAGCCACCGTCCTTAGGTGAGATTACCCATACTTACAGATTAATCCATGGAGCGCTCTGTACACTGCTGCCCGAAGCCGTCTGTCGGTTTTACGGTGCCTATTCACATTCGTTGCCGGCAATAAAAATGGCGGCGGGCCTGCTGTTTAGAGTCTCCGGGTAAGCGCGGTATCGCACCGAAACTGTGTTCGGTTACTGGCACGATAGGAGTCCCCCTCCAGTTTCGGGCGGATGCCGCATGAACCTGTTTTCAATCCGGACGTTGCTGCGAACACTGACAGCGCTGAGCCTGACACTGCTCATGGCCTGCGATTCGTTGCCCACCATTGTTCCCGATATGGCCTATAGCAAGCCGGCTCCTGCGCAGATCGAAGGTCCGCACGGACCGCTGTCTGCCGAACGCAGCAAGGCCATTCTTGATCGTCTGAAGGCCAATGGCGCCCAGACGAACATCTTCAACCTGCACATGGCGATCGAGGAGTCCATCGTCGGCAGCCCTCTGACGGACGGCAACAAGGTCGAACTGTTACAGGACGGTCCGACTACCTACCAGTCAATGATCTCTGCGATTGGCCGCGCGCGTGATCACATCAATATCGAGAGTTACATTTTTGACGACGATGAAGTCGGCCAGCGTTTCGCCGCGGCGTTGATAGCCAAACAGGCTACTGGGGTACAGGTCAATCTGATCCGGGACAGCGTCGGTACCCTTGGCACACCCTCGGCTTTTTTTGCCCGCATGACCGCCTTGGGCATCAACGTGCTGGAATTCAATCCGGTCAATCCAGTGACCGCCAAGGCTGGGTGGCAAGTAAACCAGCGCGATCACCGTAAGCTGCTGATAGTTGATGGGCGCATTGCCTTCCTCGGCGGTATCAACGTGAGTAGTGTCTATTCAGGCAGCTCGTTCAGGCCGAACGCCAAAGCCCGACCCGATGGCAAGCTGCCTTGGCGCGACACCGACCTGCGGCTTGAAGGGCCGGCAGTCACTGAGCTGCAAAAGCTGTTTATCGAGACCTGGGAAAAGCAGAAAGGCAAACCGCTCGCGGCGCGCCATTATTTCCCGACGGCCGAACGCAAAGGCCACGAGGTAGTACGCGCCATCGGTAGCTCACCAGACGAACCCTACAGCCTGATCTACGCCACGCTTATCTCGGCACTGCGCAATGCGCAAACTGAAATCTTCCTGACTAACGCCTACTTCGTGCCCGATCCGCAACTGCTGACAGAGCTTAAGGATGCAGTGGCACGCGGCGTCGACGTGAAGCTGCTGCTGCCCAGCAGCACTGACTCCTGGTTGGTATTCAACGCTGGCCGCAGGCACTACACCGAGCTGCTGAAGGCCGGTGTCAAGCTCTACGAACGCCGCGATGCCTTGCTGCATGTCAAAACCGCGGTGATCGATGGCGTCTGGTCCACGGTGGGTTCGACCAATCTTGACTGGCGCAGCTTTCTGCACAACCGGGAAGTCAACGTCGTGGTGCTCGGCCCCGGGTTTGGCGAGAAAATGCGCGCGGCATTCCTTGCCGATTTGCTGAAATCAAACGAAATCACACTTGAGAAGTGGCAGCGGCGTTCCCTTGATGCAAGAGCCAAGGAACAGTTTTCGCACCTCTGGGAGTACTGGTTGTGAGGCAAGTACAAACGATGTCCATGGGGCTTTTGAGCCGGGCGAATATCAGTTTCTGCAGAGGCGCCATGCTGGTTCGCGCGGTCTTGCTCTATCTGTTGATCGGCATGCCGCTGGCCCACGCGCAGGATGCTCAAGCACTGACCGCACGCTACGGCGCCTTGCGTGAACAGTTGGCCAACAACCCGTTCCATCGCCCGCTGTATCTCCAATCAACTGAAACGTCAGACAGCCTGACAGGCGACGTCTATTCCTTGATCGAGCAACCCTATGCGGTGGTCAGTCCGGCGCTGCAGGGCATTGGCCATTGGTGCGATATCCTGATCCTGCATTTGAACGTGAAGAGTTGTCAGGCCTCTTCCGGTGCAGGGGAAGGGTTACGCGTCAATATTGGGCGCAAGTCAGATCAGCCGCTGGCCGATACCTACCAGTTCGATTTTCTTTATCGGGTTGTAAGCGATAGTGCCGACTACCTTCAGGTCGTGTTGAGCTCCGCGCAAGGACCGCTTGGAACGAGCAACTATCGGGTCAAGCTTGAAGTGGTGAAACTCGATTCTCAACGCAGTTTCCTGCATTTGTCATATTCGTACGACTACGGTATTGCGGCCCGTATGGCCATGCAGGGCTATCTGGCGACAGCAGGTCGCAACAAGGTCGGTTTCAGCATCGTTGGTCGCAAGGCCGATGGTCAGCCAGCCTATATTGGCAATATGCGTGGTGTCGCCGAGCGCAATGCGATGCGCTACTACGTGGCGATCGAAGCCTATCTCGGCGCGCTGACGACACCCGCGCCGCAACAGCTCGAAAAACGTCTGAGCGACTGGTATGCCGGGATTGAACGTTACCCGCTGCAGTTGCATGAGATTGAGCGCAGCGAGTACCTCTCCATGAAGCGCAGTGAGGTCCAGCCCCAGCAAGTAGAAGGCTCGGCAACCGCGAAATAATAAGGACGGCTCTAGAGCCGGCCGTGATACGCCGCGTCGAAAATCTCTACCGCACCATTTCGTGTCAATGGCAGCGGGTTACCGCTGGCGCAGGGGTCGACAATCGCCATGTCGGCGATCAGATCGACCTGCCGATCATCCACTCCCAGCTCAAACAGCGTATGCGGCACGCCGATGTCCTTGCGCAACTTGAGGACGAAGGCCAGAAAACTGTCGAAGCCCGGAGTCGGCAGACGCAGGTAAGCCGCGAGGCGGGTGATGCGTTCCTCGATGGCCGGGCGATTGAACTTCAAGACATAGGGCATGAAGGTGGCATTGGTCATGCCGTGGTGGGTGTCGTACAGGGCGCCGACCGGATGTGCGAGCGCGTGCATCCCGCCCAGACCTTTCTGGAAGGCAGTGGCGCCCATCGCGGCGGCCGCGAGCATTTCCGCGCGCGCCTCCAGATCAGAGGGTGTGCGTACTGCCCGCACCAGGGCGTTGGCCACCAGGCGCATGCCTTCAACCGCAATCCCTTCGGCCATGGGGTGAAAACCGGGGGCGCAGTACGACTCCAGGCAATGCGCAAAGGCATCCATGCCGGTGCCGGCGGTGACCTTTGCCGGCATGCCGACGGTGAGCGCCGGGTCGCTGATGACCACCCGCGGCATCATTTTCGGATGGAAGATGATGCGTTTGGTGTGCGTACGCTCGTCGATGATCACCGCCGCACGGCCGACCTCGGATCCCGTACCCGCTGTGGTCGGCACCGCAATGATCGGGGCGATGCTGCTTTCATCGGCGCGAGTCCAGTAGTCGCCGATGTCTTCGAAATCCCACACCGGTCGGGTCTGGCCACTCATGAAGGCTATCAGCTTGCCCATATCCAGGCCGCTGCCGCCGCCGAAGGCGACCACGCCATCGTGCTTGCCGGCACGCCAGGCCTCGAGTCCACCCGCCAGGTTGGCCTCGACCGGATTCGGCTTGAGGTCGCAAAACAGCGCCACGCCGAGGCCAGCGGCGCGCAAGGATTCCAGCGCCGCCGTGGTGATCGGTGCGCGTGCCAGGCCACTGTCGGTGACCAGCAACGGTCGCTGGATACCTTGGCTGCGGCAGGTGTCGGCCAGCTCGGCGATACGGCCAACACCGAAGTGGATGCTCGTGGGGTAGTTCCAGTTCGCAGTCAGGCTCATGGCTCAGATCTCATGGCGCAGATGGAAGGATTTCGCTCGGGTCAGGTGTTCGTAACCGATGCGCGACAGCGATACGCCGCGCCCGCTGTTTTTCACCCCGGTCCAGGCCAGGGCCGGGTCCAGGTAATCGCAGCGGTTCATGAATACGGTACCGGTGGCGATTTCGTCGCCGATACGTTCGGCGGCGGCGAGGTCTGCGGTCCAGATTGAGGCGCTGAGCCCGAATTCGCTGTCGTTCATCAAGGCGATGGCTTCGTCCTCGTTGGCAACCGGCATGATGCCGACCACTGGACCAAAGCTTTCTTCGCGCATCACCGACATTTGATGGGTGACGTCGACTAATACCTGCGGCGCGAGGTAAGCGCTGCCTGGCGCGTCAGCCGCAAAGGCCTTTGGATCGATCAGCGCTTTAGCGCCTTTTGCCAGTGCTTCGGCGATTTGCCCGCGTACGAATTCAGCAGCCCCCGGATTCACCAATGGGCCGAGCGTGGTGGCTTCGTCCAGCGGGTTGCCCAGCACGTATTGGCGGGTCAGGGCGGCAAAGCGCTCGACAAACACCGGGTAGATTTTTTGATCGACATAGATACGCTCAACGGCGCAGCAGCTTTGCCCGGAGTTGAAGAAGCTGCCGTCCACCAGGTTTTCCACCGCGTGCTCAAGGTTGGCGTCCGCCCGGACGTAGGCCGGGTCTTTGCCGCCGAGCTCCAGCCCGATGCCGAGGAAGAGCCCGGTGGCGGCGATTTCGATGGCTTTGCCGGCTTCGACCGAACCGGTGAAGTTCACTTGCTGCACCCGTCCCGAGGCAATGATAGCCGCGGTATAGGTGTGATTGAGCAGCAGATTCTGGAACAACCCTTCAGGTAGATTGGCGCGGCGAAAGGCCTCAGCGAAACGTTCACCGACCAGCAGCGTTTGCGAGGCATGTTTGAGGATCACGCTGTTGCCGGCCATCAGCGCCGGGATAATCGTGTTGACCGCGGTCAGGTAGGGGTAATTCCAGGGCGCGACGACCAGCACCGTTCCCAACGGCTCGCGTTTGATCTGGCGTCGAAAACCTGCAACAGGCGTGGGCACAACCGCTGCCAACGCTTCAGGTGCAATAGCGATCATATGGCGCGCACGCTCTTCGAAGCCGCGTAGCTCGCCAGCGCCAAAACGCACCGGGCGGCCCATTTGCCAGGCCAGTTCCGGGACTATTTCGTCTTTCATTGCCAACATCGCGTCCACGGCGGCGCTACATAAGGCGGCGCGTTCGCTCAGAGGTCGGCGCTTCCATAACGCCTGGGCGGCTGCGGCCGCCGTCAGAGCTTGCTCGATCTGCGTCGCATCGGCGCAGTGGCGTTCGGCGTAGACCCGGCCATCGACCGGGGAGATGAGTTGAATCATCGAAGTCATGATGGTCTCAATAGCGCTCAAAGCCGCGCTGCAGTTCCCAGTCGGTTATCCGTCGGTCGTACTCTTTCTGCTCCCATTCGGCGGTGTGCACGTAGTGGTCGACCACTTCGTCACCGAACGCCTCGCGCAACATGCTTGAGGCCTTGAGCGCGGCACAGGCATCGCGCAGGGTCTTCGAGACTTCCGGCAAGTGCTCGTCGAGGTAGGCATCGCCTTCAAAGGGGGGCGCCAGGCTGAGTTTTTCGTCGATACCGGCCAGCCCCGCAGCGATCAAGGCGGCGAAGGCCAGATAAGGGTTGAGGTCGGCGCCGCCGATGCGACATTCGATGCGGATGGATTTGCTGCCTTCGGCGCACAAACGAAAGCCTGCGGTGCGATTGTCCCGACTCCAGACCGCCCGGGTCGGCGCGAATGTACCGGCCTGGAAGCGTTTGTACGAATTGATGTAAGGCGCAAGAAAACAGGTGATGTCGTTAGCGTATTTAAGTTGTCCGGCCACCCAGGAACGCATCAGCGTCGACATGCCAAACTCGGCCTTGGGATCGAAGAACAGCGGCTTTTTGCCATTCTTGTCCCACAACGAGTTATGGATATGGCTACTGGAACCGGCGGCGTCATAGCGCCACTTGGCCATGAACGTGATCGCCTTGCCCTGCAATTGTGCGATCTCTTTGCAGGCGTGCTTGATGATGACGTGCTGGTCGGCCATGGTCAGGGCATCGGCATAACGGACGTTGATTTCTTCCTGGCCCGGGCCCCATTCTCCCTTGGAGTTTTCCACGGGAATGCCGGATGCCTGCAGATGTTTGCGAATCGCCCGCAGCACCGGCTCCTCGCGGGTGGTTTGGAGGATGTTGTAATCCTCGATGTAGTGGCCGGCGGTTTTCGGCTTGTGGTAGTTGCGCTCGTGGATGGCCTCATAACTCTCGTCAAACAGATAGAACTCCAGTTCAGAGGCGAACATGCCGCTGTAGCCGCGCTCACGGAGTCGCTCGATCTGCTTTTTCAGGATTGCCCGCGGGCTGTGCGGCAAGTCCTGCCGATGGTGATGATCGAGCACGTCGCAGAGCACCAGCGCCGTGCATTCCAGCCACGGAACACGGCGCAAGGTGGCCATGTCGGGTTTCAGCACAAAATCGCCATAGCCCTTGCTCCAGCTGGCAGCGGCGTAACCCGGCACCGGCTCCATGTCGATGTCATCGGCCAGCAGGTAATTGCAGCAGTGGGTTTCTTCATGGCCGCTGTCGATGAAAAACTCGACCTGGAATCGCTTGCCGACCAATCGTCCCTGCATATCGACCATGCAAACCAGCACGGTATCGATATCACCTGCGGTAGCGGCGAGTTTCAGTTCTTCGAAGCTGAGGAGGGGCTCGGTCATCACGTCAGTCCTGCGTGAATGGTTTGGGCCTGTCTGAAATAGCTGTTGCAGACGCTCTTCAGAAAAACCCCAAACCTGCAGGCGCGAGCATCGTGAGCAATGAGCTGCTGAAAGCTTAGCCTACTGCTGCCGGGCGCAAGTCTCGCTGAGCGGATCCCGACGAGTCGGCAGCAGATCCAGCAGCTAAAATGACACTCAAGAGGGAGTGGCACGATGAGTGAGTTCGTCAAGGTCGCCTGCGTGGGGGATATCGAACCGGGTAACGGCATAACCGTGGACCTTGGGGGTACGCCCGTCGCGCTGTTCAATGTCGATGGCCGGTATTTCGCCATCCACAACACCTGCCCGCACGAAGACGGTTCGCTGGGAGAGGGAATACTGTGCGACAACGTGGTGATTTGCCCGGTACACGCCTACGAGTTCGACGTGACCAGCGGCGAATGCCTCACAGAACCGGCTTACCAGGTCGAACAGTTCGAGGTCCGGGTGGACGGTAACGACATCCTGTTACGGCAATCGTCGGATGTTTGAACGCTAGGGTCGCGCTCGGGTCCCAACGTAGAGGGAAGGAGTATAGTTAAACGATTCAATCGTCCTGCCCAAAGCAGGAGGCATCAGCGATGAGCACTGACAATGCGAGGATCCGCGAACTCAGCAAGCGGCCCTACAAGTACGGTTTTGTCTCTGATTTTGAGAGCGACGCAGCCCCGCGCGGGCTCAACGAAGACCTCGTCCGCCTGATCTCTGCGAAGAAAAACGAACCACAGTGGCTGCTCGACTGGCGTCTGAAGGCGTATCGCCACTGGCTGACAATGCGCGAGCCCACCTGGCAGAACGTCCACTTCAATCCCATCGACTACCAGGACATCATCTATTACTCGGCACCCAAACCGAAAACCCCGGGGCCCAATAGTCTTGACGAGGTCGATCCCGAGCTGCGCGAGATGTTTGGCAAGCTCGGTATCTCGCTAGCCGAACAGGAGCGCCTGACCGGCGTTGCGGTGGATGCCGTGGTCGACTCGGTCTCGGTCGCGACCACTTTCAAGCACAAACTCGCCGAAGTCGGGGTGATCTTCTGCTCGTTCTCCGAAGCCGTGCAAAACCATCCGGAACTGGTGCGCAAGTACCTCGGTTCGGTCGTGCCCTACAGCGACAACTTCTTCGCCACACTGAACTCGGCGGTGTTTTCCGACGGTTCCTTCTGCTACGTGCCCAAGGGCGTGCGTTGCCCGATGGAACTGTCGACCTACTTTCGCATCAACGCCGCGGACACCGGCCAGTTCGAACGCACGCTGATTGTTGCAGAGGAGGGCGCCTATGTGAGCTACCTCGAGGGCTGCACCGCACCGATGCGCGACAATAACCAGCTGCACGCGGCGGTGGTCGAGCTGGTCGCGCTGGATAACGCCCAGATCAAGTACGCCACGGTGCAGAACTGGTACCCCGGCGATGCCCAGGGACGTGGTGGGATCTTCAATTTCGTCACCAAACGCGGCAAGTGCGCAGGCGCGCACTCGAAGATTTCCTGGACTCAGGTCGAAACCGGCTCCGCGATCACCTGGAAATACCCAGGGGTGATTCTTCAGGGCGATTATTCAGTCGGCGAGTTCTATTCAGTCGCCCTGACAGCCAATCACCAACAGGCGGACACCGGCACCAAGATGATCCACATCGGCCGGCATACGCGCAGCACCATTCTGTCCAAGGGAATCTCTGCCGGTCATGGACAGAACACCTACCGCGGCCTGGTGAAGATCCAGAAAGCCGCGACCGGTGCCCGCAACCACACGCAGTGCGATTCGCTGCTGCTGGGCAGCGAGTGTGGCGCGCACACGTTTCCTTATATCGATGTGAAGAACCCCAGTGCTCAGGTCGAGCATGAGGCCTCCACGTCGAAGATCAGCGACGAGCAGCTGTTTTACTGCCGGCAGCGCGGCATCAGCGCGGAGGATGCGGTGCCGATGATCGTCAACGGCTTCTGCCGCGAAGTGCTCAAGGAGCTGCCGATGGAGTTCGCGGTGGAAGCCCAGAAACTGCTGGGCGTGAGCCTTGAGGGCTGCGTGGGCTAAGGCCCGGGGTGGGAGCATGCTCGAGATCAATGATCTGCACGCCAGCGTCGACGGCCGTGAAATCCTGCGGGGCATCACGCTGCGGGTGGAAGCGGGCGAGGTGCACGCGATCATGGGGCCGAACGGCTCCGGCAAGAGCACGCTGGCCCAGGTACTCGCAGGCCTTGAGACTTATGAGGTCAGCGGCGAGGTGCTCTATGACGGCCAGGACCTGCTTGCCATGCCGCCGGAAGCGCGGGCGGTCGCCGGGATTTTCCTCGCGTTTCAGTACCCGGTGGAAATCCCCGGCGTCGGCAACCTCTACTTTCTGCGCACGGCCCTCAACGCCGTGCGCAAGCAGCGCGGACTGGAGGAGCTTGATGCGCTGGATTTCCTTGAGCTCGCCAAGGAGCGCATGGCGCTGGTCGAGATGGACCAGAGCTTCATGAACCGCTCGGTCAACGTGGACTTCTCGGGTGGCGAGAAGAAACGTAACGAGATTTTCCAGATGGCAATTCTCGAACCCCGACTGGCGATCCTCGACGAGACCGACTCGGGCCTCGACATCGACGCGTTGCGGATAGTCGCGACCGGCGTCAACGCGCTGCGGAGCAGGGATCGCGCGCTGCTGGTGATCACCCACTATCAACGATTGCTCGACTACATCGTCCCGGATCACGTGCATGTCATGGCCAACGGGCGGATCGTCCAGTCCGGCGGCAAGGAGCTGGCCATCGAGCTGGAAAAGCACGGCTATGCGAGCTATGAGCAGGATTCTGCAGAGCCCGGAGCCAGGCCATGAACAGCGCGGCGTTCCTCTCACAGCTCACCCCCAGCGTTGACGCCCGGCGTCCGGCCTGGCTGCAAGCGTTGCGCCGTGCCGCGTTCCAGTGGGTGACCGACCAGGGTTTTCCAACGGCCAAGGACGAAGCCTGGAAGCACACGCGAGTCGCGCCGATCCTGGAAGTACCTTTCCAGCCAGCCAGGCCGGACGCGAGTCAGGACCTGTCCGTGGCCAGTGTCGAACGACTTGCCGGCGACTACGGCGGCGTGCGACTGGTCTTCGTCAACGGCTATTTCACCGCTGAGCTGTCAGCACTTGAAAGACTACCCCGGGGCGTTAAGGTGTGCTCTTTCGCACCGCTGCTGAACGCCGACAACGGGACGCTCGAAAGTCTGTTCGCCCATGCGTTTCACTCACAGCCGCAAGCCTTTACGGCGCTGAATACCGCGTTTGCCGAGGATGGGGCGTTGGTGCAGATTCCCGCCCGCACGACGCTCGACGCACCGATCCATCTGGTGTTTCTCTCGACGTCAGACGCCACGCCACGGGTGACCCATCCGCGTGTCCTGGTGCAGATGGGGGCAGGGAGCCGGGCGATTCTGGTGCAAAGCCACGTCGGCAGCGGCAATGAGGTCTACCTGAGTAACGCGGTCAGCGAGGTGCTGCTCGACGCCGACGCTACGCTCGAACACTACACGGTGCAGAACGAAAGCACGGCGGCATTCCATGTCGCGCTGCTCAGTGTGCGCCAGGCCCAGGGCAGCCACTTCATAGCGCATTCCTTGGCACTGGGCTCGAAACTGGCAAGGCAGGAGCTGCGCGTGGTACTCGAAGGCCCCGGCGCACAGGTCGCGTTGAACGGTCTGTACCTGCCGCGAGGCCAGCAACACCTGGACAATCAGACGACCATCGAGCATCAAGCGCCGAGCTGTACCAGCCGCGAACGCTATAAGGGCGTGATCGATGATCATGGGCATGGAATCTTTGACGGACGAATCATCGTGCGTCCGGGAGCGATGAAGACCGATGCCAGCCAGACCAACAAGAATCTGTTGTTGTCGACGTCGGCCCAGGTCAACACCCAACCCCGGCTGGAAATCTTCGCCGATGACGTCAAGTGCGCTCACGGTGCCGCCGTCGGCCAGCTGGATGAACAGGCCATTTTCTACCTGCGCTCACGGGGAATTGCGCTGGCGGCAGCGCGATCGCTGCTGACCTTTGCGTTTGTCAGCGAAATGCTCGAACTCATTCAGCTGGAGCCGTTGCGCGAGCATGTGCAGCGACTGATCACCGCGCAATTGCGCGGGCGGGAGGTGTCGGCATGAGCGACCTCGAAAACCGTCTTCAAGGGCTATCGAAACCGCTCCACCTTGCGCCAGGCTATGACGTCGAACGTGTGCGCCAGGCGTTCCCGATCCTCGCGGAGACGATCTACGGCAAGCCGCTGATTTACCTCGACAGTGCCGCGACCAGCCAGAAGCCGCAGGCGGTCATCGATGCCATGTCGCACTTCTTTTCAAAGGAAAACGCCAACGTGCACCGTGGCGTGCATTATCTTTCGGTACGCGCCACCGAGGAGTATGAAAAGGCTCGGACCAAGGTCCAGGGATTCCTCAATGCCGAGTCCGTCGAAGAGATCGTCTTCGTCCGCGGCACGACCGAAGCGGTCAATCTCGTGGCGCAAACCTACGGCAAAACTCAGCTCCGTGCCGGTGACGAGGTGCTGATCACGGCCATGGAGCACCATTCGAATATCGTACCTTGGCAGATGCTCTGCGAGCAGACTGGCGCGCGGCTGCGGGTGGCGCCCATCAACGACGCCGGCGAACTGCTGCTCGATGAGCTGGAACGGTTGATCGGACCCAGGACCCGGCTGGTGGCGGTGACCCATGTCTCAAATGTGCTGGGCACCATCAACCCGATCCGGCGCATTGTCGAGCTCGCCCATGCGCGGGGCGTACGCGTGCTGGTCGACGGCGCCCAGGCAGCTCCGCACCTCAAGGTCGACGTGCGAACACTGGGCTGCGATTTTTACGCGCTGTCGGGCCACAAGATGTACGGTCCCACCGGCATCGGCGTGCTCTACGGCCGTCATGAGCTGCTCGAAAGCATGCCGCCTTATCAGGGCGGCGGCGACATGATTCTATCGGTCAGCTTCGAGAAGACCGTCTACAACAAACCGCCGTACAAGTTTGAAGCAGGAACCCCGAACATGGCCGGCGCCATCGGCCTTGGTGCGGCAATCGACTTTCTCGCTGAACTGGGGCCAGAGGCGATTGCGGCTCACGAGCAGGCCGTGCAGGCCTACGCCACCAAGGCGTTGGCAACGTTGCCCGGCCTGCGGTTGATCGGTACGGCAGCAGAAAAGGTTGGGGTCCTTTCGTTTGTCCTCGAGGGTATCCACCCGCACGACATCGGCACCATCCTCGACCGCGAAGGGATAGCGATTCGCACCGGGCACCACTGCGCACAGCCCTTGATGAACCGTTTCGGCGTGCCCGCCACCGCTCGCGCGTCGCTCGGCTGCTACAGCACCGAGCGTGATATCGATGCACTGGTGGCCGGGCTGGCCAAAGTTCAGGAGGTGTTCCGATGAGTGGCGACGAACTGCGCGACCTCTACCAGGACGTGATCATCGACCACGGTAAACGGCCGCGTAACTTTCACCCGCTTGCGGATGCGACCTGTACGGCGGAGGGTTTCAATCCGCTGTGCGGCGATCAACTGAAGATTTATCTCCGGCTGGCAAACGGGGTGATCGAGGACATCAGCTTTCAGGGGGTTGGCTGTGCCATCTCCCAAGCCTCGGCGTCCCTGATGACGTTGGCGGTGAAGGGGAAAAAGCCGGAAGAGGCGCAGGCACTTTTTGCCCGGGTGCATACGTTGCTCACCGAAGGGCCAAACGCCCGCGTGGCACCCGCAGAGCTCGGTAAACTCGCAGTGCTTTCGGGCGTTTGGGAGTTTCCGGTGCGGGTCAAGTGCGCCACTCTGGCCTGGCACACGCTACGTAGCGCCCTCGAAGGTGGCGCCTCGCAGGTCACAACGGAGTAATAAGCAATGGCAGCCACATTACCAATCCCCCGTATTCACCTGCGCGAACCGGCACGCAAAGTCTTGCTCGATGCTCTGGCGGACGGCCACGTGCGCGGGGTGCGGCTCAAGATCGACGAGCATTTCGCGCATGAGTTTTTCTTCGAGCGCGCTGCCGAAGGAGATATCACGGTCGAGGCAGACGGCATCAAGCTGTTGCTCGATCCCGCAAGCGCGGGGCGAGCCGATGGTTTGTCCATCGATTTCGAGTACGACCTGCACGGTGCTGGCTTCCACTTCGATAACCCGAACAAACCGGGCTACCTGCAACCGATCGAACTCACGCGCGACTGCGCGGTGACCCTGATTCCCGGCGGGGAGCGGCTGCAACTGGGCCGTGGCGAGCAGGTGGTGGTGACCCAGGCGCTCGGTGGCAGCTTCACGGTTCAAATCTCCAGGGGCCGGCTGGCACGGATCGCCGCCGCTGACGCCGATGCGTTGGGACGGGATGTTCAACAGCAGGAGCAGCCCCAAGCGAGCAGCGGTGGCTTCGACATTCAGCAGGTGCTCGACATATTGCGCACCGTTTACGACCCGGAGATTCCAGTCAATGTGGTCGATCTCGGGCTCATTTATCAGTGTGAAAGCCGCTTGCTCGCCGACGGCGGCCAGCGAGTCGAGATCAAGATGTCCATGACCGCGCCCGGTTGCGGAATGGGCGACGTGCTCAAAGAAGAGGCGCGTACCAAGGTCCAGACTCTCCCAGGGGTCAGCGAGGTCGAGGTCGAGATCGTTTGGGACCCGCCCTGGGATCAAAGCCGCATGTCCGAGGCGGCGCGCTTGCAGTTGGGGCTGTTCTGAGGAACCCGGTGTAAGGAGCCAGCCATGAGCAATCGACTCGCCAACGAGACTTCGCCCTATCTGCGCCAGCACGCAGAGAACCCCGTCGATTGGTATCCGTGGGGCGAGGAAGCATTCCGCCGCGCGCGCGAGGAGGACAAGCCCATCCACCTGTCGCTGGGTTATGCCGCCTGCCACTGGTGTCATGTGATGGCCCACGAGTCGTTCGAGAACCCGCAGATCGCGCAACTGATGAACGAGCGTTTCATCAATATCAAAGTCGACCGCCAGGAACGGCCTGATCTCGACGACATCTATCAACAAGTCGTGCAGATGATGGGGCAGGGCGGTGGTTGGCCGTTAACGGTGTTCTTGACTGCGCAGCGCGAGCCGTTCTTCGGCGGCACTTACTTCCCGCCAGACGACGATTATGGCCGGCCAGGCTTCACTCAACTCCTGCTCGGCCTGAGCGATGCCTGGCAGAACAACCGTGCGGCGTTGCAACAGAACGTTGAGCAGTTCCTTCAAGGTTTCCGCAAGCTGGAGGCGTCTGAACGGGAGGGCGATACACCGCTGGAGCAAGATCAGCCGGCCGCCGCTGCCCGATTGTTTGCCCGGAACACCGACCCAGTGAACGGCGGTCTGGGCAACGCACCGAAATTTCCCAACCCGGCCTGCCATGATCTTGTCCTGCGCCTCTATCAGCGTCTGCACGAGCCGGATTTGCTGCATTCGGTAGAGCTGACCCTTGATCGCATGGCCGCCGGCGGGCTCTACGATCACCTGGGCGGCGGCTTTGCTCGCTATTGTGTGGATGAGCGCTGGGCTGTCCCTCATTTCGAAAAGATGCTCTACGACAACGGCCAGCTCGTGAAGCTCTATGCCGACGCCTATCGCGAGATCGGCAAGCCTGCCTGGCGGCGCGTGTTCGAGGAAACGATCGACTACATCCTGCGTGACATGACCCACCCTGACGGCGGTTTTTATGCCAGTGAAGACGCTGACAGCGAGGGTGAAGAAGGCAAGTTCTACGTGTGGACACCCGCTCAGGTACAGGCCGCGCTCGGTGAGCCGGATGCCGCGCTGGCCTGGCGGGCTTACGGCGTCACCGCCGCCGGCAACTTCGAGCATGGCAGCAGCGTGTTGCACCGCGCAGTCGAACTGGACGCGGCGCAGGAGGTGCAGCTCAAGGGTCTGCGCGACAGGTTACTGCTGGCGCGTGCCCAGCGTATTCGTCCGGCGTGTGACGAGAACATCCTTACCAGCTGGAACGCATTAATGATCCAGGGGCTCTGCGCCGCTTACCAGGCGACAGGAATCCGAACCCACCTGGACGCCGCGAGGCGCGCCGCTGATTTCATTCTGGACCGACTCTCGACGCCCGAAGGTGGCCTGTACCGGGCCTGGCGGGAGGGCACGGCCAAGGTTCCGGGTTTTCTCGATGACTATGCTTTCCTCGCCAACGCGTTGATCGATCTCTACGAGTGCGACTTCGAGAAACGCTATGTCGAGCGCGCCACGCAATTGGTCGAGGTGATCCTCGACAAGTTCTGGGAGGACGGACTCTACTTCACGCCCAGCGATGGCGAGTTGCTGGTGCACAGGCCCAGGGCGCCGCACGACAGTGCCTGGCCGTCAGGAACCTCGGCCTGCGTGTTCGTTTTCCTGCGACTCTTTGAGCTGACCGGCCGCGAGCTTTACCGCGAGCGCGCCGAGCAGGTATTGGCGATGTACCGCGCCGCGGCCGCGCAGAATCCCTTCGGTTTCGCCCATCTGCTGGCGGCGCAGGACTGGGTACAGCGTGGCCCGATCAGCATCGTCATTGCCGGCGAGCGCTCCGCCGCCAGCGCCTTGGTCGCGAGCCTGCAGCGCCGCTACTTGCCGGCACGCGTCCTGGCCTTTGCCGAGGATGTGCCCATCGGCGCGGGGCGGCATGCGCTCGCGGGGCAAACCAGCGCCTATGTCTGCCGAAATCACACGTGCGAACCGCCAGTCACCAGCGCCGAGGAGCTTGTAGAGCGCTGCCTGAAGTGAAGTGCCGGAACTGAATCGAACCGTCAACGCGAGGAGACCACGATGGACAACAAGAGCGACCACAACCCATTCACCTATCAACGCCTGAAACATCAATACCCTGATTACTTCAGCGCCATGGAGGCCTTGGGGACAGCGGTGCATCAGGCCGGCCCGCTGGACGAGAAAACCGTCCAGCTGGTTCAGCTCGGTGCCGCGGCGGCCATCCGCTCGGAAGGCGCAGTGCACAGTCATACCCGACGGGCACTGGCAGTCGGGGCGACGACTGAGGAGATCCATCACGCACTGATCGCATTGACCAGCACGATCGGCTTCCCGACGGTCATTGCGGCCATGAGCTGGGTGGACGATGTGACCGGGAAAGGCGGCAATGCCATGCCTGAGTCAACGGTCCTGTAGCGATTGCTCCGATGACACGAGTGCGATCAGGGCTTCAACTGTCCCTGTGGGCTCCATTCACTGGCAGGCGACTGCCCAGGCGATAGCGTGAGGAGGGATGGATCAGGCGCACATAGGTGACGATCTTGCCCTGACTCCAGGTCCGCCGCATAAGGACCAGGCAGGGTTCGTTGGCATCGATTTGCATGTGCTTGCTTTCATCGCTGCTGGGGTGGCTGGCTTCGACGATATGTTCCATTTCATCGGGCCTGATGACCTGCAACAGGTATCTTGCGGGTTGCAGGTGCTCGCCAAAATCCTGCTGCAGAAACTCCGGCACCAACTCGGGATTGACGTAGCGATCCTCGAGTTGCACCGGTACACCTTCTTCGCAATGCACGCAGAGCAGATGAAAAACCGAGGAACCGGTGGTCAGCGCCAGGGCGGCGGCCACTGGCATCGAGGCCGCCTCGCGTCCCAGGTGCAGGACGCGGCAGGTATAGCTGTGACCCCGAGCGACGATCTCGTCGGCGATGTTGGTGATGCGCAGCAGGTTCGATTGCGGTTTGCTTTCGGCCACGAAAGTGCCGACCCCCGAGATCCGCACCAGATGACCTTCTTCGGTCAGTTCGCGCAACGCCCGGTTGACGGTCATGCGCGACATGCCCAGCTCTTGCACCAAACGGTTCTCTGAAGGAATCAGGTCGCCGGGTTTCCATACACCTTCGCGTAGTTTGCTTTGCACAAAGTCCTTCGCGCGCCGATAGAGGGCTTGCGGTGCAGTTTTTATCATCAGTCGGTCCGCGTCTCTTGTACGGCAAGTACTCTTGCCAGGGCTTCAAGGAAAAGGTCGTTATCCTCACAGCTTCCGATGGATACCCGCAAGTACTGAGTGTATTCGACTTCGCGCCAGGGTTTGACGATCACCCCCTCGCGCAGCAGCGCCTGATTGATTTTTTCGCCAGGCCAGGGTGTGCTGAAGTACAGGAAGTTGGCCATCGACGGCGCCGTTGTCAGGCCCATCTCCTGTAAGGCCGCCTCCAGCCGTCGACGCTCGCAGGCGACATGCGCGAGGGTAGCGTGCAGATGTTCATCGTCGGCCAGTGCCGTAACCGCAGCGGCTTGGGCGATACGGTTAACGTTGAACGGCGTGCGCAGGCGGTCGATCAGATCAGCCAGCAGCGGATCACTGACGATGCCGTAGCCGATTCGCAAACCTGCCAGGGAATAGGCTTTGGAGAAGGTGCGCAACAGAATGAACGGTTTGCCGCTGGCCTGAATCAAACCCAGGCAGTCCGGGTAGTCGGCTTCGAATCGGGCGTACTCGTAATACGCCTCATCGAACACCAGCAAGCCCTGTGGCGGTAGTGCTGCGAGCAGTTGGCGCAGTTCGTCGGCGTCCAGGGTGCAGCCGACCGGATTGGACGGGCAGGAGAACATCAGCAGGCGAGTTCGCGGGGTGAGCGCAGCGATCATCGCCGGCACGTCAAAGGTCCCGTCGGCCGTCATCGGGACGCCTATAACACGGGCACCGGCGGCAATCGGGTAAATGAAGTGCAAACCGAAGGACGGCACCACCGTGACGACTTCATCATCATGGTCGAGAAAGACCCGACTGATGACGCTCAGCAAGTCTTCGGAGCCATTCCCGAACACCAACTGATTACCCGGGATCCCGAGCTTTTCAGACAGCGCGGCACGCAGCTCCAGACAATTGGCGTCCGGATACAAGGCGATGTTCGAGCAAGCCTGATTCATTGCCGCTGCGACGGCTGGCGCCGGGCCAAGGGGGTTTTCGTTGCTGCCAAGCTTGGCCACGCGAGTCAGCCCAAAGCGTTTGCGCACGGCTTCCGTGCTGAGGCCGGCGTTGTAGCTGGCAAGGTCACGGACTTCGGCACGGGCTAACAGATTCAGATCGTCGGCATTCATACTGGGCTGATCTCTTTGGTGTCTTGCCAGAAGGCATTGCGATCCAGGTAGTTCTGCAGGAATTGCTGCAAACGCGGCTGTTCGGCGTTGTGGAAAATCTCGTGAGGGGTTCCGTGGGCGACTACCTGGCCCTGATCGAGAAACACCACCGAGTCGGCCACCTGGGCGGCGAAGCCCATCTCATGAGTGACCACCACCATGGTCATGCCTTCCTTGGCCAGGGTTTTCATGACCTGCAGCACTTCGCCGACCAGCTCCGGGTCGAGGGCGGACGTGGGCTCATCGAACAGCATGATGTGCGGCTCCATCGCCAGCGCTCGGGCAATCGCCACGCGCTGTTGCTGGCCACCGGACAATTGCGCCGGATAGGCTGCGGCCTTGTGGGCCAAGCCGACCTTGTCGAGCATTGCCATGGCCCGTTTCCGGGCTTCATCGGCAGACAGTTTGCGCACGCGCAACAAGGCTTCACTGACATTGCCGAGGGCGGTCATGTGTGGCCACAGATTGAACTGCTGGAAGACCATGCCGACATTGCGCCGCACCTGGTTGATTTGCGACTGCGCCGCGCGCTTGCGGCCCTTGCCGTTGTCCGGCACCCAGCCGAGCAATTGACCTTCGATATAAATCTCGCCCTCGTCGTACTCTTCGAGGAACGCCATGCTGCGCAGCAGGGTGCTTTTGCCTGAGCCAGACGGACCGATCAGGCACACCACTTCAGAATGCCGGACCTGCAAGTCGATGCCCTTGAGTACACGCAGGTTGCCGAAGCTCTTGCCGACGTTGATCAGTTTGAGCATCGGCTCGCTATTGTCGGAGAGTGCCTTGGAAGTCTTCATCGCTTCACCT
The DNA here is from genome assembly GCF_003732175.1 of Pseudomonas brassicacearum. GTDB lineage: Bacteria > Pseudomonadota > Gammaproteobacteria > Pseudomonadales > Pseudomonadaceae > Aquipseudomonas > Aquipseudomonas brassicacearum_G. The sequence goes on from NZ_MOBI01000007.1 coordinate 26,334, forward strand.
GATTGTTTCAATACGGATGAGTGTTGCGGGGCTGTTGGCGTCGAAGGGACAGGGTTCGCGCGCAGGTCCCTGGCGGTAGGGAGGAGGTTGTTCATCGCGGTTGCTTCTGCATGAAACGCCCGACGCGCGCTTCCAGCAGCATGCCCAGCCGTGAGCAGGCTTCCACCAGCAGCAGGTAGCCGATGCACAGCACCAACAGGGTTTCGACGAAGGCAAAGGTTTCCGAGCCGATACCGGTGAGGACCATGGTCAGTTCGGGGATGGTGATGATCGACAGCACGGCGGTTTCCTTGCACAGGATGGTCACCAGGTTGACCAGCGCTGGCAGGATGATCACCAGCATTTGCGGGATCTGGATGCGTGTGATGCATTGCAGGCGGCTGATGCCCAGGCAGTCGGCGGCTTCCAGTTGCCCGCGGGCTACGGACTCGAAACCGGTCCGGAAAATTTCAGCGAAATACACGCTGCCATAAATGCCCAACCCGAGAATGCCGGCCGGTATGGGGTCCAGGCTCAGACCGAAAGACGGGCCGCCGTAGTACACCAGGAACAGCTGGACCAGAAACGGCGTACTTCGAATCATCTCGATGAATACCCGCAACGGCGCGCGAACCAGGTTGTTGCCGAACAGTTGGGCGACGGCAATCACCATGCCCAACAGCAGCCCCAGCAGTACACCGCTGGACCAGGTGCCGAGGGTGACCAAAAAGCCTTCGCCGATGTCGCCAAGGTGGCCGGTGATGATCGTGGGGTCAAAGATCATGCGGTGCGCTCCTTCAGATGACGTTCCAGCTGTCCACCCAAAAACGCCAGCGGAATGTTGATCAGGCAATAGAAGCCGGCAAGCATCAGGTAGTCCTGAACGAACAGGTAGTCGCTGGCTGCAATGTTCTGCGCTGTACGGGTCAGGTCGGCGAGACCTACCACCGACACCAGCGACGAGGCCTTGATCAGCAGGATCATTTCATTGACCAGTGCCGGTAGCGTCAGGCGCACGGCTTGCGGGACGCGGATGCGCACCAGCATTTGCCCTGAACTCAGACCCAGCAGGCCGGCGGCTTCCAGCTGACCACCCGGGATGGCAAGAAAACCACCGCGCATGATTTCAGCGATATACGCACCCGCCGCCAAAGACAGACCGATCACCGCCGCCGCCATGGGTGAAACGTTGGGCAGGCCGATACGCGGCAGGAAGTAATAGATGAACAGCAATTGCACCAGCAGCGGAATACCGCGGAACACGAAAATATAAGCACCGCCCAAACGCCTGAACAACGGCAAGGGCGAAAGACGCAAACTGCCGACGATAACGCCGATGACAAAGCCGATGGCCAGCGCCGAGACGGAAATCTCGAGGGTCACCAGCAGGCTGTTCAACAGCAGCGGCAGGTTCTGCAACAGTAAAGGCCAATCGAACATCGTCGCGCCTCCAGCATGGATAAATCACCGGCTCGGCTGAGCCGGCGATCCGTTCATCGAACCCGTAAAGCTGGTTTACCAGGTCGGCTCGAAGTCAGCTTTTGGCACGTCCATTTCGGCACCCAGCCATTTCTTTTGCAGGGCGGCGAGACGACCGTCATCGTGCATTTTCAGCATCGCGGTATCGAGAGCGGCGATCAGGCTGTTGGCGTCGTCATCCTTGCGCCCCAGGTAAGCGAAGTAGGATTTTTTGCCGAATGGAGGCAACACCACCTTGTACTTGTCCGGATGCTGCGCGGCGACGTAGGAGATGTTTGGCAGCGAGTTGGCGACGGCAACGATGCGCTTGGTCCCAAGCTCTGCGTAAGCCTGGTTGTTGTCGATGTATTCACGGACATCGACTTTCTTCGGTAGGGTGGAGGAGAAGGTTTTCAGCTCTTCGAGCTGCGCCGAACCCTTGCCTGCGCCCACGGCTTTGCCAGCGATGTCTTCAGGTTTATTGATCGGGCTGTCCTTGGCGCTGACCAGCAACGCCACGGTCGCTTCGGCGACTGGCAGCACGAAGTGGTAGCGCTCCTTGCGCGCCTTGGTGACGATGATCGGGCCTGCGACCATGTCGAATTTCTTCGCTTCAAGGCCCGGCAACACGCTTGGCCATGGCAAGTCCATGAACCTGACCTTGACCCCCAACTCTTTGCCCAGTTGCTCGAACAGCTCGGCGTTCAGGCCTTTCTGTTTACCGTTCTCGGTAAAGTCGAAAGGTGCAAATTGCAGCTCGGTACCGACCACCAGCTCACCGGCCTTTTTCACATCGGCGAGCTGGTCGGCCTGGGCCGCCATACAGGCGCCCGCCAGGGCCAGGGCGATGCACAGACCGTTGAATTTTTTACTGAACAGAGAATCGAGTTGCATGGTGTAACTCCTTCATCAGGTGCAGCGAGGCTTATGTGTGTTGGTTCTAGTTATGTGTTGCGGGTGATTCATGACCGCTACAGCAGTTAACGTGCCACAGCGGTATATACAGCCTGAAATTGACCTCAGCCGAAGATTTTCCCCGGGTTGAGAATGCCTTTGGGGTCGAAGCAATCCTTCAGTTGCTGCATCGCCTGGCGAGCTTCAAGGCTGACCGAGTGATGGAGAAATTCGCGCTTGAGCAGTCCGATGCCATGTTCGGCCGAGACCGAGCCGCCCAGTTCGCCGACCGCGCTGTAGACCAGCTCCTCGACTTCAAGGATGGGTGCGGGTTGAGGCAGGGACGCACAGTCGACGGTCAGGTGCAGGTTGCTGTCGCCAATGTGGCCGAAGTACACACTGTGGTTGCCCGGCCAGCGTTGCTCCAGACGCTCGCGGCAGCGTTCGGCGAAGTCGCCGATCAGGCCGATGGGCAGGCTGACGTCGAAGTTCAACGGGGTCATGCGCAAGGGAAATTCGCCGGTCGCTTCGCGGATTTTCCAGAGCGCCCGGGCCTGGGTCTGGGAGCTGGCGAGGACTGCGTCAACCACTTCACCGGCGGTGAAGGCCTGTTCCAGCGTCTGTTCAAGCAGATCCCGAGGGCTGGCGCATTCGAGCAGTACATAGAGCGGGTAATCGAGCGATAGTGGTGCGGTCGGGTTTTCCAGCCAGGAAACGCCCAGGCGGAAGAAGTCTTGCCACATCAGCTCATACGCCTGCGGCGTACCGACACTGCGTTGTACCCGCCGCAGCAGGCTGACGGCACTGACGTAGTCGGGCAGTGCGCAGAGCAGGGTGGTGGTTTCACCCGGTGTCGGTGCCAGTTTCAATACCGCACGGGTGATCACCCCGAGCGTGCCTTCGCTGCCGATGAAGCACTGTTTCAGGTCATAACCGCAGTTGTTCTTGATCATCTTGTTGAGCAGGTTGAGGATCCGGCCATCGGCCAGGACCACCTCCAGGCCGAGTACCAGATCTCGGGTCATGCCGTAGCGGATCACGGCATTGCCGCCGGCATTGGTCGCGATGTTGCCGCCAATCTGGCACGAGCCACGGGCGCCGAGGTCCAGCGGGAATACAAAGCCCGCATCGACAACCGCGTGCTGGATTTCCTCAAGGGTCGTGCCGGCCCAGACGCTGATGGTCGCTGCCGCCGGGTCGATTTCTTCGATGCCGCGCAGGCGCTCAAGGGACAGCGCAATGTCCGTCTCACGGGGCACTGCGCCGCCCGCCAGTCCGGTCATCCCACCTTGGGGGACCACCGATTGTCGTGCGTCATTGCAGATGCGCAAGGCGCTTGCGACCTGCTCCGTCGTACGCGGCAGCAACAGCGCGGCAGGGCAGGCCGGTGCATGGCCAGTCCAGTCGCTGTAGTGCCGTTGACTGATATCGGCGCCCGTTAGTACTGCGGCATCGCCCAGCGCCAGGCGCAATTGTTCGAGGGTCAGTTGCAAATCGCTCATCGGTTCAACTCACGGTGAAAGATGTGGAGGGCGTCGCGCACAGCTGGCGACGATCGAGCTGGTTCAGGTCTGGTGTGCCGAGTAACGACAGGGCCAGGCGCAACTCTTGGGCGAGCAGGTCGAGGGCATGGCCGGCGCCTGCTTGCCCGCCGACAGCCACTCCATACAAGGTAGCGCGCCCGAGCAAAACTGCATCGGCACCGAGGGCGCAGGCTTTGAGGACGTCAGTGCCACGGCGGATACCGCTGTCGAGCAGCAGCGTGAGCTTGCCTTTGGCCACGGCGGCAATTGCCGGCAGGCAGTCGATGCTCGCCGGGACGCCGTCCAGTTGCCGGCCGCCGTGGTTGCTCACCACCACCCCATCGAGACCCAGTGCAACGGCTTTCTCGGCATCTGTCGGATGCAACACCCCTTTGAGTAACAACCGTTGTGGCCAGCGGTCGCGCAGGCGGGCGAGGGCATCCCAATCGAGCCCGGTGTCCATTTGCGAGCCGATGAAATGCGCAGCACCTTCGATGTTGCGTTGCTCAGGTGGCAGGTACCGTTCGATGTTGCCCAGGTTTGGAAGGCCATGGGGCCACAGCGCCTGGGCCATCCAGCGTGGATGATTGAGCACGTCAAACTTGTTGCGCAGGCTCAGTTGGCGGGGCCGGACAAAGTTGCGTTTATCCCATTCCCGGTTGCCCAGCAGCACGGCGTCGCTGGTCAGCAAAAGGGTTTTGCAACCCACGGCGGCGGCGCGTTGCAGCAGGTCTTCCTGGACCTTGGGATCATGCAGGCAATACAGCTGGAACCAGAGATTCACTTCAGGCACTGCCGCCACCACTTGCTCCAGTGAACTGGTAGAAACCGTACTTAAGGTGAAGGGCAGGCCGCGCTCCGTTGCGGCGCGGGCCAGGTGAATATCGGCGTCGCGATAGAGCATGGCGTTGTAGCCGGTGGGACCGATGGCGATGGGCAGCGGCAGCTCTCGACCCAACAGCGAGCGCTGGAGTTGCGTCGTGCTGCAGGGCACCAGGGTCTGTGGCAGCAGGGCGATCTCGGCAAAGCCCTGACGGTTGCGGCGCAAGGTCAGCTCTTCTTCGGCACCGCCCTCCAGGTATTCCCAGGCGAAATGCGGCAAGCGTTGACGGGCCATCGCCGCCAACTCGGCAATGCTCTGTGCTCGACGATAATCGGGGCCTGAATAATAACGACGCATGGCATTTCCCATCGACTACGAAAGAGTAGCCGTTCGCCGCAGCGAACGGGTTAAGTGCAGATCAGGCGTACAGACGTTCGGCGGGCAACCAGCGAGTGAACGCTGCGTTTTCGACCCAGGCCCGTGCAGCAGCGATGTCGGGAGCGAAATAGCGGTCTTCGTCGTAATGCGCGACTTCGCGGCGAATCATCGTCAGCACTTCGCCGAGCTTTTTCGACGTCTGCAACGGTGCATGCAAATCCACGCCTTGAGCGGCGCCCAGCAGTTCGATGGCGACGACCGCGCTGCTGTTGCCGGCCATGTCCAGCAAACGACGTGCCGCAAAGGTCGCCATCGAGACGTGGTCTTCCTGGTTGGCCGACGTCGGCAGGCTATCCACCGACGCTGGATGCGCGAGGGTCTTGTTTTCCGAGGCGAGGGCAGCTGCGGTGACCTGAGCAATCATGAAACCGGAATTCAGGCCGCCTTCACGCACCAGAAACGCCGGCAGGCCCGACAGTGCCGGGTCGACCAGTTGGGCGATTCTGCGCTCTGACAGTGCACCGATTTCCGAAATGGCCAGGGCCAGTACGTCGGCCGCCATGGCGACCGGTTCGGCGTGGAAGTTGCCGCCGGAGAGCACGTCGCCGTCGGCGCAGAACACCAGCGGGTTATCCGAGACGGCGTTGGCTTCACGCAGAAACACCCCGGCAGCGAATCGCATGTGGTCAAGGCAGGCGCCCATGACCTGTGGCTGGCAGCGCAGCGAGTAAGGGTCCTGCACCCGGTCGCAATCGCGATGGGATTCGCGAATCTCGCTGGTGGCCAGCAGTTCACGGTAGAGCGCCGCCACGTCGATTTGCCCCGGTTGTCCGCGAACGGCCTGGATTCGTGGGTCAAACGGCACGTCCGAGCCTTTCAATGCTTCAACGCTCAGGCTGCCGGCGACGACCGCAGCGCTGAACAGTTTTTCGCAGGCAAACAGACCACGCAAGGCCAGCGCGGTTGAAACCTGAGTGCCATTGATCAGCGCCAGGCCTTCCTTCGGGCCCAGTACCATCGGTTCCAGGCCGGCAATCGCCAGGCCTTCGACGGCATCCATTTCACGCCCTTCATGACGCACCCGGCCAACACCGATCAACACGGCCGACATATGCGCCAACGGCGCCAGATCGCCCGAAGCGCCAACCGACCCTTGCGACGGGATGCAGGGGTAAACCCTGGCGGCATAGAGCTTGCTCAGGGCCTGAATGACTTCCCAGCGAATCCCGGAAAAACCACGGGCAAGGGAGCCGACCTTGAGTGCCATGATCAGGCCGACACTGGCGTCATCCAGTAACGGGCCGGTGCCGGTGCAGTGCGACAACAGCAGGTTGCGCTGCAGCTTGGCCAGCGATTCGGTGGGAATGGACGTCCGTGCCAGCAGGCCGAAACCGGTGTTGATGCCATACACCGTGCGCTGGTTGGAAATAATGTCGTCTACCGTACGGGTACTGGCATTGACCACGTCGAGTGCGGCCGGGTCCAGCTCGAAAGGGCTTTGCAACTGGTAAATGGCGCGCAATTGATCGAGGGTGAGTTGACCGGGTTTGAGCTGCAGCGATGTGTGCATGGAAAGCGTCCTGAGGTCAGGGTGATGGGGAATAGGCTAGCTATATGATCCTGTATATACAGGTAGAGCAAAATGCAGGCCATAATTCCGAATCCGCTCGCCAACCAGCATTCCAGACCTTGTTTACCCAAAGTGAAGAGACAATCGAGGACGCCTGTTTTTTCAGCGCTGTAACCAAAGGTTGCACCAAGCGGGGGCTCTCTGCACCCAGCTGGGGCGAATGGAAACTGGAAGGTAACGGGGTGTCAGCGGTTTATTTCGGTGATCAAACAATTAAATTCGCTTTAGCCCGAGACGTGTCGGTGAGTGCCTGGTCGGGCGGCACAATAAATGCTTTTTCCTGTATATACCGGTTAGTCATTAGCCGGCAGAACCCTTCATCCCATCATTGCATGCACGATGCACCCAGGAGTGAACATGACCTCTAGCGCCAATCTGCCCTTGATCGATATGTCCGGTGTCCGCGAAGGTGATCAGGCGAGTATTCGTCGAGCCGGTGACGCCATTCGCAAAGCCTGTAGCGAAACCGGTTTCTTCTACATCATCAATCACGGCGTGCCGCAAACGGTGATCGACAAAGCCATGTCGGCTGCCGGTCAGTTCTTTGCCTATCCGACCGAGGTCAAACGTCAGGTGGCAGTGAACAAGCGTCATCGAGGCTGGCATGCGTTGGGTGGGGCGACCATGTATGAAGCGACCAAGCCCGATCACAAGGAGTTCTTCAGCATGGGCCTGGAGCTGGCGGAGGATGATCCTTGCGTCCTCGCCGGTGAGGCGTTGCGAGGACCGAATCAGTGGCCGGCATTCATGCCGCAACTGCGAGACGCATTGACTGAGTACTATGCTGAAATCGGCAAGGCTGGGGCGGACCTGTTGAAGGCGGTCGCGGCGGGGTTGGGGATCGAAGAGGATTTTTTCACGGATAAATACACCAAGCCGCTGCAGCGTACGCAGATGGTTTATTACCCATCACAACCACCGCAGGCCGAGGCCGACCAGTTCGGTGTGGCCCCGCACACCGACTACGGCTGCATTACCTTGCTCTATCAAGACAACAGCGGTGGCTTGCAGGTGCGCGAGCTGGGCTCCAATCGCTGGATCGAGGCCACGCCAATTCCCGGCAGTCTTGTAGTGAACGTCGGAGACCTGTTGGCGCATTGGTCCAACGATCGTTTTCGTTCGACCCTGCACCGGGTGATCAATTCTTCAGGCCACGAGCGCTACTCCATCGCGACATTCTACGACCCGACTTATAGCGCCAGAGTCGATCCCTGCGATCTTGGTATCGACCCGGCACTCAGCCTGTACCCGCCTGTGGCTGCGGGCGACTACATTCTTAAACGTATCGACGATTCGATGGCCTACCGCAAAAAGAACCAGTGACCGGGCCATTGGAGTATCTGGCTTGACGGGCCACCCAAGTGAACAGGCTGGAGCAGGGCGCATGCACCGCCGATGACCGGGTTTCGTCACATCCCGTGCAATCTTGACTATAGTTTCAAGTGTCGGCGGCCGTCGTTCAGTCACCGTGTTCGTCCAAGATTTCCCGGGCAAGTTCCGGGTAACTCCACCTGATCAGGAGCGCACGATGGACCTCAACCGTCGTCAGTTCTTCAAGGTCGCCGCTATCGGCCTTGGAGGCTCCAGCCTGGCCGCGCTGGGTATGGCACCCGCGCCAGCCTTCGCCGAGCAAGTCCGCCACTTCAAGCTGGCCCATACCCGTGAAACCCGCAATACCTGCCCCTACTGTTCAGTGGGTTGCGGCTTGATCATGTACAGCCAGGGTGATGCGGCCAAGAACGTCAACCAGAGCATCATCCACATCGAAGGTGACGCCGACCACCCGGTCAATCGCGGCACGCTGTGCCCCAAAGGCGCAGGCCTGCTGGACTTCGTCCATAGCCCCAGCCGGCTGCAATATCCGCAGGTGCGCAAGCCGGGCAGCGAGGAGTGGACGCGGGTGTCCTGGGATGAAGCACTGGATCGCATCGCCGACCTGATGAAGGCCGACCGTGACGCCAACTTCATCGAGAAGAACGCCCAGGGCCAGACGGTCAACCGCTGGCTGACGACGGGTTTTCTCGCCGCCTCGGCGTCCTCCAACGAAGCCGGTTACATGACCCACAAGGTCGTTCGCAGTCTGGGCATGCTGGGGTTCGATAACCAGGCACGTGTCTGACATGGCCCGACGGTGGCAAGTCTTGCCCCAACGTATGGCCGAGGTGCGATGACCAACCACTGGACCGATATCGCCAACGCGAATCTGGTTCTGGTCATGGGCGGTAATGCCGCCGAAGCCCACCCCTGTGGCTTTAAATGGGTGACCGAAGCCAAAGCGCACAACCAGGCGCGATTGATCGTGGTCGACCCCCGCTTCACCCGTACCGCCTCGGTGGCCGACTATTACGCACCGATTCGTACGGGCACCGACATCGCCTTCATGGGCGGTCTGATCAACTATTTGCTCACTGAAAACAAGATCCAGCACGAGTACGTGCACGCCTATACGGACGTGTCGTTCATCGTCAAGGCTGACTATGGCTTCGAGGACGGGCTGTTTACCGGCTACGACGCGACCAAGCGCACCTACAGCGACAAGTCCAGCTGGGGCTATGAAATCGGCGAGGATGGTTTCGCCAAAGTCGACCCATCCCTGCTACACCCGCGTTGTGTCTACCAGTTGATGAAGCAGCATTACAGCAGCTACACCCTGGAGCTGACCAGCCAGATCTGCGGCATGCCGCAAGATGCCCTGCAGAAAATCTGGGAAGAGATCGCCACCTGCTCGCAGCCGGGCAAGACCATGACGATTCTCTATGCCCTGGGCTGGACCCAGCATTCGACGGGCTCGCAGATGATTCGCAGCGCGGCCATGGTGCAGTTGTTGTTGGGCAACATCGGCATGCCGGGCGGGGGCGTCAATGCCCTGCGCGGGCATTCCAACATCCAGGGCCTGACCGACCTCGGGTTGCTGTCGAACCTGCTGCCCGGCTATCTGACCCTGCCGGGCGATGCCGAACAGGACTACGACGCCTACATTGCCAAGCGTGCGCTCAAACCGTTGCGGCCCGGGCAGTTGTCCTACTGGCAGAACTACGGCAAGTTCCACGTCAGCCTGATGAAGGCCTGGTACGGCGCCAACGCTACCGCCGAGAACCACTGGGGCTACGACTGGCTGCCGAAACTCGATATCCCCGGCTACGACATCCTGAAAGTGTTCGACATGATGTCCAGCGGGCAGGTCAACGGCTACGTCTGCCAGGGCTTCAATCCCATCGCCGCCTTGCCCGACAAAAACCGGGTGATGGCCGCGCTGGCCAAACTCAAGTGGCTGGTGGTGATGGACCCGCTCGCCACCGAGACCTCGGAATTCTGGCGCAATGTCGGGCCTTACAACGATGTCGAAACGGCCGGCATCCAGACCGAAGTTATCCGCCTGCCCACCACCTGTTTCGCCGAAGAGGACGGCTCACTGGTCAACAGCGGCCGGTGGCTGCAATGGCACTGGAAGGGCGCCGACGGCCCGGGACAAGCACGCACCGACATCAAGATCATGAGCGAGCTGTTCATCCGTTTGCGTCAGCGCTACCAGGCCAACGGCGGGACTTTCGCCGAGCCGATTCTCAAGCTCAACTGGCCCTATAAAGTGCCTGACAATCCTACGCCGGAAGAACTTGCCAAGGAGTTCAACGGCTACGCCGTTGCCGACGTCACCGACGCCACGGGAACGACCCTCAAGGCCGGGCAGCAGTTGTCCGGTTTCGGCCAGCTCAAGGACGACGGCAGCACGGCGTCGGGCTGCTGGATCTTCTGCGGCAGCTGGACCGAGCAGGGCAATCAAATGGCCCGCCGCGACAACAGCGACCCTTTCGGGATGAAGCAGAACCTGGGATGGGCGTGGGCCTGGCCAATGAACCGGCGCATTCTTTATAACCGCGCCTCGGCCGACCCGAAAGGCCAGCCCTGGGATCCGAAAAAGCGCCTGGTGTGGTGGAACGGCAAATCCTGGGGCGGCACCGACGTGCCCGACTACAAGGCCGACGTACCGCCGGAAGCGGGCATGAGCCCGTTCATCATGAACCCCGAAGGGGTGGCGCGTTTCTTCGCCCTCGACAAGATGAACGAAGGGCCATTTCCGGAACATTACGAACCGTTCGAAACGCCTATCGGCATCAACCCGCTGCACCCCACCAACAAGAAGGCGACCAGCAACCCGGCCGGACGCATCTTCGATTCGGTCTGGGAGTCGCTCGGGACGGCGAAGGATTTCCCCTATGCCGCCACGAGCTACCGGCTGACCGAACACTTCCACTTCTGGACCAAGCATTGCCCGATCAATGCCATCACCCAGCCCGAGCAGTTCGTCGAGATTGGTGAAGCCCTGGCCAAGGAGAAGGGGATTGCCGCAGGCGACCGGGTACGGGTCAGCTCCAAACGCGGGCATATCGAGGCGGTGGCGGTGGTGACCAAACGGATTCGTCCGCTGCAAGTCAACAACCAGACCGTGCACCAGATCGGCATCCCGTTGCACTGGGGGTTCACCGGGGCAACCCGGCATGGCTACCTGACAAACACCCTGGTGCCGTTCCTCGGTGACGGCAATACACAGACCCCGGAATCCAAGTCATTCCTGGTCAATGTGGAGAAAATCTGATGGCCAACCAAGACATCATTGCCCGTTCGGCCACCACCACCTTGCCGCCTTCGGTACGTCAACAGGAGGAAGTCGCCAAACTCATCGATACCACCAAGTGCATCGGGTGCAAGGCCTGCCAGGTGGCCTGTTCGGAATGGAATGAATTGCGCGACGAGGTCGGTCACAACCATGGAACCTACGACAACCCGCAGGACCTCAGCGCCGAGACCTGGACCCTGATGCGCTTCACCGAGCACGAAACCGACGCCGGCAATCTGGAATGGCTGATCCGCAAGGACGGCTGCATGCACTGCGCCGAACCCGGCTGCCTCGCGGCGTGCCCAAGTCCCGGGGCGATCATCAAACACGCCAACGGCATTGTCGATTTCGACCAGGACCATTGCATCGGCTGCGGCTATTGCATCACTGGCTGCCCGTTCAACATTCCGCGCATTTCGCGCAAAGACCACAAGGCCTACAAGTGCACGCTGTGTTCGGACCGGGTGGCGGTCGGACTGGAACCGGCCTGCGTCAAAACCTGCCCGACCGGCGCCATCGTGTTCGGCAGCAAGGAGGACATGAAAGAACACGCCGCCGAGCGCATCGTCGACCTCAAGTCACGGGGCTTTGAAAATGCCGGTCTGTACGATCCTGCCGGTGTCGGCGGCACGCATGTGATGTACGTCCTGCACCACGCCGACCAGCCATCGCTATACGCCGGCTTGCCGAATCAGCCGGCCATCAGTCCATTGGTCGGGCTGTGGAAAGGCATGAGCAAACCACTGGCGTTGTTGGCCATGGGCGCCGCGGTGCTGGCGGGATTCTTTCATTACGTGCGCATCGGCCCGCAGCGCGTCGAGGAAGACGAACACCCGCCGGGCAAGGACTCCAGCGTGCACGAGGTCGACCCGACTGTGCATGTCTATGACCCGAACACGCCAGGATCGCAGGAGGACAGACGACCATGAACAACAAAACGATCCTGCGCTACAACGCCAACGAGCGCACCAACCATTGGCTGGTGGCGATTCTGTTTTTCATGGCGGCCCTGTCGGGCCTGGCACTGTTTCACCCGTCGCTGTTCTGGCTCAGCCAGTTGTTCGGCGGCGGGCCATGGACGCGCATCCTGCACCCCTTCATGGGCGTGCTGATGTTGGTGTTTTTCCTCGGGCTGGTGATCCGCTTCTGGCGGGCCAACTTTTTCATCGACAACGACCGCCTGTGGCTCAAACGGATCAACCGGGTGATTCGCAATGAGGAGGAAGGCGTACCGCCCATTGGCAAGTACAACCCCGGGCAGAAGCTGCTGTTCTGGACCCTGTTGGTCTGCATGCTGATATTGCTGCTGAGCGGGGTGGTGATCTGGCGGGCCTATTTCAGCCAATACTTCGGCATCACTTCGATTCGCCTGGCGATGCTGTTGCATGCCCTGGCGGCGTTCGTGTTGGTGCTGAGCATCATCGTGCACATCTACGCCGGCATCTGGATCAAAGGCTCGGTCAGCGCGATGCTGCATGGCAGGGTCAGCCGTGCCTGGGCGAAGAAACATCATGCACTCTGGTACCGCGAGGTGACGCGCGACGAGAGCCCGGACAGCCAGATAAGCAAGAAAGGATGATGCCTTGAGCACGATACTCGAGCCCGGACAAATCGAGGCGGCGGCGAGCTCGCCGCCGTTCCTGCGCCTGCCGCCGCACAATCTGTTCGCCTTGCGCGCCGTGCGCCTGGAGCGATTGGCCAATGGGCATCCACTGGCCGATTTCCTGCGGCTGGTCGCCGACCTGTGCTACGTCCAGCAAAGCCTGTTGGACGAGCCACCGCTGGCCCAAGCGCCGGACCCTGAGCGCCTGTTATTGTGCCAGGAACATGGCTTGCCGCCGCTGGCCGCCGACAGTCTGGTACGCGAGGATGGCTGGCTGCCGTACCTGGAAACCTTGCTGCGGCGTTACCAGGCGCCGCCGCGCTCGGCAGTGAAAAGTGCCGTGGCAACCTTGCACAACGCCAGCCTCGGGCAGCGCAAGGTCTGGGCGATTGCCTTGCTCAGCGGCCAGTACGCAGGGGTGCCGGCGGCGTTGGTGCCGTTTCTCGGCGCGGCCTTGCAGGCGGCATGGAGCCACTGGTTGCTCAGCATGCCGGCGGGCGAACTGAAGCCTTGCGCCAGCCTTGGCCAATGCCCGGCCTGTGGTTCACCGGCCATGGCCGGGGTGATTCACCAGCGGGGAAAATACAACGGGTTACGTTACCTGGTGTGTTCGCTGTGTGCCTGCGAATGGCATGTGGTGCGGGTCAAATGCGTCTACTGCGAGCAGAGCAAGGGGCTCAAATACGTCAGTTTCGAGGATGATCGCCATACCGCCAGCCAGGCGCCACTGCGGGCTGAAATCTGCCCCGGCTGCAACAGTTACCTGAAACTGCTCTACCTGGAAAACGACGCTGAGGCCGAAGCCCTCTCAACGGACCTCGCCAGCTTGACGCTGGACATGCGTCTGGACCTGGAAGGTTACCAGCGTCTGGCGCCGAACCTGATGCTGGCGCCAGGGGGAGATTGATCGCAGCGGCTACACTCAGGTTTCCGGGACCGGAGCCTGTTTCATTCCACTCCCGTGACGGCCAACCGTTTCAGGGAGCCCCCCTTGATGCCCGCAAAACTTGCCACCGTCCCCGCGCGTTTACCGTCCATCGATAGCCTGCTGCGCAACGCCGCCTGCCAACTGCTGGCTGAACGTTATGGTCGCGATGCCTTGCTCGCGACCCTGCGACAATTGCTCGACGATGTGCGGGAACCGGTTCAACGGGGTCAGCTTGATGCCATTGAGCTCACGGCTCAGGTGTTGGCGGGGAGGGCCGGCGAGCGCCTGGCAACCCAGCACCGAAGCCGGGTTCGGCGAGTGTTCAACCTCACCGGCACGGTACTGCATACCAACCTCGGGCGGGCGCTGTTGCCGGAGGAAGCGATCGAGGCGGTGCAACAGGCCGCCCGTTATCCGCTCAATCTGGAATTCGACCTGGCAAGTGGCAAGCGCGGTGACCGCGACGACCTGATTGACGGCTTGATACGCGAGCTGACCGGTGCCGAGGCGGTGACGGTGGTCAACAACAACGCAGCCGCCGTGTTACTCGCGCTCAACAGCCTGGGCGCGCGCAAAGAGGGGATCATCTCCCGTGGCGAGCTGATCGAAATCGGCGGGGCATTCCGCATCCCCGACATCATGGCGCGGGCCGGGGTCAGGCTGCATGAAGTCGGCACCACCAACCGCACCCATCCCCGCGACTACGAAGCCGCCATCGGCCCGCGCAGCGGCTTGTTGATGCGCGTACACGCCAGCAATTACAGCATTCAGGGCTTTACTGCCCAGGTACCGACCGCCGAACTGGCGCAGCTGGCCCATCGGCACGGACTGCCATTGCTTGAAGATCTGGGCAGCGGCAGTCTGCTGGACCTGACCCGCTGGGGCCTGCCTGCCGAGCCGACAGTGCGCCAGGCGCTGGCCGACGGGGCCGATATCGTCACCTTCAGCGGTGACAAGTTGCTCGGTGGTCCTCAGGCGGGATTGATCGTCGGTCGCAAGGACCTGATCGCCCTGATCAAGAAAAACCCGCTCAAACGGGCCCTGCGCGTGGACAAACTGACCCTGGCCGCCCTCGAAGCCGTGCTGGGTCTGTACCGCGATCCCGACCGTTTGGCCGAGCGCTTACCCAGCCTGCGCCTGCTCACCCGACCGCAAGCCGATATCCTTGCTCAAGCCGAACGCCTGTGTCCGCTGCTCGCGCGCGTACTGGGCGCCGGCTGGGCGGTAACCGCGTTGCCGGCACTGGGCATGATCGGCAGCGGCAGCCAACCGATTGCCCGCTTGCCAAGCGCCGCCCTGTGTTTGCGTCCGCAGGTGTCCAAACGGTTGCGTGGTCGGCAACTGCGTGGACTGGAAGCCGCTTTTCGAGCCTTGCCCATTCCGGTGCTCGGTCGTATCGACGACGATGCCCTGTGGCTCGACCTGCGCCAGCTGGACGACGAAGCGACTTGGCTCGCCCAACTCGACCTGCTGCAAGGAGTGGGGGAGGCCAGGTGATCGTCGGCACCGCTGGACACATTGACCACGGCAAAACGGCCTTGCTCAAGGCCCTGACGGGGCAGGCCGGCGATCGTCACCGGGAAGAACGCGAACGCGGCATCACCATCGACCTGGGCTTCCTTTATGCACCGTTGGAACCGGGCGCGGACATGACCGGTTTTATCGATGTGCCGGGTCATGAGCGCTTCATCCACAACATGCTCGCCGGCGCTCAAGGCATTGATCTGGTGCTGCTGGTGGTGGCTGCCGATGACGGGGTCATGCCCCAGACCCGCGAGCACTTGGCGATCGTCGAACTACTGGGGATTCCACGGGCACTGGTGGTGATCAGCAAATGCGACCGGGTCGAGTCGGCACGGGTGCAGTCGGTACAAGACCAGATCGCCGCGTTGCTCGCGCCAGGGTCCTATAACGGAACGCCGCAGTTTGCCGTGTCGAGCCTGACCGGGGAGGGCATTGAAGCCCTGCGCCTGGCATTGCTGGCTGCCCAGTGCGAGGTCCGGCAGCGTAGCGCCAGTGGGGGATTCCGTCTGGCTATCGACCGCGCCTTCAGCGTCGCTGGCGCCGGTATTGTGGTCACCGGCACAGCGCTGGCCGGCCAGGTGAGGGTGGGCGACACACTTCTGCTGGGCCAGACAGGCAAGCCTGTGCGAGTGCGGAGTTTGCATGCGCAGAACCACTTCGTCGTCGAGGCGTGGGCCGGGCAGCGGGTGGCGTTGAACCTGAGTGCCGAGCGCCTGGCCCTGGAGCAGATTCATCGCGGTGACTGGTTGCTGGCCGAGTGGCTGTACGCGCCCACGCAACGCCTGGACATCGAGATGCAGTTGCTGGCCAGCGAACCACGTGCCTTCGAACATTTCAGCCCGGTGCATGTACATTTGGGAACGCAGGACCTCACCGCCCGGGTTGCATTGCTGGAGGGCACACGCCTGGCACCGGGGGAGCGGATGTTTGCGCAACTGTTGCTGAACACGCCGTTGCAAGCGGTGCATGGCGACCGTTTGGTCCTGCGCGACCAGAGCGCCAGGCGCACCCTCGGTGGAGGGCGGGTGCTCGATCCGTTTGCCCCGGCCCGCCAGCGCCGGAGCCCAACCAGACTGGCGCAGCTGCAAACCCTGGCCGTAAGCGAAAGCCTGGAGCAAGCACTGCCAGAACTGCTTGCCAATAGTGACGCCGGGCTCGACCCGGTGCGCCTGGAGCGCCAGTTCAATCGCCTGCGCAGCACCTGGCATTTGCCAGCGGATGTCCGTGTCATTGCTACGCGCCAAGGTCCGCTATTGTTCAACACCGAACGCTGGGAGGCGCTGAAAGTCTCGTTGCTGGAACACCTGGCGCACTTTCATCAACTTGAACCGGACGAGTTGGGGCCTGACAGGGATCGCTTGCGCCGGTTCGCAGCCACGCCGCTGGACCGACCGACCTTCATCAGTCTGCTCGATGAACTGCTGTCCAGCGGCGCCATTGCAGTCAGTGGGCCCTGGCTGCACTTACCCGGCCACCAAGTGAGACTGAGTGAAGAGGACGAGGCCCTGTGGCAACGGTTGCAACCCTTGTTTGAACAGTCTGGTTTCGACCCTCCCTGGGTGCGCAACCTGGCCAGCGCCATTGACCGTGACGAAGCTGCCGTACGTTTGCTGCTACGCAAGATGGCGAGATTAGGACTGGTGCACCAGATCGTCCGTGACTTGTTTTACCTCGATGCGTCGGTGTGCCAGCTGGCGGCTATGCTGTTGCAACTGGTCGATGACAACCCGCTGATTCAGGCGGCGGCGTTTCGCGACAAGGTAGGGATCGGCCGCAAACGCAGCATCCAGATACTCGAGTTCTTCGATCGGATCGGCTTGACCCGGCGGCTTGGCGACCAGCGTTGCATCCGTGCGGACAATGCTCTGGCGCAGCGCCCAGAGAGCTGACTTCAAGGAAGGCAATCGCGTCCGGTGGCGCGGCCGGGCTTCAAACCCGGTTGGGGACGGCAGCCGTTCCCGGGCAGGTTCGACTCCTGCTGCTTTCCGCCATTTTTAAAGCCAAGGCCGCTCCGGGATCTGGCGATTCGGGGCGGCCTGGCGGGTGGCTTAAGCCGGTAGGTCGGTCATCACCAGTTTGGCAATGTTGAAATAGATGACCAGGCCGGTGCCGTCGATAAAGGTCGCGATGAAGGGCGCAGAGACCACTGCCGGATCAATGCGCAGTTTTCTTAACAGCATCGGGATGATGGATGAGACGACGGCGCTCCAGATGGTGATGGCGACCAGCGTCAGACAGACCACCATGGCAATTTCCGATCCCACTCCCAGCATCCACGCCCGGATCCAGGCCACGATACCGATGGCCAGTGCAATCATGAAGGAGGTGGTCACTTCCTTGCGCAGCACCGTACCGACATTTCGCAGGCTGACTTCGCCCAAGGCCATGGCCCGTACCAGCGTGGAGGTAATCTGGGTGCCGCTGTTACCGCCAGTGCCGATCAGCAGGGGAATGAAGAAGGCCAGGGCGATGGCGGCTTCGAGCTGCTCTTCGAATACTTGCAAGATAGTGCTGGTATAGGCTTCGGCGAGAAACAGCAGCAGTAGCCACGGCAAACGCTTTTTCCATAAGCTCCAAGGGCTGGTGCTGAGATAGGGCGTTTCCAGTGGCAGGCTGGCGCCTTGGCGTTGGGCATCGTCGGTGCCTTCGTCCTGAATCAGCGCGGCGATTTCTTTTTCATACAGCACGCCCAATAGCCGGCCTTCGCTGACCACGGGGACAATGTCGACGCCTTTCTCGATCAGCTCGGGCGCGACATCGTGCCGGAGCTGATTCGGCGAAACCGAAAAGCGAATGGGCATCATCAGATCGCGGACGCAAAGGTCAGTGTTTTTCTCGGTGAGCAGTGTTTTCACCGACAGTTGGCCACGCAAAACACGGTGCGGGTCGGTGACAAAGATGTGGGCCGGAATATCATCGTCCGGCAGTTGCTTGAGCAGATGTTCCCTGGCCTGGTTGACCGTCATGCTGCCGGTCACGGTGATGAGCAGAGGACTCATGTAAGACACTACTGTGTCTTTCAGGCGGATATCCTTGAAGGTGGAAGGGGTAGCGCTTGCCATTGACATTTGAGGTAGTCCCCATAGCTGTTTTGACCACAAACAGTTCTCACATAGGGGCGTAAACCAGAGAAGAGAGTGCAGAAAGCGATCTCCACGTCTAAGTTTTGGCACTGTACAACGTATCCGGGCCACTTCGGCCGGAAGTCACTTTGGGCTAAACCTTAATCCGATAGAGCCTGTCTTAACCTTGGGCGTCTCTCGACGTCGTCAGATCAGTGACCTGTGTTTGTATAGGAGCCTCGCCGAACGAGATACTGCAACATTAAATACATCAGGGCGGTACCGATCTGGAGTCGGGCAACGCCGGTATCAGTTCGCTGCTGTTTAATCACCTCCTCAATAATAATTGCCATTACAGAATATTCGGCAACCCCTGAAGGATTACGTCCGGAACAAGAATAAGAGGGATTACCTTTGCTGTAACCCACTCGATTGATAGTGTTCAGCGTTCATTCAGAAAGTGACATTTGATGTTTTTGGCAACATATAATGTTACAAATTCTTGTGTCGATTGTTTATAGTACCTCCCGCGCTAGCTATATATGGGCCTGCAACAAAGTAATAGGGCGAAAGTTTGAAGCGTCGACTCTATTCTTGGTCATTTAACATGTTGTATCTGCAACTAAGCCGTTGACGCATTTGTGCTTCGTCATTAGGATCGCCGCTCCCTTGGGGAGTAGCCGCCTTCGTTTCCGGAAGGGGTCACGTCAACATACTTGGCTCGCAAGCCATGGCGTGACCGGTCGTATGACTTGGCAAGACCATTGGTGAAGATACCTGTCTGTGGGTCGGACGCAGGTGTCTGAACCATTGGCTCTTGTGTCCGGCCCCTCAGGTTTACTCATGCATTCAATGCCCATGACGTTTGCGTTGCTGTTGGGCTCCGCGGTTGTCATCTATCTGGCTTGTGAATACTTCGTCAATGGCGTCGAGTGGGTCGGTCGCAAGCTTGCGATCGGACAACAAGCCACCGGTTCCATTCTGGCGGCCTTTGGTACGGCGTTACCGGAAAGTGTCATCACCTTTATTGCCGTTGTGTTTGGCGACACGCCAGAGCAGAAGTCCCTCGGCGTCGGCGCTGCACTTGGCGGCCCTCTGGTCCTGGCGACGATCGCCTATGCGGTAGTCGGTGTGACGCTCCTGGTCTGTCGTCAGCGCCTGGCGAATACCGAGGCCATCCGCCGTGACTTCAAACGACTCAGTCGTGATCAAGGCTGGTTCCTCGTAATCTTTGTGGCGAAGATTGCGCTCGGCCTTGTCGTGTTCGCCTACAAACCTTGGTTGGGTGTGCTTTTCCTGGCGGCCTATGCGGCGTATTTCTGGAAGGAAATGCGCGGTGAGCAGGATGAAGAAGAGCTTGAACTCGAGCCCCTGAAACTGGCGCCAGGCAAAGCGACTCCGTCGACCTCGGCGGCAGTGATTCAAACGCTTATTGCATTAGCAGTTATCTTTGCGGCCTCTCACTTCTTTGTCGGGCAACTCGATGCCCTGGGTCCAATGCTGGGTATTCACCCTCAATTGCTGGCCCTGTTGCTCAGCCCGATTGCTACCGAGCTACCTGAAACGCTGAATGCGATCATTTGGGTTCGCCAGGGTAAACACCGACTGGCCTTGGCCAACATCAGTGGTGCCATGATGATTCAAGCCACAGTGCCCACTGCATTCGGACTGTTCTTTACGCCTTGGGCGCTGGACACGTCGCTGGTTCTGGCGGCAATCATCACCCTGATAGGGGTGGGCATCATGTTCTTCGCTTTCCGAAAGGGCATCATCTCGCGCTGGCTATTGGCATCGATGGTGTTGCTGTACATCCTTTTTGCAGTCCTTTTGAAGGTTCTTGATCTGGCGTAGCTGTCAGCTCAAGTAGTCGTCCAGCTGACTGGATTCTTCAGCAAAGCGCTCGACCAGAAAATCGAGAAGGGCACGTACGCGAGGCGCCATGTACCGGTTGCGTTGATACAGGGCATGTACCGGCGCCTCCACAGATCGCCACTCCGGCAACAGGATCTCCAAGCGTCCTGCTCGCAGGTCTGCACCAATATCCCACAGTGATTTCATTGCAATGCCGTAACCGTGAACCGCCCACTCTCGAGCGACCGCGCCGTCATTCGTCTCGCGAGCGTTTGCGAGCGGGACCGTATAGTTTTCAACTTTGCCATGTCGGGTGAAGCGCCAGTCGTTCGCGGGTCCGGCAACAGAGTTGAGGACAATACAGTCGAAACGCTCCAGATCCCCTGGGTGCTCGGGGGCGCCATGGGTTGCTAGATATTGGAGTGTGTTGACCTGAATACCGGTCTCCTCGCGCAGCTCGCGTATTGCAGCCGCCTGGAATGTTTCCCCGTCTTCAAGTCCACCACCGGGAGTGGCCCAGTAATTTCTACCGGCTAAAGCCCCGTCTTTATGGAAAAACCTGAACAGGAGGACGTGCCGCGAAGGACTTATCACTAGCAATCGTGCCGACTTTCGCTAACGCATTTGATCTATGTCTTCCCTGAAATTGTGCAATTGGCGCAAGGCCTCGACGGGTCAAAGGTCACTCATGGGCCCGTAGCGTCAGGATAGGGTACCCGGTTAGCCTTTTTGGGTGTCTACTTCCAGTCAGGCCCTGTCTGTACAGCGAGGAGAACACGATGAGCAACGAACAAGTTGCACCTGAAACGAAAGGTGTTGCGGTGAAGTTACTTGCCACGGTTGACCTTGGTCCTGAAATCGAGGGCATGGCAGGACGCCAATTTCGAATGCGTATGGTAACCATCGAGCCGGGAGGCGTCTTCGGTCCGGTTCACAACCATAAAGACCGACCAGGCATCGTCTACATACTGCAAGGAACGATCACTGACCATCGAAATGGAGTCGCCACGGACTACGGGCCGGGAGTGGGCTGGCCCGAGGACAGGAACACCACGCACTGGCTTGAGAACAGAGGCACGATTGCGGCGGTGGAGATATCGGTCGATATTGTCAGGCAAGAGTGAGCTCAGCTGTTGCGCAGTTATCAGGCAACCTGAATCAATGCCACAACCTAGAGCTTATCGGCGAGAGCGCTGGAATGTTTTCGAGGCATCGCCGAAGGAGAGGGCGAATGCTCCATAGCTAATTCTCCAAATGAGTCGGCCGTGTCGATATAGCGCATAGCCGATTTCATGTCCTTCCAGCCGACGTACGTCATCAGCGCTTTGACATCCCAGCCATTAGCGGTAGCCCAGGTCGCAAACCCTCGACGCAATGAGTGGCTGGTGTACAGTTCGCCGGGCACGCCTGCTCGGCTAAACACTCGACGCAGCAAAGGGATCAGGCTGTTGGCATTGAGACCATCCTCTGCCAGATGCCCCCAACGATCGAGCTTTCTGAAGACCGGCCCCTGCGCAATGCCGGCGACGGTAATCCAGTTCGCATAGGCCTGGACGGGGCAGAGCTTCTTCAAGGCTGGCGTACGGAATGTCGTTCCCAGGTGCTGACGATCACCTTTGCTGTGCGGCAGGTAGAAGGTAATCCCTGAGCCGGTTTCTGCCTGAATATGCTCGACCCTGAGTCGTGACAGCTCATCGCCGCGAAACCCGCGCCAGAACCCAATCAATACCAGTGCGATGTCACGCCGACTGCGCAACATCCCCGTCAGGTCGTGCCGCGCGGCGGCCTGTTCCGCCTCTCGTTCCAGCCACTGGATAGCTTGCTCCAGGTGCTGGAGCAGCAGGGGAGCCGCCTGCTTTTGCTGGATCGGGTGCAAGGTGCGAATGCCCTTGATCATCTGCCGCACCATCGGCGTCTTGGTCGGATCGGGAAAGCCTTGGGTGATATGCCACTGGGCGAGGGCGGCCAAGCGTTGTTTGAGTGTACTGATTGCGTGCTGGTCGGCGTACTCCGCCAGGTAGCGCACGATGCTGTCCCCGGTCGCGGGCAGAAACCCGCCCCACGTCACTTCGAAGTGCTCCACTGCCGCGCGATAGCTGCGCCGGGTGTTTTCCCGGGTACCGGCCTGCAGGTAGCGATCCGCTTTGTTCATCTCGAGCCTTCCACCGTAAACGTACCTTTTCCGATTGTGGAAAGGACGATTTTGGCCTATCTGATGTGATAACGCTCAATTATTTTATTAGATAGATAAGGATTTACAGGTCTTTACTTTACGCGAAAATAGAACGTAAATACGTAGTATGTAAAGCAGTACGAAATCGTAGGAGTACAAAATGGCCCGTGGCGGCGTAAACAAGGCAATCGTGCAGAAAGCGCGCGAAGCGCTGCTGGCGCGCGGGGAGAATCCGAGCATTGATGCCGTCCGGGTTGAGCTCGGAAATACCGGCTCGAAAACCACAATTCATCGCTATTTGAAGGAGCTGGATGAGATTGATCAGCGTCGAAAAACACCTCAACAGGGGCTGAGCGATGAGTTGAACGAGTTGGTAGCGCGGGTGGCGCAGCGCCTGACAGAGGAGGGCGAGGAGCAGATTGAACAGGCACTCGCAGCTTCGCGGACCGAGAAAAGCGAGTTGATCGAACAGCTGAAAGCCAGTCAGGATGCGCTGGGAGAGCTTCGGCAGCAGTTCGATATCCAGCGTAGCGCCCTGGATATGGAGTCAGCCGAATTGCAGACCTGCCGTACGACATTACAGGCCGAACAAACACGCAATGCCCGGTTGAGTCAGTCCAATCTGGATCTTGATGTGCGGCTGAAGGACAAGGACGAGCAGATTCGTTCGCTGGAAGAAAAGCACCTACACGCTCGCGATGCGCTCGAGCACTACCGCAGTGCGATCAAGGAACAGCGTGAGCAAGAACAGCGTCGCCATGAAGGGCAGTTGCAGCAGATCCAGATGGAGCAGCGTCACCTGCAGCAAACACTCATCATCAAACAGGATGAGCTGACTCAGTTGAATCGGGATAACGAGCGTCTATTAACAGAAGCTCGCCAGCAGCTAAGGGCGTATTTGGATCAGGAGTTGGTCAAGGAGCGCCAGACGGGGGAAATAAACTCGCTCAAAACCCTGATCGCGCAGAGCGAAGGCGGTAAACAGGTGTTGCTGGATCAGGTCAGCAGCTTGCAGCGTGAAGTCAACGAACTCATTGGTGTTTTGGAAACGAGATCTCGGGAGGCGACAGAACTAGCTGAAAAGTTAGATGCTGCTCGCAATTCTACCGAGAACAAAGTCGATGGCCAAGGCGCAATACTTAGCACAAGTTAATGCAGCAATCGGCATGGAGATCTTGCTCAAAAGCTTCATCTCATTGCGTGATCAGAACCTAGGGACATCTGGCGAAACTACAGGCTTGATCCAACAGCGCTCGCCAAGGCTCACCAGCACCTGCTGAGCATCGGTAAAACTAACCGCAAGAATCCTGACAAGCATGATCTGCTGACACTGTTTCATGCCGTTCCTGATCAGATCCGTTGCAGTCTGTGCCTAGACAGCCAAGAAGATTGCTTTGAGAGATACCGCAATGTATTCACCAACAGCCGGTATACGTATGAGTCCGATAGCGCGAAATTTTCTGACCCGATTCTGATGAGGATGCTGCGGTGGACGTTGGGCAGCGTGGTTGAATATCACAAAGAGCGCGGATCGCAGGATTCATTCATTGTGAGTTACATCGCTAGGCAGCAAGCTGAATCAGGTGATGCGTAAGAGGTCGTGTCAGGCTTCAAATCTGACCGCCACTGCCCCCCACGTAAGAGCATGAAGTAACGCATAATGTATATTATGTTAAATCATGTATTGCGCTACACGCACTTATAGCAACGCCCGGCTCCACGTCGACATCACCCAAGCACCTCATAGATCTCAGAAACCACCTGCATCGTCGCGTCTTCAATTGTTCCTTCATTACGGCATAGAACCCAGCCGTGATCGGCAATCGCTTGCTCGAACAGCTCGGTACACGCGACGTGCTCTGCGTACTTCTGGATCACAGTGCCGCCCAGTCCCCGCGACCGTGTCGCTGCCCTTGCCCATGAAATATCCGGGGCGGTGACGACGCCGACATGCAGGTCTGGCACTCGCACGTCTCGATCCATGTTCAACTGGAGAATCTCGGCAAACGGGACTGTTTGTCGAAACGCGGCGTCAGACGGATACCAGCGATCGATCAAGATAATGCTGCCCAGCGGCTGTTTAGTCAGCACGTGTCGGGAAATCCAGCTACGGCTTTCAGCAAAGCCCTGGCACACAGCCCACTCCAAATCCCTGGAGGGATTTCTGGCAAGATTGTTAACCAGGGCCATGGTTTCACCCCTGTAGGGATCTCTTTTTCTCTCGCAAAGTCGGATAACTTTTTTGTTGTCAGCCCTCAGTACTTTCGTAACGGCCTCCAACAGTGTGGTTTTACCGGTGCCCTTGGGCCCATCCAGGGAAACGAACAGCGGACGATTCATTGCTCACATAACGATGGATATACAGTTTCTGGCTCTGCACGTTCGCTGGAACCGCTTGGTGCAACTGCGCGAAAACAGACATGGATGACCACTCTAACCTCATTTTTGGAATTCCATTAGCGCCTCCCTACCCTCGGCCTACACTTCGTTCCCAAAGATGCTCACCCCACTGTGCCACTCCTTTCAAAGGCTGGCAAACAGGAGGTCATCATGGAAACGTCAGCCACGTCCAGGAGGGTCACAGCCGACCCGGAACGCCTGCAGCCGGCCCCTACGCTGAACAATACCTCCGCCTCGCGGAACAGGGAGGCCGAAGCACAACACATCTTCGAGAGGCTCATCATCGGAAGAACGGTACTCAGAAAAGGCTGGCGGCTTTGGGTGATGAGCGAGTTGTTCAAGCTCAACGACGGACCGTTGAGAGTCCAAGTGAAAATCAAGCTTCTCAGCTTTCTCAAGGACACTCATTACAATTGATTGGATAGAGGATCCAGGTCAGTCATCCGAGAACGCATTCCATAACGCGATGACCGGCACGTCGGGGTGATGAGTGTCATAAGTGAGAATGCTGAGCGAGGCCGTATCCAGTGGAAAATGCTGCGCTGCGATCAGAGATAAACCAATCCATCGCACGGCCAGGACGGAAGCGAATTGACCATGGGAGAAGAGTGCAACATTGCCTTCCAGAGCACGCAGCCGGGCGATAACCTGATCAGCGCGATGGGCAATTTGCGCAGGGCTTTCACCCTGCGGACAACCATCGCGAAAAAGATTCCAGCCCTTTCGCTGCTTAAGAATGTCGACTGAACGCTGCCCTTCGTAGTCACCATAGTCCCACTCTGCCAAATCCGGGACGATTACCGCGTGCGTCCCCTGCCCCGCCAACACACAGGTTTGTTGCGCACGTCGTAATGGGCTGGTCAGAACATGGGTGAATGGGATATCCCGCAGGTGCGAGGCAAGTTTCTTCGCCTCGCTCTCGCCACGCGCGGTCAACGGAATATCCGTGCGGCCCGTATGCTGCCGAGAAAGCGTCCATTCAGTTTCGCCGTGTCTGACAAGATAAAGATGCACGGGCGTGGGTATGGAGGGCATCATACGGCCAGCCCGTCCAGAGCAGCGTCGTATTCACCACGGCATGCCGCGTGGTTACATCTGAGCCGGTGTAACAGAGCCTGTTGTGCTGCCACCACGTTGGCCTCCTCACCGCACCAAATCTCCAAAGCCGGTTGCTGGACAGCACGAGCAAACGAAAATGCCAATGTCCAGGGCAGCCGTGACTTGAATTTCACATTCATGGCATTTAATCGTGCCGAAGCCAACTCTCCCGATTGCCCCCCCGACAAGAACGTAATGCCTGGCACCGCGGCGGGTACGGTTCGCAGGAGACAACTCACAGTTGAGTCGGCTACCGCGCCCACCGTTGTCGGTGTAGTGCAAGCCAAGCCGGGAAGCACCATATTAGGCTTCAAAATCATCCCTTCAAGCAGCACTCGTTGGGCGTGCAACTGATTGAAGACGATTCGCAGAACTTCCTCCGTTACTGCGGCGCACCGTTCCAGGGTATGTTCACCGCCCATAAGCACTTCCGGCTCGACGATGGGGACCATCCCCGACTCCTGGCACAACGCGGCATACCGGGCCAGCGCCTGGGCGTTGGCCTCGATGCAACCGGTGCTGGGAATGTCATCACCGAGGGTGATCACCGCGCGCCACTTGGCAAACCGGGCGCCCATTTGAAAGTATTCTTTGAGCCGATCACGCAACCCGTCCAAACCCTCGGTGATTTTCTCTCCAGGATAACCGGCCAAGTCTGTTGTACCGATGTCCACTTTTATGCCGGGAATAATGCCCGCGTCACTCAGGGCTTTACTAAATGAGGCGCCAGTTTTTGTTCGCTGACGGATTGTTTCATCGTAGAGAATTGCACCATTGATGTATTGACCGAGCCCCGGCGTTGTCACAATTAGCTCTCGATAGGCGCGCCGAGCCTCCTCGGTCTGAGGAATACCTACCTGGGCAAAACGTCGGTTACACGTGGAGTTTCTTTCGTCCATGGCCAGCAACCCTTTGTCGTCTGTTACCAGCGTCCTCGCGGTGTTTATTAGCGCTTGCGCATTCATGCTCATCCCCTTGTTAACAGCGGAGTCAGTCGCCCATCGCCCAACAACCATTCGGGTCATGATTGCCCTTCTCTGAGTTGACGGTAGCGTCGGATAAGCGCAGCGGTCGAGCTGTCATGGTTTAGCAGGGGATCAGCATTGCCGGTCAACTCAGAGAGGGTTTTCTGCGCCATCGACTTGCCGAGCTCGACGCCCCACTGATCGAATGAATCGATGTTCCAGATCGTTCCTTGAGTAAAGACACTGTGTTCATAAAGTGCTACGAGACTCCCCAATGTTTCGGGCGTCAGCCGTTCGGCAAGCAGGGTGTTGGTGGGACGGTTGCCTTCAAAAACGCGATGCGGTGTCAGCCAGTCAGGTACTCCCGCCGCTTTGACTTCTGCTTCCGTTCTGCCGAAAGCAAGCGCCTCAGTCTGGGCGAACAGATTCGCCATCAAGAGATCGTGGTGTGGCTGCAAGGCGTTCAATGCCTGGCAAAAACCGATAAAGTCACACGGGATCAACGGCGTACCTTGATGGATAAGCTGATAAAACGAATGCTGGCCATTGGTGCCGGGCTCACCCCAATAGACGGGGCCCGTTGGATAATCGACGCGTGCGCCATCGAGCGTGACTTGTTTACCATTGCTTTCCATTGTCAACTGCTGCAGATAGGCCGGAAAGCGCTTCAGGTATTGCTCATAGGGCAGCACCGCGACGGTTTGAGCACCGAAGAAATTGTTGTACCACACGGCGAGCAACCCCATCAGAACCGGCAGATTGTGCTCGAATGGGGTGCTGCGAAAGTGCTGGTCCATGGCATGGAAGCCGGACAGCATTGCGCGGAAATTTTCCGGCCCGATGGCCAGCATCGTCGACAAACCAATCGCCGAATCCATTGAGTAGCGACCACCATCCCAATCCCATAAACGAAACATATGCTGGGTATCGATGCCGAACTGGGTCACCGCCTCGGTATTGGTCGAAACGGCAACAAAATGCTTCGCTATTGCCCGCTCATTTCCAAGGCTGCTTAAAACCCAAGCGCGCGCGGTATGGGCGTTGGTCAATGTCTCGAGTGTGGTGAAGGTTTTCGAGCAGACAATGAACAGCGTTTCTGCGGGGTCAAGATCGCGTGTCGCCTCGACAAAATCAGTACTGTCGACATTCGAAATGAATCGGAGTGTCAGGTTGCGCTGACGGTAATGGCGCAACGCTTCATAGGCCATCTCCGGCCCGAGATCAGAGCCGCCTATACCGATATTGACCACATTGCAGATCGGCAGGCCTGTAAAACCCAACCATTCACCACCCCGAATTTTGCGCGCGAAATCGGCCATTTTTTCGAGCATCGTGTGTACTTGCGGCACGATGTCGATGCCATCGACCACAATTCGCTCCTCCTTGGGTGCGCGCAGCGCGATGTGAAGTACCGCGCGTTGCTCCGTCACATTAATTTTTTGGCCCGTGAACATCGCTTCGATACGTTCGCGCAAGCCACGCGCCTCAGCCAGTCGCAGGAGCAAATGCATCGTTTCATCGGTGACGCGGTTTTTTGAGTAATCGAGGTAAATTCCGCACGCTTGCGTGCTGAAGCGCTCGCCACGTTTAGGATCGTCGCCAAACAATTGTCGCAGTTGCAGTTTGTGCACCGTCTGATAATGCACCTCTAGCGCTTTCCAGGCAGGGCACTGTGTCAGAGATGGCGAGCACAATGCATTTGACTCTTTCATGACTTGCTCACTCATTCGAGCGCGCCAGCGGTGGCGAGTTTCCGGCAGCTAATTGCAGCGCAAAAAATGATCGAGGCGCCAGATTCATGTTCGCTTTTCAGTGTAGTCAGAATGCACAAAAGCCAACGTGTGATCGGTACGATGCCGCACATAGAGATGTGTACCGGGCTCACTCGGAAGACGGGACATGAATGCGTCGTCAACCTCCATGCCAGGCACACCTCATCCGACAGTCTGCGCCGGGTAGACAAGGGAATGCCCCGCAGGGGTCGCTGCCCGATTCATTGTTGCTGATTCAGCTTTGGCCCGGCCCATCAGATGAACGACTAGCCGACCGCGGTGGAGAAGGTAGTCAGCAACGATCCGACGATGGCAACGCCACCAGACGGCTTCCGCACACATGATCGCGCACTGCCGGTCCTGACTGAGCGCTGACAATCGTGAGAGTCCCGATTCAAAATCATCGGACAATGCGTAATCAGCATAGTTATGAAAACTTTGGTTGATCCAAAACCCGTTAATATCCGGCGGCACTGTTTTGGATTTTTTTCGTAATCCACCCAGCTCCAGTATTTGCATATAACCGATTTTATGCGCAGCAAGCGCCTCCGGCAGTCTATCCAGATTGAACTGGGGATTAGTTCGAGATCGCGGCACACTACGAATATCCACGACCCACTCGACCTTCCTGAGCTGAAGTAATTCGATAAACTCCGGAAGGGTTCTGGTGGAGTGCCCTATTGTATAAACGACTGGAGCTTCGAACATTAGCCTTTGATCCCTCGTATTAAAAAGGCACTCTAAAGCGTCTTTGGAAGCCGAGCTGATTCATTGAGTTGATCCAACGTCCTAGGTGGATTTTCGGAACAGCTCCTGGCGAATTTTCCCGATGACTCCCATGGGATTGAGGCCCTTGGGGCAGACCCATGAACAGTTGCCGATGCTGCGGCAACGGAACAAGCTGATCGGGTCCTCCAGCCGCTCTAGCCGTTCCACCGTGGCCTGATCGCGACTGTCGGTAATGAAACGCCAAGCTTGCAATCGCCCGGCTGGACCTACGAACTTTTCGGGATTCCACCACCAGGATGGACATTGCGAGGAACAGCAGCCACAGAGGATGCATTCATACAGCCCATCGAGCTTAGCGCGCTCCTCGGGGGACTGGAGACGCTCGACGGCCGGTGCTGGCTCGTGGTTGATCAGCCATGGCTTGATACTTTCGTACTGCTGAAAGAAGAGACTCTGATCGACGACCAGATCGCGGATGACCGGCATGCCGGGCAAAGGCCTGATGATCAGTAGGCTGGCCGTGCCCAGGGCCTCCGAAACCGGCGTGATGCAAGCCAACCTGTTCTTGCCGTTGATATTCATGCCATCCGAGCCGCAAACCCCCTCCCGACAGGAGCGCCGGTAGACTAGCGTCTGATCTGCCTCATGCAGGAACTCCAGCGCATCCAGCACCATTCGCACCCGGAACTCCTCGGGCAACGACAACGACTGCATCCAGGGCGACCGATCTTGTTCCGGGTGGTAGCGATAGACCTGTACTTCAATCACGGCTCTTCTCCCCCACCGATTACAACGAGAGTGGACAGCTGCTTGATCAGTCAAGCGCCCGACGACCACATCCGGTCGCTCAGGAAAATTCCTCACATGAAGCATAGACGTTGATGACGACAGGGCGAATTTGCATCGGCGCGAGCTATAGAACGGGCGGTGAAGCGTCACTGACTGAAAACGAATCGTCGTCCGCGTAATCCGCACACTACACTTAGCCGTCACAGCGCACCGCCGTAATCTCGCCAAGTTGCAGAATCTCCAAACGAGTCATGCCGACACGCCACGATGCTTCCACGTCAAGGGGTAAAAGGTTCATGGCCGAAGCCGCGCAACCGAAGAACGAACCCGAAGACTCTCCGTTGTCGCCGTGGTGGGTCCGTTCGGTACTGATCGTTCTGGTGTTCGGCCTGGTTGCCCTGATGGCGATCACCCTGTTGGCTTATCACAACGCGCCGCCGATACCGGGCCAGGTCAAGGACGCCAGCGGCGCCACCGTCTTCACCGCTGACGACATCAGCAACGGCCAGGCGCTGTTCCTGCGTTACGGCTTGATGGACAATGGCACCATTTGGGGACATGGCGCCTACCTCGGCCCCGACTATGGCGCCGAAGCACTGCACGAGATCGGTGACGACGTCGCCTCAGCGTTGGCGCAGCAGCAATACGGCAAGCCAATGGCCGAACTGGCACCGATCCAGGCGGCATCGGTCCGCGCTCAGGTCGCGGTGACGTTGAAGACCAACCGCTACGACGCCGACCACGACACGCTATCACTCAGTGCCCCGGAAGCGGACGCGTATCGCCAGCAGACCGACCACTGGAAGAGTTATTTCCACGATCCGGCGCGCAATGGAGGCCTCAAGCCCGAGCTGATTACCGACCCGGTCGAACTGCACCAGTTCAGCGCGTTCGTCACTTGGGCGGCATGGGCTTCGGTCGCCGATCGCCCAGGCAGCAATTACTCGTATACCAACAATTTCCCCTACGATCCGGAAGTCGGGAATCGACCGCCGCCGGGTACCTTGCTGTGGAGCGCACTGAGCCTTGTGATGCTAATCGGTGGCATCGGCGCGGTGTTGCTGGTATTCGGCAAGTTCGATTATCTGGGCTGGGTCAACCGTGGTCATCATGTGCACCCTCAGGTCATTCCGGGACAGGCCAGCCGCAGCCAGCGTGCGCTGGTGAAATTTTTCGTGGTGGTGACGCTGCTGTTCCTGATACAGACTTTGGTGGGCGGCGGCGTGTCCCATTTCCGGGCAGACCCCGGCAGCTTCTACGGCTTCCAACTGGAGAAGATCTTTCCCAGCAATTTGCTGCGGGTTTGGCATCTGCAGACGGCGATTTTCTGGATCGCCACAGCCTATGTCGCTGCGGCGCTGTTCCTGGGCCGCTCGCTGCGTGCCGACGAGCCGCGCTGGCTGGTGCCGATGATCAATCTGTTGTTCGCGGCATTCGTCGTGGTGATCGGCGCCAGCCTGCTTGGCGAATGGGCGGGTATGTCCGGCCTACTGGGCAAGTGGTGGTTCTGGTTCGGCGACCAGGGCTGGGAATACCTGGAAATCGGTCGTTTCTGGCAATACCTGCTGGTAGTCGGTCTGCTCGGCTGGTTTGCCATGTTGTGGTGGCTGGCGCGGCCACGCACGGTGGCCAATCCGGAGGCACGGCCGCTGGCGCGGATGTTCCTGTACGCGTCACTGGCGATACCCGTGTTCTACCTTCCGGCACTGTTCTTTGACGCAAAGACCAACTTCACAGTTGTCGACACTTGGCGGTTCTGGATCATCCATCTATGGGTAGAAGGCTTCTTCGAGTTCTTCGCCACCACAGTGGTGGCACTCACGTTCTTCCAACTCGGCCTGACCCGGCGAAACACCGCGCTGCGGGTGATCTATCTGGACGCCATCCTGTATTTCGGTGGTGGTCTGATCGGCACCGGTCATCACTGGTATTTCAATGGCCAGAGCCAATTCAACATGGCGATGTCGGCAATGTTCTCGGTGCTCGAAGTGGTGCCGCTGACCCTGCTGACACTGGATGCCTGGGATTTCGTACGCACGACCCGCGGCGACTGCGATATCTGTGATCGGCCCATCGCGGTACCGCACAAGTGGACATTCTATTTCCTGATCGCGGTGGGTTTCTGGAATTTCCTCGGTGCGGGCGTGTTCGGCTTCCTGATTAACCTGCCGATCATCAGCTATTACGAGGTCGGCACCATCCTCACGCCCAACCACGGCCATGCCGCGATGATGGGTGTGTTCGGCATGCTGGCGATCGCATTGATGGTATTCGTGCTGCGCCAGACTACCGATGACGCGCGCTGGCCAGTTATCGAGAAATACATCCGGGTCGGTTTCTGGGGCACCAACATCGGCCTGCTGATGATGGTAGCGTTGAGCCTGTTTCCCGGCGGCGTGCTGCAGGTGTGGGATGTGGTGCAACACGGTTACTGGCATGCGCGCAGCCTGGATTATACAGGCACCCATACCGCCCGCCTGATCGAGTGGCTGCGTC
This sequence comes from Pseudomonas brassicacearum, assembly GCF_003732175.1. GTDB lineage: Bacteria > Pseudomonadota > Gammaproteobacteria > Pseudomonadales > Pseudomonadaceae > Aquipseudomonas > Aquipseudomonas brassicacearum_G. The sequence goes on from NZ_MOBI01000007.1 coordinate 59,024, forward strand.
TCCCTGGCGACCTGGTGTTCATCATCTTCGGCGCGATGCCATTGGTTATCGCCGCGATCAAAGCCTACATCGGCGTGCGCGCGACACAAGAATCCTACGATCCGAAAGTCTCTTTTAAGTTTTGAACAGCATCAGGAGAACTCATTCAAATGGTCACAAAATTCAAGGTAGGCGATCACGTGAGCTGGAATTCGGAAGCGGGCCGTGTAAGTGGCACGATCATCAAGGTGCATACGAAAGACACCGAATACAAGGGCTACACGCACCACGCTAGCGCCGACGAACCGCAGTACGAAATCAAGAGCGACAAGACCGAACACATTGCGATGCATAAGGGCGCGGCGCTGCACAAGATCAGCTGAGAACCCATATTGCGTTCGGCTAACAAAAAGAACGACATCAGCGAGGCAGCTGTCGCCGGGAAGACGGATGCTTCCAGGAAGAGTCAGGATTCCCCGCCCGTGGACATACTCAATGACCGCGATGCGCGACTATGTGATGACCGTCGGCTACCACCGAATCCGATAGCAACGGGGGACTTCAATACCGTGCATGCATTTCACACAGCCTGGGCCATCGTCCGATTCAGCCGCTTCAGACTCGAGCGGGCGACACGTTGAACTCGCTGGGCTCCTCAAAGATTCCCACCAGTACGCACTTGCCGGCCTTGCGGATCAGATCGATCGCGAGCTTGGCCGTGTTTTTGTTGCCGATGCATTCGAAGCTGACGTCTGCCCCACCTCGGCCCATGAGTTGCTCACGTAAAGCCCTCTGCCTGCTCAGTCCTTGAGCGATTTGGGTATCGCAATACGGCTACTGGTCTTAACCTCGCGCAAAGCCAGACTGGACTGAATGGATGCAATACCTACCTGACGCCTGAGTACCTGCTCGATAAAGTCACTGTAGCTATCAAGATCCTCTGCCAGCACTTGCAACACGTAATCGGCATCCCCAGTGATCTTGTGACAAGACAACACCTCGGGCAATTGCGCAATCACCGCCTCGAAGGCGTCCGGAGCATGATCCGCATGGGTCGAAAAACGGATGTGCACGAACGCCATAATGTCCAGCCCTAGCATGCGTCGATCAAGATTGGCCTGGTAGCCCTTGATTACGCCCGCCTCCTCCATTCTCTTACGCCGTCGCCAGCAAGGCGTCAGGCTTAACGACAGGCGCTCACTGAGCTCGGCGTTGGAAATGCTCGCATCTTCCTGCAGCAACGTGAGTATCGCCAGGTCGGTCTCGTCAAGGCTGATGCGTTTGGATGATTTTTTCTGCATTACGCCATTCCTGAGTAAAAACGCCCGAATAATCTAGTAAACCATGAAAACAAAGCAAAGAAAGCGCGTCCCGGCCGGAACAGAATATTTGCACTGGCTCACATTAACGGATGCGCAGAATGTTTACAGTTTTCAGTGATTCCCATCGCTTGCACCACGGCACCGAATTGAAAGACGGTGTGCTCAAGCCGTCGTTTGAACAGCCCAGTCGGGCCGATACTGTCCATAACCGCGTCAAGCAGGTAGACCTTGGCCAGATCGTCGAACCGCGAACATTTGACCGGTCGTGTTATGTCAATGCGCACAGCGAGCGCTACGTCAGTTTTCTGGAAAGCGCCTGGTCAGAATGGTGCGCGACTGGACGCACCCACGATGCCCTGCCGCTGGTATGGCCAGTGCGCGACCTGTCCAACGAGCAAGTCCCGACGTTCATCGACGGCAAGCTCGGTTTCTACGCCATGGACGCCGGCTCCCCGATTACCGCCACCACTTGGCAAGCGGTAAAAACCAGTGCAGACATCGCCCTCACCGGCCTGGCGCTGATCGATGAAGGCCACGACAGTGCCTTTGCCCTGTGCCGTCCGCCCGGCCATCATGCAGCGCGTGAATACATGGGCGGCTATTGCTATCTCAACAACGCCGCCATTGCTGCACAACAGGCCATTACCCAAGGCGCCAAGCGTGTTGCAGTACTGGACGTCGACTTTCATCACGGCAACGGCACCCAAAACATTTTCTACGGGCGCAGTGACGTCATGTTTGTCTCGCTACACGGTGAGCCGACAGTGTCCTATCCGTACTACTCAGGCTTCAGCCACGAAGTCGGCACAGGCCACGGCGAAGGTTACAACCTGAACTATCCGCTGCCGAAGAACACCACCTGGGAAAGCTACCGCAATGCCCTGCTCCACGCCTGCAAGAAACTCCAGCAATTCGCCCCTGAAGTGCTGGTTATTTCACTCGGCGTCGACACGTTCAAGGACGACCCGATCAGCCACTTCCTGCTGGAAAGCGAAGACTTCATCGGCATTGGCGAGCTGATAGCAGGCGTCGGCTGCCCCACCCTGTTCGTGATGGAAGGCGGCTACATGGTCGATGAAATCGGGATCAATGCGGTCAACGTGCTGCATGGCTTCGAGAGCAAACGCGCCTGAGCCATCCCCTGCCCTACAGCATTTCAACTACTGAATCGGAAAATAAAAACATGACTCTCTTTATCGATGTCGATCATGCCGCACGCCTGTTCGCCAAGGTGGGTATCCGTCGGGCAATCCGCGAGATGGCCACATACATCGAAGCTGACTATTCACGCTGGGCGCAGTTTGATAAGTCGCCTCGCAGCGCCAATCATTCCGCCGACGGTGTGATCGAGTTGATGCCCACCGACGATGGCCAACAGTACTCGTTCAAATACGTGAATGGCCACCCGGGCAATGGTCAAAGGGACTTGCTGACCGTGATGGCTTTCGGCGTTCTCGCCGATGTCCACAGTGGCTATCCAACCTTGCTCAGTGAATTGACGCTGACCACTGCCGTGCGCACCGCCGCGACATCCGCGCTGGTCGCGCAGTCCCTGGCACGCCCTGGTGCAAGCATCATGGCAATCATCGGCAACGGCGCTCAAAGCGAATTTCAAGCCCTCGCCTTCCACGAAATGCTGTCGATCAGGGAAATCCGCATTTTCGATATTGATCGCGACGCGTCACTCAAGTTGAAGCACAACCTGTCGGCATTCCCGGGTATTGAAGTGATTCTGTCCAGCTCTGTACAGGAAGCGGTCAAGGGCGCGCACATTGTCACTACAGTCACCGCCGACAAGGCTTATGCGACGATTCTGACGCCCGAGATGATCGAACCCGGCATGCATATCAACGCTGTCGGTGGTGACTGCCCGGGAAAAACCGAACTGCACGCCGAGATCCTGCGCAACGCCCGGATCATCGTTGAATTTGAACCGCAAACCCGGATTGAAGGCGACATTCAACAACTGGAAGCCGACTCGCCCGTCATCGAGTTTTTCCGCATTGTGCTGGGCGAAATTCCGGGGCGCGAGAATGACGCCCAAGTCACTGTGTTCGATTCGGTGGGTTTTGCTCTCGAAGATTTTTCGTCACTGCGCTACCTGCACGACCTGGCGCGAGAGCACGGGATCGGCGAACGCATCCACCTAGTGCCGACACCCGCCAACATAAAAGACCTTTACCAGTTGCTTGATCAGCAACCCGCTAAACCGGCGCGTCTGCGCACAGCCAACTGATAACCGTAGGTGATGCCTCTGAGCTGTGTGCCAAAGGGGCCGCTCACCGCCCTGTAAGCCCCCAAAACCACCACCATCAGTAGCCGTTGCACCTCTAACAACAACGCTAGACACCGACTTTCTGCCAAAACTCAAAAACATAAAATCAAGAGGTTTTGTAATGAAATCTACTCCGTCCGAGCGGGTTGAACAGCCCGCGCTGCAGCGCACGCTCAGCAATCGTCACATTCAGTTAATGGCCATGGGAGGTGCCATCGGTACAGGTCTGTTCATGGGTTCCGGGAAGATCATTGCTCTCTCAGGCACGTCGATCATCCTCATTTATATGATCATCGGGATGTTCGTCTACTTCGTCATGCGCGCCATGGGCGAACTGTTGCTCTCCAACTTGAACTTCAAAACCTTCGCGGATTTTACCGGTGCCTACCTTGGCCCGCGAGCGGCATTCTTCCTCGGCTGGTCGTACTGGCTCAGCTGGAGCGTCGCGGTGGTGGGCGATGCCGTAGTGGTCGGCGGATTCTTTCAGTACTGGTTCCCCGATGTACCCGCCTGGATCCCGGCCATCGGTATGTTAATGACGCTGTTCGCCTTAAACGTACTGACCGTGAGGCTTTTTGGTGAAGTGGAGTTCTGGTTCGCGATCATCAAAATCATTGCCGTCATCACCCTGATTGGCGTTAGCCTGGTGATGATTGCCAGCTCCTTTGTATCACCCAGTGGCGTTACTGCATCCCTGAACCACCTGCTGGATAAACAGGCAGCCTTCCCCAACGGCCTGTTTGGTTTCTTTGCCGGATTCCAGATGGCAATCTTCTCCTTTGCCGGCACCGAGATGATCGGTACTGCAGCCGCCGAAACTCGCTCCCCCGAAAAGACTTTGCCTAAAGCCATTAACTCGATTCCGCTGCGAATCATCCTGTTTTATGTGCTGGCACTGGCCTGCATTATTGCGGTGACTTCCTGGCAACAGGTTTCGCCCAACAAGAGCCCTTTCGTCGAACTGTTTCTGGTTGCAGGGTTTCCCGCAGCAGCAGGTATCGTCAACTTTGTGGTGCTGACGTCTGCCGCCTCATCGGCCAACAGTGGCGTATTTTCATCCAGTCGCATGCTGTTTGGACTGGCCAGTCACGACAATGCTCCCGGGATTTTTCGGCATTTGTCGGGTAATAGCGTGCCTCTGCTGAGCTTGGCGTTTACCACACTGTTGATGCTGGCGGGGGTACTTTTGCTGTTCATCGTTCCGGAGGTCATGACAGCGTTTACCATCGTCTCTACCGTGTCGGCGATCCTGGTGATTTTCACTTGGTCGACCATCCTCGTGTCGTACATTGCCTATCGCAAAAGCCGGCCCGACCTGCATGCGCAATCAACCTACAAGATGCCTGGCGGCGTGCCGATGGCCTGGTTCGCTTTGGCGTTTCTAGGCTTTGTCCTCTGTTTGCTGGCATTAAGACCTGACACCCGTATTGCCTTGATGGTCATGCCTGGGTGGTTCATATGGTTGGCCATTGCCTATCAGCTGACCCACACCTGGAAGCCCAAACCCGGTTTTGGATCGACAAGCCAGTACAGATGATGTTCACCAGGAGCTTTTGGGTGCCGATGCAGTGAAACGCGTTAGATCGACGTGGTATTTGTGGGTCACCTGCAGGTCGAAAAGCTGCAAGCGATGGATGGCCTGAAACGGCTTTTTTTCATGAAAAAACAAGCGCCCCGAACATATCGAGGCGCTTGTTGGAACCATGGAAAGACATCAACTCATCCAGTTGCCACCGTCGACATTGTACGTCTGAGCTACAACGTACTCGCTCTCAGATGACGCGAGAAAAATAGCCATTCCCGTTAGATCATCTGCTGTGCCCATTCGCCCAAAAGGCACCTCCTGCCCCACCAGCCTTTTCTTTTCACCCAATGGCCGATTCTCATACTGGGCGAACATTGCATCGACGCCATCCCAGTGCTCACCGTCCACGACCCCTGGCGCGATGGCATTCACATTGATCCGGTGCTTGATCAGATCCAGACCTGCCGATTGAGTAAGGCTGATAACGGCTGCCTTGGTTGCGCAATACACACCCACAAGCGCCTCCCCTCTCCTGCCTGCCTGACTGGCCATGTTGATGATCTTGCCACCATGCCCCTGGCTGATCATCTGTCGGGCCGCTGCCTGCAGAGTGAAAAGCGTTCCTGCAACATTGATCGAAAACAGGCGCTCGTAACTCTCACGGGTGATATCGACAATGGGTGCAAGATCGAACAATGCGGCGTTGTTGATCAAAATATCCAGCTTACCCGTCTGCGCTATCACGGCGGCAATGGCATCATCGATAGACGCCTGATGGGTAACATCCATCTCGACAGCGTAAGCATTTGGCCCAAGCTCGGCGGCCGTAGCCCGGGCGCGCTCAAGATTGATGTCAGCGATGGCGACTGTTGCCCCTTCACTGGTATAGGCCTGCGCAAAAGTACGTCCAATGCCTCGGGCGGATCCAGTCACCAGCGCGCTTTTACCTTCTAGTCGTTTCATAGATTGTTTATCCGTTTCTAAAAACTGGGTACGCCCAACCGAGGGCATTGGAATGGCTTGGAAATCAGGCAGCGAGACGCGCCCACGGCCCTACAGCTTTCCCGTGCTCGTCGAACAAATGGCAATGCAGAACATCCAGCGCAACCCGTCGCTGCTCTCCATAAGCGACATCACAGTCGCCATTTACTCGCACGGTAAGTGCTTCGCCGGACTTGGCGACGACGTGACAAAAGGTGCAGCAACAGGGCTACCGAAGGGCTGACCAGAAACCAGCCCGGGTTGGCCAGCCGGCTTTTACGTGGCGGCGCCGGGATATCCATTGTGCTTTGAGAGTCGAGGTATTCATGGCGATCACAACCGATTGAGTACAGGCCTACGAAGATCCAGTGTGGGAGCGGGGTTGCGGGTTACTTGGGATAACCCGCGCGCTTCATTTCACACTCGGTGGAGGTCTGTGCGGCAGCGAGTGCTTGATCAACCGACATCTGCCCAGTGAGAGCCGCCGAAAACAACTTCCCTACGGAAGTCCCTATCGCCTGGAACTCGGGAATGGTGACGTATTGGATGCCGACGTAAGGAACAGGCTTGATGGATGGATGCGCAGGATCTGCGTGCTGCATCATCTGCAAGGTCACTTGCGCGAAAGGCGCGGCCTTCAAATAGGCCTCGTTGTAGGTGGACTGTCGGGTGCCAGGCGGCACATTGGCGATGCCATCTTTTTCTGCGACCAACTGAATGTATTCTTTCGACGTAGCCCAGGTGATAAAGGCTTTTGCGGTGTCTTTGTGTTTGGAGGTTGCCGGTATTGCCAGCGACCACGCATACAGCCATGACGAACCTTTGTCGGTGACCTCAGTCGGTGCAGGAGCAAAGCCCACACTGTCGACGACCTTGCTCTGCTCTTTGTCGGTGGTGAACGAGCCCGCGACGCTGGCATCCACCCAGATCGCGCATTTACCACTGTTAAAGAGGGCCAGGGTTTCGTTGAAACCATTGCTCGATACGCCTGGCGGCCCGAACTTCTTGAGCGTATCAACGTAGAAGTGCGCCGCTGCAGCCCACTCGGGGCTGGACAGCTCCGGCTGCCACTTTTCATCGAACCAACGTGCACCAAAAGCGTTGGCCATGGTACTGAGCAGTGCCATGTTCTCGCCCCACCCCGCCTTGCCGCGCAGGCACATGCCGTACAGGCCTTTATCCGGCTGGTGCAGCCTGGATGCAAACTCGCCGAGCTGCGTCCAGGTCGGATGTTCCGGCATGCTCAAGCCTGCGTCCTTGAAAAGGTCGGTGCGGTAATAGGTGACTGTGCTTTCGCCATAGAATGGCAATGCGTAGAGCGTGTTGTTAACCGATAAGCCTTGGCGGACAGAAGGAAATATGTCCTCCAGGTCATACTCCGGTGACAGCCCGGTGATTGGTTCGAGCCAGTTTTTGGTGCCCCACAACGGTGTTTCGTAGGTGCCAATCGTCAGTACGTCGAACTGGCCACCTTGAGTGGCGATATCGGTAGTCAGGCGCTGACGCAGAACGTTTTCTTCCAGCACCACCCAATTGAGCTTCACATCGGGATGCTGCTGTTCAAATATTTTCGAGAGCCGTTGCATGCGGATCATGTCGCCATTGTTCACAGTGGCAATAGTCACTGTTTCGGCGGCTTGACTGACGAGGGCGAAGGACAGGCCAGCGGAAAGGAAAAGCGCTTTCGGGATTCTCATCGTGGTGCTCTCCGCTCCGCGCCTTGGACGACGGGAACTCTTATTTTTGTTGTTAACCACCGCTGGGCAATTACAGCTTTGCAGCAATGGGGGGACGATTTGATTACAGCACCTTGAAATAGCCCCGACAAACGCGCAGAAGACGGCAAACTGATACTTTTTTAACCCGGCCAGTGAAGCCTTCCCGGAATCAAAAAAGTATCACCGACACGCAATCCTGAACTAGCAAGCGCCTGCGCACAGGGCGTATGTTGTTCGCATACAAACAAGAAATAACAATCTGGGTTCAGCCATGACTGATAGCCGAACAGCGCTTTTCGAACAGCGCCCCGCCGAACTGGAAGTCATCCTTCCCGAGCCCGATCATTGCTTTCGCTGGTATGAGCACGACTACCCCTACTCCCTCGCTCGCTGGAACCACCATCCAGAATTCGAAATTCATCTGATCCGCCAAGGCAGCGGCAAGCTCGTTGCGGGTGATTACATCGGTGCATTCGGCGCCGGTCACGTAGCGTTTATCGGCCCTGACCTTCCACATGATTGGATAGGCGATCTGAGGCCCGGCGAGTTCTTGAAGGGGCGCGACGTTGTGCTGCAATTTGATGGTGCAGCCATTCTGGCTTTGCGCAGCACGATGCCTGAATTAGGCGATCTTCAGCACCTTTTTGAACGGGCGCGCCGTGGTTTGGAGTTCACCGGAGCAACCGCAGCACAGGCGGCTCGATTGATGGAAGACATCGGCCCTGCGCAAGGGCTTGAGCGCCTGATTTTTTTCTGCAGTTGATCAACACGCTAATGAAAGCACCGACCCAGGACGTCCATACGCTGGCCAGCGCTTGCTACGCGCCTACCCTGGACGACCGAAGTTCTGAACGCATCCACAAGGCCTTTGACTACCTGTTGACTGAGCTCACTGGCGACATTCGCCTGTCGGTGATCGCTCAGCAGTTGGAAATGAGCGAGCCCGGCTTTTCGCGCTTCTTCAAACGGGTAACCGGCCATGGCTTCATCGACCTGATGCGTAAGCTCCGGGTACAGCGCGCATGCCGACTATTGTTGCAAACAGAGATGTCCGTGGCGGACATCTGTTTTGAAGTTGGCTATGAAAACATTTCCAACTTCAACAGACACTTCCGCATCGAAATGGAACAGACACCGAGTGAATATCGTCGCGGAACGGCGATGAACCTGTTCAATCGCAACGGTCTCCACGCCTCTCCCGGACACGACGTTAAGTTTTTTCTCGGCCAGAGTTGACGCCAGCCCACCGTTGGACGGCGATAGTGCCCACTTATTTTTATAAGTGGGCACTATCCCGCGCACTGACATCGAACCCTTGCGCAGTGGACAAACTCCAGTCTGAGCGCTGCCGGTGCGGCCCCGTGACACGAACGTTCCAGGGTTTCGTCAATAACGTCCCCCTTACATCAACGGAATCGTATAACTCACGATCAGGCGATTCTGATCCTGGTCGCGAGCGATATCGCTTCGGGACATCGCGTTACGCCAGCCGAAACCCACGTTCTTCAATGTGCCACTCTGGATCACATAGTCCAGAGCGATATCGCGCTCCCATTCGGCTGCGTCCTTGCCACTCGCAGTCTTGATACTATCGCCCTTGAGGTACATCACCGATGCCTTCAAGCCTGGAACGCCAAGCGCTGCGAAGTCGTAGGCATACTGCGCGAATGCCGTGCGCTCACCCGCCTGGATGAATGTCTGAATGGTGCGGTCGGTGTAGAGATAAAGGCTGGCACCCGCTTCGCCTTTATCCACCAGGCCGCCCTGATTGAGTTGCGCAAAGTTGCTGCCATCCGAAACGCTTTGATACTCCGCCGTAATCGCATGGCCGCCCAACGAATAAATGAATGCCGCGCTCCACGTATCGTTGTCAATTTCACCGCTACCGTCTTTGGTATAACCGCCGATCTTGTAGCCACTGGTGCGACCGGCCACGCTGCTGTTCTTGCCATCGGACGTGGTCTTGAAATAGCGCAGGTCGGTTTTCAGCGACCCGTACTCACCCAGCGGCAACACATGCAGCAAACCGGCGAAGTGCTGCTGGTAATAGTCTTCGAGATTGGCGTAGTAATACTGGGCGGTCAGGTCTTTGGTCAGTTTGTAATCGCCACCGGCAAAGATGAATTTATTGCTTTCCCGGGTACCGCTCGCGACAGCCAGACCTGAACTATCGCTGGAAGCACGTCCGGTGGCGTGTTCAAGTTGACCGGCGGTGAAGGTCAGATTGTCAATTTCATTGCTGGTGACTTGTCCACCCTCGAAGGTTTGCGGCAACAGGCGGCCATCGTTGGAGACCAGAATCGGCAACTTCGGTTGCAAGGTGCCGTAACGCAGTTCAGTCTTGGAGAAACGCATCTTGGCAGTTGCACCGACACGACCCCATTGGTCCGCAGCCTGGTCACCGTCGTTGGGAAACATTGAGCCGCCGACGTGACGACCTGTGCCACTGTCGAGCTTCAACCCCAGCAGACCGATAGCGTCCAGACCGAACCCCACGGTGCCGTCGGTAAACCCGGATTGATAATTGAGCATGAAGGCCTGCCCCCATTCCTCAGTCTTTGAAGGCGCGGCGGCACCATCACGGTTATCGTTGTTGAAATAGAAATTGCGCAAATTCAAGTTGGCTTTGCTGTCGTTAATAAAATCGGCAGACGCCAAGGGACTCAGGGCAATACTCAGGCCGCCGGTCAAAAAACTTAATACTTGAAATGTGGCTTTCATCAGGACGAACTCCAGCGCGAAACCTATGTTCCGGGCAGATTAAAAAGGCAGCAGGAAGCACTCGGCCAATCAGGCGATTGGCCAATGCGTTAAATAATCATCAAAAAAAGTCGCCAATCAACAGAGAGAGATGTTGGTTAAAACCTCCGAAGAACCCTGTCAGAAAAGTGCCTTGAAAGTCCCTGTATTGTCAGTCGATCAATCCATGAGCGTCATAAAACGGATACGGTCCGGGGTACTCACCAAACACGACGTTATGGGTCACCAGAGCCTGCGCATGCCAGCGATGCAGCAGATAACCGGGCGGTTCCAGATTGAAATGTGCCGGGGCGGTTTGCTGTAGATCCAGCACCACTTGATGTGAGATACCGGGGCACACACAACTCAGGCTGCCACCGAAACGTCGCTGCATCGGCCGATGCAAATGCCCGCACAGCAAACGCTCCACCTGCGGGTGGCGGGCAATGACCTGCTCCAGCGCCGATGCATTGATGAACGGCTCGCGGTCCATATGGCCAATGCCGCTGATAAACGGCGGGTGATGCAGAACCAACAGTGTCGGTGCATCGGGACGACGCGACAGTTGTTCATCCAGCCAGCGCAATTGGCTGTCCAGCAACTGACCGCCATGGGCATCGGGAATGGTCGTGTCCAGACCGATAAGCCGCAACGGATACTCCTCAACCACCCAATCCAGTGGCGTACCGGCGGATATCGGTAAGTAGGTGTGATCGGCAAATGCTGCCCTCAGATACTCGCGTTTGTCGTGGTTGCCGGGCACCAGGTAGAAAGGTATGCACAATCGTGCGAGTTCGGAGCGCAACACGGCATATTCATCTGGACGACCGAAGTCCACCAGGTCGCCACTGATCACAACGATGTCGGGGCGCGGATCACTGGCATTCAAATGATCAATAGCGCGACGCAACGCGCCAAGGGTATCGACGACACCATAAGTCAGACGCTGCCCCGCTTTAAGGTGCAGATCGCTGAGCTGCGCAATGAGAAACGGACGGTTCAAAATAGGCCTCTAAAAGCAAAACATCACGATTGCAGGGTGAACAGCACTTGTGGCTCGACGGCCAAGGCAATCAGCGCGCCAGGTGCGTGGATAACGCCATCGGTGCTGTCCACCAACAAGGGTTGTGCGGCGCCGACATCAACCAACAAACGGCTTTGGGCACCCTGAAAAAACTGCCCTACCAGACACCCGCGCAGATGCCCCTGGCTGTCCATCACCCGCAGATGCTCGGGGCGGCAATACACAGTGGCGGGCAGATTGTCGCCATTCCATGGCAATTCACCGCCACTGACTTTCAAGCCATGGGACGTGCGCTCGATCACCGGGAACGCATTGAGGTTTCCCACGAAACTGGCGACGAAAGCGTTGGCTGGTTGCTGATAGATTTCTCTCGGGCTGGCCAACTGCGCGACGCGACCGCGCTCCATGACCAGGATGCGATCGCCCAGCGCCATGGCTTCACCCTGATCGTGGGTGACGAACACTGACGTAATTCCCAAACCGCGTAACAGCTGATCCAACTCGCTGCGCAAGCGTTCACGCAATTGAGCGTCCAATGCAGCCAAGGGTTCGTCGAGAAGCAACACCCGAGGTCGGGGTGCCAGGGCGCGGGCCAGGGCGACCCGCTGGCGCTGACCGCCGGACAACTCATGAATGCTGCGCTTGCCGTGATCCTGCAGCCCCACCAACTCCAGCAATTCTGAGCAACGCTTGTTGCGTTCGGCGGGTGACAGGCCACGAATTTTCAGGCCATAGACGATGTTGCCGGCCACATCCAGGTTCGGAAACAACGCGTAGTTCTGGAACACCATGCCCACGTCGCGACGCTCGATAGGCAAGTGCGTGACGTTACTGTCGCCAAAAAACACTTGCCCCACGTCCGGTCGCTCCAGACCGGCGATCAAACGCAAGGTAGTGGTTTTACCGCAACCCGAAGGGCCGAGGATCGCCAGGGTTTCCCCTGCTTCGACGGTCAGGTCCAGATCATGTACGGCAACGGTGCCATCGGAGAATGCCTTGCGGCAACCCTCCAGGCGAATGGTGGTTCCGGTCATCGTTTTTCTCCACGGGAAAGACGGGCGCTGATGGCCTGCAATGCAATGAGTTGCGGCACGATCATCAACAGGAATATGAGCGTGTAGGCGCTGGCGACTTCCAGCCTGGCCGAGGCGTAGCTATCGGCCAGCCCCACCGGCAATGTCTTGGTCAGCGGGGTGTGAAGCATCCAGGTCAGGTTGAACTCACCCAGCGACAGGGTCACAACCATCAACACCCCGGCGAGAATCCCCGCTCGGCAGTTGGGCACCACCACACTGAAGAAACGCTGGAGCGGCCCGGCCCCGAGGCTGGCCGCCGCCTCCTCCAGAACCGGCAGATGCTGGCGCTGCATCACCGCCATCACTGGGCGCACCAGAAAAGGCAGGGTGAACAACACATGGCCAACGAGAATGAACAACCAGCTGCTTCGAAACCCACCGAACTGACCATAGGTCAGCAGTAATGCCAAAGCACTGGCCAGACCTGGCATCGCCACCGGCAACACCATCAACTCCTCGAACGCGCGGCTGAAGCGGTTGTTCATCCGTACCAGCGCGTAAGCCGCTGGTACGCCAACCACACAGACACATAGCGCACAGGCCGCAGCCAGTTGCAGTGATAGCCAGACGGTCGGAGAGTAGGCCTGCCAGACTTGCACCAGCCAATCGAACGTCAGCCCGCTTGAAATCCCCTGGAAGTAATTACGCGTCAACCCGGCCAACAGCGACATCAGCACGGGCACCAACATGAACGCGCAGACCAGCAAGGTAAAAGCCAGTTGCCCGACAAACAGCGTTGAGCGTTTCACAAGAGCGTCCTCGATTGTTTGACCAACCGCCGGGCCAGCAACAGCACGGCCCAGGTCAGCGCGCCCAACACCACCGACAGCGCAGCGGCCACGGCGAAATTGGCGTAGTTGGTAAACACGTTGTAGATCGCCACGGGAGTCACGTTCAGCCGAGTGCCCAGAGTGAACGCCGTACCAAATGCCCCCATAGAGGTTGCAAAGCAGATCGCCCCGCACGAGATCAATGCCGGCGCCAAACCGGGCACGATGACATCGCAGACCACTCGCCAATGACCCGCTCCCAGTGAATGGGCGGCTTCCTCCAGGCTGCGATCCAGGCTTTCGCAAGCAGCCATCACCGTAAGGATCACCCGCGGAATCGAGAAGTACAGGTAGCCAATGCACAACCCCATTAATGAATAAGCAAAAATCCAGCGCTCACCCGCCAGCTCAAGGCCAAGGGTGGCGAACAACCCTTGGCGACCGGCCAGCAGAATCACCAGGAAACCGACCACCACGCCGGGAAACGCCAGCGGGAAGGTCAACAAGGCGACCAATGCCGAGCGGCCGAAGAAGCGCTGGCGAGCGAGAAACACCCCACTGATGCCACCCACCAAGAGCGCCGCGAGGGTCACCACAAGTGCAAGAATGCAGGTCTGCGCCAGACTGCCCAGATATTGTGCGCTGCTAATTACTTGCCAATAGCCGCTCTCGCTGCCATCGCGACTTTGCCCACCCAGCACAATCAGATGCGCCAGTGGCAATAACCAGAACGCGAACAGCACCGTTGCTGCCGGCGCCAGCGACCAGGCAGCGGTCGGCCGCAGGGACGGGACGATGGCCTGCCACGCAGGTACTTTCCGAGTGATCACTACCGAGGCCGTCACTTACTTGACCTCTCTCAGATAACGCGCAGAGAAGGCTTCCTGCGCCGCCGCCATCTGTTCATAGTTGACTACGCCGGCCCGGGCGTAGTCGCAGTCCGGCAAGAACTGCGCGGCAACATCCGCAGGCATTTTCGTAGCTCGTACCGGCCGCAGATACGCCTTGGCCCACAGTGCCTGACCTTGATCGGAAAGGACGAAATCCAACACCTTCTCGGCGTTGGCCCGATGTGGGCCGTTGCCGACCATGCTCATCACGTAAGGCACGCTGATGCTGCCTTCCTTGGGAATCACGAACGCGACGTTGGCATTGTCCTTGTAACGCGCCCGATAGGCGTTGAAGTCGTAATCGACCAGAATGGGCAACTCGCCGGACAGCACCCGGGCATAAGCCGTCTGCTTGGGTACGATGGGCGCGTTTTTTGCGAGTTTCTGGAAGTAATCGATGGCTGGCGCGAAGTTGTCCAGGCTACCGCCCATGGCCTGGTTGATGGCCACCGCCGAGACATAACCGACGAAAGCGCTGGACGGGTCAAGGTAGCCGACCATGCCTTTGTATTCCGTCTTGAGCAGATCACTCCAGCTTTGCGGCACCGGCAAGCCACCCAGTGCATCGACGTTGACCATGATGCCCAAAGTGCCGGAGTGAATCGCAAACCAGTGACCTTCCGGGTCTTTCAAGCCAGCAGGAATCTGCTCCCACCCCTTGGGTTTATACGTGCCGACCACGCCGGCCTTTTGCGCCTGCAAACCGAAGGTGACGCCGTAATACACCACATCGGCTACCGGTGCAGCTTGTTCGGCTACCAACTGCGCCAGTGCCTGGCCGGAGTTCTTGTTATCCAGCGGGACCTGCACGCCCGTCGTATTGGCAATCGCCTTGAGTTGCGTGCCCCAGTCCGCCCACTCCGGCGGGCAGTTGTAGCAAATCGCCGTTTCGGCGGCCAAGGCCAGGTTGGCCACGCCACATAGCAGCAATGTCGCCAGGGTTTTATGGAAGCGAATCATCACGCATCTCCTCGTAGGGTTGAGTACTTTCGCCCGGCCGGATATGGCAAGGCAGGCAATGGGAAACCGGTGCGGCACCAGCGATCTGCGCCAACAATTGATCGATCACGGTACAAGCGAGCGTCGCGATGGGTTGAACAACGCTGCACAGCGTCGGATGCATCTGGGTACCAAGGGCGATACCGTCAAAGCCAATGATCGAAATCTGCCGGGGCACGTTCCAGCCGTTGCGCCGTAGTTCCGCAATCAGGCTGATCGCCAGCAAATCGTTGGAACAGACCAGCGCACTGAGCGCCTGCGGGCCGTGCAGTAACGGCTCGATGGCGGCGAAGTCAGCCTGGGTATGGGCGGGCATTTCGATCACCGGCAGGCTGTCGAGTCCGGCCTCACGCATCGCGTCGCAATAACCGGCGTGACGCAGGCGAGCGCGGTCGGACTGCAAGGCAGGACCTGCGACCATGCCTATCCTCCAGTGCCCCGCCTCCAGCAAATAACGAGTGGCAAGCGCCATGCCTGTGCGGTTATCCACCGACACGGTGCTGTAGTCCGGATTGCCGGGCTGGTGATAGGCCAACACAAAGGGGGTGTCTTCGCTGGCGAGGCTTTGCAGCACGCGGTTGCTCTTGGCATCGGTCACCGTCAGGACCAGACCGTCAACCCGACGCCGCAACAACTCCTCGACTACCGCGCTTTCGCGCTCGCTGCTGTAGTCGGTAGTTGCCAGCAATAGGTTGTAACCACGTAAACGCGCAGCGCGTTCCATCGCCTGAAACTGTTCAGCGAACACCGGGTTAAGGAGATTGGGAACCACCACACCGATCAGGTTGGTGGTTTGCAGGCGTAGTTGACGGCCAAGACGGTTGGGCCGAAAACCCAACTCGCGCGCTGCAGCAAATACTTGTTCTCGAGTGGCCGGACGTACCACTTCGGGGGAGGCAAAGGTTCGCGCTGCGGTCGCCCGCGAAACACCTGCCAGCCGTGCAACCTCTTTCAAATCAGTCATTGTCGCTCGCTTGAGATCGATCTCATTGGCGAGAAGATTACTCAGCGGACATGGCGTTCCCGCGATAGACAGATGACATTTCGATGTCAGGAATGACGCTCAATTGACAGGCCAACAGGCGGATCAGAACTGCTTAATAGTCAACGCCAGCAAATGAAACAGCGGCTGCCGAGACATCCAGAATGACCCCATGAGCATGATCCATGGAGAGCGCCTGAAAAGCCTGCAAGGCCGCTTCACATTGCCTGCTCCTATCAGAGCTAACAGTTAAGTGGGCGCGTGTTTAACCACGCACCCGTGCTGGCTGTGCGTTGTCTGGAAAGCTGGACATCAACTTTATGTGAGCTTTTTACCGGTCACAAAGGTAGGGGCCTGTCCTGAACCACACGTTTCATGACAAGCGTTGAGGTCAGGCGTTGCACGTTGGGCAGCGTTGAAAGGCTCTCATCGTAGAGCCTTTGAAACGCAGGCAAATCCTGAGTAATGACGTGCAACAGGTAGTCCGGCTCGCCAAATAATCGTTGAGCGTCGACTACTTGCGGGATATCGACAAGCGCCCTCTCGAAGGCCTCAACCGCCTGCCTGTCACCTTCATGCAATGTGGCAAATACCATGGCGGAAAAGTTAAGGCCCAATGCACCTGGATCAAGTTGTGCTCGATAGCCGAGTAACACGCCTGACTCTTCCAGTGCCCGCACCCGTCGATGGCAAGGGGAAAGGCTCAGTCCCACGCGCTCGGCGAGTTCGGTGACCGAAAGGCGACCGTCCTTTTGCAGCTCAGAAAGAATCTTGCGATCAATCCTGTCCATTTAGAAGAATCTACCCCTGCGCAGCAATCCGTTGATTATCTTTAGAATTAAATTCTAACAATAATTCATTATTCTTCCTCGCACCAATAATTACCGGAGCGAGACAATGCAGCACTCGGTGTGTCAGCAACATCGGTGGGTAGCGCCATGACCTTGAGCGTTTTTGTTGCCTTTTGGGCAGTGTCGATTCTATTCGTCATCACACCAGGCGCAGATTGGGCCTATGCGATTTCCGCGGGCTTGAAGGGCCGAGTGGTCATACCCGCCGTGGGCGGGCTCTTGTCCGGCCATTTGATCGCAACCATGATCGTTGCCGGTGGTGTCGGCACGCTGGTGGCCAACCACCCCGCTGCCTTGTCCGCGCTGACCGTTACCGGGGCGGGTTATCTGCTTTGGTTAGGTATAAACATGCTTGCCCGCCCCGCTACGCCACACTCTGATGATGTTCAGACGTCGGGTTCCTGGAAGCGCTGGGCGATCAAGGGGCTTTGCGTAAGCGGGCTGAATCCGAAGGTGTTCCTGCTGTTCCTGGCGCTTTTGCCTCAGTTCACCGACACCACCGCAACCTGGCCTGTGCCGATGCAGATGATTGCGCTGGGGCTCATCCACACGGTCAGTTGCGGCGTGGTCTATCTGCTGGTCGGATTTGGCTCACAGGTCGTACTGATTGGCGGGTAAATCGGCTGGCTGGCGACAGGAATGAGTTTCGAGTTCAAGCGACCGGTTTACGCGCAGGAACAGATCGCCTGTCACTGGCTCATCACTGAAGTAGATGAACGCGGTCACGCGAAAGCCGAGGTCAGGATGTTCAACGCAGAGGGAATCACGGTGATGAAGGCGACGACGACTGGAGTGCTACCCGGAACGGAAGAACGTGAATGCCTCAAGCAGATGCTTTCTGAAGGGGATCCGTCAAACGGTGCAGCCCAATCCATGAGTTGATTGCCTGGAGTTTGGCGCCTGCCGCCAGGTGCGTCCGTGATCCGCCCTGTAGACATCGGGTCTCGCAATCCGTGCGCGACCCGACGGAGTTGATACGTGCTTAGATCCGGATGATCTGGGTGATATGCGGCTCGCCATTAATAGGCGCGTAAATTTCCACGATCGCTTGCCAGCTGCTTGGCGAACCAGGCAGCGTTGCTTTCGCCTGATAACGATAGTTGGTGCCGTTGACGACCTGGGTCGAAACCAGTTCAGCCGTGTAGTGCACACCCACGAGCCCGGCCAGGGCTACATCGAATACTTCCTGATCCTTTGGAGTCAGTTCGTGATAAGGAGTCCATCCGCCAACGAAATTTTCTTGAGCCGACATACGATATATCTCCATATATAAGTTCCTACTCGTCTGGCTTTTCGGAGTTCGCCCCGTTTATTTAATGGTTTCCGGAATCCATTGTGCTGCGTGGTTTTGCGCACCGCCCTGTTTGTCGTGAAACAGCGCTTTTGGAAAAGACCGGTACATGCCGCAAGAGTCGAGCAACGCGTGCCATCAAGTGGCAGGCGGGTGCGGACGTATGGTCATGGAGGACATGGGTAGTGGTCGCCAACTTCAGATCCTTGTCCCTGACAGAAACGGTCATCGATGAATAATGACAGCCAGACCTCCGTGTCTTGTCTGCGGCGGCGTTGCTGATCGGGTAAGCCGCTGGATGGCTTTAAGCTATCAAACTTAAGTGGAAAGTATGTCCGCATTTGACTGTGTGAGATGTAAGGCATTGGCTATTCATGATGCGCTCTCGCATCTCGGCGGCGACAGAGTTGCCGCGCTTGCTGGAGCACGGGCGCACGCCAGACGATTCGCCCATCGTCCGAGCTGCAGACCGGGGTATTGAGCGGCCAGCCGGCAGGATCGGCCGCGTACGACCAGCCGAGGTCCCGCAGTTTGTCCCGGCACGGTAGCAATTCGGTCACGCCCAGGCGGATCGCGCGATCGATCGCATGACCGAGTTCGGCCGGATGCGGATAGTAAGGCGTCAGTAGGAACGCTCGCTGCGGCGACGCGCCCGCCCACGTGAGTCCGGCATCCACCATGTCGACGATCGCGGCCAGTCCGGCAGCATGCTCCGGCCCCGCGCGCTTGAGCAACGCGGCAACGTTGATATTCACGCAAAGATCAACGATATTCGGATAGACCAATTCATCCAGCCAGGTCAGATAGACGCCTTCGCGATGCCAGGGCTTTGCGTCGGCTGCGACCCACCTCAGGCGAAAAGCCTCGAGCACGTGGCGCGGGGCGAGCGTCAGCCGCTGCGCCGGCCAGCGGCCGCCGTCGACCAGCGCGAGCGTGAAGAGTGCGGTGTCGTCGGCGTCCGGCAGAAGCGCAATGGGCATCCACTCCGGCTGGCGATCGGGTGGATAGAACGAGAACGCGCCGCGCCGGTCCGTCCGCTCGCAGCACGCCAGGAAGTCGAGCGCGCGCATGCGGGCCGCGGTCAGCGCCGGTGTGGCGGGCCATGCCGAGAGCTCATGCAGGACGAGCGCGGTCACGAAACCGTTCTCGTCGGCGGCCGGGCCTGTCGGCAGATCGACAACGGACCCGAATGCGCCGCTGGGCGATTGCGCGGCCAGCAGCGCATCCAGCGCGGCGGCGGTGGCGGTGGCGGTCAGGTGGACGACGCTCATGCCGGCTCCAGAGGCGGCGCAACGCCAAACGTGACGCCGAACTCGGCGTCGCCGTGCACGGTGATGCCAAACATCGTGTGATGGGTCGTCGGGTCGTCGAGAGCGGCGAGCGGCTCCGTCAATTGCGCGTAGAAGCGCAGGTCCCATCCGTGGCGCCGGCCAAGCTCCAGGATACGCGCACGGGTCCGTCCATCGCCGCCGAACAGCGCGCGCGCGTGGGTGTAGAGCGTGAACGCGGTCGGCTCGCCACGCGCGGAGACCGAATAGCTGAAACCGTACAGATCGCCCGGAAGCTCGCGCCAGATCGGTACGCCGCAGCATTCGCCCAACAGCTCGACGAGTTCGCGGTAGCGCGACGCGAGATTCACCCGCGCGAGCAGCGCGACCAGGTCCGGCGCGATCATGCCTTCGATTCGCGAGTAGAACTCCGTGCGCTGCGAGTCGGGGTCCACGCCAATCAGCTCGATGTGCTGGCGCTTGTCCGGGAGCGACTTGGGCCTGCCGATCACGTCGGCGGCGAAGGAGTCGGCATCGGCCGCCGCGTCCTTCGGCACCTCGAAGTAGAGCTTGGCGCGACACTGCCCTGCGCGATGCCGTACACCGATATACGCGCCGAAGCGCAGCGGATGACCGGCCTGGAACCGGCGAACCGCGTCGACGGTGGACGCGGGCGCCGGTGTGGCGCCGAGCGCCGCAAGCTGCCCGAGCGCGGCATCGACCCCGCCGCGCGGATCGCTGCCGGGCAGCGCCGGGTCGAGCGTATAGCGCAACGCATCGTCGGCGGTGGAGAACGCGATCTCGACCGGGAAGCCGCTCATGGTCAGCAGGCTGCCCGTGAAGCCGTCGGCTGCACGGACGTGATCGTCGAGCAGGCGCAGGAGCCGTGTGCGCGCCTCCTCCGCGTCGTCGCCGTGAAAGTGCCGGGCGATGTGCAGCGCGCGTTCGAGTGCTGGGTGCCAGGCCATCGCGCTACCCCTGTCCGGTGCCGCGTGGGGGCAAAACCAGCAGCATGCTTGTCTGATTGTCTGCGGACTCGATACGCGTCGTCCCGTCCTCCAGGTAATAGCGGGCAACGTAACCGTAGATCGGCGTCACGCCGTCGACGGCCGTGCTACTTGCATACTCGTAGCCGCTTTCGCGCGTGAACGGGAAGTCTTGCCCGTCGTTCGGCGGGTTCGTGAACGTTACCGTCACCTTCACGTGCTCGTTCACGCTCCAGTCGATCCGCGACGGATCGAGCGTGACCGACGCGGGCAGCGTATCAGGCGTGATGTCCACGCTGACGGCGGCCGTCGGGACATCGATCGGCGTCAGTTCGTCGTTGGCCAGCAGCGTGCCCGTGAAGCTGGTCGCGGCGCAATCCGGATCGACCACCATGTACCTGTACGTGACGGACGGATGGGCGCGGTTGAGCGTGACATTCGCCGGACCGATGCCCTGGATCGCCCATTTCCGTGACGGGATGCCCAGGTTACCCGATTCGCTCGTGCTGAGCGCAAGCTGCACCTGATCTCCCGCGCCGAGCTTGCGCGCGGTCAACGTGACCGATTTCTCCTGCAGCACAGACGTGGCCCTGACGAACGCGAGGGCGGGCTGCGTACCGGGCTGGAAGACGGTGCCGGTTTCCTCGCCGTTTGAGTCCGGCGTCTTGCCGGCGATCTTGTATTCGAGCCAGTACGAGAACAAGCCCGGCGTATAGTTTTTGCGCGCGACGAGGAGCGCAGGCAGCACGTGCTTGTCGCTCATTTCGCCGGATTCATAGTGGACGATGACGCTCTGGATAAGAGCGGGCATCGCGTCGGCCAGGACGAAATTGCGAATGCCGACCTCGTCGAGCGTGATCGACGTCGCGCCATGCCCGTCGATCTCGCCCGAGTCGAACGGCTGAAGTCCCGCATTCGGCTTGAACGTGACGACGTAGCGATAGCGGTAGTCGAGCCGCCACGCGACCGGGGAGATTGCCGTCTGGAAGATGCTGGTCGACCACGGCTGCGTGTGGCCCGGGTTGAAGATGCTGTGGCCAGGCGACCCGCCCGGGTTTGCGACGGTCAGCGCGATCGATTCGATCGGCAGCGTTTCGAAGTAGTCCGCGACCGGCGTGAAGGTGACAGGCGTGACGGGCGGCAGCGCCGGCAGCACCAGCAGCGGCGTCGCGCCGGCTCCCGATTGCGCCCAGATCGAGCCGTCGTTCAGCGTGTAGGTCGCCGTCCATGGGTAGCCCGCGGCCGGCAGCGACAGCCAGCGGGCGGTGGCACTGGCAGCGGTGAAGGTCAGCGGGTGGCCGGCGAGCTCCGCGTCGACGCGCGTGACCCGGCCCCAGTCGATCAGCAGCGGTGTGACGGTGACGGCGATGGTGGCGGAAATGCCGGCACCGACCTGGATCGTCGTGCCGTCGGCCACCGTGAGTGGAATCGGTGTGACTTCGCCGGTGAGTCCGAACTGCTGGCCGTCATACAGGACGACGCCGGCGGTGGCGGGACCGGGGTCGAACTGCCACGTGTCCTCCGGATGTTCAGCGGTGAGTGCGCACCAGTGGTTCGCGCAGTAATTGTGATCTGTGTCGAGGTAAACGAGGTTCAGCACGATCAAGCTGAGCGGCGGGATATCCCCGTCCAGCCCGTGACCGACGATGCGATAGAGGATGTTCGCCATGGTGACTCCGAACCGGTGGGTGCGTGCAGGAAATGCGGGGGGCGACAGCGTCGCTTCCCCCGCGGCATTGCAGTCCGCCCGACGCGAGCCGGGCGGTGGCGCACGTTATTTCACACTCGCGAGCTCTTCCTCGTCGGCCAGGTTGATGCCCGTGAGCAGACGGAGGTGGGCCGCCTCGATCGCGTGCGCATGCTCTTGCGGAACGAGGTAGGGCCGTTCGTTGGCCAATACCTGCTTGTTGCTCCACATCCTCGGCAGCACGAGCAGCGCCGACGTCATCTTCGTCTGCTGGATGACGACTGGCGATGCGTCCTTCGGATAGTAGGCGCCCGAGTAGTACCAGGTCAGGCTGGGCACCTGTCCGTCGAGCATGAACGAGTAGTACTGACTGCCCGTTCCCTTGAGGAACTGGAACGGGTGTTGCTTGATCGGTTGCCCGGTCGCATTCAGCAGGTAGACGTCGATCTTGACCATGTCATACAGGTTCCACTGGATCAGCGACGGATCGATGGTCACCATGAACGGAGTCTGCTTCGCCGTAACGTTGATCGGTTGCCGCTGCGGCACGTACAACGGCGTCGGGTAACTGACGATTTCGCCGTCGTCCACGTATTGCACCGTCACGTCGCAGTAAGCGTTCTTGTTGTTCGGCGCGAGGAATTTCCACGGGGTGATCGAATCGCCTTTCTTCTCGACCTGCCAGACATTGCCCTGCACCGACACGCTGTTGTCCGGATCGACGTAGTATGCGGACACATAGACGTTTTCCATGTCCTTCGCCCATACCGGATACAGGGTGACCTGCTGCAGGGCCAGCGGTGATCCGATCTGCACGGAGTTATCGTTGATCGGCTGGCTGGGCGCGAGGGTCACGCGCGAACCATCTCCCATGACGTAGAGCACCGAGTAGGTGTAGTTCGTCGTATAGGGGAGCGCAGTCAGGAACGATACGGGCCACTTTTCCTCGTTCGCATGGAACACATAGCTCTTCGTCTTGGCCTCTGCCGCCTGGCCGGGGGCCACGTTGGTGTTGACGAATACGAAGTCGACTTGCACTTGCCGCACCGATTGCTCAGAGGTGCCAAACTGGATGCCCGACGTCTCGAACGTAACGGCCAGCGCTGCGAGCGAGCCGGCATTGAACGTCACGCTCGCCTGTCCCTCGACGGCGGCGTCACGCTGGATCGTCGGCGACTCATACGACGTTTTGTCCGTGTAGGTGACGATGTATTTGTACGAATAGCGCAGGTTGGGCGAACCATCCGGATTGGTGACCGCGGGGCGTTTGAAGATCCAACTGGTTGTGTCCTTGGTCAGAGTCTCGGAGTCGTTGCCCGACGGCGATTGCGCCAGGACCTGCACCGACGCGACCCCGGCGCTGATCAGGTCGACGTTGGTAAGCTGGAACACGACCGAGAGCGGGCTGTAGTCGACCACCTCGTAGACCCGGTCCCACACATCCTTCGAGAAGGCGGGCAGCAGGGTCGACGACTGCGCAATCCAGTCGACCACTGTGTTCTGCGTGTTCGTGTACGAGAACGAACTCACCTGGCTCATGCTGAACGTGTAGTCGTTTCCTGACGGATTATTCGTCTGCATCATCGCGATGGTCGAATTGACCGACTGGGTGACGGCATTCTGCAACGTCTGCTGCGCCCAGTTTGTGATCGCCTGCCCCTGCGCCGACATCGGGTCGATCTTGCCCCAGATATAATCGATCGTGCCGGCCTGCGACTGGCTCAGGTACTGCTTGACGTCGACGGTGCGGCTGGTTTCCGAACCCCAGACGTTTTTGTCGATGTGGATGGTCTGCTCGTACTGATAGGCGGCGCTCGAGTCGAATCCAACCGTGACCGACACGCCCGGCAACGATCCCGGCACGTGCATCTGGTACTGGACATCGTACGTGCCGCCGCCACCCGAGCTGCCGAACGCGGTGATAAACGCAGCGACCGCGGCCTGGTCCGGCAGGGAGATCGAGAACGACGCGCGGGCACTCGCCTGCCCGATGTCACCGGTCGTCGGCGCCAGAGAGGGCCAGGCTACCGCCGAATAGCTGCGCATCTGCTCGTTGTCGTCGGGATACTGGTAGTTGAACCAGGTCGTACCGAGGGTCCAGTCCCAGCCGCCGATCCGGATGTCGTTGCCGAACTTCCTCTGCACGGCCTCGATGGCCCCCGGCGGCGTTTGCAGCACGGTCTGGAAATTGCACTGTCCGGAAACACCTTTGCCATTCTTGAACTGCCGCAGCGAGAATTCCGGCAGACCGCTCGCGGCGATCGCGAATTGCGGCTGCGGAACGACGTAATACTTTTTGGCGTCCTGATTGTCCTTGTAAATCTGGATCGTGTATGACCTTCCGCCGAAATCGTACTTCAAGGTATCCGAGCTTCCGATATCCAACATGACTCTGTCTCCCTAACGTGTGACATGAAGTGAGCGTCGCGGCCTGCGTGTATCGCGGCCGAAGCTGGTGCCCCTTGCCTCATGCCGACTACCCCACGGCATGCGAATGCATTCGACGCCGAAGCATCGATAATCCGAGCGATAGCTCCCGTTTTCCTTCGGGCGCGCCGGTGGGCATTGTTTGGGTTGTTGATACGGCCGAGTGAGCGGCCGGCTCATCATTCGGATATTTTTGAGCACTGACAACTACCAGAACTGGTAGGTGCGCATGGCATGTATTTTGCGTTTCGTATCGAGCCGAATGCTGTCCGATCCGGATAAAGGTGCACCGTTTACTGCTGAACCCAAAAACCGACGCTAGGTGTCGGTTCGTATATTTCGCGGATGCGGTTTAGGGGCTGGCGCATCAGTTGTTTGCGAGCTGAGCCACTTCGCTGGACGACACAAGCGTCTTCAGTGACGCATCAAACTGCTTCAGCGCGCTCAATTGCAGCTCGGTTTGCCGGTCGATCTGCGCGGCGATCTCTGGCGCTGCTTTGCCATGAACCCAGACCGAAGGCATTTGTTGTTCACGCGAGCCTTCGGCCTTGCCGATGTATTGCAGGTTCGAGTCGTAGAACTTGGCCATGAATCGCGCTTCAACCTGGTTGTTGCGCTTGGACACCAGGCGGCTGTAAGTGTCCAGCATCACCACCACGTCAGGACGGGCTTGCACCAGCGCGTCGAGGTTGTCGTAGACGGTCACCGAGGCGAACTCTTTCTGTAGCGATCCCATCAGCCAGTTGATCGCCAGTTTCGGATCGGAGCTGCTGACGAACGCGCTGCTGATGCGCGAGTCGAGCGCAGGGTTCTTCGCGCCGTTCAGCGCTACCGAATGGTACTGCTCCAGGTATTCGAGGGTGTTGAGGGTATTTTCGCTGTAGAGCACACCCACCGACTGAGCGTGCTGCAGGCCGATGGTGCTGTCGACCACGGGTAAAAAATGGCAGGACTGTTCCGCCGCGTAGGTCGTTGCTGTGGCGGCTACACTGCCGGTCAAAACGGCGACAAGTGCCAGCAAGGTAGAGATTCTCATCGCGCAGTTCCTTCAGAAGCGGCTTCGGTATAGCGCCATCCTCCTCCTTTGCCGGAAAAACAGAACTTGCATTCCGTGATGATAACTATCGACTGAACGAATGGTGGGAAGCCTATGAGCTACAGTTGTGTTGAGCTTGGGCAGGCTATACCTCACATGTCGGTATCGTCTGTCATCAAATGCCAAGTCACTGACGCTCAATGAAAAGCAGTCGCTTTGCGCGTGACGATACTGGCTTGCTAATCGAAGTCGGTCAGTTAATTGAAAACCCACTTGCGCATTACATCGGATACCCCTCCTCCCCCATTGGTGTATGTGGGGGACGCTGTCAGATACATCTCAGTAAAAAACAAAGAGAGAACAGCATGAAGTTCAGTCTTGTTGATAACAGCAACCCGAGCCGCCGGCGCGTTCTACGCGATGCCTTCGCCCTGGCTTTGGCAGCGTCGCCATTGGCCAACCTTGCCAAGGCAGACGACGAAACACCGGAAGAAGTGACCTTTGCTGCCGAGCCACGGCCGCTGGTGCAATACCCGCAAAAACGTCCGTTGACCCTGGTGACCACCCGCCCGCCGCACCTTGAGACGCCATTCCCCGTCTTCAACGAAGGGCCCATCACGCCGAATGACGCGTTTTTTGTGCGTTACCATCTGGCCAATATCCCTACCAGCATCGATCCGGAAAGTTACCGCCTGACGATCAAGGGCTCGGTCAACACACCGCTGTCGCTTTCCCTTGCAGAACTCAAGGCTTTGGCCGAACCGGTAGAAGTGGTGGCCGTCAATCAATGTTCGGGTAACAGCCGCGGCTTCTCGATGCCGCGCGTGTTCGGCGCTCAACTGGGCAATGGTTCAATGGGTAATGCCCGCTGGGTGGGAATACCGCTCAAGGCGGTATTGGAAAAGGCCGGGGTGAAAGCCGACGCCAGGCAAGTGACATTCCGTGGGCTCGACAAGCCAGTGCTGCCGAGCACGCCGGAGTACATCAAAGCCCTGGACATCAGCCATGCCATGGACGGCGAGCCCATGATCGCCTGGTCGATGAACGGAATCGACCTGCCATTCCTCAACGGTTACCCGATACGTCTGGTGGTGCCAGGTTATTTCGGTACGTACTGGGTCAAACACCTGAGTGAGATCGAAGTCGTTGATCACACCTATGACGGTTTCTTCATGGCAAAAGGTTACCGGGTTCCAGACAACGATTGTTTCTGTGTCGCCCCCGGCACCACTGCGGCGCAAACGCGGCCGATTTCCAAGCTGCCGGTACGCAGCTTCATCACCAGCGTCAAACACGGCGATGTGTTGCCGCTGAAAAAAAGCGTGGTGCTCAAGGGCATTGCGTTCGACGGCGGCGATGGGGTCAACAAGGTGGAAGTGTCGATCGATGGCGGGAAAACCTGGCGCGAAGCCAAGCTTGGTCAGGACCTTGGCCGTTTCTCCTTCCGCGAGTGGACGCTGCCGATCACCTTTACCAGCAAGGGCGCCACACAGTTGATGGTGCGAGCCAGTAACCGTGCGGGCGAGACGCAGCCGCTGCGAGCCGACTGGAACCCCGGTGGCTACCGCCGCCACGTTGTAGAAACCAGCCACGTGACCATCGCCTGAGGGGGCCCCGCATGAAACGCATGACCACCTTGCTCTGCGTAGTTCAGGTTTGTTTAGCCACCATGGCTAACGCAGCGCCACTATCGATCACGTTGCCGCCCGAAACGGCTGTGTTCAAACCCGATGCCCTGCCCGGCTACCCATTGGCTCAACAGAAGTGCTCCACCTGCCATTCTGCCGACTACATCAACTTCCAGCCTCCCGGTATGAGCCTGGCGCAGTGGACTGGGGAAGCGAGCAAGATGCAGCACGTGTATGGCGCTCCGATCAGCGATCAGGATGTGAGCATCATCGGCGCGTACCTTGCGGTGACCTACGGCAGTGCTAATGCGAGCGATGCCGATGTGCAGGCCGCCTCAACCCCATCGGCAGGTCAAACCCCGGCGGCGCCTGTAGCCAAGCCTTAATGCGAAATAATCCCGTGGTCCATCGCGTACTTGACCAAGGCCGCGGGCTTGTCGATATTGAGTTTGCGACGGATGCTCAATCGATGGGTTTCCACCGTCCGAACGCTGATGTCCAGCTCGCGGGCCATTTCCTTGTTGTTCATTCCCAGAGCCATCTTGCACAGCACCTGGCTCTCGCGCGGCGTCAGCTCGTTCTCGGTATTCTTGTCGGCGATGAGCCTCTGCGCGATCTCTGCACTGTAAAACGTTCCGCCGCTGGCAATCGCTTCAATGGCCGCAATGATTTCCCGTGAAGGTGCGTTCTTCAGCACATAGCCGCTGGCACCAGAACGCACAGACTCACTCACATACTCATAGTTGTCGTACATGCTGAGTACCAGAATCTTGAGCAACGGATATTGCTTGCTCAACACTCGGGTCAGCTCAAGTCCATTCATGTCCTTCAGACTGATGTCGACCAGTAACAGGTCCGGCTGACAGAGCCTCACCATCTCAATCGCTTCGGCGCCACTCTCGGCTTCTCCCACCACTTCCAGGGGGGACATGACCGCCAGCAGAGCCTTGATCCCGTCACGGACCAGGGAATGATCGTCGACCAGGGCGACGCGGATTGGGTAGGACAGGTTCATCAGGGGCATTCACTCTTGTTGTTATTGGTTGAGTCAGTGTTTCGGACCGGGCATTTTCATTGGCAGCAGAACGTCCAGGACACTTCTTCCCGGCGTCGATGCAAGTTCGAATCGTCCACCAAAATGCTCGACTCGTTCACGGATGTTCCGCAGCCCTATACCGGAGTGGCGGCGTTCGACTTGAGCGACGTTGAAACCGACACCGTCATCGACCACCGTCAGCCGTATGGACTCTTCGGACCCGTGCAGGGTAACGGATACGTTTTGGGCCTGGGCATGTCGTTCGATGTTGGTCAGGCCTTCTTGCACAATGCGAAACAACGAGACCGCTGCCCCATCGACCAGATGACACTCGAACTCATTGTTGTTGTAGGTCACCACCAGTCCGCTGCGTTGCTCGAACTCTGCGGCGAGTTGACCGATCGCCGCCGACAGACCCAGTGTGTCGAGCAGCGACGAGCGCAGGTTGTGAGAGAGGCTGCGAACCTCGCCAATCGCGTCTCCGAGGCGCTCCGTGGCCTCTCTTAAAATGCTCAATCCCGTGTCCTGTCCACTCTCCAGCACATGGCTGGCCAGTTCGAACTGAAACTTGATGGACACCAGTACCTGGCTGATACCGTCGTGCAGTTCACGGGAAATCCGTGATCGCTCCTCCTCTTGCAAACTGACGATACGCTGGGTCAACCGTTGAAGTTTTTTGTCGGCCAGACGATGTTCGCTGACGTTCAGCGTCATGCCGCTGGCGAAGACGAAAAGCACTGCCACGAGGGCTACTACGGCAATTGCGAGCATCGTTTTGCGGATGCCCTGAGCCACCTCGTCACGCGCCTGCTGTGTTGCGCGCTCAACGTCCTCAAGGTAGATGCCGGTACCGAGCATCCAGCCCCAACGATCCAGCATCACGACATAGGCGAGCTTGTCGGTCACTTGACCGGAAGAGGGTTTGTTCCAGGCATAGCGTTGAAAGCCCTCCCCTGACTCCGCGCTTTTCAGTAACGCCTGGATCACCGGCAGACCGTGCGGGTCCTTCATGTCCCACAGGTATTTACCCACCAGTTCCGACTGCCGCGAGTGCATCAGGCTACGACCCTGGCGGTCGTAGACGAAGAAGTAGCCATTGATACCAAAGCTGAGCTTACGCAGTTCTTCCAGCACTTGTTGCTGTGCGTGCTCGTCACCCTTGCCGTTGTCGTACAGCGGCGCGATCAGGCTTTGCGCCATTTCGACGTAGTTTTTCAGTTCTGCACGCTTGCTGGCCAGAATGCTGTCTTCGATCAGTTGCGTCTGTTGATCACCCAGTTGGCGGTTCAGGGAAATCACCAGCGCGCAGATGACAGCAATCGCCAACACCAGCGGCAGAATCCCGAGCGCGACGATTTTATGTTTGAGCTGCATCTCTGCTCCTGACCGGACCGAGGGAAAGCGAAGGCCCGGCATCATATGCCAAAGATACGCGCGTCCAGTAGCGGCGCTGGACGGAATGACCTGTTGCTCAGTTGAAATGCAGCCCCTGTGGGAGCGAGCCTGCTCGCGAATGCAATCTGTCATTCAACATCGATGTCGTCTGATATACCGCCTTCGCGAGCAGGCTCGCTCCCACAAGGAGATCAGCGTCGTCTACGTAGAACTACGCAGGCGGTACGTACGTAGTCGTGCGGATACATTTATTGACAGCATGCGTGGATATTGGGCCAGCTCCGCATAGCGGACACAATTATAAAAATTACCGCCGCAGTCCACTGGCTGTCGGCAGGAGACACGCAATGACCCGTCTGGCTAAACACCTCGCCTGGTTTGCCGTGGCTGTCCTGGGAGCTTTTGCGCTGAGTGTCGTGGCCCTGCGCCGCGGCGAAGCCATCAACGCCCTCTGGATCGTAGTCGCAGCAGTCGCTATCTATCTTGTCGCATACCGCTATTACAGCCTGTTTATCGCCAATAAGGTGATGCAGCTCGATCCCGGTCGAGCCACCCCCGCCGTCATCAACAACGACGGTCTGGACTACGTACCCACCAACAAACACATTCTTTTCGGTCACCACTTCGCGGCCATCGCGGGCGCCGGGCCATTGGTCGGCCCGGTACTGGCGGCGCAAATGGGTTATCTGCCCGGCACGCTCTGGCTGATCGCCGGCGTGGTGCTGGCCGGTGCCGTTCAGGACTTCATGGTCCTGTTCATGTCCACCCGCCGCAACGGCCGTTCCCTGGGCGATATGGTCCGTGAAGAAATGGGGCAGATTCCCGGGACCATCGCGCTGTTCGGCTGCTTCCTGATCATGATCATCATCCTCGCGGTGTTGGCGCTGATCGTGGTCAAGGCCCTGGCTGATAGCCCGTGGGGCATGTTCACGGTGATGGCGACTATCCCGATCGCGATGTTCATGGGCGTGTACATGCGCTACATCCGTCCGGGCCGCATCGGTGAGATTTCCGTTGTCGGCGTGCTGCTGTTGCTCGGCTCGATCTGGCTGGGCGGGCAGATTGCCGCTGATCCGGTCTGGGCCAAGGTCTTCTCCTTTACCGGGATCCAGATCACCTGGATGCTGATCGGCTACGGTTTCGTTGCGGCAGTATTGCCGGTCTGGCTGATCCTGGCACCGCGTGACTACCTGTCGACCTTCCTCAAGATCGGCACCATCATGGCCTTGGCAATCGGCATCCTGATCACCATGCCCGAGCTTAAAATGCCGGCGCTGACCCAGTTTATCGACGGCACCGGGCCGGTCTGGAAAGGCGGGTTGTTTCCGTTCCTGTTCATCACCATTGCCTGCGGCGCGGTCTCGGGTTTCCATGCGCTGATCGCTTCCGGGACTACCCCGAAACTGTTGGCCAGTGAAGGTCATGCCCGTTACATCGGTTACGGCGGCATGCTGATGGAGTCCTTCGTGGCGATCATGGCGATGGTGGCGGCTTCGGTGATCGAACCGGGCGTCTACTTCGCCATGAACAGCCCGGCGGCAATCGTCGGCGGTGACGTGGTACAGGTGGCTCAGACCGTCAGCAGCTGGGGCTTTATGATTACCCCGGAAGCCCTGCAAGCAGTGGCGAGGGACATCGGTGAAACCACCGTCCTGGCCCGTGCCGGCGGTGCGCCGACCCTGGCGGTCGGTATCGCGCAGATCCTGCACAGCGTTCTGCCGGGTGAAAACACCATGGCGTTCTGGTACCACTTCGCGATCCTGTTCGAAGCGCTGTTCATCCTGACGGCGGTCGACGCCGGTACGCGTGCCGGGCGTTTCATGCTGCAGGATTTGCTCGGCTCCTTCGTTCCGGCGCTTAAACGCACGGAATCCTGGACTGCCAACCTGATCGCGACCGCCGGGTGCGTGGCAATGTGGGGTTATCTGCTGTACCAAGGCGTGATCGACCCGCTGGGTGGCATCAACACCTTGTGGCCGCTGTTCGGTATCTCCAACCAGATGCTGGCCGGCATCGCGCTGATGCTCGGCACGGTGGTGCTGATCAAAATGAAACGCCAGCGCTACATCTGGGTGACCTTGCTGCCCGCCGCCTGGCTGCTGATCTGCACCACCACCGCAGGCTTCATCAAGCTGTTCGACGCTAACCCTGCGATCGGCTTCCTGTCGCTGGCCAAAAAATACAGCGATGCCCTGGCCAACGGTCAGATCCTCGCGCCGGCCAAGGACATCACGCAGATGCAGCACGTGATCTACAACGCCTACACCAACGCAACGCTGACGGCGCTGTTCCTGTTCGTGGTCTTCAGCATCCTGTTCTATGCGATCAAGGTCGGTATTTCCGCCTGGAGCAGCAAAGAGCGCACGGATAAAGAATCGCCATTCCAGGCTATTCCAGAAGCGTAATCGAGGGTTGCAAGCATGTTCAATGACTTGAGTCGCCTCGGTAAATACCTCGGTCAGGCTGCGCGCCTGATGGTCGGCATGCCCGACTACGACACCTATGTCGAGCATATGCAAACCCAACACCCGGACAAACCGGTGATGAGCTACGAGGTGTTCTTTCGGGAACGCCAGGAGGCCCGTTACGGTGGCAAGGGTGGGCCGAAGTGCTGTTGACCCGCTGACAGCGGGTTATCAGATGTGATGTGGGAGCAGGCTTTTTGTGGGAGCGAGCCTGCTCGCGATAGCGGTCTGACAGTCAGCTGCAATGTTGAATGTTCAGCCGTCATCGCGAGCAGGCTCGCTCCCACACGGAGCAGCTCCCATTTTTCGTTAGTGATCCGTTCCTTTAACGCAGATTCGCTACTCGGCCTCGCAAACGATACTGGTGGCCAGCCCCGTGGCTATCTAGATTTTGAACCGCGCCACCGTCTGGTGCAGTGCGCCTGCCATCTGCGCCAATTCCAGACCAGCGGCATGGGTATGCTGGGCACCCAGCAAGACCTGCCCGGACACGTTACGAATGCTCACCAGATTGCGATCCACCTCACGAGCGACCAATGCCTGCTCCTCCGTGGCGCTGGCGATCATCATGTTGCGTTCATTGATCTGCGAGATTGACCGGGTAATCGCTTCCAGTGCCTCGCCTGAGCGTTGCGCGACTTCCAGGGTCGTCTGCACCAGGTAACCGCTGCTTTGCATGGCGGTCACCGCGTGCCCGGTATCGAGCCGAATGTTGCCAATCATCTGCTCGATTTCCTGGGTCGACACCTGAGTGCGATGGGCCAGTGCCCGCACCTCGTCGGCGACTACCGCAAAACCCCGTCCGGCATCACCGGCACGGGCTGCTTCAATTGCCGCGTTGAGAGCCAGCAGATTGGTTTGCTCGGCAATGCTGCGAATCACGTCCAGCACCGTGCTGATGTCTTGTACGCGCCCGGCCAATTGCTGGATACGCTGCGAGGTATCCGTCATGCCATCCGCCAGCGTGCCTATCGAGGCCACCGTTTCCTGAACATGTTCACGGCCGCGCTGTGCGGTTTGCTCCGACACCCGGGACGCCTCGCTGGTGCTGACGGCATTGCGTGCGACCTCGTCGACGGCCGCCGTCATTTGATTGATCGCCGCCGCAGCCTGCTCGATCTCCAGGCTCTGCAACTGCAGACTGTCACGGGTCTGGCTGCTGACTGCACTCAGCTCTTCGGACGAACTGGCCACCTGATCGACCGACGCCGCGATGTGTTTAACCATCGCATTCAGGCTTTGCTGCATCTGGTGCATGTTCATCATCACGCTACCGTCGGCATTGGCATTCACCGGCACTTGAATCGTCAGATCGCCCTGCGCCATTTGACTCAATACCTGCGCAGCAACATCAGGCTCTCCACCCAAGGGCCGGGTGACACTACGCGTCACGATGACCGCCGCGGCGATGACCGAGGCCAGGCAGAAAACCAGCAACCCCAGCATGTTCAGCCGCGCATCGCTGTACAGGGCCTGCGCCGACCTTTCACGATCGGCGAAGATCTGCCCTTGCAGCGCCATCAGGACGTCCAGGCTTTTATAAACCAGCTGTTCGGCGGGGATGACTTGCTGTTTCAACTGCGCCATCGCGGCATCAAAGGCGCCTTGCCTGATCAACGCTTGCGCCTGGGTGAACGCGGCGACGTAAGCCTCGCGATTCTTTTTCAGGGCTACATAGGCAGCCTTGCCTTCCGGCAGATCGAACAACGGCTCGAGCGTTTCAAGTGCCTGGCTGATGCGCTTTTTGGTGGCATCGATGGCCTGTTGCGCTTGCTGATTGTCTTTGTCGATCAGCAAATCCCGGGTGTTCCTGGCGTTGTCCCGAACACCTGTGGCAATGACCATGATCGGATCGATTTTCGGCCAGTCCTGTTTGACGATCACCATTGCCTGTTCCTTGAGCGTTGCCAGGTCGTGCAACGCATAGAACGCCAGGCCTGTCAGTACCAACGGCGCGATCGCAAAGCCGATGACGATACGTTGAGCCGTACTTAACTTGGCCAAATCAAATGCTCCCTGATTAGTACCTGCCCGACGGGCAGCACATTTGAAAACTTCATGTACCAATAAGCCTTGAATCCAGCTCACCCATGGTCGCTTTAATGTCCGCGAATGTAGTGTTCCAGTTGCCGTATCAGGTCGGCCTGCTCGGCGATGGCTTCTTTGACCAGATCCCCAATCGACAACAGGCCAATCAGTTGATCGCCCTCCAGCACCGGTAAATGGCGCAAATGACTGTCGGTCATGACCTCCATGCAGCGCTCGATGCTCTGCTGACTGTCTGCCGTCACGACGGGCGCACTCATGATGGCCCTGACCGGCGTACCGACCGAAGAGCGCCCCTGTAGAACAACCTTGCGCGCATAGTCGCGTTCGCTGATAACGCCGACCACCTGCCCCTCCTCTATGACGGGTAGAGCACCGACATTCTTTTCGGCCATCAGCTTCAGCGCTTCAAGGACCATCTGGTCTGGCGCGATGCTATGTACTTGCTGGTTCTGCACGACCTTCAGCTTGAGCAATTGTGCGGCTGTTTTCATACGGACCTCCGACGTCAATCATGGTTAAAAAAGCAAAAAAAAACGCCTGAAACCTTTCGGTTCCAGGCGCCTTTGCCTGTTCTTGTGCGGTGTTAAAACCAGACGTCCATACCTGATGCACCGACGTTGCCCATGACCTGTTCGGCCAATCGATCATCGTTGACCGAGGGGGGCTGTCCACAGGAATCCGTTCCAGATGAACCTGATACGAGCCTTGCAGCCTTTGTGCCAGTCGGCAGCAGGAAAGGTCATCCTATGCACGAACCCAGGCTCCTGAGTGGTAGCAGATTGTCGCGGCGACTGCGATCCAAACGAGTTTCGGCGGGATCGGCAGACTTTCAAGAAAGCGCTTTGGCACGAGTCACAGCTCAAGACGCTTGAGCGGATGGAGTCGAAAGTTCATTGCGCTGTCTCCCACTGGTGCAGATGGTTATGCATAACGCTTTATAAAAGTGCATCCGGGCGGTGTGGCAAGTTTTGAGCACTGCCTTACACTGCGATACACCCACTGCAACTGTTCAACGGATCGACAGGTCCCACGGCAATCCGTGGCATCACGTCATGATCCGGGTGAAACCAACATGAAAACGGTCACCGCCCTTTTCACCTGTCTGCTCGCTGCCAGCGTCTGCGCGGCGACAAGCACCTGTGTGAACGCGGCCCCTCCTTCGCCAATCTTCAAGACCAGTTTCGACTGCGCCCAGGCAAGGGCATCCATCGAAAAGCTTATCTGTCGCGATCCGCAACTGGCACAGATGGATATCGAACTGACGCGTCTTTATCGCCTGGCGCTCACGGATGAACATTCAGTACCGCCTCCAGACAAAGTCATGATCGACCAGCAGTTCTGGATTGAGACCCGTAATCAGTGTGCCTCCGCGCCTGCGCCCAAGGCGTGCACGATCCGCAGTTATGCCGCGCGCGCGCACCAGCTACGCCAAGGCTCGGAAATTGTGAGAACCAAGGATCCAGACCGGCTCACCGAAGGTCCCCTGGCTTTTCGTTGTACGGGGTTTGACGCGCTGATTACCGCCACCTTCTTCAGCACGCAACCTGGTGTCGTGTACCTGAAATGGGCGAATACTTCGATCACCCTGAGCCAGGTACCGAGTGATTCGGGAACCCAATACACGGGCAAGGATTTACAGGGGAATTACAGCTTCTGGCAAAACGACAACGTGGTCCTTTTCCAAAAGCCTGGCTCCACGGAAATGAGTTGTACGGCCGAGCCGGCCGGCTGATTGCTCTGGCACAACGGTCGTTTGGAGACCGTTACCCGGATCAGGAAGTAAGGCGAGGATACAGAACCCGCACCACTAACCTGCCCCTCAAAAAACAGCGATATGCGAGTCCGTGCGAAAGGTGCAGGTGCGGGGGTGGCTCGGCTGGCTGACCGAAGATCTGAATGATGAGCGGCCATACCGTCATGGAGACGGTATAGCCGGTTATGGTGACGGTGCGAGTGAGTTTTACGGGTGCTGAACCTGCACCTGGGACGACACCTGGACCCGCGCGAGCATGTGCTCGGCCCCTCCCCCGCGACGCATGCCGCGCACCGGGCAAGCGTCGAGGTACTCGAGGC
Organism: Pseudomonas brassicacearum; assembly: GCF_003732175.1. Classification (GTDB taxonomy): domain Bacteria; phylum Pseudomonadota; class Gammaproteobacteria; order Pseudomonadales; family Pseudomonadaceae; genus Aquipseudomonas; species Aquipseudomonas brassicacearum_G. The sequence continues at coordinate 95,496 of NZ_MOBI01000007.1, forward strand.
CCACCGCCAGTTTCAGATGACGCTCGGGCAGCGCCAACCTGTTGGTGACGTCGAAGCTGTACCAACCATCGTCGAGCCAGGCTTCGGCCCAGGCATGACTGGCCAGATGGCTTTCATCTTCTGTGCACAGATAACCGGAGACGTAGCGCGCAGGAATGCCCAGGCTGCGAGCGCAGGCCAGGAAAGCATGGGTATGGTCCTGGCAGACCCCGACGCCGGCGGCAAAGGCTTCGGCTGCGGTGGTGTCCACCGCGGTAGCGCCCGGGCTGTAGACCATGTGTTCGGCGAGGCCATGCATCAAGTCAATCAACGCCCCGCGATCACGCCGCGTGCCGCACCGCTGTATGGCAAAGGCATTGAGGGCGTCGTCAGCCTTGGTCAGATGGCTGGTGCGCAAGAACGGCAACGGCGACTGACTGTCGTGCTCCACCTCCAGCATCTGGTCGATTTCCACCTGACCATAGGCGGTCAGCACGAGGGCGCCGTGGGGCTCATCCATCGTCAATACGTGCAGGATGTTGCCGTAAGGATCGAGCTGGCTGCGTACCAGGCGCGGCAGTTCCAGGTGCCATTCCAGAATGTGCTGGCGCTCGGTGTTCTTGGGCGTCAAACGCAGGAACTGGATGCTGGTGCAGACTTCGTCGGTGTAGCTGTAGGTGGTGTCGTGGCGTATGGACAGTTTCATACGACCTCCAGATAGGATTCGTGGACGGTCTGGCCGAGATGGCGAACCTGGGAGATGAAATCAGTCAGCCAGAGGTGCAGACCGAAGCCGAGAATCTCGTCGATCCCGGTGTAGCGCAGCCGCGCATTCAATTCGGCGGCCAAGCGCTGGGCTGCCCGCCCGTTACTGCCCGGCAGGCTGGCGAGGATCTGGTCCAGTTCCTCGATGCAGGCGTGCAACGAACGCGGAACGGCGGCGCGCAACAACAGCATCTCGGAGACCTGCTCGGCGTTCGGCGCATTGCGGTAGATCTCGTTGAACGCCTCGAAGGACGACAAGGCACGCAACAAGGCGCTCCATTGGTAGTAGCCGCGGGCCGAGTTGTCGCTCACCTCCTCCGACTCCTCGCCGTACATTTCGTAGCGCGCATCCAGCAGGCGCAGGGTGTTGTCGGCGCGTTCGAGAAAGGTGCCCAGTCGAATGAAGCAGTAGGCATCGTTGCGCATGATGGTGCCGGAGGTTGCCCCGCGGAACAGGTGCGAGCGCTCCTTGACCCATTCGCAGAAATGGCTGATGCCATAACGCCCCAGGCCATTGCGGGCGATGTTGCGCATCTCCAGCCACGTGGCGTTGATGTTCTCCCACATGTCGGCGGTGATCCGTCCACGCACCGCGTGGGCATTGGCCCGCGCCGCCTGCAGGCAGCAATAGATACTGCCGGGGTTGGTTTCATCCAGCGCGAAAAAATGCAGCATGCGTTCGGTGTTGAGTTCGCCGTAGCGCTGGTTGTAGTCGTCCAGCGTGCCGGCGGCCAACAGCGACATCGACAGCTCGGCATGGCCATCGGTGCGCCCGGCCTGGGGCATCAGCGACAGTGAGTAACTGACTTCGAGCATGCGCGCCAGGTTTTCGGCGCGCTCCAGATAACGGGACATCCAGTAGAGGTCCGAAGCGGTTCTTGAAAGCATGTCTTAGTCCTCCACGACCCAAGTGTCTTTGGTGCCACCGCCCTGGGACGAATTCACCACCAGCGAGCCTTCGCGCAATGCCACGCGGGTCAGGCCGCCGGGAACCAGGCGGGTTTCACGGCCCGACAGCACAAACGGGCGCAGGTCGATGTGACGTGGGGCGATGCCGCTTTCGACAAAGGTCGGGCACGTGGACAGGCACAGCGTCGGCTGGGCGATATAAGCTTCGGGGCGTGCCTTGAGACGCGCGCGGAAGTCCTCGATTTCCGCCGCCGTGGCCGCCGGGCCGACCAGCATCCCGTAGCCACCGGAACCCTGGGTTTCCTTGACCACCAGTTCGGGAAGATTGGCCAGCACGTAGGACAGCTCTTCTGGTTTACGGCATTGCCAGGTCGGTACGTTCTTGAGGATTGGCTCCTCGTCGAGGTAGAAGCGAATCATGTCGCCTACATAGGGGTAGATCGACTTGTCGTCCGCCACACCCGTTCCGATCGCATTGGCGAGGATCACGTTCCCTGCGCGATAAACCGTCACCAGCCCGGGCACGCCCAGCATGGAGTCCGGATTGAAAGACAGCGGGTCGAGAAACGCATCGTCGAGGCGCCGATAAATCACATCCACCTGTTTCGGGCCGGCGGTGGTGCGCATGTAGACATGATCGTCGCGGACGAACAGATCGGCGCCTTCAACCAGTTCCACGCCCATTTCACGGGCCAGGAATGCGTGTTCGAAGTAAGCGCTGTTGAAGCGGCCCGGGGTCAGTACCACGGTCGTCGGGTTGTCCAGGGGGCTGGAGCTTTTCAGGGTGTCCAGCAGCAGGTTCGGGTAGTGGTCGATGGGCGCCACACGCTGGGCGGCGAAGAGCTCGGGAAACAGGCGCATCATCATCTTGCGGTCTTCGAGCATGTAGCTGACGCCGCTGGGCGTGCGCAGATTGTCTTCGAGTACGTAGTAACTGCCGTCGCCATCGCGCACCAGGTCGACCCCGGAGATGTGGGCATAGATGCCGCGGTGTAGATTCAGGCCCTGCATGGCGACCTGATAACCCTCGTTGGCCAACACCTGTTCGGCCGGAATAATGCCCTCCTTGAGAATCCGTTGCCCGTGATAGATATCGGCCAGGAACATGTTCAAGGCCTGGACCCGCTGAATACAGCCACGCTCGACCATCTGCCATTCGCTGGCCTTGATGCTGCGTGGAATGATGTCGAACGGAATCAACCGCTCGGTGCCCTGCTCGTCCCCATATAACGTGAAGGTGATGCCGGCTCGATGGAACAGCAGGTCGGCTTCACGACGACGCTGATCCAGCAGCTCCAGGGGCGTGTCCGCCAACCAGCGCGAAAACTCCTGGTAATGTGGGCGGCAGCCACCACTCGCATCATACATTTCATTAAAAAAAGCTCGGGACATACCCCACTCCTTGCCGCAATACAGCCGGCATTTTTTTATAACTTTGTCATTTCAATAGATGAAGCCTTACGTTGTTTTAGTGAGTACTGTTTCTGTAAAGCACCTCAGTGTGCATCGTGAACTTCCTGTCCCTTTATGAAGCTGGAAGCTCACGATTCCGACAGCGTCTTGACGCATTCTGGCGTCAGAGATCTGACCGTTTCCGGATTAGCTTACTGGCGCTCCTACTTGTAACGCCCCCAGTTTCTTTTCACGCAAAAACCACACTTACGATGGTTTGAAAGTGCTTTTGCAAGGGCTGTGCCCACGCAACGCCAGGGCTGTTAAAAATCGAAAAAGCCTTCAACAATGATATCAAGGCGACATTTTCTTTCATTTTTACGGTGTTTTTCTCGTAACAAGTTGAAACGTTTATTGAACTTACCGTTTGCACAACTCTGGCGCGGACAAAATCGGTGCATTGGGTAAACACGTTGACTTTATTGCCCTGTAAACGGGAAATTTTTACTCACTCTTTTTTATGAGCGTTGTAATACCAATCCTTCAGACCCGTATATCGAATTGCATCCTTGCACCATTAATGCGCACACAAACGCACTCCATGACTGCGCATGGAACTAAAGTGCCCGCTAGTGATGCACGACGGTATTCAGTTGAATGAGCGTTCAAGTGCCGTCGAGCTCCCCCGTTGTCAGGCAGATGCAGCCTCCAATCCAATCCGACAGATCAACCTTGTCTCCAAGCGATCTCCACCGTACCTGCGACACAGCGCAAGACCCGCCTCCGATGCCCTTCGCTCTTTTCATCGCCTTCTGGCCGGAAACTCATTTCAGCCTCTTGCGCTACCAATATTATGGTATACCATCATACGCACAGACACCTCTCAACCCGCATACGGAGCAGCTCATGAGTTTCGAAATCCGCAAGATCGTCAGCTACGTCGAAGAAACCTTTATTGAAGGCGGCAAGGCCACCGACAAGCCGGTGACCATGGTCGGTCTGGCCGTGGTGATGAAAAACCCCTGGCTGGGCCGCGGCTTTGTCGAAGACCTGAAGCCGGAAATTCGCGCCAATTGCTCGGACCTCGGCGCACTGATGGTCGAACGCCTGGTGGGCATTATCGGCGGTGCCGAAAAAATCGAAGCCTATGGCAAGGCGGCTGTAGTGGGTGCCGACGGCGAAATCGAGCACGCCTCTGCCGTCATCCACACCCTGCGCTTCGGCAACCATTACCGCGAAGCAGTTAAAGCCAAGAGCTACCTGAGCTTTACCAACAAACGCGGCGGTCCGGGCACCTCGATCCAGATTCCGATGATGCACAAGGACGACGAAGGGCTGCGCTCGCACTACATCACCCTGGAAATGCAGATCGAAGACGCACCACGCGCCGATGAAATCGTCGTGGTCCTGGGGGGTGCCGATGGCGGCCGTCTGCACCCACGCATCGGCAACCGTTACATCGATCTGGAAGAACTGGCTGCCGAGAAGGCCCAGTAATTCCGGTGAGAGCCACTACAACAAAAAGGCATGCAGGAGCGCTCCATGATTCGGCTCACCGCTGAAAGCACCCCGGCTGGCACCAGTTACCTGGCGACCGGCCAAGGCCAGCCCGTGGTCTTGATCCACGGCGTGGGCCTGAACAAAGAAATGTGGGGCGGCCAGGTCGTTGGCCTGTCCACTAAATACCGTGTGATTACCTACGACATGCTCGGTCACGGCGCCAGCCCGCGCCCGGAAAGCGGTACGCCCCTGCTCGGCTATGCCGATCAGTTGCTGGAACTGCTCGACCATCTGCAATTGCCGCAGGCGACGGTCATCGGTTTTTCCATGGGCGGGCTGGTGGCGAGGGCTTTTGCCTTGCATTACCCGCAACGCCTGCAAGGCCTGGTGGTGCTCAACAGCGTGTTCAATCGCAGCCCCGAACAGCGCGCCGGGGTGATTGCCCGCACCGCCCAGGCTGCCGAGCACGGACCGGATGCCAATGCCGAAGCTGCACTGTCGCGCTGGTTCAGCCGCGAATACCAGGCGGCTAATCCGGCGCAGATTGCCGCCCTGCGCCAGACCTTGGCAGATAACGACCCGCAGGGTTACCTGACCACTTATGAGCTGTTCGCCACCCAGGACATGTACCGCGCCGAGGATCTGGCCAATATTCAGGTGCCGACACTGATCGCCACCGGTGAACTGGACCCTGGCTCGACACCGGAAATGGCCCGGCAATTGGCCGAGCGAATTCCCGGCGCGACCGTGGCCGTACTCGCCGAGCAACGGCATATGATGCCCGTAGAATCGCCGCGCCTGGTCAACCAGCTGTTGCTGGAGTTTCTCGACACCGCGCACACCCGACAAAACCCAATAAAGGGGATCGTTGCATGACACTCGCACGCTTCCAGATGTGCATCGGCGGTGAATGGGTCGATGCCCTGTCCGGTAAAACCTTTGAAAGCCTGAACCCGGCCCTGGCCCAGGCCTGGGCTGAGCTGCCCGATGCCGACGAAGCCGACGTCGAGCGCGCCGTACAGGCGGCGCAGACTGCTTTCGATAGCCCGGCCTGGCGCGGCCTCAGCGCCACCGCTCGCGGTAAATTGCTGCGTCGGCTTGGCGACCTGATCGCCGAAAACAAGGAACAACTGGCGCAGCTGGAAAGCCGCGACAACGGCAAGCTGATTCGCGAAACCCGTGGCCAGGTTGGCTATTTGCCGGAGTTCTTCCACTACACCGCAGGCCTGGCCGACAAGCTCGAAGGCGGCACCCTGCCCCTCGACAAACCGGACCTGTTTGCCTACACGGTGCACGAAGCCATGGGCGTGGTCGCGGCGATCATCCCCTGGAACAGCCCGCTGTACCTGACGGCGATCAAGCTGGCCCCGGCCCTGGCGGCAGGCAACACCATCGTGATCAAACCGTCGGAACATGCTTCCGCAACCATTCTTGAGTTGGCGCGTCTGGCACTGGAAGCCGGCATTCCTCCGGGCGTAGTCAACGTTGTCACTGGCTACGGCCCCAGCACCGGCGCGGCCCTGACCCGTCATCCACTGGTACGCAAGATTGCCTTCACCGGCGGTGCCGCAACGGCGCGGCATGTGGTGCGCAGCAGCGCCGAGAACTTCGCCAAGCTGTCGCTGGAGCTGGGCGGCAAATCGCCGAACATCATTTTTGCCGACGCCGACCTCGACAGCGCGATCAACGGTGCGATTGCCGGGATCTACGCGGCCTCCGGTCAGAGCTGCGTCTCCGGCTCGCGGCTGTTGGTGCAGGACGAAATCTACGATGAGTTCGTCTCGCGTCTGGTGGAGCGTGCCAAGCGTATCCGCATCGGCAACCCGCAGGATGACGCGAGTGAAATGGGCCCGATGGCCACCGTGCAACAACTGGCTGTGGTCGAAGGCCTGGTAGCCGATGCCATCGCCGAAGGCGCTCGCTTGCGACTGGGCGGCAAGCGTCCAGAGAATCTGGGTGACGGCTGGTTCTACGAACCGACCTTGTTCGAGTGCGACCGCAACTCGATGAAGATCATGCAGGAAGAAGTTTTCGGTCCGGTAGCTTCGGTCATTCGTTTCAAGGATGAAGCCGAAGCCCTGGCGATTGCCAACGACTCGCAGTTCGGCCTCGCCGCCGGCATCTGGACCCGCGACCTGGGTCGTGCCCATCGCCTGGCCCGGGACGTGCGTTCGGGGATTATCTGGGTCAACACCTACCGTGCCGTATCGGCCATGGCGCCGATCGGCGGCTTCAAGAACAGCGGCTATGGACGCGAAAGCGGCATCGATTCGGTGCTGGCCTACACCGAGCTGAAAACGGTGTGGATCAACCTCTCTCAGGCACCGATGCCTGATCCCTTCGTGATGCGCTAGGAGACCGCCGACATGATCGAACCCGGCATTTACAAAGACGTCATGAGCTCGTTCCCTTCCGGGGTCACAGTGGTCACCACCCTGGACCCGGACGGCGGCATCGTCGGCATCACCGCCAGCGCTTTCAGTGCGCTGTCGATTGATCCGGCGCTGGTGCTGTTCTGCCCCAACTATGCCTCCGACACTTACCCGATCCTGCGCGACAGCAAGCAGTTCGCGATTCACTTGCTGTCGGCCGACCAGACTGCCGAAGCCTATGCGTTTGCCGGAAAAGGCAAAGACAAGGCCAAAGGCATCGCCTGGCACCTCAGTGAGCTGGGCAACCCGCTGCTGGACAACGCCACGGCGATCATCGAGTGCGAACTGTGGCGCGAATACGACGGCGGTGATCACGCCATCATCGTTGGTGCGGTGAAGAACCTGATTCTGCCCGAGCAACCGGTGACGCCGATGATCTACCACAAAGGCAAGCTGGGTCCCCTGCCCGCCCTGGCCTGATATTTACTTTCAGGGGCGCAGGTCCATGTGGGAGCGAGCCTGCTCGCGATGACGGCGGCACATTCAATATCAATGTGACTGACACACCGCTATCGCGAGCAAGCTCGCTCCCACACAAAACGCCCCCCATTTTCTCAGGAGCCGGCATGAGCCCAGCAGCCTCGCAACTATTCCGCCAGCAGGCCTTTGTTGATGGCCAATGGCTGGATGCGCCGAATGGCGCCTGTCAGGACATCTTTAACCCGGCCAACGGTGAACTGATCGGCCGGGTGCCGAACCTTGGTGCCACCGAAGCTCGCCAAGCCATCGCCGCCGCCAACAAGGCCTGGCCGGCCTGGCGTTCGCTGACGGCCAAAGAACGCAGCCAGACACTCAAGCGCTGGCATACACTGATGCTCGAACATGCCGACGCCCTGGCCGAAATCCTCACCCTTGAACAGGGCAAGCCACTGGCCGAAGCCAAGGGCGAAATCCTCTACGCCGCAAGCTTCATCGAATGGTTCGCCGAAGAGGCCAAACGCATCTACGGCGACACCATTCCCAGCCACAAAGGTGATGCGCGCATCGTGGTCAGCAAAGAGCCGATTGGCGTGGTTGCGGCCATCACTCCGTGGAATTTCCCGGCGGCGATGATCACCCGCAAGGCCGGTCCGGCGTTGGCCGCCGGTTGCCCGTGCATCGTCAAACCGGCCCCGGAAACCCCGTTCTCGGCGCTGGCCATGGCGGTGCTGGCCGAACAGGCGGGCATTCCACCGGGCATTTTCAACGTAATCACAGGTGACGCGGTGGCCATCGGTGCTGAGCTGACTGCCAGTCCCTTGGTGCGAAAACTGTCGTTCACCGGTTCCACCGCCATCGGCAAGCTGTTGATGGCGCAGTGTGCGCCGACGCTGAAGAAGGTCTCGCTGGAACTGGGGGGCAATGCTCCCTTCATCGTGTTCGACGACGCCGACCTGGAGCGCGCGGTGGACGGTGCGCTGATCGCCAAGTTTCGCAACGCCGGGCAAACCTGCGTCTGCGTCAATCGCTTCCTGGTCCAGCGCGGTATTCACGACGCCTTTGTTGCTCGCTTGGCCGAACGCGTAAAACAACTACACGTCGGCAGCGGTTTCGACGCCAACGTGAATCAGGGTCCGCTGATCAACGAACGCGCCGTGGCCAAGGTCGAAGATCACGTACAGGACGCGCTCGCCCAAGGTGCCCAACTGCTCTGCGGCGGTGAGCGTCACGCACTCGGGCACGGGTTCTTTCAGCCGACGGTACTGGCCGGCGTCACCACGCAGATGAAGGTCGCCCAGGAAGAAACCTTCGGCCCTCTGGCGGCGGTGTTCCGCTTCGACACGGAAGCCGAAGCTGTACAGCTGGCCAACGACACCGAGTTCGGCCTCGCCGCTTATTGCTACACCCGCGATCTGGGCCGTGCCTGGCGTATGAGTGAAGCCCTGGAGTACGGCATGGTCGGGATCAACGAAGGGCTGATCTCCACCGAGGTCGCGCCGTTTGGTGGCATCAAATCCTCGGGCCTGGGCCGTGAAGGTTCCAAGTACGGCATCGAGGATTATCTGGAACTCAAATACACCCTGATGGGTGGACTTGAAGACTTCGGGAGCACGCAGCGATGAACAACGAGAAATATGAACAAGGGCTGAAAATCCGTACTCAGGTGCTGGGCGAAGCCTATGTGAACCGTTCGATCGAGAACGCCGACGACTTCACCCGGCCGCTGCAAGAGCTGGTCACCGAGTACTGCTGGGGCCACGTCTGGGGCCGTGAGGGTTTGTCGCTTAAAGAGCGCAGCATGATAAACTTGGCGATGATTTCGGCCCTCAACCGGCCCCACGAACTCAAGCTGCATGTGCGCGGCGCCTTGCGTAACGGGCTGAGTCGTGAACAAATACGCGAAATTCTGCTTCAGGTCGGTATTTATTGCGGTGTCCCCGCTGCCGTAGACAGCTTCCGGCTGGCCCGTGAAGCCTTCGCCGAAGCCGACGCCGAGGCCTCCAGTTAACCCTTGGCTGTTTTGATGACCGAGCACGATGATCCTCGATCGAAGTGCTCTTTTTGCATGGACAGCCACACTCAGAGCGGACCCCATGAAACGCCTGCCACTCGACGACAGCTTCAAGGTCAATCGCAACCCCGTTACCTTGCGCGAAATCGTGCTGGATAAACTGCGAAGCGCCATCATGAACTTCCAGCTTATGCCGGGAGACCGTCTGGTCGAGCGCGATCTGTGCGATCGCCTGGGAGTCAGCCGCACGTCTGTACGCGAAGCCTTGCGTCACCTGGAGTCCGAAGGCCTGGTGGAGTTCGCCGACGCCAAGGGCCCACGGGTCGCGATCATCACCTTGGCCGATGCAGTCGATATCTATGAGCTGCGTTGCGTGCTCGAAGGCCTGATCGTTCAGCTGTTCACCCTGCGCGCCAAGGCCAAGAACATCAAGGCCCTGGAAAAGGCCCTGGAGGAAAACCGCAAGGCCCTCAAGGAAGGCGAACTGCAACAGGTTATCGACTCGGTCCAGGGTTTCTACGACGTCCTGCTCGAAGGCTCCGGCAACCATGTCGCGGCCACCCAGCTGCGTCAGTTGCAAGCACGGATCAGCTACCTGCGGGCGACGTCGGTATCCCAGGAAAACCGTCGCAGCAGCAGTAACCAGGAAATGGAACGCATGGTCGAAGCGATCAAGAGCGGCGATCCGTTGGCCGCTCACCAGGCGTGTGTCGACCACGTGCGCGCCGCCGCCAAGGTCGCCCTCGATTACCTCAAGCGCAAGCAGGAAGAAACCGGCGTGATTCCGGAGATCACCCTGCCCATCGCGCTCAAAGAACCGCGCATAGGTCGCTAACCATGTTCAGCCCGAGCTTTTGTCCTAAGTGCGGCGGCAATGACCTCAGGTCTCAGCTTCCGCCGGGCGATACGCACGAGCGCCTGATGTGCCGCGGTTGCGGCTACATCCATTACGTCAATCCGAAAATCATTGCCGGCTGCATTATCGAGCAGGACGGCAAGTACCTGCTGTGTCAGCGCGCCATCCCGCCGCGTCCGGGCACCTGGACCTTGCCGGCGGGCTTTATGGAAGGTGGCGAGACCACCGAGCAGGCAGCACTTCGCGAAGTCTGGGAAGAGAGCGGCGTGCGCGCGGAAATCCTCTCGCCCTACTCGATCTTCAGCGTGCCGAAGATCAGCGAGGTGTACATCATCTTCCGCGCCATCGCCCTGGAGATCACCGGCCAGTACGGGCCGGAAACCCTCGACTACAAATTCTTCGCGCCCGAGGACATCCCTTGGGACAGCATCTACTACCCGGCGATCCGGCAGATCCTCGAACGCTATATCGAGGAACGCCAGGCCGGGGTCTACGGCATCTACATCGGTAACGACGACACCGGCAAGATCCACTTCATCCGCTGACAGCCTTCACGGCGCTACGCCCTCGACAATGATCACCTCGGCCCGAGCCGCGCCCTCGCGGTGCCGTTTCGCCTCTTGATACTGCTCACTGTGGTAACAGGCCAGCGCCTGCTCGTAAGAATCGAACTCGATGACCACGCTGCGTTGTGGCGTGCGGCGACCTTCCAGCGCTTCGCTGCGCCCGCCCCGGGCCAGCATCCGCCCACCGTACAACGCGAAAGCCGCCGGTGCCCGCTGGGTGTATTGGCTGTATTGATCGGGGTCGGTGACATCCACATGTGCAATCCAGTACGCCTTCATAGTGACCTCTTGGCTGAATTTGTATTATGGTATACCAATAAATATACCCACCAAACACTGAGAGTTCCAGCATGGCCTTCAACAGCATCAAAGAAATCATCGAAGATTATCGCCTCGGCAAAATGGTGCTGCTGGTCGATGACGAGGATCGGGAAAACGAAGGCGACCTGCTGCTCGCCGCCGACTGTTGCAACGCCGAGGCCATCAGCTTCATGGCTCGCGAAGCCCGTGGCCTGATCTGTCTGACCTTGACCGACGAGCACTGCCAACGCCTCGGGCTGGAGCAGATGGTGCCGAGCAACGGCAGCGCCTTCAGCACCGCCTTCACCGTGTCTATCGAGGCCGCCACTGGCGTGACCACCGGTATCTCCGCCGCCGACCGGGCGCGCACCGTCGCGGCGGCAGTTGCCGCCAACGCCGGGCCTGCCGATCTTGTGCAACCCGGCCATATCTTTCCCTTGCGCGCCAAGGAAGGCGGCGTGCTGACCCGCGCCGGTCATACCGAGGCCGGTTGCGACCTGGCGCGCCTGGCCGGCTTCACTCCCGCCTCGGTGATTGTCGAAGTGATGAATGATGACGGCACTATGGCCCGCCGCCCGGACCTGGAAGTGTTCGCGCGCAAGCACGGGATCAGGATCGGCACCATCGCCGACCTGATCCACTATCGCCTCAGCACCGAACGCACCGTGGTGCGTATCGGTGAACGTGAACTGCCTACGGTGCATGGCACCTTCCGGCTGATCACCTTTGAGGATCGCATCGAAGGCGGCGTCCACATGGCGATGGTCATGGGTGAGTTACGCCGTGACGAACCGACGCTGGTGCGTGTGCATGTGATCGACCCGCTACGCGATCTCGTAGGCGCGCAATACAGCGGTCCCTCCAACTGGACGTTGTGGGCCGCGTTGCAGCGGGTGGCCGAAGAAGGTCGCGGCGTGGTGGTCGTGCTGGCTAATCATGAATCGTCCCAAGCGCTACTTGAGCGCGTGCCACAGCTGACCCAGGCACCGAGACAGTTCAGCCGTTCGCAATCGCGCATCTATTCTGAAGTAGGCACCGGGGCGCAGATTCTGCAGGAGCTTGGTGTGCGCAAGCTGCGTCATCTCGGCCCACCATTGAAGTACGCCGGCTTAACCGGTTACGACCTCGAAGTGGTGGAGAGCATCCCTTTCACCGAATGATTCCGGGCTTGTCGCTATACCCGCGTAGGCCGCTACCCGGCGGCCTGATGGAAAAAAAAGCGCTTTTGGCTGATAGCCGGTCAGGCAAAGTGCTTGCACAAAGTTTGGAATACCATAATATGATATTCCATAGACCGGACAGTCGTAACTGACCAGATGGACCTACTGCTCCCGATAGGCGGGCACTCAAATGCCCCGCTCATAAACACAACAATGAGGGCGTGAAAATGGTGTTGAACAAATCTGCAACCGCAATACTTTTTGCGGGACTGCTTAGCGTGACCAGCCAGGCGTTGATGGCGGCTGAAAGCGTCAACTTCGTCAGTTGGGGCGGTAGCACCCAGGATGCGCAGAAGCAGGCCTGGGCCGATCCGTTCAGCAAGGCCAGCGGCATCACCGTGGTTCAGGATGGCCCTACCGACTACGGCAAACTCAAAGCCATGGTCGAAAGCGGCAACGTGCAATGGGACGTGGTCGATGTAGAAGCCGACTTCGCCTTGCGCGCAGCCTCCGAAGGCTTGCTCGAACCCCTCGATTTTTCGGTGATCCAGCGCGATAAAATCGACCCGCGGTTTGTCTCCGATTACGGCGTCGGTTCGTTCTTCTTCTCCTTCGTCCTCGGCTACAACGAGAGCAAGCTCGGCGCCAGCAAACCTCAGGACTGGTCCGCACTGTTCGACACCAAGACCTATCCCGGCAAACGTGCCCTCTACAAATGGCCGAGCCCGGGTGTGCTTGAACTGGCCCTGCTGGCCGACGGTGTAGCCGCCGACAAGCTGTATCCGCTGGACCTGGATCGTGCCTTCAAGAAACTCGACACCATCAAGAAAGATATCGTCTGGTGGGGCGGCGGTGCTCAATCGCAACAACTGCTGGCCTCTGGCGAAGCGAGCATGGGGCAGTTCTGGAACGGTCGGATCCACGCCCTGCAAGAAGATGGCGCACCGGTGGGCGTGAGCTGGAAACAGAACCTGGTCATGGCCGACATTCTGGTGGTGCCAAAAGGCACGAAAAACAAGGCAGCGGCCATGAAGTTCCTGGCCACCGCCAGCGGCGCCAAAGGCCAGGCCGACTTCTCCAACCTGACCGCCTACGCGCCGGTCAACGTCGACAGCGTGGCGCGCCTGGATTCGGTGCTGGCCCCGAACCTGCCGACTGCCTACGCTAAGGATCAGATCACTCTTGATTTCGCGTACTGGGCCAAGAACGGTCCGGCCATCGCGACACGGTGGAACGAATGGCTAGTCAAATGAAAATGACGGCCACTGCGTCCCGTCACTCCATTGCGACCGGGGGCGTCTCTGACGCTACCGGCTCGTCCCCTGGCAAGGCGGCTGTGATGAAGCAATCCCCGTCACTGGCACAGCGCTGGCGTGGCGCAAGTAATCTGCTCCCCGCCCTGCTGTTCCTCGGCCTGTTCTTTCTGGCGCCGTTGATCGGTCTGTTGTTGCGTGGCGTGCTTGAGCCGGTCCCGGGCCTGGGTAACTACGAGCAACTGTTCGCCAACTCAGCGTATGCGCGGGTGTTGCTCAATACCTTCTCGGTGGCTGGACTGGTGACCCTGTTCAGCCTGCTGCTGGGCTTTCCTTTGGCTTGGGCAATCACGCTGGTGCCCCGTGGCTGGGGCCGCTGGATCCTGAACATCGTGCTGCTGTCGATGTGGACCAGCCTCCTGGCACGGACCTACTCCTGGCTGGTGCTGTTGCAAGCATCCGGGGTGATCAACAAGGCATTGATGGCGATGGGCATCATCGATCAGCCGCTGGAGATGGTGCATAACCTCACCGGTGTGGTGATCGGCATGAGCTACATCATGATCCCGTTCATCGTGCTGCCATTGCAGGCGACCATGCAGGCCATCGACCCGATGATCCTGCAGGCCGGTTCGATTTGCGGCGCCAGCCCGTGGACCAACTTCTTCCGGGTGTTCCTACCGCTGTGCCGGCCGGGGCTGTTCTCCGGCGGTTTGATGGTGTTCGTGATGTCCCTTGGGTACTACGTCACCCCGGCGCTGCTGGGTGGCGCACAAAACATGATGCTGCCGGAATTCATCATTCAGCAGGTGCAGTCGTTCCTCAATTGGGGCCTGGCCAGTGCCGGCGCCGCCTTGCTGATCGTGATCACGCTGGTGTTGTTCTACTTCTACCTGAAGCTCCAGCCGGAATCTCCGGTTGGCGCCAGCAACGCGAGGTAAGCCGTCATGCTCCTGACCCCCAATGCCATGAGCCGACGCATGCGTTTCGGCCTGTATTTCACCACTGGGCTGATTGCGCTGTTTCTGCTGTTGCCGATCGTGTTCATCGTGCTGCTGTCCTTCGGCTCCTCCCAGTGGCTGGTGTTCCCGCCACCGGGCTGGACGCTGAAATGGTACGGCCAGTTCTTCTCCAACGCCGACTGGATGAACGCGGCCATGGCCAGCCTCAAGGTCGCGGTGCTGACTACGATCTGCGCCGTAGCCCTCGGATTGCCGACCGCGTTTGCCCTGGTGCGCGGGCGCTTCCCTGGACGGGAAATGCTTTATGGCCTGTTCACCCTGCCGATGATCGTGCCGCTGGTGATTATCGCGGTGGCGGTGTACGCGCTGTTTCTCAAGCTCGGCTACACCGGGACAATGTTCGCCTTTGTGGTCAGCCACGTGATCGTTGCGTTGCCATTCACCATCATCTCGATCATCAACTCGCTGAAGCTGTTCGACCAGTCGATCGAGGACGCTGCGGTGATCTGTGGCGCCTCACGCCTGCAAGCGGTGTTCAAGGTGACCTTTCCGGCGATTCGTCCGGGCATGGTGGCCGGTGCGCTGTTTGCCTTCCTGGTTTCCTGGGATGAAGTGGTGCTGAGCGTGATGATGGCCAGCCCGACCCTGCAAACCCTTCCCGTGAAAATGTGGACCACCCTGCGCCAGGACCTGACGCCTGTGATCGCCGTCGCCTCGACGCTGCTGATCGGCCTCTCGATATTGGTCATGGTCATCGCCACCGCCGTTCGCCGGCGTAATGAAATCAGCGCCTGAGCGCCCAGGAGTACGACATGAGTGCCGTCATCAAAGATTCCTCGCAGCAGAACGACAAGCCGCTGGTCAGCCTGCGCAACCTGAACAAGCACTACGGCGACTTTGCTGCCGTGGACAACATCTCGCTGGACATCAAGGACGGTGAATTCCTGACCTTCCTTGGCTCCAGTGGCTCCGGTAAAAGTACCACCCTGTCGATGCTCGCCGGTTTCGAAACCCCGAGCAGTGGCGAGATCCTGGTCAATGGCCAGTCGCTGGTCAATGTGCCGCCGCACAAGCGCGACATCGGCATGGTGTTCCAGCGCTACTCGCTGTTCCCGCACCTGTCAGTGCGCGACAACATTGGCTTCCCCCTGGCCATCCGCAAACTGGCCGCCAGCGAACGCGAACGGCGCGTCGATGCGATGCTCAAACTGGTGCAGCTCGAACAGTTTGCCCATCGCCGCCCTTCGCAACTTTCAGGTGGTCAGCAGCAACGAGTCGCCATCGCTCGGGCGCTGGTTTATGAACCGCGCATTCTGCTGATGGATGAGCCTTTGGGTGCACTGGACAAAAAACTCCGTGAAGACCTTCAGGATGAACTGCGCCAACTGCATCGGCGTCTGGGTATCACCATCGTCTACGTGACCCACGACCAGGAAGAAGCGATGCGGCTGTCCCAACGCATCGCGATCTTCAGCCACGGCAAGATCGTCGGTCTGGGCAGCGGCTACGACCTCTACCAGAACCCGCCGAATGCCTTTGTTGCGTCGTTCCTCGGCAACTCGAACTTCCTCAAGCTCAAGGCCCAGGGCAATGCGGCCGCGAGTTTCGAAGGCCAGTCGCTGTCGATCCGCCTGACTGCCGGACTGAAAACTGATCAGGACGTGCTGCTGATGGTGCGTCCGGAAAAGGCCCAGGCATTGAGCGTCCAGCAAGCCACTCAGGAACCCCTGGCAGCAGGCTGGAACGAAGTCTCGGCGACGGTCGGCGAGGTGCTGTTCCTCGGTGAAAGCCAGACCTGCACCGTGATGACCGCGGGCGGTACGTCGATGACCGTCAAGGCGCTCTCTGCCGCCGGCATGCCACTCAAGACCGGCGACCCGGTGCGCGTGCGCTGGGCCACTGCGGATGCTTGCGTGTATACCGAATGGACCGAAAGCGACCTGAACAAAGCCGCTGGCGCCCACTGATCCGGCCTCACAAAAAGCGCTTGCAAACGATGTATTACGGTATACCATCAGACCAATATAAAGATAAAAACCGTCGTACAACACCAGAGGACCGTCCAATGATCGATGCCGCCATCTACAAACAAGTCATGGGTTCGTTTCCGTCCGGGGTGACCGTGATTACCACGCTGGATGACGATGGGCAAATCGTCGGCCTCACCGCCAGCGCGTTCAGCTCGCTGTCCATGGACCCGGCTCTGGTGCTGTTCTGCCCCAACTACAGCTCCGATTCCTACCCGGTACTGATCAAGAACAAGCGCTTCGCCATCCACGTTCTTTCCGGCGGCCAGCAAAACGAGGCCTATGCCTTCGCCCGCAAAGGCAAGGACAAGGCGCAAGGGATCGAATGGACGTTGAGCGCGCTGGGCAACCCGCTGCTGAACAACGCCACGGCAATCATCGAATGCGAGCTGTGGCGCGAATATGAAGGTGGCGATCACGCGATCATGGTCGGCGCGGTGAAAAACCTGATCGTGCCACATCACACGGCCGGCCCGCTGGTGTACTGCCACGGCAAGATGGGCGCGCTGCCCGTCCTCGCCTGAACCGACAGCCAATAACAAAGATTCGAGGTAAGCGTCATGAAATTTTCGCTGTTCGTGCACATGGAACGTTGGGACGAGAGCATCAGCCATCGGCAGCTGTTCGAGGACCTGAGCGAACTGACCCTGATGGCCGAGGCCGGTGGCTTCAGCACCGTCTGGATCGGCGAACACCACGCCATGGAATACACCATCTCGCCCAGCCCAATGCCGCTGCTGGCCTACCTGGCGGCCAAGACCACGACCATTCACCTTGGCGCCGGTACCATCATCGCGCCGTTCTGGCACCCGTTGCGGGTTGCCGGCGAATGCGCGCTGCTGGACGTAATCAGTAATGGCCGCATGGAAGTCGGGCTGGCCCGTGGCGCCTATCAGGTAGAGTTCGACCGCATGGCCGGCGGCATGCCCGCCTCCTCCGGCGGTCAAGCCCTGCGGGAAATGGTCCCGGTGGTTCGCGCACTGTGGCAAGGCGACTATGCCCATGACGGCGATATCTGGAAATTCCCGACCTCCACCAGTGTGCCCAAGCCGATCCAGAAGCCTAACCCGCCGATGTGGATCGCCGCCCGCGACCCGGATTCCCACAACTTCGCGGTAGCCAACGGCTGCAACGTCATGGTCACGCCGCTGATGAAGGGCGACGAAGAAGTCCTCGATCTGAAGAGCAAGTTCCAGGCCGCCCTCGATAACAATCCGGACGTACCGCGCCCGCAATTGATGGTGCTGCGTCACACGCATGTCCATGCGGTCGACGACCCCGAAGGCTGGAAAGTCGGCGCCAAGGCGATCTCGAAATTCTACCGTACGTTCGATGCCTGGTTCGGCAACAAGGAAGTGCCGGTCAACGGTTTCCTGGCACCGAGCCCGGAAGAAAAATTCGCCGGGCGCCCGGAGTTCGAGCTGGAAAACATCCGCAAGAACACCATGATCGGCACTCCGGAAGAGGTCATCGCCCGCATCAAGTATTACCAGGAACTGGGCGTCGACGAGTTCAGCTTCTGGTGCGACAACAGCCTGCCCCATGCGGAGAAGAAAAAATCCCTGGAGCTGTTCATCAAACAGGTGGTACCAGCGTTTCGCTGAAATCTCCTCGCGCCTGCTCACTGCGTAACGGGCGCCACGCCTCAACAGACGCCGGCAACGGCGTCTTCCTCAGCGACGGTTGGCGCCCCTGCAAGTTAACCAAGGCGAACTCAACCGCACATCGGACAACACAACTACGCATGGGCATAATCAACGGACTGAAAAAGAGTAATGGCCATGCTGATCGACGAAGAACTGACCCTGAAAAAGCTGGAAGTGTTCCTGGCGTTCATGCGCACCGGCAATCTGGCCCGTGCGGCGGCCGAACTGCAGACCAGCAACGTCAGTGTGCACCGGGCCATACATTCGCTGGAAAGCGCACTGCGCTGCCCGCTGTTCAAGCATGAAGGGCGTAACCTGACGCCACTGGAAAGCGCCTATGTGCTCGAAGAACGGGCGCAGAAGCTGATTCAGGATGTGCTCGAAAGCGTGCGCCTGACCCGCGAAGCCGCGGGGTTCTCAGCCGAACGTTTCAAGCTCGGCTCGCTGTATTCGCTGACGGTCAAGACTGTGCCGCAGCTGATCATGGGCCTGAAGATCCGCCGCAGCGAACTCAACATCGACCTGATCCTCGGTTCGAACATCGACCTGTTGTACAAGCTCAAGAACATGGAAGTCGACGCGATCCTGGTGTCCCTGGACGACAGCGTCAACGACCCGGACTGCGAGCAGATCCCGCTGTTTTCCGACGACATTTTCCTCGCCACACCGGCCGACTCACCGTTTGCCCAACGGGCCGAAGTTGATCTCGCCGAGGTGCGCAACGAGACCTTCATTACCCTGACCCAGGGCTTCGCCACGCACCAGGACGGTATTCGGGTTTTCAAACAGGCGGGGTTCGAGCCCAAGGTGGCGATGCAGGTCAACGACATCTTCACCCTGTTGAGCATGGTCAGCTCCGGGGTCGGTTATGCGCTGCTGCCAGGGCGGATTGCGGCGGTATACGAGAACAGGGTGAAGCTGATCCCGTTGCAGGAGCGTTATCGATTGCAGCAGCACATTGGGGTGGTGTTTCTGAAGGCCAAGGAGCGCGACCCGAATCTGCTGGCGTTGTTGGCGGAGTGTCGGATGTATGCCAATCGGCAGATCTGAAACCGAGGCGCCCCCATCGCGAGCAGGCTCGCTCCCACATTGGAATGCAATCCCCTGTGGGAGCGAGCCTGCTCGCGATGGGGGCAGCCTATTCAACAAATAATCAAAGCCCTACCCCACAATCCCGCGAACGATGAAGTACAGCAACGACGGCCCCAGCAGGCAGCCCAGCCCGGTATGAAAGGTCGCCGTCAACGCGCCATACGGCACCAACCGCCGATCCGTCGCTGCAAGGCCTGCAGTCACACCGCTGACAGTGCCGGCCAACCCACCGAAGACCATCGCCGAGCGCGGGTTATCAAGCCCCATCCAGCGCGCCGCCATCGGTGTGCCGACCATCACCAGAATGGCCTTGATCAAGCCAGTGGCAATCGATAGTGCGACCACGTCGGAACTGGCGCCAATCGCCGCGCCCGTTACCGGGCCAACGATGTAGGTCACCGCACCGGCGCCAATGGTGGTCATGCTCACCGCATCGCGATAGCCGAACGCCCAGGCGATGCTCGCCCCGACGATAAACGGCAGCACGGTACCCAGCAGTAGCGCGAGCGCGCCGATCAGCCCGGCCTTGCGCGCTTCGGTAGCCTGAACTTCGAAGGCCGTGGCGACGATCGCAAAGTCGCGCAGCATGGCGCCGCCCATCAGGCCGATGCCGGAAAACACCGCGACGTCCGCCAGGCCTTTCTGCCCACCGGTGAGCGTGCCGCCGACCCAGGCCAGCACCAAGCCGATGACGATGGCAATCGCCGAACCATGAATCCGTCCGAACGTCAGGCGTTTGGAGAGCACGACGGAGATCCACATGATCACCCCGACGAATGCGAACGCGGTGACCAGATCGTTATGTTTCAGACCCGCTTCCATGAGATTCCACATATCAGCGACCTCCTGCTGGAGCCGTGATCGAGACACTGTCGACCGGCTCGTCCGGTAACTGCTCGCCTTTGTGGGTCCGGCTGATCAGGGCGATAGTGCAACCACAGATCACCACCGAACCGATGGCCGCCAACACCGCCACCGGGCCACCGTGCAAGGCGGCGACGACATTCTGTTGCGCGGCCATGGCCACCACCACCGGAATGTACATGGCGCCCCAGAAGCCGACACCCAACTCGCAATCCTTGGTCATGCCGCCGCGTTTGTGCATCCACAGCTTCGCCAAAATCAGCAGGATCATCGCAATACCGACCCCGCCGACGTTGGACTTGACGCCCAACAACACACCGAGCAAGTCACCCACAAACACCCCTGCCAGCGTACAGATCGCCAACAGCGCCACACCGTAAATAATCATTGTTGTTGTCCTCAAAGTGCATCGTCGAAGTTATTGTTTTTGTCCTTCGCAGCGTGAGCGGTGTCTAGGGTTGGCGACGTCCCTCCTCACGCAGCAGCGCTTGCAACGTGTCCAGGCGCGCGCCATCGAAGGCGATCACCGTGCCTTGTTCAAACACCCGTCGCGCCAATCCGGTAAGCACCGCACCGGGCGGCAGTTCGATGTGCAACCGCACGCCACGCTCGTAGGCGCTTTGTACGGTGCCGCGCCAGTCCACCACCCGGCACATGTTGAACGCCAGGTCCTCGCGCAACGCCTCGACCGAACGGATCGGCCGGGCGCGGCTACCACTCAAGTAGCCGATTGTCGGTAACTGCAACGGCACCGTGGCAAACGCCTCGGCCAGCACCTGCGCGGGCTCATCGAGCAGCGGGCAATGCGACGGCACGCTGACCGCCAGCCTTTTGGCCAGCCCCGCGCCACATCCTCGGGCCAATTCGGCGACGGCGTTCATCGCCGCATCACTGCCGGCGATCACTAGCTGGTTATCAGCATTGATGTTGGCCAGGTAAACCGGTGTCTCAATACTGTGAACCCGAGACAGCAAGCCTTCCACGGTCGCGAGGTCCAGACCGATGATCGCGGTCATGCCATAGCCCTGCGGATAGGCCTGTTGCATCAACTCACCCCGCAGGCTGACCAGATGCAGCGCATCGCTGAAACGCAATGCACCCGCCACCACCGCCGCCGGATACGCGCCGATGGACAGCCCGGCCACGTAATCCGCTGTACATCCCTGCTGCAACAACCTGCGCGCCGCCGCTGTTCCCGCGATCAGCAGACACAGCTGAACCGCACGGGTCGATTTCAGCGCCTCGGTGGAATCGAGTAGCAAAACATCTTCGCCCAGCACCTCGCTCGCCTCGAACACAGTCGCCTCGGGTAAACGATGGAGCATGCCCGGCTGCTGCGCGCCCTGGCCGGGAAACACCAACAGGCTGCTCACGCCGTTTGCTCCTGTGGATGCCAAGGGTCATTTACCAGCCGTGCTTCGTGCGCGTTTTTGAGCAACACCCGTCTTGCCGGACTGGCCCATTCGCGCAAGGCAACCGCGCCCAGTGGTGTTTGCAATTGCATGTCCACCGGGTACCCAACGGCGTCCAGTCGCTTCAGCAGTGCCTGTGCCTGAACTCGGTCCACCGGTTGCGGCGTGCGCAGGATCAAGTCGAGATCGCTACGCTCATGCAATGCCGTTACACCGCTGGCCAACTCAAACCCGGCGCTGCCGCTGACGCCCCAGACCCAACCACAGGCATCGAGCATCGATCGCAGTTGCGCCAGGGCCTGCAAGGCCGGCAGGTCGCGATCACCCTCGACATGGCAAAGATCTTCCGGTCGAATCCGGTGCAGGATCGCCTCGACCGCCATCCACGTGGCATAACGTTGCTCGCGCAACGGTCCTCGCACACCTACCGCAATCTGATCTTCGGCACTCAAAGCGCGTCGAACCACGACCGGCTGACCTTTGCGTGTCACCTCGATAACCCATTGCGGCGCGTCCGCTGGCAACTGCTCCGGGGTCAGGCCCCAGAGCAGATCATGGGCCAGAAACCCGTTCACCATTGCTCACGCAGCAGTTGGCGAACCTTGCTCGACGCCGCACGATTGGTCGCGCCCAGCCGCGAGCTCAAATCAGCGCCGGTGCTTTCAACGTCGCCAATGGCCTGGCGCAAGCAGTCGCTGACCCTAGCCAGATCGCCCTCGGTCGGCTGCTCGACCTGCTCCACCGTCAGGGTTTCCCAGAGCAGGCCGAGGCTGGCATAGCTGTCGATGTCATAGGCCATCGGCGGCACGCTGGCGGCCAGCACTTCGAGCTCTTCAACGCTGCGCAGGGTGACCCGCGCAGCCGAGACCTTGCCCATGGCGTGAACCATCACCCCAGGGTCACGCAAGGCAATCAGCCGGTTGGCCTGATAACCGTGGGCCAGAAACGCCCCGGACATCGCCTTGCCCACCAGCAAACCGATCACTGCATGCCCGGCCAGTCGTGCACGGGCATAACTGTCCGCAGCAGCGGCCAGCGCCTGATGAATGCCCAAGGCTTCTTCGCGGCGACCGTAGGCCTGGCTCGGCACATCGACGATGGCGATCAGCGCGCGTTTGTTCGGTGTGGCGCGATCGGCTTCAATCACCTCATCCACCGCTTTGGCCAAACCCCAGCCTTCCAACAAACCGACCTCGCCGTTACGCGCGCGGACAAAGCGGTTCTGCGGATCGGCCACCACAGCGATATACCGCACGGGCTGTTCACCCAACATACCATCGGCGACCTTCAACGAAGCGGGCAATCCGCCGACGACGGTGGAGCCGGCACTCAAGGCTTGAAACCAGTGCAAACCTCTCCGGAAATAGCCGTTCATGAGTGCTCTCCTTGATACAGATCGCGAACCGTCGCCGGTTCGATTTGTGGCATCGCGTCCAGACGGGCGAGGCGTTGCAGGAACAGATCCGCTTGGCGACTGCGCTGTTCAGCGGGTAGCCCCTGCTGCAACAACTCGCTGACGTGCTGCTGAATCTGCGCCACGTCATCGGCCACATACCGATCCACCAGCCCACTGGCGAACCGTTGCTCACCGCCGGTCAGGCTCCAGATGAACGGACGGTCGCGCGAGTCGTACTCCTCGATCCCGGCTTCCTGTTCGATCACTTGCGGACCATTGAGGCCAAGTCGCGCTTCCTGAGTGACCAGCAAATAGCTGCATAACCCGGCGGCAATCGACATGCCACCAAAGCAACCGACGCTGCCAGCCACCACACCGACCACGGCCTGGTACTGGCGCAAATCAACAATCGCCGCGTGAATATCGGCAATCGCCGCCAGCCCAAGGTTGGCTTCCTGCAAACGCACGCCACCGGTTTCCAGCAACAGCACGGCGCGGGTGGCGATCCCCTTGCGATTGTCCTCGGCCGCCAGTTCCAGCGCGCCGGCAATTTTCGCCCCGCCGACCTCACCCAGACTGCCGCCCTGAAATGCACCTTCGATGGCGGCAATCACTACCGGCAAACCGCCGATGCTGCCCTTGGCGATGACCACACCGTCATCGGCTTGCGGCACCACGCCCTGACGCGACAGCCATGGCGACATGACGCGCTGGAACGGGTCGAGCAATTCGCGAAAGGTCCCGGCGTCGAGCAAGGCCTTGGCGCGTTGTCGGGCACCGAGTTCGACGAAACTGTGTTTATTCAACAAATGCGCGCTGTCAGTCATGGCCAATCTCCTCGAAGCCTTGTTCCAGACGCAAGCGCACCACGCCTGGCGTGGCCCCGAAATCATGAATATCGATAGTCATCGCCGGCGGTGTCTGGCCGTCAAACATCCGTGCAAACAAATGCTGCCAACGCTGTTGGCTGCCATTGACCGAGGTCTGCACCTGGATCGTCAATGTGCCGGCCTGTCCCGGTTCGAGCAGCACTTCGAGATCGCCCGAGCCGACACAACCGACCAGCGCCCTGCCCCGCGCCGGCTGCCCGGCGGGGAATTCAAAGGATAAGGTTTCCATCAAAAAGCTCCCTGGATGACTCCGTCGCAGGATGAGATGCGGTCGATGAACAGACAGGCGGCGAGCAAATCCGCAGCGCCGCCGGGCGAGGCATTCAACGCAATTAATTGTTGGTCCAGCTCATGCAACCGGCGACGACCGGCCAGGCTGGCGCTGCCGCCTGCCTCCAGCACCGACCGGGCACCGAGTTGCATCGTTTCCAGCCCTTGCTGGCCTGCGCGGTAAAGCACGCAGGTATCGGCAAGCGTGCTCATGATTGCCAGCAACGCATCGAGCCGGGCGTTCTGTTCGCCACTGCCGGTGGCGCGGCTGCGCAGGAGTTGCGGCAGGCCGAATTGCATCACTGCCGGGAAGCCCAGTTGTGCCTCTTCCCGAGCGCCCCGCACCCCGTAACGTTGTGCCACTTGAGCGCCGTGGCTGAGCGGCCGCGGCGCATGGCGATCCTCGAGTAAGGCCAGACGCGCGGCGCGCACAGTGACTGCGCTGGCGCCACTGGATTCAGGTTCCAGCGCGGCAGCCGCGACCAACAGGCCCAAAGCCCAGATCGCTCCACGATGGGTGTTCACGCCATCGGTGGTGGCCAGCATCGTTTGTTCACCGTCGCGACCGATTTGCCCGAGGGCCTCGCGCAGCGGCAGACCGACTTCGCCAAACGCGATGGCCGCTTCAGCCATGTCCTTGAAGGCCGGCCACAGCGACAGCGCCGAGGCGTGCATCAGCCCCAGGTGCAAATCGTTGTGGGCACCGCTGCCGCGACGGTCCACCAGCGCCGGTTTGGGCGACAGGTCGGCTTCGTCGATCAGCGCGTCTACCGCCAGGTCGGCCAGCCGTTCGGCCGGGGTCAGGCGCTTGGGTTGCAGATTAAGTGCGTGCATTACCAGCTCCTGAACTTGGCGGGCGGGTTGTACAAGCCACCCGACCACTCCACCAGATCGGCGACGCTTTTCGCCGCCAGCAGTTCGCGGGTGGCGTCGGTGCGGCGGATGCCGAGGTCTTCGGGCAAGGCGATCAGCCCTTCGCGACGCATGCGCGCAGTGTCTTTGGGGTTATGGCGCAGGCCGATGGCGGTGACCCCGGCCACGGCCGCGATCATTGCCTGACGTTCTTCCAGGGAGCGCGCCTTGTACAAATAGGCGATACCTTCTTCGGTGAGCAGGTGAGTAACGTCGTCGCCGTAGATCATGATCGGCGCCAGCGGCATGCCGCTTTTCTTCGCCACTTCGACCGCATCGAGGGTTTCAACGAAGGTTGGTTTACCACCCTCCTGGAAGGTCTCGACCATTTGCACCACCAGCTTCTTGCCACGCTCGAGCATCGCTTCTGGGGCATCGTCGTGGCGCATGTCGAGCCAGGCCGGGGTGCCATGGCGGCGACCACGCGGGTCGTGGCCCATGTTCGGCGCGCCGCCGAAACCGGCCAGGCGCCCACGGGTCACGGTGGAAGAATGACCGTCGCCGTCCACCTGCAAGGTTGCGCCGATAAACAGATCCACCGCGTACTGCCCGGCCAGTTGGCAGAACATTCGATTGGAACGCAGGGAACCGTCGCGACCGGTGAAAAACACGTCCGGGCGAGCGGCGATGTAGTTCTCCATCCCCAGTTCGGTGCCGAAGCAATGCACACTTTCGACCCAGCCACTTTCGATGGCCGGAATCAGCGTCGGGTGCGGATTGAGGGTCCAGTTGCGGCAGATCTTGCCTTTGAGCCCCAGCGATTCGCCGTAGGTCGGCAAGATCAATTCGATGGCCGCGGTGTTGAAACCGATACCGTGGTTGAGCGACTGAACGTTGTGTTTTTCATAGATCCCGCGGATTGCCATCATCGCCATCAGTACATGCACGGGCTTGATGTGCCGAGGGTCGCGGGTGAACAACGGTTCGATGTAGAACGGTTTGTCAGCCACCACCACGAAATCCACCCATGACGCGGGAATGTCCACGCGGGGCAACTCGCTGACGTCGTCCACCAACTGGTTGACCTGGACGATCACAATGCCGTCGCTGAAGGCCGCCGGCTCGATCAGCGCCGGAGTGTCCTCGGTGCTCGGCCCAGTGTAGATATTGCCGGCACGGTCGGCCATGAATCCGGCCGAGAGCACCACGTTCGGAATCAGGTCCACCACCAGCCGGGCGTAGAGTTCGATGTAGGTGTGGATCGCGCCGATTTCCAGCAGACCATCTTCAAGCAACTGGCTGATGCGCAGACTTTGGGTGCCGGCGAAGGAGAAATCGAGCTTGCGCGCGATGCCTCGTTCGAACAGGTCCAGGTGCTCCGAGCGGCCAACACTGGGCATGATCATGTGCAGGTCATGCAGCTTGGCCGGATCGGCCTTGGCCAGGGAACGGGATAAAAAGTCCGCCTGCTTCTGGTTGTTGCCCTCCAACACCACACGGTCGCCAGGCAGGATCAATTCCTCCAGCGCCGCAACGATCTTGTCGGTGGGCAACACCACGCCATCGGCGAGACCTCGCACCTGCTCCAGGCGGCGCTGTTTTTCACTGCGCCGCCGCGTCCAGCGCGAGTCGGGGGATATTGTTGTTGTCATGCTCACTCCACGGGTTCGCTTTCGTGGAATTACCTTAGGAGCTAATGGAGGGCGGCATCAATCAAGATGAGCGGTGAACTGTTACGCTCAGGGTAATGTTTCCAGCGCATTCGCTACCCTTCGCACCTATTAAACTAAGCAAACCCTCCAAACTATAGGACCTGCCTATAAAAACTATAAGTCATCGATCTTGGACGCTATAGCTGTGCGCGTTCATTCTTTCAGCCAACCACAACGGCAAGGTACTTCACCATGAAAGAGTTGATCGATGGCTTCCTCAAGTTTCAGCGTGAAGCATTTCCACAGCGCTCCAGCCTCTTCAAACATCTGGCCTCTACCCAGTCGCCTAAAACACTGTTCATTGCCTGCTCCGACAGTCGTGTCGTGCCGGAGTTGCTGACCCAGCAAGAACCCGGCGAACTGTTCGTGATTCGCAATGCCGGCAACATCGTACCGTCCTATGGCCCCGAGCCTGGCGGTGTCTCCGCCACGGTCGAGTACGCCGTTGCCGTACTGGGTGTCACTGATGTGGTGATCTGCGGGCACTCCGATTGCGGTGCGATGACCGCCATTGCCCAGTGCAAATGCCTGGACCACTTGCCCGCCGTCGCCAATTGGTTGCGCTACTCCGAAGGCGCCAAAGTGATCAATGCCGGCCGTCCTCATAGCAGTGACGAAGCGCGCCTGACCTCACTGGTCAAAGAGAACGTCATCGCTCAACTGGCCAATCTGCAGACTCATCCCAGCGTTCGCCTGGCCCAGGAGCAAGGTGCGCTGAATCTGCACGGCTGGGTCTACGACATCGAAAGTGGCGGCATCGACGCGCTCGACGGTGTCTCCCGGCAGTTCGTCTCGATTGCCGATTTCCCGGACACCTGCGCCATGCCCGCCCGGGCTGTCGCCAACGTCGCTTGAACCACACACCCCATCAAACCGCAGGAGAAGCACCATGCAACAGTCCCATGCTTATCAAGACCCAACGCTGGCCCTGACCGGCAAAATCCTCGAAGCCAAGGCCCGCAAGGACCTGTCCTGGGAAAACCTGACCGAAGGCACCGGCCTGAGCCTGCTCTATGTCACGGCTGCCCTGCTCGGCCAACACCCACTGCCGGAAGCGGCTGCCAAAGTGGTGGTCGAGCACCTGGGCCTGGACAACGACGCCGTCGCCCAGTTGCAAACCATCCCGCTTCGCGGCTCTCTAGCCAGCGGCGTGCCGACCGACCCGACCATCTACCGCTTCTACGAGATGATCCAGGTCTACGGTACCGCCCTGAAGTCGATTGTTCACGAGCAGTTCGGTGACGGCATTATCAGCGCCATCAACTTCAAGATGGACATCAAGAAGGTCGAAGATCCCGAAGGTGGCTCCCGCGCGGTGATCACCCTGGACGGAAAATTCCTCCCTTACAAACCGTTTTAAGCTGACGAACGTGGGCCGGCATTAATCTGCCGGCCCACTCGAAACGCATTTCTGGCACCTCCAGTCATCCACGTTATAGTTGAAGGGACTCAAACCGCGTGGAGGGGCTATGCGCCAGATTGTCAGCAAGGAACCATGGTGGGCTGCGCCGCCGAAGCCCGGGCAAGACGAGTCCGAGCTGGAATGGGGTTGGCTGGTCACGTACAACGAGGGCGAGCCGCGTTTCGAGTTTGTGAAAGAGCGACCAACGGATAACGAAATCCGCAATCGCAAGAGCTGCCGAATCACCCTTCCGGAGTAACCGGCGCGCGCCATCCAGGGCGGGCCTGCATCCTTTTCAGGCCCACCTGACATCAGGATGACGCGACAGGCCTCACACGTTTACGATCATCTCGAAGCCGCCGAAGATCATCCGCTGACCATCGAAGGGCATTGAGTTGTCCAGTGATTGAAGCCTGGGGTCGTCCATGAACTTCTTCATACCGGTGTCGCGCGTCTGACGGTCCGGCCAGATGATCCACGAGAACACCACGGTCTCGTCTTCCTTGAGTTTCACCGCCATCGGGAACGAGGTCAGTTTGCCTTGAGGCACATCGTCGCCCCAGCATTCGGTCACGCTCAGTGCACCGTTTTCCTTGAAAATACCTGCCATGAACTCGGCGTGCTGCTTGAATTTATCGCGGTTGGCGGTGGGTACGGCTGCAACAAAGCCATCGACATAGGACATGATCACTCTCCTCTTTGAAATGCGTCATCGATTTACCGGTTAGTCGATCTGCAAGCGTGCAAATCGACCGGCCTGTCAGGCGAACCGACCAACGGACATTTCCGCGCTGGCTAGAGCAGGAGTTGCTTCTGACGCTCTGCCAGGTCCACGGCGAAATGGCAGCCGTGGGGTTCGCGGGTGGTGAGCTCCACTCGCCAGTTCTGGTTGGTGCAAATCCGCTGAACCAGCGACAGCCCCAATCCCAGCCCTTCGCCTCGGTGTTCGTCGCCCCTGACAAAGGGCTGGAACATCGCGTGGCGTTTTTCTTCCGGAATGCCGATGCCGCTGTCTTCCACGCTGAAGCCATGGTCACGCAGGGTCAGGCGAATAAAGCCATGATCAGTATAGTGCCAGGCGTTGCGCAGCAGGTTGCCCATCACCGATTGCAGGAACGTCAGGTTGTAGCAGGTGTTTGTGGTCTGCTCATCGAGGTAGATGAACTCCAGGCCTTTTTCCCGGATCAGCCTGCCCCAAATCTCTGCCAACGCATCGGCGACCTCTTTCAAGGAGGCGTTGCCACCGTTACCGGAGTCGTTGTCCCGGTCACGCGCCAGCATCAGGAACGTGTCGACCAGCTGTCGCATTTCATCGCTGGCCCTGGCAATACGGCTGACCTGAGCCATCGAGCGCTGATCCAGGGCACGATTGCTCAACAACAGCTCACATGAACTGGCGAGCACCATCAACGGCGTTCGCAATTCGTGGCTGACATCGCTGGTGAAGAGTTTTTCCCGGCCCAGCGCCTCGCGCAGTCGGCCCAGGGTTTGATCAAAGGACATCGCCAGTTCGCCGACCTCGTCAACGGCATACTCGGGCGCCAGCGGTGGCGCGAGTTCCAGTAGCTGATCGCGGTGGCGCACCTGACGTGCCAAACGGATCACCGGGGCCATGACGCGTCGGGCCAGCAGCCACCCCAACAGAATCGCCAGCAGGATGCTCAACACGAACCCGACAATCACCACCGCGTACAGCACACGTTCGCGTTGTTCATGGCTTCGCTGATCTTTCAGCAGGACGTACTGGCGACCTTCGACCATCTTCACCATGGCGTAGTAGTCCTCACCGCCAAAGACGATTTCCTGAAACCCCGGCTGCAGCGCCTTGAGCTGCTCGTCGGGGGTCATTTCACCCAGTCCACCCTCAAAGAAAAACAGCTCGTCTTTTTCCGGCCGATGGGTCCAGTCATCGGTGTTGTCCATCAGCAGCAGGCGTTGCAGCCCACCGCTCAGGCTGGTGGTGGTGAGCTTTCTTTCAACGATATGCACAGTCGCGACAATGCCCACCGCAAAGACCCCTGCGACAAACGCAGTCATCAGCGCGAAAACAATCACAATCCTTTTTGCCAGGCTTTGCTTGGAATCCATGTCTTTCCAGTGTTTGAATGCCGACGTCACACCTTGATGTCCTGCGCGACGAGTTTTTGGTTGCGACGCCGACGCTCAAACCAAAGGTAGACGACCGGGGTGGTGTACAACGTCAGGATCTGCGAGACCGCCAGGCCGCCGACAATAGCAATGCCCAATGGCTGGCGAAGTTCCGAGCCGGCACCGTGACCGAACGCCAATGGCACCGCGCCGAGCAGTGCCGCCAGCGAGGTCATCAGGATCGGCCGCAAGCGCAACAGGCACCCTTCACGCACAGCGTCTCTGGCAGACAAGCCACGCTGCTGGGCCGACAGCGTGAAGTCAACGATCATGATCGCGTTCTTCTTGACGATGCCGATCAGCAAAATAATGCCGATCATCCCAAGGACCGACAGGTCCTGTCCACAGAGCATCAATGCCAGCAGTGCACCGAACCCGGCGGACGGCAGGGTCGAAATGATCGTCAACGGGTGAATCGCGTTCTCGTAGAGCACGCCCAGCACGATGTAGACGGTCAGAATGGCTGCCAGAATCAGCCAGGGTTGTGATTTCAACGAGTCCTGAAATGCCTGGGCGGTGCCCTGGAAACTGCCGACGACAGAGTCGGGCATCGCCACCGCCAAAGACGCCTGATTGATCGCGCTGACCGCATCGCTCAGGGCTTGGCCGGGCGCCAGGTCAAACGACAGGGTAATGGCCGGAAATACCCCTTGGTGGTTGATGATGATCGGCACCTGTTCGGTCTTGATGCTCGCCAACAGATTCAATGGCACCAGGGTTGCGGAGCTGGCGCGTACGTATAAGTGTTCCAGCGTCGCGGTGGACGTCTGCCAGTGCGGGTCCAGTTCAAGAACCACGTGGTTCTGGTCGAGCTGGGTGAACATCGTCGCGACCTGACGCTGGCCGAAGGCGTCGTACAGCACGTCGTCGATGGCCTGCACCGTCACGCCCAGACGCGCCGCCGTGGCACGGTCGATCACCAGGGTTGCCTGAGGAATCGCCTGTTGCTGATCAGACGTCACGTGTTGCAGTTGCGGCAAGCTCTTGAGTTTTTCCAGCAGCACTCCGCTCCAGTGATCCAGCTCTGCGCTGTCCGGGTCCTGAAGGGTGTACTGATACTGGGTTTTACTGGCGCGGCCACCGATCTGGATGTCCTGGTTAGCCTGTAAGTAGACCTTGACCCCGGACAACTGATCGAGGGCCGGTTGCAAACGGCTGATCACCTCTTGGGCACTGTCGGTGCGCTCGCTGAATGGCTTGAGGTTGATCATCACCTTGCCCTGGCTGACCGTCGGGTTCGGGCCGATCCAGAAATACACCTTGGCCACCGCCGGGTCATGACCGACGACTTCGGCGACACGGTTGACCTGTTCACGCATGGCCATCGGCGAGATATCGGCAGCGGCTTCGGCGACACCCTGGATCAGGCCGTTATCCTGCTGCGGGAAGAAGCCCTTGGGAATGCTCACGTACAACACTGCTGTCGCCAGCAATGTGGCCAGTGCCACGCCGAGGGTCAGACGCTGATGGTCGAGCACCCAGTCGAGGCTACGGCGATAACCATTGTGCAAGCCGGTGAACGCCCGCTCGCAAGCCTGGGCGAAACGCCCCTCCTCGCTCTCGGCATGCGGTTTGAGCAGCCAGGCACAAAGCATCGGGGTGATCGTCAACGAGACGATGCAGGACATGATGATCGCCACGCTGACCGTGACTGCGAACTCGCGCATCAAGCGCCCGACGATCCCCGACATCAACAGGATCGGCAAGAACACCGCGATCAACGAGACCGTCATCGAGACAATGGTGAACGCCACTTCGCGCAAACCATCGACCGCCGATTGCAGGCGTGACTTGCCCATCTCCAGATGGCGCACGATGTTTTCCATCACCACGATGGCATCGTCCACCACAAAGCCGACGGCAATGGCCAGGCCCATGATCGACAGGTTGTCGAGGCTGTAGCCGAGCAAATACATCACGCCGAAGGTCGACACCAGCGACAGCGGAATGGTCAAACTGGGAATCAGCGTGGCGGTGGCCTTGCGCAGGAACACGAAGATCACCACGACCACCAGGGCAATCGACAACAGCAAGGTGAACTGCATGTCGTTGACCGAAGCTTCGATGGTCTGGGTACGGTCGCCGACCACTTGAACCTGCACGTCGCGAGGCAACGACGCAGTCAGTTCGGGCAACTTGGCCTTGATCGTGGCGATGGTCGACAGCAGGTTGAAACCCGGTTGTTTGTGAATGTCGACGATCACCGTCGGCTCACCGCCCAACTGTGCCGCTTGCTGGGTATCTTCGGCACCGGCAATGACCCGACCAAGGTCACCGAGCTTGATCGACATACCGTTTTTATAGGCAATCACCTGATCCCGATAATGCTGCGGGTCGAGCATCTGGTCGGTCGCGCCGAGCGTGACGGAACGGGTCTGCCCGTCAAGGGTGCCCTTGGGCTGATCGACGGTACTGACGCCGATCAAGCTGCGCACGTCTTCCAGGCTCAGGCCCCGTGCGGCCAGCGCATCCGGGTCGATCTGAATCCGCACCGCCGGTTTTTGCTCACCGTGGAAATCCACCAGGCCGACGCCCGGCATCTGCGACAAACGCTGGGCAATGTAGTTGTCCGCGTAACGGTCGAGTTCCGGCAGCGTACGCGTCGGCGACGTCACGGCCAGCGACAACACCGTCCCTTCCGCCGGGTTGACCTTGTTGAAGGTCGGCGTACTGGTCATGGTCTTCGGCAAGTTCGGGGTCGCGGTGTTGATCGCGGTCTGCACATCCTGCGCAGCGCCATCGATGTTCCGTGACAGGTCGAACTGCAACACAACCTGGGTCTTGCCGGCCGCGCTCGAGGAGGTCATCGAGGTGACTTGCGGAACGGCGGCAAAGGCTCTTTCCAGAGGCGTCGCGACCGATGAAGCCATGGTCTCGGCGCTGGCCCCGGAGAGTTTGGCGGTAACCTGAATGGTCGGGAAATCCACCGTAGGCAGTGGTGCTACCGGTAACTGGAAGTACGCGAAAGCGCCCAGCAACATCACCCCAAGCGCCAACAGGCTAAGACCCACGCGTCGTTGAATCAGTCCAGCGAGCCCTTTCATCGTGCGCTCTCCACAGGCGTGGCGGACACCAGCGCAGCGGCTTCGTCAGCCTTGATCGGCGCAACTTTGACGCCCGGCGCAATGCGTGACTGGCCTTGCACGACGACCGTTTCTCCGGCGGCCAGACCCTGACGAATCCACTGCTTGCCATCGACCACGGCAGCAGCATCGACCTGACGCGGTTGCACCCGTTGGTCAGCCCCGACCACATAGACAAAATTGCCCTGGCGGCCGAACTGCACGGCATTGGCCGGCACCACCGTGACGTCCTGGCGGGTGCTGACCAGCAAGCGTGCGCTGACCAATTCGCCAGGCCATAACTGGTTGGTACTGTTGTCGAACTCGGCCTTCAACTGGATCTGACCGCTGGCCGCAGCGACCTGGCTGTCAATGAAGCTCAGACGGCCGCGAGCGATTTCCTGATGGCCATCGCGGGTCATGGCGACCACTTGCAAGGCACCCTTGGCGTTTTCTTCAAGGATCTGCGGGAGCTCGTCCTGGGAAACGGCGAAGGCCACCGAGATCGGGTTCATCTGGGTAATGGTCACCAGGCCCGTGGCTTCCGCACCGTGGGCGATGGCGCCGACGTCCAGCAAACGCTGGCCGGTACGCCCGGTCAGCGGTGCCTTGACCTGAGTGAACTCCAACTGCAGGCGAGCGGTGTCGAGTGCCGCCTGATCGGCCTGCACCGTGGCCTGTTGCGCTGCCAGTTCGGCGCGATAGGTGTCGACATCCTGAGTCGGCCCGGCCTTGGCGGCCGCCAGTTTGCTGGCCCGGTCCAGGCTTACCCGCAGGTTGGCCAGTTGCGCCTGATCCTTGGCCGCCAGCGCTTGCGCTTGAGTCACCTGAGCCTGGTAAACCCGTGGATCGATCACCGCCAGCAGACTGCCGGCGTTCACGCTCTGGCCTTCCTTGAACAGGACTTTCTGCAACTCGCCATCCACCCGAACCCGCACATTGACGCTGTTGAGCGGCTGGACGTTGCCAATCGCACTGAGCCAGATCGGCAGGTCCTGCTGGCTGACTTGCGTCAGTTGCACCGGCACGGCGGCTGCCTCGGTTTTGGCCGGTGCCGCCTGAGCCCGCTTGACCCACTGAAATCCACCGAAACCGGCGCCCAACAGGAGTATTAGTAGCGCCCAGGAGAGTGCTCGATGGCGAGGGTTCGCAACGCGTTGCTTAGCATTCATGGGTGTGACGCCTGAGAAGGAGAAAGGGAAGCGATGGCGTCGGGCGTGAAATCACCGCCCAGCGCCCGGAACAAACCGACAGCGGCCTGCAGGTGTTGCAGGCGCACCTGCAGCAGCGTGTCTTCGGCCTGATACTGGGTGCGCTCGACAATCAGCAAGGTCTGAAAGTCGGTGGAACCCAGTCGATAACGCACCTGTGCCAACCTGGCGGCCTCGCGGGCGGAGTCCACCGCGGCCTGATTCAGGGCATAGCTTTTATCCAGTTCGCGGGTGGCGCTCAGTTGGGTTTCGACGTCTTGCAGCGCCTCGATCACTGACTCGCGGTAGCTGGCGGTCAGTTCCTGTGCGTGCGCCTGATCGAAGTGCAACTGACCGTTGAGCTGGCCGCCGGTGAACACCGGTTGGGCCAATGTGCCGACGACGCTCCAGATATTGCCGCCGGCGATGGTGTCGATACCGCCGATCAGGTCCAGCGACAGATTTGGCAAGAACGCCGCACGGGCGACCCCGACATCGAAGTTGGCCGAGACTAGTCGCGCTTCAGCCGCTTGCACATCGGGCCGCTGACGCAGCAGGCCGATGGGTAATCCAGCGGATGGGCGCGGCATCTGCAAACCCTCAAGACCGGAGCTTTTCAGATGAAAACCTTGCGGCGTCTCGCCCACCAGTACCGCCAATTGGTAGAGCGCCAGATCGCGCTGCTGACGCAACGGTGGCATCGCCGCCTGGAAGGTTTGCAGGGCGTTGCGTTGCTGCGCCACTTCAAGATTGGACACGGCGCCCTGGCTGGCCTGGACTTCAACGAGGTCAAGTACCTGCTTGGCGTCGTCGGCAATCGACTGGGCCAGACGCAGCCGTTCTTCCAGCGACAAGACCTGGAAGTAGCTGTCGGCGATGCTCGCCCCCAGGCTCATGCGCAGGGTTTGTGCGTCGAACACGCTGGCATTGGCCAATGCATCGGCAGAGTCCGCGGCAGCGCGCTGTTTACCCCAGAAGTCCAGCTCGTAGGTCGCCTCGGCAAACACGCTGCTTTTCTTGGTGGTGCCGTAATTGTTCTGGCGTTGGACATTGCCGCCCAGTGCCAGCGTCGGATATTGCCCGGCGCCGACGACCTGAGCCGAAGCGCGTGCCTCTTCGATGCGGCTGGCCGCGGCTTTAAGGGTGTAATTGGCCGAGAGGCCGCGGGTGATCAGGTCATTCAGTTCAGCGCTGTGGAATTCACTCCACCACTGCCCTCCCCGTGCAGCGGACGTTTGCCCGGTGCCGTTCCAGTTTGCCGCCAGCGGCAACTCCGGTTGATGGTAAGCGGGCACCATCGAGCAGCCACCGAGCATCAATACGCCCAGCAGCACCGACATGGATAAAAAGTTACGCCTCGGTGAGGTTGCAACTGACATTGGTACGCGATCTCCGGCTGAAACGTTTGTGGAGCACGTCCACGAATGAGCCGAAGATAGCCAACTGCGCCTTGCAGAGCGTTCGCCTGCAGGTAAACTTTTTTTTAATCGGGCTCGCGACGGCCCTGAAAGCTGTAACCCGCGCCCGGGATGGTCTTGATCAGCGAGTACTCGAAACCTTCGTCGAGTTTGCGCCGCAGACGATGGATATGTTTGTCGATGACATTGTCGTTGGGGTCGAAGGTGTAATCCCAGGCACTGTCGAGCAGCATGTCGCGGGTGACCACCTGACCGCTGTGGCGCATGAGTTTTTCCAGCAGCAGCGCCTCACGCTGTTGCAAGACAATGCTACGGCCTTGGCGCACCGCCGTACGCGTCGCGCAGTCGAGTTCGAGTTCGCCGACTTCCAGCTTGCGCCCTGCTGCGCTCGGTTGATCGGCACCGCGCAACAAGGCATCGAGGCGCGCGAGCACCTCGGCGAATGCGTAGGGTTTTGCCAGGTAATCGTCGCAACCGGCTTGCAGGCCTTCGACCTTTTGCGCGGTGGTCGACTGAGCACTGAGCATCAGCACCGGGATACGCAAACCGCGACTGCGTATCGCCCTTACCAGCGCAATGCCGTCGAGCCCCGGCAGGCGCCGGTCGACAATCAACGCGTCATGAATCCCTTCCAGGGCCATGGCCAGTCCATCGTTGCCTTCTTCGGCGACATCCACCACGTGCCCGCTTTCCGTCAGCCCACGCAACAGGTAGGTGGCGGTTTGGGCATCGTCTTCAACCACTAGAATGCGCAAGGAGCTTTCTCTCTCAACTAAAACCTAAACTTTTATTTATCC
Source organism: Pseudomonas brassicacearum (assembly GCF_003732175.1). Taxonomy (GTDB): domain Bacteria; phylum Pseudomonadota; class Gammaproteobacteria; order Pseudomonadales; family Pseudomonadaceae; genus Aquipseudomonas; species Aquipseudomonas brassicacearum_G. The sequence continues at coordinate 132,179 of NZ_MOBI01000007.1, forward strand.
GGCAGCGACGTTGGCGTCTGCCTGGATTTGACACACTATGCCATCTCTCCACTCGTTCAAGTGACCGGTTCAACTCCCATGACCCATGTTCTGGTCGTCGAAGACGACAGCTCCACCGCCCGCGAAATTGAAGCAGCCCTGCAGGACCACGGGTTTACCGTCACTTGCGTGAACAATGGCCGCGACGGTTTGCTCAAAGCCCTCAGCGAGCCCTTCGACCTGATCGTGCTCGACCGGATGCTGCCCGGCGGCATAGACGGGCTGGGCGTATTGACCGCTTTGCGAGCGGCGAGTGTGAGCACGCCGGTGTTGATCCTCAGTGCCCTGAGCGCGCTGGATGAGCGTGTTCGAGGTTTGCGCGCCGGTGGCGATGACTACCTGACCAAGCCTTTCGAATTCATCGAGCTTACCGCACGGCTGGACGCCTTGAGCCGTCGCCGTGCCGAACCCGCCACCCGCGAACCGGACAACCAGCTGCGCGTCGGCAACCTGCACGTCGACCTGTTACGCCGCAGTGTGCGCCGCGGCGATCGAACCATCGACCTGGTTCCGCGTGAATACGCGTTGCTGGAACACCTGATGCGTAACGCCGAACAGGTGGTCACACGCACCATGTTGTTTGAAGCCGTGTGGAATTACAGCTACGACGAGCGCACCAATGTCATCGAGGTGCATATCGGCCGCCTGCGTCGCAAGATCGACGCCGAAGGTGAACCGCAGATGATCCACACCATTCGGGGGGCCGGCTATGTTCTCCGTTCACCTGAGTGAGATTCCGCGCACCATCAGTTTTCGCACCGGCCTGATGTTCCTGGGGCTGTTCGGCTGCTCGTTTCTGGCGCTGTTTGGCTACATTTACTGGCAGACCGCGTTTTACCTGAAGACCGAGGCCGACACTGCGCTCTATCGTCAGGTAGAGAGTCGCAGCCAGCAAACCCCGCAACTGCGGGAAGAGGAAATCCGCAAACACGCCATTTCGGACACAGAAGGCCGCCTGCCCCACAGTTTGTTCGATGAAAACGGCCAGTACATGGTCGGCGCCATTCATCAACTGCCGCCGTTCAGAAAATATGATCGACCCGCCGAGTTCGACTGGCAAAAAACCAATGATCGCTCCCGTCCGGTGCGGTTTATCGTTCATAAACTGGAAGACGGCAAAATCTTGCTGGTCGCCCAGGACATGCATGATATCGGCGAGTTCGACGAACTTTTGGTCCATGCGCTGGTTTCCGGTGGGGTCCTGCTGCTGGTAGTCGGCCTGTTAGGTGCGATCGGCCTTGGCTACTCCGCGCGGCGCCGACTCGACAAGTTGAGCGACTCGATCAAAGGCATCATCGAGGGCGACTTGAGCAGCCGCTTGCCCACCCTGGGCAACAACGATGACATCGACCGCCTCGCCAACGTCGTCAACAGCATGCTCGATGAGCTGGAACGCTTGATGAGCGAGGTCAAGGGCGTCTGCGACGACATCGCCCACGACCTGCGCACGCCCCTGACCCGGCTGATTGCGGGCCTTGAGCGCGCACAACGGCGGGGTTTGCGCGAGGACGAATACGCCGCCAGCATTGATTCGGCCCTGAGCGAGGCCAAGGGCCTGCTGATGACGTTCCGTGCCTTGCTGCGCATTTCCGAGATTGAGGACAGCGCACGACGCAGCCACTTTGCGCCGGTCGATCTGAACCTGATTGGCGCCGATGCCACCGAACTCTACGAACCGCTGGCCGAGGAACGCGGCATCAGCCTGGCGTTCCATGCCGGCGCGCAGCCAACGCTGATCGCTGGCGATGCGCAACTGCTGTTCGATGCCTGCTGCAACCTGCTGGACAACGCGATCAAGTTCTCACCCGACCATAGCAGCGTCAGTCTCAGCGTCATCAGCGACGCAACGGGCATCGGTATTCGGGTCATCGATAACGGTCCGGGGATTGCGGAAGACGAGCGCGAGGCGGTATTTCGCCGGCTCTACCGTTCAGAACTGAGCCGTCACACACCCGGCAACGGGTTGGGCTTGAGCATGGTGTCGGCCGTGGCGCGGTTGCACGACATGAAGCTTGCGGTCTACGACGCGGCCCCGGGTTGCCGAATCGATCTACTGGGAAAACAGCCTCATGAAACGGCTTGAAACAATCGAGTTTGAGCAGGCTCTAGCCGCCTTCCCGACGACCACGCGCGAGGTCCTGGTCGAGGTGGCCCTGGCCGTTGGCAATGCAATTAAAATCAAACAATTAGCCTTCGTTAAGAGAAGGTTAAGAGCTCCTGCGAAATTTTCACATTCGTTTCACTTATCCCCCACTTGCCCATCTCTACATTGATCATCACAAATCGACCTTCAATGCTCGCGTTTTCCGTGAACTGTCTATCCTGACTGCTTGAACGGAATCGACATTCTTCGTCCCAATACGACTTACAGGTGAAAGGCGTGGTTAATACTGTATTACCCAAGGACTTGCCTAAACGAGCGGTCAAAAAACGGTTTCTGAAGGTCACGCTAGCGGCGTCGGCAGTGATAGTGGCCGCTCTGGTCACGGGATTCACCTTGTGGCCTCGGTCTCCAGCGATGCTGGCGGAAAGTGATCACATGGCAACGGCTGGCGTATTCCAACACTGGCAGGCAGGCGATGTGGTGGTGCTGGTTCGACATGCCGAACGCTGCGATCAGTCGAAAAACCCGTGCCTGGGCCCGGCCGATGGCATTACCCAGGTAGGCAGCGCGGCATCGACAGACGTCGGCAAAGGGTTCAACGCCCTGGGCATGGACCATGCGGATGTGTTCAGCAGCCCGGCGACCCGCACGATGCAAACCGCGCAGTACATGTTTGGCAAAGAGGCGTCGAATCAGGAATGGCTGGCCCAATGCGGCAAGACCATGCGTGACGATGTGGTCGCACACAAAACGGCGCATCGCAATCTGGTCCTGGTCACGCACAGCGGCTGCATCAGCGACTTCGAGAAACAAACCGGCTTCAAGCATGCTCCCACCAGTCAGTACACCAGCTCCCTGTTCGTTTCGGTGACGGCTGACGGGCAGCTGAAAGTGCTCGGCATTGTGAATTCCGGGGACTGGCCAGCCGTGCTGGATAAGCGATTCGCCAGCAAATAATACGGTTTGCCAGGACACGCCCGCGCTGTTAACGAACTCAAAAAATAAAGCCATTACGGCAGTTCGCCAGCGCTCGCGTGCATTTGAAACAAATTGAATAACTTTATTTTTTTCAGCGAGTTACTGGAAATCCGGGGATTTCACGCTTGAATGCCTGTTTGGGGAAAATCCTCAATGGAAGACTCGACGCTCCACTTGTAGCATGCGGTGCCCGCTCACAGCGGCTCACTCACCTGCACCCGTCCAGTCCGCTGCCAGGAGGCCCAGGAATGTCATGCGTCGACTTTATCCTTTTGCCGAGTAATACGGCCGGCTCGCCACAGCGATGCCTGCGCCCCTGCACGCGTCTTTGTTGAAGAAGACCGGCGCAGCATCGAACGTCGTAACCAAAACACCAAAAACCGAGCAACGTCTTCCGGTATCAAGGCCGTCCCATGAAGCGAAAAATAATACTCGTCACGCATCACTTTACTGATTGCTCACGCAGCAATCCGAACCGCCGAATGAAGTCGCAGGGAGCACGAGTCAAATGATCAAGCGCTGGGCTCTACCCTGCCTATTGTTGGCCTTCGGCCTGTTCTACCTGTTGCCGATGGTCGGCCACGGGCTATGGATTCCAGACGAACCCCGCTACGCCCAGATCAGCCAGGAGATGTTGCTGAGCGGTGACTGGGTGTCTCCGCACTTCATGGGCTTTCGCTACTTCGAGAAGCCCATTGCCGGTTACTGGATGATCGCCATCGGTCAGGCGATCTTCGGCGAGAACCTGTTTGGCGTGCGTATTGCCTCGGCAGTCGCCACCGGTCTGAGTGTGTGGCTGGCGTATCTGATCGCCCGTCGCCTGTGGAACGATCCGCGCAAAAGTTTCGCTGCCGCCCTGCTCTATATGAGCTTCGGCCTGATCGCCGGCCAGGCTGGCTACTCCAACCTCGATCCGCAGTTCACCTTCTGGGTCAACTTGAGTCTGGTTGCCCTGTGGTTTGCCCTGGATAACAAAACCCCACGCAGCAAACTCGGTGCCTGGGCCCTGCTCGGCTTCGCCTGCGGCATGGGTTTCCTGACCAAGGGCTTCCTTGCCTGGCTGTTGCCGGTGTTGATCGCACTGCCTTACATGATCTGGCAAAAGCGCTTTGGTGAATTGCTGCGCTATGGCCTGGTAGCGCTGGCCGTCGCCATCATCGTCAGCCTGCCGTGGGTGCTGGCGATCAACAGTCACGAACCCGATTTCTGGCGGTACTTCTTCTGGCAAGAACACATTCGCCGGTTCGCCGCCGACGATGCCCAGCACACCCGGCCGTGGTGGTTCTTCCTGCCGATCATGGTGGTTTCGAGTCTGCCGTGGGCGGCCCTGTTGCCATCGACACTGGTTCAGGCCTGGAAAAACAAGACTCAGAACACCACTGGCTTCCTGTTGCTGTGGATGCTCCTGCCGCTGGTATTTTTCAGCCTGAGCAAAGGCAAGCTACCGACCTACATCATGCCGTGCCTGCTGCCGCTGGCCTTGCTGATGGCCAGCACACTGATCGATCTGGTGAGCGAGGCCCGTGGCCGCGCGATTCGCATCAATGGCCTGATCAACGTAACGATCGCGACGATTGCCCTGATTGTCCTGATCTATCTGCAGGTCACCAGGCCGATCTTCGAAAACACCGAAATGTTCGCCATGTCGCTAGGCTTCATCGTGCTGGCCGGCTGGATCATCGCCAACGCCTTGCAAGCGCTCCGGCCGCTGGTCTATTGGGCCGCTCCGGCGCTGGGTATCTGGCTACTGATCGCCTTGCTGCCAGCAGCCATGCCCGGCGTCATCGTCAACAGCAAAATGCCTGACCAGTTCATCGCCGAACATGTTCAGGAATTAAGCGAGACTACTTCGCTGCTGAGTAACGATCTGGGCGCGGCCTCGGCATTGTCCTGGCGCCTGAAACGCCCGCAAGTCGACCTGTACAACACCGTGGGTGAGTTGAAATACGGTACTGATTTCCCTGAGGCCGCACACCGCAAAGTCGACATGAACAGTGTCCAGCAGTGGATGACCGAAGCCCGTAAAAAGGGCTCGGTGGGTGTGGTCATGCGGGTGAAAAATGCCCTGGAAGAGCAGGAAGTCTTGCTGCTGCCGATCGATGGCAAGCACTACAAACGGGGCGAACTGGAGATCATGATTTTCCCGAAACTGCCCTGAAGACTCCTGATGAGCGGGTTTACCGGGCGATGATGTGCTAATCGTCACCCGGCAAGTAGATGATCTGCATTTTCTGACCCCCGGCGCGCAGGTTGTGGCGTTCAAAGGCACGGCGCAATCCTGCAGCTGGCGGTCGAGACCGAAGGGAAATACCACATGAAGTCGCGGGAAACGGAAACACGCGCGCTGCTGATCCTGCTTGGGGTTTCAGCGCTACTCCTGTTATTGGGACTGGGCACACGGGAACTTTGGGGCCCGGAAACCCGTTGGGCGAATATCACGCTGCAGATGCTGCAAAGCGGTAACTACTTCGACCCGTACCTCATGGGCGGCTCCTATTACGACAAACCACTGCCCTCCTACTGGTTGATTACCGCCACCACCTGGTTTACAGGCGGCCTTGGTCACTGGTCATTGCGTCTGACTTCGGTGATTGCCGCCTGGCTGAGTGTCTGGCTGGTCTACTTGATCGGCGAGCAACTGTTTCGCAAAGGCACCGGTCTGATCGCCGGCTGGATGCTCGCAACCACCTTCTATTTCGTCTTTTGGGCCCGAGTCGCGACGGCTGACATTCTGACCGTATGCGGTGTGCTGGCGGCGGTCTGGTGGTATTGGCGCGGCCCGGACGACACGCGACTCGGGCGCTACTGCGTGTTCTTCCTGCTGCTGTCCGTGACCTCGCTGTTCAAAGGCCTGATCGGCTTTATCCTGCCCGGCCTGGTGCTGTTGCCGCATCTGCTGCAAGAAGGCCGCTGGAAGCGTCACCTTAACCTGCGCCTGTGCGTCGCCCTGCTGGTTGGCGGCGCGGTCTATGCGGTGCCGTTCGTGTTGTCGAATATCTACGGCGCACCCACCTCCGCCCAGAGCGGTCTGGGACTGGTCTTCCGGGAAAACGTGGTGCGGTTTTTCCAGCCGTTCGACCACATCGGGCCAATTTACACCTACCTGATCTACTTGCCGGTTTATACCCTGCCATGGGCACCGTACTGGGTGCTTGGGCTGTGGGTCGCGGCCCGTAACTGGCGCACACTCGAACCCAATGCCCGCTGGTTGATCTGGGGTCTGGGCTTGCTGTTCCTGTTCTTCACCGCCAGCGGTAGTCGACGCAGTTATTACGTCTTGCCACTGGTACCATTTGCCCAACTGTTGGCGGCCTGGTGGGTCACCCGGCACATGGAAGAACGGCGCGCTGCCGGCAAAGCCGAAGGACGCGGTCTGAAGATCGGCTTTGGCGTCACGACGGTCCTGCTATTGCTGATCCTCGGGATTATCGTGCCCTGGAGCAACACCGGTGGCGGCGTTGTGCAATTCGGCAAGGACGTCAAGGCTCAGGCCAGCCTGATCGCGCCATGGAATCAATGGCGGATGGTGATGGTCGATGTCGACAACAAAGTCCCGATGTACCTGCAAAACGACGGAGCGCCTTTCTACTACGCTCCCGAAAACAAGGACTTCCCTCGCGAAGGCAGCACCGCACAATTCATGGCATGGCTGGAAAAAAACAGCGGCCAGCAGTGGGACCCGCAGCGCACCATCATTGTGGCGCACTACAAACGCGGCGATCAGCTTCCGCTGAACTACCTGAGCGTCGACCATCAGGCCGTCGTCACGCAGCCAGACAACGGCGAACGGCTGCTGCATCCGCGCTCGGATGCCAGCGTCGCCTTTATCCCCAACGCCCCCGCCCAATGAAAAAGCATCGAGAGGCCCAGTGGGCCTCTCGATCCTTTCCAGCATGGCTCACATGAAATCAGTGGGCCTCATCGACGATAGTGTTTGAATTCAAACCGCTCTGTCCTTCAAACTCCCTCCTCAGCGCCTCAATCTAAATACAAACGACATTGATTAACGACTGATTTGACGTTTTTTTCACATATCCCGCACTACATTGCCGCCACCAAAATCTATGCGAATGATTCGCATTGTTCGGGGCGAGCTGCAGGGATTGCGGGAAGCGAACGACAGGCTCGCCCACCTGATTCTCAATAAAACTGCAGGAGCTGCTAACAAAATGAATCACCGTCGCCCTTCGTTTCTGAAAATCGCGCTGCTCGCCACCGCTCTTATGGGTGCTGGCCATGTCTTTGCTGCGCCAAGCAGCGACGGCATCGTGGTCTATAACGCGCAGCATGAGACCCTGACCAAGGCCTGGGTCGAGGGTTTTACCCATGAAACAGGGATCAAGGTCACGCTGCGCAACGGCGATGACAGCGAGATGGGCAATCAGCTCGTGCAAGAAGGTGCGGCCTCCCCGGCTGACGTGTTCCTGACCGAGAACTCCCCGGCCATGGTACTGGTGGACAACGCCGGGCTGTTTACCCCTGTCGCACCGTCGACCCTGGAGCAAATCGGTTCGGCCTATCGCCCGGCCCATGGCAAATGGGTGGGCATCGCCGCTCGCTCGACCGTGTTTGTCTACAACAAAGCCAAGCTGGCCGAAGCCGATCTGCCGAAGTCTCTGATGGACCTGGCTTCCCCAAGCTGGAAAGGTCGTTGGGCCGGTTCGCCTGCCGGCGCCGATTTCCAGGCCATCGTCGCCGCCGTACTGGAACTCAAGGGCGAAGCCGCCACCCTGGAATGGTTGAAAGGCATGAAAGCCAACGCCACCGCCTACCGTGGCAACAGCGCTGTGCTCAAGGCAGTGAACGCCGGTCAGATTGAAGGCGGCGTGATCTACCACTACTACAGCTTCGTCGATCAGAGCAAAACCGGCGAAAACAGCAAGAACACTTCGCTGCACTACTTCAAGCACAAAGATCCGGGCGCGTTTGTCAGCCTCTCCGGTGGCGCTGTCCTAGCGTCCAGTAAACACCAGGAAGAAGCTCAGGCGTTCCTGAAGTGGATCACCGGCAAAGAAGGCCAGGCCATTCTGAAAAACGGCAACTCGTTTGAATACGCCGTAGGCCAGAATGCCGAGTCGAACCCGAAACTGGTGCCGCTGGCGCAACTTGATGCACCTGCGGTCGATGCCTCCAAACTCAACAGCAAAAAAGTTGTCGAGCTGATGACTCAGGCGGGGTTGTTGTAATCCGATGTCCAAGCCAGTCGCGCTGCCAGAAGCTAGTAAAGTCGTCGATCTGACGACTCTGGCCAACCCTCGTCAACACCCTCGCCGCGCCTCCGGGAGGCGCAGCGGCTCGTGGGTGGTGGCCATATCCATTCTGGTGTCGTTGCTGGCCCTGCTGCCGTTGGCGTTTGTCATCGGCATTTCCATCAAGACCGGCTGGGCGACGATTGCCGAGCTGGTCTTCAGGCCCCGAGTGGCCGAACTTTTGATCAACACCGTGTTGCTGGTGGTGATCACGATTCCCCTGTGTATCGCGCTCGGCGTGGCACTCGCCTGGCTGACCGAACGCACCGATTTGCCGGGCCGCCGCCTCTGGTCGGTGCTGGCAACGGCACCGATTGCGGTGCCGGCCTTTGTCCACAGTTATGCCTGGGTCAGCCTGGTACCACCGATTCACGGGTTGTTTGCCGGGGTACTGGTTTCGGTTATCGCCTACTTCCCGTTCCTCTATCTGCCAGTCGCCGCCACCCTGCGGCGTCTTGATCCGGCCATCGAAGATGTCTCCGAATCGCTGGGCCTGAAGCCCTGGGCGGTGTTTTTCCGGGTCGTGCTGCCGCAACTGCGCCTGGCCATCTGTGGCGGCGCCTTGCTGGTCGGCCTGCACCTGCTGGCCGAATACGGCTTGTACGCGATGATTCGCTTCGACACCTTCACCACGGCGATCTTCGACCAGTTCCAGTCGAGCTTCAACGGTCCGGCGGCGAACATGCTGGCCGGAGTTCTGGCACTGTGCTGCCTGCTGATGTTGACCGCTGAATCCGCATCACGTGGCCATGCCCGTTACGCACGGGTCGGCTCCGGCAGTGCGCGCCTGCAACGCACCCAGCGGCTGACACGCAACGCCAAGGCCGCTGCACTTTTACTGCCGATCATCACCAGCGTGCTGGCCCTCGGCGTGCCGCTGATTACCCTGGCCCAATGGTTGATTGCCGGTGGCGCGGACGTCTGGCGCATGGCGGAAATTCTCCCGGCATTGAAGCAGACCCTCGTTCTGGCCAGTGTCGGCGCGGTCATCACCACCTGTGCGGCAGTTCCGGTGGCCTGGTTGTCGATACGCTCGCCGGGGCGCCTGCATCGCATCCTGGAAAGCTGCAACTACATCACCAGTTCCTTGCCGGGAATCGTCGTGGCGCTGGCCTTGGTGACCGTCACCATCAGCTTTGCCCGGCCGATTTACCAAACCACCATCACGGTACTGCTGGCGTACCTGCTGATGTTCTTGCCACGCGCGCTGGTCAGTTTGCGCGCCGGTATTGCCCAGGCACCGGTAGAGCTGGAAAATATCGCCCGCAGCCTGGGCCGCTCGCCGAGCCAGGCGCTCTGGCTGATTACCATGCGCCTGGCCGCACCAGGGGCCGCCGCCGGCGCAGCGCTGGTGTTTCTGGCAATCACCAATGAACTGACCGCGACCCTGTTGCTCTCGCCGAGTGGCACCCGCACCCTGGCCACCGGCTTTTGGGCCATGACCAGCGAAATTGACTATGCCGCAGCGGCACCTTACGCGCTGATCATGATTTTGCTGTCGCTTCCGTTGACCGCGCTTCTCTATCATCAATCCAAACGCACGGCAGGCCGATGAACGCTCTCGAACTGAACTCCATCTACAAAACCTTCGGCGCCCTGCCTGCCCTGGACAACGTCAGCCTGTCGGTGCCAGCGGGCAGCCGCACGGCCATCGTCGGCCCTTCCGGCTCGGGCAAGACCACCCTGCTGCGGATGATTGCCGGGTTCGAGTTTCCCGATTCTGGCAGCATCACGCTCAACGGCCAGACACTGGTCGACGGTTCGACCGAAGTTCCCGCGCATCAGCGCATGATTGGATATGTGCCGCAGGACGGTGCGCTGTTTCCACACATGACGGTTGCCGGCAACATCAACTTTGGACTTTCAGGTGATGCCGCCTTGAAGCAAGCACGCGTCGCCGAGTTGATGGACATGGTGTCGCTGGATTCACGCATGAGCCAGCGCTGGCCGCACGAGCTTTCCGGTGGCCAACAACAACGGGTCGCCCTGGCCCGTGCCTTGGCGCAACGACCTCGGCTGATGCTGCTGGACGAACCCTTCTCGGCACTGGACACCGGCCTGCGGGCGTCCATGCGCAAAATGGTTGCCAAGCTTCTGTCAGACACCGGCGTGACCACCATCCTGGTGACTCACGATCAGTCCGAAGCATTGTCATTTGCCGATCAACTGGCCGTGATGCGTCAGGGCCGGCTGGTGCAGACCGGGCAACCGATGGACCTGTATCTGCATCCTCGTGATGAAGAAACGGCGCTATTCCTCGGGGATGCCGTGGTCATGCCGGCGCGGGTCGAAAATGGCTATGCCATCTGCGACCTGGGACGGGTTCATGTCAGCAGTACCTCGCCAAACGGTGCAGCGCAGATCATGTTGCGGCCCGAGCAGTTGCAGATTTCCATTCAGCCCGCCGATCTGGAGCAGGCGGACGGCTGCATTGGAGTGGTGACCGATCGCGACTTTGGCGGCAATACCTGCACCTTGACGGTGGAACTGAAGCAACCCTCACCTACTACGGATGGACAGTCAGCAAGCCGCTCGTTACTGGTTCGCAGTTCCGGGGTGCATGCACCGGCCGCTGGCAGCCTGGTACACATTTCAACTCTCGGTAACGCGCACGTGTTGACTGAGCCTGCTCGCCGCCAGGCGGTTGCGACGCCATAGTTTGCAGCTTGACGCGGACTCAGGGTGAAGTAGTCTTGGCAAGCTATTTACTGTCTTTTTAGCGATGTGCGGGCCAAGTGACGATTTTCTTTGCAGTGCCTGAAAAATGGCGATAGCTATCAGAAAGCGCCTTAAGTATTGGAAAACCCTGAACATTTGCTGTAAAGGTTACAGTTAAACATTCTCGACACCGGTTTTTCATGTCCCTTTCACATTTTCGAGATTACCCTCTGCGCATCCGAAGCGATGCCTTTGGGCCACTCAAACTGCCGAGCGACAAAATAAAAGTCAATTAGTGCACTTTTTCCAGAAGATTGGTTAACTGATTGATATACTTTTCGTTTTTTCGTCTACGCTGTCACCGACTTCGCCTCGAAGCACCGCTTCGAGCTGATTCGCAGGTTGTGCCCCGACTTGCCGCCTTCAAGGGCTGTTGACATATCCAAACCCGAGGTCCACATGAATCAGGCTTTTCTCCCCTTCTCTCGCCCAAGCATCGGTGATGAAGAAATCGCCGCCGTTGAGCAGGTGTTGCGCTCTGGCTGGATCACCACCGGGCCGAAGAACCAGGAGCTGGAGGAGCAATTCGCACAGTACACAGGCTGCCAGCACGCCGTCGCACTGTCTTCTGCAACCGGCGGCATGCACATCACGCTACTGGCGTTGGGTATCGGCCCTGGCGATGAAGTGATCACGCCTTCGCAGACCTGGGTCTCGACCGCCAACATGATCTGCCTGTTGGGCGCTACCCCAGTATTTGTCGACGTCGACCGTGACACCCTGATGACCGATGTCCAGGCCATCGAAGCCGCCATTACCCCGCGCACCAAAGCCATCATCCCGGTGCACTACGCCGGCGCCGCGTTCGATCTCGACCCGCTCTATGCGCTGGCAGACAAACATGGCATCGCCGTCATCGAAGACGCCGCCCATGCCGCCGGTACACGTTACCGTGGCCGCGCCATTGGCGCTCAGGGCACCGCGATCTTCTCGTTCCACGCGATCAAGAACATGACCTGCGCCGAAGGCGCAATGTTCGTCAGCGACAATCAAGCGCTGGCCGATCGAGTGCGCATGCTCAAGTTCCATGGCCTCGGCGTAGACGCCTACGATCGTCTGACCCACGGCCGTAAACCTCAGGCGATGGTCATCGAGCCGGGCTTCAAGTACAACTTGGCCGACATCAACGCAGCCATTGCACTGGTGCAGCTACAGCGCCTCGACGAGATCAACGCAAAACGCACCGCATTGGCGCAGACCTACCTGCAACGCCTGGAAGGCCTGCCGGTACAACCGCTGAGTGTGCCGACCTACCCGCAACAACACGCCTGGCACCTGTTTATACTGCGCATCGACGCCGAGCGTTGCGGGATGGATCGCGAGGCGTTCATGAAGGCCCTGCAAGAACAGAATATCGGTACGGGTATTCACTTTGTGGCCACCCACCTGCACACTTACTACCGTCAGCGATTCCCGGGCATTCATCTGCCCAATACCGAATGGAACTCGGCACGACTGTGCTCGATCCCGCTGTTCCCCGACATGACTACCGACGATGTCGAACGCGTCGTTGGCGCCATTGAAAACATTCTGGACTGAAGCCTTTGAAGCCATATCCAATTAACTGCGTGTCGATCGTTATCCCGGTCTACAACGAAGAAGAAAGCTTGCCTGAATTGCTGCGCCGGACCGAAGCGGCCTGCCAGCTACTCAAACACGAGTACGAAATCGTCTTGGTCGATGACGGCAGCCGTGACAATTCGGCGCAAATTCTCGAAGAAGCCGCCGAGCGTGAAGGCAGCCAGGTCGTTGCGGTCATTCTCAATCGCAACTACGGCCAGCACGCGGCAATCATGGCCGGCTTCGAGCATTGCAAAGGCGATGTGGTCATTACCCTCGACGCCGACCTGCAGAACCCGCCGGAAGAAATCCCCCGCCTGGTGGAACAAGCCGAACTGGGCTACGACGTGGTTGCCACCGTGCGCAACAATCGCCAGGACTCGGCCCTGCGCCGCTGGCCGTCGAAACTGATCAACCTGGCCGTGCAACGTTCCACCGGTGTCGCCATGAGCGATTACGGCTGCATGCTGCGCGCCTACCGCCGCACCATCGTCGACGCCATGCTGGCCTGCCGTGAACGCAGCACCTTCATCCCGATCCTGGCCAACAGCTTCGCCCGCCACACCACCGAGATTCTGGTGCAGCACGCCGAGCGCGAGCATGGCGAGTCGAAGTACAGCCCGATGCGCCTGATCAGCCTGATGTTCGATCTGCTGACCTGCATGACCACTACCCCACTGCGACTGCTGAGCATCATCGGTTTCAGTCTGGCGGCGCTGGGCATGTTGTTTGCCTTCCTGCTGATCTTCCTGCGCCTGATCTTCGGCGCCAGCTGGGCGGGTGGTGGCACCTTCGTACTGTTCGCCGTGCTCTTTGTGTTCACTGGCGGCCAATTCATCGGCATGGGCCTTCTGGGTGAATACCTGGGCCGCATGTACAGCGATGTCCGCGCCCGTCCGCGGTTCTTTATCGAAAAAATCCTACGTAACAAACCCGCTAGTCCTGCTCCCGTTGCCACTGTCGACGGTCTGCCTTCCACCACTACTGATCAGGTTTCGCCATGAGTTCAAAAGCTGTTGTTTTCGCCTATCACGACATTGGCTGTGCAGGTATCGAAGCACTGCTCAACGCAGGTTTCGAGATTGCTGCCGTGTTCACCCACGCCGACGATCCGAAGGAAAACACCTTCTACGGCTCGGTCGCTCAACTGTGCGCCCGCAAAGGCATTCCTGTGCACGCACCGGAAGACGTCAACCACCCACTGTGGATCGAGCGCATTGCCAAACTGAACCCGGACTACCTGTTCTCGTTCTACTACCGCAACCTGTTGGGCGAGCAACTGCTGGCTACCGCCCGCAAAGGCGCGTTCAACCTGCACGGTTCGTTGCTGCCGACCTACCGCGGCCGCGCTCCAGCGAACTGGGTGCTGGTCAACGGTGAAACCGAAACCGGCGTGACCCTGCACCGCATGGTCAAGCGTGCCGACGCTGGCGCAATCATTGCCCAGCAACGCGTCGCGATCGAGCGTGCCGACACCGCACTGACCCTACACGGCAAGCTGCGCGAAGCCGCTTCGAACCTGCTGCGTGACACCCTGCCATTGCTGGTTCAGGGCAAAATCACCGAAACCGCCCAGGACGAATCCAAGGCCACTGTTTACGGTCGTCGTACCGCGGCAGACGGCAAGCTGGTCTGGAAAAAGCCGGCTGAAGAGCTGTTCAACCTGGTTCGCGCCGTGACCCAACCTTACCCGGGTGCTTTCTGCGCCGTGGGCGAGCACAAACTGATTGTCTGGAGCGCTGAAGTCGTCAAGGGCAACGAAGGTCTGGCACCAGGCCGCGTGATCAGCGTCGATCCGCTGCGTATCGCTTGCGGCGAAGACTCGCTGGTTGTCACTTCCGGTCAGCGTAACGAAAACGGCCTGTACCTGAGCGGCCCGCAACTGGCCAATGAGCTGGGTCTGGTCGACGGTTCCGTACTGCGTGGCGCTGAATCGGGCCGCGCCCCGCGTCGTACCCGCGTACTGATCCTCGGCGTCAATGGCTTCATCGGTAACCACCTGTCCGAGCGCCTGCTGCGTGACGACAAGTACGACGTCTACGGTCTGGACATCGGTTCCGACGCTATCGAGCGTCTGCGCAGCCATCCGAACTTCCACTTCGTCGAAGGCGATATCAGCATTCACTCCGAGTGGATCGAATATCACATCAAGAAGTGCGACGTGGTTCTGCCGCTGGTGGCCATCGCCACCCCGATCGAATACACCCGCAACCCACTGCGCGTATTCGAACTGGACTTCGAAGAGAACCTGAAACTGGTTCGCTACTGCGTGAAGTACAACAAGCGCGTGATCTTCCCGTCGACTTCCGAAGTCTACGGCATGTGCCAGGACAAGAACTTCGACGAAGACACCTCGAACCTGATCGTTGGTCCGATCAACAAGCAACGCTGGATCTACTCGGTCTCCAAGCAACTGCTGGACCGCGTAATCTGGGCCTACGGCGCCAAAGGCCTGAACTTCACCCTGTTCCGTCCGTTCAACTGGATGGGCCCACGTCTGGACCGTCTGGACTCGGCCCGTATCGGTAGCTCCCGCGCCATCACCCAGCTGATCCTGAACCTGGTGGAAGGCACCCCGATCCGTCTGTTCGACGGCGGCGAGCAGAAGCGCTGCTTCACTGACATCGCCGACGGCATCGAAGCCCTGGCCCGTATCGTTGATAACGAAAATGACGCGTGCAACGGTCAGGTCATCAACATCGGTAACCCGGACAACGAAGCCAGCATCCGTCAGCTGGGCGAAGAACTGCTGCGTCAGTTCGAAGCTCACCCACTGCGCGCCAACTTCCCTCCGTTCGCCGGTTTCCGCGACGTAGAGAGCAAGGCGTTCTACGGCGCTGGCTACCAGGACGTGGAACACCGCAAGCCAAGCATCGAAAACGCCAAGCGCCTGCTGAACTGGGAGCCTACTGTCGAGATGAGCGAAACCATCGGTAACACGCTGGACTTCTTCCTGCGCGAAGCCATGCTCGAAATCGCGGACAAGCGCTGATGCAGGCAGGTCTTCGGATCGATGTCGACACCTACCGAGGTACCCGTGAGGGGGTACCCCGGTTGTTGGAGATGCTCGATGAAGCACAAGTCAAGGCGACGTTTTTCTTCAGCGTTGGTCCGGACAACATGGGGCGCCATTTATGGCGCCTCATCCGTCCGCAGTTCCTCTGGAAAATGCTCCGCTCCAATGCCGCAGGTCTGTACGGCTGGGACATCTTGCTGGCCGGCACCGCCTGGCCAGGCAAGCCCATCGGCCGTGACCTGGGGCACCTGATGCGCCAGACCCTCGCGGCTGGCCATGAAGTCGGTTTGCACGCCTGGGATCACCACGGCTGGCAAGCCAACGCAGGGCGCTGGAGCGATGCCGAGCTGATCGAGCAGATTCGCCGGGGCGTAGACACCCTCAGCGATATTATCGGGCAGCGCGTCGACTGCTCGGCGGCCGCCGGTTGGCGTGCCGATGAGCGGGTCATCGAAGCCAAGCAACATTTTGGCTTTCGTTACAACAGCGACTGTCGCGGACAAAGCCTGTTCCAGCCTCGGCTGGCAGACGGCAGCCTCGGCACGCCACAAATTCCGGTCGACTTGCCAACCTTCGATGAAGTGGTGGGTCCCGTCGTAGCAGCCAATGAGTTCAACTCATACATTCTTGACCGATTCAGCCCCTCGAAGCTGAACGTATATACGATACATGCGGAGGTAGAAGGGATTCTGATGGCAAACGATTTCCGTCAACTGCTGGTTGATGCGCGTCAGCGTGACATCCAGTTCCAGCCGCTGGGTAACCTTTTGCCCGCCCAACCGACAACCCTGCCTCAGGGGCGCGTGCTACGTGGCGCCCTTGAAGGCCGAGAAGGATGGTTGGGAGTGCAAGGCGCATGAGCAAACGCTGGGCTTTGCCGTTACTGCTTATCGCTTTCGGTCTGGTCTATCTGTTGCCGCTGGGCACGCATGGTCTGTGGATTCCGGATGAAACCCGCTACGCCCAGGTCAGTCAGGAAATGCTCCTGAGTGGCAACTGGGTGTCGCCGCATTTCATGGGCCTGCGTTATTTCGAGAAACCGATTGCCGGTTACTGGATGATCGCCATCGGCCAGGCCGTGTTCGGCGAGAACCTGTTCGGGGTGCGCGTTGCGTCGGCACTCGCGACCGGTTTGAGCATCCTGCTGACCTACCTGATCGCACGCAGGCTCTGGAACGATCCGCGTAAAAGCATCGCCAGCGCATTGCTCTACATGAGTTTCGCCGTGGTCGCCGGTCAAGGCGGCTATTCCAACCTCGATCCTCAATTCACGTTCTGGGTCAACCTGAGCCTGGTAGCCTTGTGGTTCGCACTGGACAGTAGCAGTCGCAATGCGCGGCTGATGAGTTGGGCAACCCTGGGACTGGCCTGTGGCATGGGCTTCCTGACCAAGGGGTTCCTGGCCTGGTTACTGCCGGTATTGATCGCCCTGCCCTACATGATCTGGCAAAAACGCTGGCGTGAACTGTTGGCATACGGCCCGATGGCTATCGTAGTCGCGATTGTCGTCAGCCTGCCGTGGGTCCTGGCCGTGCATGCGCAGGAACCCGATTACTGGCGTTTCTTCTTCTGGCACGAACACATTCGCCGCTTTGCCGGTGACGACGCGCAGCACGTAGCGCCGTGGTGGTTCTACCTGCCGATGCTGGTAGCGTTCAGCCTGCCGTGGGCAGCGTTCCTGCCTTCGGCGCTCAAGCAAGCCTGGCAAACCAGGCGTCAGGCAAGCACCGGCTTCCTACTGCTGTGGCTGGTCCTTCCGCTGGCGTTTTTCAGCCTGAGCAAAGGCAAGTTGCCGACCTACATCCTGCCGTGCCTGTTGCCCTTGGCACTGTTGATGGGGAATGCACTGATTGACCGATTGAACCTGGGGCAAAGCCGGCTGTTCAAGATCAACGGCCTGCTGAACCTGGTCATCGGCCTGACCACCTTACTGGCGATGGTTTTCCTGCAACTGAAAAAACCCGTGTATGTCGATGAAATGCACAGCCTGGTGCTGGTGTTCATCGTGCTCATGGGCTGGATCCTGTCCAACCTGTTGCTGGTGGTTCGACCGTTGAGCGCATGGGCTGCGCCGGCAATCGGCAGCTGGCTGCTGATCGCCATCCTGCCGGCCGCATTGCCGCACTCGGTGGTCTACAACAAGATGCCCGACCAGTTTGTCCTCCAGCACATTGACGAACTCAGCCAGACCAAAAGCCTGCTGAGCAATGACCTGGGAGCTGCCTCCGCACTGGCCTGGCGTCTGCAACGCCCTGAAGTGGCGTTGTACAACACCATCGGCGAAGTGAAATACGGCCTGGACTACCCGGATGCCGCGGCACGTCGGGTCGATACCGACCACGTGCAACAGTGGATGAGCGAAGCCCGAAAGACCGGCCCGGTGGGTGTCGTCATGCGCGTCAAGGGTGATGATGAAGTCCACGAACTCGACCTGCTGCCCAAGGATGGCAAGCGTTACGAGCAAGGCAACATGGTCATTCTGATCATTCCACAGAGCGCGCCATGACCCTGATTTTGCTGTTGTCCGCCTGTCTGCTGACCTGCATGGGCCAGATCGCCCAGAAATACGCCGTGGAAAGCTGGCGCGGCAAGGACTCCGGCTGGAGCGAAAAACTGCTCTCGCCGTGGTTGTGGCTGGCGCTGGCATGCCTGGGCTTTGGCCTGCTGGTATGGCTGCTGGTGTTGCAGCGCCTGGAAGTCGGTATCGCCTACCCGATGCTCAGCCTCAACTTTGTGCTGATCACCCTGGCTGCCCACTTCGTCTTCCACGAAACCATTGATCGCCGTCACTGGATCGGCGTTGCGCTGATCATCGCCGGCGTCGTTCTGCTCGGGAGGCACGCATGAGCCTTCGTCGTGGAATCAGCTTTGCCATGGGCAGCGTCGCGCTGGTCAGTGCCGCCCAGTTGGGCATGCGCTGGAGCATGAGCCATTTGCCACTGCCCGATCAGTGGCTGCAGGCCCTGAGCAACGGTAATATCGACCTGCTCGCGATCGGCGTGGTACTGGCGTCGATCTGCGCTTACGCCCTGTCCATGCTGTGCTGGCTCGCTGCTCTGCGCGACCTGCCGCTGGGCCGGGCCTACTCGCTGTTGAGTATCAGCTATGCACTGGTGTATCTATTAGCCGCCAGCCTGCCGCTGTTCAACGAAAATTTCAGTCTTTCCAAAACACTCGGGGTGGCCTTGGTCATCCTCGGTGTCATCACTATCAACTCTCGAACTGCTCGCGCCACAGAAGTCAGGAATGCCTCATGAAAATCAGTGTAATTGGTAGCGGTTATGTCGGTCTGGTGCAGGCGACTGTCCTGGCTGAAGTCGGTCATGATGTCGTCTGCATGGACGTCGATCAGAACAAGATCAAAATGCTGCAGAAAGGCCACGTCACTATCTTTGAACCAGGGCTGGAGAGCATGGTCAAGGAAAACCTGGAGAGCGGGCGCCTGCATTTCACCAGCGACGAGAAAATGGCCATCGAGCACGGCCAGGTATTGTTCATCGCTGTCGGCACGCCGTCGGACGAGGACGGCTCGGCCGACCTGAAATATGTCTTGTCCGTGGGTGACGCGGTTGCGCGCCATCGCGTCGAGCCGCTGATTCTCGTGGAAAAATCCACTGTTCCAGTCGGCACCGGCGACACCCTGCGCGCGCACATTGAAGGCGTGCTGAAGAAAGCCGGGCGCACCCTGGAATTCGATATCGTCTCCAACCCGGAATTCCTCAAGGAAGGCTCGGCCGTCAGCGACTGCCGCCGCCCTGACCGTATCGTCATCGGTTGCGAGCGTGAAGAAGTCCGTGAAGTGATGCGCGACCTCTACGCCCCCTTCAACCGCAACCATGACCGCATCATGTTCATGGACCTGCGCAGCGCCGAGCTGACCAAGTACGCAGCCAACTGCATGCTCGCGACCAAAATCAGCTTTATCAACCAGATCGCCGAGCTGGCCGAACACCTGGGTGCGGATATCGAAGCCGTGCGCATGGGCATCGGTGCAGACCAGCGCATCGGCTACCACTTCATCTACCCTGGCTGCGGCTATGGCGGTTCGTGCTTCCCGAAAGATATGCGCGCGTTGATCCACAGCGCCCAGGAAGCCAATTGCTCCAGCGACCTGCTGGAAGCGGTCGAGGCCATCAACCAGCGCCAGAAACACAAACTGTTCGAACGCATCAACGCGTTCTACAAAGGTGAGCTGAAAGGCAAGACCTTCGCCCTCTGGGGTCTGGCGTTCAAACCCAACACCGACGACATGCGCGATGCACCAAGCCGCGTGCTGATGGAATCGTTGTGGGCTGCCGGCGCACACGTGCGGGCCTTCGACCCTGAAGCCATGCAGGAAACCCAACGCCTGTACCCGGATCAACCGAACCTGTCGCTGATGGGCACGCCGGAATCCGCGCTGGTTGGCGCAGACGCGTTGATCGTTTGCACCGAATGGCAACAGTTCAAGGCGCCGGACTTCAAATTGATCGAAGAGCGTCTCAAGGCTCCGGTGATTTTCGACGGTCGCAACCTGTACGACGCCGAACGCCTGGCACGTAAAGGCTTCAAGTACTTCCCGATGGGTCGTGGCGAGTCGCGCAACCTGCCAATCCCTCAGCAGCAGTGGCCAGCCTCTTCCGTCGTAGCCTAGGAGGCCCCGCGTGCACGCCAATCCATCGACAGGGATCCGTCAGCAATCGTTAGGTCTGGGGTTACTGGCGCTGCTGCTGTTCTGCGCCGGGGTCTACCAGCAATCGGCGATCGGATTCGACACGCGGTTTGTACTGTTTGCCCAGGAAATGCTGCGCCATGGGCCGGGATTCTTCCCGACCACCTATGGCCAGCCTTACGCTGATTACTGGGCCACCTCGACGTTTTTTACCTGGCTGCTTTCGCTGCCCTTTGGCCAGGTAAACGCGTTGACGGCCTGGTTACCCAGCGCCATTGCCTCAGCGACGATTGTCACGCTGATGTACCGGTTGGTAGCGCCCTACTCCAGAACCTGGGCGCTAATCAGCATTGCCTTGATGATGCTGAGCAATACCTTCATCACCGAAACCCGCGCCGTGTCCCTCGACCAGATGGTCGCGGCCGTGACCTTCGCCGTGTTCTATCTGGGCTATGCCGCCGACCACTTTCAGGCGCCGCGACGACTGCCGCTGATACTCGCGTTGTTGGTGCTCGGTTTTGCCATTCGCGGGCCGATCGGCCTGGTGGTGCCTACCGGCGTCTTGTGCAGTTATTACCTGCTCAATGGCCAGTGGCGGCGGATGATCACGATCGGCTTGCTGGCGGCGGTGCTATTGGCCGCCGGTATCGGCTTGCTGCTGTGGCTGGCGAACGTCAGTGGTGGCCCGACCTTCGTGCAAGACGTGATCCGCATGCAGTTCATGGGGCGCATGGATGGCCGCGAAGGCGCGAGTGGTGTGCTGTATTACTTCAGCAGCTCGCTGGGTAACTATGCGCTGGCGTATCCGTTGGCGGTATTGGTGCTGGCCGCTGTGTTGCTGGTCGGCCGCAAGGATCGAGGGCCGGCGTTACGTCTGCTGACCCTGTGCACTGCTGCCGGGCTGATTGTGATGATCGGCCTGTCGATTCCGATGGCGAAAAAAGCCCGTTACATGCTGCCGATGCTGCCGATGGCAGCGATCATTGCGGCGTACCCGTTCCAGGGCGCGCAGGGCCGGGTATTCCAGTGGTTGCGCGGCCTGATGCAGGGCCTGTGGCTGCTGATTCCTGGTCTGCTGATCGTCGGGCTGCTGGTCGCCAAGCGACGCTTTCCGGAGGCTCTCGCCTCGGGGACGACGATGATGGTGGCTCTCGGCGTGTTGCAGGTGATCGCACTGGGACTGTTGTTCAAGCCACGCGTGCGTGCGGTGGGCTTGGCGTTCTCTGCAGTACTGGCGCTGTGGTCGACCTACATTCTGGTGTTTGAACCGGTGGAGCGTACGCTCTATGACACCCGCTCGTTCAGCCGCGCAGCCGTTGAGCTGATTCAGAAAGACCCGGCTCCCGTAGTGCTGCACGCCATGGGTAAAGACGCCAAGGCCATCAAGTTCATGGTCAACGTCGAGCAAGACCTGCTCCCGGTGTTCACTTCTTCAGTGCAAGAGCTCGAGAACCTGACAGGCCCCGCCTGGCTGGTGATGGACAAAAGCGACTACGAAGTCCTGAAAGGCTCTCGGCTGGCGACATTGCAGCCAGTGCTGAACGGGAACTTCGACAAGAACGATTACGTCCTGCTGCATCTGGTACCCGTGCAGCCCTGAACGGGTTGCACATCGTCAGGGCGCTTGCTTAAGCTTGCGCCCATGACTCCTTCCCTCCGCCGTGCCCAATTCGCCGATGCCAGCGCACTGCCCGCCGTAGAGCGTTCAGCTGCCGCCCTCTTCCGTAATGACCCTGAGCTTGCCTGGCTTGCCGACGCCCCCGTGACCAGCGTCGAACAACACCAGCATGACATCGGTTGCGCGCAGGTCTGGGTTGCCGAGGCGACCAATGAATCTATCGTGGGTTTCCTCAGCGCCCATACCGTCGATACCGAATTGCATATCCAGGAGGTCTCCGTCAGCAGTGGTTTTCAGGGCCAGGGGCTGGGACGCAGGTTGTTGCAGACCGCCCTTGAGCACGCACGCCATAGTGGGTTGACCGCACTGACGCTGACGACCTTTCGTGAACTGCCGTGGAACGAGCTGTTTTATCAGCGGTTCGGTTTTGAAACCCTGGCATTTTCCGATCTCGATCAACGCTTGCAGGCAGTGCTGGAAGCAGAAATTACCCATGGATTGCCGGGCGCCCGACGGTGTGCGATGCGCTATTGCATCAAACCGTAAAAGGTATGTATCGGCGGGAAACTGCTGCAGGAACCATTGCCCTGTGGCCAGCACTTTCACGCTATCAAGCGGTCTTCGTTCGAACAGTCTCGCACTGATATCAGCCAGTACTTCTGGTGAAGCAGAGTCGCTGTTTTACTTGTCCGTCGAACATTTTAAAAATGTGTTCGACAATGCCTGGCAGGCGCTATAAATGCCAAACCCTGCGACAACTACGCCGCGCCATAGGCGCCGACCGAGCAGGCAGACTTCCCCGCTCAATCTCAGACGTTCGACTTCAGATCCACCCCCAACGCCTGGGCGAATGCCTTGACCAACGGACTGCGTACGGTGTTGTGTCGCAGTATTAAATTGAACGGTGTATTGAAGCTGATCAGGTCCGGCCGCAGGGCTCTGAACGTGCCTTGTGCAACGAGTGGCGCTGCATAGTGCTGTGGCAGAAAACCCAGGAAACGCCCGGTTTTGATCAGCATGGCGACCGCTTCAACCTGTGACGCCGAGGCGGAAAAACTGTCGTATCGGGCAAACGTCAGCTTGTCGCGGTGGATGGCGTAGCGATGGTTGATGAACTCGTGCTGCTTGAGCACGTCTTCGCCCATCGCCTCATCTGGAACGCTGAACAACGGGTGCCCGGTGGCGCAGTAGGCCTCTGATCTTTCTTCATACAACGTGAAGTAATCGAACTCTTCTCTTTTTTGATAAACCGGCACTATTCCGGCGACCAACCGCCCTTCTACAACTCCTCTCTCCACTTCATCCAGTTGCGATGCCTGAAGTTGAAAGCGCACCTTCGGCGACTCTTCATTTATTCGTTTCAATGCAGCAACTAACGGAGAGTTTTCATCGGTAATCGTATTGTCGATCACCCCGACTCCCAAGTCACCAATCAATTCATTTTGCGCACAACTAAGCTGATCCCGAAAGTTGTCGACCGAGGCAAATAAATCGATTGACGCTCGATAGACCAGGCGCCCTTCTTCGGTCAGATGAAACCCCTCTCGACCCCGAGTACACAGGCGCATGCCAATGCGAATCTCAAGGTCGGAGATCTGTTTACTGATGGCTGCCAGCCCCACATTCAGCTCGTTTTGAGCCGCACTGAAACCACCGGCCTCGACCACTGCCTTGAACACTTTGAGCAATTTGAAGTCCAGCCCGCTCAGGGCCAAAGGCGCTCGGTGAGCCGTTTTCAACGGCGGGTTTCCAGAATTGGAAAGTGGGGTTTCCATAATGCTTATTTACCTCTGGCGCCCGATTCAACAGTCTGTGTCCAACAACAAAAGTAACGCTGGCTAATAATAATGAACACAGAAAACCATGCTTGGCAACTCCCAATAATTTCCCCCAGTCAGCGCCAAGCCGCTGATTCGAAACTATTAAAAGCTGACACTTCGATCAGCTCTCGCCACTTGCAACTGTCCTTTTGAAAACTGCATGAGCCGAACCACGCCCAGAGAATGCGGCAAGTGTTCAAGGCTCTGCTTAACGACATCAGTTCGTGTTACCGACAAGGAAAACAACAATGACTCAAGCAACCGATCGTTTGTGGGGAGCGCGTTTCAAAAGCGGTCCGTCCGAAGCCCTGGCAGCCCTGTCCCGCTGCCCTGAGCGGTACTTCCGCCTCACCCCTTACGACCTGGCAGGTTCCAAGGCCCATGCCGGGGAACTGCACCGCGCAGGCTTGCTCGACGCCGAGGAAACCCAAACCATGCTCGATGCGCTGGAGCGCATCGGCGAAGACTTCCGCGCAGGTAAAGTCAGCCCGACGCTGGATGACGAAGACGTCCACACCTTCATCGAGCGCCTGCTGACCGAACGCCTCGGCGCCCTTGGCGGCAAGCTGCGCGCCGGACGTTCGCGCAACGATCAGACCGCCAACGATCTGCGGCTGTTTCTGCGTGATCACGCTCGCACCCTGACCACCGAAGTGCTGGCCCTGCAACAGGCGCTGGTCGAGCAGGCCGAGCTGCACATCGAAAGCATTTGCCCGGGCTTCACTCACCTGCAGCAGGCGCAACCGATCGTGTTCGCCCACCACTTGCTGGCTCATGCGCAATCGATGTTGCGTGATGTACAACGCCTGGTGGATTGGGACGTGCGCACTTCCTTGTCGCCATTGGGCGCAGCGGCCATGGCCGGTTCCGCTATTGCGCGTCAGCCGCAGCAATCGGCGAAAGAAATGGGCTACAGCGGTGTCTGCGAAAACTCCATCGACGCCGTGGCCAGTCGTGACCACGTCGCCGAGTTCCTGTTCGTGGCGAGCATGCTCGGCGTCAACATTTCCCGCTTGGCTGAAGAGTTTTGCCTGTGGTCTTCACGGCAATTTCGCTGGGTTGCGCTGGACGATGCCTACGCCACCGGAAGTTCGATCATGCCGCAGAAGAAAAACCCGGACATCGCTGAACTGGCGCGAGGCAAGGCTGGCCGTTTGATCGGCAACCTGACCGGTCTGCTCTCGACCCTAAAATCCCTGCCGCTGTCCTACAACCGCGATTTGAGCGAAGACAAAAACGGTGTGCTCGACACAGTCGACACTCTGCTGCTGGTATTGCCCGCCATGGCCGGGATGGTCGCGACCATGAAGGTCAATGTCGAAGAACTGCGTCGTCAGGCACCGCTGGGCTTCACCCTCGCCACCGAAGTTGCCGACTGGCTGGCGGTACGCGGCGTGCCGTTCAAAGAGGCCCACGAAATCACCGGGGCGTTGGTTCAGGCCTGTGAAAAGCACGACATCGAACTCTGGGAAGCCTCGCCAGCGCTGCTGGCCGAGATCGATGTGCGCCTGACCCCGGAAGTGCGCGACAGCCTGACTCTGGAAGTCGCCATCGCCGCCCGCAGCGGCTGGGGTGGCACCGCACCGCAACAGGTACGCGAGCAGATCGGCCGCTTGAAAACCGCCCTCGCCGCACAACAGCAATGGGCCGAAAACTATCAAGGCTTCCGCCTCTGATCCACGGGGTGTAAATCGAGTAACACAACCTGTGGGAGCGAGCCTGCTCGCGATAGCGGCAGGTCAGCCAACATCGATGTTGAATGTAATACCGCCATCGCGAGCAGGCTCGCTCCCACAGGGATTGCGTTTAACCTGAAAAACCACACACCGTCTGCATCAGGAAGGGCAGTGTGTTCGGAGAACCGAAATGAACCAGACTCAGGCAGAGCTCCTCGCGGAGCGCAAAAAAGCCGAAAACCAGTTCGACATCACCCAGTATGAGCATGTGCCTCGGCGCTATTACGGGCGGATCTTCTTCGCCACGCTGATTGTCGTCGCCATCGTCGGCCTGGTCAGGGCCTTCGCCGAGGGCAAGATCGAGTGGTCGTATATTGGCCAGTTCCTGACCTCCCAGGCGATTCTGTTTGGCTTGCTCAACACTATCGTCATGGCCGTGCTGGCGATGGCGCTGGGGATCGTCTTCGGGGTGATCACCGCCGTGATGCGCATGTCGGCGAACCCGATCCTGCGCTATGTCGCAGTGACGTACACCTGGCTGTTTCGCGGTACGCCGCTGATTCTGCAACTGTTGTTGTGGTTCAACCTGGCGCTGATCTTCCCCACCGTCGGCATTCCAGGGCTGTTCGAACTCGATACCGTCAGCCTGATGACGCCCTTCGTCGCAGCACTGCTGGGCCTGAGCATCAACCAGGGCGCCTACACCGCTGAAGTGGTGCGTGCCGGTCTGCTCTCGGTGGACACCGGTCAGTACGAAGCGGCCAAGTCGATCGGCATGCCGCGCCTGCAAGCCCTGCGCCGGATCATCCTGCCGCAGGCCATGCGCATCATCATTCCACCGGTCGGCAACGAGTTCATCGGCATGGTCAAGATGACCTCCCTGGCGAGTGTCATCCAGTACTCGGAACTGCTCTACAACGCCCAGAACATCTACTACGCCAACGCCCGGGTGATGGAGCTGCTGATCGTCGCGGGTATCTGGTACCTGGCCGCCGTCACCGTCTTGTCGTTTGGTCAAAGTCGTCTGGAGCGTCGTTTCGCTCGCGGCGCCGGCAAGCGCTCGTGAGTCGCGCAGGAGAATTGAACATGAGAAGCATCGTCAAGGCTGTTGGCCTGAACAAGTACTACGACCAATACCACGCGCTCAAAGACATCAACATCGAAGTCGAGCAAGGTGAAGTGCTGTGCATCATCGGCCCGTCCGGCTCGGGTAAGAGCACCCTGTTGCGCTGCGTCAATCAGCTGGAAAAGATCGACAAGGGCGGCCTCTGGGTCGACGGCGAACTGGTGGGTTACCGCATTGCCGGCAACAAACTGCATGAACTCAACGAGTCGCAGATCGCCCGGCAACGGCTGGCCACCGGCATGGTGTTCCAGCGCTTCAACCTGTTTCCGCACATGACCGTGCTGCAAAACATCATCGAAGGCCCGTGCCAGGTGCTCAAGCGCTCGCCCAAGGAAGCACACGAAGATGCGCTGGAGTTGCTGGCCCGCGTCGGCCTGGCCGACAAACGCGACAGCTACCCGATCGAACTCTCTGGTGGTCAGCAACAACGGGTGGCCATCGCCCGGGCGCTGGCCATGCGGCCCAAGCTGATGCTGTTCGATGAACCCACTTCGGCACTCGACCCGGAACTGGTCGGTGAGGTGCTCTCGGTGATGCGCGATCTGGCGCAGACCGGCATGACCATGATCGTCGTCACCCATGAACTGGGCTTCGCCCGCGAGGTTTCCAATCGCATGGTGTTCATGGACGGCGGGCAGATCGTGGAGGCAGGAAGCCCCGAAGAAATACTAATAAGTCCACAAAACCCGCGCACCCAAAGCTTCATTTCTGCCGTTCGCACCTAACGACAACTCAAAAAGAGAACGACCATGAAAAACCTCCTTATCCCCGCAGTAGTGGCTGGCCTGATGGCCTCTTCGATGACCTGGGCAGCTGATTTGCCCGCGAGCATCAAGGCCAAGGGCGAAATCGTCGTGGCGATCATGCCCAACTATCCGCCGATGGATTTCAAGGACCCGGCCACCAATACCCTCACCGGTCTGGACTACGACCTGGGCAACGCCTTGGCCGAGCGTCTGGGCGTGAAGATCAAATGGCAGGAAACCGGCTTCGAACAAATGATCAACGCCCTGACCACGGATCGCGTGGACGTGGTGCTGTCGGGCATGACCGACACCGCCGAGCGTCAGCAGAGCGTGACCTTCGTTGACTACTTCACCAGCGGGCCGCAGTTCTACACCCTGCAAAAGAACAAGGACACCAACGAGATTACCGACCTGTGCGGCAAGAAAGTCGGGACCAGCCGACGTACGACTTTCCCGGCGGAAATCGCCGAGTGGAGCAAAGCCAATTGCGAGGCGAAGGGTAAACCGGCGATCAACGTGATCGGCACCGAAGGCTCCGCCGACGCCCGTGCGCAACTGCGCCAGAGCCGCATCGACGCGGCCATGCAGGGCAGCGAAACCCTGTCTTATCTGAAGACCCAGGAAAAAGACACCTACAAGACCGTGGGGGCGCCGATCTCGGTGCAGTTCAGCGGGTTGGGCGTCAGCAAGAAAAAGCCTGAGTTGAGTGAGGCAGTGAAGGTGGCGTTGCAGAGCATGGTTGATGACGGCAGCTATCAGGCGATTTTGAAGAAGTGGGATCTGGAGTTGGGGGCTATTAAAACCGTGACCATTAACGCCGGGAAGTGAGTATGTGATGCCCCCCCTGTGGGAGCGAGCCTGCTCGCGATAGCGGTCTGGCAGCCGACATCAATGTTGAATGTGACGGCATCATCGCGAGCAGGCTCGCTCCCACGGACCCGTGTTACATCTATAAATGTATGGAGCGCCACGATGTCCTCCTCCCAACCGATCTGGCCCGACGGCCACAAAGCCTGCCTGGCCCTGGCCTTCGATCTCGACGGCCCGACCGGCGATGCGATGCTCAATGGCTCGATCTGGCACAAGCCCGAGTACTTCGGCTTTGGCGGTTACGGGCCGTATCGGGCCTTGCCACGGATACTCGACCTGCTTGATGAGTTCCGCATCCCGACCACCTTTTTCGTCCCGGCCTGGGTCGTGGAGAACTGGCCGAAACAGTGCCAGTCGATTATCGAGCGCGGGCATGAAGTGGCTTACCACGGCTACAAACACGAGTCCTTTTATGCGCTGACGCTGGAGCAGCAAAAGGACGTCATGAATAAATGCCGCGAGGTGTTCTGGCAGCATTTGAACATCCTCGCAGAAGGCTTTCGCACCCCCTCCGGCGACTGGCGGGCCGAGACGCCGGCCATGTTGGTGGAAGCTGGCGTTACTTACTCCAGCAGCATGCGCGGCGATGACCGGCCGTATCTGGTGAAAGTGCCAGGCTACGAAACGCCGCTGGTGGAAATCCCCGGCCGCTGGGAAATGGACGATTACGCGTCCATCGCCTACACCCGCGCGCCGGATTTTCCCTCGGGGCTGGACCGTACTGCCAGCTATGAACTGACCCTCGACAATTGGTGCCGCGAATTCGACGGCGCGATGAATGAAGGGCTGTGCGTGACCACCCTCTTCCACCCAAAAATCACCGGCAAACCGGGGCGCATTCTGCTGCTGGAGAAGCTCTTCGAGCACATGCGCAAACGCGATGACGTGTGGTTCGCCACCTGCCGCGATGTCGCCCACTGGTGGCTCAAGGAGCATCAACATGGCTGAGTCGACTGTCTGGCCCAAAGGCTACCGTTGTGCGGTGGTGTTGACCGTCGACTACAACGACGTACACGGCATCCTGACCCGGGCCCCGGAAGTCGCCGGCCGCGACAAGACCCTCTCGGTGTGGCGCTATGGCACCCAGCGCGGGGTCGAACGCTTGCTCGCACTGTTCAAGGAGTTGGGGGTTTCCAGCAGTTGGTGCGTGCCCGGCATCGTTGCCGAAGAGAACCCTGAACATATCCGCTCGATCCAGGCCGCCGGTCATGAAATTGCCTGCGCCGGTTATCGTCATCAGAACTACGACACCCTGAATCTGGCCGAGCAGACCGCTGCCCTTGAGCACGGCTGCCGGGCACTTGCCGCCATTACCGGTCAGCGCCCAGCGGGTTTCCGGATTCCTGCCGGCAACTGGGCGCCGGGGTTTACCGAAGCGTTGCGCGAGCAAGGCATTCGCTGGTCGTCCTGCTGGCGCGGCGATGACCTGCCGTTCGCCCATCCGACGTCGCCAGAAGTGATTGAACTGCCGTTGCACTATGAGCTGGAGGACGAACCGTACTTCGCGTTCAACCTGAGCCCGGCAGTCCCACCCGCGCAATCGCGGATTGCTTCTTACAGCCATACCTTGGGCAACCTGCAAATGGACTTTGCCGGGTTTCATCGTTTTGGCCTGTGCTATGTGCTGCGTCTGCACCCGGAAATCATCGCGACCCCGGGACGCATCGGTGTCCTGCGCGAGTTGCTGCTGGGTATCCAGCAACACGACGACGTGTGGATCGCCACGGCTGGCGACGTCGCCCAGTGGTGGGCCGAGCGTGCTGTGCCGATGGACGAGGAGCATCCAGCCGCCGTGTATGAGCGGCATTATCGAGCGTACTTGCCATGAGCGAACCATTGCAGCGTCTGGCGCAATTGTGCGTCGATACCCGTTTCGAAGACTTGCCGCCAGCACTGGTAGCGCAAGCCAAGCGGCATATTCTTGATACCGTCGGCGCGACCCTGGCCGGGGCCGCCAGTGAAATTGCCGTCACCGTCCGGCAAACCTTCGCCAATGAAAATGGCCAAACGCTGGTCTGGGGCACTGCGCAGTATGTCGGTGCCGCGCAGGCAGCGATGCTCAATGGGATCGCCGCCCATGCGCTGGAGCTGGACGATACCGGCGGCTGCGATCACTCCGGCGCGGTGGTGCTGCCCGCGGTGATGGCAGCAATCAGCCTGAGGCCTACGCCGGTAAACGGTCGTGAGCTGATCACCGCCGTAGTGATCGGTTATGAGATCGGTCGGCGGGTGCTTGAGGCCTGTGGTGGTTACTCGGCGCACAACGGCGCCGGTTGGCATTCGACCGCCACCTGCGGGGTGTTCGGTGCGGCGGCGGCCAGTGCGCGAATACTCGGTCTTGATCCGGCACAAACCCTCGCCGCACTAGGCATTGCCGG
The DNA here is from genome assembly GCF_003732175.1 of Pseudomonas brassicacearum. Classification (GTDB taxonomy): domain Bacteria; phylum Pseudomonadota; class Gammaproteobacteria; order Pseudomonadales; family Pseudomonadaceae; genus Aquipseudomonas; species Aquipseudomonas brassicacearum_G. Next base: position 162,728 of record NZ_MOBI01000007.1, read on the forward strand.
CAGTTTCAGCGGCGGCCTCTGGGCGTTTATCCACGATGGCTCGCAAAGCAAAAAGCTCCACAGCGGCCGCGCCGCCGAAGGTGGATTGCTGGCCGCACGCTTCGCCGAACAAGGGATCAGCGGGCCAACCAAGTTGTTCGATGACGTCTGGGGCGGCTTTCTCAAGACCCTCGCGGCTGAACACGCGCAGCCCGAGGCGCTGGACGCAGACCTTGGCGTGGTATGGAAACTCGCCCGCTGCTCGATCAAGCCCTATGCCTCATGCCGTGGCATGCATTCGGCCATCGATGCCTTGGGTTTGTTGCTTGAGCAATTGCAGATCGAAGCCGATCAGCTGGAAGACGTTCAGGTGTCGTTGTGTGGTTTTCTCAACGAAATGTGCGGCGGGCGCGATGTCGGCAGTTTGGCCGCCGCGCAAATGAGCCTGCCGTATGCCCTCGCCGCTCGATTGGTCCATGGTCATTGCCGACTTGAGGCCTATGACGACGAACAACGCAGTGCGTCAGAAATCGCGCATTGGATGTCGCGCATTCACCTTGAAGTGGATCCACAACTGTCAGAGGATGGCGAGCCGGTCGTGAGCATTCGCAGCCGCGATGGTCGCACGGCGAGCCTGTGTGTCGAGGTGCCGTTGGGAGCGCCGGGCAATCCGTTGAGTGATGCAGCGCTGGAGGAGAAATTCCTCAGCCTGGCGACGCGGGTGCTGCCGGTGGAACAGGCGACTGGGTTGCTAGAGCGCTTGTGGCAACTGGAAAAACTGGAATCGGTCGGTAAGTTGATCGTTCCCACGCTCTGCGTGGGAATGCAGCCAGGGATGCTCTGCGTCCCAAAAGCGGACGCAGAGCGTCCGGTGAGGCATTCCGTTGCTGCGCGTGGGAACGATCATCCGAACACAAAAAAATAAGGACATCCGCACCACCGTGGCCACTTACTCGCTCGTTATTCGCCGCCTGATGATCTGCTCGCTGACCATCGTCGTCAGCCGCGCCATCACCAGCCCGTTGCTGACGCTGTTCCTCAGCAACAAGCTGGGCCTGAACCAGCAGGACGTTGGCCTGCTCTTGGGCATCGCGGTGTTCATCGCTACCTTGCTCGCGCTGTATGGCGGTTACATCATCGACCGCCTGGAGAAACGCCGGTTGCTGATTCTGGCGATGCTCTCCAGCGCCGTCGGTTTTGTCCTGCTGACCTTCGCCCACAACCTTTACCTGACCACCCTGACGCTGGTGATTACCGAAACCGCTTCGGCGCTGTTTCTGATCGGCTCCAAGGCGATCCTCAGTGAAAACCTGCCCATCGGCCAGCGGGCCAAGGCGTTTTCACTGCGCTACACCCTGACCAATATCGGTTACGCCACCGGTCCGATGCTTGGGGTGGTAATCGCCGGAGTACAGCCACTGGCACCGTTCCTGATTGCCGGTGGCATCGCTTTCTTCAGTACCTTCCTGATGAGAGGGATTCCCGGATCAGCCAAGGAAGCAGCTGTTGGCCAGCCGCAAAGTTTTCTGAAAACCCTGGTGACCCTGAAGAACGACCGGACGCTGATCATGTTCACCTGCGGCTGCCTGCTCAGCACCGTGGTGCATGGGCGTTTCACCCTGTACCTGTCGCAATACCTGCTGGTGACGCAAAACGAGCACATTGCCCTGCAAACCATGGCAGCGATTCTCGCCTGCAACGCAATCAGCGTGATTCTCTTGCAGTACCAGATCGGCCGGTTCCTCAAGCGTGAACAGCTGCGTTACTGGATTGTTATCGGCAGCAGCCTGTTCATCCTCGGATTGATCGGTTTCAGCTTCGCGCAGAACCTGGTGCAGTGGTGCCTGGCGATGTTTGTCTTCACCCTCGGCGAAATGATCATCTACCCGGCAGAGTTCCTGTTCGTCGACACCCTGGCCCCGGAAGAACTGCGCGGCAGCTACTACGGCGCGCAGAACCTGGCGGCGCTGGGCGGTGCGGCGAGCCCGGTGATTTGCGGATTTTTGCTGACCCACACGGCACCGGCGACGATGTTTTATGCCCTCAGCGCACTGACCGCCATGGGCGGAATGCTGTGTTTCCTTAGTGGTCGGCGCGTCGCCACACTTCAAAATAAATGCACTGAAAGCTCATTAATATGAATTTGTCAGGAGTGAGATAGATCGGCACACTGTGCCGGTTCCTCCCCCAAATGTTGGAACGCTTAAAGGGCTTTCTGGTGATCCAGACAAGCCCTTCTTTTTGCCCGTTCTTTGCCACTGGATTGTTTTCGTTATGCTCGCTCGCTGGATACCCGCTGCCGTCAACACCCGCCCCTCTGAATGGAGCCGTGCCGCCATCGGCATGTCGCTGGGCACACTGCTGAGTGTCTGGCTCTGTGGCCAAGTGTTCGGGATGGACGTGGCCTTACACTTGATCGGGCCACTGGGCGCTTCGGCGGTGTTGCTGTTCGCCGTGTCTTCCGGTGCACTGGCGCAGCCGTGGTCGATTCTCGGCGGCTATTTGTGTGCAGCGGTGGTGTCGCTGCTGGTCGCCCATGTGCTTGGGCGCACGCTGGGCAGTGCCTGTCTGGCGGCTGGCATGGCGCTGATTCTGATGTGCTGGTTGCGTTGCCTGCACCCGCCGGCGGGTGCGTTGGCGTTGCTGCTGGTGGTGGCGGACCCGGCGACGATTGCCATGGACTGGCGCGAACTCGGGCCGGTAATGCTCGCCGCGACGTGCATGCTGCTCAGCGCCCTGGTCTATAACAACCTGACGCGGATCCGTTACCCCAAGGGCCAAAGTGAACCGGTCGTCACGGTGCCTGCCGATCATCCGCCCGCAGACGCGCTGGCGATTACCGCCGAAGACCTCAAGCTGGCCCTGGCCGACATGCAGGAGTTCTTCGACGTCACGCCCGAGGACCTTGAGCAGTTGATCCACGCCAGCGAGCTGCACGCCAAACGCCGCAGCATCGGTGAAGTGTTCGGCACTCGGCCTTAGCCACTAAACCACTAGGCCGCCGACTGCTGTCGCGCCGGCACGGCCAGGCTGACGGCCCGCACCGAAGCACCGGCCGTCAACCCCAGTGCCTTGGCGGTGTGGGCATCGACAATCAAGGTTCCGGCGGCGACCCGCGCCGGTGCCGCAGTAATCCGGCAATCGGCGAACTGGCGGTTGTGAATCAGATAGACCGCCGCCTGCTCTCCCGGCGTGCCGATGCTCAGCTGCAATACCTGGCTGTCACGCACTGCGCGAATGTCGCCGGTGGCGCACTCGATCAACGGGCCGCCGTCAAAGATGTCGATGTAGTCCTTGTGCTCGAAACCTTCGGCCTTGAGCATCCCCAACGCCGGTTCGGTGTTGGGATGAACCCGGCCGATCGTTGCCCGCGCAGCCTCGGGCAGCAGGCAGGTCGGCAGCGGGAACTTCGGCATCAGCTCGGCAATGAAGGTCTTGTTGCCCAGTCCGGTGAGGTAGTCGGCGTCGGCGAAGTCCATTTTGAAGAAGTGCCGACCCAGTCCTTCCCAGAACGGCGAGACGCCCTCTTCGTCCGAGTAACCACGCATCTCGGCGATCACCTTGTCACCAAAGTACTGGCGGAACTCGGCGAGAAACAGAAACCGCGCCTTGGACAGCAAGCGACCATTCAAACCGCTGCGATGCCCAGCGTGCAGAAACAGTGAACAGAGTTCCGATTGCCCGGTCATGTCATTGCCGAGAAACAGCGTCGGCAGTTGCTGGTTGATCCCGAGATTTTTCGAGGCGGCGACAAACAGCCCCATCCGGTAGTTGTACCAAGGCTCACGCAGCCCAACCGCGCCAGCCAGGGCGCAGATACCGACGGCTTCACCGTTGTCGGCCTCCAGCACAAACAGGTAATCGGCATCGCCACGTTCGGCTTCACCGGCGAAGGTTTTTTCAGCCCATTCCAGGCGCTGCCGCAAACGCCCGGCATCGGCCGGCAAGGTGGTCAAGCCGGTGCCGGCGCTGTGGGCCAGTGCCAGCAACGCCGGCAGGTCATTCATTGTTGCAGGACGGACGATCATCAATGCTGCTCCTGTGGGCTCACGCGTTTAGGCAGATAGACTTCCGCGAGCATGCAGCGCGCACTGCCGCCGCCAATCCGCTCGATGGTGTCAATGTTTACCGGTAGAGGTTTGGCGTACGCTTCGACCATTCGGCGCTGGTCGGCATGCAGCGACCGCCAGGCCGTACGCGACATCACCAGCAACGGCTCGCCAGCGGCGTTGTGCACTTCAAGCATGTTGCCGGCGAACGACTCCAGCTGATCGAAGCTCAGGGTCAAGACTTGCTTGCCGCTGCGCTCGAGACGAGAGCGCAGTGCATTGCGTTCGTCCAGGTCGCTGACCGATTCCAGGCAGACCACTGCCAGTTGCGTACCGACGCTCATCATCACGTTGGTGTGATAGATCGGCACACCGTGACGGTCCACCGCGTTGAACGCGCAGAGCTCATAACCGAGGTGCTCAACCACCTGATCCAGCGCCTTCGCGTGGGTGCGGGTCGAATACCCGGCGTAACAGATGCGCTGTTCACGATCGAGGACCATGCTGCCAGTGCCTTCAAGGAACACTTCCTGCTGCTCAAGGCCGGAGAGGTCAAGCAATTGCTCGACCCGGTAGCCATCGCGCAGCCAGTCGAGTACACCTTTGTCGCGCTCCAGGCGCCGGTTATGGCCCTGCATCGGGTACAGCACGAGCGTGCCGTCGGGATGGCTGCTCCACCAATTGTTCGGAAAGATCGAGTCCGGGGTGTGCGGTGCTTCACTGTCGTTGTGCACCATGACTTCAACGCCGTGCTCACGCAGGGCGGCAACATAGCCGTCGAACTCTTGCAGGGCCTTGAGTTGTACGTCTTCGGCTGCAGCCGCCGGACGCTGGAAACGGTTGTTGGCGGCCGTGTCCTGGTTGAAGGAGAAACGTGTCGGGCGAATCATCAAAACGGTATTGGTGGTTTGCATGGGCACAGAATCAATGAGGGTTGAGAGGTGCTCATTGTCTGATTCAGCGCCGGAAAAACCCGGCTGATAAGGAGGGAGTTGGTGCTGGAAATGGCTGAAAACGGGGTGGCTTGCAGCCGATTTGGTGAGCGTGATAAATCGTCTGAAATCGCTGATAGATCGTTCCCACGCTCTGCGTGGGAACGCCTCATTGGACGCTCTGCGTCCGCCGTTGAAGTGACGCGGAGCGTCACGGGCTGCATTCCCACGCAGAGCGTGGGAACGATCATAAGCGTCTGCGTGGGAACGAGAAGAGTCGGGTGATTACGTCGAGGTTTTGACCATCGCCAGCTCAGGGTGGCTGACCAGTTTGTCGATGTGCAGGTCCGGGTCGTCGAACCAGACTTCGGTCAATACCCGGTAGTGTTCCATGTCGCGACAGCGCATCCGCAGGCTGTAGTCGAAGGCGCCGCTGATCAATTGGCACTCCAGCACCTGCGGACAGGCACGGACTTTGGCTTCGAAGGCTTTCTGCGCGGCGCGTCCGCTCTGGTTCGAGAGTGCCACCAGCACCAGCAACGACAGACCGGGGGTCAGTTTTTTCTCGTCGAGAATCGCCCCGTAGCCACGAATGACGCCGAGCTGTTCGAGCTTGCGCACCCGCTCAAGGCATGGCCTTGGCGTCAGGTGCACGCGCTCGGAAAGCTTCTGATAGGTGATGCGCCCTTCGTGGCGCAGCACCTCAATAATTGCCTGATCGATTCGATCAAGCACGATCGACATATCGCGGATGTCCGCCATGTACGCCTTGCCTCACTTCAAACGGCCTGATAAAAATTGCTGCAAACGCTCGCTTTTTGGCTGGTCGAGAATCGTTGCATCGCCCTGCTCCTCGACCCGGCCTTGATGCAGGAACAGCACCTGGCTGGACACCTGCCGGGCAAAGCCCATTTCGTGGGTCACCATCAACATGGTCCGGCCTTCTTCAGCCAAGGCCTGAATCACCTTCAATACTTCACCCACCAACTCCGGGTCGAGGGCCGAGGTCGGCTCGTCGAACAAGAGAATCTGCGGTTCCACCGCCAACGCCCGGGCAATTGCCACCCGTTGCTGCTGGCCGCCGGACAGGAATGCCGGGTACTGCTCGGCCACGCGTTGCGGCAGACCGACCTTGTCCAGGTAGGCCCGGGCGCTGACTTCAGCGTCCTTGCGGCTGACACCCAGGACTTTGCACGGCGCCAGCATGATGTTCTCCAGCACCGTCAGATGACTCCACAGGTTGAAGTGCTGAAACACCATCGCCAGTCGCGTGCGCAAGCGCTGCAACTGCGCCGGGTTGGCAACCCGCATGCCACCGGGCGCCTGACGGGTGACAATCCGCTCGCCGTCCAGCTCGATGGCGCCGTCATCCGCCCGCTCAAGGAAGTTGATACACCGCAGCATAGTGCTTTTACCGGAGCCACTGGCACCAATCATGCTCACGACATCACCGGCGCGGGCATTCAACGAGACGCCCTTGAGCACTTCGTTGTCACCAAAGCGTTTATACAGATTTTCAACGGTCAGTTTGTACATGCAACACTCCTGGAGCGCTGCCGTTGGCGACAGCGTTCTGGACAGAAAGAAAGAGGAAAAAAGCCGGCTCCAGATCTCAGTGAGCCGGCCCGAGGAAACTCAACCAGCGCCGTTCCGCCAGGCGGAATGCGCCCACCAGGCCAAATGACAGCGCGAGGTACAGCAGCCCGGCGATACCGAATGCCTGGAAGGTCATGAACGTCGCGGCATTGGCGTCCCGGGCGACCTTGAGGATGTCCGGAATGGTTGCGGTGAACGCCACCGACGTGGCGTGCAGCATCAGGATGACTTCGTTGCTGTAGTAAGGCAGTGCCCGACGCAACGCCGAGGGCAGAATCAACTTCACGTACAAACGCCAGCCACTCAGGCCATAGGCATGGGCCGCCTCGATTTCACCGTAGGGAATGCTGCGGATCGCCCCGGCGAAGATTTCCACGGTGTAGGCGCAGGTGTTGAGGGTGAACGCCAGCAAGGTGCAATTCATCGCATCGCGAAAGAATGCTTCAAGCAGCGGCTGCGCGCGGACCACGGCGATGCCGTAGATCCCGCTGTAGCAAATCAGCAACTGGATGTACAACGGCGTGCCACGAAACACGTAGGTGAACACCTGCACCGTCCAGCGCAGCAGGCCCCAACCGGACGTGCGCATGACCGCCAGGGGCAGCGACAGGCAGAACCCGAGCACGATGCTCACCACCAGCAGCCATAAAGTCATGGCCAAACCGGTGAAGTTGTAACCGTCACTGAACAGGAAAGGTTTCCAGTATTCGGAGATCAATTCGATCATCGCGTCATCCCCCGCACGCCCTGGTTGTAGCGCCGTTCAAGCACGCGCAAAACATAGTTCGAAGCGCTGGTGATCAGCAGGTACAGCGCTGCCGCCAGCAACAGAAAATCCAGCATGTTGAAGGTGCTTTTGCCGGCCTCCTGCGCGACCTTGACCAGGTCCGACAAGCCGATGATCGACACCAGTGCCGTGGCCTTGAGCAGCACCAGCCAGTTGTTGCCCAGGCTCGGCAAGGCAAAGCGCATCATCTGCGGGAACACCACGCAGTAAAACCGCTGCCAACGGCTCAGGCCAAACGACGCACCGGCCTCCTGTTGCCCCCGAGGGACACTGAGGATCGCGCCACGAAAGGTCTCGGTGAAATACGCGCCGTAGATAAAACCCAGGGTCACGATACCGGCCACGAACGGGTCGATTTCCATGTACGGCCATTGCATGAATTCGGTCAGGCTGCTCAACCAGCCTTGCAGGCTGTAGAAGATCAGCAGCATCAACACCAGGTCCGGTACACCGCGAATCAGCGTGGTGTAAAAGGTTGCCGGCAGGTTCAGCAGCCGCAGCGGCGAAAGCTTGGCCGCCGCACCGAGCAGGCCCAGCAGCATGCTGACCAGCAGCGACAGCGCCGAGAGTTTCAGGGTCACCCAGGTGCCGTGCAGCAACAGTGGGCCATAGCCTTGCAGGGCCGAGAGATCCAGGCCCAGAGCATTGAGGAAGGTATTCACGCAAGTCACCTGTCTTGAAGCACCACAGCGAGGCATTGGGTCGTGAACCACGGCCCAACGCCTCAGGTGCGCTGATCAGTTGTTGTAGAGGTCCAGATCGCCGAAGTATTTCTTCTGGATCTGCGCGTAGATGCCCTTCTCGTGCAGGGACTTGATGGCGGTATTCAACATGCCTTTGAGCTCGTCGTTGTCCTTGCGCACACCGATGGCAATGTCCGCCGGCACCAGCGGATCACTGATGCCTTCGCTGTTCTTGAAAGGGGCGCCTTGTGGCGATGTCAGGAAGCTCATCTGCGCTTGCAGTTTGTCCTGAATCGAGGCGTCGAGGCGGCCGTAAACCAGATCGGCGTAGACCTGATCCTGATTCTGATAGGCGCGCAGTTTCACCCCGCCCGGCGCCAGCTTGGCCCTGGCATAGGTTTCCTGAATGGTGCCTTGCATGAAACCAATGGTCTTGCCCTTGAGCGACTCGGCGGTGGGCTCAAGCCCCGAATCCTTGCGGGTGACGATGGCAGTCGGGCCTGCATACAGACGGTCGGTAAAATCGATCTGCTTCTTGCGTGCGTCGGTGACGGTCATCGACGACTCGATGGCGTCGAACTTGCCGGCCTTGAGCGCAGGAATCAGCCCGTCGAAGTCATTGCTGACCCACACACATTTGAGCTTCAGTTCGGCGCAGATCGCGTTGCCCAGGTCTACGCCAAAGCCTTGTACGCCACCGTCGGCGGTGGTCGACTCAAACGGCGGGTAGCTTGGGTTGGTGCCGAAGCGCAGTTCAGTCCACTCTTTGGCGCTAGCGCCGGCCGAGCAGAACAGCAATGCGAGGACAGGCAAAGTCAGCCATTGGGTTTTCATCTTCATAAGTCCCGATTTGATTGGAATTATCGCGACCGGGCACGAATGCCTGGGCGCCTTTATGGGCAGGAACAGAGAGTCGATGCGGCTTGTGCCGCAGCAGCGTTCTTATTATTTGTGTTCGGTGCACCGCCAAAGGCCGGCCACACCCCACCCTGAAACCCTTGGTGCAGACGGCTTCGAATGGAAGGCCAGAATGCCAACAGACGATTGTGCCGAGGTGTCGAAAGGGCCGTCGCAGACAGCTCGCTTGTGCTGATGTCGGCATTTTCACAGCCGATTCTGTCGTGAATGCCCTATTGGGGCGTTTATGCGATGAATTAGCGTGCGGGTGTTACAAAAATGCAGACCGGACCTGCATCTATCACGGTTGTACATCGCAAATTTGCACTGTTACGATCCGGCATCGTTCGCGCGCGAACACTTCTATAAAGAACAATAAAAGCAGGGAGTTAGTGATGACTGCTCAGGTTTCATCCCAGGCGACCCACGGCATTGATGCCACCGCCAACGACGTGCTGGCCGAGGTCCGCAACCACATTGGCCACCTGACCCTCAATCGCCCCGCCGGCCTCAACGCCATTACCCTGGACATGGTCCGCAGCCTGCACCGACAACTCGATGCCTGGTCGAAAGACCCGCACATCCACGCCGTGGTGTTGCGCGGTGCTGGCGAAAAAGCCTTCTGCGCCGGCGGCGATATCCGTTCGCTGTACGACAGTTTCAAAAGCGGGGGCACCCTGCATGAAGACTTCTTCGTCGAGGAATACGCCCTCGACCTGGCGATCCACCATTACCGCAAACCGGTACTGGCGTTGATGGACGGTTTCGTCCTCGGCGGCGGCATGGGCCTGGTACAAGGCGCAGACCTGCGAGTGGTCACCGAACGCAGCCGCCTGGCAATGCCGGAAGTGGCCATCGGTTACTTCCCGGACGTTGGCGGCAGCTACTTCCTGCCACGCATTCCCGGCGAGCTGGGCATCTACCTCGGCGTCAGCGGCGTACAGATCCGCGCCGCCGATGCGCTGTATTGCGGGTTGGCGGATTGGTACCTCGAAAGCCAAAAACTCGCCGAGCTGGATCAACGCCTCGACAGCCTCCAGTGGCACGACACCCCGCTCAAGGACTTGCAAGGCGTGCTGGCGAAACTCGCGGTACAGCAATTGCCCGACGCACCGTTGCAGGCACTGCGGCCAGCGATCGACCACTTCTTCGCCCTGCCGGATGTGCCGAGCATTGTCGAGCAACTGCGCAGCGTTAGGATTGCCGACAGCCACGACTGGGCAATGACCACTGCCGATGTGCTCGACAGTCGTTCACCGCTGGCCATGGGTGTAACGTTAGAGATGCTGCGTCGCGGCCGTCAGATGAGCCTGGAAAATTGCTTCGCCCTCGAACTGCACCTCGATCGCCAGTGGTTTGAACGCGGCGACCTGATCGAAGGCGTCCGCGCCTTGCTGATCGACAAAGACAAGAGCCCACGCTGGAACCCTCCGACCGTGCAGGCGCTGGACGCCAAACACGTTGCGAGCTTCTTCAGCGGTTTTGACCAGAGCGGGAGCTGAGCCATGCACGATATCGAATTGACCGAAGAACAAGTGATGATCCGCGACATGGCCCGGGACTTTGCCCGCGGCGAAATCGCCCCTCACGCCCAGGCCTGGGAAAAAGCCGGCTGGATCGATGATGCGCTGGTGGCCAAGATGGGCGAACTGGGTTTGCTCGGCATGGTGGTTCCCGAGGAATGGGGCGGCACTTACGTCGACTACGTGGCCTACGCGCTGGCGGTGGAAGAGATTTCTGCCGGCGACGGCGCCACCGGTGCCTTGATGAGCATCCACAACTCGGTGGGCTGCGGGCCGGTTCTCAACTATGGCACTGAAGAACAGAAACAGACCTGGCTGGCGGATCTGGCCAGCGGTCAGGCCATCGGCTGCTTCTGCCTGACCGAGCCGCAGGCCGGGTCCGAAGCGCACAACCTGCGTACCCGCGCCGAACTGCGCGACGGCCAGTGGGTGATCAATGGCGCCAAGCAGTTCGTCAGCAACGGTCGACGGGCAAAACTGGCGATTGTGTTTGCCGTTACCGATCCGGACCTGGGCAAGAAAGGTTTGTCGGCGTTTCTGGTGCCGACCAATACCCCGGGTTTTATCGTTGACCGTAGCGAACACAAGATGGGCATCCGCGCTTCCGACACCTGCGCGGTGACGCTGAACAACTGCACGATCCCCGAAGCCAATCTGCTGGGTGAACGCGGCAAAGGTCTGGCGATTGCCTTGTCCAACCTTGAAGGCGGCCGTATCGGCATCGCCGCGCAAGCGCTGGGCATCGCCCGTGCAGCTTTCGAAGCAGCGCTGGCCTACGCCCGTGACCGGGTGCAGTTCGACAAACCGATCATCGAGCACCAGAGCGTCGCCAACATGCTGGCCGACATGCACACCAGGCTGAATGCTGCGCGCTTGCTGATCCTGCATGCCGCGCGATTGCGCAGCGCTGGCAAGCCATGCCTGTCGGAAGCCTCGCAGGCCAAGCTGTTTGCCTCGGAGATGGCTGAGAAGGTCTGCTCGTCCGCGATACAGATTCACGGCGGCTACGGCTATCTGGAAGACTATCCGGTGGAACGCTATTACCGCGATGCGCGGATCACGCAGATTTACGAAGGCTCAAGCGAGATTCAGCGGATGGTGATTGCGCGAGAGCTCAAGAACTACCTGATCTAAGAAGATCGTTCCCACGCTCTGCGTGGGAATGCCGCCCGGGACGCTCCGCGTCCCTTCGCAGGCGTGACGCAGAGCGTCACAGGATGCATTCCCACGCAGAGCGTGGGAACGAGAGTCGCGGGGGGCGTTGTGAGGGGTTACTTACCTTGGAACTGCGCCTCGCGCTTGGCAATAAACGCCGCCATGCCTTCTTTCTGATCCTGTGTGGCAAACGCCGCATGGAACACCCGGCGTTCAAAGCGCACGCCTTCGGACAGGCTGACTTCAAAGGCGCGGTTGACGCTTTCCTTGACCATCATCGCAATCGGCAAGGACTTCTTGGCGATCAGTGCTGCAACCTTCAGTGCCTCATCCAGCAGCTCATCCACCGGCACGATGCGCGCAACGATGCCGCAGCGCTCTGCTTCCACCGCGTCGATCAAACGGCCGCTAAGGCACATTTCCATGGCTTTGGCCTTGCCCACGGCGCGTGTCAGGCGCTGGGTGCCGCCCATGCCCGGCAGCACGCCGAGGTTGATTTCCGGCTGGCCAAATTTGGCGTTATCGCCAGCCAGAATGAAGTCGCACATCAGCGCCAGCTCACAACCACCGCCCAGGGCGAAACCGGCGACAGCGGCGATGATCGGCTTGCGTCGGTTGGCCACCCGGTCACTGTCGCTGAACAGGTCGTCGAGGTAGATCTGCGGATAAGTCAGCTCGGCCATTTCCTTGATGTCGGCACCGGCGGCAAAGGCCTTTTTCGAGCCGGTCAGCACGATGCAGCCGATTTCCGGGTTGGCTTCCAGGCCGTCCAGCGCGTGATTCAACTCGCTGACGATCTGCGCGTTCAAGGCATTCAGGGCTTGCGGGCGGTTGAGGGTGATCAGACCCACGCGACCCTGGACTTCCAACAAAATCGTTTCGTAGCTCATGCAACGTTCCTTCTCAAAGATTGCGCGAAATGACCATGCGCTGAATATCGCTGGTGCCTTCATAGATCTGACAAACCCGCACGTCGCGGTAGATCCGCTCCAGCGGGAAGTCGCTCAGGTAACCGTAACCGCCGAGCGTTTGCAACGCCATCGAGCAGACCTTTTCGGCCATTTCCGAGGCGAACAGCTTGGCCATCGAGGCTTCCACCAGCGCCGGTTTGCCGCTGTCACGCAGGGCGGCGGCGTAATGCACCATCTGCCGGGCGACAGCGATTTGCGTGGCCATGTCGGCCAAACGGAAGGCTACCGCCTGATGCTCGATGATCGCCTTGCCGAAACTCTCGCGTTCACGGGCGTAATCGCGGGCGGCTTCGAATGCCGCACGGGCCATGCCCACCGATTGCGAAGCAATCCCGACGCGTCCGCCTTCAAGGTTGGCCAGGGCGATTTTGTAGCCTTCGCCCTCCTCGCCCAGACGATTGGCCACCGGCACCTTAACGTCTTCAAAGAGGATTTGGCAGGTGTCCGAGGCGTGCTGGCCGAGCTTGTCTTCAACCCGCGCAACCTTGTAGCCCGGTGAATCGGTCGGCACGATAAAGGCGCTGATCCCGCGTTTGCTGGCGCTCGGGTCGGTGACCGCGAAGACGATCACCACCCCGGCGTTTTGCCCGGAAGTAATGAACTGCTTGCAGCCGTTGAGCACATAGTGATCGCCGTTCAGGCGGGCACGGGTTTTCAAGCTGCTGGCGTCGGAACCAGCCTGCGGCTCGGTCAGCGCGAACGCCCCGAGCATGGCGCCACTGGCTAACGGCTTGAGGAACTGTTCTTTCTGCTGGTCGTTGCCGAACTTGAGGATCGGCACGCAACCCACCGAGTTGTGCACGCTCATGATGGTCGAGCAGGCGCCATCACCGGCGGCGATTTCTTCCAGGGCCATGGCGTACGCCAGGTAACCGGTATCGCAACCGCCCCACTCCTCCGGCACCAGCATGCCGAAGAAGCCCAACTCGGCCATCTCGCCGATGGCTTCCTTGGGAAAGCGGTGCTCGCGATCCCACTCGGCGGCGAACGGCTTGAGCCGTTCCTGGGCAAATTGCCGGGCCGCGTCGCTGATCTGTAGTTGTTCGTCAGTCGGTAACATGCCAAGTCCTTAAAAATCAAACCTTGGTACTCAGTTAAAACGCAGGACCTGTGGGAGCGAGCCTGCTCGCGATAGCGGTGTGTCATTCAACAGGAATGTTGAATGTGAGTCAGCCATCGCGAGCAGGCTCGCTCCCACAGGGATTGGCGTTGACCTTAATACAGGCATTCAACGGCCATGGCCGTGGCTTCACCGCCGCCGATGCAGATCGCTGCGACGCCGCGTTTCAGGCCTTTCTGGCGTAGGGCCGAGAGCAAGGTCACGAGGATCCGCGCACCCGAGGCGCCGATCGGGTGGCCCAGCGCACAGGCGCCGCCGTGGACGTTGACCTTGCTGTGGGGGATTTCCAGCTTGGTCATGGTCACCAGGCTGACCACCGCGAAGGCTTCGTTGACTTCGAACAACTCGACTTCATCCAGCAACCAGCCGGTTTTCTTCAGCAGTTTCTTGATCGCGCCCACCGGTGCCACCGGGAACAGACCTGGCGTATCAGCGAAGGCTGCGTGACCGTGGATCACCGCCAGCGGTTTCAGGCCACGTTTTTCGGCTTCTGAACGACGCATCAGCAACAGCGCCGCCGCGCCGTCGGAAATCGAACTGGAGTTGGCCGCCGTCACAGTGCCGCCGTCACGGAACGCCGGTTTCAGGCTGGCGATCTTGTCCAGTTTGGCTTTCGGTGGTTGTTCGTCATCGGTGATGAGCTTTTGCTCTTTACCGACCATGACCTGCAGCGGAACGATTTCGGTGTTGAAGCTGCCGTCCTTGATCGCCTGTTGCGCGCGGGTGGTCGAAGCGATTGCGAACTCATCTTGCGCTTCACGCGTGAAGCCGTTGGCCTCGGCGCAGTCCTCGGCGAAGGTGCCCATCAGGCGGCCCTTGTCGTAGGCGTCCTCCAGACCGTCGAGGAACATGTGGTCGAGCACCTTGCCGTGGCCCATGCGGTAGCCGCTGCGAGCGCGGTCCAGCAAGTAAGGTGCGTTGGACATGCTTTCCATCCCGCCGGCGACCACCACGTCGGCACTGCCGGCCAACAACATGTCGTGGGCCAGGATGGTGGCTTCCATGCCCGAACCGCACATTTTGTTCAGGGTGGTGCAACGGGTCGATTTGTCCAACCCCGCGCCCAATGCAGCCTGGCGGGCCGGGGCCTGGCCGAGGCCAGCGGACAGCACGCAACCAAACAGCACTTCTTCTACTGCATCGGCAGCCACACCGGCGCGCTCGACAGCGGCGCGGATCGCGGCAGCCCCCAGTTGTGGTGCGGTGAGGCTTTTCAGTTCACCTTGAAAACCACCCATCGGGGTGCGGACGGCGCTGACGATAACGATTGGATCGTGGGACATAGTCATGACAAATACTCCTTATTTGGCGGCCATACGCAAGGCACCGTCGAGACGGATCACCTCGCCGTTGAGCATGCTGTTTTCTATGATATGCCTGACCAGCGCGGCGTACTCAACCGGTTTACCCAAGCGTGGCGGGAACGGCACACCCGCGGCCAGCGAGTCGCGGACTTCCTGGGTCATGCCGGCCATCATCGGCGTTTCGAAGATGCCTGGGGCAATGGTCATCACCCGGATGCCGAAGCGCGCCAGCTCACGGGCGGCAGGTAAGGTCAGGCTGGCAATCGCGCCTTTGGAAGCAGCGTAGGCGGCCTGGCCGATCTGACCGTCGAAGGCCGCCACCGAGGCGGTGTTGATGATCACCCCGCGCTCACCGCCTTCATTGGCTTCGGTTTCGGCAATCGCTGCAGCTGCCAGGCGCAGCATGTTGAAGCTACCGATCAGGTTGACGTTGATTACCTGGCTGAAACTGGCCAACGCGTGCGGGCCGTTCTTGCCGAGGATCTTCTCGCCACGGACCACGCCGGCACAGTTGACCAGCCCGTGCAGACCGCCAAAGGCTGCGACTGCTGCCTGCACCGCTGCCTCTGCCGCCGCTTCCTGACTGATGTCCGCGACGACGCAGTGCGCGCCGAGCCGTTTTGCCTGAACGGCGACGGCTTCGGCATTCAAGTCCACCAGCATGACTTTGGCACCGGCGCCCACGAGCATTTCAGCCGTGGCCGCGCCCAGGCCCGACGCACCACCGGTGACGAGAAAAACCTTGTTTTCGATCTGCATCATTGTTTCCTTGGATTCAAGCTGAAACGTTCTTCGCCGTGGCCTCTTGAGCCTTGGCGATTTCCTGGTTGCGCAAGATAAAGCGCTGCAATTTGCCGCTTGGGGTTTTCGGCAATTCGCTGACAAATTCGATTTCACGCGGGTATGAGTGCGCTGCCAGACGTTTACGCACGTGCTGACGCAACTCCTCGACAAGCTCGGGCGAAGCACGGTACTGCGCGCTGAGCACAACGAAGGCTTTCACCAGTTCGGTGCGTTCCGGATCCGGTTTGCCGATCACGGCCGCCTCGACGACTGCCGGGTGCTCGATCAACGCACTCTCCACGTCGAACGGGCCGACCCGATAGCCAGAGGTGGTGATCACATCATCGCTGCGGCCAACGAAGCTGATGCTGCCGTCCGGATTCAGCTCGACGGTATCGCCACTCAGGTAATAGTTGCCGACGAAAGCCTTGGTCGGCGCACCTTCGTAACCGGCAAACCAGCACATCGGCGATTGCGTGCGATCGATGGCAAGAATCCCCGGCTGACCGACCGACAGTTCGTTATAGGCCTCATCCAGCACCACGATCCGGTGGCCGGGCGAGGCAAATCCTGCCGCACCGACATGCACCGGATGTTCAAGGCCATGGTGGTTACACAGCACCATGCCGAGTTCGGTCTGGCCGTAATGGTCGTGGATCACCACGCCGAGGTTGTCGGCGAACCAGCGGATCACTTCCGGGTTCAACGGTTCGCCGGCGCTGCTGACAATCCGCAGTTTGCCTTTGATCGAACGGGCGAACTCATCGCCGCCGGCGATCAGCAAGCGGTACGCGGTCGGTGAACCGGTGAGGTTGGTGATGCCGTATTTGTTGATCACCCGGCAGGTGCTTTCAAGAGTGAACGGGCCATCGTAAAAGGTGATCGGATGGCCCATGGACAATGGTCCGGTCACACCAAAGTAGATGCCATAAGCCCAGCCCGGATCGGCGACGTTCCAGAATGCATCTTCAGGGCGAAGGTCCACTGCATCACGGGTGTAGCTCTGGAACGCGACGATCGCCTTGAGCGGCACCGACAGGGCTTTCGACGGGCCGGTGGTGCCCGAGGTGAACATCAGCAGGAACGGGTCTTCGCCGCTCAGCAGCAGCGGTTCACATTGGGTGGAATAGTTGGGCAGTTCGGCCCAGAAACTGAAATCGCCACGCACGATGCCCTGACCTTTCGGGCCGCCGACAGTGACAATGGTCGGGCAGTCGGCAACGTCATTGAGCTTTGGACGATTGACCGCGTCGGTCACCACCACCGCGGCGCCGGAACTGTTGAGGCGGTGTTCAATGGCTTTCGGGCCGAAGGCGGTAAACAGCGGCTGGTAGACCGCGCCAATCCGCCAGGTGGCGAAGACCACAATCAGCAATTCGACATTGCGTGGCAACAGGCCGGCGACCTTGTCGCCCTTTTTCACGCCTTGAGCCAGCAGGAAATTGGCAAAGCGCGCAGCTTTGTCCTGCAGATCGCTGAAGGTGTACGTGGCGCTGGAACCGTCGCGTCCCTCCCAGAACAAGGCAATGCGCCCCGGCAACGCATGGCGGTCGCAGCATTCAACGCAGGCGTTGAGTGCCGTCAACGAGCCGTTGAGCGCCGCCTCGACGGTGTGCTGATAGTTGAACTGTGAAGTTGCAGACAGGTAATCGCGCATTGCCAGAATCCCTCTGTATTTTTATTGGGTTGGGGGAACCGTAAAAATCCAGGAAATACTCGCTCCGCGGGCCGCGCGAGACAATGGTCAAAGCTTTCAAGTTGCGTGACTGGTTTGGCCAAGGTTCAACAGATGTAGTGTCTGGATGGGCCCCATCGCGAGCAAGCTCGCTCCCACCTTTGGAACGCGTTCCCCTGTGGGAGCGAGCCTGCTCGCGATGAGGCCAGACGCATCAACGCTGGATCTGGATCAATGGGCTTCGTTGAGGATCAAACTGCGGTAATGCCCCGGATTGGACCCCGACCACTTGCGAAACGCCTTGTAGAACGAACTGGCATCGGCAAACCCGAGCCGCGTGGCGATCTCGGCGAAACTGATCGAAGGTTCTGCCAGCCAGACAATCGCCAGTTCCTTGCGCACGCTGTCCTTCAAGCCTTGATAGGTCTGCCCTTCTTCTGCCAAGCGTCGACGCAGCGTCGAAGCGGAGATGCACAGGCGTTGCGCCAGGCTGTCGGTTTCCGGCCACTGTTCGGCGGGCAGTTGCCGAAAATCATGTTTGATCCGGCTGGCGAGGCTTTGCGGATCGCGATACTTGACCAGGATATTGGCCGGCGCATGGGCCAAAAAGCGCTTGAGCTCGTCGCTGCTGCGCTTGATCGGCAGATCCAGGCAATCCGCCGAGAAAATCATCCGTGTACGCGGTCGATCGAAGCGCAGGTTTTCGGAGAACATCACCTTATAGTCATCGTAGAAGTCCGGTTCCGGGCAGCGCAGTTCGATGGCCAGAATCGGTATCCGTCGTCCCGCCAGCCAGCAGGCAACGCCATGGACGATCATCCAGTAGGTGAAATAAGTGAAGGCGCGACGCGGTTCCTGGTCGTCTTCGAGCAGGACGATTTCTGCCAGGCTTTGCTGATGAACCAGCTGCGCCGGCATGCGCTCCAGCATTAACGACAGAAACCCCAGCCCGGCCGTCAACCCCGCTGCCAACGTCGGCTGGGCCATGGCGCAACGACAGAGAAACTCCAGGCTGCCGGATTTCAACCGGCGCGGGTCCATGCCAAAGAACTCATCGTCCATGCGCCGCGCCAACAGTCGCCACAGCCGTGCGTAGGCCGTGGCCGGAACACGCGCATCAGCCAAGCTGAGCAAACGCGGTTCAATCCCGACCTTGAGCAAGACTTCAATGCTGACCGCGCTCGACTCGCAGCTTTGCAGCAGTGCTTCGCGCACCAGATGAATGGAGATGGTGTCTTTTTCCGACATTGAACGTGGTGAACCCTGTTTTTTGTTTGTCGGCCATCTTAGCGCAGGCATTGATTTCTTAAGATCAAAAGATCGCAGAAATGCGTACCTCTGCAGGAGCTGGCGCAGCCTGCGATCTTTTGACTTGTTCAGCTGCCGTTCAGACAAATGCTAATCATCTCTATTTAGTAATGAGTATCATTATGTTACAAATTAGCTTCCACTCTATAGCTGACGCGGTGCTGAATGCTGGTTCCCTTTCTAATCATGCTGCGCGAAGGCGTTGAAGCGGCGTTAATCGTCGGCATCATTGCCAGTTATCTCAAGCAAACCGGGCGCGGCCAATGGATGCCCGCCATGTGGATCGGGGTCTTCCTCGCCGTCGCACTGGCCCTGCTGGTGGGCGGTGGCCTGGAGTTGGTCAGCGCTGAATTCCCGCAAAAACAACAGGAACTCTTCGAGGGCGTAATCGGCCTGATCGCCGTCGCGGTTTTGAGCTCCATGGTGTTCTGGATGCGCAAGGTCGCGCGCTCGATCAAGCATTCGCTGCACGTTTCCCTCGATCACGCGCTGGCCGGCTCCAAACACCAGGTCACCGCGCTGATCGCCATGGTGTTTTTCGCGGTTGCCCGCGAAGGCCTGGAAACCGTGTTCTTCCTGCTCGCGGTATTCCAGCAAAGCGAAGGCCCGGGGGCGCCGATCGGTGCCCTGCTCGGCCTGCTGCTGTCGATGGTCATCGGCTTCCTCATCTACAGCGGCAGCATGCGCCTGAACCTGTCGGCGTTCTTCCGCTGGACCGGGCTGTTCATTCTGGTGGTGGCAGCCGGCATTCTCGCAAGCTCGGTGCGGGCACTGCATGAAGCCGGGCTGTGGAATCACCTGCAAACCGTGCTCTTCGATTTCAGCGCAACCCTGCCGATGGATGGCCCGTTGGGTTCGGTGCTGGCCGGCATGTTCGGTTATCAGGATGCACCGACTGTCAGCACCCTGGGCGCCTACCTGATTTATCTGCTGGTCGCGCTGGTGATGTTCTTCCTCCCGGCTAGCGCGCCAGCCAGACCAGCCGCCACGCCACCCTCTTCCGTTTCCAGCCATTAAGGGCATTCATGTCAAACCAGGCCCCTCTTCAGACCTCGCCTCCCCGCGCCCTGCGCTGGGCGGTGGCCGGTTCGGTGATCGTGATGATCGCCGCCGGCGGGTTGTTCTACTACGCGTCGCAAATGGCCGCGGCCAAGCGCCAGACCAATCATGACGAGATCACCGTCACGATTAATCCGCACAGCTGCGAGCCGAATGCGCTGACCGTTCCGGCGGGCCACAGCAGTTTTCGCATCGTCAACCACTCGGATCGCGCCGTTGAATGGGAGATCCTCGATGGCGTGCTGGTGCTTGAAGAACGGGAAAACATCGCCCCCGGCCTGAGCCAGGTGATCACCGCCAACCTGCTGCCGGGTGATTATGCGATTACCTGCGGCTTGCTCAGCAATCCGCGCGGCACGCTGCATGTGACACCTACCGCCGCATCGGATGCTGCGGCCCAGGCACGTCCGTCGATGGTGGCGTTTATCGGCCCGTTGTCGGAGTTTCGGGTTTACCTGAGCAGTCAGGGCACCGCACTGATCAACGCTGTCACCGCGTTGCAACAGGCAATCGACGCCGGTGACCTGAGCCAGGCCCAGGCGCTGTACGTGCCGGCCCGCGCTGCCTATCAACGCATCGCCCCGGCGGCTCAACGCCTGGCGGAGCTGGACAAGGTCATCAACGCTCGTGCCGATTACTTTGAAAAGCGCGAACAGGATCCGCAGTTCGTCGGCTTCCACCGCCTCGAGTACGCGCTGTTTCAGCAACGAAAAATCGACGGTCTGGCGCCGGTCGCCCAGCGTCTGGTCGCCGATGTCACCGAACTCAAACAG
Organism: Pseudomonas brassicacearum; assembly: GCF_003732175.1. Classification (GTDB taxonomy): domain Bacteria; phylum Pseudomonadota; class Gammaproteobacteria; order Pseudomonadales; family Pseudomonadaceae; genus Aquipseudomonas; species Aquipseudomonas brassicacearum_G. Next base: position 183,322 of record NZ_MOBI01000007.1, read on the forward strand.
CAATTGTTGGCTCAATCGCTGCCGCCCGAGCAACTGGTGAGCATCGTCGCCCGCAATCTCCGCAACATGGCCGATGTACGCGCCAGCAGCGGTGAAGAAGAACGTTACAGCCACATCGACCTTAATGGTTTCGCCGCCAACCTGGACGTCACCCGCAAAGTGGTCGATCTGTTGCGTCCATTACTGACCAAGCCTGCCGCCGCGTTACTGACTCGACTGGACACGGCCACTAACGCTCTCGATGCCGAACTCAACGGCTTGCGCGTGAAGGACGGCTACAGCAGTTACGACAGCGTCGGTGCCGATCAGCGCGCCCGAATCGCCGACAAGGCCAAGGCTCTGGCCGATGCACTCGATGGAATCGATCCCGCCCTTGGCCTCTCCGGCCTATAAGCAGAAGAAAAATTCAGATGAATGATTTAGATCAGATCAATGCCCAGCGTCGCCGCGTACTGTTGGGCATGGGCGCCGCCGGTGTCGCGTTGGCGGGCAGCACGTTGAGCTGCCCGGCCATGGCCGCCAGCCCGGCGCAAGTCACTGAAGCACCGAACAGCGACAAAACCCAGGATCGCCATGACTTCCATGGCCAGCACCAGACCGGCATCGTCACGCCGCGCCCGGCGTGCGGCATGCTGGTGTCGTTCGACGTATTGGCCACCGACCGCGAAGACCTCGAGCGGTTGTTTCGCACGCTGAACCAGCGCATTGCGTTCCTGATGACCGGCGGCCCAGTGGCTCAGGTCGACCCGAAGTTCCCACCTATGGACTCGGGAATTCTTGGCCCGGTGGTGACACCCGACAACCTGACCATCACCGTTTCGGTGGGTGAATCGCTGTTCGACGAGCGTTTCGGCCTGGCCAGCGCCAAGCCCAAGCGATTGATCCGCATGGTCGGCTTCCCCAACGATGCACTGCAACCCGAGCTCTGCCACGGCGACCTGAGCCTGCAGTTCTGCGCCAACACCGCCGACACCAATATTCACGCCTTGCGCGACATCGTGAAGAACCTGCCGGACCTGCTGTTGGTGCGCTGGAAACAGGAAGGCAGCGTGCCGCCGCAAGCGCCGGCAAAGCCTGGAACACCTGCGCAGAGTGCGCGCAACTTCCTTGGCTTTCGTGACGGCTCGGCCAACCCCGATTCCAACGACAAGAAAACCATGGAGCAGATTGTCTGGGTTCAACCGGGCAGCGATGAGCCGGCCTGGGCGGCCAATGGCAGCTATCAGGCGGTGCGGATTATCCGCAACCTCGTCGAGCGTTGGGATCGCACGCCACTGCAAGAACAGGAAAGCATTCTCGGTCGGGTCAAAAGTACCGGCGCGCCCATCGGCGGTAGCCATGAAAGCCAGGTCCCTGACTACGCCAAAGACCCTCACGGCAAGCTGACCAAAATGGACGCACACATCCGTCTGGCCAACCCGCGCACTGCCGCGACCCAAGCCAATCTGATCCTGCGTCGGCCGTTCAACTATTCCAACGGCGTGAGCAAAAACGGTCAGCTGGAAATGGGCTTGCTGTTCATCTGCTACCAGGCCGATCTGCACAACGGCTTCATCACCGTGCAAACCCGACTCAACGGTGAACCTCTGGAGGAATACCTCAAGCCCATCGGCGGCGGCTATTTCTTCACCTTGCCGGGCGTAACCGGCGACAAGGATTTCATCGGTCGCTCATTGCTCGATGCTACTCAACCGAAAGCCACGGCTTAACCCCCTGAACACAACAAACCCACGGAAAAGTCCCATGAAGAAGTCGCCTCTCGCTTTGCTGGTTGCCCTTGGCTTACTCCACGCTCCACTCTCGGCTTTCGCCACCACAGCGCCGCTGGATCTGGTGGGGCCGATCTCGGATTACAAAATCTACGTCACCGAGCAGCTCGACGGGTTTGCCAGTCACACCCGGCAGTTCACCGACGCGGTGAAAAAAGGTGACCTGGCCACCGCTCAAGAACTCTATGCGCCCACCCGTGTTTACTACGAGTCGATCGAGCCGATTGCCGAGCTGTTCAGTGACCTCGATGCGTCCATCGACTCGCGCGTCAATGACCACGAAAAAGGCGTCAAGGCTGAAGACTTCACCGGTTTCCACCGAATCGAATACAGCCTGTTCTCCGAGAAAACCACCGAGGGCCTTGGTGATCTGGCCGATGGGCTGAATAACAACGTCAAAGACCTGCAAACCCGCGTTGCCGGCCTGACCTTCCCACCGGAAAAAGTCGTGGGCGGTGCTGCCACATTGCTCGAAGAAGTCGCTGCCACCAAGATCTCCGGCGAAGAAGACCGCTACAGCCACACCGACCTGTATGACTTCCAGGGCAACATCGACGGTGCGAAGAAAATCGTTGACCTGTTCCGTCCGCAGCTCGAGAAACAGGACAAGGCCTTCGTCGCCAAAGTCGACAAGAACTTCGCCAGCGTGAACACGATTCTGGCCAAGTACAAAACCGCTGGCGGCGGTTTCGAGACCTACGACAAGGTCAAGGAAAACGATCGCAAGGCGCTGGTCGGCCCGGTCAACACCCTGGCGGAAGACTTGTCGACCCTGCGTGGGAAACTGGGTCTGAACTAACGTCATCGCGGCATAGGTATCCACACATCTTTGATCGTTCCCACGCTCCCGCGTGGGAATGCCGCCATGGACGCTCTGCGTCCGCTCTTGAATGTGACGCGGAGCGTCACGGGATGCATTCCCACGCAGAGCGTGGGAACGATCGGCGTCTCCCTCTGAAAACAACCGTTAGCCTGCTTCCTTTTATTTCAGGCCCGCGCCATGATGCAGCTCTCTAACCGCCCGCCCGCGAACGAGCTCTCATGTCTGCGCAACAACCGCCTCCCGTCAGTTCCACGGCGATCACCCTGCAGATCGTCTCCATCGTTTTTTATACCTTTGTTGCGTTCCTCTGTATCGGCCTGCCGATTGCCGTGTTGCCGGGGTATGTCCATGAACAACTGGGTTTCAGCGCTGTCGTCGCCGGGCTGACCATCGGCTCACAGTACCTTGCCACCCTGCTCAGCCGGCCCATGGCGGGTCGCATGTCTGACAACATCGGCACCAAACGGGCGATTGTGTATGGGTTGCTCGGGATCGTGTTCAGTGGCGTGCTGACGTTGCTGTCGACCTTGTTGCAGAGCCTGCCGTTGCTGAGCCTGATGATTCTGATCGGCGGTCGATTGTTATTGGGGATCGCCCAGGGCTTGATCGGCGTCGGCACCATCAGTTGGTGCATGGGCCAGGTGGGTGCCGAACACACTGCCCGCTCGATCTCCTGGAACGGCATTGCCTCGTATGGCGCGATTGCGATTGGTGCGCCACTGGGTGTGGTGATGGTCGGTCAATTGGGTTTCGTGAGCCTTGGGATTGCGCTCTCGGCGCTGGCGCTGGCAGCACTGCTGCTGATTCGCAACAAGCCCTCGGTGCCGGTCATTCGCGGGGAGCGATTGCCGTTTTGGGCGGTGTTCGGGCGTATTGCGCCGTTTGGCGCGAGCTTGAGCCTGGCCTCGATCGGCTACGGCACCCTCACCACCTTTATTACCTTGTTCTATATCAGTCGCGGCTGGACCGGCGCGGCCTGGTGCCTGACGGTCTTTGGCCTCTGCTTCATCCTCGCGCGCCTGCTGTTTATCTCCAGCATCAACCGCTTTGGCGGGTTCAGTTCGGCCATCGCCTGCATGAGCATCGAAACCCTGGGGCTGGGCCTGCTCTGGTTGGCCCCATCGACGGCGGTGGCGTTGATTGGCGCAGGGCTGACCGGGTTCGGTCTGTCACTGGTTTATCCGGCATTGGGTGTCGAGGCCATCAAGCAAGTGCCAAGCAGCAGCCGTGGCGCCGGCTTGAGTGCCTATGCGGTGTTTTTCGATCTGGCACTGGCAATTGCCGGGCCATTGATGGGCGCGGTGGCGCTAAATCTGGGGTACTCGTGGATTTTCTTCTGTGCGGCGCTGTTGTCGATCACCGGACTGGGGCTGACCCTGCTGCTGAAACGTCGCTCAGCACTCAGCCCATCGTAGGCCCCTGGCGTCTACGGCAACGTCTGGTCAGCCGTCTGCATCCCCGCCCCGCTTGGCTTGCTCAGGGTTTGGGCAAAGAAACGCCCGGCTTCGGAGATCAGGTTACGGTGAATGTCCTCACGATTAACGCCGTCAGCATCGGTGCACAAGGCCGGCATCGCCGCGAGTTGCTCCTGGGTACACGGTGCCATGAACACGAAATGCCCGGCCCCGGCCAGCAGTTTGAAATCCGGAGCAATAGGCAGTTTGCGAGCCAGCGCTGCAGCGTTTTTATCGAGGGCGACCAGTTTGTCGCCATCGCCGCTATAGAGCAGCACCGGCACATGCACACCGGCCAAGGTATGACGGCCAAACTTCAGGCTCAATGGCGCCATCAGTAACAGCGCGTGAACCCGCGGGTCAGCGACTGGCTGCAAGTCATCGCGGTCGACAATCAGCTCACCGTTGGTGCTGCAGGCGTCTCCGTCATCAGGACGCTCCTTGCAATAACGCCGCAAACGGTCCAGATCCGGCGTGGCGCCGGAAAGAATCAACGCCGTTTCGCCACCGGCCGAATAGCCGATCACCCCAACCTCGTCGGGATTGACGAACGGCGACAGCATGGGGTCGGCCAGGGTTGCGGTAATGGCTTCGGAAATCTGGATCGGTCGCCCATAAAGGTTGCTTAACGTACCGAGGCGGCTGTGGTCCTTGGAGTTGTCACCGGGATGAATCACTGCCACCACCACAAAGCCTTTGCGTGCCAGCGATGTGGCAAGATCATGCAACGCCAATGGTGTACCGATATTGCCGTGGGAGAGCATCAACATCGGAAAGCGGCCAATCGCGACCCTTGCGTCTTCGGTCGCCTGGACTTGATAACCCTCGAGCTTGCTTGAATGCTCGATGCCGGTCGACGGGTAAAAGGCGATGGCCCGCATGGGCTGTAAATCCAGCGGATCGAGAAACGTCAGCTCATGGTAGCCAACGCTCCAATGAGGGTGCGGCGCAGGCGCGGCTTGCACTGAATTCAGGCTGCTGAGCAGGCAAATCAGTAACATTGCACAAAGACGCATCATGGGATGCCCCACCTTGTTACCCGATTGGAATACCCGTTTTCCTCCAATCCCTTGGATTAAAGCCTTGCGCCGACAATTGCCGCTTTCAAGGTCTATGCAGAACGGGGCCGATAACCCGAGACTGCATAACCTGGGCCAACACCTGAAACGACAGCGCTTTTGATGCAGATACAGAAAGACTCCGTACCCTGATCGTTTTACGACGATCAGAATACAGAGTCTAGTGGGTATTGCCTGAGCTTTTTAACTCTTTACGCAAGCCTTATGCGGCAGCGAACAATTGCTCGCTGATGTGTGCCTGAGCGTCGCTCATGGCTTTATTGCGAACGTCGTCACCGTAAGCCAGGCCATGGGCGCGAACGAACTCGATGTCGGTGATGCCCATGAAGCCCAGCATGACTTTCAAATACTCTTCGTGACCTACGCCAGTCGCTTGACCCACGTGCAACCCACCAGAAGTCGACACCACCACAACCTTCTTGTTACCGCACAGGCCTTCAGGGCCGGCTTCGGTGTAGCGGAAAGTCTGGCCGGCAACGGCAATGCGGTCGATCCAGGCTTTGAGCTGGGTCGGGATGGTGAAGTTGTACATCGGCGCTGCGATCACGACGGCATCGGCAGCGAGGAATTCGGCCAGGGTCGAAGCGCTCAGTTCAGCTTCGTGCTGTTGTGCGGCGTTGCGCAACTCGGCGGTGGTACCGGCAGCGACCAGCGTCGCGGCAGAGAAATGGCTGATAGCATCGCTGGCCAGGTCGCGGTAAGTCACCACGGCAGCAGGCTCGGCGCCTTTCCAGGCCTGGACGACACTGTGGCTCAGCTGACGGGAAGCAGAGTTGTCGCCAAGGATGCTCGAATCAATGTGCAAGAGTTTCATGTGGGATCTCCAAGTGAGGATCGCCACCGGGCGATCTGATGGGGACAATCCTACAGATGAAACCAATAGCTGATTAGTTAGCAACTATGCGATAGTTTGTCCTACTGATAGGACAGTCGAATCACGCCATGCAAGACCTCAATGACCTTTACTACTTCGCCAAAGTCGTCGAAGCCGGCGGTTTCGCCGCCGCCGGGCGCGTGTTGGGCATTCCCAAGTCGCGGCTGTCGCGGCGTATTGCCGAACTTGAAGAGCGTCTGGGTGCCCGCCTCCTCCAGCGCACCACCCGCCAGCTCAAGCTGACCGCTGTCGGCGAGCGCTATTTGCGCCATTGCCAGGCAATGCTGCTGGAGGCCGAAATGGCTGACGAGGCCGTCGCCAGCATGTCCAGCGAACCCCGAGGGCGGTTGCGGGTTTCCTGCCCCGTTGGGTTGGCTCATGAGTTTTTGCCATCGGTCATCAGCTCGTTTCTGGAACGCTTCCCCCAAGTGCAATTGGAGATGCAGTTGCTCAACCGCCGGGTCGACCTGGTGACCGAAGGCATCGATGTCGCCTTGAGAGTGCGAGAACTGGGTGATGAAGACCCGCTGCTGGTCACCCGACGTTTGCGCCAGGCACAAATGGTGATGATCGCCAGCCCGGCTTTTATACGCGAGCATCCCGTCAACAGCCCGGAGGACCTGAAGCAGGTGCCGGTGCTGGGTGCTCTGGAGGCCGATCGCATGGTGCATCTGCGCATGCTCGATGCTCAGGGCAAGAGCTATGACCTGTCGCTGGAAGCACGACTGGGGATCGATGATTTCATCGTCCGCAAAGCCTGCACGCTGGCGGGTCTTGGCTTCACCCTGCTGCCGATGATGTACTGCGAAGAAGAACTCGAAAACGGCTCGCTGGTGCAGTTGTTGCCTGAGTGGTCGCAGCCGGGCGGTTGGCTGCTGGCGGTCTACCCTCATCGGCGCGGTTTGCTGCCGGCGGTGCGTGCCTGGATCGACCATTTGACCGAATCATTCAAAGCCTGTGGGGATCGACTGTTATGAAGGTTAAGCCAATGACTGAAGAAGACGTGGCGCGTTTCTGCCTGGCACTGCCCGGCGCGCAAGAGGATTACAAATGGGGTGGCGTGCGGGTGTTTTCAGTTGCTGGAAACAAGATGTTCGCCCTGCAAAACCTGCGGGGTGAGTCATTGGCGTTCAAGGTCGACAAAGAGCTGTTTCTGGGGCATGTCGACCGCCCCGGTATCGGGCCGGCACCCTATCTGGCAAGGGCGCAGTGGATCATCATGCAAACGCCCTACCCGCTTGGCGCCGACGAACTGCAAGGCTTGCTGCAACGTTCTCACCAACTGGTGGTGAGCAAGCTGCCCAAGCGCGTGCAGGTCGGGTTATTGCTTTAGAACAGCCTGAAGAGGCCAGCACCAAGAAACAACTGGTCGATCCAGAAAACCTGATGCAGCAGCACGATAATCCAGAACACCACTTGATAGGACACTTTGCGGGTCTTGTGCCGGAACACTTGCTGGGCGAGCAAGGCACCCGGCCAGCCACCGGCCAGTTCAATTGCATGCAGCACGTTTTCCGGTGTACGCCAGCTGTCGGCCCGGGCCTTGCGCTTGTCGCTCCAGTACAAGCAGTACGCGAGCAGGCTGACAATCCCATAGGCCACGAGCGGAATCAGCGAAATCCCGCGCCACCAGAGAAGCATCGAGCCAAATGCCGGCAAGGCGCACAACGCCAGGAACACCAAGCCTTTTAGGCGCGGGTTTTGAATCCCGCGCCCATTGCGTGGCTCGATCACGATGTAGCCGCTGCCCAGTCGACCCAACCGAACTGCCAGGTCGCCAGGATCAACAAGCCGAACACGATCCGGTACCAGGCAAACGCAGCGTAGCTGTGGCTGGCGATGAATTTGAGCAAGCCCTTGACCGCGATCATCGCGAAAATAAACGCAGTGATGAAGCCGATGGCGAACACCGGGAGGTCAGCGGCCTGAAACAGGTCGCGATACTTGTAGCCGGAGTACACCGCGGCACCGACCATGGTCGGCATGGCCAGGAAGAACGAAAACTCGGTGGCGGTTTTCCGCGACAGGCCAAACAACAAGCCGCCGATGATCGTCGAACCGGAGCGCGAAGTGCCGGGAATCATTGCCAGGCACTGGGCAAAACCGACCTTCAGGGCGTCTTTCCAGGTGATCTCGTCGACGGTTTCAGCATGCACGGTGTGCTCGCGACGCTCAGCCCACAACATGATGATCCCGCCCACCACCAGCGCCGTCGCCACGGTGATGGGGTTGAACAGGTATTTGTGGATCAGGTCAGCGAAGATCACTCCCAGTACCACCGCCGGCATGAAAGCGATCAGCAGGTTAACGGTAAACCGTTGAGCGTTGCGCTGCGTTGGCAATCCGGTCACCACGTCGAGTATCTTGCGGCGAAACTCCCAGACCACAGCCAGGATCGCGCCGAGCTGAATGATGATGTTGAATGCCTTCTCGCGCTCGCCACCGAAGTTGAGTAAATCAGCGACGATAATCTGGTGCCCTGTACTGGAAATGGGTAAAAACTCTGTCAGTCCTTCTACAACGCCAAGAATCAAAGCCTGAACGGCGATCCAAAAATCCATTAATCCCCCAATGAAACGATGCCTCCAAGGCATGCCTCGTTAATAAAACTTAAGCGTCCACTGCGATCAGCGTCACCGAATGACACTACGCACGATCCCCACACGAAGCCGTAACCCCCCGTGAAAATCAGCGCCAATTCAGGTTTTTGCTGACGCGGCCGAAATCCTATCAGACATGCCTGAATAACGCTGCGCCGTAATTGGACTTGAGTAGGGTTGGCTCAACAGCAAAAGCGTGCCTGAATGCTGGCGGTCGTTTATGACAAGAACAAGAACAAAAACCCGGAGTAACACGGTTATGAATAGCTTGCGCAGTGTGTCGATCAGCCGTCGTCTGTGGCTCATCCTGATTGTGGCTGTGCTGATGCTGTTGACGTTGGGTGTGCTGATGCTCAAGCAGATCCACGATGACCTTTATCAGGCTAAGGCCCAGAAAACCCAACATGTGGTGCAGACAGCCAGCGGCATTCTGGCCTACTACCATGACCTGGAAACCGCCGGCACCCTGACCCGCGAGGCGGCGCAGAAGCAGGCATTGAGCGTGGTGCGCGGATTGCGCTACGACCAGAGCGACTACTTCTGGATCAACGACCTGACGCCCGTGATGGTCATGCACCCGACCAATCCGAAACTCGAAGGCCAGAACCTTTCCATGATCAAGGATCCGGACGGCTTCGCGTTGTTCAACGAGATGGTGGTCATCGCCAAGGCCAAAGGCGCCGGCATGGTTGACTATCGCTGGCCGAAACCCGGTGCCAGTACACCTGTCCAGAAGACCTCCTACGTGAAACTCTTCGAGCCTTGGGGCTGGGTCATTGGTTCAGGTGTGTACATCGATGACATGCAGGCCGAGTTCTACGCACAAATGTGGCAGACATCGCTTGTCGGGCTTGCCATTGCTGTCCTTATGGCACTGCTGGTGATCCTGATTGCGCGCAGTATCGTGCGCCCACTCCAGGAAACCGTGAACGCCATGGCCAATATCGCCAGCGGTGAAAGCGATCTGACCCGTAGCCTTGATACCCACGGTCAGGACGAAGTGACCGAATTGGCGCAGCATTTCAACGCCTTCACGGCAAAATTGCGTCGGGTCATCACTCAGCTGCAACTGTCCGCCAGTGCCCTGGGGCAGTCATCCAGCGACTTGGGCAACGATGCGGCCCAAGCCCAGGCGCGCAGCCAGCAACAGTCCCAACAAATGGAGCTGGTGGCGACCGCCATCAATGAGGTGACCTATGGCGTGCAGGATGTGGCCAGGAACGCCGAGCACGCCGCCAGCGAAATGCGCGATGCGCAAGCGCAGGCACAACAGGGGCAAGTAAACATCGATGGAAGCTTGCAGCAGATCGATCAACTGTCGAACACCATCGATCAAGCCGTTGAGGTTATCCGCACCCTGGCCACCGAAAGCACTCAGATCGGCAGCGTGCTCGAAGTGATTCGCTCGATCGCCGAACAGACCAATCTGCTGGCGCTCAATGCGGCCATTGAAGCGGCCCGTGCCGGTGAGCAAGGACGGGGCTTCGCGGTGGTGGCCGATGAAGTCCGGCTGCTGGCACAGCGCACGCAAAAGTCCACGGCCGAAATCCAGTCGATGATCGAGCGCTTGCAGAGCCATTCCGAGGCGGCAGTCAAAGTGATCGGCGACAGCAGCCGTGCCTCACAACTGACCATTGAACAGGCCGGGTTGGCGGGTGCCAGCCTGAACGCGATCGGCCAGACCCTGAACAATCTCAACGGCCTGAACGCCTCGATTGCCAGTGCAACCCTGCAACAGGCGCACGTGGTCGAGGACATCAACCAGAACGTCACCCAGGCCGCGGGTTTGTCCCACAGCACCGCCTTGGCTGCTGAGCAGTCAAGCGTCGCAAGCGTGCATTTGAAAGAACTCAGTGAGCAGTTGAATGGCTTGCTCAAGCAGTTTCGGGTGTAGACACATTTTGCGGTGAAACACCGCTCCTGTGGGAGCGGGCTTGCTCGCGAAGCGAACACCGCAGTTTTTCAGGCATTGCGAGTCATCGTTCTTCGCGGGCAAGCCACGCTCCCACAGGGTCCGCGTCTTAGCTGACCGACATTCGGGCAAGCCCTCTCGCCACAATCCCCACCTGCGTTACAATCGGCGCCCTTTTCAACTTCACCAAGGATCCGTCATGTCCGGGCTTGAACTGTTTGCCGCCGCACTCGGCGTGATTGCCGTCTGGTTGACGGTCAAACAGAACCCTTGGTGCTGGCCGATCGGACTGGTCATGGTGTTGCTCTACAGTTGGATCTTTTTCGAGGTGAAGCTGTATTCGGACATGCTGCTGCAAGTGATTTACGCCGGCTTGCAGCTCTACGGCTGGTGGCAGTGGACCCGTGCCGGCGAAGCGCAACATGGCCGGCAAGTCACGCAGCTGGATAGTCGCTCGATGTGGGCGGGGCTGGCCGTCGGCGCCGTCGGCAGCTTGCTGCTGGGCGCGGCCATGGCTCATTGGACCGATGCCGCGCAGCCCTGGCTGGACGCGGCATTGACTGGTTTCAGTCTGGTGGCGCAACTGTGGATGGCACAAAAACGCCTGCAATGCTGGCCGCTGTGGATTGCCGTCGATGTGATTTTCGTCGGGCTGTTTATCTACAAGGGCTTGTACCTGACCGCCGCACTCTATGGCCTGTTTACGCTGATCGCCGTGCAAGGCTGGCGTGAGTGGCAGGCCGATCCGGCGCTGCGCGCATGAAGGTCCTGGTACTCACCGGCCCGGAGTCCAGTGGTAAAAGCTGGTTATCGGCAGAGCTTCAACGCCACTTTGGTGGGTTGCTGGTAGGTGAATATGTACGTTACTTCATTGAGCAGAACCCTCGTGATACCTGCCTTGCCGATATCCCGGAGATTGCCCGTGGTCAGATGGCCTGGGAAGATAGCGCCCGAGCCCAGCGCCCCGCGCTGCTGATTCTCGATACTCACTTGCTGAGCAATGTGTTGTGGAGCCAAACCCTGTTTGGCGAATGCCCCACCTGGATCGAAGACGCGCTGCTGGCCAGGCATTACGACCTGCACCTGCTGCTTTCTCCCGAATCAGTTGACTGGACGGATGACGGCCAGCGCTGCCAACCGGATCTGAACCAGCGCCTGGCGTTCTTCAACGCAACAAAAGCCTGGCTGGAACAACACCAGCAAAGACTGCAGGTCATCAACGGCGATTGGGCTGAACGTCGTCGTCAGGCCTTTGCTGCCGTGGAGCAATTGCTAACGCTGTGAAGTTACACCCGCTCGGAACGTCCTCGGCGTCCCCCTGCTTTTTGGGCAATGTGTCCATTCCTGAAACACTTCAGTGCAGCGCAACAGCCCTATCAACGGCCTTCATCCTCTTGTCATGCTGACTGTTAAGTCATTGATACACTCGCCCGCAAGCACTTGATTTAGAGCTTTTCGACCGATGGGGCCGACTCGCGATGGCGGGCACTGTCTCACGGTTGATACAGTTCAAACATCCCTCTGCCTGTGCTGCCCCGTAACATATTGAATTCAATCAACAAATAAAAAGCGGCACAGCTTCTGCTCTCTCCTTCACAACGCTGACCAAGGCCAGCGCACAAAAGAAGAGGGAGTGCCGACGTGGAGACAATCGATAAAGGCTTTATCCGCCTCCTGCTGATCGGATGTGCGTTCAGCTCTGTCATCAGTCTGCCTGTCCCGGCCGCCGATGGGATCATCATCATCCAGCGGGAAGTCCAAACGCGTAACGCGACTCGCCGCCCCCTAGTTCCCGACCCTAACCCCCTGACCGTGAATGCCAACCCGTCCAGGCAAGTCATCAGTGCAACCAATGAACTGTCGGACAGTGACATTTCCGGCATCAGCAGCGGTGCAAGCATCGCCGGCACGATCACTCAAGCCACCGGCTCGTTGAGCGGCAGCATCAACGGTCAGTCACAGCTGCCCGGCTTGTCCGCTGGACATTCCTCAGGCTCCGGCAACGGCATTGCCAACAGGATCGACGGCACCATCCAGCAAGGCCTGGGCAGTCTGAAAATGATATCGGGGGGGCAATGAAATGAATCGCACTCTGCTGATTGTGGCCATGTTTTGCAGTGCGCCGACCTTTGCCCAACCTCCTGTTATCGATACAGCCACCATCGACAACTCCGGCAGTCAGTACCAGGGCAACTTCTCGGTCAACCAGGCTGCCGGCGATCAGCAACAACAGGCCAACGCCCGAGCCATCGCCATTGACACCGACGCCAGCGCCACCACGCAGATTCGCCAACGGTTGCGTACTCATGTCGATCCCAGGATCGATGCCCAGTCAGCCATTAAAGGCAACGCCTTCAGTAACGGCAATGGCGTTCTGGGGGTCAACCAGAGTTCGGGCGCCAGCAACCAGCAAGCCAACGCCCTGCGGATAAGCATCAGTGCTACGCCGCAAAGTATCGACGACAGCGTCCTCCTGCAACAGAACGTGGCGCTGCTCAACAACTCCGATTCAACGGATCTTACTCCTGGCCATCGCCAGGTCGCTACCAGCGACCAGGCCTTCACCGGTAGTCGTGGGGTGATCCAGTTGAATCAGAGCGCCGGGGTGGGAAACCGAACGGCCAACACCCTGAGCGTACGGGTCGCGGATTGACCCAACAGGTAACAACAACACTTAACTACCTAAAATAAAGTACGGAGAATCAGCATGAAACCCTTAATGGCAATCAAGCCTCTGGTTTTCGCAATCGCTGCGGTAATGGCAGTTGCTGCACAAGCTGGCCAGGGTGGTGACGACCATCACCACCACCCAAGACCAGTAGTCAATCCAAAAGACACCACCGATGCTGGCGCCACTGCCAACGCTACAGATAAACAAACCAGCACTAACAACTACATCAGTAATGAAGGGACTAAAAACACTGCCAACATGACCAATTCGGCCACGGGCGCGTCCGGTAACGTGGGCGTCAACGTTGCAGCAGGCGACGGCAACCAACAAGACAACGCTGCCGCCATTGCCAGCGGTGACGGCTCGTTTGTCTTTGGGTCTGTGGTGGCAACCGCCAAGGTCACGCAAACCCAAAACAACAACGAGGTCGACAACCAATCCACCAACAACAGCGCCAATATGAGTGGTTCGGCTAACGGCGGCAGCGGCAACCTGGGCATCAACATGGCTGCTGGCGACCTTAACCAACAGAAAAACACCATGGCGATCGCTGTGTCTGGCGGCAAGCACGCTACTGCAACCGCGAGTGCCGATCAAACAGGCCCAGGCCTGAAGGTGTATAACGACGCCGATCGGACCTACCGCCTGGATACGCTGTCGCGTACCGTCACATCCAGTGGTCATGAGTCTTTCACAGAGGCATCCAAATCGCACTCTGCTTCGGACTTTACCAAGCGCTTGGATACCGCCTTTGCTACGCACGAAGCTACCAGTTCTGCTTCACGCTCTGCTAGCGCCTCTGCCAGTGCTGCTGCCAGCGCCGCTGCTTCGCATGCTGCTGTGAATGCTAGTCTGGATGTGAACGTGGACGTGGACGTTAGCTCTAGCAGGACTAATGGCTGGCACAACAGCAGCAGGAGTGCGACTTTCGACGCCGATATCGACGCATCGCTCGCCGCATCGATCGACAAATCGCGCAGCGCATCGAACAGCGCATCGAGCAGCGCATCGCGCAGTGCATCTAGCAGCGCATCGCGCGACGCATCGGGCAGCGCATCGTTCGCCGCTTCTGGCAGTGAATCGAAAGATAAATCGCAAAGCTTCAGCGAGTCCAGCGCCTTTGACTTGAGCAACACCGTGTCCTGGCAAGTGCTGACCCCAACTGGCTGGGCAAACCCTGTGACCAACACTGCCAACCTGAACGGTTCTGTTAACGGCGGCAGTGGCAACCTGGGTGTCAACGTGGCTGCCGGTAACGGCAACCAGCAAAGCAACTCGCTGTCCATTGCATCCGGTTGCAGAACCTGCCTGTAAACCTAGCTCCAGAGTCTGGAGAGCCCCCTTCGGGGGGCTTTTTTTCACTCTTGCACGAGGGCTTCCGATCATGCGCATTTTCGCCCTGATGTTCCTGGTTTTTCTGGCTGGCCTGAGCGAAGCGGGACAAATGCCGCTTTCCGTCTTGCCTGGTGGAGCGGTCGTTTTCAAACCGGTCCAGAGCATGCGTGAGCGCAAATTTGCCGACCTGGTCCAACAGAAAACCGACTTCAGTTGCGGTGCAGCTTCCCTGGCGACCGTATTGCGCCAGGCCTATTGGCTGGACGTAACCGAGGCACAAATCATCAAAGGCATGCTGGCTCACTCCGACCAGAATCTGGTCCGCGTCCAGGGCTTCTCCATGCTCGACATGAAGCGTTACGTGGAAAGTATCGGCATGCGGGCCCGTGGTTACCGGGTAACGCCGGAAGGTCTGACCAGTGTCGCCATTCCGGTCATCGTGCTCATGGACATTCGCGGCTACAAGCACTTCGTGGTCATGCAAAAAGCGGAGAAAGACTGGGTGTATATCGGTGATCCGGTACTCGGTCACAAACGCTTCAAGTTCGACGATTTTGTCAAAGGCTGGAACGGCATCATCTTCGCCGTCATAGGCCAGGGCTACGACAAGACCAACGTCTTGCGCGATCCACCTTTGCCACTGACCGCCAAGAACCGCATCAACACCTTCAGCCCGGTGCGGGATGCAGAATTGATGGATTTCGGATTCATCCAGAGCGACTTTTTCTAATGACAAGGGAGCACGAAGCTCCGGGAGTATCCAATGAAGACTCCATACTGGCTGGCCGTCGTTTGCCTGGCCGCCAGCCTGCCAACACAAGCACTCACGTTCAAACCGATTGAACTCAAGGATCAGGAGTTGGCGACCCTTCGCGGCCGGTATGTCATGCCGGGCCGGATCATCAGTTTCGGGATTGTCATGACCAGTACCTGGCAAAATGCCAGCGGCGAAGTGATCGGGGCAACCTCCTCGATGCAGATTCAAGAATCGACCATCAAGCCACAGTTCTATGTGTCGATGATCGACAAGAAAGGTGATGGTTCACCGGTCTCCCAGGGGGCCGGCAATGTCAGCGGCGGCGCCGGCCTCAGCACCACCCAGGGCGTAACCCAGGTCGTGCGCGCTGCTGGCGACTACAACAGCGCCTACAACAATGTCGCCATCAACGTCAAAGAAGCCAACCAGGCACCACAAATGGATACCCAGGGCCAGCCATTGGCCGCCGGTACGACCCTGTCTGCGTCCAACGGTGCCGGAACCTTCAGTATGTCGTCGAGTAACACTGGCGTGCAGTTGAACATTCAGGCCAACAACAATCAGGGCAGTACCGTACAACGCCTTGCCCAAGGCGGCCTGATGCAGAACGCGACCTTGCTCGGCGGAGGAAATCAGGTGAACAACCTGACGTCCCTCAATGTTGTCCTGCGCAACAACCTGCCGACCGTCGGGGCGCTGGACTGCAGTCTGGACCAACTAAAAGGTCTACGCACTCTCGGATACTGATCTACGCTCAGTCTCATCGAATGTAGTCAGAAGGGACGGCAAACCCATGCACAGATCGTTCACGTTGAGAGCTGTCGTTTGTTTGAGTACCCTGGTCCCGGCCACTTTGCTTCAAGCAGCACCGGACCCCCAGGTAGAAGCCTTAAAACAAGAACTCATGGAGCTGAAACAGCGTTACGAAGCACAACAAAACGCGCTGATGGTACTTGAGCAGCGCGTTAAACAAGTCGAAGAAACACCAGCAACACCTGCTCCCAAACGCCTGACCCGCTCCCCTGCCGAACAGACCACAGGCGCCAAGACTGTGGCCACGGGTGCCCCAGGGACCACTTCGTATGGGCAGTCGCTCAAGGATGACTCGGGACCTGCGCAAAGCGTGTCCAACCTGTATGACGAAGCCAGCGGCTTCTTCGGTGGTGGCAAGTTCAGTTTCGAAACAGGCATGACTTATACCCACTATGACACCCGTGCATTGGTGCTCAATGGCTTTCTGGCTCTTGACTCGATTTTTCTCGGCAACATCAACATTGACCGCATCAAGGCCGACAACTGGACCCTGGACCTGACAGGCCGCTACAACGTGGCGCAACGCTGGCAATTCGATATCAACGTCCCGGTCGTCTATCGAGATTCGACGTACTCCTCTGGTGGTGCAGGAGGCGCAGCCCCGGTCTCATCCGACGCCAGCGTTAAGCGCGATCCGACCATCGGCGATGTCAACTTTGGTGTTGCCTACAAGTTCCTGGATGAATCGGAAAACCTGCCCGACGCGGTCGTCACTCTGCGAGTCAAGGCGCCGACCGGCAAAAATCCGTACGGAATCAAGCTGATCAAGGACCCGGGCAACGACAATTTGTCGGTACCTCAGTCACTCCCTACCGGCAACGGTGTCTGGTCGATTACCCCGGGTATCTCACTGGTCAAGACCTTCGACCCTGCCGTGCTCTTCGGCAGCCTGTCCTATACCTACAACATGCAGGACTCCTTCAGCGATATCAGCCCCACTGTAAATTCCACGGTCCCGGGAGACGTGAAACTGGGCGACTCCTGGCAGGTCGGCGCCGGTATTGCGTTTGCCTTGAACGAGAAAATGAGTATGTCGTTTTCGTTTTCCGACCAATTCGCCCGCAAAAGCAAAGTCAAACCAAGCGGCCAGGACTGGCAATCAATCCCGGACAGCGACTACAACGCTGCCAACTTCAACATCGGCCTGACCATGGCGGCAACCGACAAACTGACGATAGTCCCCAACCTCGCCATCGGCCTGACCCAGGACGCACCAGCCTTCTCCTTCAGCCTGAAATTCCCGTACTACTTCTAAACGCCACGCAAGGAAAAGGCCCACTGCGACGTAAATCGCAGCGGGCCTTTTCGTTTCTCCGCGCCCTAGCGGATCTGGTGCTTGTGCAGCAATCGGTAAAAAGTCGGCCGTGAAACGCCCAGTACTCGAGCGGCTACGCTGAGGTTGTCACTGTGGCGGTTCAATACGTCGCACAATGCCTGGCGTTCGGCGCGGGTCTTGTAGTCTTCGAGGGTGCCCATCGGTGCGGTAATCACCTGTTGGCCAATCAACCCAAGGTCCCGCGCCTCAATCTGTCGGCCTTCAGCCAGCACCAACCCTCGACGCACCCGGTTTGCCAGCTCACGGACATTGCCCGGCCAGTCGTGTTTGCCCATGGCAATCAGCGCGTCTTCACTGAAACTGCGCGGCCGACGTCCGGTTTCCTGGCTGTAGAAGTGGGAAAAATGGTTGGCCAACATCGCCAGATCGCCGTGACGCTCGCGTAGCGGCGCAGTGACCACCTGCAGAACATTGAGCCGGTAGTACAAGTCCTCGCGAAAACGCTTGGCCTCGATCGCAGCTTCCAGATCCACGTGAGTGGCTGCCAGGACCCGGACATCCACGGGAATCGGTTGACTGCCGCCGACCCGTTCGATGTGTTTTTCCTGCAGGAAACGCAACAGGTTAGCTTGCAGCTCAAGGGGCAGATCGCCTATTTCATCCAGAAACAGGGTGCCACCATTGGCCGCTTCAATGCGTCCGACTTTACGTTGATGTGCTCCGGTAAAAGCGCCTTTTTCATGACCAAACAGCTCGGACTGAATCAAATGTTCGGGAATCGCACCGCAATTGATCGCGACAAACGGTTTGCTGCGGCGTTGCGACTGGCGGTGCAAGGTTCTGGCGACCAGCTCTTTACCAGTGCCACTTTCCCCTCGAATCAACACCGGCGACTCGGTGGGCGCCAATTTGCTCAGCAATTTGCGCAGTTCGCGGATCGGCCGACTGTCGCCCAGCAGTTCATGTTCGGGCTGGTGGACGTGAATCGTGCCCTGGCCGCGCAAACGCGCCATACCGAATGCTCGCCCAAGGGTCACTTGAACCCTGGAGACGTCAAACGGCAAGGTATGGAAATCGAAAAACCATTCGCAGACAAAATCACCGGCATTCTGCAGCCGCAGGACTTCCTGGTTGAGAACAGCGATCCATTCAGTGCCGCTACGGCTGATCAGTTCCTTGACGGCTTCAGGACGTTCAAAATGAACAGGTTGAAGGCGCAGCAGGCCGACATCACAGGAATGATGGGAAGCGTTCTCAAGGGTACAGCTGTCGACATCCCAGCCGATCGTACGCAGGCCGGGTAATAAGCGATGGCAGTCGTCACACGGATCAACCACTAGCAAACGTCGCAATGCTGGCGTTTCGATCATGACTGTTCCTTGGCGCCAAAAATTAGAAAATTTATTAGAAACAGTCGTTTGGCGTCCCTGAATGTAACGGTAGCAAGATCTTGACGCTGCCTTGTATCGTTTAATAATAAGGTCAACGTCGTTTACGTTATAAAACGTGCCCGTATTAGCTACCTGACACGTTTGAACCTTTCATCCAGCTTTCAACGCGCTCCTTGTCATTGCCATTATAAAAGAAAGTGTAAATTTCTTTTGATTATGTGTGACCCGCCCCCCCATTGCGCGCATCAGTACAAGTAACCAGCCGAACGGTAAGCCCAACCGACGGCACATCACTTGATTGGGCACAGACGAGAGAAGACCCCATGAACGCCCCGCTCCGTATCAACGAAGCTCTTTTGATTGCCGACCGCGCATTTACCCCCTTCCAATGCGTGGCCTGGGCTCCACAGGACGGCACCGGCGAACTCAGCCTGACCGTCATAGACCGCACCAGCACCCCTATCGGCCGCAAACAGATCCCCAGCAGCGCCTATACCGACCCGGCCCAACTTGAATCCTTGCTGGAACAAGTTCGCGCCGAACTGAGCCAGGAAGGTTATCAGTTGCAATCCTGGACAATGCCGCAGTAAACGAAAAGTGCGAATCACGGCGAAGTGATCCGCACTTTTTTTATCGATACATCTCAAGATCTCCCCCTCCTCTTCGGCGCTCTCGGTTAACGCTTTATTGCGATAGACGGTCGTATAAGCCAGACCAACTTGTCACCGGTTCGCAAAGACATTGTTCTGGCACAGAACGACGCTCCGTCTGTGATTTCAGACCGTTGTGCATTGCATCAATCAGGGATTGAATATTTCCTTCAAGTCTTCCTCCTGGGTTCTGGATCCGGTCGACTCGCAAGGAGATGCGACATGCCCATCCATAACGCTTTTGCCCTCGCGCGCCCTCTCGGCACAGCAGGACGACTCGACTCAAGTTTTGCATCATCCGGCAAGGCCTGGGTGCAGTTCGCGGGCAGCCTTTCAAGCATGGCCAACGATGTCGCGGTCGATTCGAAGGGCCGCTTGCTGGTCGTGGCCAAGGTCGGAACCAGGGACGGTTACTGTTATGGGCTGGCCCGATTACTTGAGAATGGTTCAGCGGATCGGAGCTTCGGCACGAAAGGCAGCATTACCGGACAGTTCGAAAGCGGCTTCGAAGCCACAGGAGGCAAGGTTCGAGAACTGCCCGATGGGAAAATCCTGTTATCCGGTCTGCATTACGAAAGCCCCCACCGCACACTCCCGGCACTGGCAATGTTTGACTCGCAGGGACACCCGGTTCTGCAATTTGGCGACCGGGGTGTACAGATCGTGCGTTTGCCCGGTGATTTGTCCCGAGGCCTGCGTGACGACTGGTTACCGCCGGGAGTCACGGGCGCCGAAGCCTGCGACTTCCGGGTACTGGCCGACGGCCGAATCCTGCTGTTGGCCAACCATCACTACGAATTCTCGGATCACGTCGGCATCCTGATACGGCTCAATCCGGACGGAACGCTGGACGAGACATTCAATGGCCACGGATTTGTCATGGTCAGGCACCTGCTGGTGAATACCTGGCTGAGCAGCCTCCTGGTGCAGGCAGATGGTCAGATTGTGGTCGCCGGCTCCATCAATCAGCCGCAGGAAGGTTTGCTGGCACGCTTCGACAGCACCGGCCGGCTGGACGAAGACTTCGCTGAAGACGGTTTTTTAAGCTTCAAGGTTCAGGGTCGCAGTGCCCAGGTGAGTCAGGTGATCGAGCAAACGGATGGGCGCCTGCAGTGTTTCGGCAGCAGTCGCGACCCGATGCAATGCCTCTCGCTGACCGTGCGCAAAAATGGTCAGCCGGACACTCATTGCAATAGCGGTCACGCGCGGCTCAGCGAAATAGGTAGCAGCGGCTGCCAATGGACAGCGGCCCGGGTTCTCGCCGATGGCCGGGTGCTCAGCGTCGGAGCAACCATTGGCGGCATTGCAGCGGATTTCCTTTTGGCGCGGCATCTCCCGGACGGACGCCTGGATCGCCGCTTTGCCAATGGCCAAGGCTGGGTTCGTACCCGTCTGGGGCGTAGCCTGGACATGGCAACCGCGCTGGCCGTGCAGGCTGACGAGCGAATTGTGGTCAGCGGCTACTCACTAGATGGCCACTACCGGGCGGTAGTGGCACGCTATCTGGGGTAGTGCTTTGCCGTTGTTCCTCTGCAGGTGCGCGGCCACCTATTGATAATGAAACTCAAGAGCTTGATCTTCCGGGACTGTTACGGCAAGTTGCGCGCTTCTTGATAGAAGGAGCAACTGATGTCCGGCTCAATGGCCCAGGCGTTTACACACAATTTCCTCGGGCATTCGCCACGCTGGTACAAGGCAAGCATTCTCGCCTTCCTGATTCTCAACCCGCTGGTGCTGTGGACCGCGGGGCCGGTGGCCGCGGGCTGGTTGCTGGTGGCAGAGTTCATTTTCACCCTGGCCATGGCACTCAAGTGCTACCCGCTGATGCCGGGTGGCCTGTTGATGGTCGAAGCGCTGCTGCTGCGCATGACCACACCTGAAGCACTGTATGACGAGCTGCTGCATAACTTTCCGGTGATCCTGCTGCTGATGTTCATGGTGGCGGGCATTTACTTCATGAAAGACCTGCTGCTGTTCCTGTTTTCGCGGCTGTTGCTTGGGGTTCGTTCCAAGGCACTGCTGGGGCTGATGTTCTGTTTTCTGTCGGCGTTTTTGTCGGCGTTTCTCGACGCGTTGACGGTGACCGCCGTGATCATCAGTGCGGCCGTAGGGTTTTACTCGGTCTATCACCGCGTGGCGTCGGGCAACGATCCACGGCAGGACAGCGAATTCAGCGACGATCAGAACCTGCCGGTCCTGCATCACCAAGACCTTGAACAGTTCCGTTCATTCCTGCGCAGTCTGTTGATGCACGGCGCAGTGGGCACCGCGCTCGGTGGTGTCTGCACCTTGGTGGGTGAGCCGCAGAACCTGCTGATCGGCCATGAAATGGGTTGGCACTTTGCAGACTTCTTCCTGATGGTCGCCCCGGTCTCGCTGCCAGTACTGGTCGCGGGCCTGGTGACCTGTGTGGTGCTGGAGAAACTGCGCTGGTTTGGTTATGGCACCTTGCTGCCAGACAACGTTCGCGCGGTGCTGGCCAACTATGCGGCACAGGACAACGCCGAGCGCACTGCCCGCCAACGCGCTGCACTGTTGGTACAAGGCGCGGCCGCGCTGATTCTGATTGCCGGGTTGGCGTTTCACATTGCCGAGGTCGGGTTGATCGGCTTGATGGTGATCGTCTTGATCACGGCGTTCACCGGCATTACCGAAGAGCACCGGATCGGCAATGCCTTCAAGGATGCAATGCCGTTTACCGCCTTGCTGGTGGTGTTCTTCGCCGTTGTGGCAGTGATTCACGATCAGCAACTGTTCACACCGTTGATCCAGTGGGTGCTGTCCCTGCCGGCAGATCAGCAACCGGGCATGTTGTTTATCGCCAATGGCGTGTTGTCGGCCATCAGCGATAACGTGTTCGTGGCGACGATCTACATCACCGAGGTGAAACAGGCATTCATCTCCGGCCATATGAACCGCGAGCATTTCGAAACGCTGGCGATTGCCATCAATACCGGCACCAACCTGCCCAGCGTGGCAACACCCAATGGTCAGGCGGCGTTTCTGTTTCTGCTGACCTCGGCAATTGCCCCGCTGATCCGGCTGTCTTACGGGCGCATGGTCTGGATGGCATTGCCGTACACCGTGGTGATGGGTGTGCTGGGCTGGTATGCGGTGAGCTACTGGTTGTAACACTTACCCTGTGGGAGCGAGCCTGCTCGCGATAGCGGTCTGAGATTCAACAACGATGTTGAATGATATGGCCTCTTCGCGAGCAGGCTCGCTCCCACAGGGGGGGTGTATGAAGTATTGCCTGACTCAGCCGAGGCTGTGCCAGATGCGACCGTCTCGAGTCAGTAACTCATCAGCCGCATCCGGGCCATTTTCACCGGCCGCGTAGGTTTGCACACTGGCGTCCTCTTTCCAGGCATCGAGGAACGGCTGAACAGCACGCCAGCCATTTTCAATGTTGTCAGCGCGCTGAAAGAGCGTTTGATCACCGGTCAGGCAGTCGTAGATCAAGGTTTCATAACCGGTGGACGGCTGCATCTCGAAGTAATCCTTATAGGCAAAGCCCAACTCGATGTTAGCCATGTTCAGCGCAGGCCCGGGTCGCTTGGCCAGCAGGTCGAACCACATGCCTTCATTGGGCTGAATCTGGATCCTCAGGTAAGTCGGTTGCAACACATCGACTTCGGTGTCGCGAAACTGCGCGTAAGGCGCAGGCTTGAAGCAGATGGCGATTTCGGTATCGCGTACACTCATGCGCTTGCCGGTGCGTAAGTAGAACGGCACGCCGACCCAACGCCAGTTATCGATCATCACCTTGAGCGCGACGAAGGTTTCCGTCGTGCTGTCTGGTGCGACATTGGGCTCTTCACGGTAACCGGCCAACGGCTTGCCGGCGATTTCACCGGCGACATACTGACCGCGCACCGAGTTGGCTCGCGCCTCTTCAGTAGACCAGGGACGAATCGCCCCCACCACCTTGGCTTTTTCACCGCGCACCGCGTCGGCACCGAAGGCCGCCGGAGGCTCCATCGCAACCATCGCCAGCAGCTGGAACAGGTGATTGGGCACCATATCGCGCAGCGCACCCGTGTGTTCATAAAAACTGCCACGGGTTTCGACGCCAACGGTTTCTGCGGCAGTGATTTGTACGTGGTCGATGTAATGGTTGTTCCAGAACGCTTCGAACAGGCTGTTGGAGAACCGGCTGACCAGAATGTTCTGCACGGTCTCCTTGCCCAGGTAATGGTCGATCCGGTAAATCTGTTTCTCCGACATGACCTTGAGCAAGCACGCGTTCAAGGCTTCGGCGGTGTGCAGGTCGGAACCGAAGGGCTTTTCGACCACGACCCGGCGGAAAGCGTCGTCGCCCTCTTCCAGCAGCCTGGACGAACCCAGACGACGCACCACTTCACTGAAAAAGCGCGGCGCGGTGGCCAGATAGAACACCGCGTTGCCAGTACCACTCTCGGCGATTTTTGCGCCGAGCGCCTGATAGGTGCTGTCGTCGAGAAAATCGCCCTGGACATAGCTGATGCCCTTGGCCAGTTTGGCCCAGAGCACCGGGTCCAGAGGGTCATGACCGACTTTGTTGGCCGCCTCGGCGCGAATGAAGTCTTCAAGCTTTTTAGCAAAGTCCGCGTCGCTGATCGCATTGTGGTCGACACCGACGATCCGCAATCCATCGCCGAGCAAACCGTCACGACTGAGGTTGTACAGCGCCGGCATCAGCAAGCGCTTGACCAGGTCGCCGTGAGCACCAAACAGGAACAACGTGGTGGGTGGTGCGGGGTGTGCCTTGGATTTCTTGCGGATCGAAGTCATTTTTTCGGCGTCTCGACATGGCCACCAAAGCCGAAGCGCATGGCCGACAGCAGCTTGTCGCCATAAGTGCTTTGCTGGCGCGAACGGAAGCGGGCAAACAGCGAGTTGGACAATACCGGCACCGGAACCGATTGCTCCATGGCCGCTTCGATGGTCCAGCGACCTTCACCGCTGTCAGCCACTGCACCGGAGTAGCCATCGAGTTTCGGATCGCTGGCCAAGGCATCGGCCGTCAGGTCCAACAACCAGGACGAGACAACGCTGCCACGACGCCAGACTTCGGCAATATCGGCCACGTTCAGATCAAAGCGCTGATCTTCCGGCAGGTTCTCCGAAGCTTTGGTCTTGAGGATGTCGAAGCCTTCGGCAAATGCCTGCATCATCCCGTATTCGATGCCGTTGTGAATCATCTTCACGAAGTGCCCGGAACCTGCAGGGCCGGCATGAATGTAGCCACGCTCGGCACGATCATCTTCGGCCACCCGGTCCTTGGTCCGCGGGATATCGCCCAGGCCTGGCGCCAGTGCGTCGAACAGCGGGTCGAGGCGATCAACCACGTCAGCGTCACCGCCGATCATCATGCAGTAACCGCGCTCCAGCCCCCAAACTCCGCCGGAGGTGCCGACATCGATGTACTTCAGGCCTTTTTCCGACAGGGTTTTCGCGCGGCGTATGTCATCCTTATAGAAGGTGTTGCCGCCATCGATGATCACATCGCCGGCGTCCAGCAATTGGCTCAGGGCGTCGATGGTTTCTTCGGTCGGCGCGCCCGCTGGCAGCATGACCCAGACCGCTCGGGGTTTATCCAGTGCCGCGACCAGTGCCGGCAAGTCAGCAACGCCAGTGGCGCCCTCTTCACTCAGGGTCTCAACAAACGCGGTGTTACGGTCATAGACCACAGTGGTGTGCCCATTGAGCATCAGGCGCCGCGCAATGTTGCCGCCCATGCGGCCCAGTCCGATAATCCCCAGTTGCATGTGCTGATGCTCCTTACTACAAATAAAGGTATGCCAAGGTTATAGCGCAATGAACCTGATTAAGGTTAGTCCAGAGCGCTGCAACATAGTTTCCGGACGATTTGCCCGAGCTATAGGGATAACGTCCAAAACGTTGGCGAAGACACAGGGACCGCGAAAAATAAAAAAGTTCCATAAATAACAAAAAGAAACCAGAATCGGCGCCGATAGTGGTTCGGGCATGACTCCAGAGCAGCCCACCCACAGATGTGACACGCCATTTGCGAGGTGAGCAATGGGCACCGTAGTAAACGCACGACCTCCACAGACCCTCTACGTGACGATTCGTCGTGACGAATTGCGCCAGCTCAAAGCCGAACGCGAACAACTGCTCGACCAGGTCGCGCAATTGCGCCTGTTGCTTGCCCAGGCACAATCGCCCGGACAGCCGGTAACGCGCTGAAACCGAGCAATAGCCACTACACAAGCTGTCAGTTAGCTGAACGAAACTCACATTTTTTTCACATCTGCCTGATGATAATTCGTCGGTTATAGCCGCCCACTTTGTGAGCGGTGCAATTGTTGGTGTCTGGAAATGCTCCAGTATCCGCAGTAATTAATCGGATGGAGCGCTGAATGGCGATGTTTAAACGCAGCAATACGTCTGCGAAAGGTTTCGATTGGGCAGGACTTGGCTGGCTTTTCCTGTTCTTCTGGTATTTCTCCGGCATCACCCAACTCCTCATCCTGTTGTCCGACACCGCGGGTTTCGCCGGTTTCCGCCAGGCCTTCATCATGAGCGCCATCTGGCTGGCACCGATGCTACTGTTCCCGGCGCGTACGCGTTTGCTGGCGGCATTGATCGGTGTCTTGCTCTGGGCCTGCTCGATGGCGAGCCTGGGTTACTTCTTCATCTATCAGCAGGAGTTCTCGCAAAGCGTCATCTTCATCATGTTCGAATCGAACGTGTCGGAAGCTGGCGAATACATGACTCAGTATTTTGCCTGGTGGATGGTCCTGGCCTTCCTGGCGCATACAGCGGTTGCAGTATTGCTGTGGACGCGTCTGCGCCCGGTTTACCTGTCTCGTGGTAAAGCCCTGCTGGCTGCGACTGCCATTCTGGTCGCCATTATCGGTTATCCGCTGATCAAGCAGACGGCCCGTACCGGCAGCTTCGCCAGCGGCCTCGAAAAATTCGAAACCCGGGTCGAGCCAGCGGTGCCGTGGCAGATGATGGTTGCCTATCGTCGCTACCGTGAAACGCTCGGCAGCATGCAAGGCATGCTCGACAACGCGAGTCAGATCCCGCCGCTGCACAACTTCAAGGATGCGATGGCAAACCAGCCCGCGACCCTGGTGCTGGTGATTGGCGAATCGACCAACCGTCAGCGCATGAGCCTGTATGGCTACCCGCGTGAAACCACGCCGGAACTCGACAAGCTCAAGGATCAACTGGCGGTTTTCGACAACGTCGTTACCCCGCGCCCTTACACCATCGAGGCGCTGCAACAGGTTCTGACCTTCGCCGACGAAGAGAATCCGGACCTGTACCTGAAGACGCCATCACTGGTCAGCGTGATGAAACAGGCGGGTTACAAGACCTTCTGGATCACCAACCAGCAGACCATGACCAAGCGCAACACCATGCTCACGACGTTCTCCGAGCAGGCTGATGAACAGGTCTACCTGAACAACAACCGCAACCAGAACGCCCGCCAGTACGATGGCGATGTATTGGAACCGTTCTCCAAGGCCCTGGCCGACAGCGCTCCGCGCAAGCTCATCGTCGTGCATTTGCTCGGCACGCACATGAGTTACCAGTACCGTTATCCGCCGACGTTCGACAAATTCAACAATCGTCAGGGTGTACCGGCAGGCATCAGCGATGATCAGTTGCCGACCTACAACAGCTACGACAATGCGGTTTTGTACAACGACTTCGTGGTGTCGAGCCTGATCAAGGACTACGCCAAGACCGATCCAAACGGCTTCCTGCTGTACCTCTCCGACCACGGCGAAGACGTTTTCGACTCCGCAGGTCACACCACGCTGGGTCGTAACGAAGCCAAACCGACTGCGCCGATGTACACGATTCCGTTCATCGCCTGGGCTTCGCCAAAATGGCGAGAAACCCACGACTGGAGCTTTGCCGCGGACCTGCAACGGCCTTACAGCAGTTCGCAGCTGATCCACACCTGGGCAGACCTTGCAGGCTTGAGTTTCGATGAACTGGACCGCAGCAAGAGCCTGGTCAGCAAC
This sequence comes from Pseudomonas brassicacearum, assembly GCF_003732175.1. GTDB lineage: Bacteria > Pseudomonadota > Gammaproteobacteria > Pseudomonadales > Pseudomonadaceae > Aquipseudomonas > Aquipseudomonas brassicacearum_G. The sequence goes on from NZ_MOBI01000007.1 coordinate 210,714, forward strand.
AGCTTCAAACCGCGCCCGCTGTTGATCGGCAACCCTTATGAGCGCGAACAGAAAGCGCTGATCGACTTCAGCCTGATGAAACCCAAGACTGCCGCTGTCAGCGCCTCAACCATCAAGCCGTAATCTCTTCGGGGGCTGGTTCCAGCCCCCGCTTTCTGCGCAGCATTAATGCCCTCTCGGTAGCTGAAACACCCCTGAAGATAATAATTATTCTTGTTTAAGCTAAATCACCCCGCTCCTTTTCGTCTTTGAGCAAACGGAAATTTTCCATCGAAGACAAGGAGCCGGCAGCGATGTTCGCGCCTATTACCCGTTCCATGAGCTTGACCCTGGGGCTTTGCAGTGCCGCCCTTTGCCCGGATTTGCTGGCCGAAACCAACCCGGAGCAAACATCAGTCGCGCCTGTAAAAACCCTTGAGCTGGAGACCACCAGCGTCACGGCCGATGGCTTGGGCAGCACCACCGAAAACACTCACGCGTACACCACCGGCTCCATGAGTACCGCCACGCGGCTGAACCTCTCGATCAAGGAAACGCCACAGTCCCTGTCGGTGGTGACTCGCCAACAGATGGATGATTTCAAGCTCGATACCCTATCCAAAGCGATGAGCCAGACCACCGGCGTGGTGGTTCAGCACAATGACTCCGACCGGGTGAGCTATTCCTCACGCGGCTATGGAATCGACAACTTCCAGATCGATGGCATGCTCAACACCTTCAATCGCATGAAGTCCGATTCGGACACCATCATCTACGACCGCATCGAAGTGGTTCGCGGCGCGACCGGGCTGACCAGCGGTGCCGGCGACCCTTCCGCCACCATCAACATGGTGCGCAAACGCCCGACCCGGCAATGGGAAGCCCGAAGCGGCGTCAGCGGTGGCAGCTATGACGATTACTACAGCTATGTCGATGTCGGCGGCCCGCTGGGGTTCGACGGTCGCCTGCGTGGCCGCAGCGTGTTGGCCTATCGCGACAGCAAATCCTTTCGTGATCATTACCAACTGCAACGAGAAGTCGGCTACGGGATTCTCGAAGCCGATCTGACAGACGACACCGTGCTGGCGGTGGGTTACGACTATCAGGACAAACAGGTCCAGGGCACGTCTTGGGGAACGGTGCCGTACTGGACCTCATCCGGTACCAGGGCCAATTTGCCGAGATCGACCAACATGGCCGCGCACTGGAGTTCCTGGCCACTGAAAGACAAGACCGCGTTCGCCACGCTGGATCAACGGCTGGGTGAAGGCTGGCATTTGAAAGCCGCCTACACCCATCGACAAAGCGACATCGACGGCAAGGTGTACTACGGCGGCGGAGGTTTCCCCAATGATGACCGCAGTGGAATGACCGCCTACAAGGGTCACATGAAGGGTGTCCAGAAGATGGACGTGTACGACGTCAACCTGGCCGGGACGTATCCGTTGCTGGGGCGCGAGCATGAAGTGATGGTCGGCTATGGCGAGGCTGACCGGCGCGAATCCGCCCCCTACATTGTGGACGGCGCAACACCGCCAGGTTACGACAACATCCGCGACTGGAAGTACATGGGCAGCATCGGCAAATTCCCGGACACCGTCACCGGCCTGCAAGGCTCGCACGACAGCACCCGGCAGAAGGCCGGTTACCTGGCAACACGCTTGAGCCTGACCGAAAGACTGCACGCGGTGCTCGGCAGTCGCTATGGCAGTTGGAGTACCGACAGCAGCACGTACGGATACGACGCCCACTATCAGCGCATCGCCACCGACCACAGCAGCCAGCAACACAACGACGTCTTCACCCCTTACGCGGGCCTGCTCTACGACCTCACTCCCGAGTACACCGTCTACGCCAGCTACACCGACATCTTCAACCCTCAGAGCGAGCGGGATGTCAGTCGCAAGTACCTCGAGCCCGTCGTGGGCAGCAACTATGAAGTGGGGCTCAAGGGCAGCTTGCTCGAAGAGCGGCTGAACCTCGCTACCGCGTTGTTCTGGAGCACCCAGGACAACGTCGCCGAGCGTGACGACTCGGTGCCGCCTGACCCGGTCACTGGCGAAGAGTTTTTCAAATCCGGCGGCAAGGGCAACAAGGTTCAGGGCTTCGAGGCCGAAGTGTCCGGCGAAGTGCTACAAGGCTGGAACCTCACGGCCGGTTACACCTACACCCACTCGGTGAACGGTGAACACAAGCGCACCAACACCGCTCAACCCCTGAACATGTTGCGGGTGTCGACAGCCTATCGCCTGCCGGGCGATTGGCAGGCGCTGACCATTGGTGGCGCGGTGAATTGGCAAAGCGATATCTACGGCAATTCCCGCCGCCCGGTCGGCCGTGACGCCAACGCTGAAGTGGTGACGCAAAACACCCGAATCAATCAGCACACCTACACCGTGGTAAAGCTGATGTCTCGCTACGAGATCGACAAGCATCTGTCGGCATCGTTGAACGTCGACAACCTGCTCGACGAGAAATACTACGACAACGTCGGTTTCTATAACGGCGTCTTCTGGGGCGACCCGCGCACCGTGACCTTGAGCCTGGACTGGAGGCTCTAGCGGCCAGGCTCAAGAACCACCCCTCACCCTAACCCTCTCCCCGGGGGGGAGAGGGGACTGACCGAGGTGATTACTCGAAATGTTGCGACCTGAAATATCGAGCCGAACTCAGGTTTGAAAAGCATGGAGATCTGCTCCCTTTCCCCCTCTCCCCACTGGGGAGAGGGTTGGGGTGAGGGGTGGATCTCGGATCAGAACAGAGCATCCGGACACTGAGTTTTCTTAACTGACTGGCATTACCCCAAAGGTGCCCTTTCTTGTTTAAAGCGCCTTGATCCAGAACAGCATGCGACCATGAGCCGGATCGAACATCCCCGCCGAAAACCCGAACTTGCTATAGGAACCCTGTGCAACCGCGTTGCCTTCCAGCACTTCCAGAGTGATTTTGCAGCAGCCGCGCTGACGGGCAATGTCCTCGACCTTTTGCAGCATTTTCTGGCTCAGGCCCAACCCGCGAAATTTTCCGATCACCATTACGTCGTGAACATTCACCAGTGGACGGCAAGCAAAGGTCGAGAAACCTTCGAAGCAATTCACCAGCCCGGCAGGCTCCCCGTGAACGAACGCCAGGACACTGAACGCATGGGGTCGCTTGGCCAGCTCGCCGGGCAACTGCTGCAAGACATCGGCCGATAACGGCGTGCCACCGCCCATCGGGTCTTCAGCGTAGTGATTCAGAACAAGGCTGATTGCTTCGGCGTGTATCGGGTTCGTGTAGCTGGCCTGGAGCACCAGGATTTCTGCGGATTCCATTTCCATCCTCGATCAAACAATGAGTGTGCATCCCTGCGCGCATCGTCTGTCGGCGCCTGGGTCAGCCGACATTAGCGTGACTGGAACACTGCGGACAACCGCCAAATCATCACAGCCCGGTGTTTTTACCGCAATGCGCTACAGGACAACGTCCCTCGTCACTCGCACGCACAAAAAGCAGGACCTTTCCGATTTTTACGAAAGCTAAATACACAGAATATAAACAACAAAGCAGGCGACTCGTTTTAAACATCGCTACACCACCGATAAACAGGGCCTTTGAGCACATAACGCACTCAATAGCCCGCTGTAGGATTCCTACAACAAGGTTTTATCGGCCACCCAAAAGCATTGACAGTCCGTTTATATCCGGCAACCCTTGTACCCAACACAAACAAAAAACATGAGATTGCCAACTATGAGCCACTCCCCTTTCCCTCTCGTCGAGATCAGCGGCACCCCCTTCGAGCGCGGCTTCCAATACGGTCAAGCGGTCAGTCAGCGCATTCACAAAAGCATCGAGATCTATTCTGTCCAACTGCTGAAGATGGGTTACACCTGGGCCGACATCCGTGGCTTTGCCAATGAGTTCGTGCCCAGCATCGAAGCCTTCGAACCGGAATACGCTCAGGAAATGCGCGGTATCGCCGAGGGTGCAGGCTGCGATTTCGAAGCTATCGTGCTGATCAACGCTCGCACCGAGATCATCCAGCTGGGCCGACGCAAGGCTCGCCTGCCAGATCCGGATGGCTGCACTGGCGCGGTGATTCTGCCGACGGCCTCGGCCGCCAACGAAGTGATTCACGGACAAAACTGGGACTGGCGCGCGGAATGTGCCGAGAGCGCCATTGTGCTGAAAGTCCTGCGCGAAGACGGCCCGGATGTACTGACCTTCACCGAAGCCGGCGGCCTGGCCCGCAACGGCTTGAACTCGATCGGTACCGCAATCACCGCCAACTATCTGGAGTCCGAACGCGACTACACCCAGGTCGGCGTGCCACTGCCATTCATTCGACGCAAGGCGCTGGAGGCCGCGCACTTCGCGCTGTCGATCAAGGTGGTCGCCACCACGGCCAAATCCACCTCCAACAACATGATGCTCAGTCACGCTGGCGGGTATGCGATCAACTTTGAATGCGCCCCGGATGAAGTCTTCCCGATTCAGGCCGAACAGGGGTTGCTCGTACACGCCAACCATTGGCAGAGCCCGGTGGCATTGGGCAAGTTGCGTGAGGCCGGATTGAACAGCGTACCGGAAAGCCTCTATCGCGACGTGCGCGTGCGGCAAATCCTCAGCGAAACGCCTGGACAGTTGACGGCCGAACACCTGAAAAAAGCCTTCTTCGATGACTTCGGCACACCATGGGCAGTGTGTCGTCCACCGCTTTCCAACATGGCCGGCAACCTGTCGGCCACCGTGGCCATGGTGGTGATGCGTCCGGCCAAGGGGTTGATGGAAGTCGCCCCGCTGCCGGCCGTGAACCGCGAATTCACTGCCTATTCGCTGGCCATGGAGGGCGACATCAACCGCTACCTCAAGTAACTCATGCGACACCCACGCCCTCCGGGCGGCACGACAAGAACAATGACAATAAACAACTAACGGTTTGCGACGCCTGCCGGCTCCCACCGTCGCAAACCGCCAATGGAGAATCACTCCCGTGCATACATTCACTCGTATCGCCCTGACGCTAGGGTTCAGCAGCCTCGCCCTTGGCAGTCTCAGCGCCGAAGCAGCCAGCACCCTGCGTGTAGCCCTCAACGCGGACATTCGCAGCACCGATCCCGGCGTCAATCGCGACGAAAACACCGACGCGGTGGTGCTGCATATCGTCGAAGGCCTGGTGGCCTACCGCGAAGACGCCTCGGTCGGACCGTTGCTGGCCAGCAAGGTCGAGGTCTCGGCCGATGGCCTCGAGTACCGTTTCACCCTGCGTGATGGGGTGAAGTTTCATAACGACGCGCCCCTCACATCCGCCGACGTACTGTGGACCTGGAAACGTTATCTCGACCCGCAAACCCAGTGGCGCTGTCTCGCTGACTTCGATGGACGCGGCGTGGCGAAAGTCGCCGACATCAGCGCGCCAGATCCATTGACCGTGGTCTTCGCCCTGGATAAACCCAATGGTTTGTTTCTTGCGCAAATGGCCCGATCCGATTGCGGTGGCACCGGCATCCTGCACCCTTCCTCTGTCGATACGAACGGCAAGTGGCAAGCACCGATCGGCACCGGGCCGTTCAAGCTCGCCGAATGGAAGCCGGGACAATACGTCGACCTGCAACGCTTTACCGACTACAGCGCCCGACCGGAGACAGGCACCGACGGCTACACCGGCAACAAGCAGGCGTTTATCGATAACCTGCGCTTCATGGTCATCCCCGATGCCGCTGCCGCCAAAGCCGCGTTGCAATCGAAAGGCGTCGACGTGCTGCCCGATGTCACGGTGATGGATGCCCACGAACTCGGCGCCTTGCCAGGCATCAAGACCTCCAGCAGTTCCAACATGTCGCTCAATGCCCTGCTGTTCCAAACCCGCGACCCACTGCTCAAGGACGTGCGTATTCGGCGTGCCATCGCGCTGTCGCTGGACAGCGAACAAATGGTCCAGGCACTCACCGAAGGCACTTCCCACGCCAACAACTCGGTGGTGCCAGACACCAGTCCCTACTACAAAGCCATTCAACAACAGGGCTACAAAGCCAACATCGAAGAAGCCAAGCGCCTGCTCAAGGAAGCCGGTTACAACGGCCAGCCGCTGAAAATCATCACCAACAAACGCTACCAGAGCGTATTCGACATGGCGGTGCTGAGCCAGGCCATGGCCCAGGCAGCCGGGTTGAACATCGATATCGAAACCCTCGAATGGGGCACGCAACTGGAGCGCTACCAGAGCGGTGCGTACCAAATCATGGCGTTCTCCTATTCGGCACGCTTCGACGCGGCGCTGAACTTCGAGTCGGTAATGGGCGACAAAAACCAGCAACCCCGCAAGGTCTGGGACAACCCCCAGGCGCAGGGCTGGATGCTTGAGTCCATGCGCGAAATCGTACCGGTCAAACGTCAGGCACTGTTCGATCAGTTGCACCAACAAATGCTCGCCGATGTGCCGATGGTGGTGATGTACAACGGAAGCACCGTCGGTGCCTTTCAGGATCGGGTCGAAGGTTACCGCTCCTGGCCCATCGCCAAACCGCGCCTGTGGGGCGTGAAACTGGCCGACTAGGAGATCGATCATGTTGCGATTTATCGCTCAACGCCTGGCATTGTCCGTGCCGACCTTGTTGCTGATCTCCGTGGTGGTGTTCGCGCTGATCCGCTTCATCCCCGGCGACCCGGCGCTGCTGATGCTCGGCGATATGGCCGATCCGCAAAGCCTGGCCAGCACCCGCGCAGCATTGGGGCTGGATCACTCGATTGGCGTGCAGTTCGTGTATTGGTTGCAGTCGGTGCTCAGTGGCGACCTCGGCGTGTCGATCACCAGCAAACAACCGGTGCTCGAACTGATCCTCGACCGCTTCTCGGTCAGCGCCAGCATCGTGCTGGTGGCGGTTCTGCTGGCGGCGTTGATTGCCGTTCCAGCAGGCCTGTTCGCGGCCTGGAAACAGGACAGCGCGCTGGACCTGGGGCTGGTCACCGGCGCAACCCTGTTGCTGTCGATTCCCAGTTTCTGGCTCGGCTTGCTGTTGCTCTACGCGTTCGGGATCAAGCTCAACTGGCTGCCCGTGGTGGGTTATGTGCCGTTCGCCCAGAACCCCGGTGAAGCCGTGACCTATCTGGTGCTGCCAATTGTCACCCTGACGCTGGTGGAGTTGGGAGCCATTACCCGGATGGCCCGGGCCAGCACCATCGAGGTGCTGCGGCTGGAATACATCGCCCACGCCAGAGCCAAGGGCTTATCGGAGCGTGCGGTGCTGTGGCGCCACGCACTACCGAATGCCTTCGCGCCGACCTGGACCTTGATCGGCTTGATCCTCGGCAATTTGCTGGGTGGCATCGCAGTGCTGGAAACGGTGTTCACCCTGCCCGGCATCGGTCGCTTGATGGTCGACGCCATCTTTGCTCGCGACTACCCCGTGCTGCAAGGCTGCCTGCTGCTGATCACTTTCATCTACGTGGCGGTCAACCTGCTGGTCGACCTGCTCTATCCACTCTTCGACCCAAGGGTGAAATTATGACCGTCTCCCTGCTTTCCGTGAGCGCTACACCAGCGCGTCGCCCACTGCGCTGGCCACCGGCGAATGCCTTGATTGGCGGCACCTTGCTGGCTCTGCTGATCAGCATGGCGCTGCTCGGTGTGTTCTGGACACCTTACGACCCGCTGAAAATCGATCTGCTGTCTCGCCTCAAGGCACCCTCGGCGCTGCATTGGCTAGGCACCGACGAGTTTGGCCGTGACGTGCTCAGCCGCTTGATCATCGGTGCGCGCACCAGTTTGTGGATCAGCTTGCTGACGGTGTGCCTGGCGCTGTTTTTCGGCAGTGTGATCGGCATGCTTGCCGGCTACCTGCGGGGCTGGACCGATCGAGTTCTGATGATGATCAACGATGCATTGCTGGCATTCCCCGGCATCCTGATGGCGCTGGGCTTGATGGCGATCATCGGGGCCAGCCAGTACGGCATCGTTTTGGCCTTGAGCATCGCCTACACGCCGTCGGTGGTTCGGGTGGTGCGCGGCAGTGTGCTGTCGCTGCGTGAGCGCGAGTTTATCGAAGCCTCACGGGTCATCGGCAATTCGGAGTTCTACACACTGTACCGCCACGTTGCACCCAACTGTGTTGCGCCGCTGTGCGTGCTCGCCACCAGCATGTTCGGCTGGACGCTGCTGTCGGAAAGTGCCTTGAGCTTCCTCGGCCTGGGTGTTCCGCCACCCGCAGCGACCTGGGGCAACATGCTCGCCGCCAGCCGCCCGTACATTGCCAACGCCTCCTGGCTCGGCCTGTTCCCGGGGTTGTTCATCGCCCTGGCGCTGGTCGCCATCAACCTGTTCGGCGACGCCCTGCGCGACCGCCTCGACCCTCGAATGAGCCGTTGATCATGCCCAGTCAAAAACCGTTGCTTGAAGTCGACCGTCTGCTGATTCGCGCCGGCGCCGAAGGGCCGTTGGCGGTCAACGATCTGAGTTTCACCGTCGTACCCGGCGAGATTGTCGCGCTGGTGGGCGAATCCGGGAGCGGCAAGACCATGGCCGCACGCGCAGCGATTGGCCTGCTGCCACTGCCGATGGAGGTTTGTGGCGGTGCGATCCGCTTCGAAGGCCAGGACATCAATCGGTTGAGCTGTGCGCAACTGCGTGGCATCCGCGGTGCGCGAATCGGCATGGTGTTCCAGGAACCGATGGTTTCGCTCAACCCGGCCATCCGCATTGGCGAGCAAATGGCCGAAGGTCTGCGTCTGCACACCGACTTGAGCAAGGCACAGATTCGCCAACGCTGCATCGACATGCTCACCCGCATCGGCATCAGCGATCCCGAACGCTGCCTGAACGCCTATCCCCATGAGTTTTCCGGCGGCATGCGCCAGCGGATCATGCTCGCCTCGGTGATGCTGCTGCGCCCGGCGCTGCTGATTGCCGACGAACCCACCACCGCCCTCGACTGCCTGGCGCAGCTGGACGTAATCGAGCTGATGCTGGAGCTGACCCGCGAGCAAGGCACGGCGATCCTGTTCATCAGCCACGATCTGTCGCTGGTGGCGCGTTATGCCCACAAGGTGGTGGTCATGCGCCACGGCCAGGCCGTGGAACAAGGCTCGATCAATCACATCCTGCTGGCCCCGCAACACGCCTACACCCGCCAATTGCTCGAAGCGCTGCCCAAGCGCGGCGAACTGGCCGCATTGACAGCGACCGACAGACCCCTAGTGGAAATTACCGGCGTCAGCATCGAGCATCCGGGTCATGCGCGGTTCTGGGGTCAATCACCCCCCAAGCGCGCCGTGCACAGTGCCAACCTGAGCATCGCCCCCGGTGAAACCCTGGCATTGGTCGGCGGCAGTGGCTCGGGTAAAACCACACTGGGCCGCGCGCTGGTGGGACTGGTCAAACCCTGTGCCGGCGAGATTCGCTTCAAGGGCATCGATATCCTCAAGGCCGGTCAGCGTGATCATCGGCTGCAATGCCAGATGATCTTTCAAGACCCTTACTCGTCCCTTGATCCGCGAATGCGCATTGGCGAAACCCTCGCCGAACCGTTGCGCCATCTGCCGGAACTGAGCGAGGAGCAAAAACGTCAGCGTGTCGCCACCACACTGGTGGATATTGGTTTGTCGGAAGCGTTCATGGAGCGCTTTCCCCATCAACTGTCGGGCGGTCAACGCCAGCGGGTGGCCATCGGCCGAGCGCTGGTACGGCACCCACAGCTGGTGATCGCCGACGAACCGATCTCGGCGCTGGACATGACCATCCAGAAGCAGATCCTCGAACTGTTCGAGCGCTTGCAAGCACAGTACGGCTTTGCCTGCCTGTTCATTTCCCATGACCTGGCGGCCGTCGAACGCATCGCCCATCGGGTGGCGGTCATGCACCAGGGCCATATCGTGGAAATCGGCAGCCGCGAAGCGGTCTTCGATAATCCCTTGCACCCCTACACCCGCCAATTGCTGGCAGCCGCAAGCCCACTGGAACAACTGGCGGGCGGTGGTTACCGGGTGCGACCAAAACCCGAAAACCTGCAGCCCACGCCTTAGTTAATCACTGACGTCACCTCAGGCGTCTTCAGACACCACTGAAGGCGCCCAAGGCGAAGCCATGCCCGAAAAACAACAACGAGCCCTCACAGGAGCCAACACCATGAACGCCAGACTCATGCAGCACTTGACCTTGATCGGCGGCACCAGCCTGCTGCCGATGGCCGCCGAAGCGCAATTCCTCAAGGACAGCAAGGCCACGCTGGACTCGAAAAACTACTACTTCAACCGCGACTACCGCGAAGGCTATGGCCAGTCCAAGCGTGATGAATGGGCCCAGGGATTTCTGCTGAACCTGCAATCGGGTTACACCGAAGGCACGGTCGGTTTTGGCCTGGATGCACTCGGCATGCTCGGGCTGAAGCTCGACTCCAGCCCTGATCGCTCCGGCAGCGGTTTGTTGTCCCGAGAAAGCACAGCCGAGCCGGGCAAACCGAGTTACGCCAGACGTGCCCATGACAGCTATTCCAAGGTGGGCCTGACCGCCAAGGCCCGCATTGCAAAGAGCGAACTGCGTGTCGGCCATTTGCTGCCTGACCTGCCGCTGCTGCAACCGAACACCAGCCGGGTGCTGCCGCAGACCTTCGAAGGCGCCCTGCTCAGCTCGAACGACATCAAGGGCCTGACCTTACGCGGCGGGCAGATCGATCAGGTCAAACAGCGGGAATCGACCGACTACGAAAAGATGGGGCTGACCAGCCAGAACGGCGCTTACAAGAGCTCGGCAAAAAGCGATGAATTCCGTTTCGGCGGTGCTGATTACCGGTTCAACCCAACGCTGACAGGCAGTTATTACTACGCGCAGCTTGAGGACATTTATCAGCAGCACTATGTCGGTCTCAAGCACAGCCTGGCGCTGGGCGGCGGTACGCTGAAAAGCGATATCCGCTATTTCAGCGCCGACGCTGCCGGTGCAGGCCTGGCCGGCACCGTCGACAACCGCGCCTTGAGCACACGTTTCATGTATGCGCTTGCCGGACACTCCATCGGTGGTGGCTTCCAGCAGCAGTACGGTGAAACACCGTTTGCGTATGTCGACGGCAGCAACACCTACCTGTTCACCGAATACCAATTGAGCAACTTCTCGCAAACCAGGGAACGCGCCTGGCACGCCCGCTACGATTTTGACTTTGCTACGGTGGGCATTCCGGGGCTGCTGTTCTCCACACGCTACGCCAAGGGCGACCAGGCGCAGATCAAAAAATTTGTCGGCGAAGGCCGGGAGTGGGAACGTGACATCGACCTGGGCTACACCATCCAGAGCGGCCCGCTGAAGAACGTCAGCGCCCGCTGGCGCAACGGTATGAGCAAAAGCAACTACCAACGCGACACCAACGAAAACCGCTTGGTCCTCAGTTACAGCGTCAAACTGTGGTAAGACGATAGTAAAGATCGCAGGCTGCGCCATCGCCAACAAAGGGCTGGCGTAGCCTGCGGCCTTTTCAAGTGCAAAAAAGTATCAGTGCAAGTGCTACCAATGATTTGTCATCGCGTGTGTTGAGGGCTGTAATCAGCCTCAGATTCTTCCTACCTCCGGAAGACACAAAAACAATAACTGTCCTTCTGCTGCCCCCAGGGCCCAGAAGAGGAGTGCGCGATGAAACCCACTGTAAAAGCTCTGCTTGCCTGCACCTGCATGACCCTCAGCAGCGTCAGCCTTGGCGCACAAACCCTGACCATTGCCACCGTCAACAACAGCGACATGATCCGCATGCAAAAGCTCTCGAAAACCTTCGAGGCCGAGCACCCGGAGATCAAGCTCAATTGGGTGGTACTGGAAGAAAACGTCCTGCGTCAGCGCCTGACCACCGACATCGCCACCCAGGGCGGCCAGTTCGATGTGTTGACGATCGGCATGTACGAAGCTGCACTGTGGGGCGCCAAGGGCTGGCTGGAACCGATAAAGGATCTCCCCGCCAGTTACGCGCTCGACGACGTATTCCCTTCCGTGCGTGAAGGCCTGTCGGTCAAGGGCACGCTCTACGCCCTGCCGTTCTATGCCGAAAGCTCCATGACCTATTACCGCACCGACCTGTTCAAGGCTGCAGGCCTGGCCATGCCCGAGCATCCGACCTGGGAGCAGATCGGCGAATTCGCCAGCACACTCAACAAACCCGACCAGGAACAGTACGGTATCTGCCTGCGTGGCAAGGCCGGCTGGGGCGAGAATATGGCACTGATCACCACTATCGCCAACGCCTACGGTGCACGCTGGTTCGATGAGAAGTGGCAGCCGGAATTCAGCGGGCCCGAGTGGAAGAACGCGCTGAGCTTCTACGCCGACACCATGAAAAAGTCCGGCCCGCCGGGTGCTTCCAGTAACGGCTTCAACGAGAACCTCGCGCTGTTCAACAGCGGCAAGTGCGCGATCTGGGTCGACGCCAGCGTTGCCGGTTCGTTCGTCACCGACAAGACTCAAAGCAAAGTCAGCGACCACGTCGGTTTCACCTATGCGCCCCATCAAGTGACCGACAAAGGCTCGGCCTGGTTGTACTCCTGGGCGCTGGCGATCCCCACCAGCTCCAAAGCCAAGGACGCAGCGAAAACCTTCAGCGCCTGGGCCACCTCCAAAGAGTACGGCGCACTGGTGGCCGAGAAGGACGGCATCGCCAACGTGCCGCCTGGCACTCGCGCCTCGACCTACAGCGAGGCCTACATGAATGCCGCGCCGTTCGCCAAGGTCACGCTGGAATCACTCAAGGTTGCCGATCCGGGCAAACCGACCCTCAAACCGGTGCCCTACATCGGCATCCAGTTGGTGACCATTCCTGAGTTCCAAGCCGTTGGTACCCAGGTCGGCAAGCTGTTCTCCGCCGCGCTAATCGGCCAGACCACCGTCGACCAGGCCCTGGCGGCCGCCCAGCAAACCACCGAACGTGAAATGAAGCGCGCGGGTTATCCCAAGTAACCCGTCCCCCCCTGTGGGAGCGAGCCTGCTCGCGATGAGGCCATGACATTCAACATCTATGTCGGCTGATCGATCGCTATCGCGAGCAGGCTCGCTCCCACACTGGATCTTCATTTGCCTGTTCTCAATCGGTTCCAATCGCCATGAATACCTCGACTCTTAAAGCACATTTGGACATTCCGGCACCGCCGCGTAAAAGCCGGCTGGCCAACCCGGGCCGGTTTCTGGTCAGCCCTTCGGTGGCCCTGTTGCTGCTGTGGATGATCGTGCCGCTGGGCATGACCCTGTACTTTTCGCTGATTCGCTACAACCTGCTGTACCCCGGCGACAACGCGTTCGTGGGGCTGGAGAACTTCAGCTACTTCCTGACCGACTCGGGCTTCCTGCCCGGCGCCACCAACACCTTGTTGCTGGTCGGCAGTGTGCTGTTGATCAGTGTGGTGTTCGGCGTGTTGATCAGCGCCTTGCTGGAGGCCAGTGAGTTTCTTGGCCGCGGCATCGTGCGGGTGATGTTGATCTCGCCGTTCTTCATCATGCCTACAGTCGGCGCGCTGATCTGGAAGAACCTGATTTTCCATCCGGTCTCGGGGATTCTCGCGGCCGTGTGGAAGCTCTTCGGTGCACAACCGGTGGACTGGCTCGCGCACTACCCGCTGCTGTCGATCATCATCATTGTCTCGTGGCAATGGCTGCCTTTCGCGATCCTGATCCTGATGACCGCCATGCAGTCGCTCGACCAGGAGCAGAAAGAAGCCGCGCGCCTGGACGGTGCCGGCCCCGTCGCGATCTTCTGGCACCTGACCCTGCCACACCTGGCGCGACCGATTGCGGTGGTGGTGATGATCGAAACCATCTTCCTGCTCTCGGTATTCGCCGAAATCTTCACCACCACCAACGGCGGCCCCGGCTACGCCTCGACCAACCTCGCCTACCTGATCTACAACCAGGCGCTGGTACAGTTCGACGTCGGCATGGCCTCGGCCGGTGGCTTGATCGCGGTGGTGATTGCCAATATCGCGGCGATCATCCTGGTGCGGATGCTCGGCAAAAACCTGACTGACAAAGCCTGAGGCCTGCCATGACTCTTCAACAATCCCGTCGCCTGCAAAGCCTGCTGCTGGGCACACTGGCCTGGGCCATCGCGATCCTGATCTTCTTCCCGATCTTCTGGATGGTGCTGACCAGTTTCAAAACCGAAATCGACGCGTTCGCCACGCCGCCGCAGTTCATCTTCACACCGACGCTGGAAAACTACTTGCACATCGAGGAGCGCAGCGGCTACTTCAACTTCGCCTGGAACTCGGTAGTGATTTCGTTCAGCGCGACGGCGCTGTGCCTGCTGATCGCGGTGCCAGCGGCGTACTCGATGGCGTTCTACGAAACCCAGCGCACCAAAGGCACGCTGCTGTGGATGCTCTCGACCAAGATGCTGCCACCCGTGGGCGTGCTGATGCCGATCTACCTGCTGGCCAAGAGTTTCGGCCTGCTCGATACCCGGATCGCGCTGATCATCATCTACACGCTGATCAACCTGCCGATTGTGGTCTGGATGATTTACACCTATTTCAAGGACATTCCCAAGGACATACTCGAAGCCGCCCGCCTGGATGGTGCCACCCTGTGGCAGGAAATGGTCCGGGTGCTGCTGCCGATCGCCAAGTGCGGACTGGCATCGACCGTGTTGCTGTCGCTGATCCTGTGCTGGAACGAGGCGTTCTGGTCACTCAACCTGACCTCGTCGAAAGCCGCGCCGCTGACCGCGTTGATTGCCTCGTACTCCAGTCCCGAAGGGTTGTTCTGGGCCAAGTTATCGGCGGTCTCGACGCTGGCCTGCGCGCCGATCCTGATCTTCGGCTGGATCAGCCAGAAACAACTGGTGCGCGGCCTGTCCTTTGGCGCCGTGAAATAACGCCCCTTTCGAATCATTAAAAGCGGAGGCCCATCATGGCCCACCTGAAAATCAAGAATCTGCAAAAAGGTTTCGAAGGCTTTTCCATCATCAAAGGCATCGACCTTGAAGTGAACGACCGCGAGTTCGTGGTCTTCGTCGGTCCGTCCGGTTGCGGTAAATCGACCCTGCTGCGGCTGATCGCCGGGCTCGAAGAAGTCAGCGCCGGCACCATCGAACTGGACGGACGCGACATCACCGAAGTCAGCCCGGCCAAGCGTGACCTGGCGATGGTGTTCCAGACCTACGCCCTCTACCCGCACATGAGCGTGCGCAAGAACATGTCCTTCGCCCTCGACCTAGCCGGAGTGAACAAGGCCGAGGTGGAGAAAAAGGTCAACGAAGCGGCACGGATTCTCGAGCTTGGCCCGATGCTCGAACGCAAGCCGAAACAGCTCTCCGGTGGTCAACGTCAGCGCGTGGCGATTGGCCGGGCGATTGTGCGTAACCCGAAAATCTTCCTGTTTGATGAACCGCTCTCCAACCTCGATGCCGCTCTGCGGGTTCAAATGCGCCTGGAGCTGGCGCGGCTGCATAAAGAACTGCAGGCGACGATGATTTACGTGACCCACGACCAGGTCGAAGCCATGACCCTGGCTGACAAAGTCGTGGTGCTCAATGGTGGCCGAATCGAGCAGGTCGGCTCGCCGCTGGAGCTCTATCACCAACCGGCCAACCTGTTTGTCGCAGGCTTTCTCGGCACCCCGAAAATGGGCTTTCTCAAGGGCCGGATCAGCCGCCTCGATCGTCAGGGCTGTGAGGTCCGGCTCGATGCCGGGACGCGCATCAGCCTGCCGCTGAGCAATGCCAATCTCAGCATTGGCGATTCGATAACGCTGGGTATACGCCCGGAACATCTGGAACTGGCGCAACCCGGCGACTGCACTTTGCAAGTCACTGCCGACGTCAGCGAACGCCTGGGCAGCGACACCTTCTGCCACGTTCTGACCGCTTCGGGTGAAGCGCTGACCATGCGGATTCGCGGGGATCTGGCGAGCCGTTATGGCGAACAACTGAGCCTGCATCTCGATGCCGAACACTGCCACTTATTCGATGCCAACGGGGTGGCGGTGGCCAGACCGCTGCGCGCCGCTGCCTGATTGCCGAGATCCGACATGAAACTGAACAAGCCCAACCTTACCCGTCTGGCACCTGAAGTGGCTCTACCCGCCTACGCCAAGAATGCAACTCGCCAAGGCATCGCACACATCGGTGTCGGCGGTTTCCATCGCGCCCATCAGGCCTATTACACCGATGCCTTGATGAACACTGGAGAAGGCCTGGACTGGAGTATCTGCGGTATCGGCCTGCGTGCCGAAGATCGCCGCGCCCGAGATGACCTGGCCAGCCAGGATTACCTGTTCACGCTGTTTGAGCTGGGTGACAGCGGCGACACCGAAGTTCGGGTCATCGGCGCCATCAGCGACATGCTGCTGGCCGAAGATGGTTCCCAGACGCTGATCGACAAACTCGCCAGCCCGGACATTCGCATCGTCTCGCTGACCATCACCGAGGGGGGGTATTGCATTGACGACAGCACGGGTGAGTTCATGACCCAGCTGCCACAGATCCAGCATGACCTGGCGCATCCGAACTCACCGAAAACCGTGTTCGGTTTCCTCTGTGCGGCCCTGGCCAAACGCCGCGCCGCCGGCATTCCAGCGTTCACCTTGATGTCCTGCGATAACCTGCCGCACAACGGCGCGGTCACCCGTAAGGCGCTGCTGGCCTTCGCCGCCCTGCGCGATGCCGATCTGCGGGACTGGATCGCCGCGAACGTCAGTTTCCCCAACGCCATGGTCGACCGCATCACCCCGATGACCAGCTCGGCTCACCGCTTGCACCTCCACGACGAACACGGCATCGACGATCTATGGCCAGTGGTCTGCGAACCCTTCGTGCAATGGGTACTGGAAGACAACTTCGTCAACGGTCGTCCGGCCTGGGAAAAAGTCGGCGTGCAGTTCACCGACGACGTCATGCCTTACGAAGAGATGAAAATCAAACTGCTCAACGGCAGCCACCTGGCCCTGACCTATCTGGGTTTCCTCAAGGGTTATCGCTTCGTCCACGAAACCATGAACGACCCGCTGTTCGTGCGTTACATGCGCGCCTATATGGACCTGGACGTAACGCCGCAATTGGCGCCTGTGCCGGGCATCGACCTGACGCAGTACAAGAACACCCTGGTCGAACGCTTCTCCAATCAGGCGATTGCCGATCAACTGGCGCGGGTTTGCTCTGACGGCTCGTCGAAGTTTCCGAAGTTCACCGTACCGACCATCAACCGCTTGATTGCCGATGGCCGCGAGACCCGGCGTGCAGCATTGGTGGTGGCAGCGTGGGCGATTTACTTGAAGGGCGTGGATGAGAATGGAGATACCTACTCGATTCCCGACCCACGGGCGGAGTTCTGTCAGGCGCTGGTGGCCGATGATGCGTTGATCACTCAGCGATTGCTGGAGGTTGAGGAAATCTTTGGCACGGCGATCCCCCATTCTGCGGAGTTTGTTGCAGCGTTCGAGTGGTGCTGTAACAGCTTGCGTGAACATGGTGTGACGCTAACGCTGGAAAAAATACTCGCACTATGATCGTTCCCACGCTCCGCGTGGGAATGCAGCCCGTGACGCTCCGCGTCACATCCAGAGCGGACGCAGAGCGTCCAGTGAGGCATTCCCACGCAGAGCGTGGGAACGATCTGCATCGGAGTTTTCATGAGTATCAGGAACCTATTCCTCGGTATCGACTGTGGCACCCAGGGCACCAAAGCGCTGATCCTCGATTCGCGTAGCGGTAAAGTCCTCGGCCAAGGCGCTGCCGCTCACAGCTTGATCAGCGGCGCCAATGGCCGTCGTGAACAAGACCCGACCCAATGGCTTGAGGCGTTAACTCTCGCCACTCGCCAGGCCTTGCTCGCCGCCAACATCAGCGGCCGGGAGATTCTCGGCATCGGCGTCTCAGGCCAGCAACATGGCCTGGTCCTGCTCGATGAACAAGGCCAGGTCCTGCGCCCGGCCAAGCTCTGGTGCGACACCGAAACCACCGCAGAAAACCAACGGTTGCTGGCGCGTCTGGGCGGTGAAAGCGGCTCGCTGGAACGTCTCGGCGTGGTCATCGCACCGGGCTATACCGTGTCCAAACTGTTGTGGACCCAAGAGCAGCATCCGCAGATTTTCGCCCGCATCGCTCACATTCTGTTGCCCCACGACTACCTCAACTATTGGCTGACCGGGCGCTGCTGCAGCGAGTTCGGCGATGCTTCGGGTACCGGCTACTTCAATGTGCGAAGCCGCCAATGGGACGTAGAGCTATTGGGCGAGATCGACCCCAGCGGACGCTTGCAAGCAGCGCTGCCCGAACTGCTGGAGGCGCATCAAGCGGTCGGCACGATTTTGCCGAACATCGCCGAACGGTTGGGCATCAACCCAAAGGCGCTGGTCGCCAGTGGTGGCGGCGACAACATGATGGGCGCCCTCGGCACCGGCAATATCCAGCCTGGTGCAATCACCATGAGCCTGGGCTCTTCCGGCACCGTGTATGCCTACGCCGAACAGCCCAACGTCAGCCCGGACGCGTCAGTCGCAACCTTCTGCTCCTCCAGTGGCGGCTGGCTGCCGTTGATTTGCACAATGAACCTGACCAACGCGACCAGCGCGGTGCGTGAGCTGTTCGATCTCGACCTCTCACAATTCAATGCCCGGGTCGAGCAGTCGCCGATTGGCGCCGAAGGCATGAGCATGCTGCCGTTCCTCAACGGTGAGCGCGTCCCCGCCCTGCCCCATGCCACCGGCAGCCTGCTGGGGCTGAACATGACCAACCTGACCCAGGCCAACCTCTGCCGCGCGGTGGTTGAAGGCACCACCTTCGGTTTGCGTTATGGTCTGGACCTGCTGCGCCACAACGGATTGCAGAGCCGCAGCATTCGCCTCACCGGTGGCGGTTCAAAAAGCCCGGCATGGCGGCAGATGGTCGCCGACATCATGAATACCCCGGTGGTGTGCACCGAACACAGTGAGGCCGCAGCACTTGGTGCGGCGATTCAGGCGGCGTGGTGCGAGTCGGCCGCCGGTACCCAGCAAAGTCTGTTGGCGTTGTGCGAGCGCTGTGTCAGCCTAGACCCCACCAGTGAAACCCAACCCGTCGCGGCGAATGTAGCGGCCTACCAACAGGCCTATGAGCGCTATCGCCAACAGGTCGAAACCCTTTAAAGAGTGAACAACTATGTATCTGGTGTGTGGAGAAGCACTGTTCGATTTCTTCAGCGAAAACTCGGCCAGCGGTCAGGCCTCAACAGTGAATTACAAGGCAATTGCTGGCGGCTCACCGTTCAACGTGGCGGTCGGCTTGCGTCGATTGGGTGTGGACTCGGCGCTGTTCGCCGGGCTGTCCACCGACTATCTCGGCCGTCGCTTGCAGCAAGTGCTGGCGGAGGAAGGGGTGCGAGCGGATTATTTGCTGGACTTCGACGCACCAACCACCCTGGCGATGGTCGCGGTCGGTGCCAACGGCTCGCCACATTACAGCTTTCGCGGTGAAGGTTGCGCTGATCGCCAGCTCACGCTCGCCCATCTGCCAGAGTTGAGCGATGAGGTGCGCGGTCTGCACATCGGCTCGTACTCGCTGGTGGTGCAACCGATTGCCGACACGCTGCTGGCGCTGGTACGCCGGGAAAGCGGCAAACGCCTGATCAGCCTCGATCCGAATGTACGGCTCAATCCCGAGCCGAACATCGAATTGTGGCGCTCGCGGATTGCCGAGTTGATGAAATACGCCGACCTGATCAAGGTCAGCGACGAAGACTTGAGCCTGCTGTATCCGGGTCGCGAGCCGCAGAGCGTGATCGACGGCTGGCTCGAACATCGCTGCCAATTGGTGTTCCTGACCCGTGGCGGCCAGGGTGCGACGGTGTTCAGCCGTCGTCATGGCAGTTGGTCCGCGCCGGCAAGCAAGGTGATCATTGCCGACACCGTCGGTGCCGGCGACACCTTCCAGGCCGCGTTGATCACCTGGCTGACCGAGCAACAGCTCGACTCAGTCGACGGCTTGCAGCGCTTGAGCCGCGAACAGATCGACACGATGCTCAGGTTCGCCATCAGCGCAGCGGCCCTGACCTGCCGCAAGACCGGGCCGGATTTGCCGTATCGGCATCAGTTGGAAACGCACTGAATCTGAGGGCCTCTTCGCGAGCGAGTTCGTTCGCGAAGGCGGTCTATTTCAAACCGCCAAGTTCGCTGCCACAACGAGGAGAAGTTGTTACTAACCGGCCATTTGCGCCTTGAACCAGTGAGTTTAATCCTGCACCATCGCGCCCTGGTTATTCAAAGGACGGAATTCAAGGCATGCTGGACGCGAACGCTACCCATATTTCTCTCACCCTCGAAGGTGTTTCCACTGACCTTCAGGTGCTCAGTTTCGTCGGCCGCGAAGCCCTCAATCAGCCGTTCTGCTTTGA
This sequence comes from Pseudomonas brassicacearum, assembly GCF_003732175.1. GTDB lineage: Bacteria > Pseudomonadota > Gammaproteobacteria > Pseudomonadales > Pseudomonadaceae > Aquipseudomonas > Aquipseudomonas brassicacearum_G. The sequence continues at coordinate 231,000 of NZ_MOBI01000007.1, forward strand.
CATCGAACTGGTCAGCTCCCGTCCCGACCTGAAGCTTGAAGAGCTGCTGCACAAACCCGCCTGCCTGACCTTCGGCGCTACCGGCGAAGGCGTCATTCATGGCCTGGTCTACCGCATCGCCCAAGGCGATTCGGGCAAAAGCCTGACGCGCTACAGCATCAGCCTGACGCCGCAGCTCAACTACCTGCGACACAACCGTGACCAGCAGATCTTCCAGCAACTGAGCGTGCCGAAAATCATCGCCCAGGTCCTCGAAGCCCGCGGCATCCTGTCCGACGCCTACAGCTTCCAGCTTGGCGCGATCTACCCCGAGCGCGTGTACTGCGTGCAGTACGACGAGTCCGACCTGCATTTCATCCAGCGTCTGTGCGAAGAAGAAGGCATTCACTTTCACTTCCAGCACAGTGCCAGCGGCCACAAGCTGGTGTTCGGTGATGACCAGACGGTGTTCCGCAAACTGGCACCCGTGACCTATCAGCAAGACTCCGGCATGAGCGCCGACAAACCGGTGATCAAGCGCTTCAACCTGCGCCTGGAAACCCGCACCAGCCGTGTCAGCCGCCGCGATTACGACTTCGAAAAACCGCGCATCCTGCCTGAAGGCGCGGCCAAAAGTTCATTCCTGCCAGACCTGGAAGACTACGACTATCCCGGCCGTTTCACCGACCGCGAACGCGGCAAGCAACTGGCGACCCGCGCCCTGGAACGTCACCGCAGCGACTACCAACTGGCTGAAGGCAAAAGCGATCAGCCGATCCTGGTCAGCGGTCATTTCCTGGCCTTGAGCGAACACCCGCGTGCAGAGTGGAACGACCTGTGGCTGCTGCTGGAAGTCATTCACGAAGGCAAACAGCCGCAAGTCCTCGGCGAAAACGTCACCAGCGACGTCACCCAAAACAAGGATGACTTCCACCAGGGTTACCGCAACCGCTTCCTCGCCACCCCGTGGGACGCGCACTTCCGCCCTGCCCTCGAACACCCGAAACCGAAAGTGCTGGGCAGCCAGACCGCGGTGGTCACCGGCCCCAAGGGCGAAGAAATCCACTGCGACGAATACGGCCGCATCAAGGTGCAGTTTTTCTGGGACCGTGAAGGCCAGACCGACGACAAAACCAGTTGCTGGGTCCGCGTCGCCACCGGCTGGGCCGGTAGCGCCTACGGCGGCATCGCCATCCCGCGCATCGGCATGGAAGTGCTGGTGACCTTCCTCGAAGGCGATCCCGACCAACCGCTGGTCACCGGCTGCCTGTACCACAAGGAAAACGTCGTCCCCTACGACCTGCCGGCGAACAAGACCCGCAGCACCTTCAAGACCCTCAGCTCACCGGGCGGCAAGGGCTACAACGAATTCCGCATCGAAGACAAGAAAGGTGCCGAACAGATCTACCTGCACGCCCAACGCGACTGGGACGAAAACGTCGAGCACGACCAGAAAATCCGCGTCGGCAACGAACGCCACGACACCGTCGAAGCCAACTCCCTCACCGAACTCAAGGCCGAAGAACACCGCATCACCCATCTGGATCGCAAGACCGAAGCTCGGGCCGATGATCACCTGACGGTCGGGGTGACGCAGCATGTCAAAGTCGGCACGGCGCAGTTTGTTGAAGCCGGGACGGAGATTCATTACCACGCTGGTGAAAAGGTGGTGGTTGAAGGCGGGATGGAACTGACGGCCAAGGCTGGGGGGAGTTTTGTCAAGGTTGATGCGGGGGGTGTGACGATCAGCGGCGCCGAGGTGAAGGTGAATTCCGGTGGCTCGGCGGGGAGCGGGACGGAGATCGGGATTAAACCGCCGATGCTGCCGGGGGCGGCGGATAAGGATAAGGCTGGGAGTTTGATGGATCAGGCGGTGGGGAACTCACGGAGTTCTCCATCGCCGGAATTACCCGGCAAAAGCTTCCGAATTCAAATGAAACGCCCATACGAGAAAAAAGGGATTTCGGGGCAGCCCTATGTATTAGAAGTAGAGGGCGTAACTTATAAAGGCACTACTTCTGCAGACGGATTTATAAATCAGCCTGTACCGCCAGAAGCTAAGAAAGGAAAGCTCACATTTTACCCTTTCGGTTCGGAGTCTCAGCCTTGGGTGTGGGAACTGGATTTAAGTGCACAGCCAGAGATAGGTGATGTCAAAGGGTTGCAATCTCGCCTGAAGAATCTCGGGTTTTACGACGGAAAAATTGACGGTGATAACGGCCCAAAAACGAAGTATGCCACTCGTTGCTTCCACCGCTCCTGTGAGTTAACTGATAAAGACTATTTGTCCGCAAGTGATATTAAGCGGCTACAAAAGCAGCATATTGCGTGAGGGTGTAAGTTATGACTTATGGAGATTTTGATCTTCGCCGTGGCGACCATGATGGAAAGGCAGCGCAGAACTCACCTCCAAAATGGGGGGGAATCGACAATCCCGTGCTAACAGTAGTAAATGCTGAAACAGCCGCTGCGTTTTTGGGCAGTAGTGCTGCTTTAACTGTTCCTGAGCACGTAAGGAAACTCCAGGAGGATCTCGTTGCTTTAGGTTTTTCTATTGCTGGTAAACCCGACGGGGGCTTTGGGGCACGCACTGAGTGGGCCGTTAGAGAGTTCCAGATATATGCGTCCATGGCTCAAATTGCGCGAGTGAGGGAGGATAAGCAAGGGCAGTTGCTATTAGACGCGGCGGGGGCGCCAGTAAAAGTTGATAATGTCGAAGTCTATTTTGATAGCTCTGCGGCAATGGTCGCAAAAGCCGGTCAAGCACCAGCAGCAACTGGAACTAGTGCGGGTCCAGTTAGCTACTATGTTGATAGCCTACAGGCAGTTGCTAACGCCTCCCCCTATACAGGGCCTATTAGTGGCGTGGTAAATACGCAGACGAGAGCTGCAATTGAGTACTGGCTGGAGCACGACTATAGATGCCCAGTGGTAATTGAGGCTTGGAATAACACTCAGACTGGAGTCAGAACTGCGCTAGCTCAACTTGGCTCTAATTTGTGGGCACATGATAGCTTTACAAGTGGTGCACCTAGAATATTTGTTAGAGATTTCACGAGTTATTATAGTTATCCTACGGGTCGTGCTCAGACTGAATATCAAACGCTGGGGTATTATCAGTCTGGCACGTTTGGTGGACCCAATACCGCACTGAAGCATAGTTGGTCACCAGAGGCAGAAATGTCTATCATAAATGTGTTCGGAACACCTTATAGTCCGGCGGAAGCAAATAGTGCCAAGCTTTCAACTTATAGGACAATAAGGGTGGTTGCCGAGGCTGAGTGTTATGGACGATTTGATGTATTGAACGCGTGGGATAATGCGTTGATGTCCGCTGGTCCTTGCCATTGGACTATGGGTGTTTATAGCGATGCGTATGACAATGGAGAGTTGCCGGGCTTTATAGCTTATGTCAAACATGCGAACCCCCAGGCCTTCGACAAGGCGTTTGGAAAGTTCGGGCTTGATACTGTCCATCAGTGGGGTGAAGCTGCGATGTATATTGGAGGCGTCAGGACGTTCAACTCATGGATTAAGCTTAGTTCGGAAGCGGATTTTGAAGAACTGCCTAGAACTAAAGAAGGTGCTCACTATCTTAAAACTTGGCACTGGCACTATAGGATGAGCATGGCTGGCAGGACTATAGATGGATATAGAAAATCCATGTGGGAAATGGCGAAGTTAAGAATTAGTAAAATTATTGAGAAGGAAGTCAGCTTTAGGGTTAATGATCACGTCATAAATAGCACTCTTGGCAGTGTATTTACTTCAGAAAAAGCCATTTCTATATTGCTTCGCTGGCATGTGTATCGTCCGGCTCATGTTGTGACTAACGCTTCGCGTGTCGTGCCAATTATTCAGTCCGTTATTGATGCCTCTCCTCAAATAAATTGGGCATTGCCTGTGGCTAACTGGGGAAATGCACATGAGACTGCTCTCACGACCCGGCTCCTTAGCACGCTGGCGGAATTGAACTCAACAATCACTAATGCTGTTTCGTATGGATCTGCTTTACCTCAGGGTTCAGTAAGATCTGAACGAAATTCTTTTGCTTTGGATGCGTGAAATTATGAAATATCTGCCACTTTTACTGATTTTATTCCCGATTACTACTTGGTCCGCCGAGTCCAAAGTATGCAGCGCAGAAACTGATCAAAAGAGCTTCATTACAAATTGGCGCGAAGGGAATAATCAAGTACAAGTATTGTCTACCATAAGTGGTACTGAGTTTGTCATTGATCATGGGCGGATCGTATTTGATGGACACTTGAATGGAGGCGAAAATAATGACTTTATTTTCGAGGCGACTACAGGTGCTGGGTCTAGTGGAGACAGAGTATATAGTATTTTGCTGCAGTGTCATGGCTATCTAAAGCTAATAGGCAGTGATTACTTTGCCAAGGTGGAGGTAATGGATGAAAGTGAGGGCAACGATTCTGGCTTTAAAGATATTAAAATATACTCTTACAAGCGTGATGCTCAAGGAGGCATTAGTTACAAAGGAAAAGAGGCGCTGATGACTCCTCACATCTGGAGATTTAATCCGGAGACTAAAAAATATGAAGGAAAATCCGAGTGATGAGTCTAAATTAGAGAAGAAATAGGCGCTAACGGTTTCTGGGGTGTATATCAGGGTCGGACCACGACATTGGTTCAAGAAACATCGCGGTCTGTCCCTGAAAGAACTTGAGTTGGCTGGCATGAAAAAGCGGCATTAGCTTTATTGGTCTTGGCTTCCCATATGACAAGTTCATACGGCAGCCCTAATATACCCCCCCAAAGAGGCGTTGCTTCCGGACTCCGCAAAAGAAAGAATAGCGAAAGAAAATGAAATGACCCCGCAGGATGTCCATGTGCCCCCTCTGCAACTCGACTCAACGCAGGCATTCAAGAATATAGCAGGGAAAGGGGACAGATTTGAATGGCACTTACTTAACATGTTTAGCGTGCCCATTTTTCCTGACGTCTGCCCTTGCTGATCGACGTGATTTGGTCAGCAAGGGGTAGGCTTGAGGTCTTCGTTTTATGGCTCGCGGCTCGATACGACCAGGTCGGTTTCCAACGCGCCTTTGAGCGATCAGCGTCAATAAATTTGACAGGCCATCCTCCTCTTTAGGGCTGCCATATTGTCGCAGCGCCAGCCATAGCTGAATGCTGTGTTTGAAGCTCAGTTCGCGAGGTAAGCAGTCAGCTAATAGAGCCGATTGTGCCATAAGCATTCGGATCAGATTGTGTGCCAACAGATAGACCCATAACTCCTTGACTGCCATGCCTGGGGTTTTGCAGCTTAACTTTCCAAGCCCCAGCGTAGCTTTGAGATTTCGCAAATCTAATTCGACATGCCATCGCCCCTTGTACAGCGATTTGAGGGCTGTTTTTGGTGTCTGCTTCGGGCAATGCAACGTGGTCACCAAAGTCTTACCGCCAGCCTTCAGCTCTCGCACTGTCAGCCTTTCGGGCGCCTGTTCATAATGCGCCTGACTCATCCAAAGCGGCCTTCTTTCGGGCTTTTTCAACTCGATCAGATGATCTTCCGAACCGAGACTTTGACCCAAGCGAAAGTCCGTGCTGCGCCGTCGAGCGCCATATTGTTCGAACACGCCATCGACACCTCTTCGTTGCAACTCGCACAGCAGGAAGTAGGTAGCGTAGTAAGCGTCGCCCAACAAAATGTCGCCTGTTTTCAACGTGTCGAGCATTGATCTGAGCAGCGTCTGTTCATCGCCGCCCTTGCCTCGGAAACGCCCAAGGGCGGCATCTAAAACGGCGCCGCTGGAGAGGCAAACGATGCCAACCACTCGACACAGCGGAAAACCAAGACCGACTTTCTGACCGCGAGACTGCGGATAGGCACCCTGATTGGCCGTGGTGTCAGGCATGCTGACCGTCGTACCGTCCACAAGACGTACAGGCCGTCCCATCCAGCGCCACGACGATGGCGCTTTATCACTTACGAAGCACCGGTGTGCCTGACCAACGTGGAAACCATCTCCACAGGCAGCCGCTTTCTGGCTTTACAGTAGGCGCCCGTGCGAGTGCTATTGGGCTGCATGCCGCCACAAGACCGTTTGATGGACAAGTCGTTGACGGCGTTCTGGCAGGAACGGTCGGCACTCATCGCTTGAGCCAGAAACATAGACAGCGTTTCAGTCGGCGGAAACAGACGCTCCCGATATTCTGGCAGTGCAGACTCGACGCGCTGTAACAGTTCGGGAGCGGTGAGAAGATTGAAAAACGCATAGGCATCACAGTTCGAAGCGTGTCGATGGAAACGTTGCTGTTGATGCTGGAGAATTTGACGTCTACGATTCATTGGGGCTGCGTCCTTGGTTCGTCGGTGTGTGTTCGCAACTATCACCGTAGACCAAGACCAGCCCTTCTTCATTTTTTGCTTTTAGCTCAACTGGTTAGCTGCTAAGTAAGTGCCATTCGGGACAGATTTATTTAAATGCCTTTTCTGATGAAATTGGCTCTTAAACAAACCTATCCCCTGTCTTCTCAACCAGCGACTAACCCTACACCTTGACCCGATACTCCGCCGGGTTCGGTGGGTCGAGGTTGTCCATGGCTCGGTCTATCAGCAGTTGTGCGCCTTCGGCCATGCGGTAGATGGCCAAGGCAACGTTACGGCGCGAGCCTTCGATTTCGAAGGCGAGGTCGCCGGCGATGGCTTTGATGGAGGCGATGTCTTCGGAGGCGTTGGCCAGGAGGCTATCGGTGTCGACGTCTGGGGCGACGATGAAGAGTTGGCCTTTGCGGGCGTCGGCGAGGTGGATTTTGGGTGGGGGCGTGCCGAGGTGGTGGTCGAGGGCGCGTTCGGCGGCTTCGTGGAGCTTTTTCGAATCGAGGGATTCGTAAGGGGAAGTGGTTGGGTCTTCTGGCGGATTCGGTGATTGTTTGAACATTGGTGTAATTCCTAAACAGTTAGTGAGGAACCGTCACCGTTCGCTTGCACGCGAATGAGGGTGGCAGCCGTGCGCAGGTGTGCAAGACCGGGCCTGTTTAGGACACCCAGCAGATCCGGAGATCTCCTGCGCGCAGCCGCCATAATGCAGCGAACGTTAAAACGCTCGCGATTGGCATGGGCGTTTGCGCCCTAAACAGTTTCGTCGGACTTGCACGTCCGTGTCATCGTTTTTTCGGTGACAAGACCAGACTAGCCACAGCCCACTGGCCGGACAAGTTACTGAACACCGCTACAGGTTGAAGGAAATTTCCGAGGGGGCGTAACAGATGACTACCGAACAGGGAGCAAGCAATGTTCAACCCTGCTAACAAACCCCATTTCAGCCTGAGCGTGGCTGACTTTCAGGGTGACCTGTAAGTGCTGTCGCTCACTGGCACCGAAGGCATCAGCCAGACCTTTCGTTTTGACCTGGACCTGGTCAACGAAAACCCCGATCTGGACCTTGAGACGCTCCTGCACAAGCGGGCATTTCTGGCGTTCGATCCCAAAGGCAGCGGCATTCACGGCCAAATCTACCGCGTCACTCAAGGCGATGCCGGCAAGCGCCTAACCCGCTATAAAGTATCCTTGTTCGGTGTGCCTTACGGCTCTTGGTAACTGAAAAATAACGGAGATCCAATGAAAGGAATCATACAACTGGCCTACAGTCTCGCACTGATCAGCTTTGCCAGCGTGTTACGTCAAAAGCGTCAAGAAAGGTTCGGCCCAGTAGTTGGCCGCACTAGTGCGACAGAACATCACTTTTGCGCCCCTCCCCCTGCCACTGACTCAACGCAGGTATTCAGGAATATGGTCAGATGAGAAAGGTTTTACTTGGTTTTTCGCTTGCCCTACTCACCATCCAGGTTTTTGCTGCACAACTTCAGCTGAAAGCAGTAGCCCACTGCGAATTGGCAGGCCCGAAGAACGCGATTGAACTGTTACGTGGTTCACCCCTTGTTGATTATTACGTCTATAAAATCCGCCACACCCAAAAAAACCGATTCATCTTCGACACCCTGGATGCCTCTCGAGGTGCCTCGGTTCAGTGGCAGTGCGTATCCAATCAACCGAACATGAACGTACTGATGGTCTCTGGTGAGTTCACTTCGAACTATCTCCAGGGTGCTCTTTTTTACTTTGATCAGAAAACAGGGCAAATAGAGCGTGTCGATTTCGCCGAAAGAAATCGCCCGCGCTGGGTGCAAATGTCCGAACAGGGGGCTCGCGTGATTTTCGAGAACACGGGTAATGAGAGCTCCCACAAGTATTTGGTCTACGGAAAAGGTGACACTTATCTAGAGCTTGATGAGTTACCGCAAGAATCTGATGAAAATGGAGGTCCCCTGATCGAACTGAAGGGTCCTCAACCGTAAGTCGATCAATCCGCTACGTCCGTTAGCAACACCCACCGAGCTTAACCCCCGGTTAATCCTGCGGTCTAAAATTAACTAGACCGCGTTCGCGCAGAATTTTCTGACGCCCTGCGCGGCAGGGTCGACATCGTCAGGTGTCGCGCTGACTTCACGTCTGCACCGGAGATCTCTCATGAACATGCGTATTTTGCTGGTGGCCTCTGCCCTCGCCTGCACCGGGTTCACCGGGTTGGCGCTGGCCGACTCCGCACCTTCCCAGCCTGTGCCGTATGACTACGGAATGTCGCTGCACGTCAAGAAAGTGGTTTCGATGACCGAGCCCACAACGCAAGACTGCAAGGTGGTGACGGCGGAGATGAAGTTCATCGACAATGTGGGTAAACAGGAGGACATCAGCTACCTCAAGCTATCGGATGCCTGTAACTATCAGAACTGAGTCATGGCGCTGCGTTGCGGTATTTGACGATGGGCGTGAGCAAGGCCAAAGGTTATGCTTTGGCCTCCCCCTTACTGCCGCAAGGATTCGCCATGCAGTTGTCGTTTCGCACGCTGTCGATGTTTACCGCTGGTCTGAGTTTTGCGCTGGCACTGGTCTGGGGCTTTATCCCCGAGGTGATGCTGTCGATCTGGAGTATCGGGTACTCGGACGCAACAGGGTTGGTGGCCAGACGCAGTGCGATGTTGTTTGTGGCGCTGGGCGTGATGTTTTATCAGGCTCGCAACGCGCCGCCGTCCGTTTCGCGTAGCGCACTGAGCAGCGGTCTCGTGGTGGGGGTTTTCGGGCTGGCCACGCTGGGTGTCAGCGAATGGCTCAGCGGCCATGCCGGTCCAGGCATCTTGCTGGCAGTGACAGTGGAGATCGCGCTGGGTCTGGCATTTCTCCAGACCCGGCGCGTACCCGTCGAACTCGCAGAAACCGTGGATTAATGCGTACGGACTTTTAATTCAGTCAGGTGGCTGCCGGGTTTGTGCGCGAGATCGTTGCGCAACTCCGCGATCAGTTCGTTGATTTCACGACAGCCGTTAAGCGTGTTGGCATCAATGCCGGTCACCACCAGATCCAGTTGGTCCGTCTGGTGGTCGCCATAGACCTTGACCGTCATCGACAGATCCGGCGACAAGGTGCATTGGCACCGTTTAGGCAAAAAACTGCTTTCAATGATATTGCGAAGTTCCAAGGCAGAAAGAAACATTACAACCCTCCCTTTTTATAGGACCATCGATCAATCGTCGGGTTAACCGCCGTCAGTCTTGCCAATCCTTGTCTCGCGGTCTTTCCTGGCGTGTTTTTCATGCACTGGAATGAAGCATAAAGCATGCTCGTGAATTCGCACGACGGTCCGTCGATAAATCAGGGATTTGCGACGAACCAGCCAATAACCTCATGCGAAACGCAAGAGCCGCGACAAATGAGCAAGCAATTTGCCAGCCTCGTTGTCGTGGTTTGCATTGAGCGACCAGCACAGTAAGAATGCTCGCATTCACCGACTAAACCAAGAGCAAGGAGGCATCATGCGTTCATCCACTCTCACCGCCACGGCGGTGCTGCTGTCCGCTCTGTCCACTCTGGCCAGCGCTGCGAAACTCGAAGACGTTGCCCCCTATCCCAAGGCTGAAAGCGGCTTTACCCGTCAGGTGATTCACCTCGCGCCGCAGACTCGGGAAGACAGCTACCTGGTCGAAATCCTCGCCGGAAAAACCCTGACTGTCGACTGTAATCACCAGCGTCTGGGTGGCACGCTGGAGGAGAAAAACCTCGAAGGCTGGGGTTATCCGTTCTATCGACTGGAGAAAGTCATCGGCCCGATGAGCACCCTGATGGCGTGCCCGGATGGCAAGAGCAAGCAGGACTTCGTGCCGGTCGTCGGTGATGGTTTCCGGCTGCGATACAACAGCAAACTGCCAATTGTGGTCTACGTGCCGAAAAACGTCGAAGTGCGCTACCGGATCTGGTCGGCGTCGAACAAGGTCGAGAAAGCCCGTCAAGAATAAGCCAGACAAGCGTTCATACCCTCAGTTACGAGCGGACGTTTCTGCGTCCGCTGCTCGCCTGAATCCCTTTCAGCGACTTACACCGGGACGCCGCTCAATGCGGCGCGCTCGGCCACATGCCGCAAGCTATCAAAATTGATATTGGCCCCCGAATCGATCGCCACCAGGGTCTGACCCTGCACACCGGTTTGCGCCACGTACTTCTTGATTCCCGCCACGGCCAACGCACCGGATGGCTCGGTGATCGAGCGAGTATCGTCGTAGATGTTCTTGATCGCCGCGCACAGTTCGTCGTTGCTGACAGTGAGTACTTCATCAACATGATGGCGGCAGATCTCAAAGCCATACGCACCGATCTGTGCGACCGCTACACCATCGGCGAAGGTCCCCACGCTCGGCAGCACCACCCGCTTGCCCGCCAACATTGCCGCTTGCAGGCACGCAGAGTGTTCCGACTCGACGCCGACGACGCGGATCTCCGGCCGCAGGTATTTAACGTAGGCGGCGATGCCGGCGATCAAACCGCCGCCACCCACCGGGACGAAAATTGCGTCCAATGGGCCTTGATGCTGACGCAGGATTTCCATGGCCACCGTGCCCTGCCCCGCGATCACGTCCCGATCGTCGAAGGGCGAAACAAAGGTCCGGCCGGTTTGCCGGGCCAGGTTCAATGCGTACTCCAGGGCGAACGGAAAGCTCTCGCCATGCAACACCGCATTCGCGCCACGACTACGCACACCAATCACTTTCAGCTCCGGCGTTGACGTGGGCATGACGATGCTCGCCTCGATCCCCAACTCCCGCGCCGCGAGTGCCACGCCTTGAGCATGATTGCCAGCTGACGCGGTGATCACTCCGCGAGCCTTTTGCTCGGCACTCAGTTGGGCAAGCTTGTTGTAGGCGCCGCGAATCTTGAAGGAAAAGGTCGGTTGCAGGTCTTCACGCTTGAGCAGGATCTGGTTGCCCAACACCTCGGACAGCGCCGGTGCTACTTGCAGGGGTGTACGCACCGCCAGCTCGTAAACCGGTGCGGCGAGGATTTTTTTCACGTAGTGCTCAAGCAGGGCCTGCTTGGCGGTGGCAGTATCGGTGCTGGTGTCCATCAACGTCTCCTGGCTTTATTCACGGCCCCGGAGACAGAAAATGAAAACCCGCCTCTAGGGCGGGTTGGGTGCAGTCGTCAGCTAGCCCGCCAAATAAGGAATGGCGGTAATAATGCTTGGCTGGCGGCGCGATACGGTGGAAGTCATGGCTCGAAATTAGCTGCGCGCGAAAGGCAAGTCAATGGCCAGTTTTCTGTCGGATGCGATAGCTGATTGCTAACGGGGCTCAAGTTGAAACGTCAGCGCCACAGGCCCGGTCTACAGCGATGGCTCACCAGGCCTGCCCGCGACGCTTGAGTTCGAGCCTGCGGACGAACTCCTCGAGCACCAGCGAATACAGATCGTCCTGCAAATAGGCGTCTTCAATACCGGCGTCGATGTTCGGGTTGTCGTTGACCTCGATCACCACCACTTTGTCGCCGGACTGCTTGAGGTCGACGCCGTACAGGCCGTCGCCGATGAGGTTGGCGGTTTTCACTGCAAGGTCCACCACGGCCTTGGGCGCCTCATGCACCGCCAGGGTACGGCACTCGCCGTTGATGTCCTGGCCCTTGGCTTTGTGGTTGTAAATCTGCCAATGGCCTTTGGACATGAAGTACTGGCAGGCGAAGATCGGTTTGCGGTTGAGCACGCCAATGCGCCAGTCGTACTCGGTGTAGAAGAATTCCTGAGCCAGCAGCAACACCGAGTGCTCGAACAACTCAGCGGTGGCTTCGAGCAATGCTTGCTGACTTTCGACCTTGATCACCCCTCGCGAGAAGCAGCCGTCAGGAATTTTCAGTACCAATGGAAAACCCAGTCGCTCGCCTACCCGTTCGAAATCTTCCGGTCGTTCCTTGTAGAGAATTTCCGTGGCCGGCATGCCCAGTTGATGGCTGTTGAGCAAGTCTGTCAGGTAGACCTTGTTGGTACAGCGCAGAATTGATGCCGGGTCGTCCATCACCACCAAGCCTTCACTTTCGGCCTTTTTCGCAAAACGGTATGTATGGTTATCGACGCTGGTGGTCTCGCGGATCAGCAACCCATCGTATTCGGCGATACGCGCATAGTCCTTGCGCTCGATCAACTCGACATCGATGCCCAGGCCCTTGCCCACCCGGACGAAATTCTCCAACGCCCTGGTATTGGATGGCGGCAGCGCTTCCTGCGGATCGTGGAGGATTGCCAGGTCATAACGGGCCAGCCGGCGTGAACGCGGCATGCGCCAGATCTTGCGACTGAAGTTGTCCAGAGCGTTGGCGAAGTGATCTTCCTGATCTTCTCGCAACTTATGTAACGCGCCAGATTTAACGCCTTCGATGTGCCAGCCATTACGTCGACGAAACTCTACCAGCAAGATTGGACAGGGGAATACTTCAAACAACTGACGCGCCAAATCCTGTAACGGTTCGATATTGGTCTTACCGAAATACAGCGTCAGGGTAAATCCTTCAGTGTCGCTGTAAAGGTGATTATTGAGCGCCTTATCCAAGGCTTTATCCAGGTCATCCAGGGCGAGCCCGTAAAGGGACTTGCGCGTCAGCTCACTGATGGTTCGCACCGAAGGAATCACCTTGTGCCCGCGGGCTTCGGCCAGCAACGAGCAGTAATAACCGTGCCCCAGGTACTTGTAGCTGCGGCACAGGTTGATTACCTGTACCCGCTTGCCCTGCTCGCTGCCACGGGTTTGCTCGAGATACTCCTGGGCACTGACGATGTCTTCACTGGGAAAGTAAGACGCCCAGTCTTCCTTGCGTTCGACAATAATAACCAACTGACTGGAGGTTCTGGCAGCCTCTGATAAATAAGTTGCTTTGGTTATTGCTGTCGGTAAACGTTGCTCCGATACTTCACGCCAATGACCTTGTAGCGCTGACATAGTGATTGATCCGTTGGAGAACAAGACCTTTCCTATTAAGCACGAACTTTTTCGAAAGTCTCGTTTCGTTACGCAACTTTTACGGTGGTCATATGAATCTTGTCTTTCGCCTTGCAGTACCGGCTGACCTGGCAGCACTCCTGGAACTTGAGCGGCAATGTTTCACCACCGACCGGCTTAACCGCCGTAACTTTCAGTGGATGATCAACCGCGCTCATGGACAGTTGATCGTCGCCGAGCGCGCGCACCAACTGCTCGGTTACGCCTTGGTGTTGTTTCACCGCAGTACCTCACGGGCGCGGCTGTACTCGATTGCCATCTCGGTTCAGGCCCGAGGTACTGGCCTGGGCAAACAGCTGTTGGAGCGAATTGGGGCTTGTGCGCTGGAACGTGACTGCACCTGCCTGCGACTGGAGGTGCGTACCGACAATCCGGCAGCGATTGCGCTGTATGAACGTAACGGCTACCGGCGTTTTGCGTTGATTCGCAACTATTACGAGGACCATGCCGACGCCTTGCGCCTGGAAAAACCCATCCCCGAACACCGCTCTGCCGGGAAGGATGGCTCCTGCGTTACGGTCAATGCCGCTCAATAACTGCTGGGGTCCGAATCTCGAGGTGGCGGGTTGGGCGCACTATACGGTTTGACCGTACCCGGCGCAGTGTCGCTGCGCGGATAGCCATTGCGAATCCCGCCGTTTTCGAGCGTCGGTGGACGGGGAACCGGCACGGTGTTCGGCCCGCGAATAACCGGCGCGCTGGGCTGGGTGCCCTGCATGCTATTGGGGTTAGCCCGGCGAATCGGGTTGTTGTAGGGGTTATCGGAGTTGTCAGGGAGATTCTGGGCCAGCAGTATCGGATGCTCCACCGTGGCAGCCAGCATGCCAATGTCTGCGCCGGCCTGGGTCAGAGTGCCAAGCAAACCACTCAACGCCAACGCACTGGTACCGAGCACAAACCTGTTCATGGTGGAGTTCCTCCAGTACATGCAGATAGGGTCTTCGATAACACGCTACGCGCAGGATTCACCGCTGTGAAGACAATACTCCAGCGCAGATGTAACACCGATTGACCGCACCGCAGACCGGCCGGAAAACCTCACCGCGCGCCAGCAAAAGCTGCTGACGCGTGGATCGTACTCAGATCAATACAATAATGGCCAGCAAGCCGCCGAAAATCGCCCACTTTTCCAGGTAGTAACGCGTCCGGTTGCGCTTTTTCAGTTCTTTACCGCGCAGACGGACTTTGTAGATCTTGCCGAAGAACCGGTTCAAGCCACCGGTTTTATCGCCAGCATCGTTTGGCGCGCCAGCAGCGGACATCACATTACGACTGAACCAGCGATTGAACGCTGTGGCCCAGCGGTATTTCAACGGGCGTTCGATGTCGCAGAACAGAATGATGCGGTTTTGCTGGGTGGTGTTCTCGGCATAGTGAATGTAAGTCTCATCGAACATCACCGCCTCACCATCACGCCAGTGATAGCGCTCGCCGTCGACGTCGATGTAGCAACCCTCATCGTTAGGCGTTTCCAGACCCAGGTGGTAACGGTACGAGCCGGCATACGGGTCGCGGTGACGGACCAATTTCGAGCCCGGTGGCAATTCGGCGAACATCGCCGCCTTGATCGAGCCAATGCTTTGTACCAGCTCCGTGGTGCGCGGGCAGAGCTTGGTGGCCGATGGGTGGCTGTCGCCGTACCACTTCAGATAGAAGCGTTTCCAGCCGGTTTTGAAGAACGAGTTGAAGCCCACATCGTCGTATTGGTCCGAGCGTTTGATCTCCCCTGCCCTAAGCAGATTTTGGCCTTCGGCGCGGATTTCCTGCCAATTGGCCTGCAAGGGGCTCAGGTCCGGGAAGTCGGCCGGATTCAGATAAGGCTTGTTGGGGATTTTCGAAAACAGGTACAGGAAGCAGTTGACCGGTGCCAGAAAGGTCGAATGATCACTCAACTGGCGACTCAGTTTGTGCCGGATGCGACCACGTAGATGCACATAAGCAATGGATAAAATGTAGAGGGAGACAATGATGAGTTTCACGGGAATTCGTCACCGTTCAGAAGAGTACATGCCGCGCGCCACAAGCCTGACTTGAACGCAGCGTCCGAGATCCAACGATCAAGTGAATCGGTCAAGCACGGGAGCCTGAGCAGAAAGCGAGCTCATGGCCACCGGGGCGTATTTTAGTCATACTTTGTAATCAAAGGTTAACTTACATTTGTGAAAAACGGTGCAGGCGTTGTGCCAGAAATGCGCTTGTTCAGCGCAATCGGACGCAGGACATCATGGAGAGCTGCCGACGATCGTCTCAATAGACGTATGCCTGCCGGCTCAAATCATGCGCAGACTGAACCGCACCGGACACGCATAGCCCCTCCCCCGGTGTCCTGCCCCGACCGAACGAAAGCCCCTCCATCGCCTCAAGATTTCCTACCGCTGCGTCGCGACCTCCACGAAGGAGTTGCTATACCAAATTCAGACCGTTCCTTCTGCAGCTCTGTCATTACTCGACTAGGCTACTAATCGCCACAGGAGCCAAAGCCATGGAAGACCGGAGTCCGATCAATTTCGCGCTCTATAACCTAAATCCGCCGCAGCGTGTATGCGGCGACGGAGCTACTACCGGTCCGGTGCTGGCAAAACATATTGAAAATTGGAGGGAGCCATGAGCAATAGCGTCGCCACCGGCGAGCCACCTGAAGCCATCCGACTCATCATCAAAGTTTATGCCTTCCTGCTGCTAGCAGGATTTGCGTTTATTCCGGCCTACCTGATTAGCTACTTGTACTTCTTTCAGGACCCCACGCTTCTATTCGAGAACCACGCGTTCCATATCATTGCGATTACGGCGGCCACTCTGGAAGGCTTGTTTGTCACTTACGTGACGTGGCGCTGCTATCAGTCATCGGGAGAGCCGCTGCTGCGATGGATGACGCTTGGTTTTCTCGGTTTTGTACTGATCTATGCATTGCATGGTGCGTTCACCGGGCTCGCTCACCACAATATCTGGCTCTTCCTGCTCTATGGACCGGCCTCTCGACTGGTCATGTCGATACTGCTGTTAGTCGGAATGCTGTCATACCACCGCCCACCGGATGCTGCGGACCAACGAGCTAAACCCCGCCGGTGGTTAACCTGGATAGGATTGTTCCTGCTGGTTGATCTGGTAGTAGCGTACGTCGCGAACTCGTCATTCGCCAGCGAACTTGCGGTGCGCCTTTCGCTGGAAGGTGGCGCCCTGGTTTTCTCCGTCTTGAACGTGGCAATGCTCCTTCTACGCCGTATCCGCTCGCAACTGATGGTGATTTTTGTCATCTCGGTCACGGCGTTCGCGTTGTCATCTCTTGCATTCATCCTTGGACGTCCCTGGAACCACATGTGGTGGCTCGCCCATGCGATCTTCGCCGCTGGATTCTTCCTGTTGAGCTATGGGGTCGTGCAAGCGTTCCTCACCACGCGGTCTTTCTCGACAATTTACACCCAGGAGGAGTTGATGGTGCGTCTTGCCGAGGCTATGGAATACACCGAGAACGCTCTGCTGGAGCTTCAGCGCACCAATCAAGAACTCGGACACCTTGCGGCGACCGATCCACTGACAGGAGCTGATAATCGGCGTCGGTTCATAGAGCGGGTCGAAGCCGAAATTGGCCGGACCAACCGCGGCGGTGCGCCGTTCTCCGTGCTGGCACTTGATCTGGACAATTTCAAGTCCATCAATGATCGCTTCGGGCATCAGGTTGGCGATGACATCCTGAAAGAGTTCGTGCAGAAATGCCTCGATTCGATCCGACCGTATGACGGTGTAGCCCGAGTGGGCGGGGAAGAATTCATGATACTGCTACCTCAGACTTCACTAGATGCCGCGCATGTAATCGCCGAGCGTCTTCGAACGACCGTGGCAAATACTTCTTTTAATAGCGGCTTTCAGCGGTTGAGCGTGGTCACCGTGAGCATCGGCATATCGCAATCTGGCCGCGACGGCGACACCATCGACGCAATTCTGCACGTAGCCGATCAACGCCTGTATCACGCTAAACACCAAGGCCGTAATCGTGTGGTCACTGCCATCAAAACCAGCCTCCAACCGCTGCCCTGAACATCATAAGGATCATCGCGAGCCTATTCGCTCTCTCGTAAATAACAGCCGAGGTGCCTATAAGGCACCTTGGCTGTTATTAATGGAGCAAGCCATGACTCACGTTGAACTTGCAACGTATCCCAGGGAGTGGATACCGGGTGCTGCGACCGCTGTATGACGTTTTGCAAGTCAATCTGTGTCTAACACTCTCCCGTTGACCGCCCTACTATCGTTCGCTCCAGGTGCAAACCTCAGAGGTGGCGAAAACCGCTTGTATTGATTTAGCGGAGCTTTCGATTCGTTATCTCATCCATTTGGAGTTACGCGATGCCCGAACTGTCCAACCTGCTCGCCTACGGCCTGATCTCTCTCGGCATGGTGCTGACTCCCGGCCCGAACATGATCTATCTCATCTCGCGGTCGATCTGCCAGGGACGAATGGCCGGACTGGTTTCCCTGGGTGGCGTGGCGTTGGGTTTCGTCGTTTATATGTTTTGCGCCGCATTGGGCATCACAGCCCTGGTCCTGGCGGTTCCCTATGCGTATGACGCCCTGCGACTCGGCGGCGCGCTCTATCTGCTCTACCTGGCCTGGCAGACGGTCAAGCCTGGCGGCCGTTCCCCGTTCCAGGTGCGAGACCTGCCCAAGGATGGCCCGCGCAAGCTGTTCATGATGGGCTTTGTCACCAACCTGCTGA
This sequence comes from Pseudomonas brassicacearum, assembly GCF_003732175.1. GTDB lineage: Bacteria > Pseudomonadota > Gammaproteobacteria > Pseudomonadales > Pseudomonadaceae > Aquipseudomonas > Aquipseudomonas brassicacearum_G. The sequence goes on from NZ_MOBI01000007.1 coordinate 249,028, forward strand.
ATCCCAAAATCGCAGTCATGTATTTGTCGCTGCTACCCCAGTTCATCGACCCCGTCGACCACGGCAGCGTGCTGGCGCAATCCATCGTGCTTGGCTTTACGCAGATCGTCATTAGCGTGAGCGTCAACGCGCTGATTGCCGTCATGGCTGGCTCCATCGCGACATTTCTCGCAAGCAGGCCCCTGTGGCAGATCGTGCAACGCTGGCTGATGGGAACGGTCCTCGCGGGCTTGGCCGTGCGCATGGCCATCGAAGGGCGGCGCTAAACCCAATTGGTTAGCAGTAGCCAGTCGCGTGCAGCTCACCGTATTCGATACGATGGTGATACCAATGACCATCAGCGGACGATGCCGTGCCGAGATTATCTTTTGCCATCCGCGCTCTGTTTGCAGGCTGCCTCCTCGTTGCAACAGCCAATCACCTGCATGCAGACCTTACGCATGGGCTGCTCTGGGACTACGGATACGGTGACAGTACTCCATGGCCCAGCCGTTTGTTCTGGGGAGTGCTCACGTTTTTAGATCCTCTGGCCGCACTCTTGCTCTTCACAACCCCCCGACCAGGCATCGTTTTCACAGCAGCAATCATCATTGTGGACGTGATCCATAACACGTTCTATGTGGCGCTAAACCGACAATGGCTGGAGACGTTCTATATTTCGCAGACAGTGTTTTTGCTGGCAGTACTACTTCTAGCGCCTGTTGCTTGGAAAAATATCAAGCAGCACTGAAGCCACAAGCGACAGAAGATGTCTCCCGGTACGAATCCCCGCTAACGCCCCGACAACCACGGATAGTAGCCTCCTGGCCCCACGCAACGGACTCCCCATTCCTTTGCCTGCCGGCCCAAGGACCGGGATTTCACCAATATCGGCGCTGATAGGATCCAGGAGGTCAAGTCTGGTTTGCGGCGTAAGCGACCAGCACTTGATCACAGGTTTGAGGACTACAGCAATGCCGAAGAAACAGCAGGAAAATAAAGCAGCGGCGACCGCAGCTGAAATTGAGCGCTCTATCCAGGCGCTGAACAAAATGGCTGAACGCCTGTGGGGGGATGGTCGGGAAGCTGAGGCGAAAGCCCTTCTCGATGCCTTGAATGCGTTAAATCGGGCGCTCGATCGGATCAGGATTGGTGAGAGCCGTAAGACCCTCCATTGAGCCCCTGCAACGGCTGGATAGCGATTCCATCACCTCAAAAGGATACAGCGTTCGCCCTGCACATATGACCTCGCCATCCATGGACCGGTAAAGAGTCATATGGCCGGGTGAACAGCTGAAACGATACACCAACTGATTTGGACCTTCAAAGCGTCATTAAAACTATATCGCTGGACGCCAAGCAACAGGTAAGACGGGCCGAGAATGCAGAATTTCTAAAAAACAGAAATGTGAAAGCCTTTTTGGATACCCTCGCGCAAGCCGAAGGCGGCGATTATCACGCTTCAAATGCCCTGAAAAGGATTGAGGGCTGGCGCTAAGTCCGCGTCACAAAGTGCAGATAAGCGAAAACGTGGCGCGGATGTTTCGGAATGAGAGCTTGCGGGAGCTGCGTAAAGACCCAGGCGACGAACACTTCACGCCCTGAACGCCATACCTGCAATCAGTTGCCTCGACTGAGTTGCAAATTCTGAGTCGTGCATTCAGTGGTGCTCACAGTGCCCATGAAAGCATTCATCTTCACAGCGCACTTCTCGATATTCAGACCGTTACGCCCGTCACTTGAGATGTTGGTGACATATGGGCCAGCAGTTGTGCAGCCCGCCAAAACAGCAAGCAGGCCCAAGGCAATGATATTGAATTTCATATGAGTCCGTGCGAGCAGTGGCTATTGAGATTTAGCCCAAGCGTCGACCAGCCAGCCCCCCACTGTCGCATCCGGTCACAGAGGGCGACATCAGGCCTGCTTCATCAATGCTCCAGAGACATTATCTCTAGCTTGCCGCAACTCGCTTGCATCCTGATTCAGGCGATGGACCACCCCTAGCAGCCGCTGGCGCAGCAATTCGTCACCAAGCTGATCAATGGCCCGCATGACATCAAGTGCTGCGGCCTCGTTATTGGCTGCTGCAGCGTCCAGTGTTTTACGCAGGTTTCGTGCTGATCGGTTCACTTCAGTAGCCCTCATGAATCAGGCCAGCACTCTATAACAGCAATGTTTCTTTTTAATTTCAGTCGCTTAGTTTTGGATGGTGCCGTCACCAAAATTGCCCACAACTCCCGACCAGCAACCTGCGCCAGCCCACGATCAGGGCAAGTCTGGTCACCCGCAACAACCGGAGTCGCCACTTCATCAACGCGCTTCACCTCGACGCTGAAAGCGTTGGGGTCGGGTTAGCGCCCAAGCAACTTGGCAGCAAGATCAATACCGCACTTTCGCGCGTCGTCAAATGCAGTCCAGGTACCAAACTCTTCGCCAATCCTCGTGTAGCGTCCACATTCATTGAGCCAGACGATAATGACTCGCTGCGTCGAACTACCCGGCTCACCCCAAATGAAGTCGATCGTTGCTTTCCTGCCATTCGGATGAACGTAATCGACGGGATGTGGCCTTTCGGTGACTAAATCCATGCTGGTCTCCGACCAAGTGCAGATCATCAATTAATAGCCCACTGCTCACCATCACGCTACTTCAGCGAGGAGCTTCGGGACACAACAAACTCAAAAGAACGGCTCGCGCCGCCAATTGCTTCAGAAAGGGGGGGCTGACTGGTTTGCAGTTGGTGAAGCGGACTGGACTTGCCCCTTCAAAACCGGACACCAACTCCCCGTTAAATTGCTGCTGCTGCCAAGCGCCTGAACTCCCTCGGTGAGCGATAGTTCAAGGCGCTGTGCGGATGCTGCTCATTGTAATGTTCGAAGGCAATTGCCAAGTTACGCAGCGCCGTTTCTCGATCCGGCTTGGGCATGTGCGCCACGT
>NZ_MOBI01000008.1:0-132362 GCF_003732175.1 Pseudomonas brassicacearum
AGAGCCAAACAACACCGCTCTTTCAACTCCTTCGGGCTTCGATGAACTGAAGCTTAACCGCTGTCGAAAACTGCGTAACTCTTTGCTTACCAAGGAGTTTTCCGTTTCGACTGCGCCGGAAGTGGGGCGAATTATAGACTTCCAGAATCTGCCGTCAACACTTAATTTTGCTTTTCTATCAATGAGTTGCAGAAAGCCGAAAAAACCGTGTTTCCCTCTCTATATAGAGAGGGAAAACACCGCGTCTATATAGAAGGAACCCTCAGAGCACTCCCGCTTCTTTAAAAGCAGCAACGGTGGCAGCCTCAAGACCCAGCACTCGCTGCAAAACCTCAAGTGTGTGCTCACCCAATAGAGGAGGGGCGCTACGGTACTCCACCGGCGTCTCGGACAAGCGAATGGGACTGGCAACCTGCGGCACCAACCCAGCCAGCGCATGAGGAAGCTCGATCGCCAAACCGCGCGCCTTAACCTGCGGATCGGCAAATACCTGCGACAGATCGTTGATCGGCCCGCACGGCACACCCGCCTGCTCCAACTGCGCCACCCACTCGGCAGTGGTCTTGAAGACCGTAGCCTGACGTATCAGCGGAATCAGCACTGCACGATTCGCAACACGAAGCTTGTTCGTCGCGAACCGTGGATCATCCGCCCACTGCGGCTGACCAGCCACTTCGGAGAACTTGCGGAACTGCCCGTCATTCCCCACCGTCAGGATGAAATCACCATCCGCGGTCGGGAAGTCCTGATAGGGAACAATGTTCGGGTGAGCATTACCCAAGCGCTTGGGAGCAATGCCGGTAGTCAGGTAATTCATCGCCTGGTTAGCAAGGCACGCCACCTGAACGTCCAACAACGCCATGTCGATGTGTTGGCCACCACCTTCATGCTCCCGATGCGCCAACGCCGCCAGGATCGCTACCGTCGAGTAGAGCCCTGTCAAAATGTCTGTCAGCGCTACACCGACTTTCACCGGCCCGGCACCGTCATCACCTTCAGGGCGGCCAGTCAGGCTCATCAAGCCACCGAGCCCCTGGATCATGAAGTCGTATCCCGCACGCTTGGCATAAGGTCCGGTCTGGCCGAAGCCGGTGATCGAGCAATAGATCAGATCAGGATTGATCGCCTTGAGGGTTTCGTAGTCCAGCCCATAAGCGGCCAGACCACCGACCTTGAAATTCTCGATCAGGATATCGGACTTCGCTGCCAGCTCACGAACCAGACGCTGACCTTCGGCCTGAGTAAAGTCGATAGTCACTGACTGCTTGTTGCGATTGGCCGACAAGTAATAAGCGGCCTCGCTGGTGTTCTCGCCGTATGCATCCTTAAGGAAGGGCGGCCCCCAGGCGCGAGTGTCATCGCCATTGCCCGGACGCTCGACCTTTATAACCTCGGCGCCGAGATCCGCGAGGATCTGGCCGGCCCAAGGTCCGGCCAGTACTCGTGATAAATCCAGTACCCGCAAATGCGATAACGCCCCCATGGCCGCTCTCCTATTAATAGAACGCCTGGAGACCAGTCTGCGCACGACCCAGGATCAGCGCATGAACGTCATGAGTCCCTTCATAGGTGTTGACCACCTCAAGGTTGACCAAGTGACGCGCAACACCGAATTCGTCGGAGATACCATTACCGCCCAACATATCGCGAGCCATGCGGGCGATGTCCAACGACTTGCCGCAAGAGTTTCGCTTCATCATCGAGGTGATTTCGACGGCAGCCGTGCCTTCATCCTTCATACGCCCCAGACGCAGGCAACCTTGCAGGGCCATGGTAATTTCAGTCTGCATGTCAGCCAGTTTCTTTTGGATCAACTGGGTGGCAGCCAAAGGCCGGCCAAACTGCTGACGATCCAGGGTGTACTGGCGAGCGGTGTGCCAGCAGAATTCGGCTGCACCCAGAGCGCCCCAGGCGATGCCATAACGGGCAGAGTTCAGGCAGGTAAAAGGGCCTTTCAAACCGCGGACATCCGGGAAGATGTTCTCTTCAGGAACGAACACGTTGTCCATCACGATCTCGCCAGTGATGGAGGCTCGCAGACCGACCTTGCCATGGATCGCCGGCGCACTCAGGCCTTTCCAGCCTTTTTCCAGAACGAAGCCACGGATATCGCCGGCGTCATCCTTGCCCCACACCACAAATACATCAGCGATCGGGCTGTTGGTGATCCACATCTTGCTACCGGTCAGGCTGTAGCCGCCTTCCACTTTGCGTGCACGAGTGATCATCGAACCCGGATCGGAACCATGGTTCGGCTCGGTCAGGCCAAAGCAACCAATCCACTCACCGGTAGCCAGTTTCGGCAGGTATTTCTGCTTCTGCGCCTCGGTACCAAACTCGTTGATCGGCACCATGACCAGCGAAGATTGCACGCTCATCATCGAGCGATAGCCGGAGTCGATGCGCTCGACCTCACGAGCAATCAGTCCATAGCTGACGTAGTTCAGGCCGCTGCCGCCGTACTGTTCAGGAATGGTCGCGCCCAGCAGGCCGATCTCGCCCATTTCGCGGAAGATCGCCGGGTCGGTTTTCTCATGACGGAACGCTTCAAGAATACGTGGCGCCAGTTTGTCCTGAGCAAACTGGGCAGCGCTGTCGCGTACCATGCGCTCTTCTTCAGTGAGCTGTTGATCCAGCAGCAGGGGATCGATCCAGTTGAAGCTAGCTTTACCGGCCATGAGAGAGTCCTCGCGAAATAGGTCAAATATCGTGGACTGATCCTAGGCGCCGCTTGCGTATTGGGCAAACGAGGATTTTGCATACTGTTGTGCTAATTTCTCACTCCGTGATGGCGTTAGACGCCAGTTATTCCAACTATTAGTGAGGTTGCAGTACATGCGCAGGAAGATACCCAGCACTGCCGCACTGATCAGCTTCGAAGCGGCAGCCCGCCATGAGAGCTTTACCAAGGCCGCTCAAGAGCTATCGCTGACTCAAGGAGCGATATGCCGACAGATCGCCAGTCTGGAGGAGTTCCTCAGCGTTGAACTGTTCCGACGCTCACGACGCGGTGTGAAGCTGACCGAAGCAGGGCTTTCCTACAGCCGGCGCGTAGCAACCCAACTGGATGCCGTTGAACGGGACACGCTGTCAGTGATGGGCCAGCAGGGCGCCAACGTCATCGAACTGGCGGTCGTGCCGACCTTTGGTACTCAATGGCTGCTGCCGCGACTCAAGGACTTTCAACAGCAACATCCGGAAGTCACGGTCAATCTGACCAACCGCACACGACCCTTCCTGTTCGCCGACACCGATTTTGACGCCGCGATCTACTTTGGTGACGCCGATTGGTCCGGTACCGAATCCCACAGGCTGATGGGCGAGAATCCGATGCCGGTGTGCAGCCCGAGATTACTTGGTGATCACACACACCTGAGCGCCGAAATGATTGCCGACCTGCCACTACTTCAGCAGACCACGCGCCCTTACGCCTGGCGCCAATGGTTCGACTCACAGCATCTGAATGTCCCCCGCGACATGACAGGTCCGCGTTACGAGCTATTCTCCATGCTGGCTCAGGCGGCGATGCATGACATGGGCATCGCACTGATCCCACCGTTCCTGATTCAGCGTGAGCTGGCGGAGAAACGACTGGTGATTGCCAACCCGCAGGCCCTGTCGAGTATCAAGGCCTATTACCTGATGATTCCTGATCGAAAGGTCGAATCCGCCTCTTTACGCGCATTTCGCGATTGGCTGGTTAACCAGGCACACAGCTACAACCTAGAAGGGCAGGGCTTGCCCACAACAAGCTGACCCCGTAGTCAGCAAAATTAAAGCACTACAGATATAAGTATTTGTCGCATTTCAACAGACTGTACCTTCAGGAGGCACAATCGTCCCACAAGCGCCTAACGGCGTGGCTTTGCAGCCCTGATTCAACGCAATGCCGCGTCATTCACAGCGCCGATGTGTAATTTCTTGGATTTCGACAGAAATCCTTACAAGGCACGGCCTACAAGGGATTTAGGCGGACACTTGCGACATTCGGTCACAGGGTGACTTGTAGTTAATTTTCCGTCACCCGTCATAATCCCTTGAAGGGCACAAAGTTCGCCTGCAAAATGCCGCGCCCCGCCCGAAATACGGCGGGGGCGTGCTGATCGGCCGCCCCAGCCGCACCCTCCGCAGTGCGCTGGCCTTCCAAGAATGATCGAAAGCAATTAGATCAAGCAGGAGATTTGACGTGCACATTGGTGTTCCTCTCGAAACCCAGACCGGTGAAACGCGGGTTGCTGCAACCCCGGAAACCATCAAGAAGCTGATCGGCCAGGGTCATAAAGTCACTGTGCAAAGCGGTGCCGGCATTAATGCCAGCGTTGTCGACAGTGCTTATGAAGCGGCAGGCGCAATGATTGGCAGTGCCAACGATGCTTTTGGCGCAGAGCTGATTCTCAAGGTCGTCGCACCCAGCGACAGCGAACTGGCCCTGATCAAACGCGGCACCGTGCTGGTTGGCATGCTCAACCCGTTCAGCAATGAAACCATTGCCAAGCTGGCCGAGTGCGGCATTACCGCGTTCTCCCTGGAAGCCGCTCCGCGCACTTCCCGCGCGCAAAGTCTTGATGTGCTGTCCTCGCAAGCCAACATTGCCGGCTATAAGGCCGTGTTGTTGGCCGCCCATTACTATCCGCGCTTCATGCCGATGTTGATGACGGCAGCGGGCACCGTGAAGGCCGCTCGCGTGCTGATCCTTGGCGCCGGCGTGGCAGGCTTGCAGGCGATCGCCACCGCCAAGCGTCTGGGCGCAGTGATTGAAGCATCCGACGTGCGTCCGGCCGTGAAGGAACAGATCGAATCTCTCGGCGCCAAGTTTGTCGACGTCCCGTACGAGACCGATGAAGAGCGCGAATGTGCCGTTGGTGTCGGCGGTTACGCACGCCCCATGCCGGCCAGCTGGATGCAACGTCAGGCCCTGGCCGTGCACGAGCGCGCCAAACAAGCCGACATCGTCATCACCACCGCACTGATTCCCGGCCGCAAGGCGCCAGTGCTGCTCAGCGCTGAAACCGTGGCGCAGATGAAACCCGGTTCAGTGGTCATCGACCTGGCTGCCGCGCAGGGCGGTAACTGCCCGCTGACCGTGGCCGACCAAGTGGTGGTCGCACACGGCGTGACCATTGCCGGCCCGACCAACCTGGCCGCCCAGGTCGGTGCAGATGCCTCGGCGCTGTATGCCCGCAATCTGCTGGACTTCCTGAAGCTGGTCTTCACACCCGAAGGCCAATTCCAGATCAACCTAGAAGACGACATCGTCGCCGCGTGCCTGATGTGCCGCGACGGCCAAGTCATCCGCAAAAACGCCTAAGCAGGGATTCAGACGATGGAAGAGCTTATCTCCCCCGGTATCTACAACCTGATCATCTTCGTGCTGGCGATTTATGTCGGTTATCACGTGGTCTGGAACGTTACACCCGCACTGCACACGCCGTTGATGGCAGTGACCAACGCCATTTCGGCGATCGTGATCGTCGGCGCCATGCTGGCGGCGGCGCTGACCGTGACGCCGCTGGGCAAAACCATGGGCACCCTCGCTGTGGCGCTGGCTGCGGTCAACGTGTTCGGTGGCTTCCTGGTGACCCGCAGAATGCTTGAGATGTTTAAGAAAAAAGCCCCGAAAGCCGTAAAAGAAGAGGCGCCCAAGTAATGAGCATGAACCTTGTAACGACGCTCTACTTGATCGCGTCGATCTGCTTCATCCAGGCCCTGAAGGGCTTGTCGCACCCGACCTCGTCGCGACGCGGCAATGTGTACGGGATGCTCGGCATGGCGCTGGCCATCGTCACCACTGTCGGGCTGGTGTTCAAACTGGGCTCTGAGCTGGCCACCGCCGGTATCGGTTATGTGATCGTCGGCCTGCTGATCGGCGGTACTGCCGGTTCGATCATGGCCAAACGCGTTGAAATGACCAAGATGCCAGAGCTGGTCGCGTTCATGCACAGCATGATCGGTATGGCAGCGGTGTTCATCGCCATCGCCGCCGTGGTCGAGCCGCAGTCGCTGGGCATCGTCAAACAGCTGGGCGATTCGATTCCCGCCGGCAACCGTCTGGAGTTGTTCCTGGGCGCCGCGATCGGTGCAATTACCTTCTCCGGTTCGGTCATCGCGTTCGGCAAGCTGTCGGGCAAGTACAAGTTCCGCCTGTTCCAGGGCGCACCAGTACAGTTTGGCGGGCAACATAAAATCAACCTGCTGCTGGGTCTGGCAACACTGGGCCTGGGTATCACCTTCATGATGACCGGCAACCTCGGCGCCTTCGCCTTGATGCTGGCCCTGGCCTTCGTGCTCGGCGTACTGATCATTATCCCGATCGGCGGCGCAGACATGCCGGTGGTGGTGTCGATGCTCAACAGCTACTCCGGCTGGGCAGCGGCGGGTATTGGTTTCTCATTGAACAACTCGATGCTGATCATTGCCGGTTCCCTGGTCGGTTCGTCCGGTGCGATTCTTTCGTACATCATGTGCAAGGCGATGAACCGTTCGTTCTTCAACGTACTGCTCGGTGGTTTTGGCAACACTGCAGACGCGGCCGGCCCAGCCGGTTCGAAAGAAGCCCGTCCGGTGAAATCCGGTTCGGCGGACGACGCCACGTTCCTGCTGACCAACGCCGACACCGTGATCATCGTTCCAGGCTACGGCCTGGCGGTAGCACGAGCACAGCACGCGCTTAAAGAGCTGACCGAGAAGCTGACCCACCGTGGCGTGACTGTGAAGTATGCGATCCACCCGGTAGCCGGTCGGATGCCCGGCCACATGAACGTGCTGCTGGCCGAGGCTGAGGTGCCTTACGATCAGGTGTTCGAGATGGAAGACATCAACTCCGAGTTCGGCCAGGCCGACGTGGTACTGGTGCTCGGCGCCAACGACGTGGTCAACCCGGCAGCGAAGAACGACCCTAAATCGCCAATCGCCGGCATGCCGATTCTCGAAGCCTTCAAGGCCAAGACCATCATCGTCAACAAGCGCTCGATGGCCAGCGGTTATGCCGGTCTGGACAACGAACTGTTCTATCTGGACAAAACCATGATGGTCTTCGGCGATGCTAAGAAAGTCATCGAAGACATGGTTAAAGCCGTCGAGTAAAGACTGCTCAAACCGCAATACCGAAAACCCCGGCCTTTGTAGGCTGGGGTTTTTTATTGCACACAAGATTAACTGCGGAAAACCGACCAAAGGCTCTAAATCAGTGGCCAGCATTCGACCATGGTCGCGGGGCGATTTTTTTTGAAATCACTAGACTGCGTATCTTGCTTCCGTTGCCCGAGATAACAATCCATGTACCGTGATCGTATCCGCTTGCCTTCGTTGTTGGATAAGGTAATGAGCGCCGCTGACGCTGCCGCTCTGATTCAGGACGGCATGACCGTCGGCATGAGCGGGTTCACCCGCGCCGGCGAAGCCAAAGCCGTGCCCCACGCACTGGCCGAACGCGCCAAGGTCACACCGCTGAAAATCAGCCTGATGACCGGCGCCAGCCTGGGCAACGACCTCGACAAACAGCTGACCGAAGCCGGTGTGCTGGCCCGCCGTATGCCGTTTCAGGTCGACAGCACCCTGCGCAAGGCGATCAACGCCGGCGAGGTGATGTTCATCGACCAGCACCTGTCGGAAACCGTGGAACAACTGCGCAACCAGCAACTCAAGCTGCCGGACATCGCGGTGATTGAAGCCGTGGCGATCACTGAACAGGGGCACATCGTGCCAACCACCTCGGTCGGTAACTCGGCCAGCTTCGCGATCTTCGCCAAGCACGTGATCGTCGAGATCAATCTGGCGCACAACCCGAATCTGGAAGGTCTGCACGACATCTATATCCCGACCTACCGCCCGACCCGCACGCCTATTCCGCTGGTCAAGGTCGACGACCGCATCGGCAGCACCGCGATCCCGATACCGCCGGAAAAGATCGTCGCCATCGTCATCACCAACCAGTCCGACTCGCCGTCCACGGTGCTGCCGCCGGACAACGACACCCAGGCCATTGCCGACCACCTGATCGACTTCTTCAAGCAGGAAGTGGCTGCCGGGCGCATGACCAACAAGCTCGGCCCGCTGCAGGCCGGTATCGGCAGCATCGCCAACTCGGTGATGTGCGGCCTGATCGACTCACCGTTCGAAGACCTGACCATGTACTCCGAAGTCCTGCAGGACTCGACCTTCGACCTGATCGACGCCGGAAAACTAAGCTTCGCCTCGGGCAGCTCGATCACCCTGTCGAGCCGGCGCAATGCGGATGTGTTTGGCGATCTTGCGCGTTATAAGGACAAGCTGGTGCTGCGCCCGCAGGAGATCTCCAACCACCCTGAAGTGGTTCGTCGCCTGGGCATCATCGGCATCAATACCGCGCTGGAGTTTGATCTGTACGGCAACGTCAACTCCACCCACGTCTGCGGCACACGGATGATGAACGGCATTGGTGGTTCCGGCGACTTTGCCCGTAACGCGCACCTGGCGATCTTTGTCACCAAGTCGATTGCCAAGGGTAGGGCGATTTCCAGTGTGGTGCCGATGGTCAGTCACGTTGACCACACCGAGCATGACGTCGACATCCTCGTGACCGAGATCGGCCTTGCCGATTTACGGGGCCTGGCGCCACGGGAGCGGGCGCGGGTGGTTATCGACAACTGCGTGCACCCGGACTACCGCGAAGCGCTGAATGCTTACTTCGAGGCGGCCTGCACCATCGGCGGACACACCCCGCACATCCTGCGCGATGCCCTCAGCTGGCACATCAACCTGGAAGAAACCGGCAGAATGCTCGCCGTGTGATTGGTACAGATGGCAGCTGACGCAAACACAATTTCGTCAGTTTGCCATCGCCAATCCAACATTCTTCAAAAACTGTACTGCTGTACCGGTCATTTCCTACCGTAATTGCCCACACTTCCGAGCCAAACACTTATAAATGCACCACTAAAGTGCAGACAGGTACAGTTGCCTCGTTTTCGAGCAGTACAGCACCTATTAACAGTTAACTGGTCCCTCACAATACAGGTGAACTGTATCTAGAGAGACTGGCCAAACGAGAGGATCATTGGCATCAGTTAAACCACTACCTAATCCCGCCATAAGCGGAAGGATGTCAACCATGGAACGTACACTCAGTTCCGAAATGTTCTTCGAAGACAACGCTGTAAAAACCCAGGCTTCCATGCCTCTTCGCGTTATCGCCAACCTGATGCTGTGGCAGCGCCGCATCTCCAGCCGCCATCAACTGGCTCGCCTGGATTCGCGTCTGCTGGCTGACGCAGGGATTAGCGAAGCACAACGCTACGAAGAGCTGAGCAAGCCGTTCTGGCGCTAAGTTAGCGTCGCTGGCCCTGACCCACCGGGTCCACCGCCAGCACCCCGAATTGCACACACAAAACCCGTCGTGGGAAACCACGACGGGTTTTGTTGTTTCAGGGCTGAAAAACGGCGGGTACAGAAGGGCAGTCGCATAACAGGTACAGTTTCAATAAATACATAACTGAACCAGTACAATTTAATACTGGTGTAGCTGTCCCAGCGACGGTGAAACGCCCAACATGGTGTCCCAAGGCTGCTCTATCAGCCTGTTCGCGAGGAATACACCATGAATCGGTTGCTTGATGTTCCGCCTACTCGCAAGCCTTCTTTACTCAAGCTTATGGCCCGGCTGATCGCCGCTACGGGACAAAGCATGGAAAAAGCACGCACCCGCCGCCTGCTCGCGCAACTTAATGAACAGCAGCTGTCTGACATAGGTATCAGCCATTCAGATCGACTGGTCGAACTGGACAAACCTTTTTGGCGCTAACCGTGTCTAGATGGGATGACAGGGCTATTCGAACGGTTGAACAACGGCCTAATATCCGAAGACAACGTGGCGAGCCCTGCGCAGGGTACATCTGGTCCCTCAGATGTTACGCATCACGCAGTGGCTGCCCGACGTTATCCTTGGCGTCACTATTTATGGTTTATTCACAGGAGTTACCCCATGTCCCGTCTTCGCCTGCTCAGCGCTGCAGCACTGCTGGCCGTGGCTGCCAATTCGCATGCCTCCAGCTTCATTATCACCACTGACACTGTCGTCGGTGCACTCAAGGACAGCTCCGACGCCACAACCAATCTCTCCTCTTCGCTGCGGGACAAGAAGATCGTTCGCGCCGCCCGTGACGACGCTGCCAGCTTCGTGGCCAGCGAAGGCGCCATCCGTGGCGTACGCCTGGAAAGTGCTCTCGACTACATCCACACACAGGCGCCACAGCTGAAAGCCACTGACGCACAGCTGGCTCAAGCCATTCTGGCGATCTGATCAACGTCAGAAAACGGGGCTCTCACATTGGGCCCCGTTTCCTCAGCGCTGGCTCTGGTCCGGGCATTGCGCTAGCCTTGGGACTCGTTTCCAACCGTCGAGCCTCATGCATTTTCTTTCAAAACCATTTATCACATCCCTGTTTATCACCGCCTGCTGGACCAACCCGGCCCACGCCCTGGACCTGTCCACGCAGAACCTCGTCGTCACCACTTATGTGACAAGCAAGGTGACCTCCGCGCCCTTCGACCATAAACTGCTACTCGCAGCCCACGATGATGCGGCGGCGTTCATTGCCAGTGACGGTCAACTGCGAGGAGCGCAACTGGAGTCCGCCCTGGTTTACCTGCGCCAGACCCAGCCAAAACTTCATGCCAGCGACCTTGAACTGGCACAGGCAATTCTCGTCCAATAGTTACCCTGTTTTTCCGGAGTCGTTCCATGCGTAGCCCGCTGATTGCTGCCACCCTTGGCCTGCTGTTATTGGCCGATGTGGCCCAGGCACATACCCTGGAAGCCACCAGTAACATGATTATCCGCGCCTCTCAGCGCACCCTCGATTTCACCTCCGACACCACCACCTCGATTCGTGACCTGAAAGTCGTGCGCGAAGCCCATGATGACGCGGCCAGTTTCGTCGCCAGCAATGGCGATATCCGTGGTGCACACCTGGAAGCTGCCTTCGACACCTTGCGCACCCGCGTGCCGGAAGCCCGCGACGCCAGCGATCAAGTCCTCGCCGAAGCCATACTCGCACTGTGAAGACACTAGCCGCCTGGCTGATGGCCGGGGCCGTATTGCTGCTTTGCAGCACGGCTCAGGCCAGCCTGCAACTACGCCTCAAGACCGACGGTCTGAGCCCGGCAGAACAGCAGGCCAGCCAGGCACTGCTGGATGAAGCGATGCAGGCATTGCCGCCGCGTTTCATCGAGCAACTGGACCGCCGGATTGATGTTGGCTGGACCGACGCAATGCCCGGTAACGCCTACGGAGAGGCGTCCCTGGTGTCAGAGGTGGACCTCAATCGCAACCTGCTGGCCAGCCTCACCGACGGCAGCGCCGCGACGAAAAAAACCAATCGCCCCCACGGCACCGTTCGCCGCGAAATGCTCGCCACGGTGCTGCATGAACTCACGCACATTTATGACCGTGCGCGCTTATGGACAAGTGCCGAGCGTTTGCAGATCCAACGCTGTACGCGACAGAGCAACAGTTCAGGCCTGGTCGGCCTTCCCGATCAATGCCGTGGCCAGACTGACCGTCGTTTCACCTTGAGTGACGATCCGCGCCTGCTGGACCTTGCCGGCTGGCCGCAATACGTCGGCCGACGCGGTGAACGCGAACAGCACAACCGGCAAATTGTCCGCAGCCCGGACCTCTACGAGACGAGCAGCCCCAAGGAATTTGTCGCGGTCAACATGGAGTACTTCCTCCTCGACCCGAGCTACGCCTGCCGACGCCCGGCGCTGTACCGTTATTACCAGGAACACTTCGGCTGGGCTCCACCGGCCAAGAACAACTGCGCCCAATCCTTCGCCTTCCTGAACGCGGGCAACGACTTCGCCAAACAACCGCTGGGCCAGGTCGATCCGGAAAGGGTCTACTCCGTCGACTATCTGCTGGCCGAAGCCAATCAGAATCTGGTCAGCCGCTGGGGTCACAGCATGTTGCGGCTGGTAATCTGCGCGCCCGGTCGCCCACGCGGACCGGACTGCCGACTGGACCTGGAATATTCCCTGGTGCTGTCCTACCGCGCCTTTGTTGGCGACGTACAACTGTCGAGCTGGGATGGTCTGGTCGGTAAGTATCCATCGCGACTCTTCGTGTTGCCGCTGTCGCAAGTCATCGACGAATACACCAAGACCGAACTGCGCAGCCTGGCCTCGGTGCCACTCAATCTGTCGCGCAGTGAAATTGGAGAACTGGTCGAACACGCCGCCGAGATGCATTGGAGCTACGACGGCAACTATTACTTCCTGTCCAACAACTGCGCGGTCGAGAGCCTGAAGCTGTTGCGCAGTGGCAGTAACAATCCACAGCTGGTCGGCATGGACAGCATCATGCCCAACGGCTTGCTGGAAATGCTTAAGTCCCGCGGACTGGCGGATACCAGCGTGCTCGACAATCCGCGCGAGGCTTTGCGCCTGGGTTATCGATTCGACTCGTTCCGCGATCGCTATCAAGCGATGTTCGAGGTGCTGAAAAAGCACCTGCCGATCAAACAGGACAAAGTTGAAGACTGGATGACGCTGACTGCTGCAGAACGTCGTCCGTGGTTTCAGCAGGCTGACCTGCGCACCAGCGCTGCATTGTTGTTGCTGGAGCAGGCGAGTTTCCGCCAGCAATTGTTGCTTGCCCAGAATGAGGTGAAACAACGCTACCTGGATGCCCGCGAATTGAAAAACGGCGGCATGGACCAGGCCAATCAGACCTTGAAACAGATTCTCGTCAACAGTGGTTTCCTCAGCCGTCCGGCTGAACTACTCGACAGAGGTGGCTACGGCCTTCCACAACCCAATGAATGGAAACGCCTGGAGTCGGAAAGCAGTACGCGACAGAAGAAATTACAGGTGTTGACCGGTGATCTGGACAAAGAGGTCAGGGCGCTGCTTGAGCCAGCCCGAGCCGCCGAGATCGCCGCGAATGAGGCCAACATCAAGCAATTGGGTGAGCATTTGCGAGCGTTGCATAAGGCGGCCGGCGGGTTGGAGTTGCCTTAAGTCAAAAGATCGCTCATTCCGATTTTCCCTTCCTCATATTTAAGGCCGTCAAACCGCGGTACTGGCCACTACTTCAGGCCGCGTCACACCACCTCGAACATCTCGTCCGGTGTTTGCCCAGCGAAAGCTGGCTGAAAGGTTTGCCCATTAGGATCGCCCGCACTGCCGGCAACAGACCGGTTGGCCAAACGAATATCGCAACGTTCGCCTGGCCCAATTAACAACAACAATGGTGATTCTGATGTCCGCTCGTACCCGCCTGTTTGCCCCGACTCCCCCCGTATGCCTCGTGCTTCCCGTTCTGCGCTGACCCCATCCGGTTTGCCATTCCCTAGCCGCGCTACGTCTGGAGTATTCCCATGCTGACTTTCCTTGGCTTCGCCATGGTCATCACGTTCATGTACCTGATCATGACCAAGCGCCTGTCGGCGCTGATCGCCCTGATCATCGTTCCGATCCTGTTCGCCCTGTTCGGTGGTTTTGCCCCGAAGATCGGCCCGATGATGCTCGAAGGCATCACCAAGCTGGCCCCGACCGGGGTGATGCTGATGTTCGCCATCCTCTATTTCGCCCTGATGATCGACTCCGGCCTGTTTGATCCGGCCGTGCGCAAGATCCTCAAACTGGTCAAGGGCGACCCGTTGAAGGTTTCCATCGGCACCGCTGTGCTGGCCCTGGTGGTGTCCATGGACGGTGACGGCGCCACGACTTACATGATCTGCGTGGCCGCCATGCTGCCGCTGTACAGCCGCATCGGCATGAGCCCGCGGATCATGGCCGGCCTGATCATCCTCGCCGGTGGCGTAATGAACATGACCCCGTGGGGCGGCCCGACTGCGCGTGCCGCCAGTGCGCTGCATGTCGACCCGTCGGACATCTTCGTGCCGATGATCCCCGCCATGCTCGCTGGCGTGGTGGCAATCCTGGCGATTGCCTACCTGTACGGTAAACGTGAACGTGCGCGCCTGGGTGAATTGCACCTGATCGGCGACGAAATCGACCACAGTGAAATCAGCGTTTCGCAGTTCCCGGATGCTCGTCGTCCGAAGCTGATCTGGTTCAACGGTGCCCTGACCCTGGCCCTGATGTGTGCCTTGATCGCCGGCTTGCTGCCACTGCCGGTGTTGTTCATGGTCGCGTTCAGTATCGCGATGATCGTCAACTACCCCTGCCTGCAACAGCAGAAAGATCGCGTTGCGGCCCACGCCGGTAGCGTGTTGTCGGTGGTCGGGCTGATTTTCGCCGCCGGTATCTTCACCGGCATCCTGTCCGGCACCGGCATGGTCGATGCCATGTCGAAAAGCCTGCTGGCCGTGATCCCGGATTTCCTCGGTCCTTACCTGGCTGTGATCACTGCACTGGCGAGCATGCCGTTCACCTTCTTCATGTCCAACGACGCATTTTATTACGGCGTGTTGCCGGTTCTGGCCGAAGCCGCCAGTCACTACGGCATCACCGCGGTGGAAATGGCTCGTGCCTCGATCGTCGGTCAACCCGTCCACTTGCTGAGCCCGCTGGTACCCTCCACCTACTTGCTGGTAGCCCTGGCCGGGATCGAGTTCGGTGATCATCAACGCTTTACCCTGAAGTGGGCAGTACTGGTTTGCATGTGCATACTCGTCGCTGCATTGCTGATGGGGATTTTCCCGCTGTTCAGCACCTTGTAACGGCATCAACTCACCGTGCCGCCAGCCAAGTGCTGGCGTCGTGGTTTAACACTCGCTCAAAGGAATACACATGGAATGGCTGACCAACCCTGAAATCTGGGTTGCCTTCTTCACGCTGACCGCCCTGGAAATCGTTCTGGGCATCGATAACATCATCATGATCTCGATCCTCGTCAGCCGCATGCCCAAGCACATGCAGGCGCGCACCCGGATCTTCGGTCTGGCGCTGGCCATGATCACGCGGATCCTGCTGCTGCTATCGATCACCTGGGTCATGCGTCTGACCGCCGACTTGTTCGTGGTCTTCGGTCAGGGTATTTCCGGGCGAGACCTGATCCTGTTCTTCGGTGGCCTGTTCCTGCTGTGGAAAAGCTCCCAGGAGATGTTTCACGCACTGGAAGGTGAAGACGAAACTTCCGACGAGCCAGGCGGCAAGGGCGGTAATTTCCTCTACACCATCATCCAGATCGCGATCATCGACATCGTGTTCTCTCTGGACTCGGTGATCACCGCGGTCGGCATGGTGTCCCATGTTCCGGTCATGGTTGCCGCGATCATCGTTGCAGTACTGGTGATGATGATGGCCTCGGGCATGATCAGCGCGTTCATCGACAAGCATCCGTCGCTGAAAATGCTCGCGCTGTCGTTCCTGCTGGTGGTGGGTACCGTGCTGATCGCCGAAGCCTTCGGCGTGCATGTACCCAAAGGCTATGTCTACTTCGCCATGGCGTTCTCGCTGGCCGTGGAAGCGATCAACATCAAGATGCGCACCGTGATCGCGAAAAAGAAGAAACAGCAGGAGCCGGTGAAACTGCGCAAGGATATCCCGGGTCAATAACTCAAATGCACTGAAGAAGAAGGGGCTTTCGAGCCCCTTTTTCACGCCCGCTTGAAACTGTTTTCATGACAGTTTTGTTTCAATCGACTCTTTAGCTATGCGATGCTGGCGCCCGGACCGTTAGCCAACTACAGCTTAAATACAGAACGTAGAACGTCGCGCGGCATCGTCAACTTGCCCCACTGGGGCGCTGTCCATTCAGGGGGCCCAGTATGCTGACCCTGCTCAATCTACTGTCCGCCGTCGCCTTGCTTATTTGGGGCACGCACATCGTCCGAACCGGCATCCTGCGGGTCTACGGCTCAAACCTGCGCCATGTCATTGGCCAGAACATGTCCAAACGCTGGCTGGCCTTTATCGCCGGGATTCTCGTCACCGCGATGGTCCAGAGCAGCAACGCCACGGCGATGCTGGTGACCTCATTTGTCGGCCAGGGTTTGATGGCACTGACGCCCGCACTGGCAACCATGCTCGGTGCCGACGTCGGGACCGCACTGATGGCGCGGGTCCTGACGCTGGATTTGTCGTGGCTGTCGCCGCTGCTGATTTTCCTCGGGGTGATTTTCTTTCTCTCACGCAAGCAGACGAGGGCAGGCCAGCTTGGCCGGGTCGGCATCGGTCTGGGGCTGATTATTCTCGCACTGCAACTGATCGTCGAAGCGGCCAATCCGATAACCCACGCTCACGGCGTCAAAGTGCTGTTTGCCTCACTGACGGGCGACATCCTGCTCGACGCCCTTGTCGGTGCGCTGTTCGCGATGATTTCCTACTCCAGTCTGGCCGCTGTCCTGCTCACTGCAACCCTTGCCGGTGCCGGAGTGATCAGCCTGCCGGTGGCCATCGGCCTGGTGATCGGCGCCAACATCGGCAGCGGTGTCCTGGCATTTCTCAGCACCAGCATGCAGAACGCGGCCGGACGTCAGGTGGCGCTGGGCAGCCTGCTCTACAAGATAATCGGCCTGCTGCTGATCATTCCGGTGCTCGGCCCGCTGGTGCACTGGATGGACAGCCTCGATTACCGCCCGCAAGGCCTGGTGATCGGCTTTCATCTGCTCTACAACACGGTGCGTTGCCTGATGCTGTTGCCCAGCGTCGGCCCGATGGCCAGAATTTGTGCCTGGCTGCTGCCGGAACGCCCGGAAATCAACGGTCTGGCCAAGCCGCGCCATCTGGACCCGACAGCCCTCGTCACACCGAGCCTGGCCTTGGCCAACGCCGCCCGGGAAACCCTGCGCATCGGCGACCTGATCGACAACATGCTCGAAGCCATGCTCGATGTACTGCGTGGCAAGCAAACCGCCGTCACTCAGGAAATGCGCCGACTGAGCGATGACGTCGAAGTACTCTGCAGCGCGATCAAACTCTATCTGGCGCAGATGCCCCGCGAAGACCTCAGCGACCAGGACAGTCGGCGCTGGGCAGAGATCATCGAACTGGCGATCAATCTGAAACTCGCCTCTGACCTGATCGAACGCATGCTGCGCAAGGTCCAGCAGCAGAAGACCTCGCAACGCCGCTCCTTTTCCGACGTCGGCCTGGAAGAGCTGGCGGGATTGCACCATCAGTTGATCGCCAACCTGCGTCTGGGGCTGTCGGTGTTTCTGAGTGCCGACAAGGAAAGCGCCCGGCAACTGCTGCGCGAGAAACGTCGCTTCCGCGCGCAGGAGAGACGCTTGGCTCATGCCCATGTCAGCCGCTTGCACCGTAAGGTCGTGCAAAGCCTCGAAACCAGCTCGCTGCACCTGGAGCTGATCGCCGACATGAGACGCTTGAACTCGCTGTTCTGTGGCAGCGCCTATGTGGTCCTCGAAACCACCGAAACCGGTACATTGGCTGCCGACGATACGGCTGACATCACCCATTCACCCTGAACGTCCAGCGTTGAAAGAAGTCACTTAGAAGGTTGAAGGCAAATCCTTTTGCCCGCATTGACCCGCCAGGAAGGTTGTTATGCGTTGTCTGTTGTTCGCGTGCCTGCTATTGAGTTCCACCTGCTCATTTGCGCTGGATCGCTTTCAGGTCGAGGGTTATACGCTACCCAACGGCTTGCAATTACTGCTCAAGCCCGGCAGCGAACGCGGGCATGTGGCGATTCGTCTAGTGGTGGGCGTTGGCCTCGACGACTTTGCCTGCGCCGACAAAGAGCTGCCACACCTACTTGAGCATTTGCTGTTCAGCGGCGTCGACGCGAGCGGCGAAGGCGGGCTCGAGGAGCGCATGCAGGCACTGGGTGGTGAATGGAACGCCTACACCAGTAACGCCGACACCACGTTCGTCATCGAAGCTCCGGCAAAGAATCAACGCAAAGTCCTCGACCTGTTGCTGGCCCTACTGACCCAGACCCGACTCGACGACAACGCAATCAGCGCGGCCAAACAGGTGGTCGAACGCGAAGATGGCGGCCATTACTCTCACTTGCAGCGCTGGCTCGACCGCCAGGACCTGGGCCACACGGCGAGCAATCAGCTGGCCGTGGAGCTGGGCCTGAAGTGCTCGGAGCGTGCCCAGGTAGAGCACCTGACCCGAGAACAATTGGAGAAGGTCCGCAAGGAGTGGTACGCACCGAACAACATGACGCTGATTATTGTCGGTGAGCTTGATCGCCTGCTGCCGGCCTACCTGGAGCGTACCTATGGCCAGCTCGAAGCCATTGATCCCACCGAGCATTTACCACTGCCGGACATCCAGCACCCGGCGCTAGCCGAGCGCAATCTGATCCAGGGCTGGGTGGGGGGTGGCGCCAAACTGCACTGGCTGTTCCCGGAACCGGCTATGGATGATCAGTACGATGAAACGTACGACCTGCTCAAGGACTACCTCGACTGGGCGCTTTATCGTCAGTTGCGCCTGGCACATGGATTGTCCTACGGCCCCTGGGCCGAACGTGAAGTGTTCGGCGGTGTCGGTTTCCTCAGCCTGAACGCCGATCTGGAGCGCGATGATCTGCCACAAGCGCAGCAGGTACTCGATGATCTGAAAACCGATCTGCTCAAGAATGGCCTCGACCCCGCAGGCTTTGAACGCCTGAAACAGGTCGCCATCGCTCGACAGGCCTGGGCCGTGCAAGGCAACAGCGGGCTGGCCGACTACTACTGGAGTGCCATTGGTGACTATGAGGACGGACATTTCGACGACCCGGCCATACGCCTGCAAACAGTCACTCTGGACCAGGCCAACCAGACCCTGCACAAACTGCTCGAACGACAGGTTTACATACGCATCGAGAAACCGCTGTTCAGTTATGACGAGGTGCTGTGGTTGCTGGGCGGGGTGTTGGGGTTGATGGCGCTGGGACTGATGGGCTGGCGTTTGCGTCGTCGATAAGAGGTCGACGTAGGAGCTGCCGCAGGCTGCGATCTTTTTCGCACACCAAGCTTTCTCGCAACATCAGAGTGCCAGCGTTATCCTGTCGGGGTTTTTTCCCACGACCATTGCGAACTACCGAATGCCTATCCTGACCCGTTACGTACTGCGCATCCTCGAACTGATGAAGCGCTACCCCGGGGTCATTGCGCTCGGTGGCTTCATCTCGGGGGTCTGCAGTTTCATTCTGGTCGACCGCCAGCAAAGCCTGGCGACCTGGATTGCGGCCATCATGCTGATCAGCTGGCTCTGGCTGATGCTGGAAAACAGCCTGACGGAGCTGTTCGCCAAGGTCTTCAAGCGTGAGATCCCGCAGCCGTTGTTGCGCTATGCGACACAGATGATTCATCAGGAGAGTCTGTTCTTCGTCTTGCCGTTCTTTTTCATCACCACCACCTGGAACAGTGGGCAACTGGTGTTCACCGGATTGCTCGGAGCGGCGGCGCTGGTTTCGATCACCGACCCGCTGTATTACAAATGGCTGGCGCCGCGCCGCTGGCTGTTCCTGGCGATGCATACGCTGACGCTGTTTGCCGCGCTGCTGACCGCATTGCCGATCATCCTGAACCTGACCACCGCTCAGAGTTTCAAACTGGCTCTTGGCACCGCGATGCTGCTGTCTTTTCCAAGCCTGGCGTCGATCTTTCCGATTCGCACGATCCGCGGCGCCCTGAGCGTGCTCAGCATCACCCTGGCCATCGGCTGCGCCGGCTGGTTGCTGCGCTCCTGGGTGCCGCCGGCCACTTTGTGGATGACGCAAGTGGCAATCAGCACACAACTACAAGACCGTACACCCGGCGACAGCCACAATGAAGTCAGCGTCGCCCAGCTGCGCTCCGATGGCCTGTACGCCTACACCGCGATCAATGCACCGCGCGGGCTCGACGAGCGGATTTATCACGTCTGGCAGTTCAACGGCCAAGAGGTCGACCGCATCGCACTGGATATCCACGGCGGGCGCAAGGAAGGCTACCGGGCCTGGACCCATAAACAGAACTTCCCCGGCAACCCGGTGGGCGACTGGCAAGTTCGGGTACTGACCGAAGACGGTCAGGTGATCGGCGTACTGCGCTTCGATGTGACCGACACAGGTCAAAACGGCACGACGCCGAGCGAGGCAAAGTAACCGGGATCGTGCTATTACGTAGCACTGCGTATCAGTCGAACAAGCACGGAGATTATGAGCAGCACGATTGCCGGCAGTGCCCAACTCGATACTTCGAACACCCCTGCGCGGTTGCGGGTCACGGGTGACTGGACGCTTGTCCATTACGCCGACCTCAAACGCCTGAGCAACACCCTCAAAGGTCAGTACGACGACCGAACCCCTATCGACCTCAACGGCCTCGGCGCACTCGACACCGCCGGCGCATCGCTGCTGGTCGAGCTGCTCGGTGCCGAGCGCCTCGGCAAGTCCGCCGAACACCCCGACTGCAGCCTGTCCGCAGCCGACCGTGCGCTGCTGCAAACGGTCTATTGCTCGCTGACCGACTTCTGTGTCCCCGTCAAAGAGCCCGAAATCAGTGTCGGCATTCAACTGCTGACCCGCATCGGGTGCGCTGTGGATGCAATCTGGCAGGACACGCTGCAACTGTTGGGTTTTGTCGGACTGATCCTGGAAACCATCGCTCGCAGTCTGTTTCGCCCCAAGCGCTGGCGGATCACGCCGATGGTCGCGCACATCGAACAAACCGGCCTCGACGCCGCGCCCATCGTCGCC
The DNA here is from genome assembly GCF_003732175.1 of Pseudomonas brassicacearum. Taxonomy (GTDB): domain Bacteria; phylum Pseudomonadota; class Gammaproteobacteria; order Pseudomonadales; family Pseudomonadaceae; genus Aquipseudomonas; species Aquipseudomonas brassicacearum_G. Next base: position 20,585 of record NZ_MOBI01000008.1, read on the forward strand.
TTGCTGACCTTCATGGTGGGTGCAGTGGTGGCCTTCCTCGGTGCCACGGTGCTCTCCAGTTTTGGTGCGAGCATTTTTACCGTGGACCTGGTGGCGTTCTCGTTCCTGCGTGAATTTGGTGTGTTGCTAACCGCCATCCTGATGGCTGGGCGTACTGCCAGTGCCTTTACCGCGCAAATCGGCTCGATGAAAGCCAACGAAGAAATCGACGCAATCCGCACCTTGGGCCTCGATCCGATGGAACTGCTGGTGGTGCCGCGGGTGCTGGCGTTGCTGGTAGCGCTGCCGATGCTGACCTTTCTGGCGATGCTCTCGGGGATTGTCGGTGGCGGGGTGGTCTGTGCGATATCGCTGGGCATCTCGCCAGCAATGTTCCTCTCTTTGCTGCAATCGGACATCGGCGTTCAACATTTTCTGGTCGGCATGGTCAAAGCACCAATCTTCGCCTTTCTGATCGCCTCCATCGGTTGTCTGGAGGGCTTCAAGGTCAGTGGCAGCGCTGAATCCGTTGGCGCCCACACCACGTCCAGCGTGGTGCAGTCAATTTTCGTGGTGATCGTGCTTGATGCGGTGGCCGCGTTGTTCTTTATGGAGATGGGCTGGTGAGTCGTTTACCCCGTGCGCCCTCTGAGGCGGTGATCGAAGTCCGTGGGCTGTGCAATCGCTTCGGCCGCCAGAGCGTGCACGAAAACCTCGACCTGGATTTGTACAAGGGCGAGATTCTCGCTGTGGTCGGCGGTTCCGGCAGCGGCAAATCGGTGTTGCTGCGCAGCATCGTTGGCCTGCGCCAGCCCAGCGAGGGCATGGTGAAGGTGTTTGGCAAGAACCTGCCGAGCCTGACGGAGCATGAACGCTCAATGGTCGAGCGACGCTTCGGCGTGTTGTTTCAGAAGGGCGCGTTGTTCTCTTCGTTGACCGTGACCGAAAACGTCGCCTTGCCATTGATCGAGCACGCTGGTCTGAGTCGCGACGACGCCGAGCATCTGGCAGCGGTTAAGCTGGCCTTGGCCGGTCTGCCGCTGTCGGCTGCCGACAAGTACCCGGCCTCGCTGTCCGGCGGCATGATCAAACGCGCGGCGCTGGCCCGCGCCTTGGCACTGGACCCGGACATCCTGTTCCTCGATGAGCCGACCGCCGGCCTCGATCCGATCGGCGCCGCGGCGTTCGATCAGTTGATCCTGACGTTGCGTGATGCGTTGGGGCTGAGTGTTTTCCTGGTCACCCACGACCTCGATACGCTGTACACCATCACCGACCGGGTCGCGGTGCTGGCGCAGAAAAAAGTACTGGTGGCCGACGCCATCGACACAGTGTCGGAAACCAACGACGCGTGGATTCACGAATACTTCCACGGCCCACGCGGCCGCGCGGCGCTTTCGGCCGCTTCACAGCTCAACGAGGTATGACATGGAAACCCGAGCCCACCATGTATTGATCGGCCTGTTCACCGTATTGGTAGTGGCCGGTGCGTTACTGTTCGGCCTGTGGCTGGCCAAGTCCAGCGTCGACAGCGAGTTCAAGGATTATGAAGTCGTCTTCAACGAGGCGGTCAGCGGTCTGTCCAAAGGCAGTGCAGTGCAGTACAGCGGGATCAAGGTCGGCGATGTAGTGAGTCTGCGCCTCGACCCCAAAGACCCGCGCCGGGTACTGGCACGGATTCGTCTGGGCGGCGAAACCCCGATCAAGGAAGACACCCAGGCGAAACTGGCGCTGACCGGGATTACCGGCACCTCGATCATCCAGCTCAGCGGGGGTACGCCACAAAGCCCCGAGCTGCGCGGCAAGGACGGTAATTTGCCGGAGATTGTTGCTTCGCCTTCGCCCATCTCACGGTTGCTGAACAACAGTGATGACCTGATCAGCAGCGTCAATCTGTTACTGCATAGCGCCAACCAGATGATGTCGTCGGAAAACGTCGATCGCCTGAGCAAAACCCTTGAGAATCTGGAGCAAACCACCGGAAGCATTGCCGAACAGCGCGGTGATCTTAGCCAGGCCATGCAGCAACTGGCGTCGGTAGGCAAGCAGGCCAGCAGCACCCTGGAACAAACTTCCGCACTGATGCGCAACGCCAACGGCCTGCTCAACGATCAGGGCAAACAGATGTTCGGCAGTGCCGAGCAGGCTATGAAGTCACTGGAGCAGACCACAGCAAGCGTCAACAACTTGCTGACAGACAACCAGGACGCGCTGAATAACGGCATGCAGGGACTCAACAGTCTGGCCCCGGCCATACGTGAGTTGCGTGACACCCTGAGCTCGTTACGCGCTATTTCGCGTCGCCTGGATTCCAATCCCAGCGGTTACTTGCTGGGCGGCGACAAGGATAAGGAGTTCACGCCATGAAACCTGTCTACCGCAGCTTTGCTCACTGCACGCTGTTGGCGAGTTTCGCGCTGACCAGTGCCTGCTCGATTTTACCCAAGTCTGACCCCCTGGATGTCTACCGCCTGCCTGCCGCGCCGAGTGCCGCGTCGTCGACGCACGCCAACTCGGTGCCTTGGTCACTACGCCTGTCTAAACCCCAGGCAAGCGATGTACTCAACAGTGCAAAAATCGCCGTGATCCCTCAAGGCGATCTGATCAGCAGCTACAAGGCTTCGCGCTGGAGCGATCCTACGCCGATCCTGCTGCGCAATCGGCTGCTCGCCGGGTTTGCACAGGACGGCCGCGTACAGCGGCTCAGCACCGACGACAGCAACTTGCAGACGGATCTGGAATTGGGCGGGAACCTGCAAGCGTTCCAGACGGAATATCAAGGCAACACCGCGCAAGTGGTCATTAGCCTGGATGCGCTGTTGGTGCGTGGCAATGACCAACGGATCCTCGCCAGTCGCCGCTTCGAAGTGCGCCAGCCATTGAGCGATGTGAAGGTGCCTGCAGTGGTGACCGGGTTTGGTCAGGCCAGCGATACGCTCACGGCGCAGGTGATTGCATGGACGGTAGAGCAGGGGCAGAAGACCGCGACCATGAAGCCCTGAGCCAGCACCGCCTCTGTGGCGAGGGGGCTTGCCCCCGTTGGGACGCGTAGCGGCCCCAAAACCTGTCATCGCACTCCGTCAGACACACCACATCAATGGTTTAGGGCTGCTGCGCACCCGAACGGGGGCAAGCCCCCTCACCACAGGGTCGCGTGTTCAGGCTCAGCCAAAGAACCAGTAGCAAACCCCGATCGCCCCCAGCACCCCCGCGAGCTCCGCCAGCAGTGCGCAACCCACGGCATGCCGCGCACGCTGAATACCCACCGCCCCGAAATACACCGCCAGCACATAGAACGTGGGTTCGGTACTGCCTTGAATAGTCGCTGCCACCAGCGCCGGGAAGCTGTCGACGCCTTGAGTCTTCATGGTTTCGATCAGCATCGCCCGCGCAGCGCTGCCGGAGAACGGTTTGACCATCGCGGTCGGCAGGGCATCGACGAAACGCGTGTCCCATCCAGCCCATTGCACCAGATGGCGAATCCCGTCCAGACCGAAGTCCAGCGCCCCGGACGCTCGCAATACGCCCACCGCACAGAGCATCGCGACCAGATACGGCAGCAGGTTCTTGGCGACATCAAAGCCTTCTTTGGCACCTTCGACGAATGCTTCGTAGACCTTGACCTTGCGCAGCGCGCCAATCACCAGAAACAGCATGATCAACCCGAACATTGTCAGGTTACCGAGGATCGACGACAGGCTCGCCAGAGCAGTGGCTGAGAGCGCCGTCAACAGCGCCATGAACCCACCCAGTAGCAGCGCACCCGGAATCAGGTAAGCCAGCACCACCGGGTCCCACAGCCGAAGACGCTGCATGAATGCCACCGACAGCAGACCGACGATGGTTGAACAACTGGTCGCCAGCAAAATCGGCAGGAACACCAGCGTCGGATCGGCCGCACCTTGCTGGGCGCGGTACATGAAGATAGTCACGGGCAGCAGGGTCAGGGACGAGGCGTTAAGCACCAGGAACAGGATTTGGGCATTGCTCGCGACCGTGGTGCTGGGGTTGAGCTCTTGCAACGCACGCATCGCCTTGAGACCAATCGGCGTAGCGGCATTGTCGAGCCCCAGGGTGTTGGCAGCAAAGTTGAGGGTGATCAGGCCGATGGCCGGATGCCCCGCCGGCACTTCGGGCATCAGGCGCAGGAACAGCGGTCCGAGCGCCTTGGCCAGCCAGTCGACGATCCCGGCTTTTTCAGCGATCCGCAGAAAGCCCAGCCAGAGGGTCAGGGTGCCGAACAGCAACACCATCACGTCGACCGACAGCTTGGCCATGGCGAAGATGCTTTCCACCATCGTCGCGAAGATCCCGGCATTACCGCCGATCAGCCACTGCGCGAGTGCCGAAACGGCCGCCACGATGAAAAAGCCAAGCCACAGGCCATTGAGCATCAGTCAAATCCCCCAGAAGATGCCGCGAATGATAGCGGGGTGGGCAGAAACGACAAACCCCGGATTTCTCCGGGGTTTGTTGGCATTGCTGGCGGGGGACCATTGTGGGAGCGAGCTTGCTCGCGATAGCGGTGTATCAGTCGACATCAATGTTGGCTGTTACTCCGTCATCGCGAGCAAGCTCGCTCCCACAAAAGCTCGCTCCCACAGGGTTATGCATCAGTTGCTGGAAGTCTCGCCAGCCGGCAGCTTCTCTTTGCTGCGCCAGTGCGGCAGGGAGTTCCAGTAGCGCTGGCCCTTGGCGTCGTCGTACATGCCTTCCCAACGGGAGACGACCAGTACGGCCAAGGCGTTGCCGATCACGTTCAGTGCGGTACGGGCCATGTCCATGATGCGGTCGACACCGGCGATGAACGCCAGGCCTTCCAATGGAATACCGACGCTGCCCAGCGTTGCCAGCAGGACCACGAACGACACGCCCGGCACGCCGGCGATACCTTTGGAGGTGACCATCAGCGTCAGTACCAGCAGCAACTGCTGGCTGATCGACAGGTCGATACCGTACAGCTGGGCAATGAAGATCGCCGCGATGCTCTGGTACAGGGTCGAACCGTCGAGGTTGAACGAGTAACCGGTTGGCACCACGAAGCTGCAAATGGCTTTCGGTGCACCGTAGGCTTCCATCTTCTCGATCACGCGCGGCAGCACGGTTTCGGAACTCGCGGTGGAGTAGGCCAGCACCAGCTCATCCTTGAAGATGCGCATCAGCTTGATGACCGAGAAACCGAACAGGCGAGCAATCAGGCCCAGCACCACGAAGGCGAAGAACAGGATGGCGACGTAAACCAGGATCACCAGTTTGGCCAGCGGCAGCAGGGAAGCGAAACCGAAGTTGGCAACGGTCACTGCGATCAGTGCGAACACGCCGATCGGGGCGTAATTCATGATCATGTGAGTGACCTTGAACATGCTTTCCGAGACGCCCTGGAACATCTTCACCAGCGGCTCGCGCAGGTCCGATTGCAGGCTCGACAGACCAAGACCGAACAACACCGAGAAAAAGATGATCGGCAGCATCTCGCCACGCGCCATGGCGGCAAAGATGTTCGACGGAATCAGGTTGAGGATGGTTTCGATGAACGCGTGCTCATGCTGAACCTCGGCCGCGGTCGCCTGGTACTTGGAAATATCCACAGTGCCCAGGGTGCTCATGTCGATGCCGGAACCCGGGTGGAACACGTTGGCCAGCACCAGGCCGACCAGAATGGCGATGGTGGTGACGATTTCGAAGTAAATGATGGTCTTGAGACCAATGCGCCCGAGCTTCTTCGCATCGCCCACACCGGCAATGCCGACGACCAGCGAGGAGATCACGATCGGGATCACGATCATCTTGATCAGACGGATAAAGATATCGCCCGCCGGTTGCAGGACGTTACTGATCCACCAGGCTTTTTCCGCACTGAAGTGGTTGAGCAACGCACCAATTGCAATGCCCAGTACCAGACCGATGAGGATCTGCCAGGCGAGGCTCAGCTTTGCCTTCTTCATATCATTACCCTTTTCTTATAAATGGACTCGAGAAGATGCACAAACTGGAACGCCCAATGGCGGAAAAGTCTGTGCATCTGCCCCCGGATAAGGTCGCCCGGAGCGCGTAAATACGGCTCTCTGGCAGATAAAAAAGGCGCAACTATTCCGATGCACGGGAGCGACGTCTAATGCCGTAAACGCCTACCCTATGCCGAATCGGCATGAGTTTTTTCAAAGCAAACCGCCGTCCCAACCGGTTCGAATACGACATTTCGGCAGGCATAAGTGCCGTGAACCGGCCATCGCAGAGGAGATTGATCGTTTTTTGAGCAGCGGAATATGGACAAAAACCAGGGAAAAATCCTACGAGCCGTAGTGAATAGTGAGCAGAAATCAGCGCCAAATTTCTCGATATACGGTCACCCGGAAACACTGCGAAATGTTTTGTGAAGAACACCGATTGTTTTTTTGCCGGCAGGGGTAGCGATAAGAATGGTTTGGCAGCTCTAGGTCAACGCTTTGCACATATAAGCGCGCCGCAGATTTGTCACGTCATGAATGACGGTCAAATACGCGGCGCTGCTTGTCCTAACCCGGCCCTTGCGCAGGCACTCCCTGTACCCGTAGGTCACTCCGATCCTGAAGCAATCAGAACATCCCGGCCCCTTGGTCATGCGCACACCGTCCTCGGGTGGGCGCAGAGGAAAGAGGCATTGCTGACCTCCTTTGTTTTTCAAACCCGGTACCTGATCGGATCTGTCTTCAAGCAAACGTCCACGATCAGCCTCGACCGCGACGGCCAAAGAAAAATGAAGCAACAAACATCACCAGGAACACGACAAAGAGAATCTTGGCGATACCCGTGGCGGTGCCCGCGATACCACCGAAGCCCAGTACTGCAGCGACAATGGCAATAATCAAGAATGTGATTGCCCAGCTCAACATGGTGATTCTCCTTACGCTTCTATTTGGAGGTGCAGCTATTCACGGCACATGAACATCGCACCAAGTCTGTTACCTAGAACACCCAACGATCCTGACGCAGCGTCACGGCACCAGGTTCGGCCGGGTCCACACTCATCATTCTCATTGAGGCTGCATCAGCAGGCCGACTGCCGACCGCGCTGAAATGGGTTTGGGTCAAGTGATGAGCCGGCGCAATCGCGGCCTCTGACTGCTGGCTTTGTTCCCAGCGCAAGAACTGCTGGCCGCCGATCAAGGTGATCAACAAGGCAAACACGGCAAACATCCCTTGCTGGATAGTCAGTGGCGAGATCCGCAATTGGGCGGCACGTTGGCGATTCATCCTGAAACTCCTCCCACACTGGTGGTTATTGGTCAGGGGGCGCTCTTTCTTGAGTGCCCCGGCTTAACCAGACCGTTGCAGCCTGCATGCCAGCTCCCACACCGAAATAAGTTAAATAAAATCAAATAGATATTTTGATTAACAAAATGCATTCGGACGCATCCTGCACGATGGTCCGCAGAAGATCGTGCGTAATGCACGATCGATTTGCACGAAATCGAAAATTTTTGGAATGTATGAAGGGATACGGATGTCAGAAAAAGAGGCGGGAAAACGCCAAGGCCGTCGCTGTAAAAATAAAAGAGATTAAAATCATATAGTTAATAGAAGCTTGAACAGACAACTACCCCATTCTTACGAGAAGCGCCCAGAATCAACCATGCAACTTGCCCGATTTTTCCGAGACTAAATTAAGAGCATTCATTTAAGGAGCGTAGGAAAAATGGAATCAGCCAAAGAGCATCAAGGCCGCATTCTGCTGGTAGATGATGAATCCGCCATCCTGCGCACCTTTCGCTACTGCCTGGAAGACGAAGGCTATACCGTCGCCACCGCCAACAGCGCGGCCCAGGCCGACGCTTTGTTGCAACGACAGGTCTTCGACCTGTGCTTCCTTGACCTGCGTCTGGGCGAAGACAACGGTCTCGACGTCCTGGCGCAAATGCGTGTGCAGGCACCCTGGATGCGCGTAGTGATCATCACCGCACACTCGGCCGTGGACACCGCCGTCGATGCGATCCAGGCCGGCGCCGCCGACTATCTGGTCAAACCTTGCAGCCCCGACCAATTGCGCCTGGCCACCGCCAAACAACTGGAAGTACGCCAGCTCTCGGCACGCCTTGAAGCCCTCGAAGGTGAAGTCCGCAAACCCAACGATGGCCTGGATTCCCACAGCCCGGCGATGAAAGTCGTACTGGAAACCGCCCGCCAGGTCGCCAGCACCGATGCCAACATTCTGATACTCGGCGAATCCGGTACCGGTAAAGGCGAACTGGCCCGGGCCATTCACGGCTGGAGCAAGCGCGCGAAGAAATCCTTCGTCACCATCAACTGCCCCTCATTGACAACCGAGCTGATGGAAAGCGAACTCTTTGGCCACAGTCGCGGGGCGTTTACCGGTGCCAGCGAAAGTACCCTCGGCCGAGTCAATCAGGCCGACGGAGGTACATTGTTTCTTGATGAGATCGGCGATTTCCCGCTGACCTTGCAGCCCAAACTGCTGCGCTTCATTCAGGACAAGGAATACGAAAGGGTCGGCGACCCGGTGACCCGTCACGCCGATGTGCGAATCCTCGCCGCCACCAATCTCAATCTCGAAGACATGGTCCGCGACGGCCGTTTCCGCGAAGACCTGCTCTACCGACTGAACGTCATCACCTTGCACCTGCCGCCACTACGCGAACGCGCCGAGGACATCCTGGCCCTGGCCGACCGCTTCCTGGCACGTTTCGTCAAGGAATACGCGCGGCCGGCTCGTGTCTTCAGCGACGAAGCACGCGAGGCGCTGCTCGGCTATCGCTGGCCAGGCAACATCCGCGAACTGCGTAACGTGGTCGAACGAGCAAGCATCATTTGCCCACAGGAGCGAGTCGAGATCAGCCATTTGGGCATGACTGAACAAACCACCAGCAACGCTCCCAGAATCGGTGCGGCGCTAAGTCTGGATGAATTGGAGAAAGCCCACATCGGCGCGGTACTGGCCAGCGCCGGCACCCTCGATCAAGCGGCCAAGACCTTGGGTATCGACGCCTCGACGCTGTACCGCAAACGCAAACAGTACAACCTGTGAGCAGCACCTTATGAAGCTGGCGATGAAGTTGCGCACACGGCTGTTTCTGAGTATCTCGGCACTGATCACCGTGGCGTTGCTCGGCCTGGTACTCGGGCTGGTCAGCGTGATGCAGATAGCCAGTAACCAGGAAGCGCTGATCCGCGACAACTTCATCACCCTGGACCTGGAACTCAAACTGCGCCAGACACTGGACGATCAGTTGATCAACATGCTCAGCATAAAGCCCGACCTTGAGGCACTGGAAACCTCTGAGCGGCGCTATTTCGAGCTGCTGGATCAAGGCATCGAGCACGAAAACGGTTTCAATAGCGAGCATCACGGCTTCGAGCAGGCCCGCACGGACTACCTGTCCTTTCTCAAAGCCTTCAGCCTCATGCAGGAACCGTCCGGCAAGCTCGCCGGCAATCGGAGCCTCACCGAAAAGTTCAACGTGCTGCGCAATGGCCTGATTGCCGAACACAAACAGGCGCTGGACAACATCAACGATACCCAGCGCAATGCCCGCGAACATGCGCTGCTGATTGCCGGCTTGCTCGGATTGGTCGGGTTGGCCGTGCTGTTCATCGGCTTCATCACCGCTCACGGCATCGCCCGGCGCTTCGGTGAGCCGATCGAGGCACTGGCCAAGGCCGCGGATAACATCGGCCAGGGTAACTTCGATGTCACCCTGCCGATTTCCCCGGCGGTGGAGCTGACCCAACTCACCCGGCGCTTCGGGATCATGGCCGAAGCCTTGCGTGAGCATCAGGCAACCAATGTCGATGAACTGCTCGCGGGTCAGCAACGCTTGCAAGCCGTGCTCGACAGCATCGATGACGGTTTGCTGATGATTGATCGTCAGGGCCATCTGGAGCACCTTAATCCGGTCGCACAGCGTCAGTTGGGCTGGGACGAAGGCCGCCTCGGCCAAGGCCTGGGCACCGCGCTCCAACGGCCGGAGCTCGATGAACAACTGCAAACGGTACTGCGCGGCGGAACACTGGAGCGTGCGCCTGAAGACCTGAGCATCGACGTCGATGGCGAGTCGCGGCTGTTGACCTACAGCCTGACGCCGGTCATTCATCCCCAGGGGCATATCCTCGGCGCGGTCATGGTGCTGCACGATGTCACCGAGCAACGGGCCTTTGAGCGGGTACGCAGTGAGTTCGTACTGCGCGCCTCCCATGAGCTGCGTACACCGGTCACCGGCATGCACATGGCCTTCGGCCTGTTCCGCGAGCGCGCGCACTTTGCCGAGGACTCTCGCGAAGCCGACCTGTTGAACACGGTGAATGAGGAAATGCAGCGTTTGATGCAGTTGATCAACGACCTGCTGAACTTCTCGCGCTATCAGAATGGTCTACAAAAACTCACCCTGACGCCATGCAACATCGATGACCTGCTGGAACAGGCACAAGGGCGTTTCGCCGAGCGGGCCAATGAGCAAAGCATCGAGTTGCTGGTGGAAGTGCACACACCACTCCCGCGACTGCAGGCCGATCAGGCGCAACTCGACCGGGTGCTGGACAACCTGATCGACAACGCGCTGCGCCATACCAGCCACCATGGGCAGATACGCCTGCAGGCTCGCCGGCACGGCGAACGGGTGATTGTCAGCGTCGAGGACAATGGCGAAGGCATCGCCTACGGCCAGCAGGGGCGGATTTTCGAACCCTTCGTTCAGGTCGGGCGCAAGAAGGGCGGCGCCGGGCTCGGTCTGGCACTGTGCAAGGAGATCGTGCAACTGCACGGCGGTCGCATGGGCGTGTATTCCCGGCCGGGGCAGGGCACTCAGTTTTATATGGCACTGCCCCTCTAACGGGCGATCACGCCTCGTCATCCAGCCGCCGTGACGCCAACCGACGGCCTCGGGTGATCAGTTCAATGAACTGCGCCGCAGTCAAGGCATGGGCGAACAACCAGCCTTGGCCGTAATTCACTCCCTCACTGCTCAACAACGTGGCCTGGGCTTCATGTTCGATACCTTCGGCAATCACCTTGAGCTGCAAGGCATGCGCCATGCGAATGATGTGCGGCGCCACGCCGCTGCTGGCGGCGTCGTGGCCCAGCGCATCAATGAAAGCCTTGTCGATTTTCAGGTAGTCCACTGGCAGGGTTTGCAGGTAAGCCAGGCTGCAATAACCGGTGCCAAAGTCGTCGATCAACACTTGATGCCCGGCATCGCGCAACGCTTGCAGGTTCTCCCGTGCGACCACCACATCGATCAACCCCCGCTCAGTCACCTCAAACGCGATCTGCCGCGCAGCGACCCGGTGCGTGGCCAGCAAGCCTGCCATGACCTGGCCAACCCGCGGCACCATGACATCGCAGGCCGCCAGGTTGACCGAAATATACAACTGCGGGTTGGCGCGAAGTAACTTACCGAGCTGTTCAAGCAATCGCTGCAACACGAAGTCAGTGATCTGACGGATCTGCCCGGAGTCTTCCGCCATGGGAATAAACAAGTCCGGGCTGGTGAGCGTGCCGTCCGGCCGGCGCCAGCGCAATAAGGCTTCGGCACCGACACAGTTACGGCTCTTGAGATCGAAGATCGGCTGATACAGGACCTGTAACTCGCCACGCTTGAGGGCTCCCTGCAACTCACCGCCCAACGATTGCCGTTGGCGGGCCAGCAGAAACACCAAACCGCCAATGCTCAAGCCCAGTAGCAGGCTTGCCGGTACCAGCCACCACCACAGCGTGGGCAGGTGCGATGCGGTTCGTGGACTGATCAACACCAACTGGTACTCGGGATTATTGGTCGGCATGCGATAGATCAGCTGGGTTTTCGTGACCTGCAACGGTTCACTGCTGAAGGGCAACCAAGGGTCGCTGAGTGGCCAGGCTTGTGGTGTGCCGAGTACCGGGATCGCCCGAACGCCATGATCGACCACTACCAACAGGCTGCTGCCGGGTGCCAGATCGACCATGTCGGTCAAATGACCGCGTGAAGTCGCTACCCGAAAATTGCCGCGTCCCAACATCAGTGCTGCACGGTCTTCATCGGGCTCGGTCGAGGTGTTGAGCCAATAACTGTAGGTCGGCCCTTTGATGTCCGGTGGTCGGATTGCCGAAAACCCATCCTGCCGCGGCCGATTCGAGCAGAATTGCGTGGCGTCGATATAGGCCGCCTCATACACGAATCGGTAATTGAAACTGACCTGCTGCAAGGTCGCGATCATGTCCGTGTCGCAGCTACGCAACGGCTGCGCTTCCAGGTCATCCAGGCCTTCGCGCAGTTGACCGAACAGTTGCTCCAGGCGCTCCAGAAAGCGTTCGCCCTGAGCGTTCATCTGTTCGCTTTCGCGTTGCTGGACCTGCCGCAGCGCCACGCCCAGGCTGCCGGCCAAGAGCAAAGCTGCACTCAGCACAGCCGCTAGCATCGCCAAAGACCAAGGGCGATAGAACCAACTGCGCAGGGTCTCGCCAGCGGCTGTCATCATTGAATATCCGAAGGATTACCAATGAGTTATAGCTACTGATTAGAAAATAGCCCTGACCGTCGGGCGGGCGTCATTATTTTGTCTGGTTGAGCACTTGCAGAATCGCGGCGCTTTGCGCGTCTGGCGTACCGTCAAATCGTGAAGGTCGATAGTGCATCTGGAAAGCTGCCAGCACATGCCGGGTGGCCACATCCAGCTCACCGGTCTGCGGCGTTGTATAGCCCAGACGCGCGAGTTCTTCCTGAAACCAGGTGATGCTCGGAAGTTGTGCTTCGAATAACGCTTGCTGACGCGCTACTGCCTGGGAATCGGGCCAGACCACCAGCCCTTCGTCGGCCAGGCGCTTCCATGGGAACAACGGCCCCGGGTCAAGCTTGCGTAGCGGTGCGATGTCGCTGTGACCAATGATGTTTCGCGGGCTGATGTTGTTGCGCTTGCTGATGTCCTTGATCAGGAAGATCAAAGACTGGACCTGCGCCTCGCTGTAGGGATACCAGACGCGCCCGGCAGGCGTATCGCGAAAACCCGGATTGACGATTTCGATGCCGATCGAGCTTGAGTTCAGCCAGGTCCGGCCTTGCCACTCGCTTTCCCCTGCATGCCAGGCCCGACGGCTTTCATCCACCAGCTTGAAAATAGTGGCGTTCTTGTCATCGCCAACCAGGTAATGGCTGCTGACCTGTCCATGGGTCAACAGTGCCAACGAACGCTCCTGCGAGGCGGTGGTGTAATGCACCACGACAAACTGCACGCGATTGTCGAAATTCACCGAAGGATGGCGGGTGTCGATTCGAGGACCGCTAGCGCAACCCGCCAGGACCAGAAGTACCAAAAGCAGAGGAATCGATTTCATGATCTGGGCAATACGCTGAGATAGTAATGCAACAGTGTAACGTACTGCCTTCTTCTGGGCCGGCAAAGCCTGGCATTTAACCCGATGGAACACTTATCGTCAGCCTAGCTCCACTCGGTTTCGGCCGGCATTTTTTGCCCGGTAAAGCGCCTGATCGGCTCTTTTCAACACAAGATCGCTGTGTTCTCCCGCTTTGAACGCCGTCATTCCCATGGAAACCGTGATCGTCACGCGCTCACCTTTGAAATGAAACGGGCAGGCTTCGATAGCCGCGCGCAGGGTTTCTGCCAACTTGGCGCCGACTGCCAAAGGGGTATTGGGCACCAGCAAGACAAACTCCTCACCACCGAAACGGGCAATGAAGTCCGTACCGCGCAGGCGCTTGCGCAGCACGCTGGCAATGATCTTCAGCACTTTGTCGCCGGCCAGGTGACCGTAGTTATCGTTGATGCGCTTGAAGTGGTCGAGATCGAGCATCGCCAGCAACAGCGAGTTTCCGTGTTGCTGCCACTGGGCAATCTCATGCTCCAGACGCTCGCTCCAGGCCGCCCGGTTCGGTAAACCGGTAAGCGGATCGACCAGGGCTTTCTGACGTTGCTCTTCCAGGTGCTCGCGGTAACCCTGAGCCTCCTGCTCCATGCTCGCGACTCGCTCGGCCAGGCCTTGCAGGCGTGCCGCAACTTCCTGCTCACGCTCGTCGCGCTGTTTCTGGTGCTGATCCATGGTGCCGAGCAACCCTTCCAGATGGTTCTCCAGCACATGCTTGAGGCCCTCCAGATCGGCGGCGTCCTGCATGCTGCTCTGCAAGCCATCGACCTGCTCACGGATCTGCGTGTCCATCTCCCGCGCAGCAGAGCGGTTGTCGGCATGACCCTCACTGGCGGCTTGCAGGTTGCTTTGGAAGGACTCCAATCGCTCATTGAGTTGCTTGAGGTAAACCTCGAACTCATGCTGACCGCTGTCAGTAATCGCCAACATCAAAACCGCCAGATCATCGAGGATCGGCAGCAGTTCGTACCAATTCAATCCATTTTGCAGCCGATCGCGCATCGCCTCGGCTTGCGGACGGTGACGCTCGGGCAGCGACAAATCGTCCAGCAGCCCCAGCAGCGTGCTCTCGATGTGTTTGGCCACCGAGCTGTAGGACGGTTCCGGCGAGTCGGGCAGTGCGTAAAGAACATCCTGCTCAGGTTGCTCCGGGTCGAGAACGACCAAGGCTTCTACCATCGTCGGCGGGGGAGGAACGCTGTCGATTAACGGCGAAGTTTCATCCACTGCTTGAGGGACGGTAGACGTCAGCTCGTCGGGATTAATCGCCATTGATTCAGCAGCCGTCACCGGGTCGGGTGCCAGGGATATCTGCGGCTCTTGCGGCGTATCCACATCCGGTAGATCCTGTTCCGCTACCAACGCTTTGCCACGCACAGCTTCGACGGCCAGCACTGGAGGAACAAAAGCCACCACCTCAGGTGATGGCTTTGCTTCTTCCAGCGACTGAGGTGCCACCGGCTCCGACTCCGGCTCTGCGATCACAGCGTGCGACGCGTGCACGGGGGGTGCCGGGACTTCCTGCACCGTTGGTGTAATAACCTGGATTGGCACCGGCGCCGATGACTCATGCACCGGCTCAGGTGTCGCCTCTGCGGCAGGTGCCGACACTTGCTCAACAGGACCCGGAGCAGGCGCTTCATGTTGTAGCGCACCGGATTCTGAAACCTGAGCATCCGCGTCTCTACCGCCAAACAAACGCTGCAGTAAACCTGGGCGGCTTGGCTCGGCAGGGCTTTCCAGCAGGCTCAGCGCCTGACCTTGCAGACCACTGAGTTCACCCAGCAACAGGGGAATTTCACGTGCCTGGCTGACCCGGCCGTCGAGTTGCTTGGCAAAGGTCTTGAGCGGACGGCTGATCTCGCGCGGCAACGGCAAAGCCTGGAGCTGACTGACCAGGGCGGTCAACGCAGCGCTGACTTGATTGACCCGGGTCTCGCGCCGCTGCTCGGAGTCGAGCACGGCTTTCTCCAGGCGTGGCAGCAATGCCGCCAATCCTGCATCCATATCGTTGGTGCGGATGACTTCGCGCATTTCCTTCATGCACTGGTCAACCGCACGGTCGGTGCCCTCAGCTGCCAGCGTACTGCGCACCAAACCGCGACGCAGCAAGTCGAGACGGGCATCCCAGCGACGCTCGAGCTTTTCCTGTTGTTCGATACTTTTGAGGTATTTCTCTTTCCAGCGCTGTGCTTCGTCGCTCATTCAGGGGTTCCGCGAAGGGCAGGACTCAACGCGGGCAATGCATCGACCGTGAGCGAACTCGGCAGACGAATCTCTACCGCGACCGGCAGGTGATCAGAAATCGGTTGCGCCAGCACTTCGACCCGCTCAAGGGTCAGCGTAGGGCTGAGCAGAATATGGTCAAGACAGCGTTGCGGGCGCCAGCTGGGGAAGGTCGCTTCGACTTGCGGCGCGAGCAGGCCCAGGTCTCGCAGAGGAGAGGTTTGCAGCAGATCACTGGCATGGGTGTTCATGTCGCCCATCAGCACCTGATGCTTGTAGTCGCCGATCAACTCGCGAATGTAGGCCAACTGCATCGTCCGCACGCGCGCCCCCAGCGCGAGGTGCATCATCACGACCACCAGCGCATCCGGTCCTTCGCCAAATCGCACAAGAATCGCACCACGACCCTTGGGCCCCGGCAGCGGATGATCTTCAATCGCCCATGGGCGCAATCGACTGAGCACGCCATTGCTGTGCTGGGCGAGGCGGCCCAGGTTGCGATTGAGTTGTTGATACCAGTAGGGGAAGGCACCGAGCTGGGCCAGGTGTTCGACTTGATTGACGTAGCCTGACCGCAGGCTGCCGCCATCGGCCTCCTGCAAAGCAACCAGATCGTAGTCGCCCAGCAGATTGCCGATTTTCTGCAGGTTATCCGCTCGCCCGGTGTGCGGTAGCAAATGCTGCCAGCTACGGGTCAGGTAATGCCGATAACGCTCGGTACTGATGCCGACCTGGATGTTGAAACTGAGCAAACGCAGACGGCTGTCTGAAGGCAAGCCCGAGGACTCCAGATGATGCTCGTTGACCTGCGGATCATGCAGGCCAACGAGACGTTCAGTACCCCAGCGGCGCATGGTGGGCGCCGCTTACTTAGCGGCGCGCTCCTTGGCGATCAGTTGATCGGCCACGCTCAAGGTGCCTTCAGGACCACCGGCAGTGCCCAGATCGAAGCGATATTTGCCGTTCACGACCATGGTTGGTACGCCAGAGATCTGATAGGCCTGAGCCTTTTTCTTGGCATCTTCAACTTTGCCTTTGACGGCGAACGAGTTGTAGGTGCTCAGGAACTTGTCCTTGTCGACGCCCTCGCCAGCCAGGAACTCAGCCATTTCTTCCGGGGTAGCGAGCTTCTTGCCACCGTGGATCGCTTCGAAGACGGCTTTGTGAACCTTGTGTTCCACGCCCATCGCTTCCAGGGTGATGTACAGCTGGCCGTGAACGTTCCAGATTCCACCGAACATGGCCGGAATTCGCACGAAGTTCACATCGGCAGGCAGCTTTTCAACCCAGGGATTGATGGTCGGCTCGAATGCATAGCAGTGCGGGCAGCCATACCAGAACAGTTCCACGACTTCGATCTTGCCAGGCACAGCCACCGGAACGGCGCTGCCCAATTCGACATATTGTTTACCGGCTTCAAGCGGTTCGGCAGCTTGGGCGGTCATACCAAACAGGCTGGCAGTGACGAGTGCGGCGCTGAGAATCAGATTACGCATGCTTTACTCCTGAACAAATTGGGTCGCCTCGCGCGACCTGCTTTCTGGCAGATCATGGCGGGCATTAGTGCTCTAGTGTAACGGCAGCGGCCACAAAAAAGGGCGGCCTAAGCCACCCTTTTTATGTTTGCATCGAAGGATTAATCGAGCGTTAACATTGCGCGAGATCAACACCTTGCGCAACGCCCGCTCAACCGGCCTTAGTGCAGGCCCTGAATGTAGCTGGACACCGCTTCGATGTCCTTGTTGCTCAATTTTGCAGCAATGCTCTGCATGATTTTCGTGTCGCCGTCGTTGGTACGGTTACCTTCACGGAAATCAGTCAGCTGCTTGGCGATGTATTGAGCGTGCTGGCCGCCCAGATGCGGGAAGGCAGCAGCGGCGTTACCCGCACCATTAGGCGAGTGGCAGCCGGTGCAAGACGGCATGCCCTGGTCCAGTTTGCCGCCACGGAACAACTCTTCACCGTGAGCCACGACTTTAGGATCTGCTGCGCCGACACTGCCTTTCTGGCTGGCGAAATAGGCAGCGAGATCAGCCAGGTCCTGATCGCTCAGGTTGGTCAGCAGACCGGTCATCTCCAAAACGGTGCGCTTACCCGACTTGATATCGTGCAGTTGCTTGTTCAGGTAACGCTCACCCTGACCCGCCAGTTTTGGAAAGTTTGGCGCCATGCTATTGCCATCCGGGCCATGACAGGCGCCACATACTGCGGCTTTCGCCTGACCAGCAGTCGCATCGCCTGCAGCATGGGCTATGCCGGAGATCCCCAGGGTCAACAGCAGACTCACGATCAATTTGTTCATCAGCTAATCCAACTACGGCTAAGGGTTAAAGAGTTATGGACCGGGATCACTCGCTCATCCACTGGATGATTGCCTGGTAATCCTCGGCACTGCAGTCCATGCACAAACCACGCGGCGGCATCGCCTTGAAACCCTGGGTCACGTGTTGCACCAGCGTCTCCATACCTTGCGCCAGTCTCGGCGCCCAAGCTTCCTTTTCGCCCTTTTGAGGCGCCGTTGGGAGTTGGCCGGAATGACAGGCTCCACAAACACGGTTGTACACAGCTTCCGGATCCTGTGTAGCCTGAGCGCTGTAAAGCGGCATCAAGACACCGGCAGCTAGCAGCCATTTCGTCATAAAACGACCTTTTCAGGGTTGAGAGCGTGCTGCGTTCTAATGCGCAATCAAGGTTAATCGCTCTCGTGAACTTCATCCTACGCCGGGACAAAGCGCACACAAAATCTGCGGCATTATATACTGGCGTCACTGAAACGGAAACGACGCTGCTCTTTGCGACCAATCTCGGCACCGCCCACATCGGAAATCCCATGCAACTCAAGAACCCCATCCTCGGCCTGTGCCAACAGTCCACCTTCATGCTCAGTGCCGCCAAGGTCGACCAATGCCCTGATGACGAAGGCTTTGAAGTGGCCTTCGCCGGGCGTTCCAACGCTGGCAAATCCAGCGCCCTGAACACCCTGACTCACGCCAGCCTGGCCCGCACCTCGAAAACACCAGGTCGCACGCAACTCTTGAACTTCTTCAAGCTAGACGATGAACGCCGTCTGGTCGACCTTCCGGGTTACGGTTACGCGAAAGTACCCATCCCGCTGAAGCAACACTGGCAGCGCCACCTGGAAGCGTACCTGGGCAGCCGCGAGAGCCTGAAGGGGTTGATTCTGATGATGGACATCCGTCATCCAATGACCGACTTCGACCTGCTGATGCTCGACTGGGCCATGGCCAGCGGCATGCCGATGCACATTCTGCTGACCAAGGCCGACAAACTGACCTATGGCGCGGCGAAGAACACCTTGCTCAAAGTTCAGGCAGAAATCCGTAAAGGCTGGGGCGAGACCGTGACGATCCAGCTGTTCTCGGCGCCAAAACGCCTGGGCCTCGAAGATGCCTACACTGTATTGGCGAACTGGATGGAACTGGCCGACAAGGGCGCCGAGACAGAAGCTCAATAAGCTTTTGGGGATATACGGAAAACTGTCTGTGGGACGGTCAGGCAAGGCAAAAGTGTGGCTTGAAAGCGGAGTTTAGGGGCCTAAATGAGCATTTCGAGCCACACTTTTAACGCAGCATGACCGTTCCACAGGCAGTTTTTGAGCAAAAAAAACCCCGAATTTCGTATGGGGAGAGAGAAATTCGGGGTCTAAGTTCCGGACCGCTAGGGCGGGGTCCAGATATCTGCCAACACTTAACACAACATAGGAGCATCGAAGGGCTTCACCACCCATTCAGTAACTCTGAGTGGCGGTTCACAGATTTAGTTCCGATTAATTTCAAAACCTATTGGGAATAACCCCAAGAACTTTCCGAACTAATCGCCCTTCGCCAGCGACTTGCCGCGACACTACGTCGCGGCGCTACCCTCGAAAAAGCGCCTCACACCGGCTTAGTGCGCTTCATCCCAGTTATTTCCAACGCCGACTTCCACCAAAAGCGGTACATCCAGGGTCGCTGCGCCGCTCATGTGAACGCGAATTTCCTCACGAACCCGGTCGACCAGGTCTTCGCGAACCTCAAGTACCAATTCATCGTGCACCTGCAGAATCACTTTGGCATCCAGGCCTGACGTCATCAGCCAGTTATCCACCGCCACCATGGCCTTCTTGATGATATCCGCCGCAGTACCTTGCATCGGCGCGTTGATTGCCGTGCGCTCGGCGCCTTTGCGCAGGGCCGGGTTTTTCGCGTTGATGTCCGGCAGGTACAGGCGACGACCGAATATGGTTTCGACGAAACCCTGCTCGGCCGCCTGGGCGCGGGTGCGCTCCATGTACTCGAGCACGCCTGGATAGCGGGCGAAATAACGGTCGATATAGGCTTGGGACTGTTTACGGTCGACGCCGATCTGCTTGGCCAGGCCAAACGCGCTCATGCCATAGATCAGGCCGAAGTTGATCGCCTTGGCGCTGCGCCGCTGATCGGTGGTGACGTCCGCCAGCTCAACCCCGAACACCTCGGCGGCGGTGGCTTTGTGCACGTCCAGATCATTGCGGAACGCGTGCAACAGCCCTTCGTCCTTGGCCAGATGGGCCATGATCCGCAGCTCGATCTGCGAATAGTCCGCCGCCAGCAGCTTGTAGCCTTTTGGCGCAACGAACGCCTGACGAATCCGTCGACCTTCGGCGGTACGAATCGGAATGTTCTGCAGGTTTGGATCGCTGGAAGACAAGCGACCGGTCGCTGCCACCGCTTGATGGTAGGACGTATGAATCCGCCCGGTGCGCGGGTTGATCTGCTCTGGCAGACGGTCGGTGTAGGTGCTTTTCAGCTTGCTCAAGGAGCGGTACTGCATCAGTACCTTGGGCAGCGGGAAATCCTGCTCGGCCAGTTCCGCCAGTACCGCTTCGGCGGTCGAAGCCTGGCCCTTGGCAGTTTTGCTGAGAATCGGCAGCCCGAGTTTTTCGTAGAGGATCACGCCCAATTGCTTCGGCGAACCGAGGTTGAACTCCTCACCGGCAATGGCGAATGCCTCACGCTCCAGCGCGACCAGCTTGTCGCCCAGTTCAACGCTCTGGATGCCCAGCAGGTTGGCGTCGACCAACGCGCCTTGGCGCTCGATACGCGCCAACACCGGCACCAGCGGCATCTCGATCTCGCTGAGGACTTTGCTCAGGCTCGGAATGGCATTGAGTTTTTCCTGCAATGTCTGATGCAGACGTAGCGTCACGTCGGCATCTTCGGCGGCGTATGGCCCGGCCAGTTCCAGCGAGATCTGGTCGAAGGTCAGTTGCTTGACACCCTTGCCCGCGATGTCCTGGAAGCTGGTGGTGGTGTAGCCCAAATACTTGAGCGCCAGACTGTCCATGTCGTGACGGGTCGCGGTCGAATCCAGCACGTAGGACTCAAGCATGGTGTCGAAGGCGATGCCTTGCACCATGATGCCGCAGCTCTGATCGCCACCGATGGCGCAGTTGGCCAGGATGTTCATGTCGAACTTGGCGTGCTGGCCGACCTTGAGTTTGCTCGGGTCTTCCAGAATCGGTTTCAGCGCGCGCAACACCGTATCGCGATCCAGTTGATCCGGCACGCCCATGTAGGAATGGGTCAGTGGAATGTAGGCCGCTTCGTTGGCCTGCACAGCGAACGACAGCCCGACAAGTTGCGCTTGCTGCGCATCGACGCCCGTGGTTTCGGTGTCGAAGGCAAACAGCGTGGCGTTTTGCAGCTTCTTCAGCCAGACGTCGAAATCTGCCTGGGTGAGGACCGTGGTGTAGTGGGGTCCATCGTTGTCGGCCACAGCTTCTTCAACCGCCGCGACCACTTCCTGGCCCGCTCGCTTGGCATCACGCTGAACTTCCTCGAACCAGCTCTTGAACTCGAGCAGCGTATAGAGCTCGGCGAGCTTTTCACGGTCAGGCTCACGCAGGTGCAAGTCGTCGAGACCAATGTCCAGCGGCACGTCGACCTTGATGGTCGCCAGTTGATAGGAGAGGAACGCCATCTCCTTGTGCTCTTCAAGCTTGGCCGGCAGCGTTTTAGCACCACGAATCGGCAACGTCGGGACAATATCAAGCTGCGCATAGAGCTCGGTCAGGCCACCGTTCACACCCACCAGCAGGCCGGACGCCGTCTTCGGGCCAATGCCCGGCACGCCTGGAATGTTGTCGGAGGAGTCGCCCATCAGTGCCAGGTAATCGATGATCTGCTCGGGAGCGACGCCGAATTTCTCCTTCACGCCAGCCACATCCATCGCGCTACCGGTCATGGTATTGACCAAGGTAATGTGCCCGTCGACCAACTGCGCCATGTCCTTGTCGCCGGTAGAGATCACCACCGGACGGTCAGCGGCCGCGCTGCTGCGGGCCAGCGTACCGATAACGTCATCGGCCTCAACGCCGTCGACGCACAACAGCGGAAAGCCCAGGGCAATCACGCTCGCGTGCAATGGCTCGATCTGCACGCGCATGTCGTCGGGCATGCTTGGACGATTGGCTTTGTACTCGGCGTACAGGTCATCGCGAAACGTCCCACCCTTGGCATCGAATACGACGGCAAACGGGCTGTCCGGGTACTGCTTGCGCAGACTCTTGAGCATGTTCAGCACGCCCTTGACCGCGCCGGTCGGCAGGCCTTTGGACGTGGTCAACGGTGGCAGCGCGTGAAAGGCGCGGTATAGGTAAGAAGAACCGTCCACCAGGACGAGGGGGGCTTGGCTCATGAGCAGGATCAACCTTTTCGGCGGGTCCGGCGCTAGAATAGCGGGACCGTTGACGACAAAGGGACAAGGTTATCATGCGCTCACTCAATCGCTTGTTACTGGCTGGCTTCTTTGCAATCACTCCCCTGGCCGTTATGGCAGCCAATGATGCACCGACGCCGGAACCGGAAGTCACCATCCACACCGAAGGCGACAAAGTCATTCAGGAGTACCGCCAGAACGGCTTCGTGTACGCGATCAAGGTCATACCGAAGGGCGGAAAACCGTACTTTCTGATACGTGCGGACGGAACGGATGCAAACTATATCCGCTCGGATCAGCCGGATATGCTGATTCCGTCGTGGGAAATTTTTACGTGGAAGTAGTTTCTTAACTTTAATCGGCGCTGGCTCGACCGCGGCGCCCGAACTGAGCAGTTTTTAACCATGTCTGTGTTCACCCCCCTGGCTCGGCCCGAGCTGGAAACCTTTCTCGCCCCTTATGGGCTCGGCCGCCTGCTTGATTTCCAGGGGATTGCCGCGGGTAGCGAAAACACCAATTTCTTCATCAGCCTGGAGCAGGGGGAGTTTGTCCTGACCCTGGTTGAGCGCGGCCCTGTGCAGGAGATGCCGTTCTTCATCGAGCTGCTCGACGTGCTGCACGACGCCGACCTGCCGGTGCCCTATGCGCTGCGTACCACCGACGGCATCGCCCTGCGCGAACTGGCCGGCAAACCTGCACTGCTGCAGCCACGGCTGGCTGGCAAGCACATCAAGGAAGCCAACGCACAGCATTGCGCGCAGGTCGGTGAGTTGCTGGGGCATCTGCACCTCGCGACCAAAGACAACATGATCAAGCGCAAGACCGATCGCGGCCTCGACTGGATGCTCGAAGAAGGCACACAGCTGCTGTCGCACCTGAATGCCGCGCAAAGCAATCTGCTGCAACGCGCCCTGAACGAAATCACAGAGCAGAAGACCAAAATTCTGGCGCTACCCCGGGCCAACATCCACGCCGACCTGTTCCGCGACAATGCGATGTTCGAAGGCACGCACCTGACCGGGCTGATCGACTTCTACAACGCCTGCTCAGGCCCGATGCTCTACGACGTGGCGATTGCCCTGAATGACTGGTGCTCGGACGAAGACGGCTTGATTGATGGCCCGCGGGCGAGGGCATTGCTCGGGGCTTATGCCGCGTTGCGCCCGTTCACCGCCGCCGAGGCCGAATTGTGGCCGACCATGTTGCGGGTGGCCTGCGTGCGGTTCTGGCTGTCGCGCTTGATCGCCGCCGAATCCTTTGCCGGGCAGGACGTGCTGATTCACGACCCGATGGAGTTCCAGCAGCGCCTGGCCCAGCGTCAGCACGTCAGCACACCGTTGCCGTTCGCCCTCTAAACCGTGGCGAGGGGGCTTGCCCCCGCTGGAGCGCGAAGCGTTCCCATGCAATCAAACCGAGCAGCCCCATTTAGGGCTGCTTCGCAACCCAACGGGGGCAAGCCCCTCGCCACAGGATCTGCGCTCGGGAGTTAAAGCGACTCCAGGCAACCCGCGAGATCATTCCCCAACTTCTCCAACACCTGCTCATAGCCCCGAGCCGTCGCTGGCGTGTAACCGCCCAACGCATCCAGCTCCGCCAGTTTCACCGGCAAACCGGCCACCAGCGTCTCGGCCAGGCGTGGGCGCAACGGTGGTTCACTGAACACGCAGGTCTTGCCGACTTCCTGCAAGCGCGAGCGCATCGCCGCAACGTGTTGGGCGCCCGGCTGCACTTCTGCGGCCACACTGAACACGCCGGTGTGCTTGAGGCCGTAAGCGTCTTCGAAGTAATCGAACGCTTCATGGAACACGAAGTAAGGCTTGCCCGCGATTCCGGCCAGGCGCGCTTTCAAGCGCAGATCCAGCGCATCCAGGCGCTCATCGAACGCCTTGAGGTTGCTCTGATAGCGCGGCGCATTGGCAGGGTCCGCAGCACTGAGGTCGGTGGCGATTTTTGCCGCGATCACTCGCGCATTGACCGGCGACAGCCAGAGGTGAGCATCGAGACTGCCAGGGCGGTGGTCGTGATCGTGCTCATCGGCGTCTTCTGCGTGAGAGTGGCTGTCTTCTGCGAAGCGCCGCAGTTTCAAACCTGGCAGCTCCTGCACCGCAACCGATGGCAGGCTACGACCTTTGAGCACGCGCGGAAGGAAACCTTCCATGTCCGGACCGATCCAGTAGAGCAGCTCCACCGACTGCACCTTCCGTACGTCGGAAGGACGCAAGGCGTAGTTATGCGGCGATGCACCCGGCGGTAGCAAGACCTCGGGAACCCCGACGCCATCCTGCACCGCGGCAGCAATCAGCTGTAGGGGCTTGATGCTGGTCAGCACGCTCACTTCGGCATGAGCGGCGTTGATCGCGAATAAACTGGCAGTAAATGTGACAAAAATGGCAAAAAGTCTGGGCACGATGACCACTCGAAGAGGCGAGAACGGGTAACATAATAACGTCTCTCACAAAACTCGTCGCCGCTCATGCCTAAAACACCGCTAGCCAGCCGTCCCCACGACCACTCTCACTGCGTGCACAGCGCATTGTCCGAGGCCGATGTCATTTGCGCACGTCAGGGCTTGCGCCTGACCGCGCTGCGTCGGCGGGTGCTGGAATTGGTCTGGCAAAGCCACAAGCCGCTGGGCGCCTACGACATTCTGGCGGTACTCAGCGAGCAGGATGGCCGCCGCGCCGCGCCGCCGACGGTGTATCGCGCGCTGGATTTCCTGCTGGATAATGGCTTGGTCCACCGCATCTCTTCGCTCAACGCCTTCGTTGGCTGCAATCATCCGGGGCACGCCCACCAGGGCCAGTTCCTGATTTGCCGCGAATGCCATGCGGCCATCGAGCTTGAGCAAAAATCCATCAGCGACACAATCATCCACAGCGCCGGCGAAGTCGGGTTTGTGGTCGAAGGCCAGACTGTCGAAGTAGTCGGCCTCTGCTCGGGCTGCCAGGGGGCTTGATGAGCACTGCGTTAATCCGCCTCAATCAGGTTACGGTCACCTTTGCCGGGCAAAGCGTGCTGGACAACATCGAACTGAGCGTCGAGCCGAAGCAGATCGTCACCCTGATCGGCCCCAACGGCGCCGGCAAGACCACACTGGTCCGCGCCGTACTTGGCCTGCTCAAGCCCGACAGTGGCAGCGTCTGGCGCAAGCCGAAACTGCGGGTCGGCTATATGCCGCAGAAACTGCACGTTGACCCGACCTTGCCGCTCTCGGTGCTGCGCTTCTTGCGCCTGGTGCCGGGCGTGGATCGTGCGAGAGCCTTGGCAGCGCTCAAGGAAGTCGGCGCCGAACAGGTGATCGACAGCCCGGTGCAGAGCGTTTCCGGCGGTGAAATGCAGCGCGTATTACTGGCCCGCGCCCTATTGCGCGAGCCCGAACTGCTGGTGCTCGACGAGCCGGTGCAAGGCGTCGATGTGGCCGGACAAGCCGAGCTTTACAGCTTGATCACCCGCCTGCGCGACCGCCACGGTTGCGGGGTGTTAATGGTTTCCCATGATCTGCACCTGGTGATGAGCACCACCGACCAGGTGGTCTGCCTCAATCGCCACGTCTGCTGCTCCGGGCATCCCGAGCAGGTCAGCGGCGACCCGGCGTTCGTCGAGCTGTTCGGCAAGAACGCGCAGAGCCTGGCGGTCTATCACCACCATCACGACCACGCCCACGACTTGCATGGCTCGGTCGTCAGCGCGGCACCGGCCGTTCACACCCACGTTCATGGAGATGGCTGCAAGCATGGCTGATTTTCTGTTGTACGCCCTGCTCGCAGGCCTGGCCCTGGCCGCCGTCGCAGGTCCGCTGGGATCGTTCGTGGTCTGGCGGCGCATGGCCTATTTCGGCGACACCCTGTCCCACGCGGCGTTGCTCGGCGTGGCGTTGGGTTTTCTGCTGGATGTCAGTCCGACCATCGCAGTGACCGTCGGCTGCCTGTTGCTGGCCGTGCTGCTGGTGACCTTGCAACAGCGCCAGCCGCTGGCCTCCGACACCTTGTTGGGGATTCTTGCGCCGAGCACGCTCTCTCTGGGCCTGGTGGTACTAAGCTTCATGCATGAAGTGCGGATCGACCTGATGGCCTATCTGTTCGGCGACTTGTTGGCGATCAGCCCGACCGATCTGGCGTGGATCCTCGGCGGCAGCGCTGCGGTGATGCTGCTGTTGGTGGCGCTATGGCGGCCATTGCTGGCGATTACCGTGCACGAAGAACTGGCCACCGTCGAAGGCCTGCCCGTGGCGGCGTTGCGCCTGATCTTGATGCTGTTGATTGCGGTGGTGATCGCGGTGGCGATGAAAATCGTCGGCGTGCTGCTGATTACCTCGTTGTTGATCATCCCGGCGGCTGCGGCACAACGACACGCACGTTCTCCAGAGCAGATGGCCTTGGGCGCGAGTTTGCTCGGTATACTCGCGGTCTGCGGTGGCCTGGCGCTGTCGTGGTTCAAGGACACGCCGGCCGGCCCATCGATTGTGGTGGCTGCCGCCGCGCTGTTTCTGCTGAGTTTTGTCCTGCCCCGTCGAGGGGTGTAGACTTGCTCGTTTTTTGCGCAATCAGAGAGTCGCAGGAATGAAGCCGTTCGCCTCCCGTTATCTGCTCCTTGTTGCATTTTCGCTGCTACTTGGCGCCTGCCAAAGCACGCCGCCGGCCCCCGAGGTCCCGGACGCACGGGCTACGGCTATCGCGCAGCTGGAGCAAAGCCTGGCCAGCAGTGAACTGGCCACCGCCGAGGATCAATTGGCCGCCTTGCAGGCCGAGTCCCCCAACGATCAGTCGCTGGAGCAATATCAACGGCAACTCGCCGAAGCCTATTTGCAACGCAGCCAGATCGTTCTGCAAAAAGGCGACGTGAATGCCGCCGCCACGGCCCTGAGCCGGGCTCGTGTGTTGATGCCCAAAGCCCCGGCGTTGACCGGTGGTGTCAACAACGCCATCAGCCATGCACGCAAAGCCGAACTGGACCGGGCCGAGGCCGCCCTCAAAGCCGCTGAAGCCAAGCCGGTCGCCAAGGTGATCGACCCTAGCGCTGAAAGCACCACCGTTGCGTTGAACATCACCGATAGCAAACAACTGCGTCGGCAACTCGATGCGATCGCCAGCGATGTGGTGAATTACCAGTGCGACGTCAGCCTCCAGGCGCCGCGCACCGAAGATTACCCGTGGCTGGCTACCCTGCTGACCAAACGGGTGAAGAAGCTGGATGCCGACTTCGACCTGAAGATCGAACGGCAGATTCTGCGCAATGTCCCGGCACAGATGGTTCTGACGCCGCGCAAGCCTTAACAGAAAAGATCGTCCGAACGCGGCCCGAACCGCGGCAGCCCCTACACCGGTTCGTAGGAGCTGCCGCAGGCTGCGATCTTTTTCTCGCTTATGACCTTTGATCGCGTTATTTCCAAATGACTGGATGAATGCGAAATAAATGCTAAGAACCTCTATACGGACACGCTAAAATGCCCGCCCGGCTAACCGCTGATCCTTTTCTAACGCGCCCCACAAGGTTCGCTACGTGATCGAGTTTCAAAACGTCCATAAAACTTACCGCGTTGCCGGTAAGGATATACCCGCGCTGCACCCCACCAATCTGTCGATTGAGAACGGTCAGGTGTTCGGCCTGATCGGTCACTCCGGTGCGGGAAAAAGTACCCTGTTGCGTTTGATCAACCGCCTGGAGAACTCCAGCGGCGGCAAGATCATCGTCGATGGCGAAGAAGTCACCGCGCTGGACGCCAATGCGCTGCGCCGCTTCCGCCAGCAAGTCGGGATGATCTTCCAGCACTTCAACCTGCTGGCCTCCAAGACGGTTGCCGACAACGTCGCGCTGCCGTTGACCCTGGCTGGTGAATTGTCGCGCAGCGAGATCGACCTGCGAGTGGCCGAGTTGCTGGCACGTGTCGGCCTGGCCGACCACGCAAAGAAGTACCCGGCGCAGTTATCCGGTGGCCAGAAGCAGCGCGTCGGCATCGCCCGCGCCCTGGCGACCAAACCAAAAATCCTGCTCTGTGACGAAGCCACCAGCGCCCTCGACCCGCAAACTACTGCGTCGGTCCTGCAACTGTTGGCCGAGATCAATCGTGAGCTGAACCTGACCATCGTGCTGATCACCCATGAAATGGACGTGATTCGCCGGGTCTGCGACCAGGTCGCCGTGATGGACGCTGGCGTGATTGTCGAGCAAGGTCCGGTGGCCGACGTGTTCCTGCACCCGAAGCACCCGACCACCAAGCGTTTCGTGCAGGAAGACGAGCAAATCGACGAAAGCGAACAGCGCGACGACTTCGCTCACGTGCCGGGCCGAATCGTGCGCCTGACCTTCCAGGGCGACGCGACCTACGCGCCGTTGCTGGGCACCGTCGCCCGCGAAACGGGTGTGGACTACAGCATCCTCGCCGGTCGTATCGACCGCATCAAAGACGTCCCCTACGGGCAATTGACCCTGGCGGTCACCGGCGGCGACATGGACGCGGCGTTTGCCCGCTTCACCGCGGCTGATGTCCACATGGAGGTGCTGCGTTAATGGAAGCCCTGATGAGTTTCTTCGCCAATATCGACTGGTTCGAAATCTGGCAGGCTACCGGCGACACCTTGCTGATGCTCGGTGGTTCGCTGTTGTTCACCGTACTGCTCGGCCTGCCGCTGGGCGTGTTGCTGTTTCTGTGCAGCCCGCGCCAGTTGCTCGAAGCCAAAGGCGTTTACGCGCTGCTGTCGCTGATCGTGAATATCCTGCGCTCGCTGCCGTTCATCATTCTGCTAATCGTGATGATCCCGTTCACCGTACTGATCACCGGCACCTCGCTGGGCGTCGGCGGTGCGATTCCGCCACTGGTAGTCGGCGCTACGCCGTTCTTCGCCCGTCTGGTCGAAACTGCCCTGCGTGAAGTCGATCGCGGCATCATAGAAGCGACCCAGGCCATGGGCGCGACGACCCGCCAGATCATCATCAACGCGCTGCTGCCGGAAGCCCGTCCGGGCATTTTCGCAGCGATCACGGTGACCGCGATTACGCTGGTGTCCTACACGGCGATGGCCGGTGTGGTCGGCGCTGGTGGTTTGGGTGACCTGGCGATTCGCTTCGGTTACCAACGCTTCCAGACTGACGTGATGGTGGTGACCGTGGTGTTGCTGCTGGTGTTGGTCCAGGTTCTGCAAACCGTCGGCGATAAGCTGGTGGTGCACTTTTCCCGAAAATAAATGCAATCGCCGGCCACGGCTGGCAGGCGCTCTAAAGAGCGCCTCACAAGGAGTTTGCTGGATGAAAAAACTACTCGTCGCGTTCGCTGCCGTTGCAGCGTTCTCCGCTCAGGCCGCTGACACCCTGACCGTCGCTGCTACTCCGGTTCCGCACGCGGAAATTCTCGAGTTCGTGAAGCCGGCACTGGCCAAAGAAGGTGTCGACCTCAAGGTCAAGGTGTTCACCGACTACGTGCAGCCAAACGTACAGGTTGCCGAAAAACGCCTGGACGCCAACTTCTTCCAGCACCAGCCGTACCTCGATGAGTTCAACAAGGCCAAGGGCACACACCTGGTGAGCGTTGCCGGTGTGCATCTGGAGCCGCTGGGCGCGTACTCCAGCAAGTACAAGACCCTCGCCGAACTGCCAGGCGGCGCCAACGTGGTGATCCCGAACGACGCCACCAACGGCGGCCGTGCGCTGTTGCTGCTGGAGAAGGCTGGCCTGATCAAGTTGAAGGATTCGAAAAACATCCTGTCGACCGTCAAGGACATCACCGAGAACACCAAAGACCTGAAATTCCGTGAACTGGAAGCCGCGACCATCCCGCGCGTGCTGACCCAAGTCGACCTGGCGCTGATCAACACCAACTACGCGCTGGAAGCCAAGCTCGATCCGTCCAAGGACGCGCTGGTGATCGAAGGCAAGGACTCGCCTTACGTGAACATCCTGGTCGCCCGCGAAGACGACAAGGACAGCGACGCGATGAAAAAACTGGTTGCTGCGCTGCACAGCCCGGAAGTGAAGGCCTTCATTCTGGAGAAGTACAAAGGCGCGGTATTGCCGGCGTTCTGATCTGCTGATGTAAAACAAAACGGGGACGCAATCACTGCGTCCCCGTTTTTTTTGTGTGACATTTACAGCACTGGAGCTCTTTGTGGCGAGGGGGCTTGCCCCCGTTCGGTTGCGAAGCAGCCGTAATTGCGGCGAGCGCGGTGAGTCCGAGAGAATGCAATCACAGGTTTTGGGGTCGCTTCGCGCCCCAACGGGGGCAAGCCCCCTCGCCACAAAAAGCACCGCTCGCCTCAGGATTTTCGCTCGCCCTCAAGACCCTACTGACGCTTGAGCATCACCGGCAACTGGGCCACCAGTTTCGTGTTGTTCAACGGTGCGCGAATGAACCCGCGCTGGGTGCCGTCCGGCCCGATTACCGCCAGGTTGCCGCTGTGGTCGACGGTGTAGTTGGGTTTGCTGGTGTCCGCCGGAATGAACGGAATGCTCACCGCATTGGCGACTTTCTGCAGGTCTTCGACCGAAGCCGGCGTCAGGCCGACAAACTGCGGATCGAAGTAGCCCAGGTACTGCTTGAGCTGCTTGGGGGTGTCGCGGTTCGGGTCGACGCTGACCAGAATGATCTGCAACTTGTCGACCGCGTCCGCTGGCAGCTCGCTCTTGATCTGCCGTAGCTGTGCCAGGGTGGTCGGGCAGATGTCCGGGCAGAAGGTGTAACCAAAGAACAGCAGGCTCCATTTGCCTTTCAAGGCGTTGACCGTGACCGGTTGGCCGTCCTGATTGGTCATCTGCACGTCCGGCAGGTTACGGCTTTGCGGCAACAGGATGATCCCGGCGTCGATCAGCGCAGTCGGATCGCCCTGGCCTTTGCCAGACAGTACTTTGTTGACGGTAAGCCCCAGGACCAGCGCGATCAGGGCAACAAGAATGAAGACGGTTTTCTGGGTTCGGGTCATAGGTTCAACATTAAGTAGTGGTCTACGAGCAGGGCGATAAACAGCAGGAACAAGTAGTAAATAGAGTACTTGAAGGTGTTGATCGCCGCGTGCGGCTGAGTGCCACGGTACAGCACCACGGCCCATTGCAGAAACCTCGCACCCAGTCCCAGGGCGCAAACCAGGTACAGCAACCCGCTCATGTGAATGACGTAGGGCATCAAGCTCACGGCCAGCAGGGCGAAGGTGTAAAGCAGGATGTGGATCTTGGTGTAATGCTCGCCGTGGGTCACCGGCAGCATGGGAATGTCGGCCTTGGCGTACTCCTCCTGGCGGTGAATCGCCAGCGCCCAGAAGTGCGGCGGGGTCCAGGCAAAGATGATCAGCACCAGCAACAGCGGTTCGGCACTGACATGCCCGGTGGCGGCGACCCAACCCAACAGCGGTGGCGCCGCGCCGGCCAGCCCGCCGATCACGATGTTCTGCGGCGTCGCCCGCTTGAGAAAACCGGTGTAGACCACCGCATAGCCCAGCAGCGAGGCGAGGGTCAGCCACGCCGTCAGCGGGTTGGTAAAGGCCAGTAACAAGGCTTGCCCGGCCACCGCCAGCAGCAGCGCGAAGGTCAGTGCGGCGGTCGGTGAAACCCGGCCTTCAGCCAGCGGCCGCTTGTGCGTGCGCGCCATCACCGCGTCAATGCGCCGGTCCACCACATGGTTGACTGCCGCCGCGCCGCCCGCGCACAGGCCGATCCCCAGGTTGCCAAACACCAGCACCGTCCACGGCACCCCGGCACGCGTGGCGAGGAACATACCGACCAGCGAAGTGATCAGCATCAACACCACGACCTTCGGCTTGGTCAGCTCCAGATAGTCACGCCAGATCGCTTGGTGGTGACGTTCGCCGATCAGAGTCGCCATGGCATTTCTCCTTTTATTGTTATCGGCCCGGCCGTGTGTTTACGCGGGCTGAAGCGCCAGCGTCCGGGTGCCTGCTGCCTGACTCGAACCAGGCTGGTTCGTGCGTGATAGTTGACCAGCACCATCGTCAGCAACAGCGCCGCGCCGCCCGCGTTATGGGCAACGGCCACCGGCAACGGCAGGTGAAACAGCACATTGCTGATGCCCAGGGTGATCTGCACCGCCAACGCCCCCAGCACCAGGCCGGCGAGTCGGGTCATGCCGACGACCTTGAGCTGCCAGGCCAGCCCCAGCAGCACCAGCGTGACCAGCAAAGCGCCAATGCGGTGAGTGAGGTGAATCGCCGTGCGCGCATCGCTGTCGAGCTGCCCGCCGAGATAATTGGGGCCGATGTGTTGGGTCAGGTGAAAGCCGTTGGCGAAATCAGCCGGTGGCAACCATTGGCCGTGACAAGTGGGGAAGTCGATACAGGCCACCGCCGCGTAGTTGGCACTGACCCAGCCACCAAGGGAGATTTGCGCGATCACCAGCAGCAACCCGGCCGTTGCCCAGTACTGCAGACGTCGGGGCACGATCAACGCCGGCAGTACGCCGGACAAGCGCAACGTCAGCAGAAACAGCAGGCTCAAGGTCGCAAAGCCACCGAGCAAATGCCCCGTCACCACCTGCGGCCAGAGCTTGAGTGTGACCGTCCACATGCCGAAGGCCGCTTGGGCAAACACCACCGCCAGCAAGAACAACGGCAGCTTCAGGGGTTGGTCCAGATGATGACGATGGGTCCAGGCACGCGCCGCCAGCAACACAATCAACAAACCAAGCGTGCCGGCGAAATAGCGGTGAATCATCTCGTTCCAGCCCTTGTGGGCAACCACCGGCGTGTCCGGAAAATGCAACTCGGCATGGGCCAGTTGGGCTTCACTCTTCGGCACGCTGATAAACCCGTAGCAACCCGGCCAGTCCGGGCAACCAAGGCCTGCATGGGTCAGCCGGGTATAGGCGCCCAGCAAGACGACAATCAGTGCCAGCAAAGTGGCAAACAGCGCGAGGCGAAATCCAGGTTTGGCCATGACGATGCCCTTATCCGATGTTCGACAGTTTCAGCAGGTGGCGCAGGTCGTTGAGCAGATCCTTGCCTTTGACGGTGGGGTCGTAGCGCAGCACCAGGTTGCCGTGCGGATCGATGATCCACAGCTGCGCCGTGCCTTTGCCCTGAACGTTTTTGTTGTAGGTCGAAAGGTCCAGTGGGTAACGCTGCAACTGCGGGTACTCACGTTTAAGCTTAGCCTCATAGTCCGCACTCGAGGGTTGGCCGGCAGCCAATGCATGACTGGCACGCGAAGCATCCCGCCCCAGACCGACCTGAATCTGCCGGGCCAGGTACACCAACTGCTGACAATCCACCGAACAGTCCTGCGGTGCGGTCACCAGCATCTGCCAGCGGTCTTCGTCCGCCTGCACCCCCAGTTCAGCGCGACTCTGACCGTTGCCGATCAGTTCACCGTGATAGCTGCGACCTTCCGGCACCCAGAACTGCAACTTGTACATGCCGGTAGCGAGGATCATCGGGCCGATCACCATCAGCAGGATCAGCACCAGCTGCCAGCGCCCACGACGACGCTGTGGCGCCTGCGCTTCAGACATGTTGGGTGGACTCATGGCCGCTCCCATGCTGTTTCTCCTTTGCGTTGTGCCATCCGAAGTAGAGATAAAGACCGAACAGCGCGAGCGCCATGGCGAACCACTGCACGGCATAACCGAGGTGTTTTTCCGGCCCCATGGCCACGACCGGCCAATCAACCTCATAGGACGCCGGCCCGGCTTCTTCACGTAATTCATAAGCAAACCCGGTTCGGCCCAACTCACTCCAGAGTTTGGCCGGATCGATCGCCGTCACCAGCCGTGGCCAGTTGGCGTTCGCCGGATCGGCGTGCAGTTGAAAGGTCGCGCCCGGGGGGACATACACCCAGGCGTCGAGACTCAACGATTGTTCGGGGGTGGTGAACACGGGCGGTGTGCGTCGGTTCGGCCACGGCAGCCAGCCGCGATTGAGCAGTAACCAGAGACCGCTCGTCTGGTCGTGAAAGGGTTGCAGCAGCTCAACCCCCGGCCGGCCATTGCGGGTGCGGTTGTCCAGCAGGTAACTGTGGGCCGCATCGAACTGGCCATGCAGGCGAACGCGTCGGAAGGCCGGGTCTTGGGTGCTCGACAGTTGTTCGCTGGCCATTGGCTCCGCGACACGGCGTTCGGCGTAGCTCTCCAGCAACACACGTTTCTGCTCGCCCCGGCTTAATTGCCAAAACCCCAGAAAGACCAGCAACGGCAGCAGCACGAGGACCACCAGGGTCGGCGCGACACCCGGCGCAAAGCGCTTCATGGCGCCGCCGAAAAGTAGATAAGCAGGGTAGCTATACTCAAGTACATCGCATTCCCCCGGAGTCTCGCCATGCTCAAAGCAGCCATCGTCCTGATGCTGATTGCCACGGTTGTCAGCCTGTTCAGCGGCTTGTTTTTTCTGGTCAAGGACGACAGCAGCTCAAAACGCCTGGTCACTGCCCTGAGTGTTCGTGTCGGCCTGGCTGCCATCACCGTCGGTTTGATTGCCTGGGGATTCTTCAGCGGCCAGCTAGTGTCCAGCGCGCCCTGGTAAGCGCAGCCTCAAAGCACGTAAACGAAGACAAACAGGCCGATCCACACCACATCGACGAAGTGCCAATACCAACTCGCCGCCTCGAAGCCGAACTGGTGATCGCCATCGAAATGCCCACGCATGATCCGCATCAGCATCACAAACAGGATGATCGTGCCGATGGTCACGTGAGCGCCGTGGAAACCGGTCAGCATGAAGAAGGTCGCGCCATACACGCCTGAGCCCAGGGTCAGCCCCAGCTCGTGATAGGCGTGGATGTATTCCTTGACCTGGAAGCTGAGGAACGCACAGCCCAGCAGTACCGTCAGCGCCAGCCAAAGCTTCAGTGCACCGCGATGGCCCTTTTTCAAGGCATGGTGCGCGATGGTCACCGTGACGCTGGAGCTCACCAGCAACACCGTGTTCAGCAGCGGCAAGCCCCATGGACTAATGACTTCCTTGGGCGGCGGGAAGAGTGTCGGGTCAGGGGTGTGCAGCAGCGGCCAGGCGAACTGGAAGTTCGGCCAGAGCATGTGCGCAATGCCCTTGCCGCCCTCACCACCGAGCCACGGCCCGGACAGGTTACGCACGTAGAACAGCGCACCGAAGAAGGCGATGAAGAACATTACCTCGGAGAAAATGAACCAGCTCATACCCCAACGAAACGAGCGATCGAGCTGCGAGCTGTACAACCCTGCGCGGCTTTCCTTGATCACCGTGCCGAACCAGCCGAACAGCATGTAGGCCAGCAACAGACCACCAACGAAAAAGATCAGCGGGCCGTGGGATTCCGGGCGCGCTGCCTTGAGGTCGTTGAACCAGGTCGCCAGGCCAAACACAGTGACGAACATGCCGATCGTGGCAATGATCGGCCATTTGCTCTGGGCGGGAACGTAATAATGCTCATGACTTGCCATTTATTGTTCTCCTTATCGGGCACGCTTGAACGCCTCAAGGACCGGCATTGGTGTTTGCCACGACCGGTGGATGACGTGCGGTGATATCGAACAGCGTGTAAGCCAGCGTCAGGTGCTTCACATCCTTGGAAATCTCACGGTCAACGATGAAGCGTACGGGCATTTCGATTCGTTCGCCGGGTTGCAGCACCTGCTGGGTGAAGCAGAAGCACTCGGTCTTGTGGAAATACACCGCTGAGTCGCCCGGAGAAATGCTCGGTATCGCCTGCGCGCTCATCGGGTGATCGGTCGGGTTGCGGGCGACGAAGATCATCTCGTTCACCGCTCCCGGATTGATCACCATGTCGTCGGCCTTGGGATAAAACTCCCAGACCATATCCACGGCGTTGGTCGACAGGAACTGCACGCGAATTTGCCGCGACGTGTCGACCACTTGCTCGCCTTCGTACTGCCCGGCGGTTTTGCCGTTGATGCCGAATGCCTTGCACATCACGTCGTAAATCGGCACCAGGGCAAACCCGAAGACAAACATACTGGCCACCACTATCAGCAGCCGGGTGACCAGCTTTTTCATGGAAATAGAGTCAGCCACGGTGCAAGCCCTCCACACAAAACCCTGTGGGAGCGAGCCTGCTCGCGAAGGCGGCGACGCGGTGTGTCTGATATACCGCTATCGCGAGCAGGTCGGATCGCCGCACCGTTGCGCCCACAAAGGTCATGGCGTTCATTTCACTTCCGGTGGCGTGACAAAGGTGTGATACGGCGCCGGCGACGGTACGCTCCACTCCAGGCCTTCTGCCCCTTCCCATGGTTTCGCCGGGGCTGCCGGGCCGCCGCGAATGGTCTTGATCACGATGAACAGGAAGAAGAGCTGCGTTGCCCCGAAGGTGAATGCGCCAATCGACGACACCATGTTGAAGTCGGCGAATTGCAGGTTGTAGTCTGGAATCCGCCGCGGCATACCCGCCAGGCCCACGAAGTGCATCGGGAAGAAGGCCATGTTCATGCCGATGAACGACAGCCAGAAGTGCAGCTTGCCGAGGGTCTCGTCGTACATGTGGCCAGTCCATTTCGGCATCCAGTAGTAGGCCGAAGCGAAGATCCCGAAGATCGCCCCCGGTACCAGCACATAGTGGAAGTGCGCGACCACGAAGTAGGTGTCCTGGTACTGGAAGTCCGCCGGGGCGATGGCCAGCATCAACCCGGAAAACCCGCCAATGGAGAACAGGATCACGAATGCCACGGCAAACAGCATCGGTGTCTCGAAGGTCAGCGAGCCCTGCCACATGGTGCTGACCCAGTTGAACACCTTGACCCCGGTCGGCACCGCGATCAGCAGCGTCGCGTACATGAAGAACAGCTCGCCCACCAGCGGAATGCCGACCACGAACATGTGGTGCGCCCAGACGATGAACGACAGGAAGGCAATACTCGCCGTGGCGTAGACCATCGAGGTGTAGCCAAACAGCGGTTTGCGGGCGAAAGTCGGAATGATCGAGCTGACGGCGCCGAACGCCGGCAGGATCATGATGTACACCTCGGGGTGGCCGAAGAACCAGAACACGTGCTGGAACAGCACCGGATCACCGCCACCGGCAGCGCTGAAGAAGCTGGTGCCGAAGTGGATGTCCATCAGCATCATGGTCACGCAACCCGCCAACACCGGCATCACCGCGATCAACAGGAACGCGGTGATCAGCCAGGTCCAGACGAACAGCGGCATTTTCATCAGGGTCATGCCCGGGGCACGCAGGTTGAGGATGGTGGCGATCACGTTGATCGCGCCCATGATCGAGCTGATGCCCATCAAGTGGATGGCAAAGATGAAGAAGGTCACGCTTTCCGGCGCGTAGGTCGTCGATAGCGGGGCGTAGAAAGTCCAGCCGAAGTTCGGTCCGCCGCCCGGCATGAACAGCGTCGACACCAGCAGCAGGAACGCTGCCGGCAACAGCCAGAAGCTGAAGTTGTTCATCCGCGGCAGGGCCATGTCCGGCGCGCCGATCATCAGCGGGATCATCCAGTTGGCGAGGCCGACAAACGCCGGCATCACCGCACCGAAGACCATCACCAGACCGTGCATGGTGGTCATCTGATTGAAGAATGCCGGTTCGACGATCTGCAGGCCGGGCTGGAACAACTCGGCGCGAATCACCATGGCGAACGAACCGCCGAGCAGGAACATCATGAAGCTGAACCACAGGTAAAGCGTGCCAATGTCTTTGTGGTTGGTGGTCAGCACCCAGCGCATCAGGCCCTTGGCCGGACCATGGACGTGGTTGTCGACGATTGCATGACCGTGGTCATCGTTCACAGCATTCATGGCCTGTCTCCTGCAAACGGGTGGGCTGGGCGGCTCGGGGTGATTAGCCCCAAGCGTTCAAGGGAACACGCAATAGACCGGGTCATTTGCTTGCCGCCTGTTTGAGGGCCAGTACGTCTTTAGGGGTGACCATGTCGCCTTTGTTGTTGCCCCAGGCATTTCGTTCGTAGGTCACGACGGCAGCGATATCGACTTCCGACAGCTGCTTGCCGAACGCCGCCATGGCGGTGCCGGGTTTGCCGAAGAACACACGGTGCAGGTGGTCTTCTATTGGCCCGGTGGCGATTGGCGAACCTTTAAGTGCCGGGAACAGCGGTGGCATACCCTGGCCTTCAGGCTGGTGACAGGCAGCGCAGGTGGTGTGATAAATCTTGTCGCCGCGTTCCTTCAGCTCGTCGAGGGTCCACTCTTTGCTGGTCAGCTCCTTGAGCTTGGCGGCATCGGCTTTGCGCTCGGTCAGCCAGGTGTCGTAATCGGCCTTGGTTTTGACGTCGACCACTATCGGCATGAAGCCATGGTCCTTGCCGCACAGTTCGGCACACTGGCCACGGTAGATGCCGGGCTTGTCGACGCGGGTCCAGGCTTCGTTGACGAACCCTGGAATCGCATCGCGCTTGACCGCAAACGCCGGCACCCACCACGAGTGGATGACATCGGCAGAGGTCACCAGAAAGCGCACCTTGGCACCGATCGGCAGCACCAGCGGCTGATCGACTTCCAACAGGTAATTTTCGCCTTTGGCAGTTTTGTTGTGGATTTGCTCTTGCGATGTAGCCAGGTTGCTGAAGAACTCGACGTCCTGACCCAAATATTTGTAGTGCCACTTCCACTGATAACCGGTGATCTGGATATCGATATCCGGCTCACTGGTGTCATACATCTTGATCAGGGTCGCGGTCGCCGGAACGGCCATGGCGACCAGAATGATGAAAGGCACCACGGTCCAGAGGATCTCGACCGTCGTACTTTCATGGAACTTGGCGGCCACCTGCCCGGTGGAGCGTCGATGCAACATCATCGACCAGAACATCGCGCCGAAAACGATGATGCCGATCACCACACAAATCCAGAAGATGGTCATGTGCAGGTCGAATACTGCGTGACTGATTTCAGTCGCTCCAGGCGCCATATTCACAGTCCAGGCGGCTTGCGCCTGACTGAAAATCGACCACAACAGGAGGCCCATCCAGACATGTGGATGTCGCATCATTGCGGGTTCCCCTTATCGTTCTTGTTATCCCGCCGGCTAACACCGACGGCAAGGGAGCGGCTTTTTCAGACTACGAACTTGAATCGCCGAGCCTTGCTGCCTACGCAGTCGGGCGTCATCAGCTAACTCCATTCAGATCCGAGTATAGACAGCGAGTGCGACCTCGCAACGCGATGGCGTAAATGAGCTGAAACACCTGACACTTGCGCCACAGGCCACGGATGGAGAAGGATGTGGGATCGGTGATGGCAAATCGATATAACGCAGTGGCATCAAAGGTGAAATAATTATGACAAATCCGTCTTAGCCCCTTTTATAAGCAGGCTAACTTATGTCTTCCCCTATTTCCTTGCCTTCGTTTCCTGGAGTTTTCATGAACACCGCCGCATTGCGCGAGCAGATTCAACGTGCACAACAACATGAAGCCGAAACCGGTCAGCTGACCCGTCAGCTGGAAGTTCAATTGCCGCACCTGCATTCATCCATTCAATTGCCGGACATCGACGCCAAGGGCGTGATGACCCGTTTTGTCACCGCTTATATAGAACAAGTGCCGGACTTGCTCGACGCCGCCAATGAGGTAGCACGCGAAGCGGGTATCGAGTCGCAGATCAAACCGGTGCTGACAATCGCCGAGCAGTTCTTCCTCCAGCCACCGGCGATCATGGCCGGTCACGAAGGCCTGGACGGCCTGCTGGACGAAGCCTACCTGGCACATCGCCTGGTAGAAGAGGTTAACGACCTCTACATCAAACATTTCGGCCAGCCACTGATCCCATTGGACATGACTGTAGCCAACCTGATTGCCCACCAACTGATCGGCGAGGACTTCGCCAATCAACTGGATGAGGCTGTTCATCACGCCGTTGATGAGATGCTGAACGAAGAAAGCTTCGCGCTGGAGTCTGTCGAAGCCTACCGGGAAAAACTCAACAGCCCGGACACCGGCGCCGCCTGGAAGCGCTGGCCATGCCTGTCGCGTCAGTTGGGCGTAGGCCTGGAACTGGATCAGCCTGCGGCTTGATCCAACTGTAAAAACCGAACACCTGTGGGAGCGAGCAAGCCCGCTCCCACACTGTTATCTATCCGGCGGAACCCACTCCTACGGTCGTCCGCAATCGCCCCTCCAACCTTCGCTTCAATCCGCGCGCCTCGATCAGCAGTTTCGAGCCTTTGCTGGCATTGGCCCGCCCCCATTCCTCAAGCAGTTCCAGGCATGAGTGGTCGATATAACTCAGGTTATTCAGCGGCACATGCACCGTCGCGCCGGCCGGAATAGCCCCCAGCACCCGGGTCAACGCCGGCACCTTGAGAAAGGTCGCAGCCCCCATCAGTCGCAACTCCATTTCGCCCTCTGCCGGAAGATCGATCAGGCTGATTTTCAGTCGCGAAGCCTTCCAGGCCAGCTTCGCCAGGGTCAAGCCAAAACCGACCAGCACCCCCGTCAGCAAGTCGCTGAAGATAATCGCCAGTGCGGTCACCGCATAGGTAATCATCGGCATCCGGCCATACCGTCCCAGTCCGCGAAACGCCTTCAAATCCACCAGTTTCACCCCGGTGTACACCAGCACGCCTGCCAGACTGGCAACCGGTATGCTTTGCAGCACGCTGGACAGCAGCAACACAAATGCCAGCAGCCAGACACCGTGAAAAATCGCCGACAACCGCGTTTTGGCGCCGGCCTGTACGTTGGCTGAGCTGCGCACGATCACGCCCGTCATTGGCAGAGCGCCGACCAGACCGCAGAGCATGTTGCCGATGCCTTGGGCGGACAGTTCGCGGTCGAAATCCGAACGCTCGCCGCTGTGCATGCGATCTACCGCAGCGGCCGAGAGCAGGGTTTCGGCGCTGGCAATAAAAGCCACGGCGAACGCGGCGATCAGCAGGTTGGGGTCGGCCAGATTCAACAGGTCGGCCGGTTTCAGCCAGTCAATCGCCTCGGCCAGGTTAGCCGGGACTTCGACCCGTTTGACGTTCAATGCCAGCGCCAGACTGGCAAGGGTCGCCAAACCAACGCCGAGCAAGGCGCCGGGAATAAAGCGCAGCGCTTGCGGGCGAAATTTCTCCCACACCCCCATCACCAGAATGGTCGACAGCCCGAGCAGCCCGGCCTGCCAGCCCAACCCACCACCCAGGGTCGGCAAGGCTTGGGCAACGGCTGCCGGAAATCCGCTGAGGTTATCCAGGCCTGAGGGCTTGGGAACACCGTCGAGCATCACATGCATCTGCGACAGCACGATCAGCACACCGATGCCCGCCAGCATGCCGTAAACCACCGCCGGCGCCGTCACGCGGAACCAGCAGCCCAGCCGCAAACGCCCGGCCACCAGCTGCAGAAACCCGGCCAATAGCAGAATTGGCCCGAGCATCGCCACACCATGCTGGCGCACCAGTTCAAAGACCAATACCGCCAGGCCCGCAGCCGGACCGCTGACTTGCAGCGGCGAACCGGCCAGCCAGCCGACCACCAGGCCACCGATAATCCCGGTGATCAGGCCCTTGGCCGGCGGCATACCGGAAGCGATTGCAATCCCCATGCACAAGGGCAGGGCGACCAGAAACACCACCACCGAAGCCAACAGCTCCCGTGGCAAAACAGCTTTCAATTGCGTAGCACGCATTAGCTTTCTCCTGAGATTCTTCAGGCATGGCGAAGCCCGACCACTTTTTCAGCAGTCTTGGCCAGACCAGACAAGGTGTTTAGGAGGATTTAGAAGCGCGCTTTAGGCGTCGCCATCGGAATCGGATGACTGCCATCCAGAGGCAGGAAGCAGCCCTTATCCGCGTCGTAGGCTTTGATTTCGCTGGTTTCGATGCTGTAGACCCAGCCATGGATAAACAGCTGACCGTTGGCCATGCGCGAGGCCACTGAAGGGTGAGTGCGCAAATGCTGCAACTGGGCGATGACGTTTTCTTCGGTAAGCACCTGCATGCTTTCGTTTTCGTCAGCGCAATGGCAGTTTTCCTGGACCATGGTTTTTGCAACTTCGGCATGACGTAGCCAGGCTTTGACCGTGGGCATTTTTTCCAGGCTTTGCGGATTGAGTACAGCACGCATGGCACCGCAATCGGAATGCCCACAAATGATGATGTGCTGCACGCCAAGAGCCAGCACTGCATATTCGATGGCCGTGGAAACCCCGCCGTTCATCTGGCCATAGGGCGGCACAACGTTGCCAACGTTGCGGGTGACAAACAGATCGCCAGGAGCGCTTTGGGTAATCAATTCGGGAACGATGCGAGAGTCCGCGCATGCGATGAACATCGCTCTGGGCCGCTGAGCCGTGGCGAGTTTCTTGAA
This sequence comes from Pseudomonas brassicacearum, assembly GCF_003732175.1. Classification (GTDB taxonomy): domain Bacteria; phylum Pseudomonadota; class Gammaproteobacteria; order Pseudomonadales; family Pseudomonadaceae; genus Aquipseudomonas; species Aquipseudomonas brassicacearum_G. Next base: position 63,016 of record NZ_MOBI01000008.1, read on the forward strand.
GAGTTCTTCCTGTTGCGGGAAGACCTCGTGGTGGAAGTGTAAAAAACCGTCAACGATGTGCTGCAGCGCTGCATCGGCGCTTTCGGCCACAGGCAGGGCAGAAGCCGACGCAGCCAACGGCTGTTTATCCTTGTCACTCATGATTCATCCTCTTTGACGGAGTAGGGAAATTTTCCCGATTTACCTGGGATAAAGCCAGCGACTGGTTAGAAAACGTCCAGACCGCCGATCAGTGACCATCCAGTCACTCGATGAACAAGGTAACCACCGAAACTTAACTCAAACTGAATAAACCGCTCTAGAACCTGTGTTGCAGGTCACAAAAAACGTGACCAGCGTACCAACACCCAGCGTTTTCCACTACTCAACCATAGGCCAATTGTTGCTAAAGCAACGACATTTGAGCACCGGGCGGACAAAAGGCTGTGCAGTCCAGATTAAAGCCTTCACGTTGATTGAGCCCAAGACGTTTTATTGTTTTAGCGAAGCGTTGCGCCAACAGATCAGCGAACGGTCCTTCGCCACGCATGCGAGCGCCAAAGCGACTGTCATACAGTTCTCCGCCGCGGCTTTGGCGGATCAAGCTCAATACATGGGTTGCACGCTGCGGATAGTGGGCCGCCAGCCACTCCTCGAACAACGGTGCCACTTCCAGCGGCAGGCGCAACATCATGTAAGCCGCACTCTGCGCACCGGCCGCGTGAGCTTCGGTCAACAGGCTTTCCAGTTCACTGTCGTTGATCATCGGGATCATCGGCGAACACAAAACGCCCACTGGAATCCCGGCTTCACGCATGACCCGAATCGCCCGTAACCGCGCCTTCGGGGCGGCCGTTCGCGGCTCAAGGATGCGCTTGAGCTCGTCGTCGAGGCTGGTCAGGCTGATCATCACCGCCACCAGCCGCTGTTCGGCAAGCTCACCGAGCAGATCCAGATCACGAAGAATCAACGAGCCCTTGGTGATGATCGTCACCGGATGCCGGTAACGCAGCAGCACCTGAAGAATCCGCCGGGTGATTTTGTGTTCGCGCTCAATCGGCTGATAGGGATCGGTATTTGAGCCCAGGTTGATCGGCGCACACTGATAACCACGCTTGGAAAGCTGCTGCTCCAACACGTCGGCAGCGTTGCTTTTGGCGATCAGCTTCGTCTCGAAATCCAGCCCGGGCGACAGGTCCCAATAGGCATGACTGGGTCGTGCATAGCAGTAGATGCAGCCGTGCTCGCAACCTCGATAGGGGTTGATCGAGCGATCGAAGGGCAGGTCGGGCGAGTTGTTGCGGGTGATGATGGTTTTCGCCGTCTCGATGCGCACCTCGGTGCCCTGGGTCAGCGGTGCTTCCTGGTACCAGCCATCGTCTTCGACCACCGAACGGTTCGGTGCAAAGCGATTGTGCGGGTTGCTGGCGGTGCCACGTCCACGAGGTGGCAAGGGCGTGAACATTGGGAAAACCCTCATTGCTGTATGCATATACAGTATCTGAAGATCCAATGTCAGGCCAGTGCCGTTCGGCACCTTCAGCGAAAAGATCAGGCTAGCCGCCTACCCACTCTATATAACTACTTGCTAACCACGCTATATACGCAAGAATGAGAAACATATAAGTATTGGTCATCCGATAAAGATAACCCGTACTATCCTTGGCACACGCACCACCATACTGAATAACCATTAAAAGGATTTAACAATGTCTTTCTTTAATCAACGCGGTATCTTTCTTCAACTAATGCAGCCGAGCCCTTCTGAACCCAACACCCTGGTTTCACTGCAACTTGCCCGTAAAGAACTTGGTTGGGATACGGAAAATGAAATGCAAACCGAGACGCTGGTGAAATCGATTTTCATGACGGCTGTTTCCAGCGACGGCGGGCACTCCTTCACCCTCGGGACTGTGCGCAAGGATGTGGATGGTGATGGCGATATTGATGCCGAGGACAAGGCCAAGCTGCTGGCGCTGGCCAAAGCCTATGCCAATATTGTAAATCCCTGACGGGACCTGGCTCGGTATTTGGTAATACGGGCTAAAACTCGGAAACTAACGCCGGCGAAAACAGTTTCGCAGGCGTTAGTTGTTTCAATTTAAAACCACTCATAATATCTTATTAATTACCCAACATTGCTTAATAATATCTTTCACCCTTAAAACTCACCCCATCCACCCCTTCTGATCCGACAAACACGCGGCAAATGCCGTCCTCATAAAAGCCGAAGGTACCGTCAGGCTTAACGATTCTTTGACAAGCCCCTCACAGAGCTTTGACTGCTCAGGGTTCAGGCTGGGATTTAGTCGCCCATTCCTTCATCCACGGCTCCCTGACTCATGTCGAAAAACCACCTCTTGCTCGCACTGTGCCTGTCGCTCATGGCGTTATTTGCGTTCGATCAGGTTCAGGCCGAGCAAACCCAATCCATCCGTCCCGGCGAATGGGCCCAGCCTGTCGAAGTGCAGTACGGCCTTTACCAGATGTCACCGACCCTCTATCGCAGTGCACTTCTCGATCATGGAGCACTGCCGCTGCTGGAAAAACTCCAGGTCGCGACGGTGATCAGTTTTCTACCCGAGTCCGACGCAAGCTGGCTATCGACACCCGGTATCAACCTGGTGCAATTGCCGTACAAGACCAGTCATGTCGATGACAGTGAGGTACTGAGCGCGCTGCGGGCCATTCAAACCGGTCAAAGCAAAGGCCCGGTGTTGATCCATTGCAAACGCGGATCGGATCGCACTGGCCTGATGGCTGCGATGTACCGCGTGGTGGTGCAGGGCTGGAGCAAGGAAGATGCCCTGAGCGAAATGACCCAGGGCGGATTCGACGACAATACCCACTTCAAGAACAGTATTCGCTACATGATGAAGGCAGATATCGACAAACTACGTACCGCACTGGCCAACGGCGATTGCAGTACCAGTGTGTTTGCTACCTGCTCGATGAAAAGCTGGTTGAAAACGGTCAATAGCGAAAAACCGAAGATCTGAGGGACCCTCCACAACCGGCCCTGACCCAAACAGGCAAGGCGGGGTCATGAACCTGCAATCGAGGATTGTGGCGTCAGTCGATAAATACCGCCCTTGAGCGCTCAGGCTCAAAGGCGGATTACAAAGCGCCGGGAGATCAGGAGTGATCGTCGGGCTTTTTCTTCAGCTTCGGATTCGGAAAGAACTGCACCGCCTGAACCTTCGCGTCCGGGACTTTCAATGCGGTGGTATTGACCCGCGTACCCAGTTCCTTGGGCACTGACAGACCTTGCTCGTTCAGCGTGTCGGAATAACCGCAGGCCACGCATTCGCGGTGCGGCACCTCGTCTTCGCTCCACATCATCAACTTGTCCGGCTCGCTGCACGCCGGGCAGACTGCCCCGGCGATGAAGCGTTTCTTGGTTTTGCTCACTGGCGCGTCACTCATGCTGCCGCGTCCTCGTCGAGGCCGCTATGGCGCAAGAGTGCGTCAATCGACGGCGCACGTCCGCGGAAATCGACGAACAGCACCATCGGCTCCTGAGAACCGCCACGCGCCAGGATCGCCTCGCGGAACGCACGACCGGTGGCCGCATTGAGCACGCCGTCTTCCTCGAATTTCGAGAAGGCATCGGCCGACAGCACTTCAGCCCATTTATAGCTGTAGTAACCCGCCGCGTAACCGCCAGCGAAGATATGCGCGAAGCTGTTTGGGAAACGGTTGTAGGCCGGTGGACGCATTACCGAAACCTCGTCGCGCACGCCTTCAAGCACTTGCAGTACGCTGCGACCGTCGCCATGGGTGGCGTGCAGTTCGAAGTCGAACAGCGAGAATTCCAGCTGGCGAACCATCATCAGCCCGGACTGGAAGTTCTTCGCAGCGAGCATTTTTTGCAGCAGATCCTGTGGCAGTGGCTCGTCGGTTTCGTAATGACCGGAGATCAACGCCAGGCCTTCGGGCTCCCAGCACCAGTTTTCCATGAACTGACTTGGCAGCTCGACCGCGTCCCACGCCACACCATTGATCCCGGACACGCCGGAATATTCAACGCGGGTCAGCAGGTGATGCAGGCCGTGACCGAATTCGTGGAACAGCGTGGTGACCTCATCATGGGTCAACAGGGCAGGTTTGCCACTGTCGGCCGGGGTGAAGTTGCACACCAGGTTGGCTACCGGGCTTTGCAGTACGCCTGCTGCGGTGCGGCGACGGTCGCGGGCGCCGTCCATCCAGGCACCGCCGCGCTTGTTGGCGCGGGCATACAGGTCAAAGAAAAAGCGCCCGACGTGCTCGCCATTCTCCTTGATTTCGAACAGGCGAACGTCCGGGTGCCAGCTGTCGAAACCCTTCAGCTCGGCGATTTCGATGCCATACAGACGCTGGACGATGGCGAACAGACCGCTCAGGACTTTATCGATCGGGAAATACGCACGCAGGGCTTCCTGGGCAACGCTGTAACGTTGCTCACGGAGTTTTTCGCCGTAGAAACCGCTGTCCCAGCTTTGCAGATCGGGGCAGCCCTGTTCGGCAGCGTAGGCTTTGAGTTGTTCCAGATCCTGCGCGGCGAACGGTTTGCTGCGCTTGGCCAGATCACGCAGGAAGCTCAGCACCTGATCGCTGGACTCGGCCATCTTGGTCGCCAGGCTCAGCTCCGAAAAACTGGCAAAACCCAGCAGCTTGGCCAACTCCTGACGCAGGCCGAGGATTTCTTCCATCACCGGGCCGTTATCGTTCTGACCGGCGTTCGGGCCTTGGTCCGACGCACGGGTGCAGTAAGCGGCGTAGACTTCTTCGCGCAGCGCACGGTCATGGGCGTAGGTCATCACCGCGTAGTAGCTCGGGAATTCCAGGTTGATCAGCCAGCCTTGCAGATCTTTGGCTTGGGCCGCGGCGGCCATTTGCGCCTTGGCCGAATCGGTCAGGCCGGCGAGGGCGGCCTCATCGGTGATGTGTTTGGTCCAGGCCTGGGTGGCATCGAGCAATTGGTTGGAGAAATGGCTGCCCAGCTCGGACAGTTTGCTCTGCACCTCGGCGTAACGCTTTTGCTCAGGCGCAGGCAAATCGATACCCGACAGACGGAAGTCACGCAGCGCGTGTTCAAGAATGGTTTTTTGCGCGACATCGAAACCGGCCGCTTCCGGGCTATTGACCAGCGCTTCATAGGCCTGGAACAGCTCGCGGTTCTGGCCCATTTCGGTGGCGTAGGCACTCAGCGCCGGCAGGCAGGACTCGTAGGCCTCACGCAGTTCGGCACTGTTGCACACCGCATTCAGGTGACTGACCGGGCTCCAGGCTGCGCCCAGACGATCGTTCAGTTCGTCCATCGCCAGCACCAGCCCCGCCCAGGTAGGCTGTTTGCCCTGGCTTTTGAGGATCTCGGCGATGGCGGCGCGGTTGTCCGCGAGGATCTGTTCGATGGCCGGTTGTACGTGCTCGGCGCGGATCGCCGAGAACGGCGGCAGGTCGTAGGGCTGCAAAAGAGGATTGTTCACGCTCACGGTTGGCACCTTGGCTGGAAGAAACATGCGGCCATCTTAATTACAATCGACGCCAACCGCAGCTATCAACAACAGAGAGAGAGCCTATCGTGTCCCTTCGCAAGTACCAGAACCACACCCCCATGCTCGGCAAAGGCGCCTTTGTCGACAGCTCGGCGGTGGTGATCGGCGACGTCGAAATAGGCGAAGACAGCTCGGTCTGGCCGCTGACCGTGCTCCGCGGCGACATGCACCGCATCCGCATTGGTCAGCGCACCAGCGTGCAGGATGGCTGCGTGCTGCACATCACCCACGCCGGGCCCTTCAACCCTGACGGTTTCCCGCTGTTGATCGGCGACGACGTGACCATCGCCCACAAAGTCATGCTGCACGGCTGCTCCGTCGGCAACCGGATCCTGATCGGCATGGGCAGCATCGTCATGGACGGCGCAGTAGTCGAAGACGAGGTGATCATCGGCGCTGGCAGCCTGGTGCCGCCGGGCAAACGCCTGGAAAGCGGTTTCCTCTATGTCGGCAGCCCGGTGAAACAGATTCGTCCACTAACTGACAAGGAACGGGCGTTTTTCACCTACAGCGCGGCGAATTACGTGAAGCTCAAAGACCTGCATCTGGCCGAAGGCTACGACCAGCTCTGATCCCGGCAGACTCACTCAGGAATATTCATGCATTACCAAACCGTTTTATTCGACCTCGATGGCACCCTGACCGACCCGCGAGAGGGCATCACTCGCTCGATCCAGTTCGCCTTGAGCAAACTGGGGATCGACGAGCCAGACCTGACCAAGCTCGAACACTTCATCGGCCCGCCGTTGCTGCAAGCCTTCATGCAGTTCTACGACTTTGATGAGCCGAAGGCCTGGGAGGCGGTGAATTTCTACCGCGAGCGCTTCAAGGTTACCGGCCTGTACGAAAACCGCGTGTTCGACGGTGTCATGCCATTGTTGGAAACCCTTGATGGGCAAGGGCGGCAGCTGTATATCGCGACGTCGAAGCCGTGGGTTTTCGCCCGGGAAATCGCCCGGCACTTCGGTTTCGACCGGCACTTCAAAGTGATCTACGGCAGCGAACTGGATGGCACCCGCACCGACAAGGTCGAGCTGATTGCCCATTTGATGGCCGAAGAAGGCCTGGACCCGGCCAGCACACTGATGATCGGCGACCGCAAACACGACCTGATCGGCGCCAAACGCAACGGTCTGGACGCAGCGGCGGTGGGCTATGGATTCGGCAGCCACGAAGAATTGAGCGCCGAACAGCCGGCGTATCACTTCGAGACATTGGCCGAGTTGCATCAGGCGTTTTTGCAGCGCTAGTGGAATCGCCATCGAGAGCAGGCTCGCTCCCACAGGGGATCGCGTACTTGCCCAACGCCTCGGTCTAATGTGGGAGCGAGCTTGCTCGCGATGGCGTCAGTTCATCCAACGCAAATCTCAAAGGGCTGCCAACGCTTTCAGCGCCGCCTTGCGTTGCTCAACCGGCAGCGCCCCCAATTTCTCCACCGCTGCATAAAACTTCAGCCAATCCCCACCCGACTGTTTGAACACTTCGGAAAACGCCGGCACCCATTGGTCATAGAGTCCGAATGGCAGCAGCCGGGCGTTGTTCATCGGGGCATTGATCCAGGCATCAAAACGCTTGTCGCCGGCCCATTGGCTGTCGCGCATGGCTCGATAATCGCTGCGCAAACGTTCGAATTCGGCGGTTTTACGCTGACGCATCTGCTCGGTCGACAGGGGCAATGCATAGAGCTTTTCGAGCCGCGTACGGGTGTCCAGAATCAGCCGGGTAAATTGATCGCGTTGCTGCTCTTGAGCTTTGCTGGCCGGCTGCAAACCGCGCGCCGCGCGCCATTGGCGGGTGCCTTCCTGTTCGACGAAGGTGGCGAAAGATTCGTTGAACTCAGTGTCGTCCTTCACATAAAACCGCTGATGCGCCAACTCGTGAAAAATCAGTGTCGCCAGGCGCTCATCACCCCAGCTCATCATTGAACTGATGATCGGGTCATTGAACCAGCCCAGGGTCGAATAGGCTTCAACGCCACTGATCGACACGTCCATGCCCTGCAGACGCAGCAGCGCAGAGTTGCCTCGCGCGGCGCTCTGGCTGTAGTACCCGCGATAGGCCACGCACCCGGCAATCGGAAAGCAATGATTCTGCGGCTTGAGGGAAAACTCCGGCGTGCCGAACACATTCCACACCACATACGGTCGGCCGATGTCGGCGTAGAGGCGATAACTTTTGTTGTCTGGCAAGTGCAACCGCTGGCTGGCGAACTCTCGGGCCTTTTGCGACTGAGCCAGGCGCGCGCGCAGTTTCGCATCACGTGCAGGGTCGGCAACCACCTCGCTCACCGGCTCGCGCGCGCGCAGCAATTGCCATTGACCACTGGCCAACTGGCCGTAGTAACTGACGCTCGTGCAACCGTTGAGCAGTAAAAGCAACGCGGCCGGAAACAAAACGCGCAAAACGCGATCAAGTAACCGATGGCTTGAAAGCGGCCTGATCACATCAAATCATCCTTGGGGAGTCTGCCTGCAAGACTATCTCGCCTGACTGGAGCTTCGCTATGCGCGTGTTAATGCTGACTGCAAACCTGCTGATGCTGGCTGGCTGTGTTGGACTGCCCCGACCCGACCCCACGCAAGCCTGGATCGACCTCAGTCCCCATCAACATGACACCGTGCTGCAAGCGCTGGAAGTGGATGCCAAGACCTCCGCCGATAAACGCTACTTTCAGGTTCCACCGGGCAGCCATGAGTTGAAGGTGCGTTATCAGTTCGCGGTAGCACCGACGAATATCGGCCCCGATGCCGAACCGCTGTGGCGCGATTGCCGGTTAAGTGTGAAGTTCAACGACTTTACCGCCGGCCAGCGATATCAACTGCAAGCAGGGAATATCGGCTTCCGGCCGTGGGCCAAGCTCTACGATCAGCAGCGCAAAGTCGTTGGCCAAGCGCATCTGGCAGGCTGCCAACGCACCTGATCGGCGCTATGATTAATACCTGACCGCCCGGAAATTGATCATGCGCAGAATTCTGCTTTTTCTCGCCATCAGCTCGCTGGCCGGCTGTATGACCCCGCTACCCGCCGCGAACCCGAACATGGCCTGGGTCGACTTCGCCATGCCGACGCCGGGGGGCAAAGTCCTCATGGCCGAGAGCCTGGACAATAAGCGACTGAAAGACGGGCGATTCTTCCAGGTCACACCCGGCAGCCATGAATTGAAGGTTCGCTTCGACTTCGAGCAGTTTTACGGAGGTTTTGGCATGGACTTCGACTCGCCAAACCGACTGTGCTATTTGACCGTGCGCTACGATCATTTCGAAGCCGGCCAACATTACCTGCTCGAAGCTCGCTCGCTGACCTCCACACCCAGCGCCCGGCTGTATAACGCCAAGCGCGAGCTCCTCGCCGAAGAGAGCCAGACTTTTTGCATCCAGTAAGACGGATTATCTGTCGTTCTTCTGATAGATGATTTTCTTCGTTCCGCCTTCACACGTGCCGACCACCATGTTCTGGTCGTGCACTTCATCATTGGTGATGATCTCCAGGGTGTAGGACGACACGTTATTGGCCTGAATCTTGGATTCGATCTCGGCCTTGAGTTCTTCGCAGGATTTGGTTGCCGCCAGGGCTGATGTGGCCAGCACACTGCAGATAACCGCCAAGGCAAAACGTTTCATGGTTGAAGCTCCCTTGAGGCAGCGCGCACAGTCATGCGCTGAAGCTGCTGTCAGTTATTCGACCACAGTTTCACTCCGCGAGTTTGATTCGGAACAAAAAAGATCGCAGCCTCCGGCAGCTTCTACGGGTTCATCGATCATCGTAGGAGCTGCCGAAGGCTGCGATTTTTACTGCACAGAACTCAATTCACCAGCGTTGCATCCAGACTGATTTTGGCGTTCAACACCTTGGAAACCGGGCAGCCTTCCTTGGCCTTTTTGCTCAACTCTTCAAATTGCTGCTGGCTCGCACCAGGAATTTTCGCTTTGAGCGTCAGGTGCACGGCGGTGATCGCAAAACCACCGTCGACCTGATCCAGCGTCACCTCGGCATGGGTGTCGATCGTGTCGGCCTTGAGGCCAGCCTCACCGAGAATCATCGAAAATGCCATGGAGAAACAACCCGCGTGAGCGGCGCCGATCAGCTCTTCCGGGTTGGTACCCGGGCCGCCTTCGAAGCGTGCCTTGAAGCCATAAGGTGCATTTTTCAGGACCCCGGTTTCGGTCGAGATAGTCCCAAGGCCGGTCTTCAGATCACCGACCCAATGCGCCGATGCTTTCTTTTTGATACTCATCTCTGCCTCCTCAAAATCCGGCGCGAGGGTCGCGCCTTCATGGTTTTCGGTTGCCTGGGTTCTGAGGATAGAAGGCTGGGCAAAGTTCACCTTGTCGGATCGAACCGCTTATCTGGTAGGCAAATTCATGTCTGCTATTGAAACTCGGGTATATGCCCACATTGCATAGAACACGCTCATGCATTCGGCAGGTTTTCGTTGGTGAGAAAAGCCTGCGTCCCCCCATTGGAGAAGCCGGCTTATGAAACAACTGTCCGATATCAAGTTCTCGACGCTGGACCTGGTGCCCGTTCGCGAGAACGGCAGCCCCGCGCAATCGCTGCGCAACTCGCTGGACCTGGCGCAACACGTGGAGAAGTGGGGCTATAACCGCTTCTGGGTCGCCGAACACCACAACATGGATGGCATCGCCAGTTCCGCGACTTCCGTACTGCTTGGCTATCTGGCCGGCGGGACGTCGAGCATTCGTGTCGGCTCCGGTGGCGTTATGCTGCCCAACCATGCGCCGCTGGTAATCGCCGAACAATTCGGCACTCTCGAAAGCCTCTATCCGGGGCGAATCGACCTCGGCCTGGGTCGCGCACCGGGCTCCGATCAGATGACTGCCCGCGCCTTGCGCCGTGAACGCTCCGGCAGCGCCGACGATTTCCCCGAAGACGTCGCCGAACTGGTGCGTTACCTGGGCCCACGCACTCCAGACCAGCGAATTATCGCGATGCCCGGCACCGGCACCAACGTGCCGGTCTGGCTGCTGGGCTCCAGCCTGTTCAGCGCGCAACTGGCCGGCGAGCGCGGTTTGCCTTACGCCTTCGCTTCGCATTTCGCACCGCGTTATATGCATGAAGCGATTCGGGTTTACCGCAATCACTTCAAGCCTTCAGCCGTACTGGATAAACCCTACGTGATGCTGGGCGTGCCGCTGGTAGCCGCTGACACCGACGAACGCGCCGATTATCTGGCAACCTCGGTCTACCAACGGATTCTGGCGCTGATGCGCGGCCAAAGCCTGGTTCAGCGGCCACCGGTAAAAACCATGGACGGCCTGTGGTTGCCCCATGAGAGAGAAGCCGTCGGTGATTTCCTGGGCCTGGCCATGGTCGGCAGCCCGGCGAAAATTCGCGGCAAACTTGAAGTGCTGATCGAGCAGACACAAGCCGACGAGTTGATCTTCACCTGTGACCTGTACGAACACGCCGATCGCCTGCATTCCTACGAACTGCTGGCGCAAGTGATGAAGGGCTAAGTCTCAGACAATGCCTACAAAAAAGCCGACGCCATGGCGTCGGCTTTATTACAAAAACAGCTGACTCAGCTTACTTCTTGTAGACGATGACTTTCTTGCCCGCCTCGCACTTGCCGACCACCTTGCCACCTGCGGCCGCGCCCTTATCGACGATTTCCAGCGAATAGTTTTTGGAGCCCTTGGCGTCGATTTTTGCCGCTATTTCGCTTTTCAGCTCTTCGCACGGTTTGCCCGCCGCAAAGGTTGTTCCCGCAATGCTCAACAAACCCACCGCCAATATAAATTTCTTCATCGGTCACATTCCCTGGTCGGATCAAAAGGGGTAAGCGTTAACACTCGGGCGCCTGGCGCCCAAGACGAAGTAGCGCTTTGCCATTCCCTGTGGCAATCGGCCAGCGCACAAGTTCAGAAGCCTAGCTCAACCTCAGCTATTGGCAATCCGGAACCCGACTTTGAGCGTGACCTGAAAGTGCGCCGCCTGGCCATCCTTGATGTGCCCGCGGGTTTCGGTGACCTCAAACCATTCCATGTGCTTGATGCTTTTGCTGGCCTCGGCCAGAGCGTTGTTGATGGCTTCTTCAATGCTGGTGGGGGACGAGCCAACCAGTTCGACTTTCTTGTAAGTATGGTGGTCAGTCATGGCACTCTCCTTGAATAGTCATTAGAGCCTAGCAGCGATTTTTGGTATTTCTTCTGTCGGCTAATCTCAAGTGAGGGCTCAGATTTACTGCACTTTCCCGAACTGCTGGAGTCCCAACCAACACACTCCACTCAATCAATGCAGGAGAATCACCATGGCCAACACCTCGTTGCGTAAAGCCTCATTGCAAAGCATGGAAGCCGAGATCGAGAGTCTGCTCAAGTCGTTGGAAAACCTGAAGAGTGATGCCTCGGACGAGTCGCTGAAAACCCTCAAGGTCCTCAAAAACAACGCCGAGAACGCGCTGAAACACTCGCGCCACCTGCTCAGCGATGCGTACGAAGAAGTCAAAGTCAAAACCCGCGAAACCGGGATCGCCACCCGCGATTACGCCCAGGAACACCCATGGACCACGACCAGCGTCGCGGTCGGTGCCTTGGGTTTGCTGGCCGCGTATCTGCTATACAAACGCGGCCATTAAGGCTGGCACAGTTCGTTTTTCAACCACTGCGCCAACTGCCGAGCGCGCCCGTCTGCGGCGCGCTTGGGTAGCCACAACGCCAGTTGCGCCGGGGTTTCACTAAAACCCCACGGGGCGACCAGGCGACCGGCCTTCAAGTCCTCGGCCACCAGCGGCTCAGGGGCAATCGCTACGCCCAGCCCGGCCACCGCCGCCTCCAGCAAATAATACAAATGCTCGAAACCCTGCCCGTACTTCAGCGCTTTGGCGTCGAGGTCGTTGCGCTGCGCCCAACTGGGCCAGGCTTGCGGGCGTGAAGTGGTGTGCAACAAGGCTTCGTTGAGCAGCGCAGCGGCCGGCGCCTGGCGCAGTTTGTCGTAACCGGCAAAGCGAGGGCTCAACACTGGACCTATGCGCTCGCTGGCCAATTCATAAACCTGCATGTCCGCAGGCCACGGCGGCTCGGCAAACACCAGCAAGGCATCGAGCCCCGGCCGCCGAGGGTCAAGATCGCCTTCACCCGCCGACAGGTGCAAACGCAAGTCCGGCAGGTCGGCATTCAACCGGCCCAGACGTGGAATGAACCAGCGCGCCAGCAAGCTGCCAGAGCAGCCAAGCACGAACGGCGCGTCGGCGTGACCTTGCGTCAGTTCACCGCAAACGGTGCGTAAACGCTCGAAGGCCTCGCTGCTGGCATCGCGTAAGCGCACGCCGGCATCTGTGAGTTTCAGGCCGCGCCCATCCTTGACGAACAGGCTCACCCCCAGATGCTCCTCCAGCACTTTCAACTGTCGGCTGACGGCACCGTGAGTCACGTGCAGTTGCTCCGCAGCCTGACTGACGCTGTTCAGGCGGGCAGTGGCCTCGAAGGCACGCAGGGCGTTTAGCGGGGGAAGATCGTGGCTCATGGGATCTGTGAGTTTTCCTGACAGGTTACGGCGATCTTATCGGTTTTCAGCTCCAGACGTCAGGGGTAGAGTGAACGCCATTGCCCTGCTACGAATTAACTTTTTCAAATTCAACTGGAGCGCCCCATGACCCAGACTAATCTGCGCAACGGCCCTGATGCCAACGGCCTGTTTGGCGCGTTCGGCGGCCGCTACGTTGCCGAAACCCTGATGCCGTTGATCCTCGACCTGGCCCGTGAATACGAAGCGGCCAAGGAAGATCCGGCGTTCAAGGAAGAATTGGCCTACTTCCAACGCGACTACGTCGGCCGTCCAAGCCCGCTGTACTTCGCCGAGCGTCTGACCGAGTTCTGCGGCGGCGCGAAGATCTACCTCAAGCGCGAAGAGCTGAACCACACCGGCGCGCACAAGATCAACAACTGCATCGGCCAGATCCTGCTGGCGCGGCGCATGGGCAAAAAACGCATCATCGCCGAGACTGGCGCCGGCATGCACGGCGTAGCGACCGCCACCGTGGCTGCGCGCTTTGGCCTCGATTGCGTGATCTACATGGGCACCACCGACATCGAGCGCCAACAGGCCAACGTGTTCCGCATGAAACTGCTGGGCGCCGAAGTGATCCCCGTGGTTGCTGGCACCGGCACTCTGAAAGACGCGATGAACGAAGCCCTGCGTGACTGGGTGACCAACGTCGACAGCACCTTCTACCTGATCGGCACCGTGGCCGGCCCGCACCCTTATCCGGCAATGGTCCGCGACTTCCAGGCGGTGATCGGCAAGGAAACCCGCGAACAACTGCAAGCCAAGGAAGGTCGCCTGCCGGACAGCCTGGTGGCGTGCATCGGCGGTGGTTCCAACGCCATGGGCCTGTTCCACCCGTTCCTCGATGACAAAAGCGTCGAAATCATCGGCGTTGAAGCAGCGGGCCATGGCATCGAAACCGGCAAACATGCGGCCAGCCTGAACGGCGGCGTACCGGGCGTGCTGCACGGCAACCGGACCTTCCTGCTGCAGGACGACGATGGCCAGATCATCGACGCTCACTCGATCTCCGCCGGCCTCGACTATCCGGGTATCGGCCCGGAACACGCCTGGTTGCATGACATCGGCCGCGTTCAGTACACCTCGGTGACCGACCACGAAGCCCTCGACGCCTTCCATAAATGCTGCCGCCTGGAAGGGATTATTCCTGCACTGGAAAGCGCCCACGCCCTGGCCGAAGTGTTCAAACGCGCACCGACCCTGCCGAAAGATCACCTGATGGTGGTCAACCTGTCCGGCCGTGGCGACAAAGACATGCAGACCGTCATGCATCACATGGAACACTCTCTACAAGAGCACTCCCAGCAGGAGAAACACTGATGAGCCGCCTGCAAACGCGCTTCGCCGAACTCAAAGAACAGAACCGCGCCGCCCTGGTGACCTTTGTCACTGCCGGCGACCCGAGCTATGACACCTCGTTGGCGATCCTCAAAGGTTTGCCAGCGGCGGGTGCCGACGTGATCGAACTGGGCATGCCCTTCACCGATCCGATGGCCGACGGCCCGGCGATCCAGCTCGCCAACATCCGCGCCTTGGGCGCTAAGCAGAACCTGGCGAAAACCCTGCAAATGGTTCGCGAGTTCCGCAAAGACAACAGCGACACGCCACTGGTGCTGATGGGTTACTTCAACCCGATTCATTACTACGGCGTACCGCGTTTCATCAACGATGCCAAAGAAGCCGGTGTCGATGGCCTGATCGTGGTCGACATGCCGCCTGAACATAACGCCGAGCTGTGCGACCCGGCGCAAGCGGCAGGCATCGACTTCATCCGCCTGACCACTCCGACCACCGACGACGTGCGTCTGCCGACTGTGCTCAATGGCAGTTCCGGTTTTGTGTACTACGTATCGGTGGCCGGTGTGACGGGCGCTGGCGCAGCGACGCTGGAACACGTCGAAGAAGCCGTGGCCCGTTTGCGTCGCCACACCGACCTGCCGATCAGCATCGGGTTCGGCATCCGCACACCGGAGCAAGCGGCGTCCATCGCCCGTCTGGCAGACGGCGTGGTGGTGGGTTCGGCGCTGATCGACCACATCGCCAACGCGACCACACCTGAGCAGGCCATCGACGGCGTACTAGGCCTGTGCTCGGCGTTGTCCGAAGGTGTGCGTAAAGCCCGCGTCAGCTAAGAGTAAAGTTCCTGATACAGAGGAATTAGTGCCTGGCGCCGCAGACTAAATAGCAAGACCCAGGGGTTTGGAACCGAGTTCTGAACCCCTTTTTTTGCTGTGGATGCTGTGAGGAAGACCTAAATGAAAATGCCCAAACGCTTGATCGCCAGCCTGGGTGTATTGATGCTCGGTGCCACGCCCTTGCTCCACGTAAGCGCCGATGAGCGCGACGATCATGATCGCGGTGGCCCGCGGTATGAGCATCGCGGCGATGATCACCGCGATCACCGCCCTGAATACAGACGGCCACCTCAGGACTTCGGTCCGGTGCGCGAAGTGATCCGCGTCAATCACGGGTATTTCGTCCGCGGTGCGCCACCACCGCCGGGTGTTCGCTGGGTCAGAGGCCAACCTTTGCCGCGCGGCTACTACGGTGAACGCCTGGACAGCCGAGCCCTCGAACACTTGCCGTACTACCCAGGTTACGAATGGCGACGCATGGGCGGTGACATCGTGCTGATCGCCATAGGCACCGGGGTGGTTTATGAAGTGCTGGAAGGGGTTTTGTACTAACTGAAAGCATTGATTGATCGTTCCCACGCTCCGCGTGGGAATGCCTCAATGGACGCTCCGCGTCCGCTCTTGATGGTGACGCGGAGCGTCACGGGATGCATTCCCACGCAGGAGCGTGGGAACGATCATTGTCTGCGATCGAACATGCTCAAAAAATCGACAAATCCAATGGACGGATCGCACCCATCCAGATCGCATGGTCGGTGTGGTCCGCCAGATCGTCGCCGGTATCCGGGTGCACAAATACCACCAAACCTTTGCGATTAAGCGCCAGCCACGGCAGCACTTCGCCGAGCTGCTCCGGTGCGAAGGCCAGTTGGCAGCTCCAGTCCGGGTGTGGGCCGACCAGCCGTTCGTGCACCCGGCCCATCTTCAGCGGGAACAGCTGCGCAGCCTGTTCACACAGGGCTCGCGCCAGATCGATGGTGTTCGCGTCGAAATAAACATGGGCGTGATAGCCCTTGATCGGTTGCATAGCGTTCTCGCGTCTCGGGATTCATTCCAGCCGCAACGCTACACCGCAATAGACGGCAGCGCCAAACCTGTCAGCGACTCCGCGCTGCTGGCCTGTTCGGTCATCAGCCAGTCGACGAACTGTTGAATCAGCGCGCTGCGGCGTTTGCGTTGGGGCAGGACCACGTAATAGCCGAAGCTCGATATCGCCGTCTCGGCAATCGGTTGGCACAACAAGCCTTGCGCCAGCAAGTTATCCACAAGGTGCCGCCAACCGATGGCCACGCCCTGGCCGCCAATCGCCGCTTGAATCAATAGCGTGTAGTTGTCGAAGCGCAATTGTCCCGGTGCCGGTGGGGTGGCGATGCCCAAGGTGCGGAACACGCCGCTCCAGTCGAACCAGTGGCTGCTGTTCTCGCCGCGTAAATGCAGCAACGGTAATTCCTGCAAAGCGTGGGCGGGCAGGGGCACCGTGCGGTCTTTGAGCAGCAGCGGGCTGCACACCGGGAACACTTCTTCACTGAACAGCCAATGGCTTTCGCCCTGCTTGAAACGCCCATCACCAAACAGCACGGCCACGTCGATATCCGTGCGCAGCATGTTGTGGCTGCGCTCGCTGGTAACCAGGCTGACGTCCACCTGTGGATTGGCCTCATGAAAACGGTGCAGGCGCGGCATCAGCCAATAGGCGGCGAAGGCGAAGTCGGTGGCCACCTGCAACACCTCGTGCTGATGCTGGGCGCTGATCGCATTCAGCCCGGCGTCGATGCTCTGCAAACCGGCCTGCACCTGTTCGAACAGAATCGCCCCGGCCTCGGTCAGCTCGATGCCTCGGTAGATTCGGTCGAACAGCCGCGTGCCGAGTTGCTCCTCCAGCCGTTTGAGCTGCTGGCTGACGGCGGGCTGCGTGGTGCCGAGTTCCACCGCCGCAGCGGTAAAGCTGCGATGACGTGCCGCGGCCTCAAAGGCGCGGAACAGGTCCAGGGACAAATCACCAAGGGCATCATACATAAGCTGTGCTTATCCTAGTCATTGCCGGGCGTGGGCTTTACCGCTAAGTGCATGGGCTACATCCTCGATCACAGCACTTTCGCATAACTGCTCACTATGGAATGCCGCGATCTCATGAAGCGCAAGAACATTCTTTTCATCATGGCCGATCAAATGGCCGCGCCCTTGTTGCCGTTCTACGGTTCATCGCCGATCAAGCTGCCCAACCTGAGCCGCCTCGCCGCGCAAGGCGTGGTGTTCGACGCCGCGTATTGCAACAGCCCGTTATGCGCTCCTTCGCGTTTCACCCTGGTTAGCGGCCAATTGCCGAGCAAGATCGGCGCCTACGACAACGCGGCGGATTTTCCGGCAGACGTGCCGACCTATGCCCACTACCTGCGACGCCTGGGCTACCGCACCGCGCTGTCCGGCAAGATGCACTTCTGCGGCCCGGATCAACTGCATGGCTACGAAGAACGCCTGACCAGCGATATCTACCCGGCCGATTACGGTTGGGCAGTGAACTGGGATGAACCGGATGTGCGCCCGAGCTGGTATCACAACATGTCCTCAGTGCTGCAGGCCGGGCCCTGCGTGCGCACCAATCAGCTGGATTTCGACGAAGAGGTGGTGTTCAAGGCCCAGCAGTACCTGTTCGATCACATCCGCGAAGAGGGCGATCAGCCGTTCTGCCTGACCGTATCGATGACTCACCCACACGATCCGTACACCATTCCCAAGACCTTTTGGGACCTGTACGACGACCAAGACATCCCATTGCCGGAAACGCCGGCGCAAACCGATCTCGATCCGCATTCCCAGCGTCTGCTCAAGGTTTACGACCTGTGGGACAAGCCGCTGCCTGTGGATAAGATTCGCGATGCGCGGCGCGCCTATTTCGGTGCGTGCAGCTATATCGACAGCAACGTCGGCAAACTTCTGCGAACCCTCGAGGATACGGGGCTGATCGACGACACCATCATTGTCTTCTCCGGTGACCACGGCGACATGCTCGGTGAGCGGGGGCTCTGGTACAAAATGCACTGGTTCGAAATGGCCGCCCGCGTGCCGCTGCTGGTCAGCGCACCGGGGCAGTTCGCCGCTGGGCGAGTCGGTGCTGCGGTGTCCACCGCCGACCTGCTGCCGACCCTGGTGGAACTGGCTGGCGGTACATTGGAACCCGGCTTGCCGCTAGACGGCCGTTCGCTGGTGCCGCACCTGCAAGGGCAGGGCGGACATGACGAAGTGTTTGGTGAATACATGGCCGAAGGCACTATCAGTCCGCTGATGATGATCCGCCGTGGCGCGTACAAATTCATCTACAGCGAAGACGACCCGTGCCTGCTCTTCGACGTGCATAACGACCCGCATGAACAGGAGGAACTCAGCCAATCCGTGCAACATCGCCAGTTGTTCAACGACTTTCTTGCCGAGTCTCGGGCCAAATGGAACATCCCGGCGATTCACCAACAGGTGCTCGCCAGCCAGCGCCGACGACGTTTCGTCGCCCAGGCGCTGACCCTCGGCAAGCTGAAGAGCTGGGACCACCAGCCACTGGTCGACGCCAGTCAGCAGTACATGCGCAACCACATCGACCTCGATGACCTGGAGCGCAAAGCACGTTATCCACAACCCTGCCAAAACCAATAACGTAAGGGGAAGAACATGCAAAGGTTATCCACAGTACTGACGGCGGGGCTGCTGGCCTTGAGTAGCGTTTCGGCCTACGCCGAGCAAAGTTGCGACACGGTGAAAATGGCGGACCCAGGCTGGAGCGACATTGCCGCGACCAACGCTATCACCGGTTTCCTGCTGGATGGCATGGGCTACAAGGCCAAGGTCGACACCTTGGCCGTGCCGATCACCTTTGGTGGGCTCAAGGACGGCCAAGTCGATGTGTTCCTGGGTAACTGGATGCCGGCGCAGCAGGGCTTCTACGACAAATTCGTGGCCAATGGCGATGTCACCCAATTGTCGAAGAACCTTGATGGCACCGAGTTCACCCTGGCCGTCCCGGACTACGTGTGGGACGCCGGTGTGCATAACTTTGCCGACCTGAATAAATACGCCGACAAGTTCGACAAGAAGATCTACGGCATTGGCTCCGGCGCCCCTGCAAACATTTCCTTGCAGGAAATCATCAAGAAGAACGATTTCGACCTCGGCCAGTGGAAGCTGATCGAGTCCAGCGAACAGGCAATGCTCGCCGAAGTGTCTCGCGCGGTTAAAAAACAGAAGTTCGTGACCTTCCTCGGCTGGACCCCGCACCCGATGAACGTGCAGTTGAAAATGCATTACCTGAAGGGCGGCGAGAAATACTTCGGCGACACCGGCAGTGTCCATACCCTGACCCGCAAAGGTTATGCACAGGTTTGCCCGAACGTTGGAAAATTGCTGACCAACCTGAGCTTCACTCAGGAGATGGAGAACAGCATCATGGCCGAAGTGGTCAACAAGAAGGTCAGTAACGCCGACGCGGCAAAGGCGTGGATCAAGGCCAATCCGGCGGTGCTGGACAAGTGGCTTGATGGCGTGAAGACCGTGGATGGGAAGGACGCGTTGCTGGCAGTCAAAGCAAAACTTTAACTCCGTGTGGGAGCGAGCCTGCTCGCGATGGCGGTGGATCAGTAAACAATGATGCTGAATGTACTGCCGTCATCGCGAGCAGGCTCGCTCCCACAAGGGCACGATCAGTGTCCGGGCCTGATACTCTTTCGCCAAAACCCCAATCAAGAGGCCCCATGGCAATCTCCAGACGCCATAAACTCTTCCCCTTTCTCAGTTGGCTGCCCCGGCAAACCCGCGCCAGCGTCGGTCGCGATCTTGTCGTTGGCCTCAGCGGGGCGATTCTTGCGTTACCGCAATCCATTGCCTACGCCCTGATCGCCGGGTTACCCGCCGAATACGGCTTGTACGCCGCCATTATCCCGGTGTTGATTGCCTGCCTCTGGGGGTCCTCCTGGCATTTGATCTGTGGCCCGACGGCGGCGATCTCTATTGTTCTTTACGCCAGCGTCAGTCCCTTGGCCGTGCCTGGCTCCCAGGACTACATCACGCTGATCCTGCTGCTGACCTTCCTCGCCGGTATTTTCCAGTGGCTGCTGGGCATGCTGCGCTTTGGCGCGTTGGTGAACTTTGTCTCGCACTCGGTGGTGCTGGGTTTCACCCTCGGTGCGGCGGTGGTGATCGCCCTCGGGCAGTTGCCGAACCTGTTGGGGCTGGATCTGCCGAATCAGGCCACGGCGCTGAACAGTCTGCTGTCATTGATCGGTGACATTGGCGCACTGGATAAACCGTCGCTGGTGCTGGGTCTTGGCACGCTGGCAGCGGGCATTACGCTGAAACTGCTATTGCCACGCTGGCCGAGCCTGTTGATCAGCCTGATTTTCAGCGGCCTGTTGGTGTGGCTATGGCCATCGATGTTTGGCCATGTGAAGCTGGTCAGCTCATTCGTCGGCCGGCTGCCGCCGTTCAGTCTGTTGCCGCTGGATCTGGACCTGATGCTGCGCCTGCTGCCCAGTGCGGTGGCGGTCGGCATGCTCGGGCTGGTGACCAGCCTGTCGATTGCCCGCTCCTTGTCGGCGCGTTCGCAGCAATTACTCGATGCGAATCAGGAGGTCCGTGCGCAGGGACTTTCGAACATCGTCGGCAGCTTTTTCGCAGGCTCGCTGTCGGCCGGATCCTTTACCCGTTCGGGATTGAGTTATGAGGCGGGTGCCTGCTCGCCACTGGCCGGGGTGTTCTCGGCGCTGTGGGTAGCGGTGTTTGCGCTGACCGGGGCGACGCTGATAGCGCATATCCCGATTCCAGCCATGGCCGGCAGTATTCTGCTGATTTGCTGGGGATTGGTAGACCATCGCGGCATTCGCGCGTTGTTCCGGGTCAGCCATGCCGAATTCGCGGTGATGGCGCTGACGTGCGTCGCCACATTACTGCTGGAGCTACAAACGGCGATCTACGCCGGGGTGTTGGTCTCGCTGTTTTTCTACCTCAAACGCACCTCGCAACCCCGCGTGCAGCAATGGAGCGAAGGCGATGAAGAGATTCTGCGGGTTGGTGGCTCGATCTTCTTCGGCGCCAGCCACTACCTGCAAGTCCGTCTGCAACGCACTCAAGGATTGAAGGTGGTGATCGAAGGGCAGTACATCAACTTCATCGACTATTCCGGCGTAGAGATGCTGCACCAGGAAGCGCGACGACTGCTCAGACAAGGCCGCAGCCTGATCCTGCGCCGGGCGCGGGGGCATGTGGTCGAAGAGTTGATAAAGCTCGAAGGGCCGGAGAAATGCCCAATCCGGTTTGAGGATTGACCAACGCAAATACCGCGTCGGGCTCAACCCTGTGGCGAGGGGGCTTGCCCCCGTTCGGGTGCGAAGCGACCGCGCTCTTACTGATACATCGCGTTAGCAGATTTCAGGGCCGCTGCGCAGCCCAACGGGGGCAAGCCCCCTCGCCACAAAGGCCAGCGTCGCCAGTTACAACGCCAACTGGCGACGGAGCTCGGCCAGCACCGGTGCGGTGTCAGGGCGTACGCCGCGCCACAGGAAGAACGCTTCGGCCGCCTGTTCGGCGAGCATCCCCAAACCATCCATCGACACCGCGGCGCCGTGTTCGCTGGCCCAGCGGCAGAACGAGGTCGGTTCCTTGCCGTACATCATGTCGTAGCAAACAGTCTTGCCCGGTTCGATCAAGCTGCTGGCAATCGGCGGTACATCACCTGACAGGCTGGCCGACGTGGCGTTGATAATCAGGTCCACCGGCTCACGCAACCAGTCGAAACCGCTGGCGGACACCGGGCCGAGATCGGCGAACAGTTCGGCCAGCAACTCGGCTTTTTCCAGCGTGCGATTGGCGATGATCACCGACGCTGGCTGCTCGGCCAGCAAAGGCTCCAGCGCGCCACGCACCGCACCGCCGGCACCCAGCAGCAGAATGCGTTTACCGCGCAGGCTGAACCCGGCGTTGACCGTCAAATCCCGCACCAGCCCGGCGCCATCAGTGTTGTCGCCCAACAGGCTGCCATCCGCCAGTTTGCTCAAGGTGTTGACCGCACCTGCTCGCTGAGCCCGTTCCGTCAGGCTGTTGGCCAGACGATAGGCTTCCTCCTTGAACGGCACCGTGACGTTGGCGCCACGGCCTTCGCGGAAAAACTCCTTGGCACAACCGGAAAAGTCATCCAGCGGCGCCAGCAAGGTGCTGTAGTCCAGTTGCTGAGCGGTCTGCTCGGCAAACAGGCGATGGATCAACGGCGATTTGCTGTGGCCAATCGGGTTACCGAATACGACGTAACGGTCCATCAGGATTCCTCGTTCAGACGTTTGCCAACCAATCGCGATCTTGCAGGAAATACTCGGTCAGGCGCGCTTCTTCACTGCCAGGCTCGGCCTTCCAGTCGTAACTCCAGCGCACTTGCGGCGGCAGCGACATGAGAATCGACTCGGTACGCCCGCCCGATTGCAGGCCGAACAGCGTGCCGCGGTCGTACACCAGGTTGAACTCGACGTAGCGCCCACGGCGGAATTCCTGGAACTCGCGCTGTTTTTCGGTGAAGGCTTGTGCCTTGCGACGCTGGACGATCGGCAAGTACGCGTCGATGTAAGCATCGCCGATAGCGCGCATGAAGGCGAAACAGGTGTCGAAGTCCCACTCGTTCAGGTCATCGAAGAACAGACCGCCGATACCCCGGGGTTCGTTGCGATGCTTGATGTGGAAGTAGCTGTCGCACCACGCCTTGTAACGGCTGTAGACGTCCGGTCCAAAGGGCTCGCAGGCCTTCGCGGCCACACGGTGCCAATGCACGCAGTCTTCTTCATTGCCGTAGTAAGGGGTCAGGTCGAAGCCGCCGCCGAACCACCAGACCGGCTCTTCACCTTCTTTCTCGGCGATGAAGAAGCGCACGTTGGCGTGGGACGTTGGCACATGCGGGTTATGCGGGTGAATGACCAGCGATACCCCGAGGGCTTCGAAACCGCGCCCGGCCAGTTCCGGTCGATGAGCGCTGGCGGACGGCGGAAGACCGCTACCAAAGACGTGGGAAAAGTTGACGCCGCCCTTCTCGATGACCGCGCCGTTTTCGATCACCCGCGTGCGACCGCCACCACCGGCTGGCCGGGTCCAGGCGTCTTCGACGAAACGAGTGCCACCATCTTCGGCTTCCAGCGCAGCACAAATGCGGTCTTGCAGGTCGAGCAGGTAGGCTTTTACGGCCTCGGTGCGGGTAGTCATGGCATCACCTTGAATCGGGCAAAGCTACGCGGCGCTCGATCAGAACGGCGGCCGGCGCAAATGGGCGCGTAGCATAACACTGCACTCGTGACCGTCGCAGTTGACGAAGATCAAGCTTAGGAGTCCGATAGGGTCCTTCGCCGAAAGACCGACGGCAAACACACCCAAGGAGAGTGCAGATGGCCAAACGTATCCAGTTCCGTGCCCATGGCGGCCCCGAAGTGCTTGAGTATGTGGATTATCAGCCTGCCGAGCCGGGTCCGCAGCAGGTGCGTGTGAGCAACAAGGCCATCGGCCTGAATTTCATCGACACCTATTACCGCAGCGGCCTCTACGCACCGCCCGCCCTGCCATCGGGCCTTGGCGCGGAAGGCGCGGGCGTGGTCGACGCGGTGGGCAGCGGCGTCACTCGCTTCAAGGTCGGTGACCGCGTGGCCTACGGCAGTGGCCCGCTGGGTGCTTACAGCGAGTTGCATGTGTTACCGCAAGACAATCTGGTGCATCTGCCAGACGCTATCAGTTTCGAACAGGCCGCGGGCGTCATGCTCAAGGGCCTGACCGTACAGTACCTGTTGCGTCAGACCTATGAACTCAAGGGTGGCGAGACCATCCTGTTCCACGCCGCTGCCGGTGGTGTCGGTTCGCTGGCCTGCCAATGGGCCAAGGCCTTGGGCGTGAAGTTGATCGGTACCGTCAGTTCGCCGGAAAAAGCCGCACTGGCAAAATCCCTCGGCGCCTGGGCAACCATCGACTACAGCAAGGAAAACGTCGCACAGCGCGTGCTGGAACTGACTGACGGCAAAAAGGTGCCAGTGGTCTACGACGGCGTTGGCAAGGACACCTGGCTGACCTCGCTCGACAGCGTGGCGCCACGCGGGCTGGTGGTGAGTTTCGGCAACGCATCGGGTGCGGTGGACGGCGTCAACCTGGGGATTCTCGCGGCAAAAGGCTCTCTGTACGTGACCCGGCCAACCCTGGGGACTTACGCCAATAACGCTGAAAACCTGCAAGCCATGGCCGATGAGCTGTTCGCAATGATCATCAGCGGCAAGTTGAAAGTGGACATCAACCAGCGTTACCCACTGGCTGAAGCGGCGAAAGCGCAGATTGAGCTGTCGGCGCGACGTACTACCGGGTCGACGGTGCTTTTGCCTTAAGTAACAGGGTGTTTGATCGGGCCTCATCGCGAGCAGGCTCGCTCCCACAGTAGATCTTTAGTGAACACAGAATTTGTGTACGACATAGGTCCAGTGTGGGAGCGAGCCTGCTCGCGATGGGCTCACCTCGGTCTCAGGCCGGGCGCACCACGTTGCCGGTCGCCAGATCGCGAATCAGGCTCGGGTTTTTCCGTCCGCCCAGATTACCGCCCAGTACCAGGTCGATCTGCCCACGGAAATACTGCTCGACGCGAATTCGCGAACGCGCTGCCGGGCGGCCTTGCGGGTTGGCTGAAGTCGACACCAATGGCCCGACCAACGCGCACAAATCCCGCACCTGCGGGTGATCGCTAACCCGCAATGCCACGGTCTCGTGGACCCCGGTGATCCATTGCGGCAGCATGTTTTGATGGGGCACCAACCAGGTGTTCGGCCCCGGCCAGGTGCTGGCCATGCGATCCATCCACAGCTCCGGGAAGTCTTCGAACAGGAAGTCGAACTGGCGAATATTGTCGGCAACCAGGATCAGGCCTTTTTCCACCGAACGGCCCTTGATCGCCAGCAAGCGATACACCGCCTCTTCATCCCACGGGTCGCAACCCAGGCCCCAGACCGCTTCGGTTGGATAGGCAATCACCGCCCCTGCGCGAATCGCTTGTGCGGCTTGCTGCACACGCCAACTGTTGACCATTACCGACTCTCCAAAATAAGGCTGTGCGCAGTTTACCGATCTTTCATGACGCTAGCTTACGCGCGCAAACCAGCGTCCGCCTTCGCTCACCGCCCGACCATCCATTTCAAGCTCCGTCAGCGCCGCCAATACCTTCGGCAACGCCCATCCCGCCGCGTCGGCCAGGGCCTCGCTGGTATGCGGGGCGGCGAACAGCAGGCACAGCAACGGATGATCGATGGGCGCCGCAGTTTCTGTGGATAACGGTAGATTCTGCCAACCGCGCAGGCCTTCGAGGATATGTTCGATGGTCTCCACCAATACCGCGCCGTCACGTATCAGTTGGTGGCAACCACGGACCCCGGGATGATGGATCGATCCTGGAATGGCATACACCTCGCGACCCTGTTCCGCCGCCAGCCGTGCGGTAATCAGCGAGCCGCTGGCGACACTGGCCTCGACCACCAGCACGCCGAGGGATAAACCGCTGATGATCCGATTGCGCCGCGGGAAGTTGCTGGCCTGCGGTCCGGCGTCCAGCGGGAACTCGGAAACCACCGCACTGCCTTGCGCAATCATCGCGTCGGCGATGCGTCGATTGCGCTGTGGATAAAAATTTTCCAGACCGGTGCCGAGCACCCCGACGGTCTGCCCACCGACGTCCAATGCGGCTTGATGCGCCGCCGCATCGATCCCCAATGCCAGACCGCTGGTGATGACAAATCCAGCACCCGCCAGGCTGCGGGAAAACGCCGCCGCGGTGTCCATTCCCGGCCTCGATGCGCGTCGGCTGCCGACCATCGCCAACTGCGGTTTTTCCAGAATGCCCGGATCACCCGCGACAAACAGCAACGGTGGTGGATCACTGATTTCTGCCAGCAGTGCCGGGTAGCCCGGCTGGTCAACCATCAGTAAATACTGGCCTTCGCGCTCTAGCCAGGCTAATGCGTGGTAGGCGCCATCACGAATAAGCGGGCTACGCCGGGCCTCGGCGCACACCGCCGGCAACCCCAAGGCGCGCCAGGCAGTGGCCGGTGCGCTGATAGCTTTTGAGGCCGAGCCAAAGGCTTCGAGCAGCTTTTGAAAACGTCGAGGGCCAAGCTCTGGAAGACGATGCAAACGCAAACGCGCTTCCAGTTCCGCGGGTGAAACCTGCGTAGATGTGAACAGCGGCATAAGATCATCCTTGATCGTTATTGGTCGTGTTGGATCAGGAACAAGCTGTGGATAAGTCTGTTGGTAACTTGTTGAGTCTTTTACGGATTACGTACCTTATCCATCACCGCCAAGGAGCGCGAGGCGTTGAGTACCAAGCCATAACTGAGCTTTTCATAGGTGCGGAAGATCATCAGCAAACCGGCGCGTTCATCCGGGACTTTCACCTGTTCGCCGGTGACCCGATCACGCACGGTTTCACCGGTTTTCATCACTACCAACACGTTGCCCTCGGCCAAGCCGTCGCGCTGGCCTTTGTTCAGGGTCACCACATCGAGCACACCGATCTGCGTAACGCCCCGTGGCACGTCGATGATCAAGCCGTGAATATCAGTTTTTGGCGCGCTGGGCATGAAGGTCGAGTTGATCGCCCGTTCTTCGCCGCTGAACAAGCGGTCGCCAAGACGAACCTCTTGAGTGGTGCGTTGCAAGGCGAGAGTGGCGACATCGCCTTCAGTGGCGATGATCTCGCCGCCGCCGATGTCGTCGGCGTTGATCCCCAGGAACTCTTTGCTTTGCGGGTCGCTGTAGACCTTGCCCTGACGGAAAATGCCGTAAACCGAATGCTCCGGGTCGAACTTGCCGCGTGCGTAGATGCGATCACCCATGCCGCTGAGCACCCGTTCGGCGTCGCCGGCAACGATGTACGGCGCCTTGTTGAAGTCTTCGACGTTGTCGATGATGCGGTTGCTCAGCAGGAAGCTGTTGATCGATCGCAGCGGAATACTCGGAATGGCGTCGGCCATCGGCGTGCTGCGTACTTGTGGCGAAAGCTTGATAGTGCCGCGTGAAGCCCCTCGATTGAGGGTCAGGCGCGGCTGCCCGTTGATATAGACCAGTGACAGCGAGTCACCGGGATAGATCAGGTTGGGGTTTTCGATTTGCGGGTTGGCCTGCCAGAGTTCGGGCCATTTCCAGGGTTCACGGAGGTATTTCCCGGAGATGTCCCACAGTGTGTCGCCCGCCACCACTGTGTAATGCTGTGGAAAACCTTCCTTGAGTTGCACTTGTCCGTGTGCGAAACCGGCCGAGGCCAGAAGCAGCAAGGCGAGTAGTGATTTCCTCATGCGGTGAATCCCTTTATTATGTGCATTCACGTAGAACGCCAGAGCCCCCGTGGCTCGCTCCTGACTCTTCTCGAAAAGAAGGGAGCTACGTTTTACAACGGTAGCCTGCATCTTCGGACCCGCCAGGCCATCGGCCCAGACTTTACTTCACACGTGCAGCAATTACGCTTATGGCTATTTTGAACATCCTCGAATTTCCCGACCCGCGCCTGCGTACTATCGCCAAACCGGTGGCCGTAGTGGACGACGAAGTGCGGCAGTTGGTCGATGACATGTTTGAAACAATGTATGAAGCACCCGGCATCGGCCTTGCGGCGACCCAGGTCAACGTGCACAAACGCATCGTGGTCATGGACCTTTCCGAAGACCGCAGCGAACCTCGGGTGTTCATCAACCCTGAATTCGAAACCCTGACCGACGAGATGGGCCAGTATCAGGAAGGCTGCCTTTCGGTTCCGGGCTTCTACGAAAACGTCGACCGACCGCAACGCGTGAAGATCAACGCCCTGGACCGTGACGGCAAGCCTTTTGAACTGATCGCCGAAGAACTGCTGGCGGTGTGCATTCAGCACGAATGCGACCACCTCAACGGCAAATTGTTCGTCGATTACCTGTCCACGCTCAAACGCGACCGGATCAAGAAGAAGCTGGAAAAGCTCCATCGCCAGAACGCTTGATGCCCTTCCAAAGGCTTGCTGCGGCAAGCCTTTTTCTTTTCCGCGTGTTTTCAACCGAGAATCCCCATGACTGAGCCACTGCGCATCGTCTTTGCCGGCACCCCCGAATTTGCCGCCGAACACCTCAAGGCCCTGCTCGACAGCCCTTATGAGATCGTTGCGGTCTACACCCAACCGGATCGCCCGGCGGGTCGTGGGCAAAAGCTGATGCCGAGCCCGGTCAAGCAGTTGGCTCTGGAACACAACATCCAGGTGCTGCAACCGCCGACCCTGCGCAACGCCGACGCCCAGGCCGATTTAGCCGCACTCAAGCCAGACCTGATGGTCGTCGTGGCCTACGGTCTGATCCTGCCGCAAGTGGTGCTGGATATTCCGCGCCTGGGCTGCATCAACAGTCATGCCTCGTTGCTGCCACGCTGGCGCGGTGCGGCGCCGATCCAGCGCGCTGTCGAAGCGGGCGACGCTGAAAGCGGCGTGACCGTGATGCGCATGGAAGCCGGCCTCGACACCGGGCCGATGCTGCTCAAGGTCACCACGCCAATCAGCGCTGATGACACGGGCGGCAGCCTGCATGACCGTCTCGCCGAGATGGGCCCGCCAGCAGTGGTTCAGGCGATCGCCGGGCTGGCCGCCGGCACGCTGGAAGGCGAAGTGCAGGACGACCGCCTCGCTACTTATGCTCACAAACTGAACAAAGACGAAGCACGCATCGACTGGAACCGCCCTGCGGTTGAGCTGGAACGTCTGGTTCGTGCGTTCAATCCGTGGCCGATCTGCCACAGCACGCTCAATGGCGAAGCCTTGAAAGTGCTCGCTGCCAGCCTCGCCGAAGGCAAGAGCGCACCGGGAGAAATCCTCGGCGCCAGCAAGGACGGCTTGATTGTCGCCTGTGGTGAACAGGCGCTGTGCCTGACGCGTCTGCAATTGCCCGGTGGCAAGGCGCTGAACTTCAGCGACTTGTTCAACAGCCGTCGTGAGAAATTTGCCGTTGGCACTGTCCTGGGCCAAGCGGTGGACGCCCAATGAACCCGCGTCTGGCCGCCGCCAAGGCCCTGGCCGCCGTCCTTAACGGCAAGGCTTCGCTGAACAGTTCATTGCCGACGCAGCTGGACAAGGTCGAAGACCGCGATCGCGGTTTCACCCAGGACCTGGCCTTCGGCACCGCGCGCTGGCAGCCGCGCTTGTCGGCACTGGCTGCCAAGCTGCTGCAAAAGCCTTTCAAAGCCGCTGATGCTGACGTTGAAGCGCTGTTGTTGGTCGGTCTCTACCAGTTGCTATACACCCGTGTCCCGGCCCACGCCGCCATTGGTGAAACCGTGGGCTGCGCCGACAAGCTGAAAAAACCGTGGGCCAAAGCCCTGCTCAACGCCGTACTGCGCCGTGCCCAACGTGAAAGCGAAGCACTGCTGGCCGAGCTTGAGCACGATCCGGTGGTGCGCACCGCGCACCCGCGCTGGCTGCAAAAATCCCTCAAGGCTTTCTGGCCTGAGCAATGGGAAGCCATTTGCGCCGCAAACAACGCGCACCCGCCGATGATCCTGCGGGTCAACCGTCGTCATCACACCCGCGATGCCTACCTCGCCTTGCTGAGCGATGCCGGTATCGCGGCGAAACCGTGTGTGTTCAGTCGGGACGGCATCGTGCTCGACACGCCGGGCGATGTGCGCCAGTTGCCAGGTTTCGCCGAAGGCTGGATCAGCGTGCAGGACGAAGCCGCGCAACTGGCGGCGGACCTGCTGGACCTGGCGCCCGGTCAACGGGTGCTCGACGCCTGCTGTGCACCAGGCGGCAAGACCTGCCACATCCTCGAAGTCGAGCCGAAACTGGCCGGCGTGGTAGCGGTGGACCTGGAAGCCAAGCGTCTGGTGCGCGTGCGGGAAAACCTTGAGCGCCTGGGCCTCAGCGCCGAATTGATCGCCGCCGACGGTCGCGACACTCAAGCCTGGTGGGACGGCAAGCCGTTCCAGCGCATCCTGCTCGACGCGCCCTGCTCGGCGACCGGCGTGATTCGCCGGCACCCGGACATCAAACTGACCCGCCAGCCGGATGACATCGCTGCGCTCGCGGTGCTTCAGGGCGAACTGCTCGACGCGATGTGGCCGACCCTCGACGTCGGCGGCATCCTGCTCTACGCCACCTGCTCGACCTTGCCGACCGAAAACACCGAAGTCATCGAAGCCTTCCTCGCCCGAACTCCGGGTGCGCGCGAGCTGGATATCGCCAGCCAGGCCGGTATCAAACAACCGCATGGCCGCCAGTTGCTGGCGCAAGAGGGCGGTCACGACGGGTTCTACTACGCCAAGCTGATCAAGATTGCCGCCGCGCGCGGTTAAGCGGATTTCAAGGGAGTGACCGGATGAAGATCATCATCCTCGGCGCCGGGCAGGTCGGCGGTACGCTGGCGGAACACTTGGCCAGCGAAGCGAACGACATCACCGTGGTCGACACCGACGGCGAACGCCTGCGTGACCTCGGTGACCGTCTCGATATCCGCACCGTGCAAGGTCGCGGCTCGTTCCCGACGGTGCTGCGCCAGGCCGGTGCCGATGACGCCGACATGCTGGTGGCGGTGACCAACAGCGACGAGACCAATATGGTCGCCTGCCAGGTCGCGCACACCCTGTTTCACACGCCGACCAAGATCGCCCGGGTGCGCGAAGCCGCGTACCTGACCCGCGCCGGCCTGTTC
Source organism: Pseudomonas brassicacearum (assembly GCF_003732175.1). Lineage (GTDB taxonomy): Bacteria > Pseudomonadota > Gammaproteobacteria > Pseudomonadales > Pseudomonadaceae > Aquipseudomonas > Aquipseudomonas brassicacearum_G. Next base: position 93,889 of record NZ_MOBI01000008.1, read on the forward strand.
GACAACGACGCGATTCCGGTCGACGTGCTGATCAGCCCAGAACAAGTGGTGACCCATTACATCAAGCGCCTGATCGAGCACCCCGGTGCCTTGCAGGTGATCGACTTCGCCGAGGGCAAGGCCCAGCTGGTGGCAGTCAAGGCTTACTACGGCGGGCCGTTGGTGGGGCAGCAACTGCGCCAGTTGCGCGAACACATGCCGAACGTCGATACCCGCGTGGCGGCGATTTTCCGTCGTGATCGACCGATCCTGCCGCAAGGCGATACGGTGATCGAAGCCGACGACGAAGTGTTTTTTATCGCGGCCAAGGCGAACATTCGCGCCGTGATGAGCGAAATGCGCCGGCTGGACGAGAGCTACAAACGCATCGTCATCGCCGGTGGCGGGCAGATCGGCGAACGCTTGGCCGAAGCCATAGAAAGCCGTTATCAGGTGAAGATCATCGAGATGAACCCGGCGCGCTGCCGCTACCTCTCGGACACCCTCGACAGCACCGTGGTGTTGCAGGGCAGTGCCTCGGACCGCGATTTGCTGCTGGAAGAGAACATCGCCGACGCCGATCTGTTCCTGGCGCTGACCAACGACGACGAAGCCAACATCATGTCGTCGCTGTTGGCCAAACGCCTGGGCGCCAAAAAGGTGATGACCATCATCAACAACCCGGCCTATGTCGACCTGATTCAGGGCGGTGATATCGATATCGCCATCAGCCCGCAACTGGCGACCATCGGTACTTTGCTGGCCCACGTACGCCGGGGCGATATCGTCAGCGTGCACTCACTGCGTCGCGGTGCGGCAGAAGCCATCGAGGCGATTGCCCATGGTGACGCGAAGTCGAGCAAGGTCATCGGCAAGGCCATCGAAAACATCGTCCTGCCGCCAGGGACTACTATTGGTGCGATCATTCGCGACGAAGAAGTGTTGATCGCCCACGACGACACCGTGATCGAAGCCGGCGACCATGTGATTCTGTTCCTTGTGGATAAAAAGCATATTCGCGATGTGGAGAAGCTGTTCCACGTGGGATTGAGTTTCTTCTGATCCCGAATCTGCATTGGCCGGGCTGACCCAATCGCGAGCAGGCTCGCTCCCACAGTAGATCCGGTTGTACACAAAATCGGTGTGCACTGAAGATCACATGTGGGAGCGAGCCTGCTCGCGATAGCGGCCCCACTAAAACAGATCAATCCCTGACACTCCTCAACAAGGAATCCACCCGATGATCGAATCCCTCGAAAAAATGCTCGCCAAGGGTGTGGATAACTCGCTGCTGCGCTTCGGTCTGGGCAAGGGTTATCTGGATCTGGGCGAAAATGCCAAGGCCGCCGAGCATTTCACCCGCTGCGTGGAGTTCGATCCGAAGTACTCGGCAGCCTGGAAGTTGCTGGGCAAGGCTTATTTGGCACAGGCAAACCCTGCAGCCGCCCGTCAGGCCTGGGAACAGGGCCTGGAAGCTGCCCGCGCGCATGGCGACAAGCAGGCGGAAAAGGAAATGATCGTGTTTCTGAAGAAGCTTGACCGGTCAAGTAACTGATCAAAAAACGCTCAACTCAAAGGTAACGCAGGCCGATGCCTTCCGCGTCGACCTGCACCACTTCCATGCGCACTCGCGGCGCACCGCACGGCAACCCCTGCACCTGACCATAGACCACGGCGCCCTTGGCCAACGCCGCGAGCGTTGGATGCTTCACGTAGACGCCGCTGGCGGAAAGGTTGCGAGTCTGGCCCAGGCACTCGCCGAAGCTCTCGTGCTGGATCTTGATTCGAAATGACTTACGGTGTTCGGACATCTTCTGCGCCCTTGATTGAACGGTTGTGGATAACCCCAGCCCAAGGTTATCCACAGATCATGCCAGCTGGATCAATACCAGCGTGCCTCGCCCGGCGGGCGTTTCTTGAAGCGCTTCATGCTCCACATGTATTGGCTCGGGTAAGCCCGCACATATTTCTCGACGATCTGGCTCATGGCCGCGCAAGACGTCTCGGTATCGGTGCTGTACATAGCCTCGGGCGCAGCTTCCAGGATCACTTTGTAGCCTGAACCATCCGGCAGGCGCAGGGCGTGCAGGAAGACGCCGACCGCTTTGCCGCCCGCGAGCATGTTCGGCACGAACTTGCTGGTCAGGGCCTTGGTGGCGAAGAAGGGCACGAAGATCCCGGCGGATTCGGCCGGTTCCGGGTCAGCCGGAATCCCCACTGCACCACCTTTGCGCACTTCCTTGATGACGCTGAGAATGCCTTCCTTGGTAGAAGCTGCCACGCGGTTGCCTAATTGCACCCGTTGCTTGCGCAGCAATTCATCCACCGCCTTGAGCTTGGGCGGACGGTAGAAAATGATCGGTTTGCACTGGCTGCAATAGAAGTGGTTCAACACTTCCCAGTTGCCCAGGTGGCTGGTGATGCCGACCACGCCTTTGCCCGAAGCCAGCGCGTCCTTGAGTACATCAAGGCCTTCGACTTCACGCACCAGATCGATGGAGCGCTGGGCCGGCCAGATCCAGGCGCAGGCGCTTTCGGTCAATGATTTGCCGATGTCCATCAGGCTCTGTCCCACTAAACGCTCGCGCTCGGCGGCGTCCATGTCCGGGAAACACTTGGCGAGGTTGATGCGCACCACGTCGCGGGAACGGTTGGGGGTTTTCCACATGACCCAGCCAATCGCCGCGCCTACCGCTTGCACCGCCCGCCACGGGAGCAAGGCAAACAACCGCAGAGCGCCTACCAGCAAGGCGCCTTTAAACTTATCCACAGGTCACTCCTGATCTTCTGAACCGACGTCATGAACCTTGTCGCGAGCCGGCTATTCTAACCGCCCGCTGCGCAAGATGGCGTAACGATCACAATCGGTGGTGTGATCCATGACCATGCCCGAGGCCTGCATCAAGGCATAGCAGATGGTCGGGCCGACAAACGTGAAGCCGGCTTTTTTCAGACCTTTGCTCATCTCCACGGCGGCCGGCGTCACGGCCGGCACTTCACTGCGATCCTTGAAATGATTGATCTTCGGGACGCCGCCGACAAACGACCAGAGCAACTCCACCGGGTCCTCCAGCGCCATCCAGGCCTGGGCATTGCGCCGTGCGGCATTGAGTTTCAGGCGGTTGCGGATGATCCCCGGATCGAGCATCAAATCGTCGATTTCGGCGTCGCTCATCTGCGCCACCCGCTGCACATCGAAGCCGAACAATACCTCACGGTAGTGCTCGCGTTTCCTCAGCACAGTGATCCATGACAGGCCGGCCTGGAACCCTTCGAGCAAAAGCAACTCGAACAAGCGCTGCGCATCGCGTAGCGGTACGCCCCACTCCTGATCGTGATAAGCCATGTACAACGGATCTTCGGAACACCAAAAGCAGCGTGGCATAAGGCTCCAGGGGGCGTGCGGACGAATGAATCGGGTATACTCCCGCTCTTTAAATCGCAGCCCAAGAAACAGGTGAATTTCGTGAGCCAGCCTACGCCAGCCGTGCGTACCTTCCAAGACTTGATCCTCGCCCTCCAGCAATACTGGGCCGAGCAAGGTTGTGTGGTACTTCAGCCCTACGATATGGAAGTAGGCGCCGGCACTTTCCATACTGCCACGTTCCTGCGCGCCATCGGCCCGGAAACCTGGAACGCCGCTTATGTGCAGCCCAGTCGTCGCCCGACTGACGGCCGCTACGGCGAAAACCCGAACCGTCTGCAGCACTACTACCAGTTCCAGGTAGTCCTGAAGCCGAACCCGGACAACTTCCAGGAACTGTACCTGGGCTCCCTCAAGCACGTGGGTCTGGACCCATTGGTGCACGACATCCGTTTCGTCGAAGACAACTGGGAATCGCCGACCCTCGGTGCCTGGGGTCTGGGCTGGGAAGTCTGGCTCAACGGCATGGAAGTGACGCAATTCACCTACTTCCAGGCGGCGGGCGGCATCGAGTGCTACCCGGTGACCGGCGAGATCACCTACGGCCTCGAACGTCTGGCCATGTACCTGCAAGGCGTGGACTCGGTCTACGACCTGGTCTGGGCTGACGGTCCGTTCGGCAAAGTGACCTACGGCGACGTGTTCCACCAGAACGAAGTGGAGCAGTCGACCTACAACTTCGAACACGCCAACGTCGAGAAACTGTTCGAACTGTTCGATTTCTACGAAAGCGAAGCCAAGCGCCTGATCGAACTCGATCAACCGCTGCCGCTGCCAAGCTACGAAATGGTCCTGAAGGCCTCGCACACCTTCAACCTGCTGGATGCACGCCGGGCGATCTCGGTGACTGCGCGTCAGCAATACATTCTGCGTGTCCGCACCCTGGCGCGTTCCGTTGCGCAAGCCTACCTGCTGGCTCGCGCCAAGCTGGGCTTCCCGATGGCGACCCCGGATTTGCGTGATGAAGTGTTGGCTAAGCTGGAGGCAGCACAATGAGTGCTCAAGATTTCCTGGTTGAACTGGGCACCGAAGAGCTGCCACCCAAGGCCCTGAACACCCTGGCCGATGCGTTCCTCGCCGGTATCGAGAAGGGCCTGCTGGCCGCTGGCCTGGGCTTTGAAGCCAAACAGGTCTACGCCGCACCGCGTCGTCTGGCCGTGCTGATCACCAAACTGGCTATTCAACAGCCGGATCGCAGCATCAACCTCGACGGCCCGCCACGTCAGGCCGCGTTCGATGCCGAAGGCAATCCGACCCAGGCCGCCCTGGGCTTCGCCAAGAAGTGCGGCGTAGAGCTGAGCGAAATCGATCAAAGCGGACCGAAGCTGCGTTACAGCCAAAGCATCGCCGGCAAGCCGACCGTCAGCCTGTTGCCGACCATCGTCGAAGACTCGCTGAACGACCTGCCTATCCCGAAGCGCATGCGTTGGGGTGCTCGCAAGGAAGAATTCGTTCGCCCAACCCAATGGTTGGTGATGCTGCTCGGTGACCAGGTTATCGACTGCACCATCCTCGCCCAGAAGGCCGGTCGCGACTCCCGTGGCCACCGCTTCCATCACCCGGAAAGCGTGCGCATCACCTCGCCAGCCAACTACCTGAATGACCTGCGCGCAGCCTACGTGCTGGCGGATGCCAATGAGCGCCGCGAGCTGATCAGCACGCGTACCGCCGAACTGGCCACTCGTCAGGAAGGGACCGCGATCGTTCCGCCAGACCTGCTCGACGAAGTGACCGCGCTGGTGGAATGGCCAGTGCCGCTGGTGTGCTCGTTCGAGGAGCGCTTCCTCGATGTGCCGCAGGAAGCCCTGATCACCACCATGCAGGACAACCAGAAGTACTTCTGCCTGCTGGATGCCGACGGCAAGTTGCTGCCACGTTTCATTACCGTGGCCAACATCGAGAGCAAAGACCCGCAGCAGATCATCGACGGTAACGAGAAAGTGGTTCGCCCACGTCTGACCGACGCCGAATTCTTCTTCAAGCAAGACAAGAAGCAGAAGCTCGAAGACTTCAACCTGCGCCTGCAAAACGTGGTCTTCCAGGAAAAACTCGGCAGCGTCTACGACAAGGCCGAGCGCGTGTCCAAACTGGCCGCATTCATCGCTCAACGCATTGGCGGCAACGCATCGTGGGCGGCGCGTGCAGGCCTGCTGTCGAAGTGCGACCTGGCAACCGAGATGGTCGGCGAGTTCCCGGAGATGCAAGGTGTCGCCGGTTACTACTACGCCCTCAACGATGGCGAGCCGGAAGATGTTGCACTGGCGCTGAACGAGCAGTACATGCCGCGTGGTGCCGGCGCTGAACTGCCGACCACCCTGACCGGTGCAGCCGTGGCCATCGCCGACAAGCTCGACACCCTGGTCGGGATCTTCGGTGTCGGCATGCTGCCAACCGGTAGCAAAGACCCGTATGCCCTGCGCCGTGCTGCGCTGGGCGTGTTGCGGATCCTGATCGACAAGAAGCTCGACCTCGACCTGACCGACGCCGTGGCGTTCGCCGTCAATGCATTCGGCAGCAAGGTCAAGGCTGCTGGCCTGGCTGATTCGGTGCTGGAGTTCGTCTTCGACCGTCTGCGTGCCCGTTACGAAGACGAAGGCGTGGATGTGGCCACTTACCTGTCGGTTCGCGCCCTGAAACCGGGCTCGGCCCTGGACTTCGATCAACGCGTACAAGCGGTGGAAGCGTTCCGCAAATTGCCGGAAGCCGCTGCACTGGCCGCGGTGAACAAGCGTGTGTCGAACCTGCTGAGCAAAATCGAAGGCAGCGTGCCGAGCACCGTTGAAGCCAAGTACTTCGACAACGCCGCCGAATTCTCCCTGTACTCGGCGATCCAGCAGGCGGATCAAGCAGTGCAGCCAATGGCTGCAGCCCGTCAGTACAGCGAATCGCTGGCGCGTCTGGCCGCGTTGCGCGAGCCGGTCGATGCGTTCTTCGAAGCGGTGATGGTCAACGCGGAAGACGCCAAGGTCCGTGCCAACCGTTATGCGTTGCTGGCACGTTTGCGCGGTTTGTTCCTCGGCGTTGCCGACATCTCGTTGCTGGGCTGAGGAGCTGCTGTTGAAACTGCTGATTCTCGATCGGGACGGAGTGATCAATTACGACTCCGACGCTTACATCAAGTCGGTGGAAGAGTGGATTCCGCTCCCGGGCTCGATCGAAGCCATCGCGCAGTTGAGCAAGGCCGGCTGGACGGTAGCTGTGGCTACCAACCAGTCCGGCATTGCTCGCGGCTACTACGATGTCGCCACCCTCGACGCCATGCACGAGCGCTTGCGTACGTTGGTGGAAGAGCAGGGCGGCGAGCTCGGCCTCATCGTCTATTGCCCGCACGGGCCGGACGAAGGCTGCGACTGTCGTAAGCCAAAACCCGGCATGCTTAAAACCATTGCCGCACATTACGACGTGGCGCTGACTGACCTATGGTTCGTCGGCGACAGTCTCGGTGACCTGGAGGCGGCAAAAGCCGTCGACTGTCAGCCAGTTTTGGTAAAAACCGGGAAAGGCGAAAAGACGCAGAGCAAGACCCTTCCGGTAGGCACCTTGATTTTTGACGATCTGGCGGCGATTGCCGCAGAACTTATCCACAACTAGGCTCTTCTGACATCCTGATCAAGGACTGTTCGGGAAGCACTTTTAACAGGCGGGCACAGTCCCGCAACGGTAAACGCGGCCATGTCGATCTTGCAGGCAATCAGAACCTTTCTTTTTTACCTGCTGCTGGGCACCAGCTCGTTGCTCTGGTGCAGCCTGAGCTTTTTTATCGCGCCTTTTTTACCGTTCAAGGCGCGCTACCGTTTCATCAACGTCTACTGGTGCCGCTGCGCGCTGTGGCTGAGCAAAGTGTTCCTGGACATTCGCTATGAAGTCAAAGGTGCCGAGAACATTCCCGACCAGCCGTGCGTAATTCTGTCGAACCACCAGAGCACCTGGGAAACGTTCTTTCTGTCGGCCTACTTCGAGCCATTGAGCCAGGTGCTCAAGCGCGAACTGCTGTATGTGCCGTTCTTTGGTTGGGCGATGGCCATGCTGCGACCGATTGCCATCGACCGCGACAACCCGAAAGCCGCGCTCAAGCATGTGGCGAAGAAGGGTGATGAGCTGCTCAAGGACAATGTCTGGGTACTGATCTTCCCGGAAGGCACCCGCGTTCCGTTCGGCACGGTCGGCAAGTTCTCTCGGGGTGGCACGGCGTTGGCGGTCAATGCGCAGTTGCCTGTGCTGCCAATCGCGCATAACGCCGGCAAGTTCTGGCCGAAAACCGGTTGGCTGAAAACACCTGGCACCATCACCGTCGTTATCGGTGCACCGATGTACGCCGAAGGCTCCGGCCCACGGGCGATTGCCGAGCTCAACGACCGCGCTGCGGCCTGGAACGAGCAGACCCAGCGGGACATGGGTTCGCTACCGCCACTGCCTGCTGCGGCGGATAAAGAGACTGTCTGACGTTCTGTGGATAACCTGTGTACCGTTTTGTTGAAAAGCGTCTTATTTGTTAGCTAAATTTATGATTTATATAAATATTTCTTAAGCTCATAAAACGCGGAAAAACGTGCATAAGTTTTCGCGACGCAAAAAAACCGGCTATTTGCGCCGGTTTTTTTATGCCTATTTAAAGGTCTTTCATTCTTCCAGCAACGGCAGTTGAACGCTGAACGTCGTACCTTGCCCAATCCGGCTTTCACAGAAAATCCGTCCGTTGTGGCGATCCACCACGGCTTTGACCATCGACAACCCCAGGCCCAATCCCTCACTGCCTTGAGATGAAGCAAAGCGCCGGTACTGGCTGAACAGTTCCGGTAGTTCTTCGGCTGCAATACCTTTGCCATGGTCGGCGATCTCGCAGGTCAGCCAACCCTGTGCACAACTGACCCGCACGCTGACTTGCGAACCTGCCGGGCTGTATTTGATGGCGTTTTCCAGCAGGTTGAACAGCGCCCGGGTCAGCAACGACTGATCGGCCAGGATCATGCCTTCAGCCTCTTCATCCAGATCATGCAACAGCTCGATCTGCTTGAGTTGCGCGATGCTCATCGCCTGATCAAACGCGTCAAGCACCAGCATCGCGAACATGCTCGGTTCGAACTGGTACGCCTCGGATTCGGCTTTGGCCAACTGCACAAAGGCCTCGGTCAGGCTCAAGGCCTTGCGTACCTGCAACTCGATCTGGCTGAACAACTGCGTGTCCCCCGCGCCTTGGTGATACTGGACGTCGAGCAAGGCCAGAATCACTGAATGGGGCGCACGCAGGTCATGGGAAAGAAACCGCAGCAGCACCGCGCGCTGTTCCTCGGCATCGCGCTCGAGGCTCAAATCCGTCAGGCTGAGCAACCAACCAATCGCTGTTCCGCCTTCAGCCGGCAGCAATGGCGCCAGGTCCAGACGCAAACTTCGCCCTTGGGTGTCGCGAAACTCGCTGGTCTCAAGCATCGACAACGCAGGACTTCCCTGCTCAAGCAGCCCCGGATAACCAATTTCCGAGAGCCGTTGCAGCAGGTCTTCGCCGACCAGATCACTGGCAAACACCCCCCGCGCATTGCGGTTGGCCAGCAGGATCCGTCCGTTGGGATCGCTGATCAGTGTCGCCACCGGCAAGTATTCCAGACCGTCGGCGATGAACCGTCGGGTATCGCGCGTCCGGCTCATCGCCTGTTCCAGCGCAACGATCTGCCCCTGCAATACATCGCCGGCCGGTGACGGTGTGCGGCGGCGCTCTGGAAATACTTTCGGTTCACTATCAAGCCGCGCCAGTTCCCAGCCAAAGTAAGCGAGCACCACGCTCAGGCGTCGCCAGTTCCAAATCAAATACCCCAGCAGCATCCCCAGCAAACTGGCGGTAGGCGACCACCACCAACCGGCGCGGAGTAACAGCGCCGAGGCGACTAATGCCATCACCATGCAGCCCAGGGCCAACCACAAGGCACGCCGTGGACGGAACAGCAGCAAGGCCAGCAGCAACGCGACGATGGCCGTCGACAACCCGACCGCCCAACCATCGGCAAGTACCACGATGCTGCGGTGTTGCAGCAGACCATTGAGGATGTTGGCTTGAATCTCGATGCCCGGTGTGGTGCCGATGCTCGCCGACTGCGGTGTCACATAGCGGTCGCCCAACCCCGGCGCCGTAGAGCCAATCAGGATCAGGCGATCACGCAGCAGTTCGGGCGGCACTTCACCTCGCAGCACACTGACGTAAGGAACGCTGGGGAAACCCGCATTCGCGCTGATAAAGGGAATTCGAATGCCGTTGGTTCGTCGCCAGCCTTGAACCGTCAATGAGAATGGCGAGCCGGGCAGGGTATCCAGGCCGTCTGTGGTCATCTCATAAAGCAGCCAGGCCAGTTGCGCCCTTGGGTTGCGCTCAGGGCCTTCGCGCAGGTACACGCTGCGTACGATGCCATCAGCATCCGCCTCGGCGTTGATATGCCCGATACCTTTGGCACAGAGCCTCAACAGTGCCACGGGTTCGATTTCACCCAGTGGCTGCCCATAACGGGCAACCCCTTCGCGCAGCAAAGGCACGAATACGTTGCCGGCGCGGCATGCAGCGTGTGCCAGGCGCAGGTCGTTGTCGGGAAGTTTGTCTGGCTCGCTAAAGATGACGTCAAACAGCACACCCTTGACCTTTGCTGCGCTGAGCCGATCCAGCAGGTCGGCGTGCAAGGTTCGCGACCAGGGCCACTGACCGAGTTGCTGCAAACTGTAATCGTCGATGGTGACGATGAGGATTCGCGGGTCGACCGGTAGCGGACTTAGCCGACGCAGATTGTCATACAGCAGATTGCTCAGCGTCAGCCCTTGATTCAAGGACAGAAGCGCCGTCAGTGGCAGCAGGATCAGGCTGACCCACAGCCATTCACGGACCATCCGACGAAACAGCCGCTGGGCCTGGGTTGGCTCGCGGCCTTCCTTCCTTGGCCAGTGTTTCATCGGCAATGAGCCGAGTCGTTATTGGACACGCGTAGTCCCGGGGTAATAGAAGATGTCATACACCCCGGTCTCTCCCTCAAGTCCCTGCTCGTCATACGCAGAGAGTCGAACATGGTAGAAAAACGCCTTCAACCCACTGAAGTTGATCTCTGGCGTGCTGGAAAACTGTTCCTGCTTGATGTTCAGGAAGTCCGTGTCGGTCGCTACTTGCGCCCGGTAGCGCGTGGCCCCGTGCAGGGGTTTCATGATCAACTGCCAGACCGGTGCGGGGCCGGTTTGACCGGTCTGCCCCAACAACTGCGGTGCCGGCAACAGCTCGCTCGGCGTCAGCTTGCCTTCCTTCTGAATGCGTAACCCCTGGCGAGCCATGACCTGCACTTCATCCGCCGGTTTTTCGGCTTTTTTCGCGAGTGGTTTGCCTGTGCGTTTTTTCGCTGGCACATCAACGTTTTCACCACGATCAACAGCCACCTGGCCATTTAGCACTTCAATCAGCGATTGCCCATTGTCGTTGTTTCGTACCCGAAAGTGTGTGCCTCGGACTCCAAGCACGCCGACCGGCGTCACGATCTGAAAACGATCATAGTCGCTGGCGCGCTTGATCACATACGACTCGACCTGACCTTGCTCAAGAATCACCTGAGGGACAACGAGTTCTTCGTTCAAACGCAACGTGACCTGCGAACTGGACGGCAGAACGATGCGTGATCCATCGCCCAGCGACAGGCTGACAAACGCCGAAGGGGAGGTCTTCACGCCTTCCTGCTCGTCAACCGTCATCCCTTCTTCGAGCGCCACCTGATTGCCCTTGCGGTCGAGCTTCCAGGCTTCGCCCGTCAGGTGTTCGACAGTGGCGGGCAGGGGTTGTCCACGACATTGCTGGTTGTCATCGATATACGGCAAGCGCTTTGAGCTGAAGAACGCTGCGGAGGCGCTCTGGGTCAACGGACTTACAAGGCCAATGACCAGAAACAGGCAGGTGCCCAGGTGGCGACAATGCAAAGAAGTCATTTGGCTCATTGGATTCGCTTTTCAGGCTTTTATTAGAATCTGGCCGATCATCTGATTCATCAGCCTTATGCACCTTACCCGACAGGTCTCTGCGGCAGATAGCCCACATCTATGCATAACGCCCACATCCATTACAAAAGCAGTCGCGGATATCCATAAAGGCAAACAAATCGAAGAGGGGAGGAGGTGACACATCCGTGTGTCGGAACCGAGTCAGAATCGATCCGGTTTTACAATGTGAGACGGCACTCCTTTTTTTCCCCTGAACTGCAGACCGCAAGCGAACCGGCGATCGGCGGTCCCGCCAGGTTGGCGATGACACTCCCTGTGTCGGAGCACTTCCGAATGCTCCTGTGCCACTCAACGCTTGAGAATTTACCGATCCTGACGTTCGATGAGGCAATTCTCCACATTTGTTCAGAATTGCCCGAGTCCGCGTTAGAACACCCAGCGCTGCTGCTCTGCAGGAAGCCGAAGTGGCGCCGGTTGCTCGCCGTCTGCAGGAGTGCTCGCCGGAGCGAAGCCCCGTGAGTCACTGAACGCCACATTCACCACTGCTGGGCTGAAATAGCGCGGTGTGTGTTCATGCGGTGCTTCGCTGCTTGAACTCACAGTCTGCGAAGCAACTCCTACATAAGCCAAAAATGCCAACGACAGGCAGTATGTCAGCGCCTTGTCCCTGGTCACCTTCACGAGCAGTGCACGAACATCCCGACTGTTCCTCATCGTTGCGTCCTCGAGTATTCGAGCTGATATCTACCGATTACCGGCCAATTGATATCAGCCTACCCAGACGCAAGGAACCTGGAGCAATTCACCACAATTGTTCAGATTCAGACAATCAGCCTAAACTCCGCACATAGGATTTTTTACCCATCGCACTCTACGAGATGAAGGAACGCCCCGCATGCGTGTCGCAATACTGGATGACGAACCCGCCGAGCTACGCCGGGTGGAACAGACACTGCGACAGATTCCCGGAGCCGGAGAGCAAGCGTGGACCTTGCACAGCTTCGAGCGCGGCGAAGATCTGCTACGCCAGCTTCGACGCGAGACTTTCGACCTGTTGATACTCGACTGGCAGTTGCCTGATCTCAGTGGTTTATCGCTCTTGCGCTGGACCCGTGAACATATGGAAGCACCTCCCGCCGCCATCATGCTCACCAGCCGCGATGCCGAGAGTGACATCGTCCAGGCCTTGAACGCCGGCGCCGATGATTACGTCAGCAAGCCCTTTCGCCCCAACGAACTCCAGGCCCGTGTCAGCGCCGTACTGCGCCGACACGGCTTGCAACGCAATGCTGCCAGCGAAGTGCTGAGTTTCAACGATCTGAACTTCGATGACGCCGAACTGACGGTGACCCGCGCAGGAAAACCCATCAGCCTGACCGAACGGGAATACCGTCTGGCCCGCTGCCTGTTTGCCAACCTGGGCCGGCCGCTATCACGGGAATATCTCTACGAGCGTTTCTGGACCCATGAAGAAATGGTGTCTTCCAGACCACTGGATACTCACATCTACCGCTTGCGCAACAAGCTGGGGCTGACGGCAGATCGCGGTTGGCAGTTGCTGACGATCTACGGGTATGGGTATCGACTGGAAAGCGTCGTAAGCGGCACGAGCGAGTAAAGATCAAAAGATCGCAGCCTGCGGCAACTCCTACAAAAAACGTGATTAGCCGCGTAGGAGCTGCCGCAGGCTGCGATCTCTAAACGCTTTCTTGTGAACCATAAAAAAGGCCAACGCTGAGCGTTGGCCTTTTTTATTGGTGTAGGTTGTACCGGGGTAGGGTCGCAAACCAGATCCCTATTCAGTAGAAGCAAATTGAACCTAGCTACCAATCTGGTGGCTTACCGCATTCTCTTGCCGGTTAAGGTTCTTTTGCTCCTGCTTGGTGATGTGCCCGTCATTCTGGCGGGCCATGCCCCGTTCTTCCTGACGAATCTGGCGGTCTTCCTTATGCAGATTGGCCGCCTGTGCCTTGGTCATTTCACCTTCTTTGACTTCGTTATGGATTCGCTTGTTCTGGTTCACCAGACGACTATTTACCTCGGCTCGACGTGGATGATCTTTTTTCCACTGGCCATCAGCTGCCATTGCATTACCGGCAACCATACCCACAACGGCGGACAACAAAATAGCAGCAAACTTCTTAGCCATGTTTGATTCCTACTGAATGCTTGAAAGGTTGGCCCGGTTGATTTGATCGGCACCGCCGGCCATGTAGTTACTGAGTCGTCCCTGGTTTCATAGACACGATTCAGCCCCGACAGTTCACTCTCCCTGAAGCCTGAAAGAAGCTCTGCAGCACAGGTTCTTTAAGGAAGTTTGTCCGAAAAAATCCGTTCCCCAAAAAAAAGGCCAGCGCGGTGCGCTGGCCTTTTTCTGGCTCTCCTCTCAGAGGGAGCCGGACTCATTTATAGGTGAAAATGAACAACTACTGTGTGAACCAACAACGGATGTAGGGTCACAAATTAATTGCTTCAGGAGCTCCAGCAAACACTGGTAGAGAATCATTTATTTGGTGAGTCCACTAGCCGGCATTCACTGAATAAATGAGAAAAGCCTACATTTTTCACACAATAATTGGTTCCACGTGGAACAGGGCGCGGCAATGATGCTGCGAGAAGCGCGTTGTGCCTGCTAGGCTGGTTCTGTCAAGCCGGAGGAATGCGCTCTGACTGGGTCAGCCTCCAGATACTCGTAGTTACACTAGCCCCCATCTTCCTCTTTTTCCTTCTGTAGGCAACCTACAGAAAGTTCTTGCAGTTCGTGCAGAGGCCGGCTATAAATGCATCTCCTTAGGTAACCAACCTACATACAGAGAGTGCGGCGCGATGAACACCACCCATTACGATCCAAAAGCAGTTGGCGATGCCATCGATAACATCACCGCAGGTTTAGAGCGTGTGATGACCGGATTTTCCAACCTGAAAACGCTCTTGGCCCCTGTACCCGATGCTTCCGATATCCCTGAGCTCGATCCTCGCAATCCTGCCAATAAGTTCGAGAGCGGCAAGCTGACCGATCGTGGCATTGAGGTGTGCTACCGACTTTTTGATGCCGGAAAAAGCCGGTATGCCGTTGGTGCGGAAATGGAGATCAGCTTCGGCGCGGCAACCCATCGCTTTGAAGCGTGGAAGAAGGCAGGCGGCCTCGATCGCGAGAAGCTACCCCTGAACTGAGTAATGACGAAATGACCAGCGCTGCCTCCCAGGGCAAACTGGTCATTGTTTCCCGAGAGGTAGATGCCATGCCAGTCCAGAGCATTTAAGGTGCACTACTGAGCGGAGCCGAGGGCGGGAGAGTAGAGGCAGGGTCGGCAGAGTGATAATCCACTCCACCCCCTAACGCTCAGCAACGAAGATCGTGCATACATAAAGAAGGGATCGCAGAATCCGATCGTGAAGTATGCGCTCATGGGGCCGGTGGCGTTCGGAGATATCGAGTCGTGGGTATGGCTCTTCATGTCCAGCGAGCAACGTACGAAGCGCGTCGACCTCCAGGTAGCAGATGCCAAAACCCAGCTTCGAGTTCAGCAGAATGCCACTACTGCCTCGTATCCGCCCACATCAGTCAGGAACTCCACTTCATGCTGCCCACTGAACTTGCAAGCTACTTCGACAAACTCCACGAGGAGCGCCTCCGGGTAAGCCTGCGCCGGTTGGAAGCTGACTTCAGCTTCACAGGCGATAAATTCGGTAGCGATGGTGGTACATTCCATCTAATGACAGATTGTTTCCTAGACGACGATCCAACGCTATTCGAGCACGCAATACCCTGGTTGCTGGAAGCACTACAAGAAGTCACTTTCATGCGGAGCATTCTGCGCTTCGAACGCAACAGGCTCGAAATCGAATTGGAGCAACTACTCAGTGATCCGATCCACGCCCCTCGAGCAATCGAGAGTAAGAAGCGGGAGCTAGATGATCTGTGCGCTGAAACACTGCACAAGCAGGCCCTGCACATCTTCGACGATTACAGCTCCACCTTGGTTGCCGCAAAAGACTTCAATGCTCGTCAATGTAAGGAAAACTTCGCTCTCACCAGATTGCTGCGCATTGTGTATGAAATATACCGTTCGGATAATAGCGAGCAACGCAGGTACATGCGTGCACCGCAGAAAACCACTAGGCTTTACCAGTACTACAAGGCCGCAGAGGTAGACCTATTTGAGACCGACGCGCAATACAGCAAATACAATTTGCGCTCTGTCACCGAAGATACCGAACTGCTTATAGGAATCCCCAACAGGATCCTAGACTCGCAACATCCGGTGCAGCTACTCATTGAACACACTCCGAGTTATGTGCTCACGCTGTTCGAACGCCTGCGCAGTGAGGGTCTAATAAAAGACCTAGCCCTGCTGACCTGCGACGATGTATTAATTGAAACGAACCAACATATATTCATCGAACTAGGCTTCCAGGTCACTCCGCTACCGTTGACGGTGGAAAACCTGCGACGACAACCTGCCGGGGAAGTGGTAAGTGCAGTACTCCGCACGAGAGGTGCGACGGCAGATAGCAGAGCAGTCCTCCCCTCGGTTTCGACCTTTTACAAGTCAGGAAGTGATGACAAAGCTTGGTGTTCTATCACTCACAACAGCATGACCTTTGAGGAAATCGCCCACATCCCAGAATTGCTTGCGGACTGCGCAGTGACCCGAATGATCCATTTGGAATATTTCGTCGAAGACGGCCGTTATTTTGTTTCTCACATCGACCACGAATTCATTTTTTACACCTTGGATGAGTTCGACCTGCGCGCCAAGGACCCCTACCAGAAAGGTAACGCACGTAAGCGCCTGAAGACCTTCAAGATCGATCATTCGACCATTCCCTTCATGCTGGACGACGGCACACTCTTCGTCCACACGCTCATTGATGCCTGCTTCGATAAACCATACCTGCTCATGGACTTCCTGCTCGACCTCCTACATCAGCGCGACTGATCCACGCCAGGTGCCAGCACAAACCATGAAACGGCCTTCGCTATTATCCCTATCTGATACCGGTACCGACGGAACTCGTATGGCTATGGCCGGAAACCGGCCCTAGTGGGTGTTTTCAGTGGCTACTTGGCCACCAATACCTGAAAGTTCGGGCAGGTCACCCGATCCTATTCGCCGAAGCAGCGGCGGTGTGTTTAATGACGAACACACACACCACACCCGCAAGGTGATTCAGAGTCTGCGCCAGGTCTGAGGTCGGCCGGACATAATCTTCGCTTTTGCCATGCGCAACGCTCTTTCTGTTTCGGGTCGTCGCGATACCATGGCAGATACTCGATGCTCCGCCCAGCATTTGCCGGGTGGCGTCGTCTATTCCCTCGGGCTCAGAAAAAACTAACCCCCTATTACGCAGTGCAGGCCTTTAAACCATTTCCGAGAAATGGGGGGTTACTCTCGAAATTCACGGTATCACGCCCCTTCGAAGTCGATCAAATACAGGTAGACCAGATCATTTCCACTACGCCACCGACCTAGTGCGCAGGGGGACGGTATTCGGGTTGACCTGCATTCGCAGTGTCATTTGGCTCGACTTGCTCACGCAAAAATGCGATGGAGCGCCGCTTAAATTCAAAACTGTAAATCCCCTAAGCAAGGCGAATCCACGCTGCGCCAGAGCACGTCACAACGTGCTCTGCTTGGCTTAAGGTAGGGTTTGAATGAACAAGAAGGCTTTGAATTCCAACAAGCTAAACATCACCATCCGCGTCCCACTTAAAAACCCTTGGGTCATTCTCGTCTTGGTAATTCTCGGGTCTCATGAGTCAGACATGCTGCCGCAAAACCAAGCTCGCAAAACAGCACCGAGCCATGGAGTGGTTGTTTACCATTCGTACAATCCTTCAGGGGCATATGATAAGGCGCAGAAGGACTATGAATTAATCGACAAGCAGATAGCCCTCTGGGAGGAGGCTTTAGCGGCTTTTCGTCAGTATGAGGAGGCTAAAGGTAATGTGCCCCCTGACCTGCTTGAGCTATTGCACCGGAAAGCCAAGTGGCTTGCGGCGACC
This sequence comes from Pseudomonas brassicacearum, assembly GCF_003732175.1. Lineage (GTDB taxonomy): Bacteria > Pseudomonadota > Gammaproteobacteria > Pseudomonadales > Pseudomonadaceae > Aquipseudomonas > Aquipseudomonas brassicacearum_G. Next base: position 111,252 of record NZ_MOBI01000008.1, read on the forward strand.
GCAAGCAGCTACCAGCAGGAAAGATGACAGGCGCCCGCGGCACTGCCCTGAGCGCCTGCGCATCAATGGCTAAGTCTTGACTTGGACGGTTTACGTCCCGTGAAGCCCTTTCACTTGTAGTAAATACCCGTACTACCATGCTTGAGTTCGTCACCACGCCCGACGACCCCTTTGCAATGGAGGGCATCACCTAGTGAAAGGGCTAGCGACTGGCACAAGCACAGCAGTCACAGGTCGCATAGATTCGTCTAAAGGAGGGAGGGTGATCCAATGAAGCACGAGTCCAGCCAAAATGCTTGCGATGGCATTCACTGAAATTACGACAATAGCGTTTCGCATTTTAAAGAGGTCCATTTTTCGAAGTGGACCTCTATTTAATGCTCACAGAAGACGTGTCACCACCACATGTGGAAAATTTCGTCGCGCCCCAGAATGGGAATTTACATCGGTGCATCCACGAACTCCCTCGTGCCACAAGCTGCGAACTCGGCTAGACAACTCGGCCCAAACACTCGCGCAGCTGTCCTTCAAGTCACTCATATCACCCTACGTGGCAGCATCTGAAGCTATTAATGCCATGTACGTTGCGCGAGAGTCAGGCCAGTTCACTCTGCGTTGACCACCTAACAGGCGTTGTAATTTCGCTCTTGGAAGGCTGCCAGTCAAAAACTACCCGCCACCGGTGAAGATAACGATGACGGGCAGATATCCATCAAGCTGGAATGGATTGTTCCAGTTGCTCCGGCTGTGGCGAAAAACGCTTCAACGTGTCAGCCAAGAATTGACGGTACTCATAGGGTGTACAGATGATCCCGAGCGTTGAGTATTCAATCGTTTCCGCACTGGTCTCAATCCGGTCGTGACCTCTGTCGAAATGCACGTCTTCTTGGGGTAGCCATTCCAGCGATGTACTCCATGCAGCGAACTGACGAAGACTGTCTGAGCCCTCCAGTCCGGCCTCGGCGATGTACTTGACCAATACCGGAAGATCATCGTCGGCGCTTCTCGCCCCGCCAAAGCCCTCGATGATGACCGCGCCACAGACTTCCCAAGAGTCATCTGACTGAATGGCAAACACGTTTTGCAGCAGGTCGGTCAGATGTTTTTTGACGCCGTTGTACTTTCTTCGCAGCTGCACAACCTTTTCACCGCAGACGTTCTTTCTGTTGGTCACCTCCCGGGGATCTCCCGGCGGGAGCATCCACCTGAGCTCACCAATGAATACCGTTTTGCTCTGCGGGTCCACCAGAACCAGGTCCAATTCTTCGGTCACCCTGCCCAGCGCCACGTGGACATTAGCTCTGTGCAGAGGCCACTTGGTACTGACCTTTGCCAAAAGGTCCTCAACCATTTTGTCTTCGAACAACCCACTTTGAGCGTTAAATCGTTTCGGCTCCTGACGGGCCTGCAGGGTGAGCAGATTGCGTTCTAGATGGGAACTGATGATGTGTATGCAGGGCAGCGCGAGCTTGCCGCCGGCTAGCTTGATGAAGGGTTGGAGCGCAAGATCAGGGGCGTCCACCTGATTTCCAAATGTGAGACGGTCAACGAATGAGCCTACAGCTGATTCGTCGATGGAGGACATTTCGATCAGGTCACTGATCAGTTGTTCTCGGCTCAGAACCAGTACCAGCGATTCGTCACCGCCACCCTTCAATTTGTATCTCCGGGCACCAAATTCCACGGCGGTAAGGTGGTACATGCACCTGATCGCCAAGGCGTTGAGCAGAAGCGTGATTTCCTGGCGACCTCCCCACTCGAATACCCAACCATCGGGAATGAGAAAAGGTTGCTGACGGAGATCCAGCGCAAGCTGATGGGCGAGGTGTGGCAGGTAGTCATAGCGTAGAACTCGATTTTTTAACGTCACCGTCTCAGCAATCAGCCTCACAACGATCGGAAGATCATCGGTCGCCTTTATCCAGGCAAGCAGTATCAAGGAGTACGTGATGACTCCTGGCTCGATATGACCTATCACCTCCAGAACGGAATAGGAGGAATCGTGGTAAACGTCATCAATCACTTCGAGCTGGATGGCATTGTCGACTTGCTTTAAGGCCACCTTCTTGCCGTATACCGAAGAGATGATCTGCATGGCTGCGCTGTACTTCACACCCTCCTGAATGATGGCAATCGCTCGACGGCACAAAATGTCAGATGTTTTCCGAGGGACCTCATGATTGGAATCCGTCTTGACCTCGGCTTTTGCCCGCAGAAGTGCGTATTTGATGGAGTATTTGAGGCGGTCGACCAAGCCTTCGAGCTTCTGGTTCTGCGACTCATCCTTGGCAGCAATCCGGAACATCCAGATTTGATGATCCTCGAACGCGATCAGCAGGTACCAGGCGACAAGCGTCCAGTCCAGGTGGGGTAAATCAAGGGAAAGGTATTTTTCATCCACAAGCCTTTCGACTTTCTCAAGCAACGCATTATCCATTTGCACCGTTTCCGTATGGGTTGTGTTAAGCCCGCTCGGCTGCTTCGGCCGAGCCGTGATTTACATGCGGAGCGCTGGTAATTGTGAGCCGGACGGCCTTTCTAAGCGAGCCCCAGCAACCAACAATCTCACCCGTACGCCTGCGTGGCCCGGTAGGAATCTACATCGGTAGCAACACACCGGCTGAGATTGCCGTTAACGGTATGGCACAGATCCTTGCCGCAAAGAATGGCGTCAACCTTCCCAAGGAATTCAGCATGGGGAACGCCAATCACTCAGCACAGCCCTCCACCCATGACGACATACGGCCAAAGTGCAGAAACGCTGAACGCGCCCGTCTGATTTCTAACTTTGGTTTTGCCCGGTTACCCTCCGGGCTTTTTACGCGTGTCCTTGAGCGACAAAACAAAGCGCGTACGACGGTCTCGGTGCTTGTGGATCACTACACATTGCGAATGTCTTAGCTGCTGAATCTAGGGACGCAAAAGCAGCCACTAGCGTGCAAACACGTGCCTCGTTACCGGCAGCTATCGGCCCAAAAGCGGCCGTGGTCCAGATGAACCAATCTGTTCAATGACCCGGGAGTCCTGTTGATCGGCGACTCGTTACGGCGCAACCGGCATAGCCCCCCGACAGGCTGGAATCGGCGGTGCTCACCTACGTAGAGGGCACCAGGGTGGGAGTTCGAACTTGGTCGGGTTTGCACAAGCGGTGCTCGAGTACGAGTAGCCCCGAACAAGCACCGATTATTGTTTAGTCCTGATTTGCCCTGATCCTTCTGTGGATTGCTGGAGTTGAGAATTTTCCATTCTCTCGATGTGGATCGTATTGTGTGTGATCGACTGCGCAAGCTGTTCCTCGGCCTTGCTGAAGCGGATTCCTTCGCCAAGATGTTGGCGCTGATACGAATTTGACCCAGGCTGCTGGAATTCATTGCCCCACCCGAATACTCAGCAAACGATGGCCTTGCTCGGGATTTCAGAGGCTGCGTATGGGTCATTCAAAATTAGCCGCCGGGGTCAAATTCGTATCAGCGCCAACAAGCAATTCAATCTAGCAAAGAATTTCTCAAGGAACTGTCGTCAAAAATGCCTGCTTAATAATTTTGCGGCCCGTGCTGTGTGAGTAGGCTGTTAACCTATTTTTTCACCGGTAACCCACGCTGGTTAACAGGCACAAAAACCAGTTTACAGCCAATTACGGCGAGTGCGCCGCTGACATTGACTACAGCGTCTCAGGCGCACTCGTCTCCGCCGCGTACCCGCAGAAAATTCGCCTCCTACGCACTGTACGTTTGGACAGGCTGGTTGCATAACCACTGATGCGAAGATACCATCACAATCGGTGGTAAAGCCTCGCCCATGAATTGTGGAGTAGCCCATGTCGTCACCTCTTACAGCCACTCACGAAATCAGGTATCTGGACGAAATCAAAAATCTTTTCGTTATTGATTTTGATTGTCTGTTGTCCAAGGAAACCTACAGTCATCCTTTACGCTCCTATCATCTGATCAAATCAGAAGCACAGTGTCAGTTTCTCAAGAAAGGTAGTCGATGTGGGCAAGAGCACTCTCATGGTTACGCTGTGGAGTGCAAAGGGGGGCAGCAAGTATTGATCGGTAATTGTTGCGCTTTCAATCATCTAGGCCTTGATGACGACCAGGTTAGAAATGCGCTTCGTGAGCTGACCTCCGCAGAACGCATTTCTATCCGCACCCACAAAATAAGCGAAAGGCTTAAGGAAAGGACTGAACTGCTATCGCGAGTTAAAAACGCCCTCAAGCAGCTACGCCAACTTCAGGCAGAGGCATTTCGAATCCGTGAGGCGTTTCCTGAGGCGGTTATCGATAACCTAGTGGAGCGCTGGCGTCGCAACTCCCTTCAGGTAACTTGGGAATACCAGATCACCAAGAAAGACGAAAAGGCAAAAGGCAAGGACGCTATTGAACGTCGGTGGTATCCGCACATCTGTGGGTTCATCAAAGGACTGGGCCTTTGGCTGGACTTGGACGCCCAAAACTACCAGGAAAAGCTTTACACTTTTCTACATCGAGTCGAAGCAATCCCTACCAAAAAACGCCTATCTAAGGCTGAGTTGGACGAAACTGAGGCGATATTCCGAGAGCTTGGGGCGATCTCAGTTATAGAGCGAGAGTTTGGTACTCAGCAAAAATTGATTCTCGATTTCCTAGAGCCAGCGAACCTCCTGTTGACTGTGCAGCTGGTTAAAACCCAGACGCTCAGAGCCGGGAATGTCGAGGCCGTGCAGCAACTCACTTCGACATTGCTCGGAGTGCGTCCCGATCGCTTCGTGGCTGAGGTCGATCAAGACCTCATCCGCCGCTACGGTGCAACGGGTATTCGCATCGCATCGTAAATTAAGGTTCGAGCTAACCAACATACTCACAATAAAGGCGCTCCGAGGAGCACCTTTATCTAAGCATGTTTAATGCTCGCTGACTGATCTACGACACGGCCCCAGATCCTATATGCGCAAGCCGGTGGCCGTGAAACGCTGATGGCAGAAACGAAAAAAGGCGCCCTTCGCGTATTCGGGTAAAGCAGATCCGGTCACCACTTCGCCTTTTCAGGCTTCGGCCCGCCTTGCGCGAGCACCCTTTCGGGCCAGGGGACGTTCAAATCTCAACCGGTTAGTCGTCCCGCAGTTGCATGGCTACAGTAGGGAAAAGTTGACGCCCGTGTCAATCACATTGACAACCCTTACACCTATACGACGGGGCCAACTCCCCGCTGTTCCCCATGTCCAGTTGGTTGACACCAAACAATCGACCGTTCGAGCTTAAGCCTTCAATCTAATAAAGCTGTAATTCTCAAAGTAAAAAGTAAATGCTTTGTAGGCCATATCTAAATCATACGAGGCGCTCTGCTCTTGTAGGTTTTTTATAATGGATGATAGGTCGTCGCAAAGTAATACATATCTGTAATTGATTTTCGACATATCTACCGGATTGTCATCCGCATCATAATCTTCGAAGTTATCCGGATTTTCGATAAACACTTCGCAATTCAGACCCCATTCTTCTTTATTTTTTGGTAAATAAAGTGCATCTTCCCAGTCTAGGTTCTCAGCATCAGTCAGAACATCAGCGAATTTTATCTTTTTCATTTGGCTCACCATTTATTTTCGACCGCCTCCCCAAAGCTCCATCCCACCTTTTTGACCTGGATGTAGTACATCAGCAACCACTCCTCCGAGCCGTTGGGATGAGTTGCAAAACCTCCTCACGATAGGCGTCATGATGCCACGTTAAAAGGGGATGTGGTTTTGACCTTGCATGGGCGCTTTTAGGACCTGGGCTGACTTTATCGTAGATGCCGGGATACGAGGTTTCCATATAATCTTTATAAACTGGATCACTTAAACGCCGTTCTCTATTCACTCCATGAGCTGACAAATTCATCAAAGTTTGAGGCAACAAGGTAGGCTTTACCTGAACTCGGATCAAAAATCTCAACAGTAATGGAGGCCGTTTGGAAATTTAGGCAAACCAAGTAACCACCTGCCTCTCTTGCTACAGGGACCATTTCTTGGGGAAGCCCAGGAGGTTTTCCTGCCCCTAAGTACCATGAGATGGTATACGGAGTTACATCAGGCGAGAACGAAAAAAATTCGCTTATACAAGTCCCTTCGTCGCCATATGAAAATGAAGATATTTCCGGGGTGGCTTCATCGGAGTATTTGACTAGATCTAAAAATGAATCGGGGAAAGCTACTCCAAGTAGTTTTTGTACTTGGGAAATCGTATGGCAATCAACTGAGAATCCTGGATCAATCCCGAAAGAATTCCAGTCGAATTTCATATACGGCTCCCGCGCAGTAAATAAATCTGCCCCCCTTTTCTTGGAGACGGTGGGAGCGTGCAAGTTTATGGGAGACTATCGTTTCGGCGGGGGAATTTCCGAACCTTGTCTAGATGCATTCCCATTCAGCAAGCAAAAAGGGAGCGGGGTTGAATGGCACTTACTTAGCAGCTAACTAGCTGATGTGACTGCAAAAAAATGAAAAAAGGCTGGCCTTGGTCTACGGTGATAGTTGCGAACACACACCCACAGAGCAAGGACCAGCCCGAGTGAATCGTAGACCTCAAATCGTCAGGCATCAACAGCAGCGCATTCGTCAACATGCCACCAACAGCAATACTCACGCCTTCTTCAAGCTGCTCAGCGATCCAGAGCTTCTGCAACGCGTTGAGTCAACGATACCCACACATCGTCAGCGGCTGTTCCCCCCGGCCGAAACACTGTCGATGTTTTTAGCCCAGGCGATGAATGCTGATCGCTCTTGCCAGAATGCGGTGAATGACTTGTCGATCAAACGTTCCTGCGATGGTTTAAAGCCCAGCAGCGTTCATACCGGGGCTTATTGCAAAGCCCGAGCGCGGTTGCCAGTAGAGATGGTTTCGACTTTGTTGCGCTCCACCGGCACATCAATGAGCAACAAGGCACCGCCGTCATGGCGCTGGATGGGGCGACCTGTGCGTCTTGTAGATGGCACCACCGTCACCATGCCGGATACGCTGGCCAACCAAGAGGCGTATCCGCAATCGCGTGGACAAAAAGCCGGATTGGGCTTTCCCATCTGCCGTTTGGTGGGAATCATTTGCCTCGCCAGCGGAGCAGTTTTAGACGCCTCGTTGGGGCGCTTTCGAGGCAAAGGCGGCGACGAGCAGACGCTGCTCAGAACAATGCTCGACACCTTGAATCGAGGTGACATTGTGTTGGGCGATGCCTACTACGCAACGTATTTTTTGTTGTGTGAACTGCAACGTCGTGGGGTCGATGGGGTGTTCGAGCAATATGGCGCACGACGACGTAGCACTGATTTTCAACTGGGGAAATCGTTGGGGTCGGAAGATCATTTGGTTGAATTGAAAAAGCCCAGGCAGCGGCCTTCCTGGATGAGTCAGACCTGTTACGACGATGCGCCAGAGACACTGACAGTACGTGAACTGAAAACCGGCGGAAAAATCCTGGTGACGACCTTGAGCTGCCCGCAGCAAGTACCGAAAGCCGCTCTCAAATCGCTGTATAAGGGCCGATGGCATGTTGAGCTGGATCTACGCAATCTCAAGACAACGTTGGGACTTGAAACGCTGAGCTGCAAGACACCTGGCATGGCCGTCAAAGAGTTATGGATCTATCTGCTGGCGCACAATCTGATTCGGATGATCATGGCCCAATCCGCTCTGTTAGCGGATTGTTTACCGCGAGAACTGAGCTTCAAGCATAGTCTTCAGCTGTGTCTTGCGTTGAGGCAGTACGGGGCTGGCGAATACGGCGATGAGTTGTTGAGTCTGCTCGAGTTGATTGCCTGCAAACGTGTCGGAAACCGGCCTGGCCGGATAGAGCCCCGCGCTTTAAAACGAAGACCCAAGCCTTACCCCATGTTGATGCAAACACGTCGATCGGCAAGGGCTGAGGTACGGAGGAATGGGCACCCGAAGAAGGTTAAGTAAGTGCCATTCGGAGCGGGGTTATTTTCGTGAGTGTATATAAAATAAACCTGTCATATTTTCTTTATTCTGCTGGCGAAAGGTACCACCTGATAAATTCAAAAAAACCACTCCATTTTGGAGAAATTAGGCCGGATACGAAGTCTTCTTGTTGAGCTAAGTCGAAGTCCCAAACGCCACCACTATTTTTGTCGAGCAAGTAACCTCCCTCACCTTGCAAGGAGGTGAAGCCTATGTAATTTTCTGGTAGCTCCCACATGTCGTGAATGAACTCGGTACCCACCAGGATCTGCTCTGTAGGCTCGGATACGTCACAAATGTATTCATCAGATACAGAGCTCTTAAAATTAGCAGGTAGGTAATTTATATAAATACTACCGAACTCGCTGCCTGGAGAGACTCCTAGTGTTTCAAGGGCGCTTATAGCCAAGTCCTTGTCGGTTCTATGTATGTTTCCTGGCTGCTTTTCTATCAGGCTAACTAAGTCTTTGGGTATCATTTTTTTACCTCGGCTGCACGATCCCTCCAATATTGAGGAACCTCTTTGTCAAATAGCTCTCTGTCCACAGGTGCGTCAGGGTTTTTATTTCTTCCATAAGGGTGAATTGCTTTGCCTCCTTTGTCCTTCTTTGTCTGAAGGTGAGTCTTCCGACTCAGTTCGAAGAGGGGGCCTTTCCCATTTTGTCTAGAATGGTGAAGTTGCAATTGCTCGGGTACTCCGTCTTTCATCACGAACGGTGAACCACCTTCCTTCGCTCGTTGGTAATTTGACTTTCCTCCTACCTCCAAGTCCCAGTCAATATCTTGCTGGAAGACTTTATATTCATTGCCGGTTCCTTTGCCGCGTGCCTTCCATGTTGTCTCTTTTTTAAAGAACTTTGGATTCTTACCGCTTTCCGGCCCCGGGGCATCCGGTGTGCCTTCATTTACCTTAGCGCCACTTTCAGGAGACTCAAGTCCCGCTGGAGGTTTACATCCATCCGCACCCGGGCAAGTATCCAACCCCAACGGATCCACCCACCCCGTAGGGTTGGGCACGTACTGGTAGTTGTTCAACCCCCCAGCCAGCTTGATCGGGTCCGGGGTCAAAAACCGCCCAGTGCCCGGATTGTAGTAGCGATGCCGGTTGTAATGTAAGCCGGTTTCCGCATCGAAATACTGGCCCTGAAAGCGCAGCGGGTTGTCGATTTCGGCGACGTCGAGCGTGGCGAGGTTGCCGTAGGCGCGGTACTTGGCGGACCACATGATCTCGCCGCTGTAGTCGGTGAGTTCCTGCGGGGTGCCGAGGTGGTCGAGTTGGTAGTAGAACGGCTCGGCCTTGAGCGGGCCTTCGCCGTTGAGCATGGCCAGCGGGCGGAAGGTGCCCGGTTCGTAGATGTAGCTGCGGTAGCGCTTGTCGGCGCTTTCGGCGATCAACCGTTCGCCTTGCCAGAGGAATTCGGTGGTGTGGCCATCGACGGTTTTGGCGATGCGGCGACCGAAGGCGTCGTACTGGTAAGTGGCGTTGCTGCCGCCGGGCAGGCTAACGCCGATCAGGCGGTGTTGGCAGTCGTAGCGGTATTCGGTGACCAGTTTTTGCCCGGTGCCGCGACGTTCGCGGGTCAGGTTGCCGTAGGCGTCGTAGTCGTAATGGCGGTCGCCCTGCATCAGCAGGCGGTTGCCTTTGACATTGGCCAGGTTGGCGGCGGGCTGGTCGCCCTGGCCCAGCAAGTTACCGGCCGGGTCGTGGGCGAAAGTTTCCGGGGTGCTGCCGCGCACGTTGACCAGGCGGTCGAGCGGGTCGTAGTGGTAGCTGCGATTGCCCTTGCGGCTGTCGTCGATGCCGGCGAGGTTGCCGTTGGCGTCGTAGGCGTAGCGGCGCTGGAACAGGTTGCGTTCCTGCTGGCTGACGCTGTGCGCCTGCAACCGACCTTGTTCGTCGTATTGGTATTGGCTGAGCAACAACCCTTGTTGGCGCTGCTGTTCGCGACCGGCGCTGAACTGGTGCGTGGTCAAGCGCGTGCCGTTGAGGTCGATGCTGCTCAGGCGGCCGCCCGCTTGGTGCCGGTAATCAAGCTTGCTGCCGTCGGGGAGGCGGCAGTGGCTCAACTGGCCGAGCGTGTCGTACTCATAACGCAGGGTGCCCCAGCCCTGATGCTCGGTGATCAGGCGGTCTTGCAGGTCGTACTCGTAGGCGAGCGGCCAGTGGCCGTCGTCGACGTTCACCAACCGACCGAGGGCGTCGTAGCTGTAGTGAATTTCCTCGCCATCGGCCAGGGTTTTCACCAGCAGTCGGCCGGCGGCGTCGCGTTGGTATTCGGTGACCAGTTCACTGCCGTCATCGCCGAATTCGGTTTTCTTCAGCAACTGGCCGTTGAGGTCGTACTCATAAGCGGTGCGACGCCCGTCGAAGCCGGTTTCCTGCTGGATCAGGCCGTTCGGGTAGTAATCGAGGTGGTAGTGCTCGCCACGTTCGTTTTCAATCTCGCTCAGCAGCAGTCGCGAGTTGTCGTAGCGATAACGCAGCTGGCTGCCGTCCGGGTTGATACGGCGGCTGACCAGGTGCAGGCCATCGGCGTATTCGTAGCGGGTGACGCGGCCCAGCTCATCGCGTTCGGCGGTGACGCGGCCATAAGGGTTGTAGCTGAAGGCGCGGGTAGCGCCGCCAGGCAGGGTGATTTGTGCGAGGCGGTTGGCGGCATCCCATTGGTACTGGGTGATGGCGCCGCTTTCTTTCTGGCGGGTGATCTGCCGGCCCAATGCGTCGTAGCGATATTTGCGCTGACCACCGTCCGGCAGGCGCTCTTCGAGCAGTTGGCCGAGGTTGTTCCAGCCTAATTGGTGACGGCTGCCGTCCGGGTGGCGGATCTCCAGCAAGCGGCCCTGGCGGTCGTAGCTGTAGTGGGTGGAGTTGCCATCAGGATCGACTTGTTCGGTAATGTCGCCCTGGTCGTTGCGCCAGTATGTCCACTTCGCTGGGCCTCGGTTCACCACACGGACGTAACCGTGGTAGTACTCGTAAGTGGTCGGTGCGTCTTCCGGCGGGATGACAGCCACCAGCCTACCGGCTTCGTTGTAGTGGTATTCGGTGACGGCACCGAGTGGATCTTTTTCGGCAACCAGGCGGCCCTTGTCATCGTAGGCTTTGAGGTGTTCGGCGCCATCCGGGTCGACCTTGGCGACCAGTCGAGCCTGGTCGTCGTGGGTGTAGACCTCTTCGCTACCGTCGGCGTTGGTGACGGTGACACTGCCCTTGTCATCCCAGACATAGCGCGCATCCATTTGCGAGAAGTTTGCCCAGTGATGGATGCAGCGCGCCGATTTGCCTTCCTTTTCCCATTCCCAGAAGAAACTCGCGCCACCGGCCAGTTGCCGCTCGAGGATCACGTTCTGATCGTTGTAGGCGTAGCGCTCGGCTTCACCGGCGGCGTTCTTCGCCTCGATCAGGCGTTGCTGGGCGTCGTAGCCATAAGTGACCAGTGTCTGGATCGTGCTCCAGACCTCTTCCAGGTTGTCCGCCGGACTGAACTGCTGATAGTCGACGGCAATGATGTGCTTGCGGTCGTAGCGCACGAGCAGGGCGCGACCGGCGCCGTTATCAACCCGTTTGATGCGCCCGTGAATGTCACGGGTGATGTGCAGGCGGTTGCCGTAATTGTCGCTGATGGCGATCAGCGTCGCGCCCTTGCTGTTGTAGCGGAAGTGGTAGAACCGGGGGCGTTCGCCGGCTTGGGTCAGGATCAGTTCGGAAGGATCGTCACCGATGAAGATCGCCGCTTCCGACAGGCTGTTGGTGATCGCCGGGCGCTGCACTGTCGGCAATGGGAAAGTCGTGACGCGGTTTTCGTGGTCGGTCCAGACCACCTCATCGCCCGCGATGTCGACGCGTTGCGCCAGCGCGTGACTCCAGCCGTAGCCGAGGCCGCAATCAATTTCTGCGGCGCTGGTGCGATAGAGTCGCGTCCAGTTGAACGGCAACAATCCATCGAGTTGCCCGTCGGTCAGGGTCAGCAGCTCTTCACCAGTGACCATGGAAACCGGACAGTTGTTGGTGCAGGTTTTTTTGGCGCAGGTTGCGCTCTTGTCATCAGGCGTCTTGGACTGATTTGGTGCGTCGTCGACCTTTTCCTTTGGCTGAAGATTGGTCTGTTGCTCTGCCTTTTTACGAGGAAACGAAGAGGCATCCTTCACTTCCTGCTTCGGCGTATCCGTGGTCTTCGGTACCGGATGTTTAGCGTCTGCGGCAGCCTCTTCGATTTTCAGCGCCGCCGTTTTGGTCGGCTTCATCGGCACATTCTTGGCGCTGGCAATCAATGGCTTCGAGACTTCAGCGTGCGCCGGAAGGCTGTGCTTGCCTGCCAGGGTCATCAGCTTGCCGGCCAGTTCCTCGAGGTATTTGATTGCCGTGCCGGATTTGACCGCAGACAGCGTCTTGGTCCCCACCCGCACCGCGATCCCGGCACCGCCAGTAAGGCAGATACCCAGCACGACGTTGATCAAAAACTCTGCGCCAATGGCAGTCACAACGTCGACGATGACTTGCGGTGGCAGCATGCCGACCCAGGCAATAATCGCCGAGACGTAGATAAACATCAGCGGCTCGTCACTGAGGATCAGCAACCCTGAGGCGATGGACTCTTTGGAGGCGGCGTAGAGCTTGTCGATTTCAATGTCCGACAAATACTTGCGCAGCTTTGCCAGGTTTTCCTTGGGGTGCGCGAGCAGTTCAAACAGGCTTTTGATGTCGTCCCACAGCCTGAGCAGGGCTTTCTCCAGGCCATCCATTGCTTGCTTCAACAGAATGACCGAACGCCCCATGCGGTCGGCTGCCGAATAGCTGGCCCACTGTGGCTGGAACTTGCTCGACCACTCGCTTTGCAACCAGCCATTGAGGTTGCCGATGACGCCCTGATAGGAGTCGTACAGTGCCTTGACGTTGCTCTGGGATACTTTCGGGAAAAAGGTGATGCGGTACATCTGGCCTTTCTTGCAGCCATCAATCACTTTGATGCCGCTCGGGCCGATCATGGTTTCGATGGCCGGGCCTGTCACGTCATCGTAAATGCGGCCCTTCGTGACGGGCTCCAGTCGAACGGGGGTGTTGCCGATGGGCACGAATCGCGCCGACTCAAACATATGAATCAGTGTGAAGTCGCCCGCCAGAGGGCACGTTGCATAGGCCTCCACCGGACCGGTTTTGGTCTTGCGCTTGGTGACGCTGACTTCATTGCCGACCTTGAACGTCTGGTCGACATCCAGCGCCCAGCCGGTCCAGAAACCGTCCGCCCACTCCTTGTAATCACTCAGGCAGTTATTGAAGTCATTAAGGATAAGGCTCACGTCAGGGGCTTTGGCGTCCAGCACGCGCAGGACCAAGGTACCAATCGGGGTATTCATGACGTGACTTCCTTTGTCAGCTGAGCCGCAAGACGCTCGGCCATATCTTCTGTATTGGGTTGTTGACGGACGAAGCGTTCGACCTTGTAGCGCAGGTTGCCCTCAGGGAAGGCGAAGTACAGTTCCGGGCAGTCCTCTCCCAGCCACTGCATCAGATTGTCGACGACGGTGGTGTGGTCTTTTTCCGCCAGTGCGTCGAGCAGCTTCTGCGGCACTTCCCACCACGGCCACGCCTTGGCCGGCGGCACGCCTCGGGCGCCAACTTCCAGGCTTTGACCATTGATCAAATAGCGCTCAAACACCGGCAGAATTTCACCGGCCCCAGCGCCGAGCCCTTCAAGGATCGGGTAAATATGCCGCCCATCCCAAAACCGGAAAAACACCTCGGTCCCGTCCGGCATGCGCACCTGGGTCAGGCTGCGCAGGTGTTCGAACACCACGTCCGGCGCGCTGCTGGAAACCGCCAGCCAGCCCCAGTCTTCGGCATCGGTTTCGGCAATCCACTCAAGGAACGCCGAGCGGGGTTTCAGCTCGGCGAGGTACGGCATCACCGGCTGCCAGTCGGCGTAGGGTGTGCCGCCCCAGATCGGGATCAGTTCGGTGGTCGCTTCTTGCTGGTAAAACGCGTTGAGCGGCGCCGCATCGCTGGCGTTGCTGATGACCAGGTACAAGCGCTCGCCGGTTTGCAACGGGCGGCTGGCGAGCCAGTTACGGGGTGTCAGGCGATCAGATGGCACAGGCACCTGCCTTGCATTTTTCGCACTCTTCGCAGAACGGCGCGTTGCGCTTGAGGGTGTTGATTTGCGCTGGGGTCAGCACAGCGCCGGCCTTGTCGGCATCGGCTTGCTTGAGGACACCTGGCATCAGCGGCGCCGCGCCGGTGCCACTGCCCGGACTGCCGCCGCTGTTCATGTTGATCGCCGGGCCGCTGAGGGTCACGCCGCCGGCGTCGATCTTGATGAAGCTGCCGCCGCCCTTGAGGGTCAGTTCGCTGCCGGCTTCGAGCACCACTTTCAGGCCGCTGCTGAGGTGGATTTCCTGGCCGGCTTCGATGAACTGGCCGGTGCCGATTTTGATGTGCTGGTTCACGCCGACGGTAAGGTGGTCGTTGGCGCGGGTTTCGACTTTGCGGTCGGCGTAGACGGTGTGGTGTTCTTCGGCCTTGAACTCGCTGTAGCTGTTGGCCTCGACGGTGTCGTGGCGTTCGTTGCCGACGCGGATCTTCTGGTCGTGTTCGATGTTTTCATCCCAGTCGCGCTGGGCGTGCAGGAAGATCTGTTCCTGGCCTTTCTTGTCTTCGATGCGCAGCTCGTTGTAGCCACCGCCACCGGGCGAGCTGAGGCTCTTGAAGGTGCTGCGGGTCTTGTTGGCCGGCAGGTCGTACGGGACGACGTTTTCCTTGTGGTACAGGCAGCCGCTGATCAGCGGTTGGTCGGGGTCGCCTTCGAGGAAGGTGACGAGCACTTCCATGCCGATCCGCGGAATGGCAATGCCGCCGTAGTGCGCGCCGGCCCAGGCGGACGAGACGCGCAGCCAGCAACTGGTCTTGTCGTCGGCCTGGCCTTCGCGGTCCCAGTGGAATTGCACCTTCACCCGACCGTACTGGTCGCAGTGGATCTCTTCACCTTTGGGGCCGGTGACCACCGCGCTCTGGCTGCCAAGAATGCGCGGCTTCGGGTGCACCAGCGGCGGACGGTTCGGCACGTCCCACGGCGTGGCCTGAAAGCGGTTGCGATAGCCCTGATGAAAGTCGTCCTTGAGCGCGGTGGTGTCGCTGGTCACCGACTCTTCGAGCACTTGTGGCTGCTTGCCTTCGTGAAGGATTTCAGTGAGCAGCCACAGGTCGTTCCACTTGGCTTTGGGGTGCTGACTCAAGGCGAGGAAATGGCCGCTGACCAGCAGCGGCTGATCGCTTTTGCCTTCGGCCAGCTGGTAGTCGCTGCGATGCCGTTCAAGGCTTCGCTTGGCCAGGTGCTTGCCGCGTTCGCGGTCGATGAAGCGCCCTGGGTAGTCGTAGTCTTCGAGGTCCGGTTTGGTGTCGCCACGGGCCTCGCTTTCGAGGGTAATACGCGGTTTTTCGAAGTCGTAGTCGCGGCGCGTGGTGCGGCTGGTGCGGGTTTCCAGGCGCAGGTCGAAGCGCTTGATCACCGGGTCGTTGGCGACCATGCCGGAGTCTTGCTGGTAGGCCACGGGTGCGAGTTTCGGGAACACCGTCTGGTCATCGCCGAACACCAGCTTGTGCGCGGTGGCACTGTGCTGAAAGTGGTAGTGGATACCTTCTTCCTCGCACAGGCGCTGGATGAAATGCAGGTCCGATTCATCGTACTGAACGCAGTACACGCGCTCGGGATAAATCGCTCCGACTTTGAATTCGTAGGCATTGCTTTGGATGCCGTGCTCTTCGAGGACCTGGCCGATGATTTTCGGCACGCTGAGGTTCTGGAAGATGCGTTGGTTGATGCGATGTGCCAGGTAAGACA
The DNA here is from genome assembly GCF_003732175.1 of Pseudomonas brassicacearum. Classification (GTDB taxonomy): domain Bacteria; phylum Pseudomonadota; class Gammaproteobacteria; order Pseudomonadales; family Pseudomonadaceae; genus Aquipseudomonas; species Aquipseudomonas brassicacearum_G. The sequence continues at coordinate 127,018 of NZ_MOBI01000008.1, forward strand.
GCTGCGGGCGCAGGGTCACCGAGTAGCGGGTCAGGCGTTTACCGGCATCGCCTTGGGCAACGCGATAGATCTGCCCGTGAATGCCGGTGCCGTTTTGCGCGAGCTGCAAAAACGCCGGTTTGTGCAACAGGCTTTCGAGGTCCAGGGACGGGTTTTCGCTGACCAGTTCGACGTCGAACTGAAATGGCTGACTGATGGCTTCTCGACCGGTGAGGGCAAGTACCTGGAGATCGTTCGCCAGACCTTCTACGGTCAGGGCGAAGTGAGTCTGGTTGGCCGGCGCGAACATCCGTTGTTCCTCGTGCAGTGCAGCAGCATCCATCGATACCCGTTTGGGCTATCGGCGAACGCAAGAATTCTTGGGTGGCGCAAACAACATCGACCAGCAGAGCTGGCCGATGTTTTGTAACGGTCGGCCAGACTTAGCCAGCGACCGGGGAACGCCAGTCATCGGAACCCGAAGTACCGGATACTTCGTGGGTCCAGGTGATTTTGCGGTAGGTGAACTGTACGTCTTCCAGGTGAGTGAAGTGCGAGTTCGCCGGGTCTTGGCAGTTGTGCATGTAGTCTTTGATGTCGACGATGATCGCGTCTTCAAGCTTGGTGGTGAAGTAGTGCTCTTGGGTGCCGGCAGCCGAGGTGCGGTACCACTTGATTTCGATAGAAGTCAGGCGCTCGCCGGACGTCAGGGCCGCCAGCAGCAGTGGCGAGGACTTGTCGAACACCTTGGTGATTTGGACTGGCTTGTGAACGCGCTGGCCGGTTGGTTGGCCGGACTGCGGGTCACGCGGGATGATCACTTCGTGTTGGAAGCCCTGAACCATGACCTGGTCTTCGTGACCTTCCTGGTAGGTGTTGCCAACCGAATCAGCGGTGAATGCACCGGCAGTGATCAGGCCTTGTTTGGTGCCAGTGATGGACATATACGCTGGTGTAGCCATGGATGCTCTCCTTGCTAAATAAATGAGGGTGCCCGGGAGGCGAGATCGCCCGGTGGGTACTCCTACATATCAAGCTTCGTGCCATGTAGTACATTTTGCATATAAATCAATGAGATACACGTTGTCAGCGTCGGGATTGTCCTATTTTGCTGTAGGAAAAGTCGCTAATGTGCGCAAGAAGTTGCGCAGTACTGCGCAACTTCTTGCGCACTTGGCTACAGGCCTTGTGTGGTGTGGCTTAGAGCAGGAATGGTCGGTGTTTTTCAGAAGGTGAGTGCGCAACTTCTTGCGCATAATGGCTATGAGACATCAGTCGGTGATCATGGTGCAGTCACGACGAGATCGTTCAGCTGTGCGTCGGGTGTTTCCTGTCTTCCGCGTGTCTTACCGACAGACGCTAGGCTTAAATGCGTAATTGCATGGACTTGACCAGCACACGCCGCAGTGACGACCGGCAGAGAACGATCCACAGCTGCCTGTCGTGTTGATTCACCCTGGGCTTGCATGCGCTGGCGCACATAAGCTTTCAAGGTAAGCGCCCTGGCAACCCATTTTTCTGGGTTGGAGCATTGCGCCGCAGTGAGGATCAACGGGCATGAATGGCTCGACCGTGGGATGTAGTTCGTGCTCGTGGTGCTGGTGGCGGGCTTGGTGTCACCACCCGTCCGAAAAGGGTAACGAAACCATGGCACATTTAGTCTGAGGATATAGAGTCACTGGAAACACCGACCTAAAAACACGCAAAAAGCAGACAACGCCCAAGAGGGCAAAGACCATGAAGCGCGATCAACATCACCGCCATGACCCTTACTCCAAAGAGGTCATGCTTTCCCTTACCTTACGCGTATCGCTGCATTGCGCTCAGGTAGCTGCCGCTCCAAACGTTGAGTCTAGTGCTCACTTGGAAACGCCAGTTGAGGGGGATGTTGCTGATGACGCAAAAATTCGAGTTGCGATCAAGGAAGCGATTGTAGCCTTGGGCGACCTCAGTGAGTTAGTAACTGACGCCGGGCACTACATGCTCAACAACATGCCACCACGTCATGCGATCGAGGACGAGCCATTCTCCGACATTGCAAACGCGTTGCGCACATTGGAGTCCCTTCTGGACAGTACAGCTGAGCTGTATTCGAATGCACCCAACATTAGGGATGAATTCAGAGTCCTTCGGCGAAATCTTGCTCTGACTAGATCGCGCACTGCTCAGAACTCAATGATTCTAAGGCAAATGCTTCGTGTGCCCGAGAGCTACGAGAGTTCGATAGACATGAAAGGGCTGGAAGCCTTGGCTTCCATTTCGACAGAGCGCCTTCATCAGCTTGTGAACTGATGCCCTATGACAATCATTGTCGAGTACAGTCCTGAGACATACGACGACCTGTTTAAGGACGTTCTCGCAAACTACCCCACCGTTCTGAATTCATTGCGAGACGACTTCCATACTTATATTGCGTCGAATCGACTGACGCTCCCGTCATATTTTGGTCGTGACGTTTGTTACACGCAGCCCTACGAGGCTTACCTTGCTAGCTTGATGCACATCCATATCGCTATCCCACCGACAGTATTTCCTGCAAACAAGCCTCAGAGCGACCGTAAATGCTCTCAAGATCCCAATAAAGACGCCGCGTTGGTGTACGCGCAAGGGCTTATCGATGAAGATCGGTACGTTCTCATTGCCATGCTTCACCCCGGAGCCCACGACAAAGCCAGCAACGATAAAATAATGAAGCGACTATCAGGAGTAGCGAAACGCTTCCGCGACAAGTATTGACTCAACCCAATGAGATGTTTTTTTGTTTCCCCATCTCGCCGCTACGCTTTCGGTTTTCTCGAACGGAGTCGAAGCCCCGTGCCCGCCCCGGAATACTCTCTGCCTGACACCCTTGAACGCATCTACAACAATCAGCTGGCGCTCGAAGCCGCGATCATGGAGCTGACGCTACTGGTTGAGCAGCAGGGCCATGCCGAGGCCGGCGAGAACGAGGGGCACACTACCGCAATCATGACGAGCGAGAGCTATTTACAGATTTACCTGAGCAAAGACTCAATGCGCTGTCAGTACGAGGGGTGTTTTAAGCATCGGTCATCGGCGGCTGACAGGGCTCGGCTTGAAGGTTCGCCCTCGCAGATTGCTGCGTTTTCAGTGCGAGGTATATGAAAATTAGCAAAGTTACCCCTCAAGCATAAACTCGCTAATTTCGATATACATGATGGGCCGCGGCATGGGTCAATGATGTTAAGAGGCTTAGTTAAACGGACTTCAGGTTCATCAAGCAGGACTATGAACCTGTAATAGCTCCACCCATTGGACCAATTTGATACTTCGCTTCCAGATATATTGTCTACATGGCGATCTCATAATCGTCGGCCCAGCAACGGGTTTAAAACCATTTTCCCAAAGCTTCTCCAGAACATGTTTTGGCGAAATGTTCAGCAGAACCGACAGCTCCGTACCAAAAACGTAATGGCGTTTGAATCGCGATACAGCGCTTAGATTCACCATTTTGGTGAGGGATCTTCCCGATTGGCACGTAACAGTGGATAAAAGCCCTTTGTGCACCATTGCATAAGCCACTTCCTGTTTGACGCCAAGAAGGTCGCCAGCCTCACTAATGGTCATTACAGATCTCGCTGAATATTGGCGTAAATTGTTATGAAGCCAATACATCAGTTTCGCTTTACTGACAAGCCACTGTCCAACAGCGGTCTCATCCAGATGTTTCCCATATATCTGAACGTCACCTGCTTGAACGGCCTTGACTAGTTCAACCAATCCGCCACCTGTGGGCAGATAATGCTTGGTCACATAGGAAACTGTTAGATAATCGTCATCCATTGGAGGACTGATAGAAGGTGGATGTAAAGCAGCTAATGAATCTTGGTCAACCAGCCACTTTTCGCCACGTTCTGGATGCTTGCCGTAAAATTGGATCATCGACGCGCACAGTAATTGGCGAACTCTACTCTCGCTAAGATGCAGCGTTTGCGCCGTATCCTTCAAGCACTGGGCTTTTTCCATATGATCAGAAATGGCGCGAACCTGGTGAATATCCACAATTGTCGAAACACGGCCGCTAGGATGGGTGAAAGCTCTGCTATCCAATTGTCCAGATTCAAGCATCCTCTGCACATAAGATTTATGCGTGCCTGCCAAGGACGCGGCTGTCCCCACCGCAACCCATCGATGCTCTAGAACTGTCTGTTTACTCAAAAAACGATTTCTCCTCGCTAGTGGCGCGTCCCAGCTTTGTTGAAGATACTTTTCAAATTCTGCACGAACAAAATCGAAGCACTTTGGCTTTAATCCAGTGAAAATATCGGCGTAAAGCGGACCAAGCGCGGAGGCTAACTTCCAACCGAGCTCGGTTGGCCTGGTGAAACGCACATCACTGAGCAAATCCCAAAAAGCTTGAGGCCAGTTCATCAATATCTCACCAGCTGCTTTTGCTAACGGCTGTGCTACTTCGATAGCTCCAGCGTCAGCAACCTTCATCGGCTTCGCATATTCTGGTCTGACGCTGCGCACGGCGAGCCGTATCGCTAAAGCATGAAGCTGCTCCAAGGACAGTCCTTCCAAACCCTCTGCTTTGGGCGTATCTGCCGAGACTCGCGCCATAAGAGCCGACGTCAGCCATTGGCTTCCTTCATCGGCAGGTGCTTCAATCTTACGAAGCTGGGTTAGTGAGTGGGTACAGGTACTGCAACTGTGGCCCTGCATCGCATCACAATTAAGTCGACCACCACATTCGGGACATGTACTTTTCAGGACTAGGTTGTGGGCCGTGCAGGTCGTCACCAGTGTCAGGTCCCAAGCCTCCCTCCAATAGCTGTGCTCGGCTAAACAGTTCGGGCAATATTTCTTATCATTTAACGACCAGACCTTAAGGGCTTGAGCTTTGGGTCGCCTGAGTTCCAAAGCAACCGGAGCCCAACTTGGAGGAAATCCACCGTGCTCAATCCAGTCGGTTACACATTCATCCTTTAAATTCAGAAATGCCGCGATTAGATCTTTTCCAAGCAAACCGTTGACTCTCGCCAGTCGGTATAGGTAGCCCTGAAGACTTTCATCAGGGGCAGGTTTGAGATTTATCAACAGACCAAACATTTTTCAAAACCCAGAAGTTCGAAACGACAGATTCGTTTATAGCCACCCAAGGAGCGCCCGCAGGGCGCTCCTTGGGTGCTTTTATCTATCGTAGTCTTCGAACGGCTCGGAATGACCGATCAACGGTTTGAAGTCGAAACGTGCGCTAAACGGATTACGATCTTCGGGAGCGTTATTCCACACCTCATCCTGAAAGGCTTCAGAAAGCACCTCCATGGTGATGCCTTGCTCCCCCTTGTCCTTGACTGCGGATTCCACGCCATCCGGCCACTCATTCCACTAACATCCGGCCACCT
>NZ_MOBI01000009.1:0-6400 GCF_003732175.1 Pseudomonas brassicacearum
CAGGTGGCCGGATGTTAGTGGAATGAGTGGCCGGATGGCGTGGAATCCGCAGCCTCGCCTGTTAGAGTGAACACTCTAGCTTTGCTAAAGGCAGCGTCAGGAACCTCGTGTCCTTCTGGATCTTTCACAGAGGTGATAAACGGATCCCCAACCTCCACCACGAAAAATCTCCTGTCGCCTTTCCCCCCTGAACTGGAGAACTTCGGTCTAGCACGAACTTCATTGACCCACGGGCTCGAAGACTGGTACGGAATTTCGACACGCCAGAAACCGTGTTCGTCAACACGGAACTCCTTACGTACTGCAAAATTCGAATCGATAACATCGCCCATCCGAAAGGGCTCGCCCATACCCGCTATCGTTAACGTCGTAGGAGTCGTAAACCCCCAATCGGGGATTTCAGTCCCTTGGGAGTTCTTGACCGAGGTGATGGTGAGTAATTCCCTCATTGCCACAACCGTAACAGTCCAGGTATCGGATACCATCCCGCTGACAACACCCACCACCGTAATGACGTGCGAACCTTGCGCCAGAATATGCAGGTCATACTTCAACTCGCCGCTGTCGTCAGCGTGGCGTTCGCCATGTTTGCGCCCATTCACTTCAATCCTGAGCAATTCCCTGACAGCAGCCTTGATTGTCAGTTTCAGCCTCGAATAGGTGGTCTCTTCCTTGTCATCTACGGGGACATCGATGTAATCCGTCACCTTGGTGATGACCGGTTTTACGACCTCGACATTTTTAACGGTATAGACCCGCGTCTCGAAACCAAACGCCTGATCCTCATCATCCACCTGATTCAGCGCGACCTTGACGATGATCTTCAGCTGCGAGCCATTGAGCAACGCCCTGAAGTAGTCGTAAGACACCTTCACCTCGCGATAACCGCGGGTAATCCAGTCCTCCTCCACCGGCTCCGATTGCAGCACAGGGAGACTGTGATCCTCACTACCGGCGTTTGTGCCCTCCAGGTAAATCCAGCACCGTTGCTTTTCGGCAATCAACGGCCAGTTTTTCAAGTGCAACGTGAGGTCGTTGGAACTGCCGGTCAGGTCCAGTTCGTCACCGTTACCGTCGTCCTGCGCCTGAAGGATCCGGGCTGCTTTCAACTCACTCTTTGGCAGGGGGAGCACATTGAGCTCTAGAGGTGGAGAAGGTTTCTCGTCCTCACCATCCCGCGAGATGCAGTACCTCACCGTCATTTTTTTGCCCAGATGAAACGCGACGACCTTTTTGTCCAAATTCACAGTCCTGGGGTCACGCGCCCCCAAAGGCAACTCCGGGCTTTTGTAGTTCCCGCCCTCCGGGGTGCTGGGCTCACCAACAATCTCAACGTAAAACTTGTCGGTAGGCAGCAGTTTCGTCGTAGGTATCAGCGCCCTGAACAGGAGAGGGGTGTTGATCGAATCCAGATCGGTGCCATTCAACACCGGCTCGACCTTCAGCGGATCGAGGGGCGGGATGGGGGCGTGTGTTTGGGGCGCAGTAACTTGAGCGGTCATGAGTAATCTCCATCTCGCAAGAGTCGCCGCGACGTAAACGGCAGCGTTGATGCTCATCTAACACCCAACTCCGATGCACTGACCACTGTCAGAAATAACAGGTAGGCAGTGGATTCCGATCAACGGCATGCGCGTCTGAAGGTCGAAGGGCGCAGTCTTCAATCTGAATTGACGCTAGTAGAAAACGACCCAGTAAGGTGACTTAAGCCTTGATCCCTGCAAGCTCACGCACCAGTCATAACTGGATTGTTTATCAGCATAAAGTGGATGGGACCACGACCAGGAACCATTCTCGTCCACCGACGCTGTTCCCCATCGGCTTGCGACATGGTAGATATCAAGCACCGACCCAGGCTGCCCCTTTCCGTACAACCATATACGTGGCTCATCAGCCAGACCCCCGTTGGGAACAGACGCACTGGCGATGTAAGGGATACCCATGCTAACGCCCCAGCGATCAGATTCCGGCTGGCTGCCATCACGCTTTTTAACGGTGAAGCGACGGTAGCCAATAGATAAGGGACCGGCGGTGTATACCCACTGGCTACCGTTCATCTCGGCGGGCCCCAACAGCTGGCCATTTGCATAAACATCGACCTGCCCCCCACCGGTAACCGTGCCCTCGAGTTTGATGCTGGTGTCGAGGGTCGCCCACTCTCGGGCGATGGGGTTGCCTATGGAATCCACCATTGCGGTGATTGCCGGTGAATCGATCGGTGCTTTCACGTTAACGATCCAGGTCCTTGATAACGGACCGCTACCAGGCAGAGCCTTGATCTTGAACGCGCATACCTTGGGAGACAGCACCTTCGTCTCGAACTCCCACTTGTTTTTGTCAACCCCGACTATACGAGCCTTGCCCAGCAGATCGTAGCTGTCATAAACCTCAGGCACTCCCCCCGGTCCAACCCAGCCTTTGAGCATCAAGGGAGTTTGGGTGGTTATTTCATTATCGGTAATCCGAAGACCCGCGGCGTCCCTCACATCGTATATCTGTGAACCGCTATTCCCCTTCACGATAACGGTCCAGATATTGGAATCCAATCCGCTGGTAACGGCCTTGATCCCCTGCGTGTATACGCTCAGCCAAGTCAGTTCGAACGTCCACGTCCCGTCTTCAGGTTTGGCCGTGCCCTTCAGTTCAGCCCCGACATAAACCTGGACCTCTTCACCCGCGGTACCTTCAAGCCAAAGCGTGGTGGCCGTGGTCTCGCCTTTGTCAGCAACGGGATTGCCGTCGAGATCCGTCACCTTGGTGATGACAGGCTCCACCACAGCCGCTTTAACGGTATAGCTTCGCACCTGCGAGAGGTTCGCCTTGCTCTCGTCATCAACCTGATCAAACGCAACCTTGTATTCAAGACTCAGATTCGATCCATTGACCAGTTTCTTGAGCTCACTGTAAGGAACGGCTACGTCGATATAGCCAAGGGTGATCCAGTCCGCATCAACCTCGTCCTTGAACAGATCTTTTTCGTAATGGGTGCCATCTGCGTTCTTGCCCTTCAGCTTGATCCAGCACAATTGCCCTTCTGCAATCAGCGGCCAGAGACTAATGCGCACCGTCCGGTCGTCGGTGTCGGTGGTCAGGTCCAGTACGGGCCCGGTACCGTCATTGTCCTTCCCGAAGATCACCCCCGCCTTCAGCTCCTCAGGCAGAAAGTCGAGCACGTTCAATTCGAGCTCATCGGAAGTGACCGACGTTTCACCATCGCGGTTGACGGTGTATTTCACCTTGATCGTTTGGCCCAGGTTAAAAGCGACGAGCTTTGGTTCCAGATTCAAGGTCCTGAGAGCTGGCGGCCCAAATTGCAACACAGGACTCTCGTACGAACCGCGCGGATCGGTACTCTCGCTCTTGACTTCGACGGAGAACGTGTCGTCCTCCTGCAATTCCTGCTCCTTCCGTTCGATTTCTGACGTCAGCCGCCCGATGTCGTGGATCTTCATCGGGTGCAGATTGAAGCCATCCGCCTCCCTGATGCGCGGCTTCTTAAGCGGGTCTTTGATAGAACCGGCAGCGTGTATTTTGGGAGCGTCTTCTTGAGCAGTCATGGGCAAGTTCCTTCTCAGAGGTGTCGCCGCAACGTCAGCGGCAGCGTTGACGTTCATCCAGCATTCGGCTCAGATGCGCTGCCATTGCCGCGTCATCGAAGTCTGTCATCGCCGTGTTTGGATCTAGGAGGGGGTGAATAATTAGATACACGCTCGGTGATTTTTCTTCCTTCCCATAAAACGCTTTAACTCCAAGATCCTGATAATGGTCAGGATCGAGGGTCAATGTGCGGGCCCACTCTCTGTTGGCATCAGCTTTGAAGCGCTCACCGATGAAATCCTCTTTATTATAAAACTGGAGTTCCCTATCGCTTTTAGCTGTCCCGATTAACTTGACCGTTTGATCATAGGTCGAGCCAAATTGGGGAATAGAACGATTCAAGGAGTCCGTGATCGATGTAATGACAGGACTGTCAACCTCCACAACATGTAGTTCCCACCCAAACGAATTCAGGTTGTCGTCAACATGTCTGACGAAAATAACATGACGTCGTATTTTCAACCCGCTCACGGTGCAACGCCATACTCCGTCAGGGCCCACATCGACGAGTGGCAAGCTCTCGTCAAGGCCAATGACGCTTATGCTGAGCTTTCCACCAGGGTTGGCTGTCCCCTCCACCGTCACGGCAGATTCAAACGTCGCGCCGTATTCGGGGATATGCTCCCCCCTGGAGTCCGTGACCCGGGTGATGATGGGGACGCCTTCGCGCAAAAAGAAAACTATCCAAACCGCTGAGTACTTGCCATCAGATGCGATAGCAGCAAAGGGCGTCAGATTAAGGTTTGTCTTTTTGAACTTGTACTCCCACTCCCCCTCGCTATTAGCGAAGACGCTCCCCCCTTTACTCATCCAGACCTCCTGATGGGCAGCAGCGGTGCCCTTCAGTATTACGCCGTCCGCGGCTGTGAACCCTCCGTTAGGGAGCTTCACCCCGTTGAAGTCTGTCATCTCAATGATCTCGGGCCTCGCTACTATGGCGTTTTTAACGGCATAGCTTCGCACCACTGAGCTGTGCGCCTTGCTCTCGTCCTCACGCTGATCAAATGCAACCCTGTACTCAATCGTCAGGTCCGATCCATCGGCCAACGCCTCCAGCACGCTATAGAGAACAGCCAAGTCAATGTGGCCACGGGTGATCCAGTCCTGATCGACCTTACCCAAAAACACGGTTGACTCGTAGTCGGTGCTATCCGCATTTTTGCCCTTCAGAGTGACCCAGCAAGGTTGCCCTTTGGCAGCCAGCGGCCAGAGAGCAATGCGCACCGTCCGGTCTTCGGTGTCGGTGGTCAGGTCCAGCTCGGGCCCACTACCGTCATCCTGTTTCCCGAATATCCGGGCTTCCCCCAACGCATCTGCTGGCAGGTCCAACACGTTCAACACAAGCAGCTCGGAGTCCGGCGAGGTTGTCCCGTCATGTGTGATCCTATAGATCAGGGTCATTGTGTTGCCTAGAAGGAACGCGACGACCGCCTTGTTCAGATTCAGAGTCCGGGGGTGTAAAGATCCGACCCTCAATAAAGGACTCGCGTACGAACCCCGTGGATCAGAGCCGGGACCACCGACGAGAAAAACCTGGAACTCATCGGTAGGCAACAGTCCCGTTGTCGGTATTTTCGCCGTCAGCTTGGTGCCGGTATCGAGCGGGGGGAGTTTTTTGTTATCCGATGCCTGAACGATCGTCAGGTGCTCGAGGCCTAGGTCGGAATCACTTTTTGTGGAGGCGATAACGTGAGCAGTCATGGGCAAGTTCCTTCTCAGAGGTGTCGCCGCAACGTCAGCGGCAGCGTCGACGTTTATCCAGCACTCGGCTCAGACGCGCTGACCATTGTCAGCGCGCACCTGATCAACTCTCCGTTACTTCGCTGGCTCGACCTTGCGCACTCGGTAGAGATTTGACTTCGGCGAGCGCTCGCCCGACGCGGATGCTACATAGTGATACTCCCTGGGCTTTGGGCCCATGTGTATCGCCGACGTCCATTTTCCCTGTGCATCGACATTGACAGTGATTTCCACATCACTGAGAAGCTCATGAAGGGTGAGCGTCCCATTGGCAGGCCCCACACCCGATAGCGTAAACGCCTGCCCGGAAGTCTCTCCGTAAGGCGGGATGAGCGTGGTACCCGCAAGGTCGGTTGCCTGCTCGATAATAGGTGTTCCCGCAGCGAATACCGCCAGCCACCAAAGCATGGGGGATTCGGCACCCTCGGCACTCAGCGCCAAGTGATAGTAGTGGACGTTCAAATCATCCAGGGTAAGCCGCCAGTAGCCGTTCTGGTTCGCAACGACAGTCCTCAGAACAGTGAAAACGTCACTGATGGTGACCGTTGCGCTGGGCTGAGCAGTGCCTGTGAGCGTGATCGTGTCGGTGGTTATGGCGCCGCCAGGGAGGACCTGATTGTGTTGAGCGTCTTTGGCAGCAATGATGGCGAGCGTTCCGTCCGACGGACCGGACACCACGAAAACGTTATAGTTGTCCGACTCCAGCCCGCTCACGATGCCCTTCACCGTGATGTTTTGATCACCTAGTTCCAGAGGCGCCAGTTGAAAGTACAGAAACCCCAGTTCATTCGTTGGAGCCGTGTGCTTCCATACACCATTGAGAAAAATATCGAGTTGCTCGAACTTGCCTGCCTTGATTGTCAGATTAAGAACTCTCGCCTCGGTGAACGACCCATGAGGGACATCACTGTCGTCGCCGGGGTCTTTGACTGATTCGAATACGGGTTTTTCCGTTTCCACTGGTTTTACGGTAACGGTCCAGGTGTTGGAATCCTGCCCGCCTGCGACAACCTTGATCACGTGCGTAGCCACGCTCAATTCGGTCAGTACGGACGTCCATATC
>NZ_MOBI01000009.1:6432-6707 GCF_003732175.1 Pseudomonas brassicacearum
TCCATATCCCGCCTACCGCCGTGACCGTATCCTTCAGCTCACTTCCAATGTAAACCTTGACCTCTTCACCATCACCCGCCGTACCTTCCAGCTTCAATGTGGTATCCGTGGTCTCGCCATTGTCTGCAACAGGAACTTCCTTGGAGTCCGTCACCTTGGTGATGACCGGCGCCACCACAGGTGCCTTCACCGTCACGGTCCAGGTGTTGGAATCCTGCCCGCCTGCGACAGCCTTGATCACGTGCGTAGCCACGCTCAATTCGGTCAGTACGGAC
>NZ_MOBI01000009.1:6878-338444 GCF_003732175.1 Pseudomonas brassicacearum
GCAACAGGAACTTCTTTGGAGTCCGTCACCTTGGTGATGACCGGCGCCACCACCGCAGCAGCCTTAACGGTATAGCTTCGCACCTCCGAGAGGTTCGCCTTGCTCTCGTCATCAACCTGATCAAACGCAACCTTGTACTGAAGCGTCAGGACCGATTCATTGGCCAACAGCTTCAGTTCACTATAAGGAGCAGGTACATCGATGTAGCCAAGGGTGATCCAATCCGTATCAACCTCGTCCTTGAACAGATCTTTTTCGTAATGGGTGCCATCTGCGTTCTTGCCATTCAGCTTGATCCAGCACAATTGCCCTTCTGCAATCAGCGGCCAGAGACTAATGCGCACCGTCCTGTCGTCGGTGTCGGTGGTCAGGTCCAGTACGGGCCCGGTACCGTCGTCATCCTTCCCAAAGATCACCCCCGCCTTCAGCTCCTCCGGCGCAAGGTCGAGCACGTTCAACTCGAGCACCTCGGAGGTTACCGGTGTTTCACCATCGCGGAAGACGGTGTATTTCACCGTTACCTTCTGGTTCAGATTAAACGCGACGACCGAGGATTCCAGATTCAAGGTCCTGAGATTTGGCGGCCCGAACAGCAGCTTGGGACTGGTGTACGAACCGCGCGGTTCGTCATTGTTCCAACCCTTGAATTCAACGGAGAACTCATCAATTTCCGGCAGCCCCTGCGACAACCTCTCTATTAATGCGGTCAGCCGATTATTGTCTATGTGGACCCTCATCGGGTCCAGGTTGGTGCCATCCGACTCCGACTGCCTGATGCTCAGTTTTTTAAGAAGAGGCGGGATAGGATCGGCAGCGCGTGTTTTGGGAGCGGTTTCTTGAGCAGTCATGGGCAAGGTCCTTCTCGGAGGTATCGCCGCAACATGCGCGGCAGCGTTGACGCTCATCTAACACCCGGCTCCGAGTCGCTGGCCACTGTCAGAAATAACAGGTAGGCGCTGGTTTCCGACCAATGGTAGAGACGGTATCACCAGGACGCTCACCGGCTCTTGCACGCGCCAAAACGAAAAAACGCCCCAGAGGGGCGTTTTTCATGACGGCTGGGCCTGCTTGATTACTTCAGGACAACAGCGCCTTTCATCATCGAGTTGTGGCCCGGGAACGAGCAGAAGAACTGGTAGCTTTCGCCAGCGGTCAGCTTCGATACATCGAAGGTCACTGAGTCTTTCTCGCCGGCACCGATGATTTTGGTGTGAGCGATGACGCGAGTGTCACCCTCTTTCAGGTAGTTCTTGTCGATGCCGGCGGCCATGCCATCGGTAGTGATGCCAGCCATGTCTGCGGTCTTGCTCAGCACCCAGTTATGACCCATGACGTTCTTCGGCAAGCTGCCGGAGTGGGTCAGGTTGACGGTGAAGGTTTTGCAGCTCTTGTCGATGGTTATCTCCTTCGTGTTGAAGGACATCTGATCGGTGGAGTCGACATCGACCTTGCACTCTGCAGCCATCAATTGGCTGCTGGCCAGTGTCAGCAGGGATACCGCAACGAGTTTGGCAAACATGGTGAATCTCCAAGGCAGGGTTAACAAAATCCGTATCGCGTAAAGACTGCCTGAAATTTTTGAAAGTGCCTATGACTTGCATCAAGAATTGTATACAACTTTCAGGCTATGACATTGATCGAAACAATTAACCGGCCAGACGTCTGACGCGCACCTATGATCGGTTTGTCATCCCATTCTGGAGCGCCCGTCATGTTCTTCAATAGCCTGTTGTGCAGTTTGCTCGCGGCCTACGCCTGTGGTGCCAGCGGCACCTATGAAAGGCCTCGATGCGAGGATTAGCCCTTGGAACACCCACGGTCAGCCATTACTCTGGGGTCATCACTGACCATGGAGTAAAGCATGTCTTTAGCGTCTGTTTGTGTATTTTGCGGCGCCAGCACAGGCACTGACCCGGTGTATCGGGAAGCGGCGATCGCCCTCGGCCAGGCGCTGGCCCGGCGTAAGCTGACGCTGGTGTATGGCGGCGGTGCTGTCGGCTTGATGGGCATCGTGGCCGATGCGGCTCTGGCGGCGGGTGGCGAAGTGATCGGGATCATCCCCGAAAGCCTGAAGAACTCAGAAATCGGCCATACCGGCCTGACGCGTCTGGAAGTGGTCGACGGCATGCATGCACGCAAGGCGCGCATGGCCGAGCTGAGCGACGCGTTTATCGCTCTGCCGGGCGGCCTCGGTACGTTTGAAGAGCTGTTCGAAGTCTGGACCTGGGGCCAGCTCGGTTATCACGGCAAACCGCTGGGACTGCTGGAAGTGAACGGGTTCTACAGTAAACTCACTGCATTTCTTGATCATGTCGTCGGCGAAGGCTTCGTTCGCGAGCATCACCGTGACATGCTGCAAATGAGCGAATCGCCGCAGGATCTGCTGGATGCACTGGATGCCTGGCAACCGTTGGTAGCACCAAAATGGGCCGGGCAAAAACCCAGCTAACCCTTGCCCCCGGTTTAAAGGCAGAATACGCGCCGCTCAACCTCACCTTCGACCCCAGAGGATCGCCCATGGCTAAACCTAATTACTCCTTCGCCAAACGTCAAAGAGACTTGGCCAAAGAGCAGAAGAAAGAGGAAAAGTTGCAACGCAAGAAAGCTGCCGCCGATGAAGAAACCGGCGCACTGAACCCCGATGCAGAAGGTGAAGTGGTTGCTGATGACGCTGTTGAAGCACCGAAAGATCAGGCGCCCGACGCCTGAGACCCACAGGGTTTGATGTTCTGATCAAACCCACCGGATCTGTGTCCAGGGTCGGCAGTCATGCTGCCGACCCTCACAGCCTCCACAATCGACTTGCACAAATCCCCAAAGCACAACCCACCCGACATTGATCGGCTGAGAACCTGTGGCGAGGGAGCTTGCTCCCGCTCGGCTGCACAGCAGCCGTAAAACCAGCGAATGCGTTTTACCTGATACGCCGCGCGTGCAGGTTTTGGGTCCGCTGCGCGGCCCAACGGGAGCAAGCTCCCTCGCCACAAGAAACCTGCGCATTCAAGAACCGCGTTCATCCAATGGCATCACGGTCACCCGCACTTCCGGGTCATGGCTGCCGCCGCCCAGTATTACTCCACGCAATGGCGAGACATCGGAGAAGTCCCGGCCCCAGGCCAGGGTGATGTGCTCCAGCGCCGGTTGCACGTTGTTGGTCGGGTCGAAATCAACCCAGCCCAGCACCGGGCAGAACACCGATACCCAGGCGTGGGACGCGTCGGCGCCGATCAATCGTGGCTGGCCCGGTGGTGGCTGAGTCAGCAGGTAACCACTGACATAACGCGCCGCCAATCCGCGGGAACGCAAGCAGGCGAGCATCAGGTGCGCAAAGTCCTGACAGACCCCGCGCCGACGTTCCAGCACTTCCACCAGTGGCGTCGCGACCTGGGTCGCCTCGGCGTCGAAGGTGAACTCGCTGAAGATTTTCTCCATCAACGCCTGAACGCCCAGCATCAATGGACGGCCCAGCGGAAAACAGCTTTCGGAGAATTCGACGAAGCTGCTCTTCAAGTGCACATACGGCGACTCAAACCGATAGCGACAGGCGTCCAGTAGCTGCAGAGCAATCGGCTGACTGCTGTAGGTCAACGCGCTGCGAGTCATGTCCCAGGCCGGCGATTGATTGAAATCGCGCACTGGCCGGGCCAGCACTTCGACCGTCAGCCGGGCATTGACCAGCAATTCGTCGTGAGGCCGTTCAAACGCCAGCCGGGTCAGCGGATTGCCGAACACGTCCAGCTCATCGCGGCGTGAGGTCGGCTCCGGGCTGATCTGCAATTGCTGATCGATGCAACGCTGCCAGGCGCAATGCCGAGGCCACAAATGGGCGAGCTGCTGGGCCAGCGAGACCGGGCTGTCGTAGTGATAATGGGTGTCGTGGAAAATCTGGTAACGGGCGCTCATCAGACGGACACCGTACGTTGGCTGACATCATCGACATGGGCAAAATGCCGCAACGCAAGGCGATCCGACACCTGATTACTGACATCGGCGATTTCTTGCAGCAGATCCGCCAAACCATCGAGGGCTGCGCGAACGCTGCTTTCACCGAACAACGCGTTCTCCAGACAACCGAGATCGAATCGCGCCAGACGCTCTACCAACCCAGGTAACGCCTGCTCGCTCGGCACACCAGAATCGTCGTTCAGGCGTTTGAGGGTGCGCGTCACCAGTTTCAGCTGAAACAGCACCGCGTGAGGGTTCTGCTCATCGAGCAGCAACACATCGAGCACTGGAATCAATTGCGCCACCGCCAGATAGCGGGAACGGTAGGTGATACTGCTGTTGCCCAGCTCCAGCAGCCATTCCAGCCCGGCCTGATCAAAAGCTCCGGCGCCGCGCAGGAACGCTGCCAGGCTGCTGCTGAGGAACTGCAATCGCTCGATCCGCCGCCCGATCATCAAAAAGCGCCAGCCTTCGTCACGGGTCATGTCATCCAGCGCAAAGCCCGACAGCGCCGCGAGCGACATCACCAGACGGTTTAGGAAATCCAGCAACTCGCCAAAATCCGGCTCTTCGGTTTCCAGCTCCGTGGCATCGCGCTGCAACTCCACCAACGCCTGCCAGTTCTCTCGTGAGAGTTTGCCGCGTACCTGAGACGCCGCCCACTGCAAGCGTTGCAGGTTGGAACGCAGGCTGAAAGACCAGTCATCACCGCGCAATGCCGTCAGCAAACGCTCGGGCAATTCACCTTCGTCGGGCAGCAGCATCAGGCTTTCACCGAGATCGACCGCAGCCTGCAAGGCTTGCGGATCGTCGCCGTCGACGTAACGCGTGAGCATGATCCGCAGCAGCCGCGCGCTGTCGTCGCAGCGCTCGCAATAACGACCGAACCAGAACAGGTTTTCGACCACCCGCGACGGCAGGTAGGGATCGCGTCGCACCAGATCGTGCACGCCGAGGGTTCGCTGGGCTTTCCATTGCTCGCCCATCGGCGCTCGCTCACCCAACACCCAGGTGTCCTTGCTTGCGCCGCCGCGCTGCATCGACACCACTTCGGCATCGGCCTCGGCCGCGACCCGGGTCAAGCCACCGGGCAACACCCGATAGCCGTCTTGACTGGCCACCGCGTAAACGCGCATGCCAATGGCCCGAGGCTGCAACTGACCGTCTTCGGCTTGCCAGATCGGCGCCTGCGACAGCTGCGCCAGTTCTTGCGCCACATAGGCATAAGGCCGTGCCTGCATGCGCTCAGCGAGTTCCTGGCGCTGTTTTTCACTCAAGTCACGGCCCAATACCGAGGTAAAGCTCTGCGAGGGGAACGCTGGCTTGATCAGCAGCTCAGGCATTTTCTCCAGCGCCTGCGCCAACACCGGAGGCTCGCCGCACCACCAGGTGGCAATGGACGGCAGGATCAGTTCTTCGCCGAACAGGAATTGATTGATCTTCGGCAGAAAACCCAACAGCCCCGGCGACTCCAGCACGCCGCTGCCCAAGGCGTTGGCCACCAGCACCCGCCCCTGTCGCACCGCATCAAGCAGGCCCGGCACGCCGAGCGCCGAGTCGGTGCGCAACTCCAGCGGATCGCAGAAATCATCGTCGAGCCGACGCATGATCGCGTGAACCCGACGCAGGCCACTCAGGGTTTTCAGGTAAACCGTGGCATCGCGCACGGTCAGGTCACCGCCTTCAACCAGTGGATAACCCAATTGGCGAGCCAGATAAAGGTGCTCGAAATAGCTCTCGTTGAATCGCCCCGGCGTCAGCAACACCACCAGCGGCACTTCATCGGCACTCGGTGCCTGACGCGCGAGGGTTTCCTGCAAGGTACGGAAGAACCCGGCCAAATGCTGCACCTGCAAATCACGGTACAACTCCGGAAAGGCCCGCGACACGATGGTGCGGTTTTCCAGCGCGTAACCGGCACCGGATGGCGCTTGAGTCCGATCCGCCGTGACCCACCAACGTCCATCGGGCGTGCGCGCCAGATCCACCGCGTACAGATGCAAAAAGACCCCGTCCGGCGGCTGAATGCCCTGACAGGGCCAGAGAAAATTGTTATGACCGAACACCAGTTCTGCCGGCAGCAGGCCTTCGGCAATCAAGCGCTGCGGGCCATACAGATCCGCCAATACCGCGTTGAGCAAACGCGCACGCTGGGCGATCCCGGCGGACAACTGCTGCCACTCATCAGCCGCCATCACATGAGGCAGCAGGTCCAGTTCCCATGGACGATCAGCGCCTTTGGGGTCGGCGTAAACATTGTAGGTGACGCCGTTTTCCTGAATCTGTCGTGCCAGCAAGGCTTGCCGTTGCAGCAGTTGCGCGGGCGTGCTGCGTTGCAACTGATCGAACAGCCGTCGCCAGTGCGGGCGCACGGCACCGCTATCGTCGAGCAACTCGTGATAGGTGCCCGCCGTAAGCGGGTAACGGTCAAGCAGGTCAGGCATGGAAAGCTCGGCAGCCAGCAATGAAAAGTCAGATTAACGCAGACCTTTGACGCCCGGATAGACGAAAAATCCGGACGTCGTGTCTGATTCAGAAACGTCGTAAATCGAGCGTCATCGGCAGCTCGTCGTTAAGGGTCAGCGTTGGCACCGGCAAGGTTCCCGGGCTGTGGCCGAGACGGAAGAACCGCGCCATCCGCCGGCTCTCGGCCTCATTGGCGTTCACCGGCAGGCTGTCGTAATTGCGCCCGCCCGGATGCACGACATGGTACTGACACCCACCCAGCGAGCGCTGCATCCAGGTGTCGAGCAGGTCGAACACCAGCGGCGCATGCACCGGGATGGTCGGTTGCAGGCAGTTAGCCGGTTGCCAGGCGCGAAACCGCACGCCGGCAACAAACTCACCGCCCCGCCCGGTCGGTTGCAGCGGTACCGGGATGCCGTTGCAGGTCAGCACATAACGCTGCGGCGCCAGGCCTGTGAGCTTGACCTGCAAACGCTCCAGCGACGAGTCGACATAACGCACCGTACCACCGGCCGAGCCCTCCTCACCCAGCACATGCCAAGGCTCCAGCGCCTGACGCAGTTCCAGCTCGATGCCGCTGACCGCGTAATCGCCGACCTTGGGAAAGCGGAACTCCAGATGCGCGGCAAACCACTCGGCGCGCAGCGCATAACCAGCGGCGTTGAGGTCGACGATCACATCGGCGAAGTCCTGCTCGATGAAGTGCGGCAACAGGAAACGGTCGTGCAACTCGGTGCCCCAACGCGCCAGCTTGGACGGTGCATACGGCTCGCGCCAGAACCGCGCCACCAGCGCCCGCAGCAATAGTTGCTGAGCCAGGCTCATGCGCGCATGGGGTGGCATTTCAAAGGCGCGCAGTTCCAGCAGACCGAGGCGCCCGGTGGCGCCATCCGGCGAATAGAGTTTGTCGATGCAGAACTCGGCGCGGTGGGTGTTGCCCGTGACGTCGATCAGCAGGTTGCGCAGCAAGCGGTCTACCAGCCACGGAGCGCACTCTTCGCCGGGCGCTGGCATTTGCGCAAAGGCGATTTCCAGCTCGTACAACGCATCGTTGCGCGCTTCGTCCACCCGTGGTGCCTGCGAAGTCGGGCCGATGAAAAGACCGGAAAACAGGTAGGACAGCGACGGGTGGTTATGCCAGTAGCTGATCAGACTGCGCAGCAAATCCGGACGCCGCAGAAACGGTGAGTCGGCCGGCGTCGCGCCTCCGAGGACGAAATGGTTACCGCCGCCCGTGCCGGTGTGCCGACCGTCGATCATGAATTTCTCGGTGGTCAGCCGGGTTTGGCGCGCCTCTTCGTAGAGGAATTCGGTGCGCTCCACCAGCTCGTCCCAACTGGCGGACGGCTGCACGTTGACCTCGATGACGCCGGGGTCCGGAGTAATGCGGAAGTTGCTCAGGCGTGGATCGCTCGGCGGTTCATAACCTTCCAGCAACACCGGGCAATGCAGTTCCTCGGCGGTGGCTTCGATGGCGCTGACCAGTTCGAGGTAATCCTCGACGCGTTCCAGCGGCGGCATGAACAGGTACAACCGCCCTTCCCGAGCCTCGGCGCAGAGCGCGGTGCGGGTCAGCCAGTCGGCGGATTGGTCGATTTTCGGTGTGCGCTCTTCGGCGCTGGCCGACTCGCCATGGTTCTGTAACCGGGCTGCGTCAGGCAATTCCGGCAAATCCTGATTCGGGTCGACCGGGTGCACGAACGGATACTCCGCCGCCGTCACCCACGGTTGCGAAGCCAACGGCAAGCGATAACCCAGCGGTGAATCTCCTGGCACCAACCGGCAATGGCTGTCACGCAGGTACCAGCGACCGCTTTGCCATTGATCGCCCTTGGCGGTGCGCGCCAGTGGCAGCACTTGGCCAATCACCTTGTCCAGACCTTGACTGAAGACCTTGTGCAGTCGGGCGCGCTCTAGCTCATCCGCCAGCCGCGAGTCTTCGGCGCTGACGTTGACCGGCAACGCACCTTCGCGCCAGAGGTAGTAGAGGTTGTCTTCGTAGGCCGGAAACACAAAGCGCGCAGGCAGTTTCAAACGCTCGGCGACACTCGCCAGAAAACGCCCGGCCAATGTGCCATCGGTGCCGTAGTCTTGCTGTTCATCGGCAATCAGCGCGCTGTTGTTCCAGATCGGCACGCCATCTCGCCGCCAGTAGCAGTTCAGCGACCAGCGCGGCAGTTGCTCACCGGGGTACCACTTGCCCTGGCCAAAATGCACCAGGCCCTTGGGTCCGTAATGCTTGCGCAGGCGCTGGAACAGCCCGGCGGACAGTCGACGCTTGTCTGGGCCGAGCGCGGCGGTGTTCCACTCGGCACCGTCCGGGTTGTCGATGGAGACAAACGTCGGCTCGCCGCCCATGGTCAGGCGCACATCGCCTTCTTGCAGGTCGGCGTCGATCTGCCGGCCCAGTGCCTGGATCGCCAGCCACTGGTCTTCGGTGTAGGGTTTGGTAACGCGTGGGGCCTCCCAAATCCGCTCGACCGACATTTCGTGGCTGAATTCACACTCGCACGGTTCGACCAGACCACTGATCGGCGCCGCGGAGGACGGATCGGGGCTACAGGCCAACGGAATATGCCCTTCGCCAGCAAACAGCCCAGAAGTAGCGTCCAGGCCGATCCAGCCGGCGCCCGGCAGATAAACCTCACACCAGGCGTGCAGGTCGGTGAAGTCCACCTCGGTGCCGGAAGGACCGTCGAGGCTTTTGACGTCAGCGGTGAGCTGGATCAGGTAACCGGAAACAAATCGCGCCGCCAGCCCGAGGTTGCGCAGCAGTTGCACCAGCAACCAGGCCGAATCGCGGCAGGAACCCGATGCGTGTTCCAGAGTGTATTCGGGGGTTTGCACGCCCGGTTCCATTCGGATCAGATAGCCGATGTCTTCGCTCAGCCGCTGGTTAAGGGCCACCAGAAAATCCACGGCGGGCAGCGGCGTGCGGTCGATGCCTTCAAGGTAGGCCTTGAACGTCGGCGTCAGCGGCAGGGTTTCCAGGTACGGCGCCAGTTCACGCTGTTCATCGGCGGCATAGGAGAAAGGGATCTTTTCCGCGTAGGGCTCAAGGAAGAAGTCGAACGGATTGAACACCGCCATCTCGGCCAGCAGATCGACTTCGATCCGCAGCTCCGTGGTTTTCTCCGGGAACACCAACCGCGCCAGGTAATTGCCCTGAGGGTCTTGCTGCCAATTGATGAAGTGCTGCTCTGGCGACACTTTCAACGCATAGGAAAGAATCCGCGTACGGCTATGGGCCGCCGGGCGCAAGCGAACGATCTGCGGACCGAGCTCGACAGCGCGGTCGTAGCGGTAATGCGTAACGTGGTGCAACGCGACATGAATCGACACGGCGTGCCTCCTGCGAGCCTAAAGCGTATTCGAAAGCGCGCAAGACTTATGCCACCCAGCAGCGCCGGCGCTTTCACAGATTTGCCTAGGGCAGTACAGCACCAAAATCGGGCGATGCGGGAATTGGGTTCTGGCTTGTTGCACGCAGATGTAGCAAGCCGCTGCTGCGTGGGCTCACAGAGCGTGCTTGAGGCTCGCTTCGAGGCGTTTGAGTCGCTGACGGATTCGGGCGCCCACTTGCAGCACCTTGATCCCACGCTGGTAGCGACGCGTGCTCATCAAGTACAAGCCGATCAGCGACGGCACAGCGGCTATCCAGACAAACCCCAGATGATTCGCCTCGATCATCGCCAGCAACGTGATGGACAGACAAAACACCAACATCGTGAACAACCCCCAGACGGCGTTGGGGTAACCACGAATCAGCGCAACGAGACACGCGGACATCACCACGACACCTCCCATCATGGCGAAGATGAAGTACTCCATCATCGGATAGTCGTGTGGGAAAAATACTTCGTCGAAGACCGAACCGGTCAATGACATGGCGAATGTCGTCATCATCATGACCGCGATATGAATCCAACCATAGCGTCGCACATAAGGTTGCCAAGCCAGCCAGTGGGCGAACTTCAACTGCATGAGTTTGTCGGCGGTGAGTTGCTGCGCGGAGGATTTCTTGCGGCGGGCCACGGCGTTCTTCCTTGAGTTGAAAACTTGAGCAATCACTTACTTGTGATAGATGGCGAATGAGGTCTCGCCGGGGTTGGCACTCGGCCATTCTACAGAATGCAGAACGCCAACACGAATGTTGGCGTTCTGTTCAGCTCAAGTGAAGCTTAGCGCGGTACAACCGGCTTACGCGCAGGCTTGGGCCCTTTACCTTTGGCGGCGTCCTTGCGTTCCTTGGCGGCCTGTTGGTTGCGGGCGAACGCCGCGGCCTTGGCCTGTTCACGCTTGTCCCACGGGTTACCACCATCGCTGGCACGCGGCGGCAAGCCGGTGTGTTGCGTGAGGATTTTGGTGGTCTTCTCGCCGGCCACTTTATGGCTACCGGCTGGCGTCGAGTTCTTGCGACGGGCGCTCTGGTAGCTATCGGTGGCCGGCTGATGCAGCGGGATCAACTGGTTCTTGCCCGGACCAATCAGGTCAGCACGGCCCATGCGGGTCAACGCTTCACGCAGCATCGGCCAGCCTTTCGGATCGTGGTAACGCAAGAACGCCTTGTGCAGACGACGCTGCTCTTCGCTCTTGACGATGGTCACGGCGTCACTCTTGTAAGTGACCTTGCGCAACGGGTTCTTGCCCGAGTGATACATGGCGGTGGCGGTGGCCATCGGCGACGGGTAGAACGCCTGCACCTGATCCGCACGGAAGCCGTTGCCCTTGAGCCACAGGGCCAGGTTCATCATGTCTTCGTCGGTGGTGCCCGGGTGGGCGGCGATGAAGTACGGAATCAGGTACTGCTCTTTCCCGGCTTCCTTGGAGTACTTCTCGAACATCCGCTTGAACTTGTCATAGCTGCCGATGCCCGGCTTCATCATCTGGTTGAGCGGACCTTCCTCGGTATGTTCCGGGGCGATCTTCAGGTAACCACCGACGTGGTGGGTCACCAGCTCTTTGACGTATTCCGGCGACTCGACCGCAAGGTCGTAACGCAGGCCGGAGGCGATCAGGATCTTCTTCACACCCGGCAAGGCACGGGCGCTGCGATACAGCTGGATCAGCGACGAGTGGTCGGTGTTGAGGTTCGGGCAAATGCCGGGGAACACGCACGACGGCTTGCGGCACGCGGATTCGATTTCCGGGCTCTTGCAGGCAATGCGGTACATGTTCGCGGTCGGGCCACCGAGGTCGGAAATGACGCCGGTAAAACCTGGCACTTTGTCGCGGATCTCTTCGATTTCGCGAATGATCGACTCTTCGGAGCGGTTCTGGATGATCCGGCCTTCGTGCTCGGTAATCGAACAGAAGGTACAGCCGCCGAAGCAGCCGCGCATGATGTTCACCGAGAAACGGATCATGTCGTAGGCCGGGATCTTCTCCTTGCCATACGCCGGGTGCGGAACACGGGCGTAAGGCATGCCGAACACGTAGTCCATTTCTTCGGTAGTCATCGGAATCGGTGGCGGGTTGAACCAGACGTCGACTTCACCGTGCTTCTGAACCAGCGCGCGGGCGTTGCCCGGGTTGGTTTCCAGGTGCAGCACGCGGTTGGCGTGGGCGTACAGAACGGCGTCACCACGAACCTTTTCTACCGATGGCAGACGGATCACGGTCTTGTCGCGGGTCATCCGCGGGCTCGCCAGAATCTGCACGACCTTGGCTTCTTCCGGATCTTCAACCGGCCCCTTCTCTTGCTCGATGGCGCAGGCCTGGGTGTCCTGGGTATTGACGTACGGGTTGATGATCTTGTCGATCTTGCCCGGACGGTCGATACGCGTGGAATCGACTTCGTACCAGCCTTGCGGCGTATCGCGACGAATGAACGCGGTGCCGCGCACGTCGGTGATGTCTTCGATCTTGTGACCGTAGGACAGACGCTGGGCAACTTCGACGATCGCCCGCTCGGCGTTGCCGTACAACAGAATGTCGGCGCAGGCGTCGATCAGGATCGAGTTGCGCACCCGGTCCTGCCAGTAATCGTAGTGCGCGATGCGGCGCAGGGAAGCTTCGATGCCACCGAGAACAATCGGCACATTCTTGTAGGCTTCCTTGCAGCGCTGGCTGTAAACCAGGCTGGCGCGGTCCGGACGTTTGCCTGCCAGGCCACCGGGGGTGTAGGCGTCATCGGAACGGATTTTCTTGTCGGCGGTGTAACGGTTGATCATCGAGTCCATGTTGCCGGCCGCGACACCGAAAAACAGGTTCGGCTCGCCGAGCTTCATGAAGTCGTCTTTGGACTGCCAGTTTGGCTGAGCAATGATCCCGACGCGAAAGCCCTGGGACTCCAGCAGCCGGCCGATGATTGCCATGCCAAACGACGGGTGGTCGACGTAGGCATCACCGGTGACGATGATGATGTCGCAGGAATCCCAGCCGAGCTGATCCATCTCCTCCCTGCTCATCGGCAGGAATGGCGCTGGACCGAAACATTCGGCCCAGTACTTGGGATAGTCAAATAACGGCTTGGCTGTTTGCATGACGATGACCGGTGTTGAGATGAAAAATCGCGGGCGCGGAATATAGCACAAAATTTAACCAATTCCGACCACCATGGTCGGAAATCGGTGTCGCCTCATCGCGAGCAGGCTCGCTCCCACAAGAACGACACTATCCCTGTGGGAGCGAGCCTGCTCGCGATGAGGCCCTTTCAGGCGCTAAATAACTTACTCGTCGTCGTCGAAGTTATAGCTGCCCGGTGCAAGGTTTTCGAATCGGGTGTACTTGCCGATGAAGGCCAGGCGGATAAAGCCGATCGGGCCGTTCCGCTGCTTGCCGATGATGATCTCGGCGATGCCTTTGTGCTCGGTTTCCGGGTGATACACCTCGTCCCGGTAAACGAACATGATCACGTCGGCGTCCTGCTCGATCGCTCCGGATTCCCGCAAGTCGGAGTTCACTGGCCGCTTGTTCGGCCGCTGTTCGAGGGAACGGTTGAGCTGGGACAGCGCCACCACCGGGCAGTTGAATTCCTTGGCCAGGGCTTTCAGGGAACGGGAGATTTCGGAAATCTCGTTGGTCCGGTTGTCGCCGCTGGAGCCCGGGATCTGCATCAGTTGCAGGTAGTCGATCATGATCAGACCGATCTCACCGTGTTCGCGCACCAGACGGCGGGTCCGCGCACGCATTTCCGACGGACTGATGCCGGCGGTATCGTCGATGAACAGCTTGCGATCGTTGAGCAGGTTGACCGCCGAGGTCAGGCGCGGCCAGTCGTCGTCTTCCAGGCGACCGGCCCGGACCTTGGTCTGGTCGATACGACCCAGCGACGACAGCATACGCATGATCAGCGATTCGCCTGGCATCTCGAGCGAGTAAACCAGTACGGCCTTCTCGCTGCGCAACACGGCGTTCTCCACCAGGTTCATCGCAAAGGTGGTTTTACCCATCGATGGACGGCCGGCGACGATGATCAGGTCAGACGGTTGCAGGCCGCTGGTCTTCTCGTCGAGGTCGGTGTAACCGGTCGACAGGCCGGTGATGGCGTTGTCGGTGTTGAACAAGGTGTCGATGCGGTCGATGGCCTTGGTCAACAGGTCATTGACGCTCACCGGACCGCCGGTTTTCGGGCGGGCCTCGGCGATCTGGAAGATCTGCCGCTCGGCTTCGTCGAGAATCTCGGCGGCGGTGCGGCCTTCCGGGTTGAAGGCGCTGTCGGCGATTTCGGTGCTGATACCGATCAACTGGCGCAGGGTCGCTCGCTCACGAACGATCTGGGCATAGGCCTTGATGTTGGCGACCGACGGCGTGTTTTTTGCCAATTCGCCCAGATAACCGAGACCGCCGACTTGCGAGGTCTGACCTTCCTTGTCCAATTGCTCGGCAAGGGTCACGACGTCGATCGGCGAGTTCTGATCGGCCAGCTTGGCGATCGCGCGGAAGATCAGGCGGTGGTCATGTCGATAGAAATCACCGTCCGAGACCTGATCGAGCACGCGCTCCCAAGCGTTGTTGTCCAGCATCAGACCACCGAGCACAGCCTGTTCGGCCTCGATGGAATGCGGCGGCACTTTCAGCGCGGCGGTTTGCAGATCGTATTGCTCAGGAGCGGAGATATCGTTCATGGCCACTTGGGTTCTTTAGGAAAAGCAGGGGTTGTAAAAAATCAGGAACTGCAGAAAGACAAAGGGCACGACCTGTAAACAGGATCGTGCCCGATGTTACCGGCAAGCACCCGAGGGTGCCAGCCGACAAGTACTTCTTAAGCTGCTACCACGACAACGCGTACGGTGGCTTCAACTTCAGCGTGCAGGTGCACGGCTACGTCGAATTCGCCTACGTTGCGGATGGTGCCGTTCGGCAGACGAACTTCGCTTTTTGCAACTTCAACGCCAGAGGCGGTCAGTGCATCAGCGATGTCGTGGGTGCCGATCGAACCGAACAGCTTGCCTTCGTCACCGGCGGTGGCAGTGATAGTCACTTCCAGCTCAGCCAGTTGGGCAGCGCGGTTTTCAGCCGAAGTTTTACGGTCGGCTGCGGCTTTTTCCAGCTCAGCGCGACGCTCTTCGAACGCAGCCAGGTTGGCAGCGGTCGCAGCGGTAGCTTTGCCGTAAGGCAGCAGGTAGTTACGACCGTAACCAGCCTTAACGTTCACTTTGTCACCCAGGTTGCCCAGGTTGGTGACTTTTTCCAGAAGGATCAGTTGCATGTGAAAATCCTCTTAACTTTTAACCTTCACCGTTCGCGCTATCGACGTCTTTCGGCGTCAAACGACCGCGAAAATCAATCAGGCTGTCGACAATGGCCAGGACCACCAGCAACGGATAGATCAGCTGCATAAACAGCAACAGCGTTACGTACAACCCCACCAGCCAAAACTTGGCCAGTCGCTTTTCAGCCACCAGCCCATGAATCAGGGCCAGCCCGGCGAACACCAGCGGTACGCTGCACAACGGCGTCAACATGGCCAGCTGGGAACCGAAGTTCGGCCCCAGAAGCATGCACGCCAGCAGCAACATCGCCGGCCCCAGCGGGATTCGGATGGCGCGAAACTCGCGACCAAAACCACCGGGGTTGTACAACAACGCCTGCCAGTAGCGCCCGACAATCAGGCTCAGCACACTGACGATTTGCAACAAGGCCGCTATCAGGCCGGTCAGGACCGGGGCAATCAGGGCGGCGAGACGCGCTCGCTCCTCTACCGACAATTGCTGGTAGAGGTCACCGAGGGCCAGTGGCAGGATCTTTACCAGCTCCTGCGACAGCATCTCGATCTGAGGGCGGTAAGCCGCACCCAGCACCACAGAAAACACCAATCCCATCGCTATGCTGACCAGCAGCACGCGGCTCCAGGACTCACTTGCGCGCAAAACCAACGCAAGGCCCGAAGACCCCAGCAACACCATGAGTGCGCGTGGATCATCGGAATACAGCCACCAGATCAATGCCGGCAGTATTCCCAGAGCAAGAACGCCAAGGGCGTCCTTCAATCCGCGCCGCAGCAGCACAAGGCTCCCGGCGGCAGCACCCAACCAGTACAACAACGGCAATGCCGCGCATCCAGCCACTACGAGAGTGGCCTGCATACGACCGCGCATGATGAACTCAGCTATGGCGCGCATGCATTCAATCCTTTGCTACGTGTCGACTGCCCGGTCTCAGCGGCCGTGGCTGTCGGTGTAGGCCAGCAGGGCCAGGAAGCGGGCGCGCTTGATAGCGGTGGCCAGCTGACGCTGATAACGAGCTTTGGTACCGGTGATACGGCTTGGAACGATTTTGCCGGTCTCGGATACGTAAGCTTTCAGAGTGTTGAGATCTTTGTAATCGATCTCTTTCACGTCTTCAGCGGTGAAGCGGCAGAATTTACGACGACGGAAGAAACGTGCCATGTAATAGGCTCCTCAAAAGGTCCGTGGATTACTCGTCAGCGTTATCGCTGTTGTCGCTGTCATCACTGTCAACGCTTTCAGCGCCTTCGTGCTCAGGACGGTCGCGACGCTCACGGCGCTCACTGCGGTTTTCTTCAGCCTTGAGCATCTCGGATTGGCCGGTAACGGCTTCTTCGCGACGGATGACCAGGTTACGGATCACTGCATCGTTGTAGCGGAAGTTGTCTTCCAGCTCGGCCAGGGCCTTGCCAGTGCACTCAACGTTCAGCATCACGTAGTGAGCCTTGTGAACATTGTTGATTGCGTAGGCCAGTTGACGACGGCCCCAATCTTCCAGACGGTGGATTTTGCCGCCGTCTTCTTCGATCAGCTTGGTGTAACGCTCAACCATGCCGCCGACTTGCTCGCTTTGATCCGGGTGGACCAAAAAGATGATTTCGTAATGACGCATGAATGCTCCTTACGGGTTGTAGCCTGCCGCTCAAAAGCGGTCAGACAAGGAGTGAATGACACTTATGGACTTGCCGGCGATGGACACATGCGTGCCTGCCGTCACAGCAAGGGGCGCAATTGTAGAGAAGGGACAGAAGCGGCGCAAGGCAATTGGTGATTATTTGAACAATCACCACAGCATGATCGTTCCCACGCTCCGCGTGGGAACGCCGCCATGGACGCTCTGCGTCCGCTTGAGAGTGACGCGGAGCGTCACGGGATGCATTCCCACGCAGAGTGTGGGAACGATCAGTTGAGGCTCAGGACTTCTTGGCGGTTGCGGCGGCTTTGACGCCGCGCTGGCGCAAGGCTTCGAACAGGCACACCCCGGTAGCCACGGAAACGTTGAGGCTGCTGACGCTGCCCGCCATCGGTAAACGCACCAGATAGTCGCAAAGATCACGCGTCAGGCGACGCATTCCGCTGCCTTCCGCGCCCATGATCAGGATGGTCGGGCCGGTCAGGTCTTGCTGATACAGATCCTGCTCAGCCTCCCCCGCCGTACCGACAACCCACAAGCCACGCTGCTTGAGTTTTTCCAGGGTGCGCGCCAGGTTGGTCACGGCCACCAACGGAATCACTTCCGCGGCACCACAGGCGACTTTACGCACAGTCGGCGTCAGGGTGGCTGACTTGTCCTTTGGAACGATCACTGCCAATGCACCCGCCGCGTCGGCAGAACGCAGGCAAGCACCGAGGTTGTGCGGATCGGTTACGCCGTCGAGCACCAACAGCAGCGGTGCGCCTTCGGTACGGTCGAGCAGCTCGTCGAGCATTGCCTCGCCCCAGACCTGACTTGGGCTTACCTCCGCCACCACGCCCTGGTGCACGCCTTCAACCCAGGCATCCAGCTCACGACGTTCGGCCTGACCGACCGCAACGCGGTTTTCGCTGGCCAGCTCGATCAGCGTCTGAACGCGCGGATCACTGCGACCTTCGGCCAGCCAGATCTGCTTGACGCGTTTCGGGTGGTGACGCAGCAACGCTTCTACAGCATGCACGCCGTAGATTTTTTCCAACTGACTCATGACTTGGCCTTAGGTTTACGCGCCCCGCCGCTTTTGGCTGGAGCCGAGCCCGCTTTTGGCGGGCCTTTGCGGTGTTTACTTGGTTTGGCTGGCTTGCCGCCGGAGGCCTTTTCAGGCGCCGACCGTCCGGCCTTTCCCCCAGACGCCGCTTTACCGCCGCTCTTCGCTTCGGCCAGCAACGCCTGCTTCATTTCACGACTTTTACGTACTTCGGCGTTTTTCGCCGCCGCATCGCTCGGACGATAAGCTTCGACCGCTTTTTCCTTCGCTGGACCACGACGACCGGTTTTGGCCGGTGCCGGCTCAGCAGCAGTCTTGGCAGCAGGCGCCGAGGTTTCTGCACCACGCTTCTTGCGGCCAATCGGCGCGCTGATGGTTTTTTCAGCCATCTCGAAGTCGATCTTGCGCTCGTCCAGGTCCACCCGCATCACGCGCACTTCGACGGTATCGCCGAGGCGGAAGCTGCGACCGGTACGTTCACCGGCCAGGCGGTGATGCACAGGGTCGAAGTGGTAGTAGTCGCCCGGCAAAGCGGTCACGTGGACCAGACCTTCGACGTAGATATCGGTCAGCTCGACGAACAGGCCAAAACCGGTCACCGCGGTGATCACACCCGGGAACGACTCGCCCACGCGATCTTTCATGAACTCGCACTTGAGCCAGTTCACCACGTCGCGGGTCGCTTCGTCGGCACGGCGCTCGCTCATCGAGCACTGCTCGCCGAGCTGCTCCAGCGCCGCTTCGTCGTACGGATAGATGCGCGCTTTCGGAATGGTCATCGCCCCGGCACGACGCACGTGTGGCGTGTCTTGCTTGGAGTGGATGACACTGCGAATCGCCCGGTGCGTGAGCAAGTCCGGGTAACGGCGAATCGGCGAGGTGAAGTGGGTATAGGCTTCATAATTCAGGCCGAAGTGGCCCTGGTTATCGGCGCTGTACACCGCCTGGCTCAACGAGCGCAGCATGACGGTCTGGATCAGGTGGAAATCCGGACGATCCTTGATACCGGCCAGCAACGCCTGGTAATCCTTCGGCGAAGGGCCGTCCTTGCCTTTGTGCAGGGACAGGCCGAGCTCGCCGAGGAAGGCGCGGAGTTTTTCCAGACGCTCCGGTGGCGGACCATCGTGAACCCGGTACAGCGCAGGGATTTCGTGTTTCTTCAGGAATTCAGCGGTAGCCACGTTGGCCGCCAGCATGCATTCCTCGATCAACTTGTGCGCGTCGTTGCGCACAGTCGGACGGATTTCGGCGATCTTGCGCTCGGAACCGAAGATGATTCGGGTTTCCTGCGTTTCGAAATCGATTGCGCCACGCACATGACGGGCCGCCAGCAACACCTTGTACAGCGAGTAGAGCTGTTTGAGGTGCGGCACCACGTCGGTGTATTCGCCACGAAGCTGACGAGCCTCGGTGGTTTTCGGCTGTTCCAGCATCGCGCTGACCTTGTTGTAGGTCAGGCGGGCGTGGGAGTGAATCACCGCTTCATAGAAGCAATAGTCGGTCATCTCGCCGGATTTGGAGATGGTCATCTCGCAAACCATGGCCAGGCGATCGACATGCGGGTTCAGCGAGCACAGGCCGTTGGACAACTGCTCAGGCAGCATCGGCACCACGCGCTCAGGGAAGTACACCGAGTTGCCGCGCACCTGGGACTCGGCATCCAGCGCCGAACCGATCTTCACGTAGCTGGAAACGTCGGCAATCGCCACGTACAACTTCCAGCCGCCGGAGAACAGCCGCAGCTTGCCCGGCCTCGCTTCGCAGTAGACCGCGTCATCGAAGTCGCGAGCATCTTCACCATCGATGGTAACGAACGGCAGATGACGCAGGTCGATGCGTTTCTCTTTGTCTTTCTCTTCGACTTCCGGCTTGAGCTTGGCGGCTTCTTTGAGCACTGCTTCAGGCCAGACGTGAGGAATGTCGTAGGTCCGCAGGGCGATATCGATTTCCATGCCCGGCGCCATGTAGTTGCCGACCACTTCCACCACATCGCCTTGCGGCTGGAAGCGCGGGGTCGGCCAGTGCGTGATCTTCACTTCAACGAATTGGCCGATATTGGCGTTGGCGTTACGACCCGGGGTGACCAGCACTTCTTGCTGGATCTTCGGGTTATCGGCCACCACAAAGCCGATGCCGCCTTCCTCGAAGTAACGACCGACGATGCTTTCATGAGCACGCGAGACCACTTCGACGATCACGCCTTCGCGGCGACCACGACGGTCGAGGCCGGAAACCCGCGCCAGCGCACGGTCGCCGTCGAACACCAGACGCATTTGCGCCGGGCTCATGAACAGGTCGTCACTACCGTCGTCCGGGATCAGGAAGCCGAAGCCGTCACGGTGACCGCTGATGCGGCCCAGGATCAGGTCGAGCTTGTCTACCGGCGCATAAGTGCCGCGACGGGTATAGATCAGTTGAGCATCGCGCTCCATGGCGCGCAGGCGGCGGCGCAGGGCTTCGATCTGGTCTTCTGTGGTCAGACCAAACTCTTCGACCAGTTGCTCGCGGTTAGCAGGCGAACCCCGATCAGCAAGGTGCTGAAGGATCAGTTCGCGGCTAGGAATAGGGTTTTCATATTTTTCCGCTTCACGAGCGGCCTCGGGATCGAGGGACTGCCAATCGGCCATTAGAGAGTTTTCACCTTGTCTATATGCGGGTTAGTTTGGCATAGGCGTAATGAAACGGGAAATTTCAGGCTCTTGGAGGCCCTAAAAGGCCCTTCCGCCGCCTGGAAAGACTGCATCAAGCACCGCTCGTAAAATTTTCCAGGTTTTTTTGAGTTCAGGGGTTTACAGTTAAAAGGACGCTCCGTATAGTGCGCGCCATCGACGACGCAGACGCATGTCGATACTGCCCAGATGGTGAAATTGGTAGACACGCCAGCTTCAGGTGCTGGTGACCGCAAGGTCGTGGAAGTTCGAGTCTTCTTCTGGGCACCAATTTCGAGCTTGAGATTAGTTCAATTTCAAGGCTCACACAAAAACCCGCGAAAGCGGGTTTTTGCATTCTAACCATTTGATTTATTAAAACTAAATCAGGGGTTTACAGATCAAAACGCTCTCCGTATAGTGCGCCACATCAACAGCGGCAACGTTGCTGATACTGCCCAGATGGTGAAATTGGTAGACACGCCAGCTTCAGGTGCTGGTGACCGCAAGGTCGTGGAAGTTCGAGTCTTCTTCTGGGCACCAATTCAAAGTTCAAGGTCAACGATCTTGAATCTCACAAAAACCCGCGAAAGCGGGTTTTTGCGTTTCTGGCTTTCAAACATCTCAAGCCACCAGCCTTCCTGTGGCGAGGGGGCTTGCCCCCGTCGGCCGGTCCGCGTTCGGGCGAAGCAGTCGTATATCCTGAGAATGCGGTCTGGCTGAATGAATACTGGGGCCGCTTCGCGCCCCAACGGGGGCAAGCCCCCTCGCCACAAAGGTCCGCGCCAACCTCACTAGCAAACACTCGCCCGCCCCGCAAGACGCACTTGAGAAACAATATCGTTTATCATTGTTGCAAGTTTTTGCAATGCGACAGTGAGGAACCCAGCCAATGATGTTTCGAAATACCCTGCGCCGCGGCCTGACCATCACTCTGCTGGGGCTGACCCTGGCAACGCCATTCACCCAAGCCGCCGAAAAAGTTTCCCTGACGCTCTACAACGGTCAACACAAGGAAGTCGGCGACGCTGTCGCCAAAGCCTTCGAAGCCAAGACCGGCATTCATGTCAATGTACGCAAAGGCAGCAGCAACCAACTTGCCAGCCAAATCGTCGAAGAAGGCAATCGCTCGCCTGCCAACGTGATCTACACCGAAGAATCGCCACCGCTGAACAAGCTCGGCGAACAAGGCCTGCTGGCGAAAACCGACGCCGCCACGCTAGAAGTGCTGCCCAAGGATTACGTTGCCGGTAATGGCACCTGGATCGGCATCACTGCCCGGGTCCGCGTGGTCGCCTTCAACCCGAAACTGATCGACGAAAAAGACCTGCCCAAATCGGTGATGGAGTTCTCCGATCCGAAGTGGCAAGGCAAGGTTGGCTTCGTGCCAAGTAGCGGGGCGTTCCAGGAACAAGCCGTAGCGATCATCAAGCTGCACGGAATGGATGCCGCCGAAGAATGGCTGACCGGCCTGCGCGCTTTCGGCAAGGTCTACAGCAACAACATGGTGGCATTGAAGGCTGTGGAAAACGGCGAAGTCGCTAGCGTGCTGGTGAATAACTACTACTGGTTCGCCTTGCAGCGCGAAAAGGGCACGCTCGGCTCGAAACTGCATTACTTCACTGGTGGCGATGTTGGCGGCCTGATCACTGTGTCCAGCGCTGCCGTGCTCAAGTCCAGCAAACACCCGCAAGAAGCCCAGCAACTCCTCGCCTACATGGCCAGTGAAGAAGGTCAGCGCGTGATCACTCAAACCACTGCCGAATACCCACTGCGCAAAGGCCTGGAATCGAACCGCGGCCTCAAGCCGTTCAGTGAGCTGCAAGCGCCGAATGTCACCCCTGCCGACCTCGGCAACGCTGAAGCCGCACTGGACCTGGAACGCGACGTTGGCCTGAACTGATGAGCGCATCGCTGAGCGCCTCCGCATCACGCGGGGGATATTTACCACGGCGTAAACGGCCATCGATATGGCTGCTGTTGCCGGTATTGCTATTGGTCTGCCTGAGCCTGCTGCCGCTGTTGTATGTCGGGCTCAAAGCCTGGCAAGCCGGCTGGGCGCAAGCACTGCATCTGTTGTGGCGGCCGTATGTGTTTGGCCTGTTGCGCAATACGCTGCTGCTGCTGATCGGGGTAACGGTTGCCTGCGCGATCATCGGCCTGTCGCTGGCCTGGCTGCTGGAGCGCAGCAACTTGCCGGGTCGGCGCCTGTGGGGCGTAATTCTCTGCCTGCCGTTCGCCGTACCGGCTTTCATCAGCAGCTTCACCTGGGTGTCCCTGAGCGCCAGCTTCGAAGGTCTGGGCGGGGCGATTCTGGTGATGACCCTGTCCAAGTACCCGCTGGTGTTTCTGCCGGTGGCGGCGACGTTGCGCAATCTCGACCCGGCACTGGAAGAGTCCGCCCGCACCCTGGGGCAGAACCGCTGGGGCGTGTTCTTCAAGATCACCCTACCCCTGCTCTGGCCCTCGCTGCTGGCCGGGTCGTTGCTGATTGCCCTGCACATGCTGGTGGAGTTCGGCGCGCTGTCGATCATCGGCCTGCAAACCTTCACTACTGCGATCTATCAACAGTTCGAGCTGGAGTTCAGTAACGCCAACGCGGCGATGCTTTCGGCAGTACTGCTCGCACTGTGCCTGGTTCTGCTGTGGCTGGAGCTGCGGGTTCGCGGCAAAGGTCGGCATGTACGAATCGGCCAAGGCGCGGCGCGGCATGCCGAACAGGTTCGGCTAGGTGCGTGGTCTGCGGCCGGTCAGCTCTATTGCTTGCTACTGGCGATTATCGGCAGTGGAATTCCGCTGGGGATGTTGGCGTACTGGCTGGCTGTCGGTTCATCGGCCGCTTTCCCGGTGGCGGCGATCAGCGAAGCCTTGCTCTCGTCACTGGCGTTATCGCTGGGCGGTGCAGCGCTATGCCTGGTGCTGGCAGTACCGGTTGGCTTGCTGGTGGTTCGCTATAAGGGTCGCCTGGCGCTGTGGGCCGAGCGCCTGCCGTATCTGCTGCATGCGCTGCCAGGATTGGTGATCGCGCTGACGCTGGTGTACTTCGCCCTGCACTATGTGCCGGCGCTGTATCAGACTTCGGGCTTGCTGCTGATCGCCTATGCTTTGCTGTTTCTGCCGTTGGCTCAGGCGCCAATTCGTACGGCGCTGAACAAGGCGGCACCGCAATTGGAAGAAGCGGCGCGGACGCTTGGCGCTTCGTCGCTCAGCGCTTTTGTGCGGGTGACGCTGCCGATCATCTTCCCGGCGCTGGGTGCCGCGTTTGCGCTGGTGTTTCTGGATGCGATGAAGGAGCTGACGGCGACACTGCTGCTGAGTCCGACCGGACTCAACACCCTGGCCACAGAGGTGTGGGCACACACCGCGAATGTCGAGTTCGCGGCAGCGGCGCCTTATGCGGCGCTGTTGATACTGGTGTCGGGGCTGCCGGTCTATCTGCTCACGACGCGGATGTATTTGAGCCGCTGACATCGCCAATCGCGAGCAAGCTCGCTCCCACACTGATCTTTGGCGAACACATAACTTGTGAACAACAGAGATCAAATGTGGGAGCGAGCTTGCTCGCGATGGCGGTATCCCATGCAACAAATCAGGCCCGGAACTGCCCCAGGCTCGCTTTCAGCTGCGCCGCCAGGCTGTCCAGCACCTTGCCGCTGGCCGTGGTTTCCACCACCGCCTGCGCCGCACGCTCGGCCTGAGCATGAATGGTCTCGACCCGCCCACGCACCGCGTGCGCGCCTTTGGCCTGATGAGCTGCTGCCTGGGTCGCCAGACCGATGGCCGCATGTACCTGCTCGACA
The DNA here is from genome assembly GCF_003732175.1 of Pseudomonas brassicacearum. Classification (GTDB taxonomy): domain Bacteria; phylum Pseudomonadota; class Gammaproteobacteria; order Pseudomonadales; family Pseudomonadaceae; genus Aquipseudomonas; species Aquipseudomonas brassicacearum_G. Next base: position 31,091 of record NZ_MOBI01000009.1, read on the forward strand.
GAAACCTGCACCGACTGCTGCAAGCGCGCACTGTCGCGCAATACCAGCAAACCTTCGCTGGCCTGACGCCCTGCCTGCCCAATCGCCGCTACGGCCTCGCGAGCGCCTTGCTGCAACGCCCCGATGTGCGCCTGAATGTCGCCAGTCGAGCTTTGAGTCTTGCTGGCCAGCGCCCGCACCTCATCGGCCACCACCGCAAAACCACGCCCGGTCTCTCCGGCCCGCGCCGCTTCGATCGCCGCGTTCAACGCCAGCAAGTTGGTCTGCTCGGCGATCCCGTGAATCACCTCCAACACCACTTCAATTTGCTCGCTCTGCTGCGCCAGACGCTCGATGACTTTAGCCCCGGTATCAACCTGCCCGGCCAACGCCTCGATGAGACTGCCGACCTGCGCCGAGGTGCGGGTGTTTTCATCCGTTGCCTGACGAATATCCACCACCTGCTGCAACGCCGCCTGCATCGCATGGCTTTCGGCCTGTGCCTCGTCAGCCATTTGCGACAAGGCACGCAAGCTCTCCGCCACTTCATCGCGCTGGGATTTCGCCGCCGCATCGGCGCCGGCATTGCGCTTGCTCATGACACCGATTTCCACACCGGTACGCTGGGCCACGTCACCCGCCTCGCGAACGATCGGCTGCAACTTATCCACAAAGCGGTTGACCGCTGACGCCATGTCGCCGATTTCATCTTTGCTATTGATCTGCACGCGCTTGGTCAGGTCACCATCACCCGCGGCCAGATCCTCCATTGCCGCGATCAACAGCTTCAGGCGATTGACCACCCGTCGCCCAAGCACGACCGCCAGTAGCAGCAAGACACCGCAGCCGACCAGCGCCAGCGCCATGCCGATCCGCCAGCGCAAGGTTGCCGCCGCTTCCTGAACGGTGTTGGTGGTATTGGCTTTCATTTCGGTGGCCGTGGACTGCGCCGACTGCAAGCGCGAGCGCATGGCCGTGGCGCTATCAGCTGCAGCGCCCTTGAGGCTGTCGCCGACCAGCTGATCACTGCTGGCGATCAGCGCCGAGAAGCGCTTGTCGAGGGCTACCAGGTCTGTTTCCACCGACGCCGTGGAGACCCCCATCAGCACCTTGCCGATTTCCACGCCATTGGGGTTGATCGAGGCTTCGAGGTAGTAGACCGAAGGATCGTGTTTCGCCGCATCCAGCACTTTATCCAGCGCCCGCTCACCCTGGCCTTTTTCCAAAAGGGCCTGGTTGATCGGGTTTTCCCGGTTCAGGTAGCGGGTCAGGTGCTGGCCGGTGGCGTCGTCGTACACCACGAACAGCACATTCGGATTGCGCTGGGCCCGACGGGCGAATTCGGACAGCGTTGGAACATCGCTGTCCCACATCGCGCGGGGTGCGACCGACGCCAGGAGCTGAGCCATGTCATTGGCCGAGTCCTTCAGGTCCTTTTCCAGGGCCGCACGCAGTTGCGCCTGCTCGTCCTTGAGTCGCGAGGACAAACCGGCGGTCAGGCGCTGACGGGTACTGGTGGAGAGGTTATCAAGACTTGAGGTGACTTCACGCCCAGCCTGTTCGAGTTCGCCAGAGAGCTTCTGGCTATCGACGCCGAGACGATTGCCCAAATCGGCTTCCAATGCGGTCACGGTGCTCCGGGTCAGTGCGACAGCCACCAATACTTGCACCAACAGGGCGATACCAAGGGTAACGAACACGGGCCGCAACAAACGGCTTTGTAACAGTGAGAGAACGGCCGACACAGGAAATCCCTCTACTTGCACGCCATTAAATTGATGGCACTCTGGAACAGAGATTCACAGCAAAGGTCATGCCGTCCAACAGGCATAAACGACAAAGGACCCGATTAAGGGCCCTTTGTTTTTTACATCAACGACTTATCAAGCGAACGGGTGACGCAGAACGATGGTCTCGTTGCGGTCCGGGCCCGTCGAAATAATGTCGATCGGTGCACCGACCAACTCTTCGACGCGCTTGATGTAGTTGCGAGCAGCCTGAGGCAACTCTTCCAGGGTCTTGGCGCCCAGGGTCGACTCGGTCCAGCCCGGCATTTCTTCGTACACCGGCTCAAGACCGATGTAGCTGTCGGCGTCGGTCGGTGCGTCGATCACCGCACCATCCTGGTTCTTGTAGCCCACGCAGATGTTGATGGTCTCAAGACCGTCCAGTACGTCCAGCTTGGTCAGGCACAGGCCCGAGATGCTGTTGACGTCGATGGCGCGGCGCAGGATAACGGCGTCGAACCAGCCGCAACGACGGGCACGTCCGGTGGTAGCACCGAATTCATGGCCACGCTTGGCGAGGAACGCACCGACGTCGTCGAACAGCTCGGTCGGGAACGGACCCGAACCAACACGAGTGGTGTAAGCCTTGGTGATGCCGAGGATGTAATCCAGGTACATCGGGCCAAAACCCGAACCGGTCGCGATGCCGCCAGCGGTGGTGTTGGAACTGGTGACGTACGGGTAGGTACCGTGGTCGATGTCCAGCAAGGAGCCTTGGGCGCCTTCGAACATGATGTCTTTGCCGTCACGACGCAGGTTATGCAGCTCGGCGGTGACGTCGAGCATCATCGGCTTGAGCAGCTCGGCGTATTCCATGCACTCGTCCAGGGTTTTCTGGAAGTCGATGGCCGGCTCTTTGTAGTAATTGACCAGTACGAAGTTGTGGTAGTCCAGCAACTCGCCCAGCTTGGCGGCGAAACGCTCACGGTGGAACAGATCACCGATGCGCAGGCCACGACGTGCAACCTTGTCTTCGTAGGCCGGGCCGATGCCACGACCGGTGGTGCCGATCTTCAGCTCGCCACGGGCCTTTTCACGAGCCTGGTCCAGCGCTACGTGGTAAGACAGGATCAGCGGGCAGGACGGGCTGATACGCAGGCGCTCGCGCACCGGCACGCCCTTCTCTTCCAGCTTGATGATCTCGCGCAGCAGGGCGTCAGGTGCAACCACCACGCCGTTGCCGATCAGGCACTGCACGCCATCGCGCAGTACGCCCGACGGGATCAGGTGCAAGACGGTTTTTTCGCCGTCGATCACCAGCGTGTGGCCAGCGTTGTGGCCACCCTGGTAGCGCACTACGGCGGCAGCATGTTCGGTCAGCAGATCAACGATCTTGCCTTTGCCCTCATCACCCCATTGGGTGCCCAGGACTACGACATTCTTACCCATAACACTTGTCCTCATTCGCGCAAACTTGGTGCCGGCAGCCGCCGGCAGGAAAACTCAAGAAGCCAGCGGCAATACTTGCCAAAGCCCGTTCTGCTGAATCAATTGCCGGTCGCAGTCCGCATCACGGGCGGCGGCCAATGGTTGCCCAGGCAATGCCTGAACAACCCGCTGACCCTCACTGCGCAACTGGCAAACCTGCTGCCAGAGTGCTGCATCCGTACTGTCAGGCATCCAGATACCGCCAGACGGTAGCTCGATTTCAGCACGCCCCAGGGTCACCAGGGTTTTCAAATCGGTAGAGAAGCCAGTCGCCGGACGGGCGCGACCGAAGTCGGCGCCAATGTCGTCGTAACGACCGCCCTGAGCGATGGACTGGCCAACACCCGGTACGAATACCGCGAACACCACACCGGTGTGGTAGTGATAACCGCGCAACTCGCCCAGATCGAAGTACAGCGCAAGATCCGGGAAACGCACGGACAAACGCTCGGCAATCGCCAGCAAGTCGTCCAGTGCGGCCAAAACAGGCGCCGGCGCATTGGCCAGGCGCTCACGAGCGGCAACCAGCACTTCACGACCGCCACACAGATCAACCAGCGCCCGCAGCATGCCCGCCACATCGGCAGGCAGGCCTTCGGTCAAGGTAATGACCTCATCGATGGCCTTGCGTTGCAGGGCATCGAACAATTGTTGCTCGACCTCACCGGACAAACCGGCGGCACGCGCCAGGCCACGGTAGATGCCGACATGACCAAGGTCCATGTGCACATCTGGCACATCGGCCAGTTGCAGCATGGCCAGCATCAGGCTGATGACTTCCACGTCGCTGCTCGGGCTGGCATCGCCGTACAACTCGGCGCCCAGCTGGATCGGGCTACGCGAGGTCGACAACGCTCGCGGTTGCGCATGCAGCACGCTACCGGCGTAGCACAGACGGCTCGGGCCTTCGTGACGCAAGGTGTGCGCATCGATGCGCGCCACTTGCGGCGTAATGTCGGCACGGAAACCCATCTGCCGGCCCGACTGCGGGTCGATGACCTTGAAGGTCCGCAGATCGAGGTCCTGGCCTGCGCCAGTCAGCAGGGATTCCAGGTACTCGATATGCGGGGTCACGACGAACTCGTAACCCCAGCTCTGGAACAGATCCAACACCTGACGACGCGCGACTTCAATGCGCGCCGCCTCTGGTGGCAGTACTTCTTCGATGCCATCTGGCAGCAGCCAGCGGTCTACCGTTGCCATTACGCCATTCCCCTATGATCCGGGCCGCCAGCCCTCGGGCTGGCCTTGAGTGAAGCAGAAAATGTCTGAACCATACGCATAAGTCCCGCGCATGAACAACGCGGCGATCGGCCTGGAATCGGCCTCGCCAAACACTTTCCTCGAAAAACCTGTCGAGTTGTTCAACCCGAGTCTTGCAACAAAAAACCGCAATCAAACGTGCAGACGCAAAAAAGCCGGGAATTTCCCGGCTGCCGCATCATACACACGTTTTCTCAAAGGATCACCCCGCGAGAGGCTTTAGCCGCCCGGCGGGGTCCCTCGAGATCAGTGTCGGATCAAGGCTTGGCTTTTTCCAGGTAACGGAAGAAGTCGCTGCTTGGGTCCAGAACCATGACGTCGGTTTTATTCGCGAAGCTTTCACGGTAGGCACGCAGGCTACGGTAGAAACCGTAGAACTCCTGATCCTGGCCGTAAGCCTTGGAGTAGATCGCTGCGGCCTGGGCATCACCGTCACCGCGAACCTCTTCAGATTCACGATAGGCTTCAGCCAGCAGTACGCGGCGCTGACGATCGGCGTCGGCACGGATGCCTTCGGCCAGCTCGTTACCCTTGGCACGGTGCTCGCGCGCTTCACGTTCACGCTCGGTGCTCATGCGTTCGAACACACTGCGGTTCACTTCCTTCGGCAGATCGATGGCCTTGACCCGAACATCGACAACTTCGATGCCCAGCTCTTTTTCCGCCATCTTGTTCAGCGAAGCCGTGATATCCGCCATCAGTGCGTCACGCTCACCGGAAACCACTTCGTGCAGGGTGCGCTTGCCAAACTGGTCACGCAGGCCCGATTCCAGGCGACGCGAAAGGCGCTCGTCTGCAATTTGCTTGAGGCCGGAAGTCGCGGTGTAGAAACGCTCGGCATCCTTGACGCGCCACTTGGCGTAGGCATCAACCATGACGGCTTTCTTTTCCAGCGTCAGGAAACGCTGCGTCGGTGCGTCCAGCGTCATCAGGCGTGCGTCGAATTTACGCACCTGGTTAACGTAAGGCACTTTCACATGCAGGCCCGGCTGAACATCAGTCTGAACCACGCGCCCGAACTGCAGTAACACCGCGCGCTCGGTCTGAGCCACGATGTAGAAACAGTTCCAGGCAGCGATTGCCACGACGACGCCGACAATAAGGGCGATCAGCGATTTATTGCTCATCAGCGACTCTCCCTGGTACGTGCCGGCTGCTGCAGATCAGTTGCCGAGCGCGCATGCCCTTCATTGCTGGTCGCGGCTGCGCTGGTTACCGGCGCTGCACCACTACGACCACTGTCGATCATCTTGTCCAGCGGCAAGTACAGCAGATTGTTCTGGCCATTCTTGTTGCCGGTCACGAGAACCTTGCTGGTATTGCTGAAGACTTCCTGCATCGTGTCCAGGTACAGACGCTGACGAGTGACTTCCGGTGCCTTGCGATATTCGGCGACCAGCTTGGTAAAGCGATCCGCCTCACCCTTGGCACGCGATACCGTTTCGTCGCGGTAACCGTTGGCATCTTCAATGATGCGCTGGGCCTGACCACGGGCTTCCGGCACGACACCGTTGGCGTAAGTTTCAGCCTGGTTGCGCGAACGCTGCTCATCTTCACGAGCGCGGATCACGTCATCGAAGGCTTCCTGGACTTCACGCGGTGCAGCGGCGCTCTGAACGTTGACCTGAGTGACGGTGATACCGGTGCGATAGGTATCGAGGAAGCGTTGCAGACGCTCCTTGATTTCGCTGGCCATCAACTCACGACCTTCGGTCAGCACCTGGTCCATGGCGGTGGAACCCACCACATGGCGCAAGGCACTCTCGGTCGCGTGTTGCAGGCTGATTTCCGGCTGATCGACGTTCAGCACGAAGTCCTGCAGATTGGTGATCTTGTACTGCACGGTCAGTGGCACTTCGACGATGTTCTCGTCTTCAGTGAGCATTTGACCCTGCTTGGTGTAGGCACGCTCACGCGTGACGTTTTCCATGTACTTGCGATCGATCGGCGGGAAGTAGATGTTCAGGCCCGGCCCGACGGTTTCGTAGTACTTGCCGAAGCGCAGCACCACGGCTTGCTCCTGCTCGTCGACTACATATACCGCGCTGTACAGCCAAACGACCGCCAGCACGACAAGGCCGATGCCGAGCAGGCCGTAACCGCCGCCCTTGCCCGAACCACCGCCATCATCACCGCGTTTCTTGCTACCACCGAACAACCCATTCAGGCTTTCCTGCAGCTTTCGGAAGGCCTCGTCGAGATCTGGTGGCCCCTTGCGGTCGCCATTATTGCGGCGTTTACCACCCCAAGGATCCTGATTATTCGAGTTGCCACCCGGCTCATTCCAAGCCATAGCGCTCTCCATCTGATAAAGCAAAGACGCACCCACGGCGCGCCGACCAATGCTACAGAATGCCTGCCACAGCGGCACAACCGCTTTTTCAGGCTTTTATTGCAAAGTGTGTTGCTCGATGAATTCCAACGGCTGCATTCCCTCGCGGCTCACCAGTCGATTGAGCTCGACTCGCGGCAAACGAACGGCCAGCAAACAGATGCCTTCTTCGTCGTGTTCTTCTTTCTGTACGGCGCCGAGCGCAAAGAACTGCGCACGCAGTCGAGCAAAACGCTGCGGCAAGCGCAAGGTGCCGACGAACAAATCGTTGCCGAGCAATTCCGCAATCGCCTGCTTGAGCAGGTCCAGACCCTGACCGTCGCGCGCCGACAACCATACCCGTTGCGGCTTGCCATCGGCATCACGCTGGATCTGTGGCTCTACGCCCTCGAGCAAATCGAGTTTGTTATAGACCTCAAGGATCGGCAAGTCTTGTGCACCGATCTCGCCGAGCACCGCCATGACCTGTTCGATCTGGGCCATACGCTCTGGCTCGTGAGCGTCGATCACATGCAGCAGCAGGTCAGAGTTGCTCGACTCTTCGAGCGTAGCCCGAAATGCCTCGACCAGTTTGTGCGGCAAGTGACGGATGAAGCCCACAGTGTCGGCCAGTACGATTGGACCGAGGTCGGCGAGTTCGAGCCGGCGCAAGGTCGGGTCGAGGGTGGCGAACAACTGGTCTGCCGCGAACACGTCGGAATCGGTGACCGAGTTGAACAGCGTCGACTTGCCGGCGTTGGTATAACCCACCAGAGAAACCGAAGGGATATCCGCACGCTGACGACCACGACGAGCTTGGTCACGCTGACTGCGGACCTTTTCCAGACGCCCCTTGATCTGCCGTAGGCGAACCCGCAGAAGACGCCGGTCGGTTTCCAACTGGGTTTCACCAGGGCCGCGCAGACCGATACCGCCTTTCTGCCGCTCAAGGTGAGTCCAGCCGCGAACCAGTCGCGTACTCATGTAATCAAGCTGGGCCAGTTCGACCTGGAGCTTGCCTTCATGGGTGCGGGCGCGCTGGGCGAAGATATCGAGAATCAGACCGGTACGGTCAATCACGCGACACTCGAAAACACGTTCGAGGTTACGTTCCTGACTGGGCGTGAGGACGGAATTGAAAATAACCAGATCGACCTTCTCGGCTTTGACCTGGTCGCGTAATTCCTCGACCTTGCCACTGCCAATCAGGTATTTGGCGGTTGGCCGATGACGCGGCACGTTAACAAACGCGACGGTCTCGGCGCCGGCCGAAATTGCCAACTCCTGAAACTCCTGCGGATCTTCGCGCGCCTCAGGGTCCTGACCATCCAAGTGAACGAGAATGGTTCGTTCACCACCACCGTGGCGCTCAAAGAACAAAGGAGACTCCTATCAGGCGTTACCTGGCTCAGCGTCAGCTTGTTCGGATTCGGTTGCGCTAGGCAGACGAATTGGACGAACCGGCACCACTGTAGAGATCGCGTGTTTGTAAACCATCTGGCTGACGGTGTTTTTCAGCAGGATAACGAACTGGTCGAACGACTCGATCGTGCCTTGCAGTTTGATTCCGTTGACCAGATAGATGGAAACCCCAACTTTCTCTTTACGCAATGTATTCAAGTAAGGGTCTTGTAGCGAATGCCCTTTTGACATGTGCCGCACTCCTTTAAGGATTCAATAATAAAAATAGGTAAACAGGTGGCTTAGGCCGTCACACCCCCAAGGATAGACGGCAATTGCAAGGACTCAGCTCAATATGGAGACCGTTCCCAGGTATTTCAAGGCGCGTGGCAGATTGTCGCAATCGAGGCTGTCCAACCAGTGTAAATCAGCCCAACTGCGTAGCCAGGTGAACTGGCGCTTCGCCAATTGGCGCGTGGCAATGATCCCACGCTCCTGCATCTCGGCTGACGTCAGCTTGCCATCCAGGTAATCCCAGACTTGTCGGTAACCTACAGCGCGTATAGACGGCAACCCGGCATGCAGGTCACTTCTTTTACGCAGGGCTACGACCTCGTCAATGAATCCCTGTTCCAACATTTGTGTGAATCTTTGTTTAATACGCTCATGCAGTACCTGACGATTCGCCGGAGCGATAGCCAAGTTCGCGACAGTATAGGGCAATTGTGGGCGACCCGAAGCGCCTGCTTCAGTACTTTGCGCAGATTGTCGCGCGCGGTGTTCGGTCATGCTCTGGCCGCTGACCCGATAAACTTCCAGCGCCCGACTGAGTCGCTGCGGGTCATTTGGGTGAATTCGTGCTGCCGACACCGGATCAATGACCGCCAACTGATCGTGCAGGGCTTGCCAGCCAAGGCGTGCAGCCTCTTCCTCAATTTCAGCGCGGATCTGCGGATCGGCCGCCGGCATATCGGCCAGACCTTCGAGCAAAGCCTTGTAATAGAGCATTGTGCCGCCGACCAGCAGCGGAATATTGCCGCGCGCGGTGATCTCGGCCATGGCCTGCAGGGCATCCCGGCGAAAATCAGCCGCCGAATAGGCCTCGACCGGATCAAGAATATCGATCAACCGATGAGGAAACTCGGTCAGCAGCTCCTTCAAAGGCTTGGCGGTGCCGATGTCCATGCCACGGTAAACCAGCGCCGAGTCGACGCTGATCAGCTCGCACGGCAGGACCTTGGTCAGCTCGATAGCCAGATCGGTCTTGCCCGCAGCGGTCGGGCCCATCAGGAATATCGCTGGAGGGAGTTGGCTCATCAACGACCGCGCAAGAACAGTTTGTCCAGATCATCCAGGCCCAATTGGGTCCAGGTCGGTCGGCCATGGTTGCATTGACCGCTGCGTTCGGTGTTTTCCATGTCCCGCAGCAGACCGTTCATTTCCGGCAAGGCCAGGCGCCGATTGGCGCGAATAGCGCCGTGGCAGGCCATGGTCCCGAGCAGTTCGTTCAGGTGTGCCTGAATCCGGTCGCTGGTGCCGTATTCCATCAGGTCCGCCAATACGTCGTGAACCAGACGATTGGCTTCAGCCTGCTTGAGCAAGGCCGGAATCTGCCGGATCGCCAGGGTTTCCGGGCCCAGACGCTGAAGCTCAAAACCGAGGCGCTGGAACCAGCTGACGTGCTCTTCGGCGCAATCGGCTTCACGCTGGCTGACTGCAATCGACTCCGGCACCAGCAGCGGTTGGCCGCTCAGGCCTTCGCTGGCCATCGCGACTTTCAGCCGCTCGTACATGATCCGCTCATGCGCGGCATGCATGTCCACCAGCACCAGCCCTTGGGCGTTTTCCGAAAGAATGTAGATGCCTTTGAGTTGCGCCAGCGCATACCCCAGCGGCGGAATATCGCCCTGACCGTCTGGCAGCGCCGTGGCGTTCGCTTCCGGCAATGGCGCAAAAAACTCGCGATAGGCAGCCTGCGCTTCAGCCACCGGAACGCCCGACTGCGGACGCGGCGTGTATTGATACTGATAACCGGCGCCCGCGCCCGAGCCCGCCGTCGTATTAAAGGACGGTTGTGCCTGCGGCTGCTCCAGCAATGCATTGGCCGCCAGACGCATTTCACCTTGCGGGCCGAACTCGCCGGCTTCGATGCCGGTCGGCCTGACCACGGCCGTCGCGACAGGCGCAGCCAGATGGTCTTCCGGACGCACGTCGCCCAAGGCGCGGTGCAAGGTGCCGTAGAGGAAGTCGTGGACCATGCGCCCGTCACGGAAGCGCACTTCGTGTTTGGTCGGGTGCACGTTGACGTCGACGCCCGCCGGATCGACTTCGAAAAACAGCACGAACGTCGGGTGCCGACCGTTGAACAGCACGTCGCGGTATGCCTGGCGCACCGCGTGGGCCACCAGTTTGTCGCGCACCGCACGGCCATTCACAAAGAAATACTGCAAGTCCGCCTGGCTGCGGTTAAAGGTCGGCAACCCGACCCAGCCCCACAGATGAAGGCCATTGCGCTCGATCTCGATGGGCAGCGCCTGCTCCAGGAAACCCGCGCCGCAGATCGCCGCCACACGCCGGGCGCGAGCCGCGTCGTCATGGGCTTCGTGCAGGCTGAGGATGGTCTTACCGTTATGGCGCAGATGGAACGCCACGTCGAAGCGCGCCAGCGCCAGACGCTTGATCACTTCTTGCAGGTGATCGAATTCGGTCTTTTCGGTCTTGAGGAATTTGCGCCGTGCCGGGGTGTTGAAGAACAAGTCGCGCACTTCAACCGAGGTGCCCACCGGGTGGGCCGCTGGCTGGACGCGAGGCGCCATGTCGCGGCCTTCGGTCTCGACCTGCCAGGCCTGATCGGCACCTTGAGTGCGGGACGTCAGGGTCAGGCGCGCCACGGAGCTGATCGACGCGAGGGCTTCACCGCGAAATCCGAGGCTCATCACCTGCTCGAGGTCTTCGAGATTGCGAATCTTGCTGGTGGCATGTCGCGCCAGCGCCAGCGGCAAATCATCGGAAGAGATCCCGCTGCCATCGTCGCGAACCCGCAGCAGCTTGACGCCGCCCTGTTCGACATCGACGTCGATACGTTTGGCACCGGAGTCGAGGCTGTTTTCCAGCAGCTCCTTGATCACCGAAGCCGGGCGCTCGACCACCTCACCGGCGGCAATCTGGTTCGCCAGTCGCGGGCTGAGCAGCTCGATACGCGCTGCGGTGTTCATGGCATCGTTCATTCCTTGGCCGCCAATTCGGTGCCCGGGATGTTCAAGTGCTGGCCGATTTTCAGCTCGTCGGATTGCAGGCCGTTGGCGCTGCGCAGGGTCGCCGGCGAGACCTGATAACGCACCGCGATCATCGCCAGGGTTTCCCCCGGCCGCACCGTGTGGTCACGCGGACCTTGGGCAATCTTGCCGGAATCACGCAGCCAGGCGATGTAGGTGCCCGGTGGCGGGTTTTGCTGGAAGAACTGGCGCACACCCGCGCTGATCGAACGGGCCAGCGCTTGCTGGTGGCCGGACGCCGCCAGTTTCGAGGCTTCGTTGGCGTTGGAGATAAACCCGGTTTCCACCAGGATCGATGGAATGTCCGGCGACTTCAGCACCATGAATCCGGCCTGCTCGACGCGCTGCTTGTGCAACGAGGTGACCCGGCCAATGTTGCTCAATACCTTCTGGCCGACGTTCAGACTGGAAGTCAGCGACGCGGTCATCGACAGATCAAGCAGTACGCCGGCAAGCATCTTGTCCTTGTCGTCGAGGCTGACGTTGCCGGCGCCGCCGATCAGGTCGGAGCGGTTTTCGCTGTCGGCCAGCCAACGAGCGGTCTCGGACGTTGCGCCGCGCTCGGACAAGGCGAATACCGAAGCGCCGAACGCTGCAGCGGAGGGTGCCGCGTCGGCGTGGATCGAGACGAACAGGTCGGCGCCCTTCTTGCGGGCGATCTCGGTACGACCACGCAATGGAATGAAGTAGTCGCCGGTACGGGTCAGCTCGGCCCGGAAGCCTTTCATGCCGTTGACCTGACGCTGCAGCTCGCGAGCGATGGCCAGCACCACGTCTTTTTCGTGCTGCCCACGGGAACCGGAAGCCCCCGGGTCCTCGCCGCCGTGTCCGGCATCGATGACCACGATGATGTCGCGCTTGCCGGCCGGAGCAGGCGGCAGCTTGATTGCCGGCTCAACCGGAGCGACCGGCACCGCAGGCACGGTGGCAACGGTTGGGGCCGGAGTCGGCACAGGTGGCGGTGCGGCATCGGCGGCGTTGTCGAACAGGTCGACTACCAATCGGTTGCCGTACTGCGCATTCGGCGCCAGTACGAAGCTCTTCGGGGTGACGGCTTTTTTCAGGTCGATAACTACCCGCAGATCGGTCGGCGTGCGCTGAGCCGAACGCATGGCGGTAATCGGGGTGTTGGCGGTGGAGACATTCAGCGGTGCGCCAAGGACGGCGCCATTGATGTCGATCACCAGACGATCCGGGGACGTCAGGGTAAAGACGCTGTGCTGGACCGGACCGGACAGGTCAAACACCAGTCGGGTGTTATCCGGCGCCCGCCACAGACGAACACTGTTGACCTTTGTCGCGGCCACAGCGTCGACGGCCAGTGCCGTAAGCAACATTCCTACGACAGCAACCAACGCGCGAAAGCGCATACCTAACCCCATCATTTATTTGAATTCCAATGCCAAAGCGGCACACCAAGACTCGCCACGCAAACCCTGGGGCGACAGATTCAGCGAACGCCCACTGTCATGCGGGCTAATGGTAATGGTCAGGTCGGGCTTTGGCAAAAAGCCTGCACCCTTCTGGGGCCACTCGATCAGACACAGTGCATCGTCTTCGAGGTAGTCACGAATGCCAAGAAACTCCAGCTCCTCCGGATCGACCAGTCGATACAGGTCAAAATGGAAGGCGCGAATGTCGCCGATCTCGTAGGGTTCGACCAAGGTAAAGGTCGGACTTTTTACTGCCCCAACATGCCCCAAACCGCGAATAATACCCCGCGACAGAGTGGTTTTACCCGCCCCAAGGTCACCGCCCAGAAAGATGATGCCGTGCCCTTTGGTCACTTGAGCGATACGGTTGCCCAACGCGACCATGGCGTCTTCATTGGCCAGATACAGGGTTACTTCAGACACGGTGTTTGCTCCTCCAGCAACTGACGAATGGCGGGAATCAGATCACTGGCCGCCAGCCCACGGCCCGTTTTACCTTCACGCTCGCCGGCGTTGGCGTGCAGCCAGACCGCCAGGCAAGCTGCATCGAATGCATTCATGCCCTGGGCCAGCAAGGCGCCGACCAGTCCGGCCAGCACATCCCCCAGACCCGCGGAGGCCATGGCCGGGTGGCCTTGATGGCACAGCGCCAAACGACCATCGGGACTGGCAATCAGGCTGCCGGCCCCTTTGAGAATGACGGTGGCTGTGTATTTTTTGCTCAATGCATGGGCTGCGGCGGGGCGATCGGCTTGAACCTCGGCCGTGGAAATCCCCAATAGCCGTGCCGCTTCCCCCGGATGCGGAGTGATCACGCAATCCTTCGGCAGGCGCACATCACCCCGGCTCAGCAAATTCAGCGCATCGGCGTCCCAGACCTGCAGTAACGGGGCATTGGACGCTGCCGACAACAAACTGCGACCCCACGCGTCCTTGCCGAGACCCGGTCCGACCACCAGCACACTGGCTTGGCCGAGCGGGCCCATCAGTTGGTTGGCCGAGTGAACGCCCAAGACCATGACTTCGGGCACCCGCGCCAATGCGGCCGGAACATGCTCGCTGCGGGTCGCCAGAGACACCATGCCCGCGCCACTACGCAGGGCACTTTGGGCGCTCAAGAGAATGGCGCCGCCGAAACCGCGATCGCCACCGATCAGCAGGACGTGACCGAATCGGCCTTTGTGAGCGCTCGGTACCCGAGCTGCCAGGCGCGGCAGGTTGTCTGGATTCAGGCGATAAGCACTGACGGCGCTTTGAGCGACGATCTGCGGGTCGGCTTGCAGATCGTTGAACTGCAACTCCCCCACCTGATCCGCCGCATCGCCGGTGAACAGCCCAAGTTTGAGGCCGATGTATGTCACGGTGAGCTCGGCCCGAACCGCAACCCCGAGGACTCGCCCGGTATCGGCGCACAGACCGGAGGGGATATCCACCGCCGCAATGGGCAGGCCACAGGCATTGATCACCTCGATCGCGGCAACATAGGGTTCGCGCACCTCACCGCTCAGGCCAGTGCCCAGCAGCGCATCCAGCACCACCCCACGCAGTTCGATGGCAGGTGACCAGGCCTCGACGACAACCCCGGCGGCCAGCGCTTTGGCATACGCCAGCGCGGCATCGCCCTGCAAGCGCGACGGCTCAACCAGCGCCAGCACTCGCACCTGCCAACCGGCTCGCAACGCCAGCACCGCCACCAGATAACCGTCCCCGGCGTTATTGCCGTGGCCCGCCAACACACTGAGTTCAGTGGCCGTCGGCCAGTGCCGGACCAACGCTCGCCACGTGGCGCGGGCAGCCCGATGCATCAATTCGAAGCCCGTTGTCCCGGCCGCTATCAGCCGCGCGTCGAGCGCCCGGACCTGTGCGGCGCTGTACAGCGCGTCGGGTAAATGGTGTTTTGTCTGCGGCATGCGTCTTCAGGCTCCGATGTCTGGCAGAATTATACGCACCTCAGCTCCGGTTTCCCCTGTCTCATGCCTGCAATTACCACAGATCTTCCTGCTCTCGCCCAATCGATCAAAGACTGGGGCCGCGAGTTGGGTTTTCAACAAGTCGGCATCAGTGGTCTGAACCTGGCTGAGCATGAACAACACCTGGAGCGCTGGCTTGAAGCCGGCTACCACGGCGAAATGGACTACATGGGCGCTCACGGCAGCAAACGCTCACACCCGGAAGAGCTGGTGCCGGGTACGCTGCGGGTGGTTTCGCTGCGCATGGACTACCTGCCGGGCGACACTGAAATGGCCAAGCGCCTGGGCCAGCCGGAAAAAGCCTACGTCTCGCGTTACGCCTTGGGCCGCGACTACCACAAGCTGATCCGCAAACGCGTGCAGCAACTGGCTGAGAAGATTCAGCAGGTCATCGGCCCCTTCGGCTACAGGGCTTTCGTCGACAGCGCCCCGGTGCTGGAAAAAGCCATCGCCGAACAGGCGGGTCTCGGCTGGATTGGCAAAAATACTCTGGTACTGAACCGCAAGGCCGGCAGTTACTTTTTTTTGAGCGAGCTGTTCGTCGACCTGCCGCTGCCGGTCGACCCGCCTCACAGCACCGAACACTGCGGGCGCTGCACGGCGTGCCTGGATATCTGCCCGACCAAGGCCTTTGTCGGCCCCTATGTACTGGACGCCCGCCGCTGCATTTCGTACCTGACCATCGAGCTGAAAACGGCGATCCCCGAAGATTTGCGGCCGCTGATCGGCAACCGGGTGTTCGGTTGCGATGATTGCCAGATCGTTTGCCCGTGGAACCGCTTCGCCCGCCCGTCGGGCGAAAGCGACTTCAAACCGCGACACAACCTCGACAACGCCGAGCTGGCGGAACTGTTCATGTGGGATGAAGACAAATTCCTCAGCAGCACCGAAGGCTCGCCGCTGCGCCGCGCCGGTTATGAGCGCTGGCTGCGTAACCTGGCTGTGGGGCTTGGCAATGCGCCTTCAACAATTCCGGTGCTGGAAGCCCTGAAAGCGCGGGCCGATTACCCATCGGAGTTGGTACGTGAGCATGTGCAATGGGCCCTGAAACAACACGGACTCTCGTAGGAGCTGCCGCAGGCTGCTCCTACGTGGGTTTGTGGTGTCAGGCTTCGTCGTTGTAGACGAACTTGGGCATTTCCCAGTGGAAACGAATCGCCAGCAAGCGCAGCAGGAAGCCGCCAAACAAGGTGATCAGGATCGCCTGTTCGCCAGGTAATTGCAGGTAAAGGCAGAGCATGTAGCACCACGCGGCAGCGAACGAGACGCTGGCGTAGAGCTCGCGCCGGAAGATCAGCGGGATGTCGTTGCAGAAGATGTCGCGCAGGATGCCGCCGAACACTCCAGTGATCACTCCGCTGACCGACGCCACCAGCATGCCGTGGCCCGTTTCCAGCGCAGTCATGCAGCCGATCAGGGTAAACGCTACCAACCCCACGGCATCGAGCACCAGGAACAGCGAACGCAGATGGCGCATCCAGCGTGCGGTAAAGACCGTGAGCATTGCCGCAGCCGAGGTCAACACCAGGTATTCCGGGTGTTTGACCCAGGTCAGCGGGTAGTGTCCGAGCAGCACGTCACGCACCGAACCACCGCCCAGCGCCGTCACGCAGGCGATCAGCACCACGCCAAACCAGTCCATGCCACGCCGACCGGCAGACAATGCGCCAGTCATGGCTTCAGCGGTAATGGCAATCAGGTAGAGCATCAGCAACATGGTGGCGGTCCTTACGAGAAGGCGCGCAGTCTACTCAGATCGCCGGGGCACCAAAAGAGGGCGCAGTAGCATTTCACCTACAACCTGTGGCGAGGGGGCTTGCCCCCGTTGGGTTGCGGAGCGACCCCAAAATCTGCGACCACGCTTCTTCAGTAACATCGCACCAACCGGGTTTGCGCCTGCTTCGCAGTCGAACGGGGGCAAGCCCCCTCGCCACACTAGCCCTCAATACTTGGGTATCAGAACTTGATGAAATGCGTGCGGTAGTGCTGCAGCTCGGCGATCGACTCGCGGATGTCGTCCAGTGCCAGGTGCGTGCTGCCCTTCTTGAAGCTGTCGCGAACGTCCGGAGCCCAGCGTGCGGCCAGTTCCTTCAAGGTCGAGACGTCGAGGTTGCGGTAGTGGAAGTAGCTTTCCAGCGCCTTCATGTGCGTATAAAGGAAGCGCCGATCCTGGCAAATGCTGTTGCCGCAGATCGGCGACGTGCCCTTCGGCACCCATTTTTCCAGGAAGGCGATGGTCTGGGTTTCCGCTTCAGCCATACTGATGCGGCTGTCGCGTACCCGCTGGGTCAGGCCAGAGCCACCGTGTTGACGGGTGTTCCACTCGTCCATGCCCGCCAGGATCTCGTCGCTGTGGTGAATGGCGATTACCGGGCCTTCGGCCAGGGTGTTGAGATTGCTGTCGGTGACAATGGTGGCCATCTCGATGATGACGTCGGTGTCAGGGTTCAGACCGGTCATTTCCAGATCGATCCAAATCAGATTCTGCGGGTTTTGCATGTGTCGGCTCCTCGGCGTAGGCATGCAGTTTAGCCTAGAGGACTCTCTGGGCGTGCTAAACTCGCGGCCGTTTTACCTAATCGCTGCATTATCCACACGGAACACCCATGGCCAAACGCCAACTCAATCGTCGTCAAAACTGGCGCATCGAAAAGATTCAAGGTGAGCGCGCTGCCCGCGCCGCCAAACGCGAATCCTCCGCCGTCGAAGCGCTCGAGGGCGGCGACCTTGGCCCCGAGCAGACGGGCCTGGTAATCGCTCACTTCGGCGTTCAGGTCGAGGTCGAAGCCCGCGACGGCGAACTGGCCGGCCAGGTGTTCCGCTGCCACTTGCGGGCCAACCTGCCTGCGCTGGTGACCGGCGACCAGGTGGTCTGGCGCGCCGGCAACCAGGGCATCGGCGTGATCGTCGCGCAATTGCCGCGTAAAACCGAACTGTGCCGTCCCGACAGTCGTGGCCAGCTCAAGCCGGTAGCGGCTAACGTCGACATGATCGTGATCGTCTTCGCCCCGCTGCCCGAGCCTCATGCCAACCTGATCGACCGCTACTTGGTCGCCGCCGAACACGCCGGTATTCGCCCGCTGCTGCTGCTCAACAAGTTCGACCTGATCGACGAGCAGAATGCCCCGGCGCTGAATGCCTTGCTGGCGGTCTACCGCACACTGGGTTACCCGGTGCTGGAAGTCTCGGCGCACCATGGCAATGGCATGGAGCAGTTGCAGGAACAACTGGACGGGCGCATCAGTGTGTTCGTCGGTCAGTCCGGCGTCGGCAAGTCTTCGCTGGTCAACAGCCTGCTGCCGGAAGTCGAAACCCGTGTCGGCCCGCTGTCCGAACTGTCCGGCCAGGGCACCCACACCACCACCACCGCGCGGTTGTTCCACTTCCCCGGCGGCGGTGAGCTGATCGACTCCCCGGGTATTCGGGAATTCGGCCTGGGCCACGTCAGCCGTGCCGACGTCGAAGCCGGTTTCATCGAGTTCAACGACTTGATCGGCACCTGCCGCTTCCGCGACTGCAAGCACGACCGCGAACCCGGTTGCGCCCTGCTCAAGGCACTGGAAGAAGGCCGCGTGCAACAGCAACGCATGAACAGCTACCGCTCGATCATCGCCAGCTTGCCCGAAACCAGCTATTAACCAGAGCGCTCAGCAGCCCCGACACTGAAGGCTGCTGACCGCCCACTGGCGCACCGACAGACAATAAAAAGCCGCGATCATCGCGGCTTTTTATTGGATCACTGCTTGGGAGGCTCGGCCGGTTTGGCCGGGTCGCCGGCTTTCGGTGCCGGAGCGTCGAACAGGTTCAAGCGTTCCCGAAGCTCATGCGCCGGCAGGGGTTCCTTGTCCGCCGGCAAGACGTTCGGATCGGCAGGCACGGCAGGCACTTCACCCGGAGCACCCTGCCCCGGTGTCGGTGTTGGTGCCGGTTCCGCACCTTGATCACCCTCGATGGCGCGCTGGGCCTTCTTGGTCAGCACGACAATGTCGATACGGCGGTTGACCGGATTGAGCGGATTTTTGCGATCGAACAACACCGACGAGGCGTAACCGACCACCCGCGCCACTTGCTGATCCGGATAGCTACCCGCAACCAGCGCACGACGAGCGGCGCTGGCACGGTTGGCCGACAGCTCCCAGTTGCCGAAATCGCCGGTGCCCGCATAAGGCTTGGCGTCGGTGTGGCCACCGATGCTGATCTTGTTCGGCACCGCTTTGATGGTGTCAGCCATGGCCAGCAGAATGTCTTCGAAGTACGGTTTCAAGCGGGCACTGCCAGAGTCGAACATCGGCCGATTTTCGGAATCGATGATCTGGATGCGTAAACCATCCGGCGTGATGTCGAAAAGAATCTGGTCCTTGAACTTCTTCAACTGCGGGTTCTCTTCAACCTTGTTCTGCAACTCTTGCAGCAACAGTTCAAGGCGCTCCTTCTCGACTTCCTCGGCCATTTTCTCGACCTGATCGGTATCGACAGTGACCTTGTCCGGCTGCGGCTGAGACTTGACCTCGGGATTGAGGGTCTTGTCCGGCGCCAGCACCGGGGTGCCACCGAGATCGATGATGTACGGCGTACCGCTTTCAGAGAAGCCGATCGGGTCCTTGAAGTAACCGGCGATGGCGATCTTCTGTTCCGGTGTGGCGGTGGATAACAGCCACAACACCAGGAAGAACGCCATCATCGCCGTCGCGAAGTCAGCGAAGGCGATTTTCCACGCGCCCCCGTGATGCCCGCCAGCAATGCGCTTGACGCGCTTGATGATTATCGGCTGATTATTTTCCATGTTAAGTGCTCTGTCTCACAAATACTGTTCCTTTCTGGCGGTGCCTGTTGTCGCCATACGGCGTTGCCGCTCCTCGCCATAGCGGGCTATGACTCGTCGCGGCGCCTTGTCTGGCAACAACAGGCACTCGCCAAAAAAGGAACGTATTTGCAAGACAAAGCACTATCGACCGCGAACCGCTTGTTCCAGCTCAGCAAAGCTCGGACGGTGTGCCGGGTACAGAACCTTGCGCCCGAACTCCACCGCCAGCGATGGCGGCATGCCGGAGGCTGAAGCCACCAGCGAAGCCTTGATGGCTTCGTAGATGTTCAGCTCTTCCTTGGCATCGTGAGCCAGGGAGTGCGCCAGCGGGCCGAAGAACCCGTAGGCCGCGAGAATACCGAAGAAGGTACCGACCAGTGCGGCACCTACGTGCAGACCGATGGACTTCTGATCGCCCTCACCCAGCGAGGCCATGGTCACCACGATACCCAGTACCGCCGCAACGATACCGAAGCCGGGCATGGCATCCGCGATACCGTTGACCGCGTGGGATGGGTGCTCGAGGTCTTCCTTGAGGCTGAACAGTTCCATGTCGAACAGGCCCTCAAGCTCATGCGGCGCCATGTTGCCGGACGACATGATGCGCAAGTAATCGCAGATGAACGCGGTCATGCGGTCGTCTTTGAGGACCGCCGGGTACTTGGCAAAAATCGGGCTGGCAGCGGCGTCTTCAATATCGCCTTCAATGGCCATCATGCCTTCGCGACGGCTCTTGTTGAGTATCTCGTAGATCAGGCCCAGCACCTCCAGATAGAAGGTGTGATTGAAACGCGAACTGAACATGCCCAAGGATTTCTTGAGCACGTGCATCGTCATGTGACCGGGGTTGGCCTGAAGGAATGCACCCAGCGCCGCACCGCCGATAATCATCACCTCGAAAGGCTGGATCAGGGCGGCAATCTTGCCGTGGGAAAGCACGTATCCGCCGAGCACGCTCGCGAATACGACGATGATGCCGATAATTTTAGCCATAGGTAGAAGGTACTTACTTAAGTCGGGTTCAAGGTCATATTCGGAAGTTAAAAAATCTCTTCTTCTACTTATCGGCAAAACTGCGCCAGACTATAGCCAGTTAAGGCGAAAAGCTAATTTGGCCCGCTCCGGGCGTGTTTAATGCAGACGATGATCGCGTCCAACCATGGCTAATGAAACGACCGTTCCAACTGCTAGACCGACCACACTCGAAGGCTGGGTCAAGCTGCTCGATGGCGTAACCTTGCCCGTGCCGCGAGCCAGCCATGATCGCGTTTGCAAGGCTATCGCCGACAATCGCAGCTCGTTGCGCGATATTGCCGAACTGATGCAGGGCAGCCCGGCCCTGGCCCTCAGCGTCATCCGCGAAGCCAATCGCCACACCCACGGCAGCATGAGCGAGCCCAGCGAGAACCTGGAAGTGGCGATCAACCGCCTCGGTCTCAAGCGCACCGAAGAACTGCTCGCGCGCCTGCCCGCCCTGCCCGAGAACGAAATCCCGCCGGCCCTGCGCCAGCTGCAACTGATCAGCCAGCATGCGACCCAACAGGCCAATGGTTTTTTTGCCAGTCGCCTGGCGCGGCTCTGGCAGGACATCCACTGGGGTAGCCTGCTGTTCCTCTCGCCGTTCTGGCCTCTGGCCCTGACCTTCCCACAACTGCTGGAAGACTGGGAGCTGCGGGTCCTGCACAAGCGCGAGCCAGCCAGCAAGGTCGAAAAAGAATTGTTCGGCGTACGCCTGCTCAAACTCGGCCAGGCACTGGTGGAAGTCTGGCGCCTGCCAATCTGGGTAGGACAAGGCTATCGATTGCTGCTGGATGAACAACACGAACTGGCGAAAGTCGTGCATATCGCCCGCGACGCCGAGCACCCGTTGCGCCAGCAAAACCGCCTCGACGACGACCCGACGCTGCGCCGCTGGCTCAATCAACCGGCCAACACGGTATTGCTGGCTAATGGTCTGGCGTTATCGGCACAGCAAGCCTGGAGCAGCCCTCACTGTCTGCGCTGGCAGTTTCTGACCAGCCTCTACCTGCAAATGCCGATGGACGAGGTCCAGCAGCAACTGCACCAGCAAGCCGCACTCAGCGCCCGCAACCACGCCATGCCGGACCTTTGGCATCCCGCCGGGGCATTGCTCTGGCCGTGGGACGAGCGGCGCCTTCATCGCGGCCAGCTTCCGGCGCCCGCCCCCACCGCTGAAGACCTGACAAAGTGGCGCAAACAATGCGCAGAACTGCTGGCGGAGCCGAGCCGCTTTACCAATGCCATGCACCTGTCCACCTCCGCCCGGGACGCGCTGGTTGCCTGCGGCATGCGTCGGGTGATGATTCTGATGGCTGATCGCACGCACAGCCAATTGCGCGTGCACCAGATTCACGGCCTGCCTAAAGAAGCCGCTACGCTGAACGTTGTGGTCAGCCAAAGCACCGTGCTGCAACGTTTGCTCTCGCAACAGGCTCAGGTGCGACTGACGCCAGCCAACAACGCACAATTTTCAGCCTTGCTGCCTGCCAGCCTGCGAGCACTGTTCGGCGGCGAGCACCTGCTGTTGCGTTCACTGGTCAACAATGGCCGGGTGATCATGCTGGTCGTGGCGGATCAGGGCGGCGGTCCCTTTTCGGAAATCACCGTGCAAGCCTTCGGCAAAACGGCACAGTGCATCGAAAAGGCCCTGCACAGCTTTAGCAACCGCGGACAATAACGCTGCGCTACAATCCTCCCCTTTGTGCTCTGGAGACCTCACATGTCTGACTTCTCTGGCTTGTCGCTGGTCATCGAACCGAGCGACCTGCTCGCCCGTCTCGATGCTCGCGAACTGATTCTGGTCGACCTGACCAGCAGCGCCCGCTACGCCGAAGGCCACATCCCCGGCGCGCGCTTCGTCGACCCCAAACGTACTCAACTGGGTCATCCGCCGGCGCCGGGCCTGCTGCCGCCGCTCGCTGCACTTGAAGCCCTGTTCGGCGAACTGGGGCATAACCCGGACGCGGTCTACGTGGTCTATGACGACGAAGGCGGTGGCTGGGCCGGACGTTTCATCTGGCTGCTGGATGTCATTGGCCACAGCAACTACCACTACGTGGACGGCGGCCTGCTGGCCTGGCTGGCAGAAGGCTTGCCCATGTCAATCCAGATCCCGGCCCCGGTCGGTGGCCCGGTTGCACTGACCTTGCACGACGAGCCCACCGCCACCCGCGAATACCTGCAAAGCCGTCTCGGCGCCGCCGATCTGGCGATCTGGGACGCACGCGGGCCGCTGGAATATTCCGGTGAGAAAGTCCTCGCCGCCAAGGGCGGACACATCCCCGGCGCAGTCAATTTCGAATGGACCGCCGGCATGGACAAGGCGCGCAACCTGCGCATCCGTAGCGACATGCCGCAGATCCTCGAACAGCTCGGGATCAGCAAAGACAAAGAAGTGATTACCCACTGCCAGACCCACCATCGCTCTGGCTTCACCTATCTGGTGGCCAAGGCGCTCGGTTATCCGCGGGTCAAAGGCTACGCCGGCTCCTGGGGCGAATGGGGCAACCACCCCGATACGCCTGTTGAGATTCAAGGTTCTTAAGGACAGTTAATGAAAAAGCGTTTGTTTATCCTCAGCCAGTACCTGCTGCCTCATCACCTGCTCTCGCGTCTGGCCGGCTGCATTGCCGAATGCCGCGTGCGCTGGTTCAAGAACGCCTTCACCGCCTGGTTCGCCAAGCGTTATCAGGTGGACATGTCGCAAGCGCTGGTCGAGGACCTGACCGCTTACGAACACTTCAACGCGTTCTTCACCCGCGCACTGAAAGATGGCGCCCGCCCGCTGGACCAGACCCCGGGCGCGATCCTCAGCCCGGCTGACGGTGCCGTCAGCCAGCTCGGCCCGATCGAGCACGGTCGCGTGTTCCAGGCCAAGGGCCACAGTTTCAGCGTGCTGGAATTGCTCGGTGGTGATGCGGCGAACGCTGCGCCGTTCATGGGCGGCAATTTCGCCACTATTTACCTGTCGCCCAAAGACTACCATCGCGTACACATGCCGCTGGCCGGCACCCTGCGCGAAATGGTCTACATCCCGGGCCGGATCTTCTCGGTCAACCAGACCACCGCGGAAAACGTTCCAGAGTTGTTCGCCCGTAACGAGCGCGTCGCGTGCATCTTCGACACCGAACGCGGGCCAATGGCTGTGGTATTGGTCGGTGCGATGATCGTCGCTTCGATCGAAACCGTCTGGGCCGGGCTGGTAACGCCGCCCAAGCGCGAACTGAAAACCTTCCGCTACGACGAAGCCGCCCGCGCGCCGATTCACCTGGAAAAAGGTGCCGAGCTGGGTCGCTTCAAACTGGGTTCGACGGCGGTCGTACTGTTTGGCCCGGATCAAGTGAAGTGGGCTGAAGAGCTGGCGGCTGGTTCGCCAATGATGATGGGCCAAGGCATGGGCTTGCCAAACGCCTGATCCTTGCGCATATGATCGTTCCCACGCTCCCGCGTGGGAACGCCGCCCGGGACGCTCCGCGTCCCTTCTCAAGCGTGACGCAGAGCGTCACCGGATGCATTCCCACGCGAAGCATGGGAACGATCAGGTTGGTCAGGCTCAGAGTTGACCGTCGCGGTCTCTGAAGCCCAGCAGATACAGCACACCATCCAGACCCAGGGTCGAAATCGCCTGCTTGGCCGACTGCTTGACCAGCGGCTTGGCACGGAACGCCACCCCCAGACCTGCAATCGCCAGCATCGGCAAATCGTTGGCACCGTCGCCGACGGCAATGGTCTGTTCCAGACGCAAGCCTTCCTTGTGCGCCAGTTCACGCAGCAAATCGGCTTTGCGCTGTGCATCGACGATCGGCTCGACAGCCACACCGGTCACTTTGCCGTCGACCACTTCCAGTTCATTGGCGAACACATAGTCGATGCCCAGCTTGGCTTGCAGCTGTTTGGCGAAGTAGGTGAAGCCGCCCGACAGAATGGCCGTCTTGTAGCCCAGACGCTTGAGTTCGGCGAACAAGGTCTCAGCGCCTTCGGTCAGGCGCAGGGAAGCCCCGATCGAGTCCAGCACGCTGACGTCCAGCCCTTTGAGCAAGGCCAGGCGCTCCTTGAAGCTGGCGCGGAAATCCAGTTCGCCGGCCATCGCCCGCTCGGTGATTTCCGAAACCTTCTCGCCCACCCCGGCGGCCTTGGCCAGTTCGTCGATGACTTCGGCTTCGATCAGTGTCGAGTCCATGTCGAACACCGCCAGACGACGGTTACGACGGAACAGCGAATCTTCCTGGAAGGCGATATCGACGTTCAGCTCCTGGGCCACGCTGAGGAATTCGGCACGCAGGGCCTGCGGATCGGCCGCTTCGCCACGCACGGAAAACTCAATGCAACCCTTGCCCTTGTCGGCCGGAGTGTCCAGCGGCATACGCCCGGACAGACGGTCGATGTGATCGATATTCAGCCCGTATTTGGCGGTAATCGTGCTCACGCGTTGCAACTGCTCGGCCGTCACTTTGCGGGTCAGCAAGGTCACAATGTGGCGTTTCTTGCCTTGAGCGCCGACCCACTGCTGGTAATCCTCTTCGGAGACCGGCGTGAAACGCACCTGTTGCCCCAGCTCATAGGCCTTGAACAGGATGTCCTTGAGCACCGACGAACCCTGGTCGGTGTCGGGAATTTCAACCAGGATGCCGAACGACAATGTGTCGTGGATCACCGCCTGACCGATGTCGAGAATGTTCACACCACCCTGTGCCAGTACACCGGTAATGGCTGCAGTCAGACCCGGACGGTCGACTCCCGTGATGTTTATCAGGACGATTTCGCGCAAGGCGCACCCCCGCAAGTGGAAAAAAACCGCATTCTACCCACTTTCAGTGACCATCGGGCACAGCGAGCGCTTTGCCGGTCTGGGGCCTGTCGCTATACTGCGCGTCAACTTCACGGACAAAAGAGCCGAGCTCAGTGAACCGGCCTACGCCAGTCAAAACCGATAACTTCTTTCTGCTGATCTTCCGGGCACTGCGCCATCGCCGTGTACCGATTGCATTGCGCATTGCCAGCCATAACGTGATCCTGGTCGCATTGGCCCTGGTGATCTACGCCTGCGTGATGGGTCTGCAGTTCAAACAGGCCATGCACGAGCAAGCGGATGCCCTCGGCCAGAGCCTGACCACCCAGACAGCGATGTCAGCGACCGAACTGTTGGTGTCCAACGACATCCTCAGCCTCAACGTGTTGCTGAACAACCTGACCAAGAATCCGTTGGTGGCTCACGCGGCTATTTATAGCGTGGACAACCGGATTCTCGCCGAGGCCGGACAGCGTCCCAAGCATGGCTTGCTGGGCGAAGCCGAAGGCATGTACGAGAGCAAGATCACCTTTCAGGACGTGACGGCCGGTCAACTGCGGATCAGCCTGGACATGGCGCAGTTCCAGCAGCCGATGACCATCAGCCTGCAAAGCATGGGCATTCTCAGCGCTATCCTGCTGGCGTTGTCCCTGGCCCTGAGCTTGCGCCTGGGTCGGCACATCTCCACACCGCTGCTGCAATTGCGGGTGTGGCTGCGTGACATCGACGAACACACCCCGGCAACTCAGCGCCAGGACGAAATCGGTGACCTGGCCCGTCAGCTCCACAGCAGCTTCGCACCTGAAAAGGTCGAACCTGAACCCGAGCCAGAGCCTGAATTCGACGATTACGAAGACACTGAAGAGGCCGAGCCGAGCTTCGAAGTGCGTAACCTGCGCGACCCGAGTTTCGACGAGAGCGCTCCGGTGGCCGGCCTGAAACCGATGGCACGGCACGTGGTCAGCGCTGAAGAAGACGAACTGGACGAAGAAGATCCGTTTGCCGACCTGCGCGACACCGCTGTCACCGCCCCCGTCGCCAAACCGCAATCCAAGCCTGCTGCCCCGGCGCAACCACAGCACAGCGCAGTATTGGCGGTGCAACTGGGTGCTCAGGAGCAACTGCGCCGCCTGCCACGCGCACGCCTGACCGAACTGCTGGAGCGTTATCGCGACTGCCTGGACCAGGCGGCTTCGCTGTATGAAAGCGAACTGCACACCCTGAACGATGGCAGCACGCTGAT
The DNA here is from genome assembly GCF_003732175.1 of Pseudomonas brassicacearum. Lineage (GTDB taxonomy): Bacteria > Pseudomonadota > Gammaproteobacteria > Pseudomonadales > Pseudomonadaceae > Aquipseudomonas > Aquipseudomonas brassicacearum_G. The sequence goes on from NZ_MOBI01000009.1 coordinate 57,794, forward strand.
GCTGTTCCACAGTGAAGACAGCGGTGACGACTACCTGACCAACGCCATTTGCTGCGGGGAGTTGCTGCGTGCGCTCGGCCACCAGTTGCAGATCGAAGTCGCCGACAGCGGCATCACCCTGCAATTACAGCTGGGCCTGACCTTGGGTGACGGGCTCTTCGGCCTCAGCCAGATTGATCTGCTGCTGACCGAAACGGCTCAGGACGCTCTCGCATTGTCCCAACACAGCCGAAACCTGCTGCTGGTGGAACGCAAGATCAGCGACGACGTACTGATCCGCCAACGTGCACGGATTCGCCCAATCGCCAGCCCTGAAGGCGCTTGCTGCGTCGAACGGTTGATGGAGCCCTACCCGTCAATGCTGGAGCGGCAACTGGCGCGCATGCATGAGACACGCGCCAAGAGCTGAGCCCGGCCCGTGAACCCAAAAGCCCGCAGATGAGTAATCGTCTGCGGGCTTTTTTGTTGTCTGTTCCGGCCTCATCGCGAGCAGGCTCGCTCCCACAAGTGATCTCGGCCACCCATAAATCCACTGTGGGAGCAAGCCTGCTCGCGATGAGGCCGAGGGCAGCGCCAGAGATCTCCAACCTGCAGAAACAACAAAGCCCGCATCAATGCGGGCTTTGTCTGTACGGCAATCACCTTAGAACCTGAACACTTCCATGTCCGTGCGAATCGGTGAGGCCATCGGGATCTTCGGTTTCTCCGGTTCTGCCGGCGTCGCTGGCTTGGACGCAGGTTTACGCGGTGCTTCGACAACCGGTGGCTGATTGGCCAGCGGCTTGAGCGCGACCGACAGCTGCTCGGCCAAACGTTGCAGCAATATGCCCTGGGCCTGCACCTGAGCGGCTGTACCACTGGCGTGCGGCTCTTGCAGATGAATGATGCGATTGTCACGCACCTGGCCACGACGGTCGATCAAACGCCACTGAGCATCGAGGATCGCCGGTTGCGACTCACCCGAATCCAGGCGAGTGATCGACAGCAAAACCTGTACATCCGGGGTGAAACCCAAGGTTGCCGGTGCCAGCACTACGCGCTGGCTGTCCAGATGGCCGGCCACCTGACGCAATAAAAGCTGGTTGATGTCCGAAGACAGGCTACCCGCCCAACGACCGTCGGTGGACGCTTGCAGGCTGCCATCAGGCTGGCGCTGCAGCAGGGTTTCACGTTGCAGGTAGTCGGCGATCGATACCGGGCCCAACAAAACCGCCATGCCCGCGCTTTGCGCAGGTTGGGCCGGACTTCCGCTGTCCAGCTGATACAGCGACACCGGCTGGTGAACGCTGCAACCCGCCAGGCCAAAAACGCCAGCGAGCAACAAAAATAGAGGAAGGCGCAGAACAGTCATCATCCCATCCAAGTGACGGCCAACAGGCCGGCCACAGTGAAAAATACTCAATCAATATGAAGAACGCAGGACCACGCCCACGTTTGAAAGGCCATATCATCCGTGAATATGGCTTGCGACTCCAGCGCGAAAGCATCGATCTACGGGTTAAATCGTAGATCGAGCCCTCTGGAGCGCTTAATTGAGAGTTTCTACCAATAGTGCATCGACACGCTGAAAGCCCCGTGGCAGCTTGTTGCCACGGCGTCCGCGCTCGCCTTTATAGTGTTCGAGGTCATCGGCTTTAAGCGACAGCGTGCGTTTACCGGCCTGCAACACCAGGGTCGCGCCTTCCGGCAATACCGCGATGTCGGTGACATATTCCTCGCGACTGGCCACACGTTCGCCGGAGATCCCAATGATCTTGTTGCCTTTGCCCTTGCCCAGTTGCGGCAGGTCGCTGATCTTGAAGATCAGCAGGCGACCTTCAGTGGTGACCGACGCCAACCAGTTCTGCTCACGGTCAGCGACCGGACGCGGCAGAATCACCTTGGCGTTGTTCGGCAGGCTCAACAGCGCCTTGCCAGCCTTGTTCTTGGCTTGCAGGTCTTCACCCTTGACCACGAAACCATAACCGGCGTCCGAGGCGATGACGTACAGCCCGTCGTCTTCAGGCATCAACACGCATTCGAAGGTCGCGCCGGGCGGCGGCGTCAGACGCCCTGTCAGCGGTTCACCCTGGCCACGGGCCGATGGCAGCGTGTGCGCCGGCACCGAATAACTGCGACCGGTGGAATCGATAAACACCGCAAACTGGTTGGAACGACCGGCCGCCGCGGTCTTGAAGCCGTCCCCGGCCTTGTACGAAAGCCCGGTGGCGTCGATGTCGTGGCCCTTGGCCGAGCGCACCCAGCCTTTCTCGGACAGCACCACGGTGACTTTTTCGTTCGGCAGCAGATCGTGCTCGGTCAGCGCTTTGGCTTCGGCACGCTCGACAATCGGCGAGCGACGGTCGTCGCCATAGGTTTCGGCGTCTTTGATCAGCTCGCTGCGCACCAGCTTCTTCAGCTTGGTTTCGCTGGCCAGCAAGGCTTGCAGTTTGGCTTGTTCCTTGAGCAGTTCGTCCTGCTCACCGCGCAGCTTCATTTCTTCGAGTTTCGCCAATTGACGCAGGCGAGTATCGAGAATGTAGTCGGCCTGGATTTCGCTCAGGGCAAAGCGTTCGATCAGCTTGGTTTTGGGGTGATCCTCGGTACGGATGATGTGGATCACTTCATCCAGGTTGAGGTACGCGATCAGCAAGCCGTCCAACAAGTGCAGGCGACGCTCGACCTTGTCCAGGCGGAATTGCAGGCGGCGGCGCACGGTCTGAACCCGGAACTCCAGCCATTCCACCAGCAACGCTCGCAGATTCTTCAGCTGCGGTTTGCCGTCCAGGCCAATGATGTTGATGTTGACCCGGTAGCTCGACTCCAGCTCGGTGCTGGCGAACAGGTGCTGCATCAACGCTTCATGATCGACCCGGCTGTTGACCGGAATGATCACGATACGACATGGGTTCTCGTGGTCCGACTCATCGCGCAGATCCGCCACTTGTGGCGCCTTGGACGGCTTGGCCTGCATCATCGCGGCAATCTGTTCCAGCACTTTGGCGCCGGAGACCTGATGCGGCAGCGCGGTGACGATAATGTCGCCGTCTTCGATGTGGTACACGGCGCGCATGCGTACCGAACCACGACCGGTTTCGTAGATTTTCAGCAGGTCGGCGCGCGGCGTGATGATTTCCGCTTCGGTCGGATAATCCGGGCCCTGAATGTGTTCACAGAGCTGCTCGACCGTGGCTTTCGGTTCATCGAGTAAACGCACGCAGGCTGTGGCGACTTCCCGCAGGTTGTGCGGCGGGACATCAGTGGCCATACCCACGGCGATGCCGGTGGTGCCGTTGAGCAGAATGTTTGGCAAACGTGCCGGCAATACCAGCGGTTCGTCGAGGGTGCCGTCGAAGTTCGGGCCCCAATCCGCCGTGCCCTGGCCCAGTTCGCTGAGCAGCACTTCGGAATAACGCGACAGGCGCGCCTCGGTGTAACGCATGGCGGCGAAGGATTTCGGATCATCCGGCGCACCCCAGTTTCCCTGCCCGTCCACCAACGTGTAGCGGTAGCTGAACGGCTGGGCCATCAGCACCATGGCTTCGTAGCACGCGGAGTCGCCGTGCGGATGGAACTTGCCGAGCACGTCACCGACCGTACGCGCGGATTTCTTGTGCTTGGAGTCAGCGTCCAGCCCCAGCTCGCTCATGGCGTAGATGATACGCCGCTGTACAGGTTTCAAGCCGTCGCCGATGTGCGGCAAAGCACGGTCCATGATCACGTACATGGAGTAGTTGAGGTAGGCATTTTCGGTGAAGTCGGCCAGTGAACGGCGTTCAACGCCGTCCAGGCTGAGATCCAGGGAGTCGCTCATGCGGGCCTCATCAGTTCGTTGTCTGGCGCAGCAACAAGGTGCCACTGCGCTGGGTAAATTCAAGTTTTTTCAGGATGCTCATGACTTGGCGTTCCAGCCACCTTGCGGCGCGGCAAAGCGCCAGACAATCGGCCGGGCTTCGCCATCCGCGCGAGCACCATTGTTGTTGTCGATGCCGATCCAGGCGCCATCGGCGTCGATCACCAGCGCTTCGGCAAGACCATAGGGCTGTGGATAACGTCGATGTTCCTGCAAGGCTTCAGCCGCGAATGACCAGCAGCGCTCGACCTTGGCGCTCAGCGCATCGCGACGGCAGATTTGAAAAGCGTTGCGCTCCAAGGTGAACAGCTTGCCGTTGAACAGGGCCAGGTCGGCAAAATCCCGGGGCACCGCGCGGGCCTTGGGAAACTGCGCGGGCTGCATTTCCTGGCCCGCCTCACTCAGCAGCACACAGCTGCCGTCACAATCCCAGACGGTCTGCTGGCGCTTGACCAGCAACAAACCACGCCGCTCGCGCTCGGCCGCCAGCCATAGCTGATCGCCTTGCGGACTGATCGCCAGCCCTTCGAACAGCGCGTTGAAGTGCAACAACATGCCACTGGCTCGCGCCTCGCGAACCATGATCGGTGAAATTCTCAGCCACGAGGCTGGGCCCTGTACCGGCACTTGCAGCACTGCGGCATGGGCTTCACTGACGATGTAGCGGTTACCGGCCTTGTCGCAGGTAATTCCCTCGAAATCCAGGTTTCCACCGCGCACGAACGATGCCGCCCAGGTACGCGACTTCAGCCCCCAGGGCAACCCGCTGTCAGGCACCGGCGGCACATTGATGCGCACGGTTTCGGCCTGCCAGACGCGCTCGCTGGTATCGAGACGGTAGATCTGATCATCATCACGATCGGAAACCGTCCACAGGTCTTTGCCGCATTGCGCCAGCCCCGACAAGTTACCGCCGCGCATGCCGTCCACGGCGTGCTCGGAAATCAGCGTCAGTTCAGGCGCAGGCTCCGCCGCAACGGCGGACGCCAACAGCAGCAACGCGAGGGCGAAACCGCTCCGCATCAGGCCAGAACCTCGGCCAGATTACCTTTGGACTCCAGCCAGGACTTGCGGTCGCCAGCGCGTTTTTTCGCCAGCAGCATGTCCATCATTTCCGAGGTGGCTTCGAAATCATCCAGCGTCAGTTGCACCAGACGTCGAGTGTTCGGGTCCATGGTGGTTTCACGCAGCTGCGGCGGATTCATTTCACCCAGACCTTTGAATCGGGTGACCTGCGGCTTGCCGCGCTTCTTCTCGGCCACCAGACGATCGAGAATGCCATCGCGCTCGGCTTCATCGAGGGCGTAGTAAATCTCTTTGCCAAGGTCGATGCGGTACAACGGCGGCATCGCCACATAGACGTGACCGGCGTCCACCAACGGCCGGAAATGCTGGACGAACAAGGCACACAGCAAGGTCGCGATGTGCAGACCATCGGAGTCGGCGTCGGCGAGGATGCAGATCTTGCCGTAGCGCAGTTGGCTCATGTCCGCGGCGCCCGGATCGACACCAATGGCCACGGCGATGTTGTGCACTTCCTGGCTGGCCAGCACTTCGCTGCCGTCGACTTCCCAGGTGTTCAGAATTTTCCCGCGCAGCGGCAGGATCGCCTGGAACTCTTTGTCCCGCGCTTGCTTGGCCGAACCGCCGGCGGAATCACCTTCCACCAGGAACAGCTCGGAACGCATCGGGTCCTGCCCGGCGCAATCGGCGAGTTTGCCCGGCAAGGCCGGCCCTTGGGTGATGCGTTTACGCTCGACCTTTTTACTGGCCTTCAAACGGCGGCCAGCGTTGTTGATCGCCAGCTCCGCCAGTTGCAGGCCCAGTTCGGGATTCGCGTTGAGCCACAGGCTGAAAGCGTCCTTGACCACGCCGGAAACAAACGCCGCCGCCTCGCGGGACGACAGGCGCTCTTTGGTCTGGCCGGAAAATTGTGGTTCCTGCATTTTCATCGAGAGGACGAAGGCAATGCGTTCCCAGACATCTTCCGGTGCCAGTTTCACGCCACGCGGCAGCAGGCTGCGGAACTCGCAGAACTCGCGCATGGCGTCAAGCAAGCCCTGACGCAGACCGTTGACGTGAGTACCGCCCTGGGCCGTCGGGATCAGGTTGACGTAGCTTTCCTGCACACTGTCGCCACCTTCAGGCAGCCACAGCAGCGCCCAGTCGACCGCTTCTTTATTACCGGCCAGGCTGCCGCAGAAGGGTTCGTCGGGCAGACGTTCGAATTCACTGACCGCGTCGACCAGGTAGGAACGCAGACCATCTTCGTAATGCCATTCGACTTTTTCGCCGGTGGCCTTGTCTTCAAAGCTGACCAGCAGCCCCGGGCACAACACGGCCTTGGCCTTGAGGACGTGCTTGAGGCGGCTGATGGAGAATTTCGGTGAGTCGAAGTATTTCGGGTCCGGCGCGAAGTACACGCTGGTCCCGGTGTTGCGCTTGCCGACGGTGCCGACCACTTCCAGGTCGGTGGCTTTGTAGCCATCGGCGAAGGTCATCTGGTACTCGTTGCCATCGCGTTTGACGCGCACCCGGACCTGAGTCGACAGGGCGTTGACCACCGAGATACCCACCCCGTGCAAACCGCCGGAGAACTGATAGTTCTTGTTCGAGAACTTGCCGCCAGCGTGCAGCTTGGTGAGGATCAGCTCGACGCCCGAGACGCCCTCTTCGGGGTGAATGTCCACCGGCATGCCACGGCCGTCATCGCTGACTTCCAGGGAGTGGTCGGCATGGAGAATGACCTGCACCGATGTCGCATGCCCCGCCAAGGCTTCGTCGACACTGTTGTCGATGACTTCCTGGGCAAGGTGGTTCGGCCGACTGGTGTCGGTGTACATGCCGGGGCGTTTGCGCACCGGGTCGAGGCCCGAGAGGACTTCGATGGCGTCTGCGTTATAAGAGCTAGCGCTGGGAGTGGCCATGGGGTCTCGTCGTCAGTCGTTCATGAAAATAGGGGCGAAGGTTCACAGTGCTGTGAAATCGATCGCCTGGTACACATCTGCGCCGATGCCGGCAAAACTCAACAGGGCCGGCAATTGCCCGGCGAATCCCTGGAAACTATGGTCGCCGCCGGCCTGGATACGCAAGGCACAGGCTCGGTAATACTGCTGGGCGAGGCGATAGTCCAGCGTTTCGTCCCCGGTTTGCAACCACACCTGAAACCGCTGCGAGTCCTGGGGTGCCGGCACTTCCAGCTCGGCCAGGGCCGTCACATGGTCGTGGGTCAATTCCCAGGTCTCTTCGGTATACAGGTTCTTCTGCGTGCCCAGGTATCCGTCGAACATCCGGTGCGGGCTGACGGCAGGGTTGATCAACAGGGCCTTGAGGCCATGGCGCTCGGCAAGGTGAGTGGCATAGTAGCCGCCGAGGGAGCTGCCGACCAGCAGTGGCCGCCCCAGCCTGGCAATCGCCTGTTCCAGCTGACCGATGGCCTCGCGTGGATGGTGATGCAAGGCCGGCACCTGCAACTGGTCGCCCAGCCCCAGACGATCCATCACGTCGACCAGCTGACAGGCCTTTTTCGACGCGGGTGCGCTGTTGAAACCGTGGATATAAAGGATCGAACCAGACATGCGAGCTCCCTGTGAGGCGGGCAAAGATGCCGCAGTTTACAGGGAGTCGGACGGGGTTTGGTGGTGATCGTTCCCACGCTCTGCGTGGGAATGCCTCACCGGACGCTCTGCGTCCGCTTTGGCGGGTGACGCGGAGCGTCACTGGCTGCATTCCCACGCGGAGCGTGGGTACGATCGAACGCGGGAGTCAGTAGCCGTTGGAGCCGTAATCGATCTGGAAGTCGAAGCCGGTCACACGCTCGACCCCGGTTTCCAGCCGTCCGTCCGGCAGCAATCGCAACCAGCGATAACCCGGCGCCAGGGTATCGACCTTGAAGTCCACGCTACCAGGCTCGAACTGGATGCACGTCGATGGCGAAGCGATCAGCCGCACATCGTTGCGCAACTGATCGATTTCCTGATGCACATGACCCCAGAGCACTGCTCGCACTTGTGGGAAGCGATCAAGCACCGCAAACAAGGCATCCGGGTTGCGCAAGCCAATCGGTTCCATCCAGGCACAACCGATGGACACCGGATGATGGTGCAAGCACACCAGATGATGGCGCTCCGGCGCTTCGCTCAGGGCACGCGCGAGCAATTGCAGTTGGTTATCCTGCAAATACCCGGGCACCGAACCCGGTACCGCCGAATCCAGCAATGTCACTCGCCAGTTACCGATGTCCACGATGGGCTCCAGCAACTGACTCTGGACCGCGGCCCGGGCCATGATCTGCGGCTCATCGTGGTTGCCGGGAATCCAGCGCGCGGGTGCATCGATTTGCCGGGTCATCTCGCGAAACTGCTGATACGACTCGAGCGCTCCATCCTGAGACACGTCGCCACTGGCGATCATCAGATCGACGTGCGGCTGTTGTGCCAGCACCAACTCGATAACCTTTTGCAGACTGTCGCGGGTGTTCATGCCCAGCAACGTCTCATTCGCCTCGGCGAACAGATGGCTGTCAGAGAGCTGCACCAGCAATACGGCATCGTTGGCAGTCAGAGTGGATACGCTCGGCAAGGCGTTCTCCCAAGGCGTGATCACGGATATGGATGAATGGCGCAATTATGCTGGGGGAAATTGAAAAGAGGAAACCCGTGAACCAGACGCAGTTCACAACTAACGCACAACTTCGAACTCATGCCCGCAGGCCAGGCAATGACTCAGCCACTCGCCGAGGAACACATTGAGCTGGGCCTTTTCGTCCGGCTGGTGCATCAACGCATTCGGATAAGGATAGATGCCACGAAAGCGCCGCGCATGTTCGGCACTGATGACTTCGGCCATGCGCGCGTCGTGGTACACCTGCACTTCCAGTTGCGGCACCGGCAGCCATGGTAGGCTGTGCTCCTGGCGCACTCGCAGGGTCGTGGTGTACGGACATGCCTGCAACACTTCCAGCATCAGCACGCCCAGCATCTGCTCACCCTGGGTCATGGCAATGCGCCGGGCAGCCGGCTGGTTGCGCATCTCCGGTAACAGGCGCATCAGTCGGGCGTAATTGGCCTCGCAGGCGCTTTGCAGCCCCACAAGGTCGACCCGATAACGATCGCGCTGTTTGTTTACGACCATAACCCCCTCACTTCAACGCGGTTCAAAGCCAGCCATTGCAAGGCAATAATGCTCGCCGCGTTGGAAATCCGTCCATCACGTACGGCTTGCAGGGCATCTTCGAAATCCCAGACCGTCACGCGAATATCTTCTGCTTCCTCCACCAGCCCATGCAGGCCGCCGGCCCCGTTACTGTTACACCGCCCCAGATACAAGTGCACGTATTCGGTACTGCCACCAGGCGACGGAAAATAATTGAGCATCGGCCACAGCGCAGTGAATACAAGCCCAGCTTCCTCCTGCGCTTCGCGGTGAGCAACTTCTTCCGGTTGTTCATTCTTATCGATCAGACCGGCGACCAGTTCGATCAGCCACGGATTATCAGCCTTGCCCAATACACCGGCGCGAAATTGCTCGATCAATACCACTTCGTCCCGCTGCGGATCGTAAGGCAAGACACACACAGCATCATGACGAACGAACAACTCGCGGCTGATCTCGCGACTCATACCACCTGCAAACAGTTCATGACGCAGGTGCACGCGATCAAGCTTGTAAAACCCCTTGAAGCAGTTTTCGCGGCGTACGACGTCTACGATGGTCGGGGTGGCATTGGCAAAGTCAGTCATAACAATCCTCGTTTACTGTCAATCCGTCCGAGGCTCCCCCCGGGCTTCGCGCCATCCTAACGCGCCCACATCGTTTGATGCAGCCTCTTTGCCGTCAGCGGGATAGACGGCAAGGGGTGAAAACAACTCTAATTGACTCTAATTAGCTTAGTGGCGAACCGACCGCACCGCTGGCAGTCGAAGACCCTGAATTTTGCCTTTCACTGATTCATGAAGGACGCCCATGTCGCTGTTGAAAATCGCCTCCGTGGCCTGTATTGCCCTCACGCTCGGCGCTTGCCAAAGCCTGTTCCAACCCAGCTATCGGGCACAGGTGACATCCACTCGCGATGCGTCCGAGCAGGTCAAGCCGGGGTGCGACGGCCCCGACTGCCCGCTGGTGAATATCGACACGGTGCATTTCCCGACCGACCCGCAACTGGACCGGATCGTCGAGCAGCGCCTGCTGCAAATGACCCGCACCTCACCGGGCGCGGCGCTACCCGCTTCCCTCAACGCCTACCGCGAACAGTTCCTGCGTGAGTCAGGTGATCGCAACAGCGTCTACTTGCAAGCCAAGGTACGTGAGCAGCATGACGGACTGGTGATCATTGAAGTGTCCAGCTATCTGGACACGGGCGCGGCCAATGGCACGCCAGGACGGGGCTTTATCAACTACTCGCGCCAGCTGCAAAAAGAGCTGAGCCTGAACGACATGCTCTTGCCGGGGCAGGAAGTGGCGTTCTGGAAGACCGCGCAAGTTGCGCACAATAGCTGGCTGATCAATTCGCAACTGGATCGGGATCCGGACTTTGTCAAAAGCTGGCCGTTCCAGAAAACCCCGAACGTGGCCTTGACCAGCGCCGGGGTGGTGCTCAAGTACAACGTTGCGACCATCGCGCCTTATTCGAGCGGCCTCATCGAAATGACCATCCCTTATGCTCGCCTCAAGGGTCAGATCAAGCCTGAGCTGGTGCCTGAGCGTAGCTGAAGACCCGACCCAGCAGCAGTTGCAGCAGCCCTGCCAGTACCAGCGATGGCAGGGTTGCGCCGACCTCCGGATACAGATTCGCCAGCAAGTGATAGGTGCTCACCCCGCCCAGCCAGGCGAGCAACGCCGGCCAGCGCAAGGCGGCTGACGCGATCCGGGCACTGCGCTTGCGCAGGATGAAGTGATCCACCAGCACCACGCCGAACAGCGGCGCAAACACCGAGCCGATCAACAACAGGAAGTTCTGATACTGGGCCAATGGCGCCAGGCACGCGATCAAGGTGCAGATCACACCGATGGCCAAGGCCAGGTGTTCGACTTTCATGCGCAACAGAATTGCGCTGGACACCGCCGCCGAGTGAATGTCGGCGAAAGCGTTTTCCGACTCGTCAAGCAGGATCAGCAACAACGGAATCCCCAAACCGGCACCGGCCAGTGCCAACAGCAAGGCGTTGACTTCGCCACTCGGGGCAAACGCCAGGGTGTAGGCAACGCCCAGGCTCATCAGCCAGAAGTTACCAATGAAGAAACCCAGCGCCGTACCGCCGAATACGCCTTTCGCACGCTTGCCGAAACGCGAGTAGTCGGCAATCAGCGGCAGCCATGACAGCGGCATCGCGATGGCGATATCAAAACCCACGGCGAATGGCATCGAACCGTCACCGGCCTGTGCCCACAGCGCGGCCAGATCGGCTTTGGCGAAGAGGTTCCAGGTCAGCCAGAGGCACGCCGCCAGCAGCAACCAGATACCCCACTTGCGCAGGATCTGACGGACAAACGTCAACGGGCCGCTAACCGCGAGCAAGGTCGCCAAGGCGCCGAACGCCAACGTCCAGAGCAATGGATTGGCCATCAGGCTAGCGTCGCTGAACGCACGGGTGCCGAGCAGGCTGGCCGCGTCGCGCATGACGATGATTTCGAACGAGCCCCAACCGATCAGTTGCAGCAGGTTCAACAGCGCCGGCAGACTCGCACCGCGTGTACCGAGACTCAGTTTGAGTGCAGCCATGGCCGACAGGCCGGTATCGCTGCCGATCACCCCGACGCACGCCAGCAGCAGAACACCGACCAGAGTGCCCAGAAAAATTGCCAGCAACGAGCCCGACAAGCCCAACCCCGGCGCCAGCAAGGCCCCGGTCTGCAAGACCATCAGACCAATGCCGAGGGAGAACCACAGGGAGAACAGATCGCGGGCACCGAACACGCGCTGGGCCAGAGGCACGGCGTGGTCGGGGGAATAGGTACTGGGTTGAATGCTCAAGGGTGTTATCTCGGAGGGATAAAGTGTGTGATCGTTCCCACGCTCTGCGTGGGAATGCAGTCCGGGACGCTCCGCGTCCCAGAAGCGGACGCAGAGCGTCCATTGAGGCATTCCCACGCGGAGCGTGGGAACGATCAGACGATCAGACGATCAGTGCAGGATCAAACTTTTTTGTACAGCTGACTGCCTTCCTGCTTGAAGCGCTCAGCCTGTTCGGCCAGACCTTGGGCGACTTCGGCATCGACGGTTTCGATCCGCTGGTTGGCCGCATACTCGCGGACTTCCTGGGTGATTTTCATCGAGCAGAATTTCGGCCCGCACATCGAGCAGAAATGCGCAACCTTGGCCGAGTCTTTCGGCAGGGTTTCATCGTGGTACGAACGCGCGGTGTCCGGGTCCAGACCGAGGTTGAACTGATCTTCCCAGCGGAATTCGAAACGCGCCTTGCTCAAGGCGTTGTCGCGGATCTGTGCGCCCGGATGGCCTTTCGCGAGATCGGCTGCATGCGCGGCGATCTTGTAGGTGATGATCCCGGTCTTCACGTCATCCTTGTTCGGCAGGCCCAAGTGTTCCTTCGGCGTGACGTAGCAGAGCATGGCGCAACCGAACCAGCCGATCATTGCCGCGCCGATGCCCGAGGTGATGTGGTCGTAACCCGGTGCGATGTCGGTGGTCAGTGGGCCGAGGGTGTAGAACGGCGCCTCGTCGCAGCACTCGAGCTGCTTGTCCATGTTCTCCTTGATCAACTGCATCGGCACGTGGCCAGGGCCTTCGATCATGGTTTGCACGTCGTGCTTCCAGGCGATCTTGGTCAACTCGCCGAGGGTTTCCAGCTCACCGAATTGCGCTTCGTCGTTGGCGTCGGCAATCGAGCCAGGACGCAGGCCATCGCCCAGCGAGAAGCTGACGTCGTAGGCCTTCATGATTTCGCAGATATCTTCGAAATGAGTGTAGAGGAAGTTCTCTTTGTGGTGTGCCAGGCACCACTTCGCCATGATCGAACCGCCACGGGAAACGATCCCGGTCACGCGCTTGGCAGTCATCGGCACGTAACGCAGCAACACGCCAGCGTGGATGGTGAAGTAGTCGACGCCCTGTTCGGCCTGCTCGATCAGCGTGTCGCGGAACAGCTCCCAGGTCAGGTCTTCGGCGGCGCCACCGACTTTTTCCAGCGCTTGATAGATCGGCACGGTACCGATCGGCACTGGCGAGTTGCGGATGATCCACTCACGGGTTTCGTGGATGTGCTTGCCGGTGGACAGGTCCATGACCGTGTCCGAACCCCAGCGAATGCCCCAGGTCAGTTTCGCCACTTCTTCTTCGATGGACGAGCCCAGCGCGCTGTTGCCGATGTTGCCGTTGATCTTCACCAGGAAGTTACGGCCGATGATCATCGGTTCCAGTTCGGTGTGGTTGATGTTCGCCGGAATGATCGCGCGACCGCGGGCGATTTCTTCACGGACGAATTCCGGGGTGATGATTTTCGGTACGCTGGCGCCGAAGCTGTGACCGGCGTGCTGCTGATCCAGCAGACCTGCGGCGCGGGCCACTTCGAGCTTCATGTTTTCGCGGATGGCGACGTATTCCATCTCGGCGGTGATGATGCCTTTGCGGGCGTAGTGCATCTGGCTGACGTTGGCACCCGGCTTGGCGCGGCGCGGGTTGTTCACGTGAGCGAAACGCAGCTTGGTCAGCTCCGGATCGGCGAGGCGCTCCTGGCCGAAGTTCGAACTCAGGCCGGCCAGGCGCTCGGTATCACCACGGGCTTCGATCCACGGCGAACGCACATCGCCCAGGCCTTTGCGCACATCGATGATGACGTTGGGATCGGTGTACGGACCCGAGGTGTCGTAGACCACGACCGGTGCGTTGATTTCACCGCCGAAGTCGGTGGGGGTCACGTCGAGGCTGATTTCGCGCATCGGCACGAGGATGTCCGGGCGAGAGCCCTGAACATAAATTTTTTGCGAGCGGGTAAAGGGCTGAACCGATTGCTGATCGACTTTGGCCGAGTCACTCAGATTGATCGCATTTTTTGATTTTGTAGTCATCACGGGCTCTCCAGACTTCATCCAGGCAGTGGAAGTTTGTCGGAGCGAACCTGTAACGAATGGACGCAGCCCACCAGTGAAAACTCCAGCTGGATGAGTGCTGTGCTGAGTGCACGAGGGTTGTTCGATTGTCGAACAACATCCCGGACGAAGCACAAGAGGACTCGCCGGGTGACGAGAAATCTTGTTCCCTACGCAGGCTTAAACCTGATCAGGTTCAACGGGATCCGAAATTATTCGATCTCAGCCTCATAGCAAGGCACCCCGACAAGAACCCGGCCAGTCTAGACACAACCGGCAAAGAACGCCAACACCGGTGCAAACAGCGTGATGAATGGCGCAATTACAGGATTGTTGCCGCAGGTTGGCGCATCTACACTCGCAACGCCATGCTGCGCCTTGACGCTGCCGGGCGTGCGCCGTAGCCTTGGCGCTCAAATTACTACTGTAATATTCACTCTAGGGATCGCCTCATGCTGCGCAAACTCTCACTGGCTCTTGCCGTGTCTTGTGCGTCCAACGGAATGGCCTGGGCAGCAGAAGCGCCATTATCGACCAATACCGATTTGGTCAGCGTCTACCAGGAAGCTGTCGACAACAACGCGGACCTGGCCGCCGCCCGCGCCCAATATGGTGCGCAAAAGGAAGTCGTGCCCCAGGCCCGCGCCGGCCTGCTGCCGAACCTCTCGGGTAGCGCCGAGGTCGCCGATGTTCGGACGAAAATCGACCAGCCATCGGCTATTGCCAATCGCAGTGCCCACTTCTATCAAGCAACGCTGGCCCAGCCGTTGTTCCGCGCCGATCGCTGGTTCCAGCTTCAGGCAGCCAAGGATGTCAACGAGCAAGCGGCGCTGCAACTTTCGGCGACCGAGCAGAACCTGATCCTGCAAAGCGCCGAAACCTACTTCAACGTACTGCGCAGTCAGGACAACCTTGCCTCGACCAAGGCCGAGGAAGCCGCGTTCAAGCGCCAGCTCGATCAGTCCAATGAGCGTTTCGATGTCGGCCTCTCGGACAAGACCGACGTGCTGCAATCGCAAGCCAGTTATGACACTGCGCGCGCCAACCGGATTCTCGCCCAACGCCAGGTGGATGATGCGTTCGAAGCGCTGATCACCCTGACCAACCGTCAGTACAACTCGATTCAGGGCATCGTCCACACCTTGCCGGTCCTGCCGCCAGCGCCGAACGACGCCAAGGCCTGGGTCGATACCGCCGCCAAACAGAACCTCAACCTGCTGGCCAGCAACTACGCGGTCAGCGCCGCCGAAGAAACGCTCAAGCAGCGCAAGGCCGGTCACGCACCGACCCTCGACGCCGTGGCGCAGTACAAGACCGGTGACAACGACGCGCTGGGCTTCAGCAACCCGAGCGCCTTTGGTCAACCGTACGGCGGCACCGTCTCGCAAAGCACGGTCGGCCTGCAATTGAACATTCCGATCTACAGCGGCGGGCTGACCAGCTCGCAGGTTCGCGAGTCGTACTCGCGCCTGGACCAAAACGAACAGCAACGCGAAGCACTGCGTCGGCAAGTGGTGGAGAACACCCGCAACCTGCACCGTGCGGTGAACAGCGATGTCGAGCAGGTGCAGGCACGTCGCCAGTCAATCATCTCGAACCAGAGCGCGGTGGAAGCCACGGAGATCGGTTATCAGGTGGGCACGCGCAATATCGTCGACGTGCTCGACGCCCAGCGTCAGCTGTACACCTCGGTGCGCAACTACAACAACAGCCGCTACGACTACATTCTCGACAACCTGCGCCTGAAGCAGGCGGCCGGCACCCTTAGCCCGGGCGACTTGCAGGACCTGAAGCGTTATCTCAAGGCCGACTACAACCCGGACAAGGACTTCCTGCCGCCGGACCTGGCCAAGGCTGCAGCGGAACAGCTGAAGGCTAATCCTTGAGATAGCAAGCGCACTCCATGTGGGAGCGAGCCTGCTCGCGATAGCGGTGGATCAGTCAGCATTGATCTTGAATGTGCTACCGCCATCGCGAGCAGGCTCGCTCCCACAGGTTATGTGCCTTGACCGACGATCAAATCAACCGCCCCAACCCATCCAGCAATCGCTGCAAGGCGCCCTGATTGGCGCGCATCACGTTCAGCCCCGCCTCTGCCATCCGCTGCGCATCGCGTGGCAATTCAAACAGTCGCTGCACCGCCACCGCCAGCCCGTGGGCGTCATCCACTTCCTGCAATGCCTTGGCGCTGCGCATCAGCGCGGCGATCTCAAGGAAGTTGAACAGGTGCGGCCCGCTCAGCACCGGTTTGGCCAGCGCCGCCGGCTCCAGCAAGTTATGCCCACCATTGGGCACCAGGCTGCCGCCGACAAACGCACTGTCGGCCAAGGCGTAGAGAAACAGCAACTCGCCCATGGTGTCGCCGAGCAGCACTGAGGTGCTGGCACTGACTGCTTCACCGGTCGAACGACGGATCGTGTTGAAACCTTGCTGCTGGCAGAGTTCGAACACCGGGTTGAAACGCTCGGGGTGACGCGGCACCAGAATCAGTAGCGCATCCGGATGGCTGGCGAGCAATTGTCGATGCGCCGCTAGTACCACTTCGTCTTCACCTTCATGGGTACTCGCGGCGATCCATACCGGACGCTCGACCGCTTGCCATTGCTGACGCAACTCGGCGGCTCGCTGCAGCAACTGGGGGTCGATGCGCAAATCGAACTTGATCGAGCCGGTCACTTCGACCGTTTCGGCACGCGCGCCTAGCTGTCGAAAACGTTCAGCCTCGGCTTCGGTCTGCACTGCAAACAGGCTCATTTCGGCCAGCATCGGCTGTGTCAGCTTGCTGAAACGGCCATAACCTTTGGCCGAGCGTTCCGAGAGCCGGGCATTGGCCAACGCCACCGGAATCCCGCGTTTGGCGCACTGATGAATGTGGTTAGGCCAGAGTTCGGTTTCCATGATCACCGCCAATTTCGGCTGAACCCGATCGAGAAACCGCGCCGCCGCACACGGCAGATCGTAAGGCAGGTAGCAGTGCTGGATGCGTGGCTCATTGGCGAACATTGCGTGAATCCGCTCGGAGCCGGTCGGGGTCATACAGGTCACGGTGATCGGCAGCTGTGGATAACGCTCGAGCAACCCGCGAATCATCGGGGCAGCGGCAATGCTTTCGCCAACCGACACCGCATGTACCCAAATGCCGCCAGGCTTCATCACCGGCAAGCCAATGGAGAAGCGCTCACCGATACGCTTGGCGTACGCCGGGGCCTTGCGCGAGCGCAGCCACAGCCGAATCGCTACCAGTGGCAGCCCCAGGTAAAACAGCGCGGTGTAGAGAGTTCTATTCATGGCAGCGGAGTTTATCGGCTTTTTTAGCCGATCGCCTGCAAGTGCACGGCAAAACGTTCCGCCAACCAACGCGCCGCCGGCCCCAGCGGTTCATCACGCCGCCAGACCAACTCCACCACCAACGCTGGCGGGGTCCATTCGCTGACCAGCTCGACCATCTGCCCCTGATACGCCGGGTACTGCACCACATGCCGCGGCAGCCAGCCCCACCCCAGGCCACGCATCAGCCACTCGGCGAGAACGTAGAAACTGTCGGCGCGCCAGACTTGCGGGCTGGCTTGTTCACTGCCGGGGTAGACGCTGGAATGCGTGGCCATCAACAGTTGTCGGTGTTGCGCCATCTGCTGGCAATTGACCTGCCCTTCTACGGCCAGCGGATGCCCGACTCCGCACACCGTGACCATCTCGACGCTGCCCAGCACCCGACGTTCCAGGGCTTCGGGAATCTGTTCGTGATAAAACAGCAAGCCAAGATCAGCCCGGCGCTCCACCAGTTTGCGCGCCACATCGCCCTGGGCGGCGCTGGCCAGTTGCACTTCCAGGCTGGGAAATTGCTCGGCCAATGCTTCGAGGCTGTCGAGCACCGGCTGATAAGGCATGGCCTCATCCTGCGCCAGACGCAGCCGCGCTTCCTGACCCCGCATCAACGCCAGCGCCCGACCGTTGAGGCGCTCGCACTGGCGCAGCACTTCTCGTGCTTCTTCGAGCAACGCGCTGCCTGCTTCGGTCAAGCGCGGCTGGCGGCCGCTACTGCGGTCAAACAGGTTCAAGCCAAGGTCTGCTTCAAGCAGTGCTATGGCACTACTGACCGCCGACTGTGCCTTGCGTTGATCGCGCGCGACCGCCGAAAACGAACGCTGCTCGGCCACGCTGACGAACAAACGCATCTGCTCCAGACTCCATTGCACACTCATGGCTCAACCCATCTTCAAATCAGATAGGTAATGACTTTACCCCATCTCGAAAGCCTCTAGAATGCCGATCTCATCAAGCAGGCCAAAATACGAGGATCACACCATGAACGCTTACTACCTCCTGGCTATCGCCATCTGCGCCGAAGTGATCGCCACCGTATCGATGAAAGCGGTCAAGGGCCTGAGCACGCCACTCCCTTTGCTGTTGATCATCGTTGGTTACGGCATTGCGTTCTGGATGCTGACCCTGGTGGTGCGCACCATTCCGGTTGGCGTCACCTACGCGGTATGGGCCGGTATGGGGATCGTGATGGTCAGCATCGCGGCGCTGTTTCTCTACGACCAGAAACTCGACATCCCGGCCATGCTCGGCATGGCGCTGATTGTCCTGGGCGTGGTGGTCATCCAGCTGTTCTCGAAAACCGCCGGCCACTAAAAATCTACTGTGGCGAGGGGGCTTGCCCCCGTTGGGTGGCGAAGCCACCCCAAAATCTGCGACCGGTTTTTTTCTGACACTGCGAGACAGCCACGTTTACGACTGCTTCGCAGCCGAACGGGGCGGTGCGGCGTTCCGACAAGCCCCCTCGCCACAGTGACTCTCACCGTTGCTGGCGGTATTGATCGCCAGCAAAACCTCTATTCGTCGAGTCTGTATACTGCGCCTCTAGTCCTGAACTCTGAGGTCGCTGCATGCCATCCGTTATTTCCACCGACGTACTGATTGTCGGCGCTGGTGTCGCCGGCCTCTGGCTGAACGCACGCCTGCGTCGCCAGGGTTTCTCGACCGTACTGGTGGAAAGTGCCAGCCTCGGCGGCGGGCAGAGCGTGAAGTCCCAGGGGATCATCCACGGCGGCGCCAAGTACGCGCTGCATGGCGCGTTGACCGGCGCTTCCGAAGCGATTGCCGACATGCCGCGCCGTTGGCGTACAGCCTTGGCCGGCGACGGCGAGCTGGACCTGTCCGGCGTGCGTCTGCTGTCCGAAGCCCACTATTTGTGGTCCCCCGGCACCCTCGCCGGCAACCTCACCAGTTTCTTCGCCAGCAAAGCGGTGCGCGGTCGGGTTGATCAGGTCAAAGGCGAGCAGTTGCCGCCGGCCCTGCAAGACAAGCGCTTCAAGGGCAAGGTCTATCGCCTCGCGGAACTGGTGGTCGATGTGCCAAGCCTGATCGGACGTCTGGCTGAGCTTGCCGGTGACGGCCTGCTGGCCGGGCAGAAGATCGAGCCACTGCTGGAAAATGGTGAGCTGGTCGGTCTGCGCGTTGACGAGCGTGAGATCCGTGCACAGCGCATCGTCCTCAGCGCTGGCGCTGGCAACGCTGACTTGCTCACGGCGCTCGGCCTGAGCCAGCCAGCCATGCAACGTCGGCCGCTGCACATGGTCATCGTCAAAGGCCCGAGCCTGAAACCGCTCTACGCCCACTGCCTGGGCGGCGGGCCGAAGCCGCGCATCACCGTCACCACCCACCCGGCCGCCGATGGTCAATGGGTCTGGTACCTGGGCGGTGATATCGCCGAAGCCGAAGGCGTGGCTCGTGAACCCGCCGCGCAAATAGCCGCCGCGCAGAAAGAACTCGGCAACCTGCTGCCGTGGGTCGACCTCAGCCAGGCGCAATGGGCGACCTTGCGGGTCGAGCGCGCCGAGCCACTGCAATCGGGCCTGAGCCGACCCGACAACGCCTTCCTCGCCGAGCAGGATCGCCTGCTGGTGGGCTGGCCGACCAAACTGGCGCTGGCACCGGACTTCGCTGACCGGGTAATGGCGTCGCTGCAACGCGACGGCATCCAGCCAAGCCATCCGGCGCCGTTGCCAACCCTGCCAAAACCACCGATGGGCGTGCCTGCCTGGGAGCAACTGCTGCCATGAGCCAAGCCACCCTGCACGATCTGCATCGCCCGCTGGGCAGTACTGGCCTGCTGGTTTCGCCATTGGGCCTGGGCACGGTGAAACTTGGTCGCGACCAAGGGGTGAAATACCCCAACGGCTTCCAGATCCCGGACGATGACGAAGCGCGCAGGCTGCTCAAGCTGACCCGCGACCTGGGCATCAACCTGATCGATACCGCGCCCGCCTATGGCCGCAGCGAAGAACGCCTCGGCCCGCTGCTGCGCGGTCAGCGTCAGGAGTGGGTGATTGTCAGCAAGGTCGGTGAAGAATTCGCCGACGGCCTGTCGCACCACGACTTCAGCGCTGCCCACACACGCTTTTCCATCGAGCGCAGCCTGAAACGCCTGGAAACCGACTTTATCGATCTGGTGCTGGTGCACTCGGACGGCAATGATCTGGCGATTCTCAACGAGTGCGAGGTCTACCAGACCCTCGCCGAGCTCAAGCGCGAAGGCAAGATTCGCGGGTTCGGGTTTTCCGGCAAGACCGTTGATGGCGGGTTGAAGGCTCTGGAACAAGGCGATTGCGCCATGGTCACCTACAATCTCAACGAGCAGGCCGAGCGGCCGGTCATCGACTACGCTGCTGCCCACGGCAAAGCCATTCTGGTGAAGAAGGCTCTGGCCAGCGGTCACGCCTGCCTCAGCCCCGGTGTGGACCCGGTACGCGCCAGCTTCGAATTGTTGTTCGCGCAACCCGGTGTCGCCAGTGCTATTGTCGGGACCATTAATCCGCTGCACCTCGCCCACAATGTGGCGACTGTTGCTCAAGTCCTACGTAGTCGTTGAACAGCCGCCGAGGCGGCCGACCCCGACGCAAGAAGGAGCCGACATGCCGCGAACGCTCATAAGAAAGAATCCCAGCAACTTCAAGACCCTGCCGTTATACGTCGAAGCGACTCCCGAAGGCCTGAGTTATCAGAGTGTCGGCAGGCCGCTGAATTTCTCCCAGACCCTGCAACGTCGGCGCCCGGTCACGGTGGCCAATCCAGAACACTTTTCGCTGGAGTTGGCCAACCTCGGCGTCTCGGTACGGCTGACCCTGCACTGGCAGAATCGCGATTACTGGGTGCTGGTCCGCCAGCGCCGTCAGGACCGTGGCGACGTGGTGCTCAAACTGATCTCGGGTTATGTGCCGGCTCACGAGCTGAACCTGCCGTTGCACACGGCAATTCAGGAGATCGCCGAAGAATGCCTGCTGGAAACCCCCGAAGGCTGGCTTGGCGGGCGCTTCAATGACACCTGGCTGCCAGCGCCCTACGCCAGCGCGCTGCATTACCGCGAGGCGCTGCCGTTCCGCCTGACGCCGCTGTCTGGCGCTGCACGTCCGGTGCGCTGCGCCAACATGCAGTTGATCGAACGCCCACGAGCCTACGTGCATCTGCCCACGGCTTCGTTGCAGTTGATCTACGATTTGCGCCTGGACGTGCCCAAGGAAGCCAAATCCCTGAGCCTGTTTCATGTCGATGAACGCCTTGAAGGCGATCAGCTCGTCGCGCGACTGGATCGCAAGCGCCCCGACCTGTACCTGATGCCGCTTGAGGACGGCCAGCCATTGCCCGAGCTCTATATCCTGAAAAAAGATCAGCTCTACCCGGCAAGCACACGCGGACTGTATCTGGCAGAAAGTTTTGCACAGCAGGAAGGCTGGCTGGTGCGTGACGAGCGGATTCGCTGGAAGGACTGGCTCAGGCAGCAGGGCTTGAGCCAACCGGGCAAGGCATCGGGTTTCAGCCGATTGACCGGCAAGGCCAAACTGCTGCTGAAGAAAATCGTGCCACGCAAGGTGGCACGCTAACCCGGCATCACAGACTGTAAATACAGGGCTTTTGTGGCGAGGGGGCTTGCCCCCGTTCGCCTGCGAAGCAGGCGCAATCCAGCGCATGAAATCTAGCAGATATGCGCGACTGAGAACTTAGGGCCGCTTCGCGGCCCAGCGGGGGCAAGCCCCCTCGCCACAAAAGCCCCCTCGCCACAGCAAGCCCCTTGCAGCGTCGTTTCAGGTCTTGCGGATCTTCTCGACAATTGCCGTCGTCGAGCTGTTTTCCACCAGCCCCAGCACTTTCACTGTTCCGCCATAAGCGCTGACGATGTCGGCGCCGACCACTTGGTCGATCCCGTAATCGCCGCCCTTGACCAGCACGTCCGGCTTGACCTGCGCCAGGAGGTTTTCCGGTGTGCCTTCAGGGAAGCTGATCACCCAGTCCACTGCACCCAGACCCGCCAGTACCGCCATGCGTCGGTCAACGCTGTTGATCGGCCGCCCAGGACCTTTCAAGCGGCTCACCGACGCATCGTCGTTGACCGCAACGATCAATCGATCGCCCTGCGCCCGCGCCTGCTCAAGATAGGTCACGTGGCCCGCATGGAGGATGTCGAAGCAGCCATTGGTAAAGACGATCTTCTCTTTGTGCGCACGCGCATCGTCGACGGCCAGCAGCAACTGCTCCAGGCCCAGGACACCCCGTTCGGAACCTTCTTCACGCTGAATCGCGCGACGCAGTTCCGGAGCGCTGATGGCCGCCGTACCCAGCTTGCCGACCACGATGCCAGCAGCCAGGTTGGCCAGGGCTACTGCGTGCGGCAGTTCTTCGCCAGCAGCAATCGCCGCCGCCAACGTAGAAATCACCGTATCACCGGCACCGGTCACATCGAATACTTCACGGGCCCGTGCGGGCAAGTGCAGCGCCGGATGATCGGGACGCAGCAAGGTCATGCCGTGCTCGCCTCGCGTTACCAGCAAGGCGCCGAGATCAAGGTCGTGCATCAGCTTCGCGCCCTTGCTGACCAGATCGTGCTCATCGGCACAACCGCCAACAATGGTTTCAAACTCGCTGAGGTTCGGGGTGATCAGGCTTGCACCGCGGTAAATCGAGAAATCCTTGCCTTTGGGATCCGCCAGCACCGGAATGCCACGGGCACGTGCGGCCTGGATCAATACCTGGTGGTTCTTCAGCGCACCTTTGCCGTAGTCGGACAACACCAGTACCTTGATACCTTCGAGCAGGCCGTCGACTTCAGCCCCGAGCGCCAGCGCGTCGGTAGCAAACGGTTCTTCGAAGTCGATACGCAGCAATTGCTGGTGACGACTCATGACCCGCAGTTTGACGATGGTCGGCTGATGCGCGATGCGCTGGAACAATGCACGTACACCGGCGCCTTTCAGGCTATTGGTCAGGCTGTCAGCGGCTTCGTCATCACCGGTCACACCGACCAGGGACGCCGGCGCGCCGAGCGCGGCAATGTTCAAGGCAACGTTGGCAGCACCGCCCGGGCGGTCTTCGATTTGCTCGACCTTGACCACCGGCACCGGCGCCTCAGGAGAAATCCGTGAGGTACCACCATGCCAGTAACGGTCGAGCATGACATCGCCGACCACCAAGACAGGGGCTTGATCGAATCGCGGCATGGACAACTTCATGGTGCAACCCACATACAAAATGAACAGGGGCGCGATATTAGCACAGGGTGAACGCTGCCTAGTTCGACAGCTTCAACAGCTGTGTATCACGCCGCCATATTGTTCATTTTTTAAGCAAAACAGCCAGAACATGCTGCACGGCGTCGGCCAGTCCAACCTCGTCGGTGTTGATTTCACAGTCCGCCTGCTGCGGTGCCTCATAAGGGCTGTCGAGACCGGTGAAGTCCTTGATTCGCCCTTGCAGTGCGGCTTGGTACAAGCCCTTGGGATCGCGCCGGGCGCAGATGTCGAACGGCGTGCTGACATACACCTCAAGAAACTCGTCCGTGCGGAACAAGGCTCTGGCCGAGGCTCGATCGGCCTGAAACGGCGAAATCGCCGAGACAATCACAATCAACCCCGCGTCGACCATCAACCGCGCCACTTCAGCAATACGCCGGATATTTTCCTTGCGCGCTGCAGAGTCCATGCCCAGATCATTGCACAAACCGTTGCGCACGTTGTCGCCATCCAGCACAAAGGTGTGGTGCCCCTGCTCATTGAGCTGCAACTCGAGTGCATTGGCCAAGGTCGACTTGCCAGCGCCCGACAGCCCCGTCAGCCACAGACAACACGGTTGCTGATGCTTGAGCGCTGCTCGGGCCGAGGGTGACAACGACAATGCAAAGGGGCGAATGCTCGACGAATGTGCAGCAATGAGCGGCGACTCATTCATAACCAAGAACCTCGTAATCACGCTGATAGACACGCCGTACCAGGCGCCGTGTGCGCACCGAGCAAAAATCGCGTACGGGCTCAGCGCGACGCTCTTGCGAGATATTCAGATGAGGCAACGATGACGTCATGTCGAGATGCTGGCAGAGCAGCTGAAAGTCGCGTTCCAGATGTTCCTGATAGCCGACGAAATCCATCGCCATGCGCCCCATGGAGTCATTCAAAAAGTCGGTTTGCGGTGCGAAATGAAGCTGTTTATGGATGTTATCCGGGTGCAACCAACGCCCGACGAAATCATCAAAGTCCCGGTAACTGTTGACCAACAGCCGAGCCGATTCATCCCGTTGCGGCAACTGGTTGCCGCGCAAATAAGCATAGGCGGAATAAACCCGCTCCAAGGGGTCGCGGACAAACGCAAACTTGAAGCTGCCAGCGTAGTGTTCGGGAAACTGCTGTTCATACCAGTACAGCGGCAGGTGTCCAGGCGTCCAACCGTTGAACAACGCCGAGCACACACTACTGCCGGCACATTTCGGAACATGGATGAACAGGCATGAACGCTGCTGAAAGTGCGCAGGAAAAACGGTATTGCCTGACATCGACTTGTTCACGGCTTGCCGGTCAACGACCGACAAACGGCCCAGCAAAAAGGTGCGCTGTGTTTTGGGGAGTAGTTTCCAGAGGTGACGTTGCAACATTCCAGTCCCCGCACGAGAAAGTGGTCCTTCCCGTTTGCATTCACAATCGAAGCAGGAACCATAACAAGCACGGCACGCAGAATTATTTAGGCTTGGTCAAGTATGTAAAGGGCTGGATACAAATCGCCGGACGCGTTGCGCGCCCTGGAGGATGACAGGGTGAGCGATGCTCACCCTGGCGTCGAGGTCAGGCTATGTCCACCGGAGAAGGCTCGTCCAGCCCCATGGCATGCAGACGCGAGTAGTACCCACCCTGTGCCAGAAGCTGGGCGTGTGTACCACGCTCGACAATTTCACCGTGGTCCATCACCAGGATCAGATCGGCCTTTTCGATAGTTGACAGCCGGTGTGCGATCACCAGCGTGGTACGACCCTTCATGACCTTATCCAGCGCTGCCTGAATATGCCGCTCGGACTCGGTATCCAGTGCCGAAGTCGCCTCGTCGAGAATCAGCAACGGTGCGTTTTTCAACAAGGCGCGAGCAATGGCCAGACGCTGACGCTGACCACCGGACAGCAATACCCCGTTCTCGCCGACCTCAGTGTCCAGGCCGTGTGGCAACTGGGAGATGAAGTCCATCGCATAGGCATCTTGTGCTGCTTTCTCGATGTCTGCACGAGGAGCCCCGGCCAGATCACCGTAGGCGATGTTGTTGGCCACGGTATCGTTGAACAGGGTGACGTGTTGTGTGACCTGAGAGACATGCTTGCGCAGGTTACGCAGGCGATAGTCTTCGATCTCTACTTCATCGAGCAGTATTTGCCCCGTTTCATGATGATAGAAACGCGGGATCAGGCTGGCCAGCGTCGACTTGCCACTTCCCGAGCGTCCAACCAGTGCGATCATCTGCCCCGGCGCCGCAGTGAAGCTGATGTTTTTCAATACCTCGCGATCAGTGCCCGGGTAAGTGAAACTCAGGTTGTGTACATCCAGACGACCGCTGATACGCTCGCGCTCGATGGTGCCAGCATCGAGCTCCGGCTCGACATCGAGTTGTTCGAAAATGCTTTCAGCACCAGCCACGCCTTTCTGAATAGTCGAGCTGACTTCGGACAGCTGACGAATCGGCTTGGGCAACAAACCCGCCGCCGTAATGTAGGCCACCAGATCACCAGCCGTCGCATCACCACGCAGAAACAGCACCAGGAACATCAATGCCGCCATGGCGCTATAAATCACCAGTTGCAGTGCAGGGGTGTAGATCGCACTGGTTCTGGTCATGCGCAGTTGCTTGTCGGTGTTGCTCTGACTGGCTTTGGCAAAGCGCTGTTGCTCGTAGCTTTCACCACCGAAGCTGCGAACCACTCGATAGCCCTGAATGGTTTCAGACGCGACGTGAGTCACGTCGCCCATCGCCACCTGAATCTTCTTGCTCTGCTTGCGAAATTTCTTGCTGGTATTGCCGACCATGAAGGAAATCAGCGGCAGAATCGCCAGCATCACCAGGGTGAGCTTCCAGTTCATCCACAACAGGTAGCCGAACAGAAAAACTACGGTCAGACCTTCGCGAATCACCACTTTAATGGCGTCTGTTGCAGCACCGGTCACCATGGTCACGTTGAAGGTGATACGGGAAATCAGATGCCCGGAGTTGTGGGTATCGAAATAACGGTTAGGCAACACCAGCAGCTTGTTGAACAACTCCACCCGCAAGTCATGAACCAGCCCCAGGGAAACTCTGGCCAGGTAGTAGTTACTCAGGAACGAACCAAGCCCTTGCCAGGCTGCGATCAAGATGATCAACAGCGGCACGGCAACCAGCAACTTCAACTCCCGTAGATACGGAGTGTGGGGAAAGAGCACTGCTTCAGGGTTGCTCAAGCCATCGACGAAATACTTGAGAATCCCGGCCAGCATCGGCTGGGTGGAGGCAAATATCACAAAGCCCACGATACTCAACAGGAAAATGCCAACGTAGGGTTTTACATACCCCAACAGTCGCAAATAGATTTTCAGGCTTGATTCCTGTTCCGCATTGGGCGGTGCTGCACTCATCGTAGAGCTCACTGATTAGGTTGAACGCGAAATTTTATCACAGGCTTTGTATTTGGCCTGTGTCCATACCAAAAGGCTGGCCAGGCTAACCGGTAGCCAGCTGATGAACCATTCGGCTCGTGGTGATCCACTGATGCTGGCCGCATCGAACTGCATGGCCAGAAACGAGAACAGCCAGATCCCGATGATACCCTGACCATACAGCGTTTCACGGGCTCGCCATGCTTCACGCAATACCGCAAACCAGATCACACACCACAGCAAGAGCCCTGGCAGCCCCAATTCGATTGCGATATGGGTGAACAGGTTGTGCGCATGATCAAATTCGATGCCTTCGGCAAGCACCGTATAGCCAGACTCCAACCCCAGTCCACGCACGGGATGCGCAGCGATCATGTGCAGACTGGCCATCAATATTTGTGGTCGGTACGAAGTACCGCGAGCCAGTACCAGCGGCTCGAGGAGCCAGAACGCCAGCATCGCCAGCACCAGTGCGCCAATAGCGATGATGCAGCTACGTCGGTTGCGGCACCAAATGGGCATTGCCACCAGCGTCAGCAACAGGGCCAGCGCGGCGCCACGACTCTGGGACAGCACGACAAAACCTGCGAGCAAACCCACGGCAACCAACCAGACACCTTGGAGCCAACGGGTCCGGGGTACCCAATGGATCATCCAGACCGCCGCCACTCCCAGTACGTAACCGCCCAGAATCGGGTGACTCAACTCCCCCAACCCTTCAACGCGCGCCGTCCAGGTGTTGCCGTCGATCAGATAAAACTTGATGGCCGCCAACAGTGCACTCAATGCCAGGCCCAGGCCACCCCATTGCATGACACGCACGACACGCTCCGGACGGGCATTGGCAAATACCGGAAAAAACAACAGGAACACCACGATGTACAATATGCGCTTGGCGCCCCGCGTCAGGTCATCATCATGAGTCCACGAAACGCTGATCAACGACCATAGCACCAGCCCGAGCAGCCCAAGGCAAAACACCCGCTGTGCTTGCCAAAGCTCAAATAACCGAGTACGTGCCGACCAGGCAAAAAACATTGCCGGCAACCAGAGAAACACGGTCAACCCTTGCTGATAAAGCTTATTGGTCGGCGCAAAAGCAATGGCAGTCAAAAACCAGAACAATCCAGTCGCCATCCATACCTGCGCCCAACGCGTTTCCTGCATTGACCTTTCCTCGTTAAATGGTCCGATCGCCAAGCCGACATGGTGAAAACAGCAACTTTTCGGCATCATTGATCGCCAATACGCCCGCAATTTCTACAAGGCTCTCCACATGCAATGCTTCCGGCTTCCACAAGCCGCTTTAAATCAGATGATTAAAGGCGCCAGAGTACTAGAAGCCGACAGCTTCGGCCCGAAAGTATTTCTTCTGCCGGACGGGAATATTCTCAAACTGTTTCGCCGCAAGCGGCTTCTTTCGTCAGCACTGTTTCGCCCCTATTCAAAGCGATTCATCGACAATGCCGCCCGACTCGAAAAACTCGGCATTCCCACCCTTCAGACGCTCACACTCCATCAACTGGATACGCCTGGCATGACGGCCGTGCTTTACCGTCCCCTGCCAGGAGAAACCCTGCGCCAGCTGGCAGGCAAAGACGACTTCGACTGGCAACAGACCCTGCCGACGCTGACCGCATTCATCCGCGAACTCCATGCAGCCGGGGTCTACTTTCGCTCGCTGCACCTGGGCAACATCGTCGTGACTCCAGGCAACCAGCTCGGCCTGATCGACGTCGCCGACATGCGCTTCTTGCGCGGACCGCTGCCGCAACACCTGGTCAAGCGCAACCTGCAACACTTCGCACGGTATATTGATCGAGAGAAGCTGAACGAAAGCTTTCCGATGCAGACGCTGGAGCAAATCCTACTTTGCGCATGACAACAGCTTGCGGGCAACCTGGCTGAAATCCAGCCAGGCGTCGTCCGGAGAAAGTACAGTGGATTGAGCCGCAGTGACCGATTCAGAAGCGACACTAAACGCCTGTATTAACGCCTCGCTCCAGGCGGTCACATCCTCTGGCGTGGCGTAACAGCCCGCCCCTGCCAATTGCTCGCGAAACACTGCCAAATCGCTGGACAGCACCGGGACACCGGCCATTACCGCCTCTTGCAGGATCAAGCCAAGACCTTCCTCAAGTGACGGGATTGCGATCCAGTCGAAAGCCCGAAAAAGCGTCGCTGCATCCTCCAGGTTTCCGGGCAACAGCACCTTGTCGCGTAACCCAAGCTGGTTGACCCGCGCCTCCAGCGCAGCCCTTGCCTGACCTTCCCCGATAATCACCAGGCGCAACTGCGGGCGCTGTGTCAGCGCCTTGGCAAAGGCTTCGATCAGGCATGCAAAGCCTTTTTTGCCAACCAGGCGCCCTACAGCCCCCACGACAGGTGTGTTGTCGGCTGGCAATTGCAACCGAGCACGCGCCTGCTCACGAGAAAGCAGCCGGGAACGAAAAGCCAGTGGATCGAGCGCACTGCGCAACGTGACGATGGGGATCTGTAAATCGGCCTCAAGTGCGTTGGCCAGGGTTTGCGAAACCGCCGCAAGGGTCAGCTGTGAAGCGGGAAGCCGTGAAAGCAACTTGCGATCGGCTGCGCTGATCCGGGTCGCGCCATGAAAAAGCACCACCGCGCGCAACTGCGGCAGCTTCTTGAGGACCGGTAACAGGGCACGAGCCGTGCCTAAGCCGTCGAGCAACAGCACGCGCACGTCACTTTGATTCAGGGCGTAATAAAAACGCGCCTGCATCCACAGCGTCAACAACTTCCAGAAACGCCTGCCCTTGAGTTGATTGGATGACAGATGCCACTCCCGCGTTTCACCGAGTTCGGCGACACAGCCGCGCGCACTACCTTGCAACAGCCAGGTATTGATCGGTGTCGCGGGTTCTACCTGAGCAAGTATCTGCAGATGAACCTTGTGGACAGAGGCATAGGCAGCCCCCCCGGACCACATGACATTAAGGATACTCATCGAGCGGAAAGCCTTTTTTCGCATCGGCTGATGGCACGTTTTCTTATAATTTCGAGCACTTTCAATGATTTGAAAACCCTGTCAAATGCCCAGTTTCAGGCGTAACCGTTCGATCAGACTCAATGCGGCCCGAGGCCTCAAAACCGGCTGGAGCTCTTCGACAATACGCTGACCAATACGTGCGAAGCTGAATTGACTGACCGCCAGATCGCGTCCGTTTCGGGCAATGATCGAAGCCAACTCAGGATCGGCACGCAGCCTGGCGAGTTTTTCCTGCAGTTGCGGGATATCCCGATAGAGCACCACGTTGTGCATATCCTGCAGCCCCAGAGCCCGAGTTTCCGCATCCCCCTGATCGAAGGCCAACAATACGCAGCCACAGGCCATCGCTTCAAAGTTCTTGATCATGAATTCGCCCATACCAACGTCGGCACTGACGAAGAAGCGGATACGATTGAGCGTGTCGCGATATTCGTCACCGGAATGGGTACGAGTCACCACCAAGGGTTCGACACCCGCCAACTCATCGAGCAGCGCTTTGCGACCGCTGTACGCCACGCTATTGGTACTGCCGACGAAGGCCAGTTCGATATCGCGCTCACGCCCCTGATCCTGCAACAGAGTCTGGTCATAGCCCTTGGGCACGAACACCGCGTCAAAGTCTTCTTCGCGTAAACGCGAAGCGACCACGAAACCGGAACTGATCACCCGCGCCCACGGCAGGCGGCGGTAATGCGCACTGAACTTGCCGGTGTACTTGCAGGGAATGTAGTTCTGGTAGGCATCGTGTTCGAGAATCACCAGATTGGGAATCGTGCGAATGAACCCGACCTGGCGGATTTCCTGCTTGAACCGCAGGAAGAACACGATACGGTCATAGCGCGACACGTCCACTTCACGCCGAAAATAGCCACGCAGGTTGCGCTGTTCATCACTGCTCAACCAGCGCAGGTCGCATTCGCAATGAGCGGCCACACCTTCGTACAAACGGTCCAGAATGGCCCGCTGTTCTTTCTGCACCAGAAATAGAACCTTCATTGTCTTCCTTGCAGCATTGAACAGCCCGACAAAAACCTGAAACCACCCTTCTGCCCTGGCAGAAAGACTCCATGCGACAGCCATTTACAAACGCCAGAACAACTCATGCCGACGCACAGCCTTGCGAAAAAATTCGTTCTCGCCGTAAGGCGAGCCTGAACGCCCTGCCAGCAGACGCTGCAACCCGCGACGCATCCGACGCTTGAACGGCGCACGCGGCTGCAAGTCATGCATCATCCCCAGCGCCATAGCCTTGTCGCGCTGCTGCCCGATCGACAATGCCAGGCAATATGGTTGTAGCACGTGCGCCGGATCGAACACCGGCGGTAACGCGATCCCGGCCTCGGAATCACCCATTGGCCAGCGATCATTATCGTGCAGATGGTTCGCGTATCCGAGCAGTGTAGTCGGCTGCCACTCAAGCCCCTTCAAGGCTTCCAGCACGGCATGCTGTGCACAGATGTGATCGGGATGCGGATCCAGCGAGGAGTGCGGCAGGACGATCACTTCAGGGCGCGCCTTGAGCAGCAGTTCGCGCAGATCGGCCAGCAGGTTATTCCAGGTCGGCGCACCATCGCAGTCACCTGGCAACGCGAACGGATTGAGTTGGCGAAACAGTCGCGTGTCGTTCAGATTCGCTTCACGCGAGCCCACCGGTTGGTCCGGCGCCGCCTGCATGGCTGGCAATTGCAGGCAGAAATACCCCAATTGCACACACCGCGATTCAGGCACGCCGGCCCAGCGCGGCACCGCAATACTGTCCCAGGCACGCAAGCGGCCTTTGATGCGCGACGCCTCGACGGCGTTCAGCCCCATCTGCTGATAGTGCCCGGATTCAATTTCGCCGGCGGTCAACGTGACAATCCAGGCCTCGTCGGCCTGGCTGTACAAACCGAAAGCGGCCAGCTCCGCATCGTCGGCGTGAGGCGCGATCACCATCACTCGCTGACGGCGGTAATCCGGTTGTTCGAACGACCAGAGCACGGGCTCGCCGAGCAATCGGCAAAAACGCCCGCGCACGCGCAAATCGCCCTGCGACAGAACATGCGCCTGACCACTGAGATTGAGGTAACGCAGGCCGTCTACACCACGTTCGAAGGCTTGTCGGTCTGGATTATCGCTACCCGACAACTCGACTGCTGGATCGATAAAGCGTCCCAGCCAGGTGCTTTTTACCCGCAGTGCCAGTACCAGCGTGGTGTCGTCGGTCAGGATGACGCCGTCGTCCAGCAGCAGACGCGCACCCTCCAGCCGGACCTTGGGCTGCTGCGTGTACGGCGGGAAGCTGTACTGGTAATCGTCCTTGGGCGAGTAAAACAAATGGTCGGCAAACCACGCTTCATGGGCAACCCAGGCCAGGACCGCGAGTACCAGCGGCAGCCACCAGGTGACCAGCAGGCCAACGGCAATCAACAGCAAGACACCGATCAACAGACCGATGCGCTTGTTACGTCGATGACGCTTGAGCAGTTGCTGCTTGCGATTGAGTGGCAGGCTCATGGTCTGGCTCATACGGTGAACACCGGCACAGGGTTGCACCAGCGGTCCTTGTATTCACGATCAGCACGCCCGAAGGAAAAGCGCAGCGGTTTGTCGATTGCCCGCGCGTGCTCCCAGGCGCTTTGCGTATTGAGAAAACTCAATACGCTGCCGGGGCTGAACTCGCGAGTCTCGGGGTCGACGCCACCGTTGATGTACTCGACGCTGATCCACTCTGGCGCTTCAACACGGTAGACCAATTGAATCGCAATCGGCGCATCGTTGAGGAAAATCACTGAGCCGATCATCAGCTCGCGCAGCAGCTCGAGCACCTCGCCCATACGCGGTGCACCGGTCGCCGGAAAACCCCAGCGGCGCTGGAACAAATCGCAGTAGATCGCCGCCAGTTCCTGACTGGAAAAGTCGCTGACCGGCCGTATCACGCCACCGGCCTCTTCCAGCAAGCGCAGTTCACGGCGCTGGTTGTAGCGAAACTTCTTCGACAGTTCTTCAGGTGCGCGGGCCATGGCCAGTTGTTCGGCTTGCAGCTTGAGACCGGCAAAGCGACCTTCATTCAACGCCGACAAGTAGCGCCCGCGGTGCCGCAGCAGCGCTTGCGCGTCGGCCGCAGCCGGCAGGATGAATTCAGCGTTGCCGAGATCGAACAAACCTTTTTTGCCATTACGCTTGAGCACGTCTTTGGACAATGCCAGGTCGCGACCCCAGGTCGGGATCGCGGCTTTCAGTTCGCCACCCTGTTCCCAGGCCAGGTAACGCACCGGAATATCGGCCAACTGCGCCAGGCGTTCGACCACCAGTGGATGAGTTGCAACGCTACCGCCAAAACGCTGCCAGGCATCGCTATACGTCGACGCATCGACAACGGACCAGCCACGCTCGCGCCAGCCTTGAAATCGGTTGAGCATCAGGCCCTCGCCGTCAGTTCAAGGACGTGCGGCAGACGCCAGAACGCCTCGCGCACTGCGCGATCCGAGAAGCGCTCGCGCAGGCGATCAAGCATCATTTCGGCGCAGACCTGGTGCTCGTGCTGATTCATCACCGCCAGATGTTGCAGGCCCTGCGCCAGGTGCTCGACATCCCCCTGCGGGAACAAAATACCGACACCTTCGACCACCTCCGCAGCCCCGCCGCACGCGGTGGCCAGCAATGGCACACCGGCGGCCATGGCTTCGAGCAGCACCATGCCGAACGGCTCGTGGTCGGAACTCAGGGCAAACACATCGAAAGCCCGGAAGTAGCGACGCGCCTCCGGCACCTGACCGAGAAACAGCACACGGTCACCAATACCGATTTCACGAGCCAGATCCTTAAGCCGCTGCTCCAGACGTCCGGTGCCAAGAATCGCCAGTTGACTGCCGACCGGCAAACGCGGCAAGGCCTGAGCAAAGCCGCGCAGCAAAGTGGCCTGGTCCTTGTCCGGGTGCAGGCGACCGACGTTGCCGATCACCCACGCATCCGGCGACAGCCCCAAGGCATCACGCGCCTCATCGAAGGACACCTGAGTGGCCTGCAACGCGTCGACATCGATGCGGTTGTAGAGGGTTTGAATCCGCGCCGCCGGCCACTTCGGCAAACAACGGCGCATCTCGTCGCGGACCGCATCGGAAACCCCGAGCAGGCTTAGACGCTTGCGAAAAATATGCGCGAACAGCTTGCGCGTCCGCCGCTGGTAATCGCCAAAGGCGTGGTGCACACCAATTACCGGCAGCGCCGTACCAAGCAAGGCGATGTAGATTGGCTTGAAACGGTGGGCGATACAAAAACTGAAATTGCGCGACTGGGCGATCTTGCGCAGATCGGCAATCGCCGAAAGCTTCAGGCCGCGAATGGCCTTGGAGCTGTATTCCATGAACAGCACTTCATCAGACGCACAGCCCGCCGCAACGTCTGCATCGGCAACCCCGGTGAGAAACACCGTGGTCACTCGATAACCAGACCCTGCAAACAGGCTCGCGTACTGTCGGGCGCAGTCCAGGAACGGCCCGTCATAGCCGTGACAGAACTGCAGCACATGGCGCTCAGCCGAGCGTGTCATAAGCGTCCGCGCCGTCTTTGACCACCAGAATGTCTTCCATGATCAGATACTGTAGATCGGAACCGAAGAACATGTTCAGGGCGTCGGTCGGCGAGCAGATCATCGGCTCGCCGCGGCGGTTCAGCGAGGTGTTCAGCGACACGCCGTTACCGGTCAGCACTTCCAGCGCTTTCATCATGTCGTAGTAGCGCGGGTTGTATTCGCGCTTGAGCACCTGGGCACGGGAAGTACCGTCTTCATGGACGACTTCCGGCACGCGGGTTTTCCACTCTTCAGCCACTTCGAAGGTGAAGGTCATGAACGGTGCCGGGTGATCGATCTTGATCATCTGCGGTGCCACGGTGTCGAGCATCGACGGGCAGAAAGGCCTCCAGCGCTCGCGGAACTTGATCTGGTGGTTGATCCGGTCTGCCACGCCAGTGGCGCTCGGGCAACCGATGATCGAACGACCGCCCAACGCACGCGGACCGAACTCCATGCGCCCCTGGAACCAGGCCACCGGATTGCCATCGACCATGATTTTGGCGATCTTCTCCGGCATGTCGACAAGCTTGCGCCACTTGGGCGCGCTCGGGTGACGGGCGCAGGCCGCGATCACGTCTTCGTTGCTGTACGACGGGCCGAGGTAAACGTGTTCCATCTTCTCGACCGGTACGCCACGGGCGTGGGACACGTAAGCCGCAGCCCCCACCGCCGTGCCGGCATCGCCGGACGCAGGCTGTACGAACAACTCTTTGATGTCGTCGCGAGCGATGATTTTCTGGTTCAGCTTGACGTTCAACGCACAGCCGCCAGCGAACGCCAGCTTGCCGGTTTCCTTGAGCACGCCACCCAGGTAGTAGTCAATCATCTGCAACGCCAGTTTCTCGAACAGCGCTTGCATGCTCGCGGCGTAGTGGATGTACGGCTCGTCAGCGATATCGCCTTCGCGTTTCGGACCCAGCCACTCGATCAGCTTCGGCGAGAAGTAGAAACCCTTGCCCTTTTCTTTGTAGCGACGCAGGCCGATGACGTTGGCGTATTCAGTGTTGATCACCAGCTCGCCGTTTTCGAACGACGCCAGGCGGGAGAAATCATATTTGCTGGCGTCGCCGTACGGCGCCATGCCCATGACCTTGAACTCGCCGTCGAGCATTTCAAAACCGAGAAACTCGGTGATCGCGCCGTACAGGCCACCGAGGGAATCCGGATCGAAGAATTCCTTGATCTTGTGGATCTTGCCGTTCTCGCCATAACCGAAGAAGGTCGTGGCGTACTCGCCCTTGCCGTCGATCCCGAGGATCGCGGTTTTCTCTTTGAAACCCGAGCAGTGGTAGGCGCTGGAGGCGTGAGCCAGGTGATGCTCGACCGGCTCGATCTTGATTTTCTTTGGATCGAAGCCCAGTTGCTCGAGGCACCAGACAATCTTGTTGCGATAGCGCTTGTAGCGACGGTTGCCCATCAGGATCGCGTCAAGCGCGCGATCCGGGGCGTACCAGTAACGCTTGGCGTAGTGCCAGCGGGCCTTGCCGAACAGGCTGATCGGGGCGAACGGGATCGCCACTACGTCAACGTCGGAAGGTTTGATGCCAGCCTGTTCCAGACAGAACTTCGCCGATTCGTAAGGCATGCGGTTCTTTGCATGTTTATCGCGTACGAAGCGCTCTTCTTCAGCGGCCGCGACCAGCTTGCCGTCGATGTACAAGGCTGCGGAAGGATCATGGCTAAGGGCGCCGGACAGGCCAAGAATCGTCAATGCCACAGGGGTCTAGCCTCTTAAGTCTGCATGCAGGCGACATGCGCCTGAAAATAATGTGTCCTCGCAAAAGGGCGAGAAACAGCTAAAGGGCGGGATTATAGCGTAAAGATGACCGGAATGACCCAGAGGTTGTTTGACGCGGGGAGATCGCCTTGGACGACAGTGCGCGAGCGCGTTCAACCCCGTTCGGCTCGCCAGTAAATCTTGATATTGCCGTCGGTAGCCTGCCGGTAAATCGTGTAAAAGCCCATAAATGTAGGACCCAGAGAAGCGTCCGACATGGTTTTCAGGTTGTCGGTCGGAATGCGCATATCTAGTCTTCGAGGGTCGCTGCCCATTCAGCGACCGGACGTGAGAATCCGGACAACTCTAGACGCAACTTCACTAGGAGCGTCATCATGGACAAAATCACTACAAATCCGCCTGAAACCCCAAGCACTTCCCCTTACGCCTCCACCGACTCGAAAAAACTCCACGACGCTGCCGAGCGGGCGCTGGATCACTACCTCAAGCCACCGTTCGACAAGGGCAACCTGCCCGACAAACGCCCCTCCAACATCTTCGCGGTCATCCCTGATCTGGACAATGAAACCCTGCTGGCGCATGCCTCGGAAACCCTCGCCTCGGTCAATGTGCTGGCGAGCGACCTGGCGTTTGAGCTGGAAGGCACCCGCCGACATGTGGCGCTGGCGATTCAGCAGATGATCTCGTTGGGGGAATTGTTGGTGAACCGGGCACTGGATAATTTCGATCAGCCAGAGGCGCCGTAACACGCACGGTGGGAGGGCCGCCCGGTCCGTCCCACCGTTTTGATTGATGTACATCTGCGAATGATTGCGGTCGTTCCCACGCTCTGCCTCAGCTCACGAATCGTGACGCAGAGCGTCACAGGATGCATTCCCACGCAGAGCGTGGGAACGATCAATCTAACGCCGTTCGCGCTCTTACCACTCAGGCCGGCCGGTAGGCCGCCGTGCTTTGCTTTTGATCTTGATCCACCCGCCCCTTCGGGAGGCCGAGTGGAGGTGTTCATCAGGGGGTGGGCGCGCAGCGCCGTACGGCGCAGCCGGACACATCGAGAGGAGGTCGTCGCGCAGCAGACCGTAGGCGATGCCCCCTGATGGACACCGGAGCGAGGGAACGCCGAGCCTAGGCGAGGTGCCGTACGCTTGGGGCGAGCGTTTTTTTGCTTACTTTTTTTAGGCGCTTGTAAAAAAAGTGAGTCGCCGTCAGGCGAAACCCTAAGTGGCCGTTACCGCAGGAATGGATATGTATACCTGCGGGAGATAGGCCGGCTGTCAGGCCGCCTTCGCTGGCAAGCCAGCTCCCACAATTTTGATTGGGTACATCTGCAAGAGATAGGCCGGCTGTCAGGCCGCCTTCGCAGGCAAGCCAGCTCCCACAGTTTTGATTGGGTACATCTGCAAGAGATAGGCCGGCTGTCAGGCCGCCTTCGCAGGCAAGCCAGCTACCACAGTTTTGATTGATGTACATCTGCGGGAGATAGGCCGGCTGTCAGGCCGCCCCCGCAAGCAAGCTCAGCGCCTACACATTCTTGGGCAACCGCTGATCAATCACCCGATACAGCGCACTGCTCTCAGGCCAGTTACGCATGAACCGCGCCCGATCCCGCGCATACGCCGGAGCGAAACTACTGACCGAACCGTGCTGACACATCGAATCCAGGTCAATCAACGACCAGCGATCCTTGTCCCAAAACAGATTATGCCCCTTGAAATCCCCATGACTGATCCGCTCACGAATCAGCTCGGCAAACAAGTGATCCAGCGCCAGCAACTCAGCTTCAGGCGCCTCACCACTCTCAACGAACGGCGCAAAACGCTCAATAATGTCCGGCCCCGACAAATACTCGGTAACCAGATAGGCCCGACTGCGCAGCCAGAAAAAACGCTTCTCCAACAGCGCCAACGGCTTGGGCGTAGCGATACCGAGGAACGCCAGGCGATGACCCTCGCGCCATGAATGCCAGGCGCGACTCGGGCGCCAGAAGCGCTTGAACCAATGGGCAACGCCCTTGATGTTGTAGCGCTTGACCACCAGCGTCCGACCCGCCACCTCGACCTTGCCAACGCTCGCCGCACCGCCGGTCTTGTACAGATGGCCCTGATCGAGCAAAGCATCGGCCTGCGCCAGCACCGGCAGCATGACCGCCTCTTCCTCACGAGGAATCGCGCGCAAACCGAACGCCCCGCGCTGCACACTGAACAACGTGCATTCGCGGCCGACCTTGACCAAAAAGTCTTTCAAACGCCAACTGCGGACCTTGTCGACCTGCTTCTGCAAAGCTTCCAGTGGCAAGGCGTGCTCGCCGTTGCTCAACAGGTAATACACCAGCAATTCTTCGGTGAACGGCTCAAGCGATTTGGGCAGTTGAGCGAAAAACACCCCGAGGTTCTCCAGGACTTTCTGCCGGGACAACGGCTGACCAGCCTGCTCGACCCGAATACCCGCACCGTCTATCAGGTACAGTTGGCCGTCGTGGCGCAACAGGTTGTCCAGGTGCAAGTCTTCCTGCCACAGGCCCTTGCTGTGCAATTGACCGATGGCGGCCAGCGCCTCGGCCAACACCGCGGCTTGCTCGTCCGCCAGCGCCGGCAGCGCTTCGACCTGCTTCCAGGCATCGCCGAGGCTTTCAGCGCCTTCGAGGAAGTCGAACAGCAGCCAGCCACCCTCGCCGTCCTTCAGGCCATCGGCCAACAGCGTCGGTGTGGTCAAGCCTTGAGCGGAGAGCAGACGTACACCGTCCAGCTCACGCTGAAAATGTCGCGCCGCCTTGCTGCCCACCAACAGTTTGGCCAGCACCGGACGCCCACGCCAAACAGCGGCGCCCACGTAACGCTGGCCCGGTAAAACCCGCAGCACGCTGAGCAGTTGCAACTGCGCCGGGCCTGCGGCATCCGCCAATTCGATACTCAACGGCAATCCCGGTGTACGACCGGCGTTTTTCAGTTCAGACAAACGCATCAACGCGTCTCCTTGTGGCTGCGTCGAGCGATCAGACGCTGCACCCAACGCTCGACCCGCGAGCTATTCGCCGACTGATTCAGATAAGTTGCCAGCAACAGCCGCACCTCCTCACAAGTCCAGACCGGCGCCCGGCGTACCAACGGCTCCAGATCCTTGATCCGGTCACGCTGACCAAACAGCAGCGGCCGGGTTTTCTCCAGATCGATCAGTTGCCCCTGATAACCATCGCCAACAGGCCGCAAAAAGATGTGCTTGGGATAAAAACAGCCGTGCACATGACCCACATCGTGCAGCCGACGCAGAAGCAGCGCGCAGGCGTGCAGAATCCCCGCCTGCTGCGCATCACTGAGACCCGACCACTGCTCCAGCAGCGAATCCAGATCACTCCAGCCGTCCAGTGCACGCGTCAGCAGAATCGCCCGAACTTCACCCTCTACCTTGCGCTCACCAAAAAATGCCGCCTGCAGCGCTGGAATACCCAACTGCTGGTAGCGGCTGATGTTGCGAAACTCACGGGCAAAACTGGGCTCACCGAACGGCCGGTGCAAGGACCGCGTCAGGTAGTTGCTCTGTCGTTTGAGGTAGTAACCATTACCCTCAAGATCCAGCCTGAAAACGCTGCTCCAACCGTCTTGTGACGTGTTCGGCTCATCCACTGCATCGAGCCGCCTGGCCCATAGGGCATCGAACTCGTCGAGGCCATGACGTTCCAGCAGGTCGCGGTCGTCAGTGGCCAGAAAATCAGTCATTCGTATCCCTTGAAAATCTCACGATCCGCCGGTTCCGGCGCGTGTCGAAGGCCTTGAGTCGAGACTCTTGGCGGCACAGCCGTTTCAGGTTCCATCCCCACCATCAGAGCGCATCTCCATAGCGCTGCTTGCGTTCATACAGTTTGTTGGCCTTACCCTCGAGCCACGCCAGCAACGACGCCTCTTCACGCAGAATCTGGCGCAAGGGTTGCTGGAAGTAACCCTTGAGGAAACGCAGCTTGTCGCGACGCGTCAGGCCGATATCCAGCGCCGAGAAATACAACGCCGCCAGATCCTTGTTACGCCAGCGCCGGGTGATCGCCCGGCGGGTCTGGGCGCGGTGCAAATCAATCACCGAGAGCTTGAAGTCGTCGGCTGTCACCGGTTTATCGGTGTGCAGCAGAAAGTGGCAGATGTAGCAGTCGCGGTGGTTGACCCCGGCACGGTGCATCATGCCGGTCATGCGCGCCACTTCGGCGATCAGCGCGCGCTTGAGTTTTGGCTCCGGCGGCTGCTTGACCCAATCGATGCTGAAGTCTTCCAGACTGACAGTCGGCGCCAGCTCTTCGGTGACAATGAACGAGTGCTGGTCCGCCGGGTTGCTGCCGCGCTCGCCGTAAGCTACGGCGGTCATGGTCGGCACACCGACTTCCTGCAAACGCTGGATGGCCCGCCATTCCTGGCCGGCACCGAGTACCGGCAGCTTGGCGGTGAGCAGATTCTTGAAGATCTCGCCCCAGCCAATGCCACGGTGAATTTTCACAAAGAAGCCGTTCCCGGCCACTTCGGTGCGCAGGGTCCGGCGCGCTTCGAGCTCACGGTACACCTCGCCCTTCAGGCCTTCGACTTCATCGAACGCATCGCGCCCGGCCCAGAGGCTCTTGAACGGTTCGGCAAGAATCAACTTCATCGGTGCTGCTCCGCCAGAATCACATCTGCCGCGTGTTGCGGCATGCTGTAGAGATCGGCCGTGTCGGCGAAGGCCAGGCCATTACGGCTCCAGGCCGCACGCGCTGCATCATCGCTCAACATGGTCGTCAGGTACTGCGTGAGTTGCGCCTGTTCAAACGGTTCGTCCAGCACCAGGCCACTGTCGGCCTCAGCGATGTAATGCGCATAACCGCACACCGCACTGACCAGCACTGGCAAACCGGCCACCAGCGCTTCAAGCAATACCGTCCCGGTATTTTCGTTGTACGCCGGGTGGATCAACAGGTCGGCACCGAGCAGGAAACGCGGGATATCGCTGCGGCCCTTGAGGAACTGCACGTTATCGCCGAGCCCCAACGTGGCACTCTGTAGCTGGAATACTTTGGGGTCGTCCTGGCCAATTACAAACAGCCGGGTACGTTTACGCAGTTCCGCTGGCAATGCGGCCAACGCCTTGAGGCTGCGATCGACACCTTTGGTCTTGAACCCGGACCCGATCTGCACCAGCAACAAGTCATCGTCAGCCAGGGAAAATTCGCGACGGAATTCAGCACGAATTTCAGCCGCGTTGGCCGGCGCACGACGGTCCAGGGCAATGCCTGGTGGCAGCAGGTGGAAGCGTTCAAGCGGTGTGTCGTAATGCTTGATGAACAGCGGCTGCTGGACTTCGGAAATCATCAACACTTCGGTTTTCGCATCTTTGGCGAACACCGCGCGCTCGTACTCGGCGAAGTGCCGGTAGCGGCCCCAGCGACGGTAGAGGGCATTGCGCAGGGTCTGCGCCTTGTCCTCGAAACAACCATCCGCAGCATAGTAGACGTCGAGCCCCGGCATTTTGTTGAAGCCGATCAGCCGGTCCACCGGACGCTTGGCCAGGTCGGCTTCCATCCAGGCACTCAGCTTTTCGTTACGCCGATGGTTGAAGATCGCCTTGACCGGCGCCACCAGCACTTCGAAACCCGGCGGCACATCGCCTTCCCAGATCAGCGTGTAGACGCGGATCTGATGCCCGCGCTGCTGACATTCCAGGGCAATGCGCATGAAATCGCGCTGCAGTCCGCCAAACGGGAAATATTTGTAAAGGACAAAAGCCAATTGCATCAGCGCAGCTCCTCAGCCAGTAACAACGTGCTTAATCGGCTCGCGACACGCTCGGGGTTCAGGCGAGTGAAGCACAGCGGCCACTCGCGCTTGAGATCGAATCGACGCTGATCTTCAGCCGTCGGTTGGTAAGCACATTTTTTTTGCAGGCACGGCGCGCACGGGAAGTCGCTCGCCAGGTGCACCTGGCTTTTGCCATAGGCACCGGTCAGGCCCGGATTGGTCGGGCCGAACAACGATATCGTCGGCACGTCCAGCGCAGCGGCCAGATGACCGAGGCCGGTGTCTACCGCCACGCAGGCTTGCGCACCGGCCAGCACTTTGGCGACGCCGGCCAGGTTCAATTTGGGCAGCACTTCGGCATTGCGCAGCCCCTTGGCGATGCGCTCAGCCCGGGCCTTTTCGACCGGGTTGCCCCATGGGAGTTTCACCGCCATGCCGAGGTGGCCCATGCGTTCGGCCAACTCACGCCAATAAGCTTCCGGCCAGTGCTTGGTGTCCCACGTAGTGCCGTGCAGAAACAGCACGTAAGGATTCTTGCGCGGCAGCTCGACCAACCGCTCGACGTTCAGGCCATAGTCGCCCAACCCTTGCGGCAGGTCGTAGCCCAGCGCCACGGCGAATAACTGACGCAGTCGTTCCACGGCGTGTTGCCCACGGGCTACCGCCAGACGTCGGGAATAAAACCGCGCGGCAATGGGCTCACGAGCAGAGTTCTTGTCCAGCCCGGCTACCGGCGCGCGGACGTAACGGGTCAGCCAGGCACTTTTGAGCAGCCCCTGG
The DNA here is from genome assembly GCF_003732175.1 of Pseudomonas brassicacearum. GTDB lineage: Bacteria > Pseudomonadota > Gammaproteobacteria > Pseudomonadales > Pseudomonadaceae > Aquipseudomonas > Aquipseudomonas brassicacearum_G. The sequence continues at coordinate 100,441 of NZ_MOBI01000009.1, forward strand.
GCATCGATCACCAGGTCGTATTGGGTGGCGCGAACGCTTTGCTTGAAGCGTTTCCATTCACCGCTTTTGATGGTTTGCCAGAGGTTCTTGCGCCAGCGACGGATCGCCACCGGAATCACCTTGCCAACCGCCGGGTGCCAGGTCGGGATCTCGGCGAAACCTTCTTCCACCACCCAGTCGAACTTGATGCCCGGGATCGCCCGTGCCGCGTCGGTCAACGCCGGCAACGCATGAATCACATCGCCCAACGAGGAAGTCTTGATCAACAGTACCCGCAACTTAACGGACCTCGACCGGAGCGCCTTGCAGGCGTTCTAACGCTTCGTTCACCGATTGCGGCGTGAGCTGGCGCAAGCAGTTGTAATGACCGAAACGGCAGGTACGATCGAAACACGGGCTGCACTCGATACCCAGGCGAACGATCTCGACCTTCTCGGCCAGCGGCGGCGTGAAGCCCGGCGACGTCGAGCCGTAGACTGCCACCAGCGGACGGTTCAGCGCTGCCGCGACGTGCATCAGGCCGGAATCGTTGGACACCACCGAATCGGCGCAGGACAGCAAGTCGATGGCCTCGGCCAGCGAAGTGGCGCCACTGAGGTTCACCGACTCTTCACGCAGGCCCGGAATCAGTCGCGAGCGAATGTCTTCGCCGACCGCGTGATCGTTCTTCGAACCGAACAGCCAGACTTGCCAGCCTTCGCGGATTTTCGCTTCGGCGACCTTGGCATAGTGCTCCGACGGCCAGCGCTTGGACTCGCCGAACTCGGCACCCGGGCACAGCGCCAGCACCGGACGATCAAGGGCCAGATCGAATTTGGCCAGCGCAGCGTCGCGGCTGCTTGGGTCGATTTGCAGGCTCGGGCGCGGATACGGCTTGGGCAACTCGGCGCCCGGCTCATAGGCGAGCGCCATGAAGCGCTCGATCATCAGCGGGTAACGCTCTTTATCGAGGGTGCGCACATCGTTGAGCAGGCCGTAACGGAACTCGCCACGCCAACCGGTGCGTTTCGGGATGCGGGCAAAGAACGGCACCAGTGCCGATTTCAGCGAGTTGGGCAGCAAAATCGCCTGATCGTACTGGCCGGCCAGGGACTTGCCGATCCGCCGCCGCGTTGCCAGCTCCAGCACGCCGTGGCCGAGCGGAAAGCTCAAGGCCTGACGCACTTCGGGCATACGTTCAAGGATCGGCCGACTCCACTCGGGGGCCAGCACGTCGATTTCGCACTGAGGATGACGCTGTTTCAGGCACTGAAAGAGTGTCTGCGCCATCACCATGTCACCGACCCAACTGGGCCCAACGATCAGAATTTTCATAGTTATCCACAAACGAATAAGGGAGGCATAAGCCTCCCCGCCTCGATAATCCAACACCTGTAGCCTTGGCGGCGAGGTCATTTGGACGAGCCGGCAGAGGCTCGTCGGAGCATTTTTCTACAAAACACCGCAGATCTAGTGGGAGCGAGCCTGCTCGCGATGAGGCCCTCACATTCGAAATCAATAGTGACTGACCATCCGCTATCGCGAGCAGGCTCGCTCCCACAGGGGGATTTGGTGTTTCAAGTTCCCTGTTTCAGCTTAACCCCAGCTCGCGCCAGATCCGCAACACTTCGCGTCGCTCGGCCACAAACTGGTCCCCCGGAATCACCCCGGCCTCATTCTGCAGGGCCTGGCGATGAGCCGCCGCGCGGTAGGTTTTATAGGCCTCACGCAGCAGGCTGGCGTCTTCGGCGGGCATCAACCCGACTTCCTCCAGACCTTCCAGGATGCGGATGTTATCCGTATAGCGGAGCAGCGAAGGGTGCGTGTCAGACCACGCCAACGCGGCGTATTGCACCATAAATTCAATATCGACGATACCACCGGCGTCCTGCTTGAGGTCGAACGGCGCAGTGGCTTCAAAGGCGTTTGGCGCGGTCCCGGCAGCGGTGCCCTTGCTCCCCAGGTTGTCGCGCATCTTGGCGCGCATCTCACTGACTTCCTGGCGCAGCTTGGGCAAATCGCGTGCCCGGCCCAGAACCTTCGCCCGGACTTTTTCGAAAGACTGGCCGACATCCTGGCTGCCGACCAGCACCCGCGCCCGCACCAGCGCCTGATGCTCCCAGGTCCAGGCTTCGTTTTCCTGATAACGCTCGAATGCCCCCAACGAACTGACCAACAGCCCCGACGCACCGGAAGGGCGCAGGCGCATATCGACTTCGTACAGCTGGCCGGAGTTGGTCTGGGTGGTCAGCAAATGGATGATCCGCTGCCCCAGCCGGGTGAAGAACTGCGCGCCGTCGATCGGTTTCGCACCGTCGGTTTCTGCTTGCGGATCACCATCATGGATGAACACCAGGTCGAGGTCCGAACCATGCCCCAGCTCCAGACCGCCGACCTTGCCGTAACCGACAATGACGAACCCCGGGTCGCACAAGGTTCCGTCGCAACGCTGCGGCGAGCCGTACTTGGCGACCGTCTGACGCCAGGCCAGGGCCAGCACTTGCTCCAGAATGGCTTCGGCGAGCCAGGTCAGGTAGTCGCTGACTTTCATCAGCGGCAGGCTGCCGGCAATTTCCGAGGCCGCCACCCGCAGGCGGTGCGCGAGCTTGAAGTGCCGCAAGGCTTCCATCTGTTGTTCGAGATCATCCTCGGGAATCCGCGTCAGCCGCTCGCGCAATTCGGCGGCCAGCTCCGGCGCCAACGGTGGCTTGAACAGCCGCCCCTCGTTGAGCAGTTCGTCGAGCAACAACGGAAAACGGGTGATCTGTTCGGCAATCCACGGGCTGGCCGCGCACAAGGTCATCAGCCGCCGTAGCGCACCGGGGTTCTCGGTGAGCAGCACCAGGTAAGCCGAGCGCCGAGCCACCGCTTCAACCAACGGCAACACGCGTTCCAACACCAGGTCCGGGCTAGCGTGTTCAACCGCTTGCGCCAGCAAACGCGGAATAAAGGCGTCGAGCCGTTCGCGCCCCAGACGTTGCATCGCCCGCAATTGCGGACTGCTGCGCAAGCTGGCAAGCGTTTTCAGGGCCTTGGGCGCGTCGACAAAACCACCCTCTTCCAACTGACGGCAAGCGGCCTCTTCATCCTGGGCTTCCTCCCAGAGCGGCAACCATTCACCGCCGACCACCACTTCGCTCTCCTCGCCGTCCTCTTCATCCGGGTCAGCGATCACTTGACGGAAGTGCCAGTCGACCCGGCCGCGCCAGTACATCAGTTGCTCATGGAACGCTGTCCAATTGGCAAAACCCAACATAAAGGCAATGCGCGCCTGATCCTGCTCATCATGCGGGAGCATTTGCGTCTGCCGGTCGGCAATCGCCTGGATCGCGTGCTCGGTGTAGCGCAGGAATTCATAACCTTCGCGCAGCTCGCTGATCACTGCCGGCGGCAGGTAACCTTGCCCTTCGAGCGTGCTGAGTACTTTTAATAGAGGACGCTGCTGCAAACTCAGGTCGCGCCCCCCGTGAATCAGCTGAAAGGCCTGCGCGATAAATTCAACTTCGCGAATGCCGCCAGAGCCGAGCTTGATGTTGTCGGCCATGCCTTTGCGCCGGACTTCCTGCTGAATCAGCTGCTTCATGGTGCGCAGTGCTTCGATGGCCGAGAAATCCAGATATCGCCGGTAAACGAATGGCCGAAGCATGTCGAGCAATTGCGCACCCGCCGCCTGATCACCGGCCACTACCCGCGCCTTGATCATTGCGTAACGCTCCCAGTCTCGCCCCTGGTCCTGGTAGTACTGCTCCAGTGCGTTGAAGCTGAGCACCAGCGCGCCGGCCGAACCGTACGGCCGCAAGCGCATGTCGACACGGAAGACAAAACCGTCGACGGTCATCGGGTCCAGCGCCTTGATCAACCGCTGGCCCAGACGAATGAAGAATTCCTGGTTGTCCAGCGCACGCTTCACGCCAACCGTTTCGCCACCTTCGGGGTAAGCGAAGATCAGATCGATGTCCGACGACAGGTTGAGTTCCACTGCGCCAAGCTTGCCCATCCCGAGGATGACCATTTGCTGCGGTTCGCCGCTGCGCCGCCCGGTGGGCGTACCGAACTGCTGGCAATGGCGCTGATACAACCATTGATAAGCCTGATCGATGCTCGCATCAGCCATGTCCGAGAGGTCACGGCAGGTCTGGATCAGATCGGCCTGGCGGGTCAGGTCGCGCCATATGATTCGTACTTGCTGACGGTTGCGCTGACGGCGCAATACGCGGCCCAACTCATCGTCGGTGGTGGCCGTCTGCACAGCGGCGGCGATCTGTGCGCACAATTCACCGGCAGTGAAACGTCGGTCGAGTTCGCCGGACTGCACAAGCTCAAGCAACATCAAAGGGTCACGCAGGCTCTGCTCAATGACAAAATCGCTGGCCGCTGTCACTCGGGCAAACGCTGCCCAGCGCTCTGGCGACCAGCTCGACAGGCCATGATCATCGTCAAACAGGGCAACAGCGGCACGGAACGACTGCTCGGCGCGGCTGGCAAGCGGAAGCAGAATGGCCGGCAGTTCGGCAAGCGAAGGAAGGCTCATGGTCTATCCTTGATCGGCGTAGAAAGGGCTGTCTGTAGTGAATAAGTGAAATGCACTACGCAAAGGACTGTCGAACAAAAGTTAGAAATAGCTGAAATTTCGGTTTTTTTGGCAGCCAGCATCAAACTTCCACCTATCTCGGTTAACTAAAGACCAACAGTAACGATTATTCTCACAACGCAGCAGGAGGCCACACGCCCGTCTTCTGTAGTTTTACTACTCGTATATACATTCGAAAGGCTGAAATGGCCGACGATTTGTAGTAAAACTACACGCCGCCGAATCAACCTCCGGCATTCCAAGAATTTATAACGTCTGCCCACAAGGCCAGTCGCTAACTCAGGCAACCGATTCTGGAAGCCTTTCCGCCCTGGAGCAAGCCATGCAAGACCTCGATCCCGTCGAAACCCAGGAATGGCTGGACGCCCTGGAATCGGTTCTCGACAAAGAAGGCGAAGACCGTGCTCACTATCTGATGACCCGTATGGGCGAACTCGCAACCCGCAGCGGTTCACAATTGCCTTACGCCATCACCACGCCATACCGCAACACCATTCCCGTTACCCACGAAGCACGCATGCCTGGCGACCTGTTCATGGAACGCCGCATTCGCTCGCTGGTACGCTGGAACGCGATGGCCATGGTGATGCGTACGAACCTGAAAGATTCTGACCTGGGCGGTCACATCTCCAGCTTCGCCTCCAGCGCAACCCTGTACGACATTGGCTTCAACTATTTCTTCCAGGCCCCGACCGACGAACACGGCGGCGACCTGATCTACTTCCAGGGCCATACCTCGCCAGGCGTTTACGCCCGTGCATTCATGGAAGGCCGCATCACCGAAGACCAGATGAACAACTTCCGCCAGGAAGTCGACGGTCAGGGCTTGTCGTCCTACCCGCACCCTTGGCTGATGCCTGACTTCTGGCAGTTCCCGACGGTATCCATGGGTCTGGGCCCGATCCAGGCGATCTACCAGGCACGCTTCATGAAGTACCTGGAAGCCCGTGGCTTCATCCCCGAAGGCAAGCAAAAAGTCTGGTGCTTCCTGGGCGACGGCGAGTGCGACGAGCCGGAATCCCTGGGCGCGATCTCGCTGGCTGGCCGCGAGAAGCTCGACAACCTGATCTTCGTCATCAACTGCAACCTGCAGCGCCTCGACGGCCCGGTTCGCGGCAACGGCAAGATCATCCAGGAACTCGAAGGTGTGTTCCGCGGTGCTCACTGGAACGTGACCAAAGTCATCTGGGGCCGTTTCTGGGACCCACTGCTGGCCAAAGACGTCGACGGTATCCTGCAACGCCGGATGGACGAAGTCATCGACGGCGAGTACCAGAACTACAAAGCCAAAGACGGCGCGTTCGTGCGTGAACACTTCTTCAACTCGCCAGAACTCAAGGCGATGGTTGCCGATCTGTCCGACGACGAGATCTGGAAGCTCAACCGTGGCGGCCACGACCCGTACAAGGTCTACGCGGCGTACCACGAAGCGGTCAACCACAAAGAACAACCGACCGTCATCCTGGCCAAGACCATCAAAGGTTATGGCACCGGTGCCGGCGAAGCGAAAAACACCGCGCACAACACCAAGAAAGTCGATGTCGACAGCCTGAAGTTGTTCCGTGACCGCTTCGACATTCCGGTCAAAGACGAAGAACTGGAAAACCTGCCGTTCTTCAAACCGGAGCCAAACAGCGCCGAAGCCCGCTACCTGAGCGAGCGCCGCACTGCACTGGGCGGTTTCGTGCCACAGCGCCGCGCGCAGAGCTTCAGCGTGCCGACGCCATCGCTCGATACCCTCAAGGCTATCCTCGACGGCTCGGGCGACCGTGAAATTTCCACCACCATGGCCTTCGTGCGGATCCTCGCGCAGCTGGTCAAGGACAAGGACATCGGCCCGCGCATCGTTCCGATCATCCCGGACGAAGCCCGTACCTTCGGTATGGAAGGCATGTTCCGTCAGTTGGGCATCTACTCGTCCGTCGGCCAGCTCTACGAGCCAGTCGATAAAGACCAGGTGATGTTCTACAAAGAAGACAAGAAGGGCCAGATTCTCGAAGAAGGCATCAACGAAGCAGGCGCCATGAGCTCCTTCATCGCCGCCGGTACTTCGTACTCCAGCCACAACCAGCCGATGCTGCCGTTCTACATCTTCTACTCGATGTTCGGCTTCCAGCGTATCGGCGACCTGGCCTGGGCCGCTGGCGACAGCCGTACCCGTGGTTTCCTGATCGGCGGCACCGCCGGCCGCACCACGCTGAACGGCGAAGGCCTGCAACACGAAGACGGTCACAGCCACATTCTGGCCGCTACCATCCCGAACTGCCGCACCTATGATCCAACCTACGGCTACGAGCTGGCGGTGATCATCCAGGACGGCATGAAGAAGATGACCGAAGAGCAGCAGGACGTTTTCTACTACATCACCGTGATGAACGAGTCCTACCAGCAGCCAGCCATGCCGGCCGGCGTGGAAGAAGGCATCATCAAGGGCATGTACCTGCTCGAAGAAGACAACCGCGAAGCGGCGCACCACGTTCAGCTGATGGGCTCCGGCACCATCCTGCGTGAAGTTCGTGAAGCGGCGAAGATTCTGCGTGAAGAGTTCAACGTCGGCGCTGACGTGTGGAGCGTTACCAGCTTCAACGAACTGCGTCGCGATGGCCTGGCCGTAGAGCGCAGCAACCGTCTGCACCCTGGCCAGAAGCCTAAGCGCAGCTACGTTGAAGACTGCCTGATCGGCCGTAAAGGTCCGGTCATCGCGTCGACCGACTACATGAAGCTGTTCGCCGAGCAGATCCGTCAGTGGGTTCCGTCCAAGGAATTCAAAGTGCTGGGCACCGACGGTTTCGGCCGCAGCGACAGCCGCAAGAAACTGCGTCATTTCTTCGAAGTCGACCGTCATTTCGTGGTGTTGGCAGCCCTTGAAGCACTGGCTGACCGTGGTGACATCGAACCTAAGGTGGTGGCTGAAGCCATCGTCAAGTTCGGTATCAACCCGGAAAAACGCAACCCACTGGACTGCTGAGGAGAGACTCTGTGAGCGAACTCATTCGCGTACCTGACATCGGCAGCGGTGAAGGTGAAGTAATTGAACTGTTTGTGAAGGTCGGCGACCGTATCGAAGCCGATCAGAGCATCCTGACGCTGGAATCGGACAAGGCGAGCATGGAAGTGCCTGCACCCAAGGCCGGCATTATCAAAAGCCTGAAAGTGAAGCTGGGCGATCGCCTGAAAGAAGGCGACGAACTGCTGGAACTGGAAGTCGAAGGTGCCGCTGCTGCGGCCCCTGCGGCTGCCGCTGCGCCGGCTGCCAAAGCTGAAGCCAAACCGGCTGCTGCACCTGCGCCGGCGGCACCTGCTGCCGCGCCGGCTGCCGCCAGCATTCAGCAAGTGCACGTGCCGGACATCGGTTCGTCGGGAAAGGCCCAGATCATCGAGATCCAGGTCAAGGTCGGCGACACCGTCGAGGCTGATCAGTCGCTGATCACCCTGGAATCCGACAAGGCCAGCATGGAAATCCCTTCGCCTGCCGCTGGCGTGGTCAAGGCCATCAGCGTCAAGCTCAACGACGAAGTCGGCACGGGCGATCTGATTCTGGATCTGGAAGTGGCGGGTGCTGCGGCCCCTGCTGCCTCTCCCGCCCAGGCTGCTGCGCCTGCTGCCACTGCTCCAGCACCAGCCGCTGCGGCTCCGGCTGCACCGGTTGCCGACAGCGTTCAGGACATCCACGTCCCGGACATCGGTTCGGCGGGTAAGGCCAAGATCATCGAAGTACTGGTCAAGGCTGGCGACACCGTTGCCGCCGACCAGTCGTTGATCACCCTGGAATCCGACAAGGCGAGCATGGAAATTCCATCGCCTGCCGCTGGCGTGGTGGAAAGCGTTTCCATCAAACTGGATGACGAAGTCGGTACCGGCGACCTGATCCTGAAGCTGAAAGTCAAAGGCGCGGCACCTGCTACAGCCCCGGCTCCAGCCGCTGCTGCTCCGAGCGCGCCTGCTGCGGCACCTGCCGCTCAGGCTCCGGCCGCACCTGCAGCTGCCCCGGCCGCTGCTCCAGCCAAGCCTGGCGCCAAGGTTCACGCAGGTCCTGCGGTGCGCCAACTGGCCCGTGAATTCGGCGTCGAGCTGAGCGCGGTCAGCCCAAGCGGCCCACACGGTCGCGTGCTGAAAGAAGACGTGCAGGTTTACGTCAAAGCCATGATGCAGAAGGCCAAGGAAGCACCGGCCGCTGGCGGCGCAACCGGCGGCGCGGGCATCCCGCCGATTCCGGTCGTGGACTTCAGCCGCTTCGGTGAAATCGAAGAAGTGCCGATGACTCGCCTGATGCAGGCTGGCGCCGCCAACCTGCATCGCAGCTGGCTGAACGTGCCTCACGTGACCCAGTTCGATTCGGCTGACATCACTGAGCTGGAAGCTTTCCGTGTCGCACAGAAAGCCGTGGCCGAGAAGGCTGGCGTCAAGCTGACCGTACTGCCACTGCTGCTCAAGTCCTGCGCGCACCTGCTCAAGGAGCTGCCGGACTTCAACAGCTCGCTGGCGCCAAGCGGCAAAGCGATCATCCGCAAGAAATACGTGAATATCGGCTTCGCCGTCGACACCCCTGAAGGCCTGCTGGTACCGGTCATCAAGAACGTCGACCAGAAGAGCCTGCTGCAACTGGCTGCCGAAGCCGCTTCCCTGGCTGAAAAAGCCCGGACCAAGAAGCTCTCGGCGGACGAGATGCAAGGCGCCTGTTTCACGATTTCCAGCCTCGGGCACATTGGCGGCACCGGCTTCACGCCGATCGTCAACGCGCCGGAAGTGGCGATCCTCGGTGTTTCCAAGGCAACCATCCAGCCAGTCTGGGACGGTAAAGCCTTCCAGCCGAAACTGATGCTGCCACTGTCGCTGTCCTACGATCACCGTGTGATCAACGGCGCCGCTGCTGCACGCTTCACCAAGCGTCTGAGCGACCTGTTGGGCGACATCCGCACCATTCTGCTGTAAGACCGAGCGGCCCTCCTTCACCGGAGGGCCACTCGTGCTCCACGTTTTCCGAGCGCCACGCTCGTACCTCAACCCCGCCAATTTGGCGGGGCTTTTTTTGCTCGCAAAACACCCGACCACTTCAGCATGCGTCAACGCTCGATCAAGCGCTGTATGTATTCCTACCGTCGATAACAGTCGAGACTACTTTCGCGGCTTATTCAAGCTACAGCCAATGTCCACTTACCTATCAATATTTATTACCCAGCGAACAATAGGATGGTGCCAACAAAGCACACTGACTGCTTTTACAAAACACTATAACTTTCACCGCTGCATTTCGAACGGATTCGAAAATGTTTAAACCGACTGTCGGCCCGATTATTGGCCATACGACAACTAACCATGCGCGCATTTTTTTACGCGGCGATATAGAAAACACTGCCCCGGTCTTTGCGGGGATACGTTATCGCCGCGCCGGTGATACACACTGGCCCACCGGTCAGTTTGTTGCTTTAACAGCACTTCGCGACCTGTCCGACGTTATTGCGCTCAACAACCTCGACGCCGATACCGCCTACGAGTACCAGGCTGGCTGGTTCAGTACCATGAGCCCGGTACACACCGTGGAAACGGTGCAAGAGCTCCCCCTGCAATGGCCGAAAGAGATCTACCGCTTTCGCACCGTCTCAAGCAAAACCACTGCAGCACGTGGCTATATCGTTGGCTCATGCCGCTACCTGCGCATGACAGCGGGCGAGCCGTCGGCACCCGCCAAGGGCGACCGGATTTTTGCCGCCATCGGCGCCCTGGCTGAACAATCATCGCCACCGATCAGCGCCTTGTTGATGACGGGTGACCAGGTTTACCTGGATGACCTGAATGTTATCGCCCCCGACCGGGAGTACACGGAAATTCTCGGCAAGTATCGAGCCGCCTTTTCCCAGCCACACATTCAGAAGTTAATGACATCCCTTCCGACTTACATGATCCTCGATGACCACGAAATAGAAGACAACTGGCCCGTCAACGAAAGCGCAGACGACAAACTCCTCTACACCAACGCAATGGCCGCGTATGAGTTATATCAGGCCAGTCATAGCCCTGTTCATGAATTACTGCCCAACGGGCAACCCAGCCGCGAACTAAAACATTACTGGTATCAGTTTTCCGAAGGGGATATCGAATGGTTCGTGACCGACAGTCGAACCCGACGCACGCTGGCGGCCGATGACCGACGCATCCTCGATGCGGAGCAGGAACAAGCCTTGTTCAAATGGCTGATCAACAGCCCGGCACGGGTCAAGTTCGTGGTCACCAGCGTGATGCTCTACCCCGACCGCAAGCACTATGGCGACGACGCCTGGCAAGCCTTTCCCGAGCAGCGCCTGCGTCTGCTGGAAACCATCCGGACCCACAAGATCAAGAACGTCATCATCGTTTCCGGTGATGTTCATGGTTCGCTCACCAGCCGCCTGAGTCACAGCGAAGACCCGGACTTCGAGGTTCACACCATCGTCTCGTCGCCTCTGTGCAACAGCGCACTGCTGCCCTACGCCAAAGCCTCGACCTTCGTACTCGACCAGCCACTGGTGCGGACCGCCGCGGGCGACTATCACCACCAACTGACCAGTAATGTGGTCAGCCAGGATAACTTTGCGCATCTGGTGGTCGACGCACAGCAGATTCGCGTCGGTTATCACGACCGGGAGGGCAATCAGGTGCAATCGACAAATATTCAATTGCGTTAAGCCTGGAAAAGATCGCAGCCTTCGGCAGCTCCTACAAGGCTGTGATCTTTTCGCTCTACCGCATTACTTTCAGACCCTCGCTGGAGAAAACCCCGGCCTCGCCGATACAGTCTTATAGCACTTAGCCTTCATCCTTACTTGTCAGTCAGTGCAGCATGATGCAACCTTGCCGCAGGCAACAGTAAAGAGGGCGCGAGCCCGGCGCGATCAGCATTTTCGAAGCGAGTTTCTTCCATGAAAAGCCATCCCGATGCCGCCAGCCGTATGGTGGCCGAGGTAGTGACGCAGTTGCCCGTGCCCTCGCGGCTCGGCATGCTGCGTTTCGAACGGCTGAATGAACCAAGCTGGGCGCTGCTGTTCCTTGACCCAAATTGCGAACGCCAGTTCGGTTTGCCCGCCGTCGAGCTTTGCGCTCTGGTCGGCTCACCCTATGCGAGCCTGATGGAGCCCGAAGCGCGCTATCAGCTGCACGATGCGATCCAGCAACAATTGACCGCAAGCCCGCATTATCTGGTCCGCTACACGCTGCACACCGCCCAAGGCTCCCTCAGCCTGCTCGAATTGGGCGAAGCCTATAAACAACACAATCGCCACCTGCTACGTGGCTATCTGCTGGTGGTCGACGGTTTGTTTACCGATGATCCGCTGCTACCGGCGCTGGACCTGGAAACCCAGAACTCGCGCCTGCAGATTGCCCTGGAACTGAACCAGCGCGCCCAGCAGGAACAACTGCTGCACCTGGATCGCGTTCGCGCCCAGCAAGACCTGATCCTGCTGCTCGCCCGCCAGCGCTACAGCACCGGCAACTCCTTGCAAGAAGCCGCCGAACTGATCACCCGCAGCGCCTGCGACATCTACGAAATCGACTGCGCGAGCCTGTGGAACCTCGAAGGCCAGAAGCTGGTACCGATTTCCGCCTACCACCGCGCCTCTCAAGAGTACTGGTTACCGGACGTGATTGACGCCAGCAACTTCCCGGATTACCTGGAAGCCTTGCACACCAGCCGCGCAATCGACGCCCACAATGCCATGCGCGACCCGCGCACCCGAAGCATGGCCGAGAGCCTGCGCCCGCGTGACATCAATGCCATGCTCGACGCCAGCATCCGTGTCGATGGTCAGGTAGTCGGCGTGCTGTGCCTGGAGCAAACCGGCATGACCCGCGCCTGGCAGTCGGACGAAATCGCCTTCGCCGGCGAGCTGGCCGACCAATTCGCCCAGGTCATCAACAACCACAACCGCCGCACCGCCACCAGCGCCCTGCACCTGTTCCAGCGCGCGGTCGAGCAAAGCGCCAACGCCTTCTTACTGGTCAATTGCGACGGTGTGGTCGAGTACGTCAACCCGAGCTTCACCGCGATCACCCAGTACAGCACCGAAGAAGTCCACGGCCATCGGCTGTCGGAACTGCCGGCGCTGGAGAACCTCAGCGAACTGCTGTTCGACGCGCCCTCAAGCCTGGCCAAGAGCAACAGCTGGCAAGGCGAGTTCAAGAGCCGGCGCAAAAACCTCGAACCCTACTGGGGCCAGTTGTCGATCTCCAAGGTCTACGGCGACAACCGTGAACTGACCCACTACATCGGCATCTACGAAGACATCACCCAGACCAAGCTCGCCCAGCAACGTATCGAGCGCCTGGCCTACACCGACAACCTGACCAACCTGGGCAACCGTCCGGCGTTCATCCGCAACCTCGACGAGCGTTTCGCCCGCGACAGCGACACCCCGATCTGCCTGCTACTGGTGGACATCGACAACTTCAAGCGGATCAATGACAGCCTCGGCCACCAGACCGGCGACAAACTGCTGATCAGCCTGGCCCGGCGGCTGCGCAACAGCCTGAGCCCGAGCGGCAGCCTGGCGCGTTTCGCCAGTAACGAGTTCGCGGTGCTGCTGGACGACACCAGCCTTAAAGCCGGCCAACAGATCGCCAGCCAATTGTTGATGACGCTGGATAAACCGATGTTCGTCGACAACCAGTTGATCAGCGTCACGGGTTCCGTGGGGCTGGCTTGCGCACCGCTGCACGGCCGCGATCCGCAGACCCTGATGCGTAACGCGGGGCTCGCGCTGCACAAGGCCAAGGCCAACGGCAAACATCAGGTCCAGGTGTTTACCGAAGCGCTGAATGCCGAGGCCAGCTACAAACTGTTCGTGGAAAACAACCTGCGCCGCGCCCTGACCCAGAATGAGCTGGACGTGTTCTACCAGCCCAAGCTGTGCCTGCGCTCCGGCCGCTTGCTGGGGATGGAAGCGTTACTGCGCTGGAACCATCCGGAAAAGGGCATGATCCGCCCGGATCAGTTCATCAGCGTCGCCGAAGAAACCGGCCTGATCATTCCCATCGGCAAATGGATTGCCCGCCAGGCGTGTCGCATGAGCAAAGAGCTGACCGCCGCCGGGCTGGGCAATTTGCAGGTGGCGATCAACCTGTCGCCCAAGCAGTTTTCCGATCCGGACCTGGTGTCGTCGATTGCCAACATCCTCAAGGAAGAACAGCTGCCCGCGCGCCTGCTGGAGCTGGAACTGACCGAAGGCCTGCTGCTGGAAGCCACCGAAGATACGCACTTGCAGCTCGACCAACTCAAGCGCCTGGGCCTGACCCTGGCCATGGACGACTTCGGCACCGGTTACTCATCGCTCAGCTACCTGAAAAAATTCCCGATCGACATCATCAAGATCGATCGCAGCTTCATCCATGAAATCCCGGACAACCAGGACGACATGGAAATCACCTCGGCCGTGATCGCCATGGCCCATAACCTCAAGATCAAAGTGGTCGCCGAAGGCATCGAAACCGCCGAACAACTGGCGTTCCTCCGTCGCCACCGTTGCGACGTCGGCCAGGGCTACCTGTTCGACCGACCGATCCCGGGCGCCGAGCTGATCGAGAAGCTGAAACGCTATCCGCGTGGCCCAATCGCCTGACAGCGCTGTAACACTCGGGCACACTGTGGGTCTTATTGCGTATATCGCTCATCCCAACCTGACTGAGAGGACTGATCATGGTTCTGCGCTCGGAAATTCTGGTGAACAAAAACGTGCTCCCGACTAAAGAACAAAGTCTGCCTGGCCGCGAAACTCCGATGACCGTGCCGGAAAAACACTTCGTCCTCGACGCCCCGCTGCTGGGCCCGTTCGTCACCGATGTGGATTTCGCAATCTTCGGGCTTGGCTGCTTCTGGGGCGCGGAACGCAAGTTCTGGCAGCGTGAAGGCGTAGTCAGTACGGCAGTGGGTTACGCTGGCGGCTTTACCCCGAACCCGACTTACGAAGAGGTCTGCTCGGGCCTGACCGGCCACAGCGAAGTGGTACTGGTGGTCTACGAGCCGGCAAAAGTCAGCTATGAAGAGCTGCTGAAGATGTTCTGGGAATTGCACAACCCGACCCAAGGCATGCGTCAGGGCAATGACATCGGCACCCAGTATCGCTCGGTGATCTATGCCACTAACCCAACTCAGCTGGCAGCCGCCAAGCACAGCGAGCAAGTGTTCCAGGCCGAACTGACCAAGGCCGGCAAAGGCACCATCACCACCGAAATCGAAGAAGCTCCGACGTTCTACTTCGCCGAGGCCTACCACCAGCAGTACCTGGCCAAGAACCCTGAGGGGTATTGCGGGATTGGCGGTACGGGCGTGACTTGCCCGATTTGAACATCTATTGATGATCGTTCCCACGCTCTGCGTGGGAATGCAGCCAGTGACGCTCTGCGTCACGCTTGCAAAAGCGGACGCGGAGCGTCCATTGAGGCACTCCCACGCAGAGCATGGGAGCGATCAATCAGCTCTCAGCGATCAACCAATCCATCTGCCACCCGCCCTGGGTCTGACCGAGTTTCTTCGACAGCCACGGCAGCAACTCGCGCAACTCTTCCTCAAGCCCCCACGGCGGATTGGCAATCGCCAGCCCGGAACCGTTCAGGCTGTTCGGCGTATCCAGCGGATGCACCAGTAATTCCACGCGCAGCAACTTCGGCGCACCGGTGCCGGCCAGGTCCTGGTAGAAACGACGCAGCATGCGCTGGTCCTTCACCGGGTACCAGATCGCCGCCACGGTTTGACGCATCCGGCCAATCGCTTCTTTCAACGACGCGGCACAACGCTGCATCTCGTCGAGCTTCTCGAACGGCGGATCAATCAGCATCAACCCACGCTTCTCCGGCACCGGCAACAATGCCCGCGGCACGTGCCAGCCTTCGCCCAGGTGCACTTTGACCCGGCGATCGCCCTTCATGTTGTCCTTGAGCAGCAACCCGTCTTCCGGGTGTTTTTCGTTGAGCAACACCCGATCCTGCGGACGGGTCAAACGCCGCGCCAGCTCAGGCGAACCAGGGTAGTAGCGCAACTCGCCATCCGGGTTCATCTCATGCAAGACGCGCATGTAATCGGCGGTCAGCGGCGGCAGATCCTGCTCGCCCCACAAGCGTGCGATGCCTTCCAGGTATTCACCGGTACGGCTCGCCTGATCGCCCTGCAGGTCATACAGACCAATGCCGGCGTGGGTGTCGAGATAGGCAAACGGCTGCTCCTTGCGCGACATCAAGGCAATGAGGCGGGTCAAGGTCAGGTGTTTGAACACATCGGCGTGATTGCCGGCGTGGAAGGCGTGACGATAATTCATGGCTGCTCCTGCGAAGGAGGCGAAGTTTACCTTGTACCGCGCCCAGCGTCAGGGGTTCGCAGCTGAGCGGGCAGACAAACCATAATCGCCTGATGATCGTTCCCACGCTCCGCGTGGGAATGCCTCAAGGGACGCTCCGCGTTCCAGCCGCAATGGTCGGCTCCGATGTGACGCAGAGCGTCACGGGCTGCATTCCCACGCAGGAGCGTGGGAACGATCAAATCTTTCGCCAGCTGTTACCAAGTGGACTGATCTTCGAGACTGGCTTTTAGCAGCTCGTCTTTCCATTCATCACTCAGCACACTGTAAATATCTTCAAAAAATGCACGAGGATTTTCCATTTCATCCCAATAGTCCGGAAAGCGATTAGTGCTCTCACAATCATGCTCTAGCAAGGATTGAAAGTCATAGGAGCCATCTCGCAATGCAGACTTAAGAACAGCCACCAGTAAAAATTTATGTCTATAACTTAGATAATCATAATTACCAGCAACATATTTTTTTGCAAGCGCCTTCCGATCACCAGCAACGTTAACATCGTATTTTTCCAGCTCTAGACCTAGAGTTTCCTCCCGATCATATATATCAAATGCTCCGATTAGCCCACGGACGGTCGGTTGATATTTAATATCCAAAAATGGGTGCTTGATCACTTTATATCCACCGGATGCGACGTAAATGGCACAGGATTTTCTCCTTGACTGAACTTTGTCTCAGAGCCATGCATTGACTCCAAAAATCTAGGGTTTTGAGAGTCTTTTTTATTTGGCTTATAACCTCTCCCTACATCTTTGTTTTCACGCCGAACAATCGGATTATCGTTTACATCAACCCCCGTAAATCGTGGCTGACCTCTAACCACTCTGGTCATGTCATCATTCAATGTATGCATATGTAAGTTCCAACTTTTATATTGTGAACTCAAGTTCCCTCCCCTCTTTGATTTTTTTTGGGTTACAGGATCGGTTCCATCTACCGCACGCTGACGAATGACTGCATCAGGAACCTCGACACTATGCTTACCTATGGAATGCATTCCAGGGTACTTAGCCTCAAAACGCTCAACCCAACGCTTAGCAACCTCCTCCTTAAGAACTTCAATCCTCTCCCGCCGCTCCTCACCCGTCAGCTTCGGCAGTGGCGGCTCACCCTCATCAACCGCAGCGCCACCCACATCATCCGGCGCCTTACAGCCTGGCTTGTTCGGTGGCGGACAATTTCCACTCAGCCCCAACGGATCAATCCACCCCGTCGGATTCGGGGTGTACTGGTAGCCGTTTAACCCGCCCGCCAATTTGATCGGGTCGGGTGTCAGGTAGCGACCGATGTCCGGATTGTAGTAGCGATGCCGGTTGTAGTGCAGGCCGCTTTCGGCGTCGAAGTACTGCCCCTGAAAGCGCAACGGCTGCTCAAGCTGTTCTTCGCCAAAGTGCTTCAGGCTGGCGAGTTTTCCGTAAGCCTTGTAGGTCGCCGACCAGACGATCTCGCCACCGTAATCCGTCAGTTCCTGCGGGGTGCCGAGGTGATCGAGTTGGTAGTAGAACGGACAGGCCTTGCGCGGACCGAAGCCGTCGAGCATCGCCAGGGGGCGAAAGCTGCCAGGTTCGTAGACGTAGCTGCGGTAGTGTTCTTTGCCGCGTTCGGCGACGAGGTTGTCGCCTTGCCAGAAGAACTCGGTGGTTCGGCCGTCAACGATTTTGGCGATACGACGGCCGAAGGCGTCGTAGCGGTAGGTCGCGCTGCTGCCATCGGGCAACGTCATACCGATCAGTCGATGCTGGCAGTCGTAGCGGTATTCGGTGACAAGTTTTTGTGCCGTGCCACGGCGTTCGCGGATCAGGTTGCCGAAGGCGTCGTAGTCGTAATGACGGTCGCCTTGCAGCAGCAGGCGGTTGCCTTTGATCGTCGCCAGCCCCGGGCGATCGTGCATTTGCAGGTTGCCGGCCGGGTCGTGCTCAAAGCTTTGCGCGGGTTCGCCGCGGGCATGGCGTACGCGGGTCAGGCGGTTAAGCGCGTCGTAGTAATAACTGCGCTGACCGTGGCGGCTGTCAGCGATGGCGGCCAGGTTGCCGTTTACCGCATAGCTGTAGTGGCGCATGTACAGCGGTCGGTCTGACTGGTTGACCGCGTGGGCTTGCAACCGGCCCTGTTCGTCATAGTGGTACTGGCTAAGCAGTTGGCCCTGCTGGCGTTGTTGTTCGCGCCCCGCGCCAAAGACGTGCGTGGTCAGTCGTGTGCCGTTGAGGTCGATAGCGCTGAGCGCCCCGCCCTTGGCGTGGTGGTAGTCGAGTGTGCTGTTGTCCGGCAGCCGCAGGCGATTGAGCTGGCCGCAGGCGTCATAGCCATAACGCAAGGTGCCCCAACCCTGGTGCTCGGTGATCAGGCGGTCCTGCTGGTCATACTCGAACTCCAACGGGTGGTCGTGACCGTCATCGACGCTGACCAGTCGGCCAAGTCCGTCGTAGCAATACTCGACGTTGACGCCATCGGGCAGGGTCTTGACCAGCAGTCGTCCGGCAGAGTCCCGTTGATAGGTGGTAACCCATTGCGAGCCGTCATCGCCGAACTCGGTTTTCTCCAGCAGATAAGCGTTGAGGTCGTAGGCATAGGCGGTACGGCGGCCGTCGAAACCGGTTTCCTGTCGGATCAGGCCCTTGGGTGTGTAGTCCAGCTGATACTTTTCGCCGGACTCGTTCTCGATTTCTGTCAGCAACAACAGCGCGTTGTCGTAGCGATAACGCAGTTGCGTGCCGTCGGCGTTGATTCGGCGGCTGACCAGGTGCAGGTCGTCGGTGTATTCGTAGCGCGTGACGCGATCCAGCTCATCGCGTTCGGCGATGATTTTTCCGTAAGCGTTGTAGCTGAAGGCGCGGCTGGCACCGGTGGGAAGTGTTGTCTGAATCAGCCTTCCGACGGCATCCCATTGGTAGTGGGTGACGGCACCGTGTTCGTCCTGACGGCTAATCTGCCGACCCAAAACATCGTAGGAGAATCGACGTTGGCCGCCGTCTGGCAACGTTTCTTCGAGCAGTTGCCCCAAGTCGCTCCAGACGAACACATGCCGACTGGTGTCCGGATAACGGATCGACAGCAGCCGCCCCTGAGTGTCGTAGTGGTAGCGAGTGACATGCCCGTCAGGATCCATCGCTTCCGTGACATCGCCCTGAGCATTGCGCTGGTATTTCCACACGGCCTTACCGCGATACCGAGCATGCAGGAAACCGTCGCGGTATTCGTAGGCCGTCGGCTCGTCTTCCGGCGGAATCAGCGCGACAAGCCGTCCGACCTCGTCGTAACGGTATTCTGTGACGGCCCCCAGCGGATCCTGCTCGGCAATCAGCCGACCTTTGTCATCGTAGGCCTTGAGATGTTCGCCACCCTCCAGGTCGACCTTGCGCACCAGCCGCGCCCGATCGTCATGGACGTAAACCTCTTCGCTGCCATCGATATTCAGGACGGTGACACCGCCCTGGTCATCCCAGACGTACTGCGCGTCCATCTGCAAAAACGACGCCCAGTGGCGAATGCATCTGGCAGCCTTGCCGGACCTTTCCCACTCCCAGAAAAAGCTCGCGCCACCGGCCAATTGCCGCTGCAAAATGACGTGCTGATCGTCGTAGTCGTAGCGCTCGCTTTCGCCCGCGGCGTTGGTCGCCTCGATCAGTTGTTCGCGTTCGTCGTAGCGATAACTGACCAGCGTCTGCTCGGTGTGCCACGCCTCGTCAAGGGTTGGGGCCGGAACAAAGCATTGGTAATCGACGGCGATCAAATGCCTGCGGTCATAGCGCAACAGCAAGGCGCGGCCCACGCCGTTATCGAGGCGCTTGATGCGGTCCTGACGGTCGCGGGTGATGCACAATCGGTTGTCGTAACCGTCGCTGATTGTCGTCAGCCGGCCGTTATGAAAGTGATAAAAACGCGCGTCGTCGCCGGCTTGGGCGAGGATCAGTTCCTCGGGCTGATCGCCCAGATAAATCGCCGCCCGCGAAAGACTGTTGTGGATCGCCGGGCGCTCGACGTTCGGTAACGGGAATGCCGTACGACGGTTTTCGTGGTCGATCCAGATGACGTTGTCGCCATCGATTTCCAGGCGATGCGCCAGCGAATGGCTCCAGCCAAAGCCCAGTCCGCAATCGATCTCGGCGGCACTGGTGCGATAGAGCCGGGTGAAGTCGAACGGCAGAATCCCGTCGAGCGAACCATCGACCAGGGTCAGCAGCTCTTCGCCAGTGACCATCGACACCGGGCATTTGTTGGTAGCGGTTTTATCTGCCGAATCGGCGCTGTCGCCGTTGGGGTTTTTCGCCGGTGTCGGGACGTCGACGTGAGGCTCCTGTTTATTCAGCGTGGAGTTCTTGCGGCCATTCCAGCGCAGTTGCATCCGACCTTTTTTCAGACCCGCCGCGATACCTCGTGCGGCGATTTTTTTGTAGCGGTCGACGTAGTCCATGAAGCTGTCGATGATCCTGAAAATCGCAGCGACGAAACGCAGGGCGGCGTCGACGATGTATTGGCCGTAGCGCATCAGCCGCACCGACAGATAGGCGATGCCCACCCCGAAAAAGCTCAGCACGATGCCAATCAGTAGATCGATCACCAGCTCGACCACTGTCTTCGAAACTGCCTCTGCCGTAGTTCCGACCATCTGACTCGGCGGTAACGCTTCCAACCACAGACTCGCAGTGCGCAACAACAAACACAGCGCCGCTTCGTCACTGGCCAGCAGCAAGGCTTTTTCCATCAGTTCCGGCGACTTTTGCGCCAGATCGGCCAGGGCCGCACCGCTGCCACCGAGCCTTTCGGCAAACTTCGCTGGGTCCTTGAGGATGTCGCCAATCAGGCCAATGCTGTCCCAAACACCCTCGATAGCCGCCCAACTGCCGGCGAGCATCCCATTGCCCACCGCCGCCAGCGATGCCGACGCCGACTGCTGCGACCACTGCGGCTTGAACCCTTCCCACTCGCTGCGCAGCCAGCGTTCCAGCTCCTTGGTCAGCCCATCGTAAGCGTCAAAAAGCTCATCGACTTGCTCCGGCGTCACCTCGCTCTGGACATGAACCCGATAGAACTTCCCGGCTGTTCCCTTAAACGTCCCTTTGCCGTTTTCATCGAGCATGACAGGCGTCTTTTCACCGCCCCCCAGGGCAATCACATCGACCTGAATATTCCCCAGCGGAACGTCGTAGACCGATTCGAACTTGCTCTCGATCTGCAACAGGCCGTCGGCCGGACACTGCGCCACACTGGAGATGAAATCGTCATCGCCGGTACTCACCGCGGTGGTCGTGCTGCCGAACTTGATCAGCCGCTCCATGCCCATCAGCGACGGCAGGTCGGCAGCGTGGCTAGCCTTGTCCGCCGCGCTGATAAACCAGTGGTTGAGTTGTTCGCGGTAGAGGCTGAGGGTGTCTTTAAAGCTGTCGAGTTCCTGCTCGATATGTACGATCTGATCCATCAGTTGAGCTCCGCCATCAGGAACTCCACCAAGGCGGTTTTCGGTGCTGGAGGGAGGTCAGGCGCGTCAAGAAAGATTGCGACCTTGTGCCGTAAAACGCTGTCGGAAAACGCTTCGTACAGGTCCGGGCGATCGTCGCTCAGCCACGTCAGCAGGTTGTTGATTCGGGTGGCGGCAGACTGCGTTGCGAGTTGCTCCAATAGCGCCCCAGGAATCTCCCACCATGGAAAAACCTTCGATGTTTTCAGCGCACAGCCACCGATTTCCAGGGCCTGGCCATTGATCAGGCAGCGCCCGATCAGCGGCATCAGATGCGCGACATCAACCTGTGCAGACTGAAGAATCGGCAGCAAGTAACGTCCGTCCCAGAAACGGAAAAACACAACATTGCCGTTGGGTAGCAGGACTTGCGTGAGGCTGCGTAGATGCTCGACCGGCACCTCTTGGGAGACAGAAGACACCGCCAGCCAACCCCAGTCGCGAGACTCCGTAGTGGCGACCCACTCCAGAAACTCACTGTCCGCAGCGACGATGCCGACATAGGGCATCACCGACATCCACTCGGCGTAAGCGGTGTCGCTCCAGATGGCGCTCGGTGCTTGCGCAGTGCTTGAGCGTTGCCAGGCGTTAAGGGGCTCGGCAGAGCTGGCATTGCCGAACACCGCGAACAACTGCTCGGAAGGTTTCAGCGGATGGTGCTCCAACCAGGCACGAGGTGACAGGGCATCAGGCTGCACAGACACCTTCCTTGCAGCGCTCGCATTCTTCGCAGAACGGCGCGTCGCTTTTCAGGCTCAGAATCTGTGCAGCACTCAACAGCGCAATTGGAGCTGCGGCGAGTTTCAATGGAACGTCCGGCGACTTCGGCGCAGCTGCCGCCATCGCCACCATCGGCGCACCACCCACCTGAATCGGCACACTGCTGAAAATTCCGCCGGGGCCAATGTTGATCCACTGCCCACCCGCCTGGACGGTAACGTTGACACCGCCATCGATGACCACTTGCTGGCCGGCGCTGACATGGAATTGTTGACTGGCATTTAGCGCCTGACTGGTCACTCGAATATGCCGGTCGCCGACCACCACCAGATGATCGTCCAGCTTCACTTCGGTTTGGCGATTGCCATGGGTGAGGCGCTGCTCGTCGGCCTTCAGTTCATGGCGATCGAGACCCGCGACGACCACACTTCGCTGGTTACCCACTTGCGTGTGCAAGTCGTGCAATACGTGTTGTGTCCAGTCGCGCTCGGCCCGCAGATAGATTTCCTCGGCGCCCTTGCGGTCTTCGATGCGCAACTCGTTGTAACCACCGCCACCGGGACTGCTCTGGCTGCGAAAAATGCTGCGGGTCTTGTCCGCCGGTAGATCGAGCGGTACCGAATTGGCCCCATTCGACAGGCACGCCATGACCAAGGGTTTGTCCGGGTCGGCATCGATAAACCCGACCAACACTTCCATCCCAACCCGCGGGATCAGCGCACTGCCGTAACCGTCATGAGCCCAGCCACTGGCGACTCGCAGCCAACAACTGGAATGTTCGTTGCGCTGACCTTCGCGGTCCCAGGCAAATTGCACCTTGACCCGCCCAAACTCGTCGCAATGGATTTCGCTATCGGTCGGCCCAGTGACGACCGCGTTCTGATAGCCCGGAACCCGCGGCTTGTTTTCGGCCAATGGCGGACGAAACGGTACGTCCCACGGCGTCGCCAGAAAGGTATTGCGATACCCCTGAAAATCACCGCTGTCCGCTGACTCTTCCAGCACTTGCGGTTGCCGGCCGTGATGCTGAATTTCTGTCAGTAGCCACAGGTCATTCCACTCTGTGCGCGGGTGTTCGGCGATCTTCAGAAAATGGCCGGTGAGCAACGCCGATTGATCACTGCGACCTTCGGCCTGTCGGAAATCCGCGCCATGGCGCTCCAGCGCCCGTTGCGCCAAGTGTCTGCCGTGGTCGCGATCGGTGAACTGACCGGGATAGCGGTAATCCTCCAGCACCGTACGTTGCTCGCTGTCGACAGTGCTTTGCAGCAACAGGCCGGGTTTGTGGAAGTCATAGTCGCGACGGGTGACTGCGGTGGTGCGAGTTTCCAGGCGGACGTTGAAGCGCTTGATTGCAGGCTGGTCGGCGACCATTCCACTGCCTGGCAAGTAAAGGGTCGGCTGCGCCAGCTTGGGGAAAAACGTCTGATCGTCACCGAACACCAACAGGTGACCGTTCGGGTTGTGCTGGAAGTGGTAATGAATACCGATCTCGGCGCAGAGACGCTGAATGAACGCCAGATCACTCTCGGCGCATTGCACACAGTACTCGCGCCGGGGGTATTCGCTATTGAGTCGAAAAACGAACGCATCACCCAGAATGCCGTGATCCTTGAGCACCAGAGCGATGATCTCGGGAACGCTTTTATGCTGGAAGATTCGTTGGTTGATGCGTTGATCAAGATCGGTCAGCCGCGGCACCAGACTGATCTGGTAGCGGGTCAGACGCTTGCCGGAATCGCCTTGGGCGACGCGATGCACCTGACCATGAATGCCGGAACCCTGTGCATCGAAACTGAGGAAAGCCTGGCGATACAGCAGGCTCTCGAGGTCGAGGTCCGGATGTTCACTGACCAGTTCCAGGTCAAAACGATAGGGTTGGCTGATGGCTTCCTTGCCCGTGAACTCAAGCACTTTGAGCTCATTCTGGACGCCGTCGAGGGTCAACGTGAAATGCGGTTGATGGGCAGACGTGAGCATCCGATGCCTCTGAAGCAGAATGAAGGCGGGCGATTCTGCATGAGCGACAAGGGGGGGTGATCGAGGGTCAGAAAAATCAGATTTGCCCTGATTTTTTAGAGATTTTTCCTTCAGATATCGGGATGAACCACTACAGACATTCCTGTCGGAAGGACCGTGTTGGCGCCTTCTTGAGCCACAACACGATGGTTTAAACCGCCGGACGAAAAAAAACGGCCCGCATCCATAAAGGCTGCGAGCCGTTTTTTATTCAGCGAAAGATCAGCGCCTCAGCGCTTCACATCACTTGTTCAGGTGGAAATCTTTTTCTGCCGCGGCGAAACGCTGCAGCATACCGGCCGACGGCTCACCCATTTTGCTGACCAGCAAAATAGCGAGGCTGGCGAAGATGAAGCCCGGGATGATTTCATACAGCCCCAGCAGATTGAAGTGCTTCCAGACGATCACGGTGAGCGCACCCACCACGATACCGGCGAGTGCGCCGTTACGGGTCATGCCTTTCCACAGTACCGAGATCAGTACCACCGGACCGAACGCAGCACCGAAGCCGGCCCAAGCGTAGCTGACCAGACCCAGCACACGGTTTTCCGGGTTGGCAGCCAATGCGATGGCGATCAGTGCAACGGCCAGAACCATGGCGCGGCCGACCCAGACCAGTTCAACCTGGGAAGCGTTTTTACGCAGGAAGGATTTGTAGAAGTCTTCGGTCAGGGCACTCGAGCACACCAGCAACTGGCAGCTCAGGGTGCTCATCACGGCAGCCAGAATGGCCGACAGCAGCACGCCAGCGATCCATGGGTTGAACAGGATCTTGGCCAGTTCGATGAACACGCGCTCATGGTTTTCACTTACCGGCATCGCCACGGCCGGGTTCGCCGAGAAGTAAGCGATACCGAAGAAGCCCACCGCCACGGTGCCGCCCAGGCACAGAATCATCCAGGTCATGGAGATGCGACGCGCGTTGGCAATCGACTTGACCGAATCCGCCGCCATGAAGCGCGCCAGGATGTGCGGCTGACCGAAGTAGCCCAGCCCCCAGCCCATCAGCGAAATGATGCCGATGAAGCTGGTGTTTTTCAGCATGTCGAAGTTGCCTGGATCTTGTGCTTCGATGGCCAGGAAGGTGGTGTCGATACCGCCGGTAGCCAGCAGCACGATGATCGGTGTCAGCAGCAAAGCGAAGATCATCAGGGTGGCTTGTACGGTGTCAGTCCAGCTCACCGCCAGGAAACCACCGACAAAGGTGTAGGCAATAGTCGCCGCAGCACCGGCCCACAATGCAGTTTCGTAGGACATGCCGAAGGTGCTTTCAAACAGACGGGCACCGGCCACAATGCCGGAGGCACAATAAATGGTGAAGAACACCAGGATCACGACGGCAGAGATGATCCGCAGCAAGCCGCTCTTGTCTTCAAAACGGCTGGAGAAGTAATCCGGCAGCGTCAGTGCATCACCGTTGTGTTCGGTCTGCACGCGCAGCCGGCCGGCCACGAACAGCCAGTTCAGGTACGCACCGACGATCAGGCCGATGGCGATCCAGCTTTCCGACAGACCCGACATGTAGATGGCGCCCGGCAGGCCCATCAACAACCAGCCGCTCATGTCGGAGGCGCCGGCGGAAAGCGCCGTCACGACACTGCCCAGGCTACGGCCACCCAGAATGTAGTCAGAAAGGTTATTGGTGGAGCGATAGGCCATGAAGCCGATCAGCACCATTGCCGCGATGTAGATCACGAACGTGATCAAGGTTGGATTGCTTGCACTCATTGAGTAACGCCCTGGCTTTGTTTTTATGTAGCAGCGATCTGCTGAACCGCCGCCAAACAATGACGTTTGAGAGACGATCGGGACATCCGCGCATTTATGACTGATGTTTCCCCAGGAAAGCCATCAGCCGATGAACCGCATCAACGGCGGTTGCACCTTGGGCGCGAATGCTATTCAACAAAGCAAATAGGGTGCAACCAGTTTCTTGGGAATAAGTTGCACCTGGTATGTGATTTCTTTTAAACACGGTTTTTTGCTCCTTTTCGGAGCAAGAACCTTTGGCGACTACTGTAAAAAGCACCAAGCAGGAGCGAGGCTCCCCTACCAGAATTTATTTCCTGACAAGCTGCCGATTATTCCGACAAAAAAAGGGTTGCACCAGGTTGCACCTCTTTCGGCGCACGGCTAATCTTGCCGCCAGCTGATGCCACGCAGTCGTGGCAAACATGAGGATAAAAATATGGCTACCACCACCCTTGGGGTCAAACTCGATGACCCGACCCGCGAGCGCCTCAAAGCTGCCGCGACCTCGATTGATCGCACGCCGCATTGGCTGATCAAACAGGCGATTTTCAATTACCTGGAAAAACTCGAGGGTGGTGCAACCCTGACCGAGCTGAGCGGCTTGACCCGCTCCGAAGCCGATGATGGTGCCGAGGTCCACGTCGATCACGCCCATCAGTGCTTCCTCGAATTCGCTGAAAGCATCCTTCCGCAATCGGTACTGCGCGCCTCGATCACCGCCGCTTACCGTCGCCCGGAACCTGAAGTGGTGCCGATGCTGATCGAGCAGGCTCGCCTGCCCGCCCCAATGTGCGACGCCACCAACAAGCTCGCCGCCTCGATTGCCGAAAAACTGCGCAATCAGAAGAGCGCCGGCGGCCGTGCAGGTATTGTTCAGGGCCTGCTGCAGGAATTTTCCCTGTCGTCTCAGGAAGGCGTGGCGTTGATGTGCCTGGCCGAAGCACTGCTGCGTATCCCGGACAAAGGCACCCGCGATGCGCTGATCCGCGACAAGATCAGCACCGGTAACTGGCAGCCGCATCTGGGCAATAGCCCGTCGCTGTTCGTCAACGCTGCCACGTGGGGCCTGTTGCTGACCGGCAAACTGGTCGCCACCCACAATGAAGCCGGCCTGACTTCGTCGCTGAGTCGGATCATCGGCAAAAGCGGCGAGCCGATGATCCGCAAGGGCGTCGACATGGCCATGCGCCTGATGGGCGAGCAGTTCGTCACCGGCGAAACCATCGCCGAAGCCCTGGCCAACGCCAGCAAATTCGAAGCCAAAGGCTTCCGCTATTCCTACGACATGCTCGGTGAAGCCGCACTGACCGAGCATGATGCCCAGAAATACCTCGCGTCCTACGAGCAAGCCATCCACTCGATCGGCAAGGCTTCCCACGGTCGTGGCATTTATGAAGGCCCGGGCATCTCGATCAAGCTCTCGGCCCTGCACCCGCGTTACAGCCGTGCCCAGTACGAGCGCGTGATGGACGAGTTGTACCCGCGCCTGCTGTCGCTGACCCTGCTGGCCAAGCAGTACGACATCGGCCTGAACATCGACGCCGAAGAAGCCGACCGCCTCGAGCTGTCGCTGGATCTGCTCGAGCGCCTGTGCTTCGAGCCGCAACTGACCGGTTGGAACGGTATCGGTTTCGTGATCCAGGCGTACCAGAAGCGTTGCCCGTACGTGATCGACTACGTGATCGACCTGGCTCGCCGCAGCCGTCATCGCCTGATGATCCGCCTGGTGAAAGGCGCCTACTGGGACAGCGAAATCAAGCGCGCCCAGGTCGAAGGCCTGGAAGGCTATCCGGTCTACACCCGTAAGGTGTACACCGACGTTTCCTACATCGCCTGCGCACGCAAACTGCTCTCGGTGCCGGAAGTCATCTACCCGCAGTTCGCCACGCACAACGCCCACACCCTGTCGGCGATTTATCACATTGCCGGTCAGAACTATTACCCCGGCCAGTACGAGTTCCAGTGCCTGCACGGCATGGGCGAACCGCTGTACGAACAGGTTGTAGGCAAGGTTTCCGAAGGCAAGCTGAACCGTCCGTGCCGCGTGTACGCACCAGTCGGCACTCACGAAACACTGCTGGCGTACCTGGTACGTCGCCTGCTGGAAAACGGCGCAAACACTTCGTTCGTCAACCGTATCGCCGACCAGTCAATCTCGATTCAGGAGCTGGTAGCCGATCCGGTGAGCAGCATCGAGCAGATGGCGACGCTGGAAGGCGGCTTCGGTCTGCCGCACCCGCGTATCCCGCTGCCGCGTGACCTCTATGGCAGCGAGCGCGCCAACTCCAGCGGCATCGACCTGGCCAACGAACATCGCCTGGCATCGCTGTCCTGCGCCCTGCTGGCCACCGCCCACAACAACTGGAAAGCCACGCCGATGCTGGGCTGCGCCGCCAGCGCTGAAACCCCGGCACCGGTGCTGAATCCGTCGGACCTGCGTGACGTGGTCGGTCATGTACAAGAAGCCACCGTTACCGACGTCGACAACGCCATCCAGTGTGCACTGAACGCTGCCCCGATCTGGCAGGCCACCCCGCCCGCCGAGCGCGCTGCGATCCTCGAACGTGCCGCCGATTTGATGGAAGGCGAGATTCAGCCGCTGATGGGCCTGCTGGCTCGTGAAGCCGGCAAGACCTTCGCCAACGCCATTGCTGAAGTGCGTGAAGCCGTGGACTTCCTGCGTTACTACGCGGTGCAGGCACGCAACGATTTCACCAACGACGCCCACCGCCCATTGGGTCCGGTGGTGTGCATCAGCCCGTGGAACTTCCCGCTGGCCATTTTCAGCGGTCAAGTCGCCGCCGCACTGGCCGCCGGTAACCCGGTACTGGCCAAACCGGCTGAGCAAACACCACTGGTGGCCGCTCAAGCCGTACGGATACTGCTCGAAGCCGGGATTCCCGAAGGCGTGCTGCAACTGCTGCCGGGCCGTGGCGAAACCGTCGGTGCCCGCC
This sequence comes from Pseudomonas brassicacearum, assembly GCF_003732175.1. Classification (GTDB taxonomy): domain Bacteria; phylum Pseudomonadota; class Gammaproteobacteria; order Pseudomonadales; family Pseudomonadaceae; genus Aquipseudomonas; species Aquipseudomonas brassicacearum_G. Next base: position 129,232 of record NZ_MOBI01000009.1, read on the forward strand.
TGGTCGGCGACGATCGGGTCAAAGGCGTGATGTTCACTGGCTCTACCGAAGTTGCGCGCTTGCTGCAACGCAACGTCGCCGGTCGTCTGGATGCCCAGGGCCGTCCGATTCCGCTGATCGCCGAAACCGGCGGCCAGAACGCGATGATCGTCGACTCCTCGGCACTGACCGAACAAGTGGTCATTGACGTGGTGTCCTCGGCCTTCGACAGCGCCGGCCAACGCTGCTCGGCGCTGCGCGTGCTGTGCTTGCAGGAAGATTCCGCCGACCGCGTGATCGAAATGCTCAAGGGCGCCATGGCTGAATGCCGCCTCGGCAACCCTGAGCGTCTGTCCGTGGACATCGGCCCGGTGATCGACGCCGAAGCCAAGGCCGGTATCGAGAAACACATCCAGGCCATGCGTGACAAAGGTCGCAACGTCTATCAGGTCGCCATCGCCGACATGGAAGAATGCAAGCGCGGCACCTTCGTCATGCCAACCCTGATCGAGCTGGAAAGCTTCGACGAGTTGCAGCGGGAGATCTTCGGCCCGGTGCTGCATGTGGTGCGCTACAAGCGCAAAGACATCGATCAACTGATCGGTCAGATCAACGCTTCCGGCTACGGTCTGACACTGGGTGTGCACACGCGTATCGACGAGACCATCGCCAAGGTGATCGACAACGTCAACGCCGGTAACGTCTACGTCAACCGCAACATTGTCGGTGCCGTGGTCGGCGTGCAGCCGTTCGGTGGTGAAGGCCTGTCGGGTACGGGTCCGAAAGCTGGTGGTCCGTTGTACTTGTACCGCTTGCTGTCGACGCGTCCTACCGACGCAATCGAACAATCTTTCGCTCGCGGCGACGCTATCGCGGCACCGGACGTTCGTCTGCGTGACGCCATGAGCAAACCGCTGACCGCCCTGAAAACCTGGGCCGACAGCCACAAGCTGACTGAACTGAGCGCGTTGTGCACGCAGTTCGCGACACAATCGCAAAGCGGCATCACCCGCACGCTGAACGGCCCGACAGGCGAGCGCAACAGCTACGCCATCCTGCCGCGTGAACACGTGCTGTGCCTGGCGGAAGTCGAAAGCGATCTGCTAAGCCAACTGGCTGCAGTACTGGCCGTGGGTGGCTCGGCGGTGTGGCCGGAAGGTGAACTGAGCAAAGCGTTGTTGGCTCGCCTGCCGAAAGAAGTGCAAGCGCGCATCAAGCTGGTCGCCGACTGGAACAAGGATGAAGTGGTCTTCGATGCAGTCCTGCATCACGGCCACTCCGACCAGTTGCGTGCGGTCTGCCAGCAGGTGGCCAAGCGTGCCGGCGCGATCGTTGGGGTTCATGGCCTGTCGCAAGGCGAAACCAACATTGCGCTGGAACGCCTGGTGATCGAGCGTGCATTGAGCGTCAACACCGCTGCGGCGGGGGGTAATGCCAGCTTGATGACGATCGGTTAAATCGCAATAAAACCGGGCACCCGCAATGGGTGCCTGGAATGCAAATCCCTGTGGGAGCGAGCCTGCTCGCGATAGCGGTCTGTCAGTCACATCTTCTTTGGATGTGCAGCCGCCATCGCGAGCAGGCTCGCTCCCACAATTGCTTTGTGTCGCTAGCTAAGTCTCTGCTCTACCCCACCATCACCCGCATCAATCATCCTGTTCAGCTTCTATTACCACGCCTAGACTCGGTCCATTCCAATATAGGTAGGCCGCCATGTCCGAGACGTTGCTCAGTTCCCGCAATCTGGCTTTCGAGCTGTATGAAGTCCTTGATGCTGAGGGCCTGACCCAGCGCGAGCGTTTCGCCGAGCACAATCGCGAGACCTTCGACGCCGCCATTGGTACGGCGCGCAGCCTTGCCGAGAAGTTCTTTGCCCCGCACAACCGCAAGGGCGACGAGAACGAACCACGCTACGAAGACGGCAAGGCGATCCTGATTCCGGAAGTGAAACCTGCGGTGGATGCATTCCTCGAAGCCGGCTTTCTCAACGCCGCACGCAGTTTCGAGGCCGGCGGCATGCAGTTGCCGACGCTGCTGTCGCAAGCCTGCTTCGCGCATTTCCAGTCAGCCAATGCCGCGACGACGTCCTATCCGTTCCTGACCATGGGCGCGGCCAACCTGATTGAAAGCTTCGGCACCGACGAGCAGAAGCGGCGCTTCCTGCAGCCGATGATCGACGGCCGTTTCTTCGGCACCATGGCCCTGACCGAACCTCACGCCGGCTCCTCGCTGTCGGACATCCGCACCCGCGCCGAACCGGCCGCCGATGGCACGTATCGACTCAAGGGCAACAAGATCTTCATCTCCGGCGGCGACCACCCGCTGTCGGAAAACATCGTGCACATGGTGCTGGCCAAACTGCCGGATGCACCGGCCGGCGTGAAAGGTATTTCGCTGTTTATCGTGCCTAAATTCCTGGTCAACGATGACGGCAGCCTGGGCAAGCGCAACGACGTGCTGCTGGCCGGGCTATTTCACAAGATGGGCTGGCGTGGCACCACCTCTACTGCGCTGAATTTCGGCGATAACGGCGAGTGTGCCGGCTACCTGGTGGGCAAGCCGCACCAAGGCCTGAGCTGCATGTTCCAGATGATGAACGAAGCGCGAATCGGCGTCGGCATGGGCGCGGTGATGCTCGGTTACGCCGGTTACCTGTACTCGCTGGAATACGCCCGCGAGCGCCCGCAAGGTCGCCTGCCGGACAGCAAGGACCCGAACACTGCGCCGGTCTCGATCATTCAGCACGCCGACGTCAAACGCATGCTGCTGACCCAGAAGGCTTACGTCGAAGGCGCCTTCGACCTCGGCTTGTATGCGGCGCGACTGTTCGACGACACCACCACATTGACGACCGAAGCCGAGCGCAAGCAGGCCCATGAACTGCTCGACCTGCTGACGCCGATCGTCAAATCCTGGCCGTCGGAATTCTGCCTGAAGGCCAACGAACTGGCGATTCAGATCCTTGGCGGTCACGGTTACACCCGCGAATACCCGGTGGAGCAGTACTACCGCGACAACCGCCTGAACCCGATCCACGAAGGCACCCACGGCATTCAGTCGCTGGACCTGCTGGGGCGCAAACTGGCACAGAACGGCGGCGCCGGGCTCAAACAGTTGATTCGCTTGATCGCCGAGACTGCCGAACGCGCCCATGCGTACGAATCGTTAACGCCATTACGTGAACCGCTGGAAAAATTAGTGGCCCGCCTGCAAACCGTGACCATCGGCCTGCTGACGGATCTGGGCCAAGGCAAGGTCAACAGCAGCCTGGCGAACTCGGCGCTGTATCTGAAAGTTTTTGGCCACACGGTGATCGGCTGGCGCTGGCTGGAACAGGCGATCCGCGCAGAAGAAGGGTTGGCCAAGGGCAATGCGGCGGATGTCGGTTTCTATAAAGGCAAGCTGCAGGCGGCGCGGTATTTTCTGACGTGGGAAGTGCCGGGTTGCCATCATGAACTGGCGATTCTTGAGGCGCGGGATGATGTTTGCCTGAACATGCAGGAAGAGTGGTTCTGATCCCTGACAGTAACTGAGCGGGTAGCCAACATCGTATGTCAGTACTTGCACACCTGTCATATATGACAGGTGTGCAAGTTAAGGATGCAGGATAAGGTATTTTCGCGGGACATCTAGTTTGCCCGGCAAGTATGGACTCGAGGTCCACCTCTTACCTCTAAACGAGCGAATCACCATGAACAGCCAAACTTTCGAAGAGCGATCCATAAAGCTTTCAGGGCTTATAACAAAGGATTACTGCATCCTCGCATCGATCTCAAATACGCCGTTGCGAAACGGAACTGTCTGGACGAATAAAAATTCAACTCTTTCCACAGTGATCACCAAAAACCATAACCGGCTTTCTGATGAAGAAACGCAGATAAGCATCACATCAACTCCCGACAATGCTGAATCAAGTGTAAAAACATCAGCGACGGCAATGTTCGAAGTCACTTCGGCGGACGACCACTATCTAGGCACCCATCGTGTCACTTACAAAGAGTTTACGTACATCGGGGCCAATCAATGGAATGCAACGGTTTATGGCACCCCATTACGCGAGGAAACGCCAGAAATAAAAATAGACCCTTATGTAATGCTCAATGACGAGCAATTTTTATTGTCGGCCAGGGTCAACGATGCAGTGAAGGATCAAGGTAACGTACGAATCACTGAAAAGAGACACATAAAGACAGGTAACAACACTTACATTAATGAAATTATAACTCCGACCAAACGTTATAGTAACAATGTATCGATCACACAAGACGACATGTTCAGAACGCTGGCTGCAGACGATATCTACATTGATGAACAAGCAGCAGAATGGCGAGTTAAGGAAAAGCAGGTTTTTTACTTGCTTACAATGGGCGGGGTCGATTTTTATGGGCGGGAGATCTTGTTGATAAAGGTGTAGTTGCGGTCTCGCAGACGCGCTCTTATCGGCGCGTCTTGTACCGAAACGATCAGGCTCAACTCAAGCGAAACCCACCCATCTGCCGCGCCAAATCATCCGCCAACCGCTGCAACGTCTGGCAATCCTCCCGACAAGCCCTCACCTCGCCCGCCGTGGCCCGTGCCAGATCGGAAATCCCCTGCACGTTGCGGTTGATCTCTTCAGTCACCGCCGACTGTTCTTCGGTGGCCGTCGCCACCTGATGGTTCATGTCGCTGATGCGCTCGACCTGCCCGGTAATGGCGGTCAACGACGCCCCAGTGCGCTGGCTCGACTCGACGCCGGTACCGGTTGCCGCTTGCCCGGAGTGCATCGACGACACGGCATTCTCCGCGCCCTGCTTGAGGCTGCCGATCATCTGCTGGATTTCATCGGTGGACGCTTGCGTACGGCGCGCCAGTGTTCGCACTTCGTCCGCCACCACCGCAAAGCCCCGGCCCATGTCTCCGGCCCGCGCCGCTTCAATCGCTGCGTTCAATGCCAGCAAATTGGTCTGTTCGGAGATCCCGCGAATCACCGCCAGCACCTGATCAATGGACGCTACCTGCGTCGCCAGCTCGCCGACGGCACTGGCGGCAATGCCGATTTCATCGGACATGCTTTCGATATGCCGAATGGAACCGCCGACCACCTCTCGCGCCTGCAACGCTTCATCGCGGGCCGTTTGTGAGGCGACCGCCGCGTTGCCGGCGTTCTGCGCGATTTCCTGTACGGTGAGGCCCATCTCGTGCACGGCGGTGGCGACCATATCGGTCATTTCCTGCTGTCGACCGGAACGCTCGGCGGTATTCTCCACCACTCGCGCAACCTGCCCGACGGCGGTGCGCAAACGCTCGCTGGTGGCCAGCACTTCGCCGATCATGTTGCGTTGATTTTCAAGAAACCGGTTGAAGCCGCGAGCCAGGTCACCCAGCTCATCAGCGCGACTGGAATCTAACCTGTGGGTCAAATCGCCACCACCGCTACCAATCGCTACCAGTGCCGCTGTTACCTGCCGGATCGGCCGAACCAGGCCGCGAGCCAGCAACACCACCAATAACAGGCACACCAGCGCAACGCCCAGACCGATGGCGCTGGTCAGCCACATCGCCTGTCGGGCCTCGGCGTAAATTTGCGATTGCGGCACTTCGGCCACCAGCGTCCAACCCAGATCGCGTAATGGCAGGCTCAGGGCCAGGTAGTCTTCGCCATCACGCACAAAGCCGCTGCTGGTCGGGCCTTGATGGCCCATCACCGCTTGCGCCGCCGAGTCGCCGATCTGTTCGGCCAACTGGCGTTTGTTGCTGAGCCCGGCCTCGGGATGGACCTGGATCAACCCGTCGGAACGCACCAGATAGACCTTCCCGCGCTCGCCGAAGCTGAAGTTGTGAATCAGCTCCGAGAGTTCCTTCATGCTCAGGCCCAGCCCGGCAACGCCCACGACTTTGCCGCCCTGCGAGACCTTGAGGTCGATGAACAAGGCCAATTCGCCGGTCGCCGTATCGTTGTCGATATTGAGAGTGCGCGGCTGGTTGCCGTCGAGGAAGGCGTAGAACCAGGCGTCTGCGGGATTGGATCGACTGAGGGTCCGATCAAGCCCTTTTTCGGTGAAGTAGTGGCCCGACGCAGTGCCTGCGATCAGCGCGGTAAAGGCTTTGTGCTCGGCGCGGATACCTTCCAGGTAGCTGACGAAGCCGCTGGCCCGGTCGGCGTTTTCTCCTTCGGCCAACCACTCGCGCACCATGCTGTTGCTGGCGATGTCCTTGGCCGCGGTGAGCGGCTGGACCAGAATCCGCTCGATGTCGTTGCGCATCGCTTCGATGCTCGACGGTAGCGCTTGCTCGACCAGATAGCGCTGGGCAAGGCGGTTGACCACCAGGGTATAAATGCCGACCACGATCAGAATACTGACCAGCAGGGCGGTGCCCATACTCAGGATCAACTGCCATTGAATACTGCGTCGCCAGAACTGCATGAAGCACCCCCAAAGAGTAAGAGGCAAAACTACTGCAACAGCCATGCCGATTGTATACAACTCAATCGACAATCTACTCTTTGGTTGTGCGCAAGCTGATCAAGCCTGATTGATCGTCTTCGAAATCACTTCAACCGTGGCGCTGACTTGCTCTTGGTAACGGTCGAGTTCCCGCTGATGACGTTTCTGCATTTCGAGTTGCTGCGAGCACAGGTTCATTGCCGTCAGCACCAGCAGTTTGTCCCCGATCAGGGTCGGGTATTTCTTTTTGGTCTCGGCCAGCACCGCTTTCAACATTAATGCGGCGTCCAGCAGGGTCTGCTCTTCCCCGGCCGGCGCCTTGATCGAATAGTCTTCCCCAAGAATCGAGACGACTTTTATCCCGTCGGCACCGTGTCTCATGCGTTCACAGGACCTGCGCTCACGCGCTCAACCAGCGCTTGAATGCGCGCAACGGTGGCGCCCTGTTTCTCTTCCTGTTCCATCAGGCTCAGTTGCAGGCTTTCGTTTTCATCCTTGGCCTGGGCCAGTTCTGCACTCAGTGTTGCGTTCGTGCCGAGCAGCTCCTGGTTCTGTTGCACCAGGTCGCTGACCAGTTGTTCCAATTGGCTTAGGGATGCTTCCAACATTTTGATTTTCCGAGCATTTTCAAAGGGCGCGTACGATAAAGAAAAGTCACCACTGACGCCAGGGTTATTCAGGCGTAAAGCCTTGATTTTCCTGGCGGCAACCTTGCTTGCGAGTTTTAAAGACTGCGTTTGTCCGCTCTGGTTCCTGACAGCTCGTCAGTACGACCGATCTGCGGCAAAAGCGCACAGCGGCTCAAGTCTTTAGTCGTATGACCGATAAGTCATACATACCTCGTCTCAGACTCGTGCCAATGCGCGCTTTACGGTGAACACCATGTCCCTTCGCAATATGAATATCGCCCCCAGGGCGTTCGCAGGTTTCACCCTGATTGGCGCACTGATGTTGATTCTGGGTGTGTTCGCCTTGAACCAGATGAGCAAGATTCGCGCTGCCGGCGAAGACATCGTTCAGAACAGTGTGCCGAGTATCAAGGCCCTGGACGAGTTCACTCAAATCGGCCTGCGCCAGCGCACTCTGGCCTATCGCCTGCTGGTCAACCGCGAACCGGATATCCAGCAAAAAACCATAGAGTTGCTCGACACCCGCAACCAGCAGATCCGTACGGCGCAGACCGCCTATGAAAAACTGATCAGCAGCCCTCAGGAACGCGCGGCCTACGACCAGTACGTGCAATTGATGGGTCAATACCGCCAGATTGAAGACCGGATGAAGACGCTGTCGCGTAATAACCAACTCGACGAACTGCGCACGCTTCTGAATACCGAATTGCTGACCAACTCCGATGCGATTAACACCACTCTGAACCGCCTGGTGGAGATCAACAACGATCAAGCCGCCGACTTCAACCAGAAAGCCGCCGACCAATATTCCTCCGCCTTCAATCTGGTGGTGACCCTGCTGGTGATCGCCACGGGTTTGACCCTGCTGTTTGCCTGGCTGCTGACCAACAGCATCACGCAGCCCATCGCCAAGGCACTGAGCGCCGCTGAAGAAATCGCCGAGGGTAATTTGACCCGGCCGATCATCGTCGACGGTAGCGACGAAGCTGGCCGCTTGTTGCAGGCCATGTTGAAGATGCAGGAAAAACTGCGCGACACCCTGCAGCGGATCTCGGGTTCGGCGACTCAGCTGGCCTCCGCCGCCGAAGAGCTGAACAGCGTCACCGACGAAAGTGCCCGTGGCCTGACTCAGCAGAACAACGAAATCGAGCAAGCCGCAACGGCCGTCAACGAAATGACCAGCGCCGTGGAAGAAGTTGCGCGCAATGCGGTGAGCACCTCCGAAGCGTCGAAAAACGCCACCACTTCTGCCGGTGACGGCCGTGACCTGGTGCAGGAAACCGTCAGCGCCATCGAACGCATGAGCGCCGATGTACAGAGCACTGCCACCCTGATCGGCGATCTGGCCAACGAGTCGCGCGACATCGGCAAGGTGCTGGACGTGATTCGCGGCCTGGCTGACCAGACCAACCTGCTGGCGCTGAACGCCGCCATCGAGGCTGCGCGCGCCGGTGAAGCCGGTCGCGGTTTTGCGGTGGTGGCCGACGAAGTTCGCGCCCTGGCGCATCGCACGCAGCAATCGACCAGCGAAATCGAACGCATGATCGGCAGCATCCAGAGCGGTACCGAACACGCCGTTGATTCGATGCGCAACAGCACCGAACGCGCTGAATCGACCCTGAACATCGCCCGTGGTGCCGGCCTGTCGCTGGACACCATCAACAGCGCCATCGTCGAAATCAACGAGCGCAACCTGGTGATCGCCAGCGCCGCCGAAGAACAGGCCCAGGTGGCCCGCGAAGTCGACCGCAACCTGGTGAACATCCGCGACCTGTCGGTGCAGTCGGCCACTGGCGCCAACCAGACCAGCGCCGCCAGCAACGAGCTGTCGCGTTTGGCGCTGGACCTGAACAATATGGTTGGGCGGTTTAGCCTTTAATTATCCGTAGCCTGTTGATCGTTCCCACGCTCTGCGTGGGAATGCAGCCCGTGACGCTCTGCGTCACATTCAAGAGCAGACGCAGAGCGTCCAGTGAGGCATTCCCACGCGGGAGCGTGGGAACGATCGGTGCGTCGCGTACCCTGCGTCAAAAGCTTTTTGACAGCATCACATTTCAACAGGTTAGAATCGCTGGCACGCAGACTGCATGGTCAGTTTGCGCCCGCCTTTAAGCTTTCCGGAGTACTGCCATTGAATGCGACGACCATCAACAGCCTGTTCTTGATCGGCGCGTTGCTGGTAGGTGCGAGCATTCTGGTGAGCTCACTTTCGTCCCGCCTCGGGATCCCGATTCTGGTGATCATCCTGGCCGTGGGCATGGCTGCCGGCGTCGACGGCGGCGGCATCATCTTCGATAACTATCCCACCGCTTATCTGGTCGGTAACCTCGCTCTGGCCGTGATCCTGCTCGACGGCGGGTTGCGCACCCGGGTCGCGAGTTTCCGCGTGGCGTTGTGGCCGGCGTTGTCGCTGGCCACGGTCGGGGTGCTGATCACCACCGTGCTGACCGGCATGGCCGCCGCCTGGTTGTTCAACCTGAATCTGATCCAGGGTCTGCTTATCGGTGCCATCGTCGGCTCCACCGACGCCGCGGCGGTGTTCTCGTTGCTGGGTGGCAAAGGCCTGAACGAGCGGGTGACCGCCAGCCTGGAAATCGAATCCGGCAGCAACGACCCGATGGCGGTGTTTCTCACCGTCACCCTGATCGACATGCTCGCCAGCGGCCAGACTGGCCTGCACTGGAGCCTGCTCGGGCACTTGGTTCGCGAGTTCGGCATCGGCGCGATCATCGGTCTGAGCGGTGGCTGGCTGATGCTGCAAATGGTCAATCGAATCCACCTGGCCGCCGGTCTGTACCCGATTCTGGTGATCGCTGGCGGTCTGGTGGTGTTCGCCCTGACCAACGCCTTGCACGGCAGTGGCTTCCTCGCGGTGTACCTGTGCGGCCTGGTGATCGGCAACCGTCCGGTGCGCAGCCGCCACGGCATTCTGCACATGCTCGACGGCATGGCCTGGCTGGCGCAGATCGGCATGTTCCTGGTGCTGGGGCTGCTGGTGACACCCCATGACTTGCTGCCAATCGCCCTGCCCGCCCTCGGCCTGGCGCTGTGGATGATTCTGTTGGCGCGTCCACTGTCGGTGATGGTCGGCCTGCTGCCGTTCAAGGCTTTCCATGGGCGCGAAAAGGCCTTTATCTCCTGGGTTGGCCTGCGTGGTGCGGTACCGATCATTCTGGCGGTGTTCCCGTTGATGGCCGGGCTGCCGAATGCCCAGCTGTATTTCAACCTCGCGTTCTTCATCGTGCTGGTCTCGCTGCTGGTGCAGGGCACCAGCCTGCCGTGGGTCGCCAAGCTGCTGAAGGTGACCGTCCCGCCAGAACCCGCGCCGATCTCCCGGGCAGCCCTCGAAGTGCATGTCACCAGCGAGTGGGAGTTGTTCGTTTATCGCCTTGGCGCGGAAAAATGGTGCATCGGCGCCGCCCTTCGCGAGCTGAAAATGCCCGAGGGCACGCGTATCGCGGCGCTGTTTCGTGGCCAGCAACTGCTCCATCCGTCGGGTAGTACGGTGCTCGAAGTCGGCGATTTGCTCTGCGTTATCGGCCATGAACACAACCTGCCGGCACTCGGAAAGCTCTTCAGCCAGGCACCGCAACGAGGTCTCGATTTGCGCTTCTTCGGCGACTTCGTTCTGGAAGGTGACGCCCAGCTGGGCGCGGTTTCAGCGCTGTACGGGCTGCAACTCGAAGGGGTCGATCCGGACATGCCGCTGGGTCGTTTCATCACCCAGAAAGTTGGCGGTGCTCCGGTGGTCGGCGACCAGGTGGAATGGAATAACACCATTTGGACCGTCGCGGTCATGGACGGGAACAAGATCGCCAAAGTGGGCGTCAGATTCCCCGAAGGAAGTCGCCCGGGCCCCGGATTGTTCCTCTAAACTCCTTTTTTCGTTACGTTTTCGATCGGTCTCTATGCCAACTTTGCGCACATTTTTAGCTATTGCCCTGCTAGGGCTGAGTCTCTCCGTCGGCACCCTGCAAGCGGCCGAACCACCGTCCGCCGAGTCGGTCCAGAAGAGCCTGGACAAGATCGCCGAGCGCAAACTGCCCGAGGCCGATCAAAAAGCCCTGCAAATGGTGCTGCAACAGACGCTGACCCAGTTGTCCAACCGGGACGATTATGAAAAGCGCCTGGACAACCTCAAGCAGCAACTGAGCACTGCGCCCAAGCAGAACATCGAAAATCAGCGTGAGCTGGAGCGCCTCAAGGCCAGCAAAGTCATACCGATCGAACAACGCTACGCCAACCTGTCGGTGGCACAACTCGAGCAGATGCTGACTGAACGCAGCACCCAGCAAAGTGATCTGCAAAAAGCCCTGGCCGATGCCAACAGCCTGACCATCACCGCCCAAACCCGTCCCGAACGCGCCCAGGCCGAGATCAGCAACAGCCAGACACGCATCCTGCAAATCAACGGCATCCTCAAGCTTGGCAAAGACAACGGCAAGGCCCTGACGACCGAGCAACGCGACGCCCTTAACGCCGAACTGGCCGCATTGAATGCGCTGATTCCGCTGCGTCGTCAGGAACTGGCCGGCAACAGTCAGCTGCAGGACCTGGGCAGCAGCCAACACGACTTGCTGCAGGAAAAAACCGCGCGCATGGAGCACGAGATCCAGGACCTGCAAACCCTGATCAACCAGAAGCGCCTGGCCCAGTCTCAACAGACTGTGACGCAGCAATCGATCGAAGCGCAAAAGGCCGGCGGCAGCAATCTGCTGGCCACGGAAAGCGCTGCCAACCTCAAGCTCTCCGACTACCTGCTCAAAAGCACCGACCGTCTCAACGAACTGACCCAACAGAACCTGCAGACCAAGCAGCAACTTGACAGCGTGACCCAAAGCGACGCCGCGCTGGACGAACAGATCAACGTGCTCAAGGGCAGTCTGTTGCTGTCCAAGATCCTCTACAAACAAAAGCAGGCCCTGCCACGCCTCAAGCTTGATCGGGACCTGGCCAATGACATCGCCGACATTCGCCTGTACCAGTTCGAGGTCAATCAACAACGCGAACTGATCAGCACACCCGGCGCCTATGTGGATAATTTACTGTCGAGCCAGCCGCCCGATCAGGTCACCCCGCAACTGCGTAAAACCCTGCTGGACCTGGCCGTTACCCGCGCCGACCTGCTTGAGCGCCTGAGCCGCGAGCTGAGCGCGCTGCTTAACGAATCCATCACCCTGCAACTGAACCAGAAACAGCTGCTCACTACCGCTCAGAACCTGCGCGCAACCCTCGACGAACAGATGTTCTGGATTCCCAGCAACAAGCCGCTGGATTTCGAATGGATGCGCGGCGTGCCGGACCGTCTGGAAAAACAGGTCATCACTCTGCCGTGGGCTTCGAGCCTGAGCGAGTTGGCCGACGGCCTGACCCAGCGGCCACTGCTGTTTCTGCCGCTGGTGCTGCTGATCGGCTTCCTGGTCTGGCGGCGCAAATACCTCTATGCGCGACTGAACAAGGTGCACCAGGACATCGGTCACTTCAAACGTGACAGTCAATGGCACACACCGCAGGCGATTCTGATCAACGTGCTGCTGGCAATGCCCGTGTCACTGGCCCTGGCCCTGTGCGGTTTCGCCTTGCAGATCGACGCCCGCGGGCAAAACGCCAACCTCGGCGCCGCCCTGTTGCAAATCGCCCAGGCGTGGCTGCTGTTCTACACCGCGTACCGGATACTTGCGCCGGGTGGCGTGGCAGAACTGCACTTTCGCTGGGAAAGACCTCAGGTGGAATTCCTCCGCGGCTGGATCCGTCGTCTTGGCCTGGTGGTGCTGGCACTGGTCGCCGTGGTGGCGGTTGCCGAACTGCAACCGGCGGCCCTGGCGGACGACGTACTCGGCATCGCCGTGGTGCTGACCTGCTACGCCTTGATGGCCTGGCTGCTCAGCCGCCTGCTGATCAACAGTCCGACACATAACAGCGCCTCCCTGTTTCGCAAAGCAGTCGGCATTCTATTCACTGTGCTGCCGATCGCCTTGTTTATCGCCGTGTGCTTTGGCTACTTCTACACCGCATTGAAACTCAGCGACCGGTTGATCAACACCCTGTACCTGCTGATGTTCTGGCTGATCATTGAAGCCACCTTTGTGCGCGGTCTGGCCGTCGCGGCGCGGCGCCTGGCCTACCAGCGCGCCCTGACCAAACGCCAGGCCGCCAAAGAGGCCGGCGACGGTGAAGCGGTCGTCGAAGAGCCGACACTGGACATCGAGAAAGTCAACGAACAATCCTTGCGCCTGATCCGTCTGGCCCTGCTCGGCGGCTTCATCGCTGCGCTGTATTGGGTCTGGAAAGACCTGATCTCGGTATTCTCGTACCTGGACAACATCACGTTGTACGAGTACACCAGCGGCGTCGGTGCCAACATGAGCATGGTGCCGATCAGCATCGGCGACTTGCTCGGTGCGCTGATCATCATCGGCATTACCGTGGCCCTGGCGCGAAACCTGCCAGGGTTGCTCGAGGTGCTGGTGCTGTCCAAGCTCGAACTGGCCCAGGGCAGCGCCTACGCCACGACCACCCTGCTGACCTATGTGATTGCCGGTGTGGGTTTTGTTTCCACCCTGTCGACCCTCGGCGTGAGCTGGGACAAGCTGCAATGGCTGGTGGCCGCACTCTCGGTCGGCCTGGGTTTCGGTATGCAGGAGATCTTCGCCAACTTCATCTCCGGGATCATGATCCTGTTCGAGCGCCCGGTGCGGATCGGCGACACGATCACCATCGGCAACCTGTCAGGCACGGTGAGCAAAATCCGCATCCGCGCCACCACCATCACCGACTTCGACCGCAAGGACATCATTGTCCCGAACAAGACGTTCATCACCGGACAACTGATCAACTGGTCGCTGACCGACACCGTGACCCGGGTAACCCTCAAGCTGGGCGTCGGCTACGATTCGGATCTGGAGCTGGTACGCACCCTGCTGCTCAGAGCGGCCATGGAAAACCCGCGTGTACTGAAGGACCCTGCGCCCTCGGTGTACTTCCTGAACTTTGGTGAAAGCACCCTGGATCACGAGCTGCGTATCCATGTGCGCGACCTCGGCGACCGTAACCCGGCACTCGATGAAATCAACCGGTTCATCAACAGCGAATTCAAGAAGCACAACATCAACATCGCTTTCCGTCAGGTGGATATCCACCTGAAAAACATGACAGGCCAGGAACAGTTGTTGCTGACCAGCGATGCGGTCAAACCCGCCACGTCTCCCGATAAAGGCAAGACCCCACCCGAGCCACCGTCGGTGCATCTCGACTGACTGGACGCCACGCGCCATTCCCCAGCAGAATGCTCGGACATTTTGCTGGAGATGGCCGTTGAAAGCCCTCGACGAACTGACCTTCGATAACCGCTTCGCCCGCTTGGGCGACGCGCTCTCAACTCATGTACTGCCTGAGCCCATCGGCGAACCGCGACTGGTGGTTGCCAGCCCTGCGGCCATGGCCCTGCTCGACCTCGACCCGAGTGTTGCCGAGACGCCGGTGTTCGCCGAACTGTTCGGCGGTCACAAGCTATGGGCAGACGCCGAGCCGCGGGCGATGGTCTATTCCGGGCACCAGTTCGGTTCCTACAACCCGCAATTGGGTGATGGTCGTGGGCTGCTGCTGGGCGAGGTCTACAACGAGGCCGGCGAACACTGGGACTTGCACCTCAAGGGCGCCGGGCAAACGCCGTACTCGCGCATGGGCGATGGCCGGGCGGTGCTGCGTTCGTCGATTCGTGAGTTTCTGGCGTCTGAAGCGTTGCACGCACTGGGCATCCCGACCACCCGCGCACTGTGCGTTATCGGTTCGAACACCCCGGTCTGGCGTGAGAAACAGGAACGCGCGGCCATGGTCCTGCGCCTGGCAGCAAGCCATGTGCGCTTCGGGCATTTCGAATATTTCTACTACACCAAGCGGCCCGAACAACAGGAAGCCCTCGGCGAGCACGTGTTGGCAATGCATTTCCCCGAGTGCCTGGAACAGCCGGAACCGTACCTGGCAATGTTCCGCGAAGTCGTCGAGCGCAACGCCGAGCTGATCGCCAAATGGCAGGCCTATGGCTTCTGCCACGGGGTGATGAACACCGACAACATGTCGATCCTCGGCGTCACGTTCGACTTCGGTCCGTTTGCCTTCCTTGACGACTTTGACGCCAACTTCATCTGCAACCATTCCGATGATCAGGGTCGCTACTCGTTCAGCAATCAAGTGCCCATCGGCCAATGGAACCTCAGCGCACTGGCCCAGGCCCTGACACCGTTCATCAGCGTCGAAGCCCTGCGCGAAACCCTCGGCCTGTACTTCCCGCTGTATCAGGCTCATTACCTGGACCTGATGCGCCGTCGCCTCGGTTTGACCACTGGCGAAGAAGACGACCAGCAACTGGTCGAAAATCTGCTGCAACTGATGCAGAACAGCAGCGTCGACTACAGCCTGTTTTTCCGCCGTTTGGGCGATCAAGCCGCCGAGTTTGCCGTCGCCCGCTTGCGCGACGACTTCGTCGACATCAAGGGCTTCGATGCCTGGGCCGAGCGCTACTGCGCACGCGTCGCCCGCGACGGCAACAGCGATCAAGCACAGCGCCGCGCCCGCATGCACGCGGTGAACCCGCTCTACATCCTGCGCAACTACCTGGCGCAGAAAGCCATCGACGCGGCAGAAAGCGGTGACTATGCAGAGGTTCGCCGCCTGCACGCGGTACTGAGCAAGCCGTTCGAAGAACAGCCTGGCATGGACAGCTACGCCGAGCGCCCGCCTGAATGGGGCAAGCATCTGGAGATCAGCTGTTCGTCTTGAGGGCGGTCAGATAAAGGTTTCCACCGACACACCGAAGCGCTCGGCCAACCAGCGGACTTGCCGCAGGTTGAGCTGGCGCTTGCCGCTCAGGATTTCCGATACCACCGATTGCGCGCCCACACCCGGCAGGTCGCTCTGACTCAAGCCGTGTTCGCGCATCAGGTAACGCAGCACATCAACACCACTGGCCACAGGCATTGGCCGGTGTTGCTGGTCGTAGGCCTCGATCCAGTCACTGATGATGTCCACCAGACTCATCAACGGGCTGGATTCATCTTCACCGATCAGGTCCAGCAACTCATCGAGCGCCTTGACGAGCACATCGTAATCAGCCTCGTTTTTCGGTTTGCGCAGCAACGGCGACACAAAGTGCCAGTGCTCAGCGGCTTGTTTGATCAGAACGCTCATCGACGCTCCTCCTTCCATTTACCCTTGTCATATTCACGATGGTCCAGCACCTGCTTGATATACAGCCGTTGCGCCGCGTAATGCACAACGGCGATCAGGCGCAGCTTGTTCCCGCCAATATCGAATACATGGAATGCCTCCACCTTATCGGTTGCGGGAAACATCGCCTTCATTGCCGCAAAGTCGCCCGGGCTATTCCTCTTGACCTGTCGATACCATTGATCCAGCGCATTGGCTGAATGTGGCCATTGCTCCTTGGCCTCCCATATTCGTTTTTCGGTGATCACACGCATGCAACATCCTTATCGCATCTTGCTATGGAGGTTAAACCTGGAGTCTGTATATCGCAACTTGCTATACGCGCTGGCAGACCAGCGGTGCACAGTTCGATGCGTTCTATCAGCCTAGATACGCGGCTCCCTTTGACGTTGGCGAACATGTGAGCATTCTTTTCCACTCTGTCGCCCAGGGCCGCTCTGAAGCCACGTACGACAAGCAGTCACATGGCCATGATGCGCAAGAACTTGCGCAGCATGCCTGTGGATAACTCGGCTGGGATCAGGCTTGCGGCCTCGCCTGTATGGCTTTCAAGGCACTGCGCAAGTTGTTGCGCTGTGGTGCGCAAGAAGTTGCGCAGGTTTCTTGACGAATCATCGATATTTGCTACAAATAAAACATAACTTATTGAGTTTTATAGATTAATTTTAAATGGCATGAAGCTTGATCACCACTCTGTACTCCCAGGGCAATTTCATCCCTCGGGCACCTTTGGTTTATCAGGCTAGGAAAACACACATGCCAACACCCGCGTATTTATCCATTAGGGGCGTCACACAAGGCTCGATTACCGACCAAACGTTCACTGCCGACTCCGTCGGCAACATTTATCAGGAAGGTCACGAAAACGAGATTCTGGTTCAGGCTTTTCAGCATCAGGTCATCATTCCCAGGGACCCACAGTCTGGACAACCAACCGGTCAACGCGTGCACCGCCCCTTGATGATCACCAAAGTATTTGACAAGTCTTCGCCGTTGATATTTGCCGCACTGACGTCCGGCGAAAGGCTGGATAACTGCCACTTGAAGTGGTATCGCACATCCAGTGCGGGAACTCAGGAGCACTATTTCAGCATTGAGTTAATCGATGCGCTGATCGTTGAGGTCCAATCACGTATGCCAAACTGCCAGGATCCGAACATGTCGCACTTTACTCACTTGGAAGACGTGTACTTCACCTACCGCAAAATCATTTGGACTCACGAAATTGCGGGCACTTCCGGCTCTGATGATTGGCGCGCTCCAATCTACAGCTAGTCAGATTGCACAGGTCCTTGTATCGAACAACCTTCTGACCAGTACAGTTCATACAAGCCGGAAACGCTCGCATCAGTAGCACTTGGAAGTGCTGTCAGGATCAGTGGCGACATCTCATAAAAACTACAAAACATCACACGGTCCCACTTGATACGTTTCAACTTGCCCCACGAGCGAAGCCAAAACCCAAAGTGCGCAAGAAGTTGCGCACTCACCTTCTGAAAAACACCCACCCATCCCGCTCCAGGCCGCGCCACACAAGGCCTGCAGCCAAGTGCGCAAGAAGTTGCGCAGCACTGCGCAACTTCTTGCGCACATTAGCGACTTTTCCTACAGGCAAATAGGACAAGACCGACGCTGACAATGCATATCTTATTGATTTATATACGAAATGTACTACATGGCACGAAGCTTGATGTGTAAGGAGTACCCACCGGGCGATCTCGCCTCCCGGGCACCCTCATTTATTTAGCAAGGAGAGCATCCATGGCTACACCAGCGTATATGTCCATCACCGGCACCAAACAAGGCCTGATCACTGCCGGTGCCTTCACCGCTGATTCGGTTGGCAACACCTACCAGGAAGGTCACGAAGACCAGGTCATGGTTCAGGGTTTCAACCACGAAGTGATCATCCCGCGTGACCCGCAGTCCGGCCAACCAACCGGCCAGCGCGTTCACAAGCCAGTCAAAATCACCAAGGTGTTCGACAAGTCCTCGCCACTGCTGCTGGCTGCCCTGACTTCCGGCGAGCGTCTGACTTCTATCGAAATCAAGTGGTACCGCACCTCGGCTGCCGGCACCCAAGAGCACTACTTCACCACCAAGCTTGAAGACGCGATCATCGTCGACATCAAAGACTACATGCACAACTGCCAAGACCCGGCGAACTCGCACTTCACTCACCTGGAAGACGTAGAGTTCACCTACCGCAAAATCACCTGGACCCACGAAGTATCCGGTACTTCGGGTTCCGATGACTGGCGTTCCCCGGTCGCTGGCTAAGTCTGGCCGACCGTTTCAAAACATCGGCCAGCGCTGCTGGTCGATGTTGTTTGCGCCACCCAAGAATTCTTGCCTTCGTTGATCGCCCACTCAGGGCTTGATGGATGCTGCAGCACTGCACGAGGAACAACGGATGTTCGCGCCGGCCAACCAGACTCACTTCGCCCTGACCGTAGAAGGTCTGGCGAACGATCTCCAGGTACTTGCCCTCACCGGCAGAGAAGCCATCAGTCAGCCGTTTCAGTTCGACGTCGAACTGGTCAGCGAAAACCCGTCCCTGGACCTCGAAAGCCTGCTGCACAAACCGGCGTTTTTGCAGCTCGCGCAAAACGGCACCGGCATTCACGGGCAGATCTATCGCGTCGCACAAGGCGATGCCGGTAAACGCCTGACCCGCTACTCGGTGACCCTGCGCCCGCAGTTGTCTTACCTGGCGCACCGCATCAACCAACGCATCTTCCAGAACCTCAGCGTGCCGAAAATCATCGGCCAGGTCCTCGAAGAGCACGGCATCCAGAGCAACGCCTACGAATTCAAAGTCGGGTCGATTTATCCCGAGCGCGTGTATTGCGTTCAGTACGATGAATCGGACCTGCATTTCATCCAGCGCCTGTGCGAGGAAGAAGGTATCCACTACCACTTCCAGCACAGCGCCACCGCTCACAAGCTGGTGTTCGGCGATGACCAGACGGTGTTCCCGAAACTCGCGCCGGTGGCCTACCAGCAAGACTCCGGCATGGTCGCCAACGACCCGGTGATCAAGCGCTTCGACCTGCGCCTGGAAACCCGCACCAGCCGCACCACACGCCGCGACTACGACTTCGAAAAACCGCGCATCACCCTCGAAAGCGAGTCCCGTGGCGACACCAAACCGGACCTCGAAGACTACGACTACCCAGGCCGCTTCATCGACCGCGAACGCGGCAAGCACCTGGCCAAGCGCTCCCTTGAACGCCACCGTAGCGACTACCAACTGGCCGAAGGCAAAAGCGATCAGCCGCTGCTGGTCAGCGGGCATTTCCTGGCACTCAGCCAACACCCCAAAGCCAAGTGGAACGACCTCTGGCTGCTCACTGAAATCCTTCACGAAGGCAAGCAGCCGCAGGTGCTCGAAGAGTCGGTGACCAGCGACACCACCGACCTCAAGGACGACTTCCACCAGGGTTACCGCAACCGCTTTCAGGCCACGCCGTGGGACGTGCCGAACCGCCCGCCACTGATGCACCCGAAGCCGCGCATCCTCGGTAGCCAGAGCGCGGTGGTCACCGGCCCGAAAGGTGAAGAAATCCACTGCGACCAGTACGGTCGGGTGAAGGTACAATTTCACTGGGACCGCATCGGTGCGGCCGATGACAAGACCAGCTGCTGGCTGCGCGTCTCGTCCGCCTGGGCCGGCGCCCACTACGGCGGCATCGCCATCCCGCGCATCGGCATGGAAGTGCTGGTGACCTTCCTCGAAGGCGACCCCGACCAGCCGCTGATCAGCGGCTGCCTGTACCACAAGGAAAACGTCGTCCCCTACGACCTGCCGGCGAACAAGACCCGCAGCACCTTCAAGAGCCTCAGCTCGCCCGGTGGCGGTGGCTACAACGAACTGCGCATCGAAGACAAGAAAGGCCAGGAACAGATCTTCCTGCACGCCCAGCGCGACTGGGATGAAAACATCGAGCACGACCAGAAGATCCGCGTCGGCAACGAACGCCACGACACCGTCGAGGCCAACAGCTACAGCGAGTTCAAGGCCGAAGAACACCACACCGTCTACGCCGACCGCAAAGTCGAAACCCGCGCCAACGACCACCTGACCGTCGGCGTGAACCAGCACATCAAAATCGGCACCGGCCAGTTCATCGAAGCAGGCCAGGAAATCCACCTGAGCAGCGGCCTGAAAGTGGTGCTCGAAGCCGGCAGCGAACTGACCCTCAAGGGCGGCGGCAGCTTCATCAAGATCGACGCCGGCGGTGTAACCCTCAGCGGCCCGGCGATCAACATGAACTCCGGCGGCAGCCCGGGCAGCGGCACCGGCGCGGCGCCGTTGATGCCCGGTGTCCTCAAGCAGGCCGACGCCGACAAGGCCGGCGCCGTGCTGACCCCGGCGCAGATCAACACCCTCAAGCGCAACGCGCCGTTCTGTGAAGAGTGCGAAAAGTGCAAGGCAGGTGCCTGTGCCATCTGATCGCCTGACTCCCCGTAACTGGCTCGCCAATCGCCCGCTGCAAACTGGTGAGCGCTTGTACCTGATCATCAGCAACGCCAGCGATGCGGCCCCGCTCAACGCGTTTTACCAGCAAGAAGCGACCACCGAACTGATCCCGATCTGGGGCGGTACGCCCTATGCCGACTGGCAGCCGGTGATGCCCTACCTCGCCGAGCTGAAACCCGGTTCGGCATTCCTTGAATGGATTGCCGAAACCGACGCCGAAGACTGGGGCTGGCTGGCGGTTTCCAGCAGTGCGCCGAATGTGGTGTTCGAACACTTGCGCAGTCTGACCCAGGTGCGTATGCCGGACGGGACTGAAGTGTTTTTTCGGTTTTGGGATGGGCGGCATATCTACCCGATCCTTGAAGGTCTCGGCGCTGGGGCCGGTGAAATTCTGCCGGTGTTTGATCGTTATCTGATCAATGGCCAAAGCCTGGAAGTCGGTGTACGAGGCGTGCCGCCGGCCAAGGTGTGGCCGTGGTGGGAAGTGCCGCAGAAGCTGCTCGACGCACTGGCGGAAAAAGACCACACCACCGTCGTCGACAACCTGATGCAGTGGTTGGGAGAGGACTGCCCGGAACTGTACTTCGCCTTCCCTGAAAGCAACTTGCGCCACAAGGTCGAACGCTTCGTCCGCCAACAACCCAATACAGAAGATATGGCCGAGCGTCTTGCGGCTCAGCTGACAAAGGAAGTCACGTCATGATTGATCCCATCGGTAAATTGGTCCTTCAGGTTCTGGACGCCAAGACTCCTGACGTGAGTGTCATTCTCAAGGATTTCAATAACTGCCTCAGCGACTACAAAGCCTGGGCCGACAGTTTCTGGACCGGCTGGGCATTGGATGTAAACCAGACGTTCAAGGTGGGCAACGAAGTCAGCGTCAGTGAGCGAAAAACCAAGACCGGAGCGGTTGAAACATTCGCCACCTGTCCTTTGCTGGGTGATTTCACGCTGATCCATATGTTTGAGGCTGCGCGGTTCGTGCCCATTGGCAACACCCCGGTCAAACTCGAACCGGTCAAGAAAGCGATGATCGGGTACGACGTGGTCGGTCCCGTGGTCACCGCAACGATCGGCGCCAGTGGTATTGAAGTCATCAAGGGCTGCAAACGGGGTCAGCTGTACCGCATCACTTTTTTCCCGAACGTCTCTGAAAGCAACGTCAAGGCACTGTATGCCTCCTACCAGGGCGTCATCGGCAACCTCGATGGCTGGCTTAAAAGTGAATGGTCGGGCAAGTTCCAGCCGCAATGGGCCAGCTATTCGGCAGCTGACCGAATGGGCCGATCTGCAATTCTTGTAAAGTCAGCGCTCGACAGCCTGGAAAAAGCACTGCTGGGCCTCTGGGATGACGTCAAAAGCCTGTTCGAACTGCTGGCCGACCCGATCAAGTCCGCGAAAAAACTCGCCCAGTACCTGACTAAGGAGGAGTTGGACAAACTCTACGCCGCCTCCAAGGAAGCCATTGCCACCGGCCTGCTGATTCTCAGCGATGAACCCCTGATGTTCATCTATGTGTCGGCGATCATCGCTTGGGTCGGCATGCTATCGCCACAGGTCTGTGTCGAAGTGATCACCGCGATCAGCAGCTCCTTTTTGATCAACGTTGTACTGGGCATATGCCTTTCCGGTGGTGTTGGCCTGGCAGTACGCGTTGGCACACAAACCCTGGCCAAGGTCAAATCCGGCACAGCGGTCAAATTGCTGGAGGAACTCGCCGAAAAATTGCTGACCGTCAGTAAAGGCCATGCGCTCAAAGCGCATGGCGAGACGGTGAAACCGCTCGTTGCAAGCGCGAAGAGCGTGCCGATGAGCGCGTCCAAAACCGCCGCGTTGAAAATCGAAGAAGCGACTGCGAAAACCGCTAAAGGCCCAGTGCCGAAGACCACCGATACCCCTACGCAGTTGGAGAAAAACGCCTCCGCCTTTGCCCGGAAAAAAACAGAAAAGAAAACCATCCTGGAGAAAAAGGAAAAAGTCGACGACGCCCCCGCCCAGTCGAAAAACCCCGACGAGAAAAGCGCGACGTGCGCCAAGAAAACCTGCACCAACGGCTGCCCGGTATCGATGGTCACCGGTGAAGAGTTGCTGACCCTGACCGATGGCCAACTCGACGGACTGTTGCCGTTCAACTGGACGCGCCTCTATCGCACCAGCGCCGCAGAAATCGATTACGGCCTCGGTTACGGCTGGAGCCATGCGCTGGCGCAACGGGTCGATATCGCGGGCGACGACGTGGTCTGGACCGACCACGAAAACCGCGTCACGACTTTCCCTTTGCCGAGCGTGCAACGTGCGGCGATCACCAACAGTCTGTCGGAAGCAGCGATTTTCCTCGGTGACGATCCCTCTGAACTGATCCTGACCCAAGCCGGAGAGAGCACTCAGTTCTACCACTTCCGCTACAACAACAAGGGCGCGACGCTGATCGCCATCAGCGACGATTACGGCAATCGCCTGCACATCACCCGCGACATTCACGGGCGGATCAAACGAGTCGATAACGGCGCCGGTCGTGCCTTGCTGCTGCGTTACGACCGCAAGCACATCATCGCCGTCGACTATCAGCAGTTCAGCCCGGCGGACAATCTGGAAGAGGCCTGGAGCACGGTCCAGACACTGGTGACTTATGGCTACGACGCACAGTGGCGCCTGATCGAGGCGAAGAACGCCGCCGGTGAAGCCGAGCGCTACGCCTACAACGATCAGAACGTGATCCTCGAGCGGCAACTGGCCGGCGGCGCGAGTTTCTACTGGGAATGGGAAAAGG
Organism: Pseudomonas brassicacearum; assembly: GCF_003732175.1. GTDB lineage: Bacteria > Pseudomonadota > Gammaproteobacteria > Pseudomonadales > Pseudomonadaceae > Aquipseudomonas > Aquipseudomonas brassicacearum_G. Next base: position 152,746 of record NZ_MOBI01000009.1, read on the forward strand.
AAGGCAAGTCGGCACGCTGCATCCATCACTGGGCAAGCTTCTCCCAAATGGACGCGCACTACGTCTGGGATGACAAGGGCAGCGTCACGGTTACCAACGCCGACGGCAGCGAAGAGGTTTACACCCACGACGACCAGGCTCGACTGGTCGCCAAGGTCGACCCGGATGGCGCCGAACACCTTAAGGCCTACGACGAAAAAGGTCGTTTGATTGCAGAGAAAGATCCACTCGGCGCAGTGACCGAATACCAGTACAACGAAGCTGGCCGACTGGTCGCGGTAATCCCGCCGGAAGACGCACCGACTACTTACGAGTACTACAACGGTTTTGTGCGCGTGGTGAACCGGGGCCAGGCGACCTGGAAATACTGGCGCAACGACCAAGGCGACATCACCGAACAAATCGACCCAGACGGCAACTCCACCCACTATAGCTACGACCAAAAAGGTCGCCTGCTGGAAATCCGTCACCCGGACGGCAGTCGCCACCAACTGGGCTGGAACAACCTCGGCCAACTGCTCGAAGAACGCCTGCCCGACGGCGGCCAGCGCAAATACCGCTACGACGCATTGGGCCGGCAGATCACTCGCCAGGAAGAAAGCGGCGCCATCACCCAGTACCAGTGGGACAACGCCAACCGCCTCGCGCAGATTACCCTGCCCGGCGGCGCCACCCGCGCTTTCAGCTACAACCCTTATGGTCGGGTCACCGCCGAACGCGATGAATTGGGCCGCGTCACCCGCTATGAATACGCCGATGGCCTGCATCTGGTCAGCCGCCGCATCAATCCCGACGGCAGCCAACTGCGCTACCGCTATGACAATTCGCGCCTGCTGCTCACCGAGATCGAAAACGAACGCGGCGAGCACTACCACCTCGATTACTACCCGAACGGCCTGATCCAGCAGGAAACCGGCTTCGACGGGCGTCGCACTGCTTACGAATATGACCTCAATGGCCAACTGCTGAAGAAAACCGAGTTCGGTGACGACGGCAGCGAGTTGGTCACTGAGTACCAGCGTGACGCCGCTGGCCGTCTGCTGGTGAAAACCCTGGCTGATGGCGAAGAAGTTCACTACAGCTACGATGCCCTTGGCCGCTTGGTGAACGTTGACGACGGTCACTGGCCGCTGGCCTACGAGTACGACCTGCAAGACCGCCTGACCACCGAACACCAAGGCTGGGGCACCCTGCGTTACGAGTACGACACCGTCGGTCAACTGAAACACTGTCGCCTCCCGGACGGCAGCAAGCTTGATTACCGCCATCAACGCGGCGGTCAGTTGAGCAGCATCGACCTCAACGGCGCGCGCCTGACCACTCACCAGTTCAGCGCCGGCCGCGAACAGCAGCGCCAACAAGGGTTGTTGCTCAGCCAATACCTGTACGACGAACAAGGTCGCCTGCAAGCCCACAGCGTCAGCCAGCAGGAACGCAACCTGTTCCAGCGCCGCTACGCCTACGACGCCAACGGCAACCTCGCCGGCATCGATGACAGCCGCAAGGGAAATCGCAGCTACCACTACGACCCGCTCGACCGCCTGATCAACGTGCGCGGCAGCACCCCGGAAACCTTCGCCCACGACCCGGCCGGTAACTTGCTGGGCCAGGGCGACCAGCCCGCCGCCAACCTGGCCAACGTCAAAGGCAACCGCCTGCTAATGCAAGGCGACCGCCATTACGACTACGACGCCTACGGCAACCTGACCCGCGAACGCCGCGGCACCGGGCAAAAACTCGTCACCGAATACCGCTACGACTGCCAGCACCGCCTGATCGGCGTCAGCCTGCCCGGCGGCAGCAACGCCACTTACCAATACGACGCCTTCGGCCGCCGTATCGCCAAGACTGTCGACGGCCACACCACCGAGTTCCTCTGGCAAGGCGAACGGCTGATCGCCGAAAGCGCCAACAACCGCTACCGCAGCTACATTTACGAACCCGGTACCTTCCGCCCCTTGGCCATGCTCGACGGCGAAGGCCCGCTCAAGGCCGAGCCGTTCTACTACCAACTCGACCACCTCGGCACCCCGCAGGAGCTTACCGACTACAGCGGCGAGATCATGTGGTCGGCGAAATACCGCGCCTACGGCAACCTGGCCACACTGGATGTGGCTGAAATCGACAACCCGCTGCGCTTTCAGGGTCAGTATTTCGATGCTGAGACGGGCTTACACTACAACCGGCATCGCTACTACAATCCAGGCACTGGACGGTTTTTGACCCCGGACCCGATCAAGCTGGCTGGGGGGTTGAACAACTACCAGTACGTGCCTAACCCTACGGGGTGGGTGGATCCGTTGGGGTTGAATGCGAACTGCCCGGGACCCGACTGCAAGCTACCTACTAACTCAGCAAATGCGACGAAACCTGACCGCATCCCCATGACCCAGGCTAAGTACGATGAGGTCATCAATCTTGAAAAAGGTAATAGGCCGGGTAGTGCACGCGAATACTTGCCGGAGCAGTACGTGGACCTTCATGAGGGGGCTTTTAAACAACAGGGAGGTTCATTTGTCGTGATCGACGAGTGGATTGAACGTTCATCGTATCCTACATTCCCCCCTAGAAAATTCGTGGGACTCCCTTCAGAGATGGACAAGGTAGTTGCCAAGTACAAAGCGAGCGGTGGTGACTGGGAAGTGCTAAATAGAGAGCTAAACCTTGGCTCAGCTGACCTCTCGTCCGCGAAAATTTATCTTGTGAAAATCAAGCCAAATGATCCAAGATTCAAATACGAAATACCAAACGGTAATGAAGCAGGCGCTTATCATAAGGAGTGGGTACCTGGAGGCGAGACAAAAAGTGGCACAAAGGAAGCAGCACTGATTGGCTCTGAAAAAATCGAACATGGCTCTGACATGAGCAAACTCCTCAGCCAATTTGAAGATTGGGAAAAACTTCAATGATCAGCAACTTTGAAACTGCCTTAAGCAAAGATGAATTCCCCGAATATTTCAGGGGAACTGGAAAATATTTCACGAGAGACCCTGACTGGGGCACTCAGCTGCATATCATTAACTGGCAGGGACTATGCGGCTTTCTTAAAAACCAAGAGAATCCCGCCACCATACTTAAGTCCGCATTTAATAAATACTTGAATACCATAAAAGAAACAACAGAAGATGCCAGCGACCTTCTAGAAAATATAGGTTGCTATTATTACATGCGAAAAAAAGTCGCAGCTCTATCCGAGAATGACTTTGACCTCGTTCGTGACATGACAGACAAAGAAAAACAGACAATATCAAGAGCGATTATATTTCTGCGCAACGAATTAACCAATGCGAACAACTCTCAGGACCTAGAGCTCTTTAACCGTCGAATGACCAAACTCGTCAATGACGGTGGCCCATCGAATATAGAGAGCCTTTGAAAACAAAGGGGCGGATTTATTTTCTAGGTACTCAGTGAAAGTCCGTCTTTTTCATCTTATGAAAACTATCAAAATCTGATGAAAAAGAAAGGGAACGCCCATTAGCCGGCCCAGGAAACAAAGGAGGCTTTGCTCATGGAGAGAAATAATGATGGGAGCCTGATATGAAATTTGATTGGAGCTCTTTTGGCATTGAGCAGAACTCCACCGTTGATGCCGATACGATTACCAAAGTACAAATACTACTTGGTGTAGTTTTTCCAGAATCATATTTGGATCTGGTCAAGTATTCTGATGAGGCATCCCCAGAAATTTCTTCATTTTCATATGGCGACGAAGAAACTTGCATAAGCGAGTTTTTTTCTTTCTCGCCTAATATTAAACCGTATACCGTCTCATGGTACTCACGAGCAGGAGGAGTTCCCGGACTTCCCCAAGGAATGATCCCCATCGCAAGGGACGCCGGTGATTACCTAATTTGTCTAGTTTTCAACAAGCCGTCTATTGCTGTTGAGATTTTTGATCCGAATTCAGGTAAAACCTACTTTGCTTCCTCCAACTTTGATGAATTTGTCGGTTCATGGAGTGAATAGAGAGCGGCGTTTAGAAAAGAAAGGGGACGCCCATTAGTCGCTCCTACATCAAGACCCAAAACCGCCAACTTTTAGTTCTCCTTTTAGCTCTTAGATCATGCCAAAAATAAGTATTGCTCCAGCAGTTCCAACAGACGATCTAGAAATCACAAAGTTTCTGCACCAAAGATTTAAAATGTCTCTGACAGGATCGCAAAAAAAGTTACGCATGGGCGAAAGCGGTTTTTTCTTCACATGCGAGCTCTACGAAAATGATCACGTACAACGCGAAAAAGACATACGGGATATCATCCTTTTTTTCAAACAACGGAATACCCCTCTTTTATTTATCAAAATTGAAGGCAAGCAAGATTGGGGCAATCTAATCCCCGACAACATTCATGACTTTGCTATATCAGAGGACGAGATGATAAACACCTTAGACTCCTCTGCAGGACTATACGAATAAAAACCTCAGAAAAAGAAAGGAGAGGATTTTATTCCCTAGGTATTCAGCACCCATTTTAGCCACTACCCTTATCCACAAACATGGCATCCATCAAAGGCTAGAGTTTCGCACCGATGATACGAGACAAGTTATATGAGACAGTCAAAAGCTATGGGTTTACCATAGCGTTATTTACCGACCATCAAAATTTCTTTTCTTCCTGGTCAATCACTGTCAGAAAAAATGAAAATAGCTACATAATTGAACACGAAGGACGAGATAACTGGTTAATCATTTATTGCGAAAGAGCACCAGACAAACTCGAAGAGCTTGATAAGAAAATCTCTCATGCCATGACTGACGATGACAAAATTGATCAATGCGGAATATGGCTGTCAGCCATTGCATAAACCGTCCCAATCCAAGTCCTAGGAAATTTCCCGCATGCTGTAGCGCCTTAGGTGAACTTGTCCCAAATAGACCACGCAGATAGTCTTCACAAGTCGCCACAAAACCAGCGGCCAGTTTTGACAGACTGAACAGTATCAAGGCATGCAAATGCCGCTATGCGGCTCCATAACTCAGGGAGCTTCACCATGAAAAAGATCACCCTCAAACCACTCAGCCTCACCGCCACCGATCCCCTCGATACCCAAAACCCAACCCAACGTCCCAGCCCCATCTTCACCGTTACCCCCAACATCGACACTGAAACCCTGTTAATCCACGCCAGCGAAACCCTGGCCTCACTCAACGCGATGACCACCGACCTGGCCTTTGAACTCGAAGGCGCACACCGCAACGTGGCGCTGGGCATTCAGCAGATGATCGTGTTGGGCGAGCTGCTGGTGAACAGAGCACTGGAGAACCTCGACCTGCCCGACTCGGCGGGCAACAGGCTCAATCCTTCTGCCGTCCATTGACGGGCCGCGTTGTTTTATCGAATGGAGTGTTCCCCATGTCTCGATACATGCCCATCACCGGCCTGGACTGCAACGTCCCTTCCCTGCTGATCGACACCGAAGCCCCGCTCGACGTGCTGCACGAAACAGCGGCCTTCCGCATCCGCAGCGCCACCCAACTGCTGGAAACCTTCGCCCTGCGCGACGACATCCAGGGTGATGCCAGCGTCCTGCACGAAGTTGCGCAAGCGCTGGTCATTTCGCTGCGCGACGGCTGCGACATGCTGGACGTCATCGGGCGACGCTTGCGAGCGCAAGTTTCGGCGTAATGACAATGGGCGACCTTCGGGTCGCCCATTTTTTGTGGCCATCAAAGATAAGCGCATCACAGGCATCCACGAGGCGTCACTGGCGGCACTCACAGCGTAAGACTTAAAAAATAAGGATTACCATATTGATTCTTATCAGACTTAAGACTCTATATAGTGGCTCTTAACAACAAGCAAAAAACCCCGAAAGGGGCTCTTCTCTCCCATGGGTGCTGGACTTTGTCCCACTACAAGCGACGACGCACTGATCTGAGCAGCCCTATCCTTCCTTGCGCATCATTATGACCTTCTATACTGTTGCTTAATCTACTTAAAGATCACTTTGGCAAAGCCTAATGAGCACTTTTTTTCCACTCGACTGCGCTGAAAGCCTTATAAAAATAGGCCTCCTGGCCAAAAAACGACGTCAGGAACGCGGCCTGAGGCAGAAAGACCTCGCCAAACTGGTGGGCGTAGCCGCAGGCACGCTGGGCAAAATCGAGGCTGGCGACCCCGTCGTTGAACTGCGCACCTTCATGTTGGTGTTATGGCATCTGGGCCTGCTTTCAGAAGTATTCAATGACGAGCCAATCAGCAAAAAAGCCCCTGAGCTGAAGAGCCAGCGAGTGCGCATCAAGCGCGTGACCGAAGAGAGCTTCTGATGAACATCCCTGCGGCATACATCTACATGGAGCATCCACTCACCGCCGAGACGGTTACCTTGGGACGGTTGAGCATGGGCCGTAGCGGCAGCGGCGAGTTCGTGTACTCCCCTGCCTACCTTGCGCAAAACGATTGGGTGCCAGATCCGATTCGTTATCCGCCGAGCGATCAGGTGTTTCGGGTAACGACCAACAATGGCATTCCGGGGTTCATACGCGATTGCATGCCCGATTCATGGGGCGAACAGTTGCTCAAGTCTCTGCATGGTCAAGCGATGACGCCTATCGAGATGCTGATCAGATCGCCTAACAACGACCGTTCCGGCAACCTGATGGCCGGAACTGCACGAAAGGCTCCACCGGGTATTGGAGGTGAATCGATCCCGTCACTGCAAGGGCTCGGGGACTTCATCGATACCGCCGATATCATTCAAAGCCATCAGCTTATCGACCCTGACCGGCAGAAAATCCTGTTGGTCCGTCAGCGTTCTTCCCTTGGTGGCGCCCGACCCAAACGCACACTGCGCGATGGCAATACATTGGTCCTGGCCAAGGCTCGGGATCGCTTCGATACCGTCGACATCCCGGCGATCGAACACGCGTGTATGACGTTTGCGGCGTCAAAAGGTATCCACACCGCAAGAACGCGGCTGATCACAGATAAACGCTCTACGTTGTTGGTGGATCGTTTTGACCGGGTTGAAGTCGACGGCCGCATGCGCAGGGTTCCCATGCTCAGTGCGCTAACGTTGCTGGACGCTGACTGGTCTTCGACTGATCACAGCCGCTGGCGCTATGCCGGTGTAGCCGATGAAATGCGCAGGCGTGGCGTCCCTTTGGGGGATCTGGAACAGTTCTACGTTCAAATGTGCTTTCACGTTCTGGTCGGCAATGACGATGCACACGCCAAGAACCTGGCCATTATCTGGCGTGACGGTTCCTGGCGCCTTTCGCCGATGTACGACGTAGTCCCATCGCCACACGAATCACCCGCCACGATGGCCATGGCACTAGGTAACGAAGGGACGCTAATCAGCCGGCAAAACATCCTCAGCCACCATGAACATTTCGGACTTGATCTACAGGGTGCCGAAACCATTCTTGATCGGGTATTGGGGTGGGAAGCCGAGTTGCGTGAGCACTACATGGCTCAACTTGACGGCGTGGACTATGAAGCGGCTATTGGCGCCATCAGTAGTGCCAGAGTGGTTTAGCGTCAGGGCGATATCGAGCTTGATATCTCTGCTACCAGCCTCCAACTACTAAATCTCTGCCTCGCCTCTACGGAGCTCTCCGATGTCCGATCCACTGCTCATCCCCTGCCCCCACTGCAACGGCCTCAACCGCATCCCCGCCGAGCGCCTAGGCGATCACCCCAAGTGCGGACGCTGCAAAGCCGAGATCCTGTTGAACAAACCCTTCGAGCTGACGCAAGGCGATTACGCCAGTCAGATCAAGGGCGATCTGCCGTTGCTGGTGGATGTGTGGGCGGATTGGTGTGGGCCGTGCAAGTCGTTTGCGCCGGTGTTCGAGCAGGCGGCGGGGCAGTTGGCGGGCAAGTGTCGGTTGGCCAAACTGGACAGTGAGGCGAATCAGCAGTTGTCGGCGCAGCTGGGGATTCGCTCGATTCCGAGTTTGATTCTGTTCAGGAACGGCCGGGAAGTGGCACGTCAGAGCGGGGCGTTTCCGTTGCCGCAGTTGATGAGCTGGTTGCGCAGTCAGGGGGTTTGACGACGATCTCGAAGCCACCCTGAACCAAATAATGTGGGAGCGAGCCTGCTCGCGATAGCGGTTTATCAGTCACCTGCAATGTCGGCTGTCAGGCCCTCATCGCGAGCAGGCTCGCTCCCACATGGGTTCTACGTCGTCTGTAGGAATCAGGTGTTTTCCAGCAGGTTGTGCAGTTCGACGAACTGTTGGGTCAGTTTGTGCCGGGGGTCGAGGTGGATCAGCGGCATGTTGGCCTGGTGGGATTCGCGCATGCGCACCGAGCTGGCCAGGTACACCGGGAGCACCGGCAGGCCTTCGGCGATCAGCTCGTCGAGCATCTGCTGCGGCAGGCTCGCGCGGGCCTGGAACTGGTTGACCACGATGCCTTCGACTTGCAGGTCTTCGTTGTGGTCTTCCTTCAACTCTTCGATTTCCGCCAGCAAGCCGTACAGCGCCTGACGGGAGAAGCTGTCGCAATCGAAGGGAATCAGCACGCGGTCGGCGGCGATCAACGCGGACACGGCGTAAAAGTTCAACGCTGGCGGGGTGTCGAGGTAGATCCGGTCGTAGTCTTCCGCCAGTTCGTCGAGCAGTTTGCGCAGCTTGTTGATCTTGTGTTTGGCCTCAAGCTTGGGTTGCAGGTCGGCAAGCTCGGCCGTGGCGGTGACCACATGCAGGTTGTCGAACGGGGTTTCGTAGATGTCGACCTGGTTTTTCTTCGAGAACGGCCCGGATGACAAGGTCTGTTTGAAGAAGTCGGCGATGCCCATCGGGATGTCGTTGCCGGTCAAACCCGTCAGGTACTGAGTGGAGTTGGCCTGGGCATCGAGATCCACCAGCAGCGTGCGATAGCCCTCGCTGGCGCTGACCGCCGCCAGATTGCAGGCAATACTGGATTTGCCTACGCCACCTTTCTGATTGAACACCACGCGCCGCATGTCAAAACCTCCGTGTATCAAAGAATGACCGAGTGTAGTTGCCGACACCGCTGCTTCGCTACCTCGTTGGCAGTCGGACTGCACGGTCAGCTGCAATCTCGGCAAAAAACCGACCGGCTTCGCTCTTTGATCGATGAATCAACTGACAGACATGTCTGTAAAAAACTGAATAATGGCAAAACGACAGCTTTTTCGCAGATAAACGGCATGGCACGCTGAACAAAATGGGGCCAGTATTTGCTACAAGCCCGCCGCACCGGGATAATGCGCGCCACTCGGCGGTAGCGTCATGCCGGGTCAGTCGCCGGTCAATCGACTCACCGCGTCAAGGAAGCCCGCAGGGGCGGGATGAATTTTCAGTGATCAAATTCAATATCGCCCAATGGCGCGCTTGGGCCCCTGGGCTCGAAAGCGTGGACGATTGGCAAGCCTGGAGCCGACAACCGGTCGTGCTTGAGAACAGCGATGCCGCCCCCGACGTATCGTTTTTGCCAGCCATGCAGCGTCGGCGACTCAGCCGTCTGGCGCGGATGGCCTTTAGTGTCGGCTGGCCATTGGCCGAGGGTCACGAACAGCTACCGTTGGTCTTCATTTCTCGTCACGGCGAAACCCCGCGCACCTTCGAGATTCTCAACGACCTGGCCGCCGATCAGCCGCTGTCGCCGACCCAGTTCAGTCTGTCGGTGCACAACGCGGTCATTGGCCTGTGGTCGATCATGCGCGGCGAAACCAGCGAAATGACCGCCCTCGCCGCAGCCGGCGATGGCCTTGAACACGGCATGCTGGAGGCGGCGGCGCTGCTCGAAGAAGGCGCGCCTGCGGTGTTGCTGGTGATCACCGAAGAGCAGCCGCCACAAGCCTACTCGACCTGGATCGACGATGTGCCGTTTCCGTACGCGGTGGGCCTGTTGATCACGCCAGGAAATCAGTGGCAGCTGTCTCTGAACAGCACCTCGGATACGTTGTCCAAACCCCATTGGCCTCATGCGCTGAATCTGTTGAGTACGCTGCTCGGCCAGCAGACCACCTGCCAACATGCCTGGAAAAATCGTGTATGGACCTGGCAACGCAACCAGTAACCGATAAAAACCGCGACGCCTATTACTGGCGTCTGCTGGCCACTGCCGCGAGCTTCACCTTCTTCGGGTTGGGTGCGCTGTGCCTGCGATTGGTAGTTTTGCCGCTATTGAGTTGCCTGCCGGGCGATGCCCAGACCCATCGGCAACGGGCACGATATACCGTCAGCCGGATATTCTGGTTTTTTGTCCGGTTCATGGCCCGCACAGGCGTGCTGACCTACGACATCCAGGGTGCGGAAAAGCTCGGGCGCCCGGGGCAGATGATCATCGCCAATCATCCATCGTTGATCGATGTCGTATTCCTGATCGGCCTGGTGCCCCACACCAACTGCGTGGTCAAGAAAAGCCTCTGGGAAAACCCCTTTACCCGTGGCCCGTTACGTCGCACCGAATACATCAGCAACGATGGCAGCATGGAGATGCTCGATGCCGCTGCCGACGCGCTGAAAAATCAGCAGACCCTGATCATCTTTCCCGAAGGCACCCGCACCCAACCCGGTCAACCGCCGGCCTTTCATCGGGGTGCTGCGGCAATTGCCCTGCGCGGTGCGAGAATTGTCACCCCGGTGATCATCAAGGTCAGCCCCACGACCCTGACCAAGGCCGAGCCTTGGTATCGGATCCCAAAACGCCGCGTGCACTTCAGTTTCCGTGTCGGGGCCGATATAGACCCACAGGCCTTCGCCGCGCTGGGCCCTGCACCTCAGGCCTCGCGCAAGCTCAACGATTATTTTCACCATTACTTTATTAAGGAGCTCGCCGAAGATGAGCGATCTGAAGCTTGAGATAAAACTGCTGATCATTGACGCCCTGGGCCTCGAAGACATCGGCGTGCAGGACATCGGCGACGAGCAGACGCTATTCGGCGAAGGCCTGGGCCTGGACTCGGTCGACGCGCTGGAGCTCGGCCTGGCGATCCAGAAAAAGTACGGCATCAAAATCGACGCCGATGCCAATGACACCCGTGGTCACTTCACCAACGTGGCGAGCCTTGCGGCGTTCGTCACTGCAAAACAGGCAGCTTGAGACCGGACCATGCAAACTCGTGACGACATCTTCAACACCCTGCGCGATGCCTTGGTCGAACTCTTTGAGCTGGAACCCGAACGCGTGAACCTGGACTCCAACCTGTATCAGGACCTGGAAATCGACAGCATCGACGCGGTCGATCTGATCGATCACATCAAACGCCAGACCGGCAAGAAAATCGCCGCCGAAGAGTTCAAGTCGGTGCGTACTGTCGGCGACGTGGTCGAGGCGGTCTACCGTCTGGTTCAACCGGCCGCATGAGTCGACTGATCGGCCTCGGCCTGCTGCTCGCGGGCCTGCTGTACCCCTTTGCGGTGTATTTCGGCATGGAACATTTCGCCCCGTGGCAGTTTGGTCTGCTGCTGGGCGGATTGTGGCTGGCCCGTGCGCTGCTGGGCGAGCGGCGCCCCGGCAGCGTCTGGATGGCGGTGGTTGCCATTGCTTTTTGCCTGCTGCTGGCGCTGTTCGACAGCCCAGTGTTGCTGCGCTGGTACCCGGTGTTGATGAGCGGTTTCATGCTGGCGCTGTTTGGTCTGAGCCTGAAGTTCGGGCAACCGATGATCGAGCGGCTGGCGCGTTTGCGCGAACCGCATCTGCCGGACAAGGCCATTGTTTATACCCGCCAGGTGACGATCGCCTGGAGTGTGTTTTTCCTCTGTAACGGTTTGCTCGCGGCCGCCCTGACTCTCTGGGCGCCGTTGAGTTGGTGGATGTTGTACACCGGCCTGATCTCCTACGGGTTAATGGGTTTGCTGTTTGCCATTGAATGGCTCATACGACAACGGGTACGAGGCCACCCATGAATTGGATAAAACTTGAGCAACTGTTGCTCAAGGCACTACCTGCGCGCGCCGTCACGGCGGATCCGGCGCTCAATCACGCCGACCTGTGCGAGCAGGCCCTGCGCCTCGCCGCCGGCCTGCAAGCACAAGGTGTAACCCGCATTGCCGTGCACCTGGAAGATGCCGCGCAACTGGCCATTGCCCTGCTCGGCGCCTGGCGTGCCGGGGTCAGCGTGCTGCTGCCCGTCGATCTGCAACCCCAGACCCGTCTGCGCTGGTCGACGGCGGTTGATCTGTGGCTGACTGATTTGGCAGACGACGCGCATCTGACTGATTTGCAGCAGGCGCCGCTGGCTGCCGCCGAACTGGATCTCGATCACTGTCACCTGAGCCTGTGCACGTCCGGCTCCAGCGGCGAACCCAAGCGCATCGAGAAAACCCTGCGGCAACTGGCCAATGAAGTGCAGGCGCTGGAGCACTTGTGGGGCGCGGACCTGGGCAACGCCTGCATCATCGGCAGCGTCGGCACCCAGCACATCTATGGATTGCTGTTTCGGGTGCTGTGGCCACTGTGCGCCGGGCGTCCGTTCGTACGCCGGCAGTTGGCGTTCCCGGAAGACTTGCAGCGCGCCAGCCGCGAACACCCGGCCTTCGCCTGGGTTGCCAGCCCGGCGTTGCTCAAGCGCATGGGCGACAACCTCGACTGGCCGGCCTTGAGCGCAGTCCGCCGAGTGTTTTCCTCCGGTGGCGCGTTACCGGCCGAAGCCGCGCAATGCTTGCACACACGCCTGCAACAATGGCCGACGGAAATTCTCGGCAGCTCGGAGACCGGTGGCATTGCCTGGCGTCAGGGCGACGATCTCTGGCAGCCCTTTGCCGATGTCGTGCTCAGCCAGGACAGTGACGGAGCCCTGCTCATCGCCTCGCCGTACTTGCCGGTCGACCACATTGAACACACCGCCGATGCCGCGCGCATCGCCGACGACGGTCGTTTCAAACTGCTCGGACGGCTCGACCGAATCGTCAAACTGGAAGAAAAACGTATCTCGTTGCCGATGCTGGAACAGGCGCTGATGGCCCACGACTGGGTCGCCGAAGCGCGCCTTGGCGTGGTTCAGGAAAACCGGGCTTCGCTGGGTGCCTTGCTGGTGCTGAGCGAACAAGGCCTGCATGCGTTGCGCAATCAAGGGCGGCGTACGCTGACCCAGGAACTGCGTCAGCACTTGAGCCAACATTGCGAAACCCTGGCCTTGCCGCGCCGCTGGCGCTTGTTGCGTCAACTGCCGCTGAACGCCCAAGGCAAACTGCCGCAAGCCGACGTTGAAGCCCTGCTGCTGGCGCCCCGCCCAAAGGCACCGCACGTGCTGGAACAGGTCGAAGCCGACGGTGAATGGAGCCTGCAACTGGCAGTGCCGCCGGACCTCGCCTACTTCAGCGGCCACTTCCCGCAAACTCCCGTATTGCCTGGTGTGGTGCAAGTCGAGTGGGCGCTGAACCTGGGTCGGCAATTGATGGAGCTGCCGATAAAGTTTGCCGGCATGGAAGTTCTGAAATTCCAGCAACTGGTACGCCCCGGCGATGAAATCCAGCTGCACCTGCGCTTCGACCCACTGCGCAGCAAATTGTATTTCGCCTACCGCAACGAGACAGCTACCTGCTCCAGTGGACGAATTTTGCTGGAGGCTGTGCATGTTTAAAGCTCTGTATCTGTGGCGAGGGACAACACATGCATAACCCCTGCGCCGTGATCCCGGTCTACAACCATGAAACTGCCGTCACCAACGTGGTCGATGCGCTGCTCGCCAACCAACTGCCGTGCATTCTGGTGGATGACGCCAGCAATCCGGCCTGCGCGGAGGTGCTTGAACAACTGGCCCGGCGTGACCAGGTTTTCCTGATCAAACTCGCCGTCAATCAGGGCAAGGGCGGCGCGGTCATGGCCGGGTTTCGCGAAGCTTCGCGCCTGGGCTTCAGCCACGCCTTGCAGGTGGACGCCGATGGCCAGCACGACCTCAGTGACGTTCGGACTTTCATCGAGCAGTCACGCGCCCATCCCGACGCGCTGATCTGCGGCTACCCGCTGTACGACGCCAGTGTGCCGAAGGGCCGTTTGTATGCCCGCTACCTGACTCACGTCATGGTCTGGATCAACACCCTGTCATTGCAGATTCGCGACTCCATGTGCGGTTTTCGCCTCTACCCGTTGCCGCCGACGCTGGCGCTCATCAACTCGGTGAAGATCGGCAATCGCATGGACTTCGACACCGACATCATTGTGCGCCTGGCCTGGCGCAATCTGCCGATGCGCTGGTTGCACACCAAGGTTCACTACCCCCTGGATGGCGTCTCGCATTTTCGGTTGTTTCGCGACAATGTGCTGATTACGAGCATGCACACCCGCCTGTTCTTCGGCATGCTGCTACGGGCGCCGGTCATTCTTTGGCGACGGTGGCGAACATGAGCATCAATGCAGACAACGAGCACTGGGCCGATCACAAGGAACGCGGCAGTTTCTGGCTGATGAAATTCATCGCGTTCTGCGCAAAAGCGCTCGGGCGTCGGCTGTTGAGCCCGCTGCTCTATGGCATCGTCTTGTACTTTTTCATATTCGGTCGCGGCGCCCGCCACAGCGCCTGGCAATACCAGCAGCGCCTCGCCGACTGGAGTGGCCGCACCGAATTGCGCCCGACCCATTGGCGGGTGTTTGGCCAGTTCATGGCCTTCGCCGATTCCATGCTCGACAAGCTCGACGTGTGGAACGGCAAGTTGAGCATCGAACAGATCGAAATCATCGACCCGGCGCTGTTGCGCAATCAACTGCGCGGCACACGCGGGCAGATGCTGGTGGGCGCTCACCTGGGCAACCTTGAAGTCTGCCGGGCCCTCGCCGAACTCGGTGAAAGGGTCACCATGAACGTGCTGGTGCACACCAAGCACGCCGAGCGTTTCAATCGACTGCTGGGCGAAGCGGGCGCGACCAATCTGCGGTTGATCCAGGTCAGCGAACTGGATCCGGTGATCATGCTGCAACTGAGCCAGCGCCTGGAACGCGGCGAGTGGCTGGCAATTGCCGGCGACCGCGTGCCGCTGCACGGCGGGCGCAGCGTGACGGTGGACTTCCTCGGTCATCCGGCCGCGTTTCCCCAAGGTCCGTGGCTGCTGGCCGGCCTGTTGAAGTGCCCGGTCAATTTTCTGCTGTGCCTGAAGAAACCGACGGGCGACTATCGACTGATCATCGAGCCCTTCACCGACGCGGTGGTGTGGAAGCGCAGCGACCGCGAGCAAGTGATTCACCAATGGGCCACGCGCTACGCCGAACGCCTTGGCCAGTGCTGCCTTGAGGCGCCCCAACAATGGTTCAACTTTTACCCATTCTGGAAGACCGATGACGACGCATCTGCTTGAGCCGGTAACCTTCGGCGAACTCCCTTTGCGCATCGAAGACGTGCTGGCCCTGGCCAACCGTCAGGCGCCCGTGCAACTGCAAAACGACGGTGAATACCGTGAGCGCATCGCCAAGGGTGCGCGGTTTCTCGATTCGTTGCTGGACAAGGAAGGCGTGATCTACGGCGTGACCACTGGTTACGGCGATTCCTGCGTGGTCGCGGTGCCGCTGCATCATGTCGAAGCGCTACCGCGTCATCTGTACACCTTCCACGGTTGCGGCTTGGGCAAATTGCTCGACGCCCAAGCGACCCGCGCGGTGCTTGCAGCGCGTTTGCAGTCGCTGTGCCACGGCGTGTCCGGGGTTCGTATCGAGCTGCTGGAACGCCTGCACGCCTTCCTCGAAAACGACATTCTGCCGCTGATCCCGGAAGAGGGTTCGGTGGGTGCCAGCGGTGATCTGACGCCACTGTCGTACGTGGCCGCGACCTTGTCCGGCGAGCGCGAAGTGCTGTTCAAGGGCGAGCGCCGACAGGCTGCCGACGTCCACCGCGAACTCGGCTGGGAGCCGCTGGTGCTGCGGCCCAAGGAAGCGCTGGCGCTGATGAACGGCACGGCGGTAATGACCGGCCTCGCCTGCCTGGCCTTCGCCCGTGCCGACTACCTGCTGCAACTGGCCACACGCATCACCGCGCTGAACGTGGTCGCCCTGCAAGGTAACCCGGAGCACTTCGACGAGCGCCTGTTCGCCACCAAGCCGCACCCGGGCCAGATGCAGGTTGCCGCGTGGTTGCGCAAGGATCTGGCGATCGACGCACCGACCGCACCGCTGCATCGCCTGCAAGACCGCTATTCGCTGCGTTGCGCACCGCATGTGCTTGGTGTGTTGGCCGACAGCCTGAACTGGCTGCGTTCATTCATCGAGATCGAACTCAACAGCGCCAACGACAACCCGATCATCGACGCTGAAGCCGAGCGCGTGCTACACGGCGGGCACTTCTACGGCGGGCATATTGCCTTCGCCATGGACAGCCTGAAAAACCTCGTGGCCAACGTTGCCGACCTGCTTGACCGTCAGCTCGCGCTGTTGGTGGATGAACGCTACAACCACGGTTTGCCGAGCAACCTGTCGGGCGCCAGCGCCGAGCGCGCGATGCTTAACCACGGCTTTAAAGCGGTGCAGATCGGCACCAGCGCCTGGACCGCCGAAGCGCTGAAAAACACCATGCCGGCCAGCGTGTTCTCACGCTCCACCGAATGCCACAACCAGGACAAAGTCAGCATGGGCACCATCGCTGCCCGCGATGCGATCCGCGTGCTGGAGCTGACCGAACAGGTTGCCGCTGCGACCCTGTTGGCGGCCAATCAAGGAGTCTGGTTGCGCAGCCAGGCAGAAGACGCCCGGCCATTGCCGCCGGCGCTGGCGGCAATGCACGCAGAGCTCGCCAAGGATTTCCCGCCGGTCATTGAAGACCGCGCCCTGGAAGGTGAATTGCGTCTGTGTCTGCAACGTATCGCCGAACAACACTGGAGGCTGCATGCGTAGCAAGGGAGTGCTTCACGCCGATACGCAAATCCTCGTGCCGTTCTTCGACGTCGACTCGATGAACGTGGTCTGGCACGGCCATTACGTGAAGTATCTGGAAGTCGCCCGCTGCGCCCTGCTCGACCAGCTCGGCCACAACTATACCGCCATGCTGGAATCCGGCTACGCGTGGCCGGTGATCGACCTGCAACTGCGTTATGTCCGCGGCGCGGTGTTCGGCCAGACGCTCAACGTCCGCGCCAGTCTGGTGGAATGGGAAAACCGTCTGAAGATCAGCTACCTGATCAGCGACCTCGCCACCGGTGAACGCCTGACCCGCGCCAGCTCGGTGCAGGTCGCCGTGCACGTCGCCAGCCGCGAGATGCAACTGGCGTCGCCGAAGGTGTTTGTCGATGCGGTCGAGAGGATGTTGCCATGAAGTTGTTCAAACCTTTCGGACTGCTGCTGTTGCTGGGTTTTGCATCGCTGGCTAACGCCTTCGACCTACAACAACTGAGCGACCAACTGGCCAAACCGAGTGTGATCCACGGCAGTTTCATTCAGGAAAAACACCTGCGTGCCCTGCCGCAACCGCTGACCAGCAAGGGCTCGTTCGTACTGGCCAGGGATCACGGTTTGCTGTGGTTGCTCAAGACTCCACTGCAACAGGATTACCGGATCAGCACCAAGGGCATCGCACGGCGTGACGGCAGCGGCTGGCAAATGCTGCCGGGCAAAAGTGCCGGCGCCGAGCAGAACCGCATTTTCCTTGCGGTACTGCAAGGCGACAGCAGTGGACTGCAACGGGATTTCGAGTTGTCGCTGAGCGGCGAAGCACAACACTGGAAGCTCACACTGACCCCGCGTTCGATGCTGCTCAAGCAAGTGTTCAATCAGATCAACATCGACGGTGGCGAACTGGTGCAGCGCATCGAGTTGCTGGAAACCCAGGGCGACAGCACCGTGTTGAGCATGCAGGACACCACCAGCGCCACCCCACTGAGCGATACGGAGCAACATGACTTTGCCGAGTGAACGGATGCTTCCACGGCTATTTCTGACCCTGCTGCTGGCGGTGCTCGCACTCGCCGGCTGGCAATGGCACGACGGCGCACCGCTGTCGGCCAACCTGATGGATCTGGTGCCGGGCACCGCGCCGGATGCGCTGGAGCTCAAGGCCGAACAGCGCATGCAAGAACCGCTGAATCGCGAAATGCTGGTGTTGGTCGGCCACGCCGATCGCGAACAAGCCATCGCCATGACGCAAAAACTCGGCGAACAGTGGCTGGCCAGCGGATTGTTCGAGAAAGTCCAATGGAACCTGCAAGCCGACTTGCCCGCGCTGCGCACGCAGCTGCTGCAAGGTCGGTTGGCGATGCTCTCGGCCGCCGATCGGCAACAGTTGATCGAACAACCGCAAGCCTTCATCCAGCAGCGCGTGCAAGCGCTGTTCGACCCCTTTACCGGTTTCAGCCTGGTGCCGAGCCAGGATGACTGGCTGGGCCTGACCGGACGCATTCAAAACAGCCAACCGCAACACGGTTCAGTGCAACTGGACATTGGCAGCGGCACATTGATCGCCGACGCCGATGGCAAAAGCTGGGTCATGCTGCGAGCCCGCACCAGCGGCAACGCGTTCGATATGCAACTGCCGCTGAAGGTCGCCGAGCTGCTCAAGCACAGCCGCGAAGAAGCCACGCAGGCCGATGTGCAACTACTCGCCGCCAGTGGCCTGCTGTACGCCGCCAACGGTCAACAGCAAGCGACCCGCGAAATTACCTGGGTCGGCGGTGGTGCAACCGTCGGCATCCTGTTGCTGCTGTTGCTGGCGTTTCGCAGATTTCGCGTGCTGCTGGCCTTCATCCCTGTGTTGGTCGGCATGCTGTTTGGTGCGGTGGCCTGCGTCGCGCTGTTTGGCCATATGCACGTGATGACCCTGGTGCTCGGGTCAAGCCTGATCGGCGTCGCGGTCGACTATCCGCTGCATTACCTGTCCAAGAGCTGGAGCCTGAAACCCTGGCACAGCTGGCCCGCACTGCGCCTGACCTTGCCGGGGCTGACCCTGAGCCTGGCCACCAGTTGCATCGGTTATCTGGCACTGGCCTGGACACCGTTCCCGGCGCTGACCCAGATTGCCGTGTTCTCCGCCGCCGGCCTGCTCGGCGCCTACCTGTCGGCGGTATGCCTACTGCCGGCGCTGCTCAAGGGTGCGGACCTGCGGCCCGCCCAGTGGCCACTGCGGGTGGCCGAATTTTTGGTGAGCGTGCGTGCCGCGCTGCTCAAACGCGTGCGCAGTTCGGTCCTGCTGGTGTTGGTCCTGGCCTTTTGTGCTGGCGGCTTGTGGCACCTGACCACGAAAAACGACATCCGTCAGTGGGTCAGTGCGCCGCCGCAATTGATGAACGAAGCGCAGACCATTGCGCGGATCACCGGCTATCAACCTACCAGTCAGTTCTTCCTGGTTCGCGCGGCCAACCAGCAGCAACTGTTCGAGCGCCAGAAAGCCCTCAGCGAGCGTCTGGATCAGTTGGTCAATCTGGACAAGCTCAAAGGCTACCTGGCGCTGAGTCAGCTGGTCAGCCTGCCTTCCGAGCAGCAACAGGTTCGCGACGCCCTGAATAAACTCCCGGCATTCTGGCAACCGTTGCTCGACCTCGGTATCCCGGTCACCGCACTGCAAGCCGAACTGGCGCAGTTGCAGGCCTTGCCGGTCGAAGACATCGACACGGCGCTGGCCGGGCCCTTGGCCGAGCCGTGGCGCCCGCTGTGGCTGGGCGTTTCGGATGATGGCGTGGCGGCCATGATCAGCCTGCAAGGTTTGAACGATGCCGCATTGCTGCGGGTGCAGGCGCTGGATTTGCCGGGTGTGCAGTTGGTGGATCGTCTGGATGACCTGAACAAGGTCTTCGCCGCCACCCAGATCAGTGCTGCTGAACTGAAACTGATGTCCTGCGGATTGATCGTGTTGCTGCTGATTCTACCCTTCGGTTTTGGCGGCGCCCTGCGGCTCGTTGCACTGCCATTACTGGCGGCATTGTGCAGCCTGTCCAGCCTCGGTTGGCTGGGCCAGCCGCTGACGCTGTTCAGCGTATTCGGGCTGCTGCTGGTGACGGCCATCAGTGTCGATTACGCGATCCTCATGCGCGAGCAGATCGGCGGGGCCGCCGTGAGCCTGTTGGGCACGCTGCTGGCGGCGGCGACCACGTGGCTGTCGTTTGGTCTGCTGGCGATTTCCAGCACTCCGGCGGTGAGCAACTTCGGTCTTTCGGTGAGCCTCGGGCTGGCCTTCAGCTTCATCCTCGCGCCGTGGGCCAGACCTTCGGCGCATGCCGCGCCCGTTGCGGAGCCGGCAGCATGATGACCGCGCTGTTCTGGCTGCTGGCCTTGGCGCTGTTCGCGGTGGCGACTCGTGTCGGGCGTCATCTTGGCTTGATCCCGATTGTCAGCCAGTTGCTGCTGGCGACCTTCGGCCTGCCGCTGTTGATGTATTTCTGGATTGAACCGTACTGGCAGTTGAGCGGTGCTGAGCTGGTCTCGCCAGGCTGGCTGAAAAACCTCTACAGCCTGAGTTTCGCGCTGTTGCTGGGGCATATTCTCAGCGACGTGATCGACCTGAAGCTGGATCGCCAGAGCCTGAAAATCGCCTTGCCGAGTTTCTGCATTCCGTTCGTCTGTGGTCTGGCGACCGCCATTTGGCTGCTGCCGGCTCAGCCGTGGTTGAGTTCGCTGGCGGTAGGCCTGTTGTTCGCGATCACGGCGATTCCGGTGTTGTATCTGTACCTGCGGCACATCAACTATCCACCGGTCGCTACTCGCCGACTGGTGCAAACCGCAATCCTCATCGACCTGACCTGCTGGAGCCTGTTCGCTTTCGCCCAAGGCAGCCTGCACCTGAGCAGCCTGTTGCTGCCGCTGACCGGCGCCTGCCTGCCGTTGCTGCTGCGTGTGCTCGGGTTGCGCCAACCGTTGCTGCACAGCCTGGGTTTCTTCGCGCTGCTGGTGGTGGCGGAACACTTCAAACTCAATGCGCTGATTTTCGGCATCGGTTATCTATTGTGCATGGCTGCGCTCAAGCTACCGCTGGTGCTACCGTTATCGGCTGCCTGGATGAGCCGCTTGCAGAACGGCATCGCAATCCCGCTGATCCTGACCTTCGGCATTGTGCAGATCAACGTGCACAGCGCCATGGACAGCCTCAGCTGGATGCAGCTCGGTGCGCTGCTGGTGTTTCCCATCGCCAGCAAGCTGCTGGGTAACTGGCTCGGCCTCGGTTGGGCCGGTGCATCGTTTGTTGGCGCCAGCCGCTGGCGCGAAAGTCTGCTGTTGAACATTCGCGGCTTGAGCGAGATCGTCTTTCTCAACTTGCTGCTGCAACAACAGCTGATCAGCCCGGCGCTGTATTTCGCGCTAATGCTGATGGGTTTGATCGCAACGCTGCTGCCGGCACTTGCCGGTGTGCACCGAATCCCCTCACAGCTCGCCGCCCCGGCAAGGAGCTCCAGTGCCAACAGTTGATACGGAACGTCGCCAGGTCATCGTTATCGGTGCCGGCCCATCGGGCGCCATCGCCGCTGCGCTGCTCAAGCGTAACGGCCATGACGTGCTGATCATTGAACGTCAGCACTTCCCACGGTTTTCGATCGGCGAAAGCCTGCTCTCGCACTGCCTGGATTTCGTCGAAGAAGCCGGCATGCTCGAAGCGGTACAAGCCGCCGGCTTTCAGCTGAAAAACGGCGCGGCGTTCGCCTGGGGCGAGCGCTACAGCACGTTCGATTTCGGCGACACCTTCAGCAACGGCAAGCCGACCACCTTCCAGGTCCAGCGCGCTGACTTCGACAAGTTGCTGGCCGATCAGGCAGCGCTGCAAGGGGTAGAAATCCGTTACGGCGAGACGATCATCAGTGCCAACTTCGAGCTGGCGAAACCTCGGCTCAGTGCTCGCCGTGAAGACGGCAGCGAATACCGTCTGGAAGCCGACTTCGTGCTCGATGCCAGCGGCTACGGTCGCGTCTTGCCGCGCCTGCTCGACCTTGAAGCACCGTCGAACTTCCCGCTGCGCCAGGCCGTGTTCACCCACATCGAAGACCACATCGACGACGGACCGCACTTCGACCGTGAAAAGATCCTCATCACCACCCACCCGACCCACCGCGACATCTGGTTCTGGACCATCCCGTTCAGCCAGGGTCGCTGTTCGGTGGGCGTGGTTGCCGCGGCTGAACACTTCGAAGGCCGCGGCGACGATCTCGACGCCTGCCTGCGTGGCTTCATCGCCGAAACCCCGAGCTTGGCCAAGGTGCTGAAAAACGCCCATTGGGACACGCCCGCGCGGACCATCGGCGGCTATTCGGCCAACGTCAAAACCTTGCACGGCCCAGGCTTCGCCTTGCTCGGCAACGCCGCAGAGTTCCTTGACCCGGTGTTTTCCTCCGGCGTCACCATCGCCATGCGTTCGGCGAGCATGGCCGCCGGCGTTCTGCATCGCCAACTGCAAGGCGAAAGCGTGGACTGGCAACGCGAGTTTGCCGTGCCACTGAAGCGCGGTGTCGACACCTTCCGCTGTTACGTCGAAGGCTGGTACGCCGGGACCTTCCAGGATGTGATCTTCCACCCTGGCAGCGCTCCGGAGATCCGTCGCATGATCAGCGCGATCCTTGCCGGTTACGCCTGGGACGAGCGCAATCCGTTCGTCAGCGAGCCCAAGCGCCGGTTGCGCATGCTCTCGGAGATTTGCGCGAGTGATGCAACGTGAGTGACACCGAACAACAGTACCTCAGCGACAGTTACGTCGAAGAAACCCGCTTCGGTTTCTGGTTCCTGCGCAGCTTCACCTGGCAGCACCACGTGCTGCGGGTGGCAATCAACGACCTGCGCAGCTTGTTCAGCGAAGCGCTGCCCAACCATCCGGTGCTGCTGGATGCCGGTTGCGGTCAGGGCAAGTCGTTTCAGTACCTGCATCAGGTGTTTGCCCCGCAACGGCTGATCGGCCTGGACGCAGACCCGCACAGCCTTAAGCTCAGCGGCGAAGAGGCCCGGCGCCAGAACATCGACGTCGAACTGATCGGCAGCGATTGCGCGACCCTCAAGGTGCCGGACGCCAGCGTCGATTTGCTGTTCTGCCATCAGACCTTCCACCACCTGGTGGAACAGGAGCAAGCCCTCGCCGAGTTCTATCGGGTGCTCAAGCCGGGTGGTTACTTGATGTTTGCCGAGTCCACCGAAGCCTACATCGACACCTGGGTGATTCGCTGGTTGTTCCGCCACCCGATGCACGTGCAAAAGAGCGCCGACGGTTATTTGCAGATGATTCGTCAGCAGGGTTTTGAATTCGGCCCGCAAAACGTGTCCTACCCTTATCTGTGGTGGAGTCGCGCGAAGGATTTCGGTTTGCTCGAACGCTTTGGACTGCGCCGCCCAAAACCGGTTGGCCAACGGGAAGAAACCCTGGTCAACGTGGTTGCCCGTAAACCGCTCGAAGGTACGCGCTAATGATTCGCCTCCTGCTCGTGTGCTGTGCCTTGCTGCTGAGCGCTTGCGCCAGCCAGCCGCCGCTGCCCGAGCGCAACCCGACACTGGCCTTGCCGCTGCAATTGCATGTCGAGCGCCAGCGGGCCGATCAACGCCAGGACTGGTTGCTGGTGATCCAGCGCGAAGGTGCCGGCATTCGCTGGTCGCTGATGGACCCACTGGGCATTCCGGTGGCTCGCCAGCGCCTGATCGACAACCAGTGGCAGGCCGACGGACTGCTGCCGCCCAACCCGGAAGCGCGCCAGTTGTTTGCCGCGTTGTTGTTCGCCCTGACACCGGAGGCCGAGTTGCTCAATAATTATCCTGCTGCCCGGCGTCATGCCGCTTTACGCTCGCTGACGCCGCACTGGCAGGTGCTGTATCGAACCCCGTCGGACTTCGTGCTGACGCTGCCCGAACAGCTGAACTATCACGTCACCCCGCTGACCGCCGAGACTGCGCCATGACGGCCTACCTGAACGCCCTCGGGCTGATCTGCAGCCTGGGCCGCAACAAACACGAAGTGGCCCGCAACCTGTTTGCCGGCGACTGCTCGGGAATGCGCGTCGAGGCCGGCTGGGTGCCTGAGCGTTCGCTGCCGGTGGCGGCGGTACACGGTGAGTTGCCCGCGATCCCGGCTGCACTGAAGCAGCACAACACCCGCAACAATCAGTTGCTGCTGGACGCCGCGCTGCAAATCCGCGAAGACATCGAACACGCCATTCAAACCTATGGCCGTGGACGCATCGGCATCGTCCTGGGCACCAGCACTTCGGGCATCGACGAAGCCAGTCGCGGGATTGCCCATTACCTGCGGGACGGTCAGTTCCCGCCAGAATACGACTACCAACAACAGGAACTTGGCGCCCCGGCGAACTTCCTCGCCGACTGGCTGCAACTGAGCGGTCCGGCCTATGTGATTTCCACGGCCTGCACCTCCAGTGCCCGCGCCTTGTTGAGTGCCCAGCGCTTGCTCGACCTTGGTGTGTGTGATGCCGTGCTGTGCGGCGGCGTCGACAGTCTGTGCAAACTGACCCTCAACGGTTTTTCGGCGCTGGATGCGGTATCCGAGCAGCGCTGCAATCCGTTCTCGGTCAATCGCAACGGCATCAACATAGGTGAGGCGGCGGTACTTTTCCTGATGAGCAAACACCTGGGCAGCAGCCAACCGATTGCCCTGCTGGGCAGCGGCGCCAGCTCTGAC
The DNA here is from genome assembly GCF_003732175.1 of Pseudomonas brassicacearum. Taxonomy (GTDB): domain Bacteria; phylum Pseudomonadota; class Gammaproteobacteria; order Pseudomonadales; family Pseudomonadaceae; genus Aquipseudomonas; species Aquipseudomonas brassicacearum_G. The sequence goes on from NZ_MOBI01000009.1 coordinate 177,172, forward strand.
GCGCACCATATTTCCGCCCCGGAACCCAGCGGGCGCGGTGCCCTGCAAGCGATGAACAAGGCCCTGCGCAGCGCCGGTTTAGCGCCTGAGCGGATCAGCTACCTGAACCTGCACGGCACCGCCACCCAACACAACGACGCCATGGAAAGCCTGGCGGTCAACAGCCTGTTCCCGGCGGGCGTGCCCTGCTCGTCAACCAAGCCCATGACCGGCCACACCCTCGGCGCGGCCGGAGCGCTGGAAGCGGCGTTCTGCTGGCTGAGCCTGAGCCGCGAAAACACCCGACACGCGTTGCCACCGCAGGTCTGGGACGGCCAGCCCGACCCGCAACTGCCAGCGCTGAGTTTTGTGACCGCCGCTGATCATCTGGAACCAAGCACTGCACGTTGCCTGATGAGTAACTCCTTTGCCTTTGGTGGCAACAACGTCAGCCTGATTATCGGAGACGCCCAATGATTGATTGGCCTCTCGCCGAACTGCTACCCCACGCGGGTGACATGATCCTTATCGATCACGTGCTGTCGTTCGACGAAGAACAGATTTACACCCGCCTCACCGTCAAGCCCGGTGGCCTGTTCAACCAACCCGACGGCAGTTTGCCGGCCTGGGTCGGTATCGAGCTGATGGCGCAAAGTGTGGCAGCGTACGCCGGTTGTCGCGCACGTGAGCGAGGCAATGCGGTTGAGCTTGGATTCCTGCTCGGTACGCGTAAATTTGAATGTAATGTGGAACACTTTCCGGTCGGCAGCGAACTGACGATCCACGCCCTGCGTTCGCTCGAAGACGACAACGGCATGGGCGTTTTCGAATGTCACCTGACGGCGCCCGGCATTCATGCCATGGCCCGTCTGAATGTGTTCTGCCCACCTCAGGCGGCTCACTATCTACATGAATCCCACTCTTCTTCTAGCACTACTGGAGCCCAGTCTTGACTGAATCCGTACTGGTCACCGGTTCCAGCCGTGGCATCGGCCGCGCCATCGCACTACGCCTGGCCCAGGCCGGCTTTGATCTGGTGCTGCATTGCCGTAGCGGCCGCAGCGACGCCGAAGCCGTTCAGGCCGAAATCGAAGCCTTGGGACGCCGCGCGCGCATCCTGCAATTCGACGTGTCGGATCGCGCCAGCTGCAAGGCACATCTCGACGCCGACGTGGAAACCCACGGCGCCTATTACGGCGTGGTGCTCAACGCCGGCCTGACGCGTGACGGGGCCTTCCCGGCGCTGAGCGAGGACGACTGGGACGTGGTGATGCGCACCAACCTCGACGGTTTTTATAACGTGTTGCACCCGGTCATGATGCCGATGATTCGCCGTCGCGCCGCCGGGCGGATCGTGTGCATCACCTCGGTTTCCGGGTTGATCGGCAACCGTGGGCAGGTCAACTACAGCGCCTCCAAGGCCGGATTGATCGGTGCCGCCAAGGCCCTGGCGATCGAATTGGGTAAACGCAAGATCACCGTCAACTGCGTCGCGCCGGGCCTGATCGACACCGCGATGCTCGACGAAAACGTCCCCGTGGAAGAGCTGCTGAAAATGATCCCTGCACAACGCATGGGCACCCCTGAAGAGGTGGCCAGTGCGGTGAATTTCCTGATGTCCGCCGAGGCCGGCTATATCACCCGGCAGGTGCTGGCCGTCAACGGAGGCCTGTGCTGATGAAGCGCGTCGTCGTCACCGGCATGGCCGGCATCACCTCGTTGGGCAGCGACTGGGAGACCATCTGCGCTAACTTCAAGGCCAATCGCAGTGGCATCCGCCGCATGGACGAGTGGGATCGTTTCACCGAGCTGAACACGCGCCTGGCCGGTCCCATCGATGATTTCGTCGTCCCGAGCCACTGGACTCGCAAGCAGTTGCGCAGCATGGGCCGGGTTTCCCGGCTGGCGGTCGGCGCGGCAGAACAGGCACTGGCCGATGCCGGCCTGCTCGGTGACGAGTCAATCAAGGACGGCCGCATGGGCGTGTCCTGCGGCTCATCCACCGGTAGCACCGACGAAATCAAGGCCTTCGGCAAGATGCTGCTCAATTCGGTGGCTGAAGGGCTGAACGCCAACTCCTACGTGCGCATGATGCCCCACACCACAGCGGCCAATATCAGCATTTTCTTTGGTCTCACCGGGCGCTTGATCCCGACCTCCAGCGCCTGCACCAGTGGTAGCCAGGGCATTGGTTATGCCTACGAGGCGATCAAGTTCGGCCGTCTGCCGCTGATGCTCGCCGGCGGCGCTGAAGAGCTGTGCCCGACCGAAGCCATGGTGTTCGACGCACTCTACGCCACCAGCCTGAAAAACGACGCCCCGAAAACCAGCCCACGGCCTTACGACAGTGCGCGCGATGGCCTGGTGATCGGTGAAGGCGGCGGCATGCTGGTACTCGAAGAACTTGAGCACGCGCTGGCCCGTGGTGCGCGTATTCACGCCGAAATCGTCGGTTTTGGCAGCAACGCCGACGGCCAGCACGCCACCCGTCCAGAGCAAGCCACCATGCGTCGGGCCATGGAGTTGGCACTGGAAGACGCAGGTCTGGAGCCCTCGGCCATCGGCTACGTGAACGGCCACGGCACCGCCACCGAGCAAGGCGACATCGCGGAAACCCTGGCCACCAGCAGCCTGTTCGGCAGCCACATGCCGATCAGCTCGCAGAAGAGCTTTCTCGGCCACACCCTGGGCGCCTGCGGTGCACTGGAGTCCTGGTTCAGCATCGAAATGATGAACAGCGACGAGTACGCGCATACCTTCAACCTCGACGACATCGATCCACGCTGCGGCGAACTAGACTACCTGCGCGGCGAGTTCCGTGAGATGAGCTGCCAGTACGTGATGAACAACAACTTCGCCTTTGGTGGGGTTAACACGTCGCTGATCTTCCGCCGCTGGTCGTAAGCGCCACATCAAGAATCAAAATCAAAAGATCGCAGCCTGCGGCAGGCTGCGATCTTTTGGCGCTGCCAACGCTCGACTGATATGTCAGCCTGTCATCGCCCTGTGCCGACTACGTCACCTCAACCTTACGCGTCAGCAACTCGACAAACGCCTTGGCCATCGGTGATTTCTGGTCCTTGCGCTGCACCAGCCACACGGCCGACATCGCCAGCGGGTCGAGCAAGGGCCGATAGACCACGCCGTCGATGCGCATTCGCTGATAAGAGGCCGGCAACACCGACACCCCGAGCCCTGCCGCCACCAGGCCGATGATAGTCATGGCCTCACCGGCTTCCTGGGTGAAGTGCGGGCTGAAGCCAGCGTCACGCGCCAGGTTCAGCAGTTGCGCGTACAGACCACTGCCGTAGCTGCGCGGGAAGAACACGAAAGGCTCGTGGGCCAGTGCTGACAGAAAAAGCCCTTCCTCGCTGCCGACCACCAGCGGATCCTTGGAGCTGAGCACGGCCACCAACGGCTCTCGCGTCAACTCGACCACCTCCAGCGAATCCGGCAGCGGCAATGGCCGCATGATCCCGACCTGAATCGACTCGTCCACCAGCGCCTCGGCGACCTGGGTGCTGCTCATCTCCCGCAGGTTCAGATGCACGGCCGGGAAGCGCTGGCGAAACGAGAAGATCGCCTGCGGGATCGTCGAGTTGAACGGCGCCGATGAGGTGAAGCCGATCTTCAGTTCCCCCAGCTCGCCGAGTTGGGCTCGACGGGCGACGTCGGCCGCTTTGTCGACTTGGGCCAGCACCAGGCGAGCCTCTTCGAGGAACAATCGACCGGCTTCACTGAGCTCGACCCGACGATTGGTGCGCTCGAATAAACGTGCGCCGACTTCCTGTTCCAGCACCTGAATCTGTTGACTCAGGGGGGGTTGGGAGATGCCCAGCACCTGTGCGGCGCGGCCGAAGTGCAGTTCTTCGGCGACGGCGATGAAGTAGCGCAGATGGCGCAATTCCATGAAAACTCCATTAGGTCGCTAAACCTATCAAACAGGTCGAACAATATATTGGATAGAAACATTAGCCAGCTATATGATTTTTCCATTGCCTGCCTGGCCGTGCTCTCCCGAGGTCCCCCGTGAAAACTGCCGTCGCCCCGCTCGCCCATGAATTGCCGCCAACTGCGCTGGACGATGTGGTCGCCCAACTGAATGATGTGTACATCGAAAAAGGCACGCCGATGTTCATGCGCACGGTGCTGGCGCTGTTCTCCGGCGGCTTTGCGACCTTCGCCCTGCTCTACTGCGTGCAGCCGATGATGCCGCTGTTTTCCCGTGAGTTTTCGATCAACGCGGCGCAGAGCAGCCTGATCCTGTCGGTGGCCACCGGGATGCTCGCCATCGGCTTGCTGATCACCGGCCCGATCTCCGACCGCATCGGCCGTAAACCGGTGATGGTCGCGGCACTGTTCGCTGCAGCGTTGTGCACTATTGCCAGTGCGATGATGCCAAGCTGGCAGGGCGTGCTGGTGATGCGTGCGCTGGTCGGGCTGTCCCTCAGCGGGCTGGCGGCAGTGGCCATGACGTACCTGAGCGAAGAGATTCATCCACAGCACATCGGCCTGGCGATGGGGCTGTACATCGGTGGCAACGCGATTGGCGGGATGTGCGGCCGGCTGATCGTCGGCGTACTGATCGACTTCGTTAACTGGCACACAGCGATGCTGGTGATCGGTGGCCTGGCGCTGATTGCCGCGACAGTGTTCTGGAAAATCCTCCCCGAGTCGCGCAACTTCCGCTCCCGCTCGATGCATCCGCGCAGCTTGCTCGACGGCTTCACCATGCACTTTCGCGACGCCGGGCTGCCGTGGTTGTTTCTCGAAGCGTTCGTGCTGATGGGTGCGTTCGTCACGTTGTTCAACTACATCGGCTATCGCCTGCTGGCCGAGCCGTACCACATGGACCAGGCCTTCGTTGGCTTGCTCTCGGTGGTCTACCTGTCGGGCATCTACAGCTCGGCGAAAATCGGCGCATTGGCCGACAAGCTTGGCCGGCGCAAAGTCTTGTGGGCAACCATCGTGCTGATGCTCGCAGGCCTTGCACTGACCCTGCTCACGCCTTTGCCGGCGGTGATCATCGGTATGCTGATCTTCACCTTCGGCTTCTTCGCCGCGCACTCGGTGGCCAGCAGCTGGATCGGACGCCGTGCGACGAAGGCCAAGGGCCAGGCCTCGTCGCTTTATCTGTTCTGCTACTACGCCGGGTCGAGTGTCGCCGGCACGGCGGGCGGGGTGTTCTGGCACCTGGGCGGCTGGAACGGCATCGGCCTGTTCATCGGCGGATTGCTGGTGATTGCGCTGCTGGTGGCGTTGAAACTGGCCCGATTGCCGTTGCTGCCAAACAACCAACCGGCCTGAAGCTTCGCAACTCAGCGTCGAAAGGACATGAGTTTCAGTACTCGACGCCCTGAAGCTTCGTGCTTGATAACGGCCGCCACATGCAATGCAACCAGAAGTGCGAGCAGCACGCACGCGACGATATGTATTTTAAAAAACAGCACAATTAAATAAGCATTCGTCAGCGGCTGTGGAATCAACAAGACATCAAACACATTGATTGCCCGGTCCATCATCAGAAAACCCGTCACCATGACAACACCTGTCACTAGATAAATCAGTCGATGCATGAACAATACAAACAACTCGACGGGTGAATATTGCTGTGTATTTTCATGACGACCATGGCGCCAATGAAGAAATACCCGCAGCGCGAAAAACGGTAAAAACACTGTCGTCAGCGATACGTTGACGAACGCCACCCACTCCTTGAGCACCAATGAAGTCTCAAACAGAGAAACATAAAAACCGCTACCCAGCGCCCATATGATGATGACCGCAGATAACCAATGCAGAAACTTCTGCCAACCCGAATACGATGAATTTCTCATTCCAGTTAAACTACCCAATGAGCATTAGGAGCCATGATGCTGAAACCCCGATCTTTTGTTGATGGCTTGGTATTTTCTTTGATCACACTATTAACTCCTGTTCATCCATGAATAAAAAATCGGTCTCGGCACTGAACACTTCAAATAGCCGAGAAAGCACTCTACCGATACAAGCAAACACTCTATGCAGGAAGAGTCCCCCACCCACGCGGGAAATCTCAGCAGGATGATTAATCAGACATTGCAAGTAATACTAACTTGCAAAGAATGGAATAACTTCCGACACATTCCGCCAGAACGTGAAAAACAAAAAAGCCCGTCTGACGCAAAGGTCAGACGGGCTTTGGCGGCTATCCAGAACAGGATTACTGGTGGTATTGCGCCGACAATTCATGCACCGCACGCAGGAAGGCGCCGGCGTGTTCCGGGTCGACTTCCGGGGTGATGCCATGACCGAGGTTGAACACGTGGCCGCTACCTTTGCCGTAGCTGGCGAGGATGCGGCCAACTTCAGCCCGAATAGCCTCAGGCTTGGCGTAGAGCACGGTCGGGTCCATGTTGCCTTGCAGGGCAACTTTGTTGCCGACGCGCTGGCGGGCTTCGCCAATGTCGCAGGTCCAGTCCAGGCCCAAGGCATCTGCACCGGCGTCGGCGATGCTTTCCAGCCACAGGCCGCCGTTTTTGGTGAACAGGATGACCGGCACTTTGCGACCCTCGTGTTCACGGATCAGGCCGCTGACGATTTTGCGCATGTAGGCCAGGGAGAACTCCTGGTACGCCGCTGCCGAGAGGTTACCGCCCCAGGTGTCGAAGATCTGCACCGCTTGCGCGCCGGCCATGATCTGGCCGTTGAGGTAGGAGGTGACCGACTGCGCGAGTTTATCCAGCAGCAGGTGCATGGCTTGCGGGTTGTCGTAGAGCATGGCCTTGGTCTTGCGGAAGTCTTTCGACGAGCCGCCTTCGACCATGTAGGTGGCCAGGGTCCATGGGCTGCCGGAGAAGCCGATCAGCGGCACGCGGCCGTTCAGCTCGCGGCGAATGGTGCTGACCGCGTCCATGACGTAGCCAAGGTCTTTGTGTGGGTCAGGAATCGGCAGGGCTTCGACGTCGGCCAGGGTGCTGACGACTTTCTTGAAACGCGGACCTTCGCCGGTTTCGAAGTACAGGCCTTGGCCCATGGCATCGGGAATGGTCAGGATGTCGGAGAAAAGGATCGCCGCGTCCAGCTGTGGATAGCGGTCGAGAGGCTGCATTGTGACTTCGCAAGCGAACTCCGGGTTCATGCACAGGCTCATGAAATCACCGGCCTTGGCGCGGCTGGCGCGGTATTCAGGCAGGTAGCGACCGGCCTGACGCATCATCCACACGGGCGTGACGTCTACGGGTTGCTTGAGCAGGGCGCGAAGGAAACGGTCGTTCTTCAGGGCAGTCATGTCGGCATCCGGAAAAAAAGTGCGGGCATTTTCTCAGAGCGCGACGCAAAAGGCACGGCAAGCGCCGCACCTTTTGTCTATCGGGTCAATTTGTCGCGCTGGGACCACCACAGAATCTGAGCCAAACGCATCCTGTGGCGAGGGGGCTTGCCCCCGTTGGAGCGCGAAGCGGTCCCAAAAATGGCGACCGCGTTGTATCAGATAGACCGCGTAAACCGGGTTTACGACGGCTTCGCCGCCGAACGGGGGCAAGCCCCCTCGCCACAGGTTATGCGCAGACCTTAAACGCCCAGGTAATCCAGGATCCCTTCCGCCGCATTACGGCCTTCGAAGATCGCCGTCACCACCAGGTCAGAACCACGCACCATGTCGCCACCGGCGAAGATTTTCGGGTTGCTGGTCTGGTGCTTGTACTGGCCTTGTTCCGGAGCCACAACGCGGCCCTGGCTGTCGGTCTGGATGCTGAACTGCTCGAACCACGAGGCAGGGCTCGGACGGAAACCGAAGGCGATGACCACGGCGTCGGCCGGGATGATCTCTTCGGAACCCGGGATCGGCTCGGGGCTGCGACGGCCACGGGCGTCCGGCTCGCCGAGACGGGTCTCGACCACCTTCACACCTTCGACCTTGTCCTCACCGACGATAGCGATTGGCTGACGGTTGTAGAGGAATTTCACGCCTTCTTCCTTGGCGTTCTTCACCTCTTTGCGCGAGCCAGGCATGTTCGCTTCGTCACGACGATAAGCACAGGTCACCGACTTGGCGCCCTGACGGATCGACGTGCGGTTGCAGTCCATCGCCGTGTCACCACCGCCCAGTACCACGACCTTCTTGCCCTTCATGTCGACGAAATCTTCCGGCGACTTTTCAAAGCCCAGGTTGCGGTTGACGTTGGCAATCAGGAAGTCCAGCGCGTCGTAGACGCCCGGCAGGTCCTCACCGGCAAAGCCGCCCTTCATGTAGGTGTAGGTACCCATGCCCATGAACACGGCATCGTATTCTTCGAGCAATTGCTCGATGCTCACGTCCTTGCCGATTTCGGTGTTCAGGCGGAACTCGATGCCCATGCCGGTGAAGACTTCGCGGCGATTGCTCAGCACGGTCTTTTCCAGCTTGAACTCGGGGATGCCGAAGGTCAGCAGACCGCCGATTTCCGGGTTCTTGTCGAACACTACCGGGGTCACGCCACCGCGTACCAGCACGTCGGCACAACCCAGGCCAGCAGGACCTGCGCCGATCACCGCGACACGCTTGCCGGTCGGTTTGACCTTGGACATGTCCGGACGCCAGCCCATGGCGAATGCGGTGTCGGTGATGTACTTCTCGACCGAACCGATGGTCACCGCGCCGAAGCCGTCGTTAAGGGTGCACGCACCCTCGCACAGACGGTCCTGCGGGCACACGCGGCCGCAAACTTCCGGCAGGGTGTTGGTCTGGTGCGACAGTTCGGCGGCAGCGAGGATGTTGCCTTCGGCCACCAGCTTCAGCCAGTTGGGAATGAAGTTGTGCACCGGGCACTTCCATTCGCAATACGGGTTACCACAACCCAGGCAGCGGTGGGCCTGGTCGGCCGACTGCTGGGGTTTGAAGGGTTCGTAGATTTCCACGAACTCTTTCTTGCGTTGACGCAACAGTTTCTTCTTCGGATCCTTGCGCCCGACCTCGATGAACTGGAAGTCATTATTCAGACGTTCAGCCATTGTTAAAACCTCATCAAACTCTTCAGGCGCATATCACTGCGGGTTGGCACGGGTGCTGGAAAGCAGCGATTTCAAGTTGGCAGCCTTTGGCTTGACCAACCAGAACCGACGCAAGTAGTCATCAAGGTTCTCAGCGAGGTTACGACCCCACTCGCTGTCGGTTTCCTCGACGTATTCGTTCAGCACGCGTTGCAGGTGGCTGCGATAGGCTTCCATCGCCTCACCGCTGATCCGCTGGATTTCAACCAGTTCGTGGTTGACCCGGTCAACGAAGGTGTTGTCCTGGTCGAGCACGTAGGCGAAACCACCGGTCATGCCTGAGCCGAAGTTGTAGCCGGTCTTGCCCAGTACGCAAACGAAACCACCGGTCATGTACTCGCAGCAGTGATCGCCAGTGCCTTCCACCACGGTGTGGGCACCGGAGTTACGCACCGCGAAACGCTCGCCCGCGGTACCGGCGGCGAACAGCTTGCCGCCCGTCGCGCCGTACAGGCAGGTGTTGCCGATAATGGCGCTATCCTGAGTCTTGTAGACGCTGCCTTTTGGCGGAACGATGACCAGTTTGCCGCCGGTCATGCCTTTGCCGACATAGTCGTTGGCATCGCCTTCGAGGTACATGTTCAGGCCGCCGGCGTTCCATACGCCAAAGCTCTGACCGGCCGTCCCTTTGAAGCGGAAGGTGATCGGCGCATTGGCCATGCCCTGGTTGCCGTGTTTGCGCGCGATTTCACCGGAGATCCGCGCGCCAATCGAACGGTCGCAGTTGCAGATATCCAGAGCGAAGTCGGCGCCGCTCAGGTCGTTGATCGCCGAAGTGGCCATCTCGACCATCTTCTCGGCCAGCAGGCCTTTGTCGAACGGCGGGTTGCGGTCTACCTGACAGAACTGTGGCTTGTCTGCCGGGATGTGATCGCTGCCGAGCAACGGCGTCAGATCCAGGTGTTGCTGCTTGGCGGTCTGGCCTTCGAGGATGTCCAGCAAATCGGTACGACCGATCAGCTCTTCGAGGGAGCGCACGCCCAGCTTCGCCAGCCACTCACGGGTTTCTTCAGCGACGTAGGTGAAGAAATTCACCACCATGTCGACCGTACCGATGTAGTGGTCCTTGCGCAGTTTTTCGTTCTGAGTCGCTACGCCGGTGGCGCAGTTGTTCAGGTGGCAGATACGCAGGTATTTGCAGCCCAGGGCGATCATTGGCGCGGTGCCGAAGCCGAAGCTTTCAGCGCCGAGAATCGCCGCCTTGATCACGTCGAGGCCGGTTTTCAGGCCGCCGTCGGTCTGCACCCGAACCTTGCCGCGCAAGTCGTTGCCGCGCAGGGTCTGGTGGGTTTCAGCCAGGCCGAGTTCCCACGGTGCGCCCGCGTACTTGATCGAGGTCAGCGGCGATGCGCCGGTACCGCCGTCGTAACCGGAAATGGTGATCAGGTCGGCATAGGCCTTGGCCACGCCAGCGGCGATGGTGCCTACGCCCGCTTCTGCGACCAGCTTCACCGAGACCAGGGCCTTCGGGTTGACTTGTTTCAGGTCGAAAATCAGCTGCGACAAGTCTTCGATCGAATAGATATCGTGGTGCGGCGGTGGCGAAATCAGCGTCACGCCCGGCACTGCATAGCGCAGCTTGGCGATCAGGCCGTTGACCTTGCCGCCTGGCAGCTGACCGCCTTCGCCGGGCTTGGCGCCCTGCGCGACCTTGATCTGCAGCACTTCGGCGTTGACCAGGTATTCCGGGGTCACACCGAAACGGCCGGTGGCCACCTGCTTGATTTTCGAGCTCTTGATGGTGCCGTAGCGCGCCGGGTCTTCGCCGCCTTCGCCGGAGTTGGAACGCGCACCGAGGCGGTTCATGGCTTCGGCCAGGGCTTCGTGAGCTTCCGGCGACAATGCGCCGAGAGAGATGCCCGCGGAGTCGAAGCGCTTGAGCACCGATTCCAGTGGTTCGATTTCGCTGATATCCAGCGGCGTCTCAAGGGTCTTGACCTTGAACAGGTCGCGGATCATCGACACCGGACGGTTGTCCACCAGCGCCGTGTATTCCTTGAACTTGCTGTAGTCGCCTTGCTGCACAGCGGCTTGCAGGGTGTTGACCACGTCCGGGTTGTACGCGTGATATTCGCCACCGTGGACGAATTTCAGCAAACCGCCCTGCTGGATTGGCTTACGCGGGCTCCAGGCTTCGGCAGCCAAGGCTTTCTGCTCGGCTTCGATGTCGACGAAACGCGCGCCCTTGATGCGGCTCGGCACGCCACGGAAGCTCAGGTCGCAGACTTCCTGAGACAGACCGATGGCTTCGAACAACTGCGCACCACGGTAGGACGTGATGGTCGAGATGCCCATCTTCGAAAGGATCTTGAGCAGGCCTTTGGTGATGCCTTTGCGGTAGTTCTTGAACACCTCATAGAGGTCGCCCAGCACTTCACCGGTGCGGATCAGGTCGCCCAGCACTTCGTAAGCCAGGAACGGATAAACCGCAGAGGCGCCGAAGCCGATCAGCACCGCGAAATGATGCGGATCGCGCGCGGTAGCGGTCTCGACCAGGATGTTGCTGTCGCAACGCAGGCCTTTTTCGGTCAGGCGGTGGTGCACCGCGCCAGTGGCCAGGGAAGCGTGAACCGGCAGTTTGCCCGGGGCAATATGGCGGTCGCTCAGTACGATCTGGGTACGCCCGGAACGCACGGCTTCTTCAGCCTGGTCGGCGATGTTGCGCACTGCAGCTTCAAGGCCCAGCGCCTCGTCGTAGTTGAGGTCGATGACCTGGCGTTCAAAGCCCGGGCGATCGAGGTTCATCAGCGAGCGCCACTTGGCCGGGGAAACGACCGGCGAGCTGAGGATCACGCGCGAGGCATGTTCCGGCGACTCCTGGAAGATGTTGCGCTCGGCACCGAGGCAGACTTCCAGCGACATGACGATGGCTTCACGCAGCGGGTCGATCGGCGGGTTGGTGACCTGCGCGAACTGCTGGCGGAAATAGTCGTACGGCGTACGCACACGCTGGGACAACACTGCCATTGGCGTGTCGTCGCCCATGGAGCCAACGGCTTCGTAGCCTTGTTCGCCAAGCGGACGCAGCACCTGATCACGCTCTTCGAACGTGACCTGATACATCTTCATGTATTGCTTGAGCTGGTCAACGTCATAGAACGCCGAACCGTGGTCGTTGTCTTCCATGGTCGCCTGGATGCGCAGGGCATTCTTGCGCAGCCATTGCTTGTACGGATGACGGGACTTCAAGCGGTTGTCGATGGCATCGGTGTCGAGGATCTGACCGGTTTCGGTGTCCACGGCAAAGATCTGACCCGGGCCAACGCGGCCCTTGGCGATCACGTCTTCAGGCTGGTAGTTCCAGACACCGATTTCCGAGGCCAGGGTGATGAAGCCGTTTTTGGTGGTGACCCAACGCGCCGGACGCAGACCGTTACGGTCGAGCAGGCACACCGCGTAACGACCGTCGGTCATTACCACGCCGGCCGGGCCGTCCCACGGTTCCATGTGCATCGAGTTGTATTCGTAAAATGCACGCAGATCCGGGTCCATGGTCTCGACGTTCTGCCACGCTGGCGGAATGATCATCCGCACGCCACGGAACAGGTCGATGCCGCCGGTGACCATCAGCTCCAGCATGTTGTCCATGCTCGAGGAGTCGGAACCCACGCGATTGACCAGCGGGCCGAGTTCATCCAGGTCCATCAGATCGTTGGTGAACTTGGTGCGACGAGCCTGGGCCCAGTTACGGTTACCAGTGATGGTGTTGATTTCACCGTTGTGCGCGAGGAAGCGGAACGGTTGAGCCAACGGCCATTTCGGCAGGGTGTTGGTGGAGAAGCGCTGGTGGAACACGCAGATCGCGGTTTGCAGGCGCTGGTCGCTGAGGTCTGGATAGAAGGCGGTCAGATCCGCCGGCATCATCAGGCCTTTGTAAATGATGGTCTTGTGCGAAAAGCTGCAGACGTAGTGGTCGAGGTCGGCGGCGTTGGCCACGGACGAGCGACGACGGGACGTGAACAGTTTGACGGCCATGTCCTGATCGCTCAGGCCAGCACCGCCGATGAACACTTGTTCGATCTGCGGCAGGCGCTCAAGCGCCAGACGGCCGAGAACGCTGGTATCGATCGGCACTTTGCGCCAACCCACCAGTTGCAGGCCGGCAGCCAGGATTTCGCGGTTCATGTTCTCGCGAGCCGCTTCGGCTTTTACCGGGTCCTGGTTGAAGAACACCATGCCCACAGCGTATTGCTTGGGCAATTCAATACCAAACGTTTCCTGGGCGATGGCGCGCAGGAACACGTCGGGCTTTTGCATCAGCAGACCGCAACCGTCGCCGGTTTTGCCGTCAGCGTTGATCCCACCGCGGTGGGTCATGCAGGTCAGGGCCTCAATGGCCGTTTGCAACAGGGTATGACTGGGTTCGCCCTGCATATGGGCTATCAGGCCGAAACCGCAGTTATCCTTGAACTCATCTGGTTGGTACAGACCTGCTTTCATAGACACATTCTCACCAGGCTGCCTCTTATCGAGACAAATTTCTTTTCAATTCAGCCAGTTACCTTCCACGCCGAACGTGCGCCAGCTTTGCGGGGGCAAAAGGGAGGTCATTGTACACACCGACACAGAGGCTCACAAATTTGACGACGAAATGTCGCAAATCTATGTCGCATTTGTGAAAGGTTTAAAGCGATATGCTGTGCTAGTCAAAACATTTTTAATGTTGACCGCAACGACTCAAAGACTACTGTGACGCAGACACCACAAGGCACGCGGCTTTGACAGCCACATGCGCTTGCAGAAATTTTGAGGTGCCGGGAGAGGCGGCCTGGGTAAGGCCGCCGAATCTTCAGCGAGTTGTTGCCAGTTCCTGTTGGACGCTGGCGACAGAGCGAGGCCAAGGTTTACCAGCCTGAACCTTCGCTGGCAAGGCCTTGATGGCGGTAACGGCTGCATCGCGGTTGGCGAAGCTACCGTAAGTGATGACGTAAAGCGGTTTGCCGTTGAGGACTTTCTTGAAATAGCGGTACTCGCCGCCCTGTTCCTTGACGAAGTTTTGCGCCGTGGCTTCAGAGCTGGTGCCGAGGATTTGCACCACATAGTTGCCCGGCGCCTGACCTGCGTACCAGGTACCACCGGTTGCGGCTTTGGCGACGGTCGCCGGTTTTTCGACCGGTTTCTCGACAGCTTTGGCGACCGGGGCAGGTTTGGCCACTGGAGCCGGTTTAGCCGCAGGAGCAGGTACAGGAGCAGGCTTGGCGGTAGCGACCTGAGTTGGCGCAGGTGTTGGCTTGGCCGCAGGCGCTGGCGCAGGTGCCGGCGTCGGACCGGCCGGAATACCGGCTGGCGGCGCAGTGGTGGTCACGGTAGGCGGTTTGGCGCTGGAGCCTTCGACTGGCACGCCGTCGTCGCCTTCAGTGATACCGCCCGCAGCTTCCGCCAATGGGCCGCGCATAACCGGCTGCGATTGTCCGACCAGCGGCAATGGCATCGGCTGGGTATTACCGGCGAACTCGACCGACGGAGCACCGCCATTCGGTTTCGGTGTGCCCAGTGGCAATTGCGCCTGCTCATTGGCGGGCGCGCCGGTGGTTGGTGCCTTGCTGCGACCCGGCATCAACCAGGCGGCGGCCACCGCGACCACGACTACGGCAGATATCGCCAATACGTGTTTCTTCGGCATGTTGAACCCCATACTTGGACGTTTGACCGCAGAGCGGCTAGCAATCATGGCTTCGATCATCGCATCGCGGGCGACCTGGTTGATGTTGCCAGGCCATCCATCGGAGCTTTCGTGTATCTCAGAGATCTGATTCGCAGAGAAAAGTTCGATTCCCTGACCGGCACCTTCGAGTCGCTGGGCCAGGTATTCGCGGGTTTCTTCTTCGGCGTAAGGTTGCAGTTCGACGACGTGGAAGCGCTCTTCCTCGGTGCTCAGTTGCTCAAGTTCGGCGATCAGCGACGACTCACCGAACAGGAACACGTGCGGACGACCTTCCGGCGCACCCGCCGCCAACGCCAGCAGTGCTTCAAGGGCGGACTCGTCGAGTTGCTCGGCGTCATCGACCAGCAAGTAGACTTCCTGGCCAGTCAGTGCGAGCTGTACCACTTGCTTGAGAATCGCGCCGACTTCAGCCTGGGCAACATTCAGCGCCTGAGCCACCTGACGCAACACACCCGCCGCATCACCGGCGCCACGTGCGGAAACCACCACACTCTGCACCGACTGCTTGTTGGTGCTGGCGACCAGCGCCTGACGCAACAGGGTCTTGCCACTGCCTTGTGGGCCGGTAACCACCAGCAACAACTGACTATAACGAGCCAGGTGATGCAGTTGTCCCAGCACGGGCTTGCGCTGGGCAGGGAAGAACTTGAAGCCAGGCACCCGTGGAGCGAAAGGGTCGTGACTCAACTGGTAATGGCCGAGGAACGCCTCGTCGGCATGCAAACTAGTCATCGGGATCTTATTAACCTTTAAGCTGAGCCAGGGCGCGGTAATCCGCTCCCAGCGTGGCCTGTAAAACCTCTTTCGGATAATCGTCGGTCACTACGGCTTCGCCCATGCGGCGCAACAACACCAGTCGCAAACGACCGTCGATTACTTTCTTGTCAATTGCCATGTGTTCGAGAAAATCGGCTTCTGTCATCACTGAAGGCGGGATGACCGGCAACCCGGCCCGCTGAAACAGGCGAATGCCGCGATCACGCTCCTGGTCGCTGATCCAGCCCAGACGCGAAGACATTTCCAGGGCCATTACAGTGCCAGCAGCCACCGCTTCACCATGTAACCAGACACCATAGCCCATGTGGGTTTCGATGGCGTGGCCGAAGGTATGACCCAGGTTGAGCGTGGCGCGCACGCCAGACTCGCGTTCGTCGGCACCGACCACAGCAGCCTTGGCCGCGCAGGAGCGTTCGATAGCGTAGGTCAGGGCCGTTTGATCCAGTGCCCGCAAGCGATCGACGTTGTCTTCGAGCCAGGTCAGGAACGGCTCATCGCAGATCAACCCGTACTTGATGACTTCCGCCAGTCCCGCAGACAGCTCGCGAGCCGGCAAGGTATTGAGCGTGGCGGTATCGATCAACACGACGTTCGGTTGATAGAAGGCGCCAATCATGTTTTTGCCCAACGGGTGGTTGATGCCGGTCTTGCCGCCCACCGAAGAGTCGACTTGCGACAGCAAGGTGGTCGGAACCTGTATGAAATCGACACCACGCTGGTAACAGGCGGCGGCAAAACCGGCCATGTCGCCAATCACACCGCCGCCCAAGGCGATCACGGTGGTACGGCGGTCATGGCGAGCGGTGAGCAGACCGTCAAAGATGGTTTGCAGGGTTTCCCAGTTCTTGAAGGCTTCACCGTCGGGCAGAACCACCGAAATAACCGAAAACTGTGCAAGGCTGCGGGTCAGACGCTCCAGATACAGCGGCGCAACGGTCTCGTTGGAGATGATCGCGACTTGCCGCCCGGCGATATGCGGCGCCAGCAGTTCGGGTTGATCCAGCAACCCTTCGCCAATATGGATCGGGTAGCTTCGCTCGCCTAAATCGACCTTAAGTGTCTGCATGTGTCCCCACAGTGAAGTTGGAATCAGGCGTCCCGCCTTACATTATCGACTGACAACATCTGCGTGTGTGACGCTGCCCGTTCGTCATGCGCCACACCTTCGAGCGGTCATGACCGGAGTCGAGGATAGCGCATTTCGTCCTGCGCATTAACGGGGAGGCAGCTGCTGCAAGCGTTCCAGGATGTCCAGGACCACCATCCGCGGCGGCCGCTCATCGGTTTCCACCACCAGGTCGGCGATCTCCCGATACAGCGGATCGCGCAATGCCAGCAGATCACGGAGGGTTTTTGCCGGATCGGCGGTGCGCAACAAAGGACGATTGCGATCGCGCGCGGTGCGCCCGACCTGCTGCTCGACGGACGCGTGCAGATACACCACGCGCCCGCCAGCGTGCAGCGCCCGACGGTTGGCTTCGCGCATCACTGCGCCTCCACCCGTCGCCAGCACCACGCCATCAAGCGCGCACAGCTCGGCGATCATCGCCTGCTCGCGGTCGCGAAAGCCGGGTTCGCCTTCTTTGTCGAAGATCCACGGGATATTGGCGCCCGTGCGCAATTCAATTTCCTTATCGGAATCCTTGAACGGCAGGCGCAGCTCTTTGGCCAACAAGCGACCGATGGTGCTTTTACCAGCACCCATCGGCCCAACAAGAATCAAATTTCGCACAGAATCAATGACTCACAGCAATCGCCTGGTTATTCATGATACGCGGAGTGAGAAATACCAGCAGCTCGGATTTTTTCTCCGACACCACGTCACGCCGGAAAAGGCGGCCAAGATACGGCACATCACCGAGAAATGGCACCTTATCTACAACCTTGCTCTGAGTATTTGAGAAAACCCCACCAATGACGATGGTTTCGCCATCGTTGACCAGCACTTTGGCATTGACCTCATTCTTCTTGATCGGCGGAACATCCTGCACTTTGTTCAGGTAGTCCGGCTCATCCTTGGTGACCTTGACCTCCATGATGATGCGGTTGTCCGGGGTGATCTGCGGCGTTACCTCCAGAGACAGCGAGGCTTCCTTGAACGCCACCGATGTCGCGCCGCTGGAGCTGGCTTCCTGATAGGGGATTTCCGTACCCTTGAGGATCTTCGCAGTCTCCTTATCGGAGGTGACCACTTTGGGTTGAGAGACGATTTCCCCGTTACCGGTCTTCTCCATGGCCGTCAGCTCAAGGTCCAGCAACACGTTATCGGTGATGAAGGCGATGCCGATCCCCGATGTATTCCCCGCCGCGCCCATATCGACGAACGGTGAGTTGGTACTGGTGCTACCCGGCGTACCAATGGTCGATGAAGCGTTGGCACCGTTGCTGACCCCGGAAGCGTTCCAGTTCCCCTTCTTACTCACCGAACCACCCCAACGCACACCGAGGCTTTTGTCGTAGTCGACGTTGGCTTCGACGATCCGCGCCTCGATCATCACCTGACGCACCGGAATATCCAGCTGAGCGACGATTCGCCGTAGTTCATCCAGGCGATCCTGAGTCTGGTAGGCAATGATGTTGTTGGTTCGCTCGTCGACAGTGATCGAACCACGCTCATCGACTTTCGCCTCGGCGCTGGTCACCGACTGGAACAGCTTGGCAATATCCGCCGCCTTGGCGTAGTTGACCTGCAACAGCTCACGGCGAAGTGGCGCCAGCTCGGCGATTTGTTTGCGTGACTCCAGCTCCTGGCGCTCACGAGCGGCAATCTCATCTGCCGGCGCTACCAGCAAAACGTTGCCGATTTTGCGCTTGTCCAACCCTTTGGTCTTGAGCACCAGATCCAGCGCCTGATCCCACGGCACGTTTTGCAGGCGCAAGGTGATGCCGCCCTGCACCGTGTCGCTGGCCACCAGGTTGAGGTTGGTGAAGTCGGCGATCAGTTGCAGCACCGAGCGCACATCGATGTCTTGAAAATTCAACGACAGCTTCTCGCCGCTGTAGGCAAAGCGCTCTGCGTTGCGTTTCTGCAAATCATCGACAGTCATCGGGCGGACACTGACGGTCAGTTTGTTATCGGTCTGGTAGGTCGAATAGTCGTATGTGCCACCGGGTTCGATGCTGATGGTGGCGTTATCGGAAGACGCACTGGCATTGACGAACTGCACCGGCGTAGCGAAATCCTTGACGTCCAGACGAACCCGCAACCGTTCAGGCAGCTGGGTTTTGGCGAAGTTGAGGATGATCTTGCCGTCACGTTCCTGGATGTCCGGACTGATACCGGGGTCTGACAAATCAATGACGACGTTGCCTTCACCCCGCTCACCACGCTGAAAGTCAACGCCGCGAATAACCTTGCTCACGGGAGCATAAGTCTTGGCTGCCACTGGCATGGCGCTCGCCACTCGCGGTGCAGCGGGCCGGGGTTTCTGTGCGGCGGCAGCCTGCCCAATCACCACGAACAGCGTGTTGCCCTCGACTCGCGTGCTGTAAGGCGTCAACTGCGTCAGGTTGATGATCAAACGAGTGCGATCCTTGGCCTCGACTACTGTAGCGCTGCGAGCGTTGCCGCCTCCCAGATCCCGCGTCTTGCTCGCCAGTTGGCTACTCACACCCGGTAAATCGAGGGCGATGCGCGCCGGCTGATCCGTTGTATAACCATGCGGCGCGGGCGGCGGCCCGTCGAAAGCCAGTTTCAACTCGACGCGATCACCCGGCAGCGCGGCGACATCCAGCGCTTTGAGATTGGCTGCCTGCACCATCGGAGAAAGCAGCGCCATCCATAGCGAAAAACCGAGGGTTGAAAGGATCCTGTTCATGATACGAGTTCCACTATGAGTGCTCTTTCAAAGGAATAGTCCGCGGTCGCTCCAGCCAGGCACCCTGGCCATCGGGAACGATTTCGACCACATCGACTTGCGAGTCACTGATGGCCACGATCCGGCCATCGTTGCGCCCCAGGTAGTCACCGACCTTCAGCCGATGCACTCCACCGGCACCGCGCAGCAGCGCAAAGGCGCCGGATGCATTGGAAATAGTGCCGACCATTTCAAACTGCTCGATGTTGAAACCTTCAAGGTATTGCTTGACCCGGCCTGGATCGGGCTTGACGTTGCGCGCCCCCTGTTTTCGACCCGCCAGGTCGACCCTGACCTGCGGTGAAAACGGACTGCGCAACGACGCAGCGTTGTAAGTGAATGTCTCGTAGGACCTGAACGTCGGCACCGGCTCAATCTTGCCGGGCGGGCGCAGGCGCACCTCATTCATGTAGGCGTCCAGATCGCTGAAGTCATTACCGTTGCCACAACCGGCAAGCCCCCCCAGCAGCACAGCCAGCGAAAACCATAGGGCAGCGTTCATTTCTGCAACCCCTTGTCGTTGTAGCGGTAAGTCTTGGCCAGGATGTTCATGCGCAGCTTCGAGCCACTGCCCGGGGTGACCGGCTCGACGTTGAAATCGTGCAGGGTGACGATCCGCGGGAGGCTGGCGACGCCACTGACGAAGGTCGCCAGGTCATGGTAGGCGCCAGTGACAGTGATCTGGATCGGCAGCTCGATGTAGAACTGCTGGGTGACTTCCGGCAGCAGTTTGATCTCTTCAAACTCGAGCCCGCTGCCCAATCCGGTGCGAGTGATGTCTTCCAGCAGACCGGGCACTTCGGTATCGCCGGGCAACTGCCGCAACAGCACGCCGAAGGAGGTCTCCATTGCCTTCATCTGCTCGATGTAGCGCTCCAGATTGGCTGCCAGGTGTGCCTTGCTCGCGAACTGCTCCTTGAGAGTGACTTCCCCGGCACGGGCCTGTTCAAGCTGGTCGCCAAGATCCTTGAGGTAAAAGCTGTAGCCCAGCGCCAGCACCAGCACGATCAGCAGCCCGCCGGCCAGGCCTTTGATCGCCGTGGGCCAGGAGCCTATGTTGTTCAGGTCCAGGTCGTTGATATCGACCTTGCGCAACCCCTCGAACCATTGGGACGGACTCATTTCGAGTCCTCCGCTGTGGCCGGTTGAGCCTGACGAACGGTCAACTGAAACACATTGGCCTGATCCAGTGCGCCGGCCGTCGTCGCTTTGACCTCGGTCAGGTTCGGCGATTCGAACCGGTCGGAGGCATCAAGGTTGCGCAACAACTCCGAGACGCGATTGTTCGACTCTGATGCCCCGCTGATGGACAGCGTTTTATCGACCAGTTTCACGTCGGTGAAATACACCCCGTCCGGCAGCGTGCGCGCCAGTTGATCAAAGATCCGCGCGCTGACTGACCGATTGCCCTGCAAGTCCTGGATGATCCGCATCCGCTCCACGAGTTGCTGGCGACGGGCTTTCAGATCGCTGATCTGCTTGATCCGGTCATCCACCACAGCGATCTGTTTGCCGATGTAATCGTTGCGAGCGGCCTGTCGATCGATGGCACTGCTGATGGCGTGGTCACCCAGCAAAATCACCCCGACCGCCGCTGCCAGCGCGCCGGCCAAGCCCAACAGGAAGCGCTTGCGCCGCTCCTCGCGCAACTCTTCGCGCCAAGGGAGAAGATTGATCCGCGCCATCAGTCAAAACTCCTCAGCGCCAGGCCGCAGGCGATCATCAGCGCTGGCGCATCACTGGCCAGGGCGCTGGCGTTGACCTTGCTGCTCAATGTCATGTCCGCAAACGGATTGGCCACCTGCGTCGGCGTGCCCAGGCGCTGCTCGATCAGTCGATCCAGCCCGGTGACCGAGGCTGTGCCACCGGCCAGCAGGATGTAGTCGACCGCGTTGTACTGACCCGAGGCGAAAAAGAACTGCAACGATCGCGAAACCTGCTGCACCAGCGCCTCGCGGAACGGTTGCAGGACTTCGCTGACGTAGTCTTCAGGCAAGCCACCCTGTTTTTTTCCAAGACCGGCCTGTTCAACCGTCATGCCATAACGGCGCTGGATTTCCTCCGTCAACTGACGACCGCCGAACAACTGCTCGCGGGTGTAGATGATTCGGCCGTTGGACAGCACGCTCAAGGTGGTCATGGTGGCGCCGATGTCGACCACGGCTACCGTCGAACGCTCGGTCACGCCGGCCAACTGTGCCGTCAGCAAGCCGAATGAACGCTCCAGCGCGTACGCCTCGACATCGACGACCCGTGCGGTCAGGCCGGCAAGGGCCAGCGCGGCTTCGCGAACTTCGACGTTTTCCTTGCGACAGGCCGCCAGCAATACGTCGACCCGCTCGGGATTACGCCGGGAGACGCCCTGCACTTCAAAATCGATGGCGACTTCTTCGAGGGGATAGGGGATGTACTGGTCAGCTTCAATCTTCAGCTGATTTTCCATTTCATCGGGGGAAAGCCCGGCGTCCATTTCGATGATCTTGGTGATGACCGCCGATCCGGCAACCGCCACCGCGACGCTTTTGACGCTGGTTTTGGCTTTGAGCAACACCCGGGACAACGCCTGTCCGACACCTTCCAGTTCGGCGATATTCTTTTCGACCACTGCGTTGGTCGGCAGCGGCTCTACCGCATAGGCTTCGACCCGGTATCGATTACCTGCACGGCTTAGCTCGAGAAGCTTCACCGAAGTGGAGCTGATATCGATCCCCAAAAGCGTGCGGCTTTTTTTATTGAAGAGTCCCAGCACTTGCAATTCCCTATGACTATCCGTGAGTTACGGACTCTTTATGATTCATTGCGTTCAATAGCTGCGTCTTGACAGAGGCGCCAAATGCGCTTTTGGCGGAAAAATGCTTATAATGGCCAGCGTTTTTTCCGCTTTCTCAAGCGCGGGTCGACCCTTGCTTGCCTTGAATGCCTTGACGCCTAATTCATTCTTTATCCTGGATGTCCAAAAGCCTTGATTCGTCTGCTGAAATTTTTCGGGTGGTCCATCGTCGCCGTTTTCTGCGGACTGCTCCTCGGTCTGAGCGGCGCCTTTCTTTACCTTAGTCCGGGATTGCCGTCCGTGGAGGCGCTGAGAAGCATTCAGTTGCAGATTCCTTTGCGGGTCTACAGCAGCGACGGCAAATTGATCGCCGAGTTTGGCGAAATGCGCCGCACGCCGATCCGCTTCGCCGATATCCCGCCCAATTTCATCAATGCGTTACTCAGTGCTGAAGACGACAACTTCGCCAATCACTATGGCGTCGACCCCAGCAGCCTGATGCGTGCCGCGACCCAGCTGGTCAAAAGCGGACACATTCAATCCGGTGGCAGCACCATCACCATGCAGGTGGCGAAGAACTTCTTCCTCACCAGCGAGCGCAGCTTTTCGCGCAAGACCACGGAAATCCTCCTGGCCCTGCAAATCGAGCGTCAGCTGACCAAGGATGAAATCCTTGAGCTCTACGTGAACAAGATCTATCTGGGCAACCGCGCCTACGGCATCGAGGCGGCAGCGCAGGTGTATTACGGCAAGTCGATTCGCGACGTCAGCCTGGCGCAGATGGCGATGATCGCCGGCCTGCCGAAAGCCCCTTCGCGCTTCAACCCGCTGGCCAACCCGGCGCGCAGCAAAGAACGTCGCGACTGGATCCTGGGGCGCATGTACAAGCTCGGGAAAATCGACGAAGCGGCGTATCAGACCGCGATCAACGAGCCATTGAACGCCAGTTATCACGTGCCGACGCCGGAAGTGAACGCGCCGTACATCGCTGAAATGGCCCGCGCCGAAATGGTCGGCCGTTATGGCAGCGATGCCTACACCGAAGGTTTCCGCGTCACCACTACCGTGCCGAGCAACCTTCAGGAAATGGCCAACACCGCCGTTCATGAAGGCTTGATCACCTACGACCAGCGTCATGGCTATCGCGGCCCTGAATCCCGCCTGCCGGGCAAGACGCCCGACGCCTGGGCCACAGAACTGACCAAGCAGCGCACCATCAGCGGCCTGGAACCGGCCATCGTCACCCTGATCGAGAAAAACGGCGTGCAGGTCCTGACCCGTAACGGCGAAGAACATGTCAGCTGGGACAGCATGAAATGGGCACGCCCGTACCTGAACACCAACAGCATGGGCCCGGTACCGAAGCAACCATCGGATGTCGCCCAGGTCGGTGACCTGATTCGCGTACAGCGCCAACCGGACAACGCCCTGAAGTTCAGCCAGATTCCGGTTGCCCAAAGCGCACTGGTTTCGCTGGACCCGCAAAACGGCGCCATCCGCGCACTGGTTGGCGGCTTCGCGTTCGAGCAGAGCAACTACAACCGCGCCATGCAGGCCAAGCGCCAACCGGGCTCGAGCTTCAAGCCATTCGTCTACAGCGCTGCGCTGGATAACGGCTACACCCCGGCAACGCTGGTAAACGACGCACCGATCGTGTTCGTCGATGAGTACCTGGACAAGGTCTGGCGTCCGAAGAACGACACCAACACCTTCCTCGGCCCGATCCGCATGCGTGAAGCGCTCTACAAGTCGCGCAACCTGGTGTCGATCCGTCTGCTCCAGGCGCTGGGCGTCGATCGCACCATCGACTACATCAGCAAGTTCGGCTTCAACAAGCAGGACCTGCCGCGCAACCTGTCGCTGGCTCTGGGCACCGCAACGCTGACGCCAATGGAAATCGCCACAGGCTGGAGCACCTTTGCCAACGGCGGCTACAAGATCACCCCGTACATCATCGACAAGATCGAAAGCCGCAACGGCGACACGCTGTTCGTCGCCAACCCGCCAAGCGTGCCGAAAGGCGATATCGCCAGCAACGGGATCGCAGCGCCAGTGAGCAACACGTTTACGGTCAACCCGACGCCAGGCGAAGCTCCGGCGGCGCAAACCACCGTACAAGCACCAGCAGTCGCAGAACGGATCATCGACGGGCGCACCACGTTCATCCTCAACAGCATGCTCGAAGACGTGATCAAGCTCGGTACCGGGCGTCGCGCCCTGTCCATGGGTCGCAGTGATATTGCGGGCAAGACCGGGACCACCAACGAATCCAAGGATGCCTGGTTCTCGGGCTACAACGCCGATTACGTGACCACGGTCTGGACCGGTTTCGACCAACCGGAAAGCCTTGGCAAGCGCGAGTTCGGCGGCACCGTGGCGCTGCCGATCTGGATGAACTACATGAGCGCCGCGCTCAAAGGCAAACCACCGCATACCCAGGCCGAGCCGGAAGGCATCCTCAGCCTGCGGGTTGACCCGGTCAGCGGCCGTGCGGCCACCCCAAGCACGCCAGGCGCCTACTTCGAACTGTTCAAGTCCGAAGACACGCCGCCATCGGTCAACGAACTGGGCAACGGCAATGCACCGGGCAGCCCGCTGCCGGCGGACGAAGCCGCGCCGATCGATCTGTTCTGATCGCTCAGCACCAGCAAAAAGCCCCGCTCTTCATTTGAAGGCGGGGCTTTTTTGCGTCTGGAGTTCGCGGTTCTACTCTTTGACGTAAAACTGGTCCGACTCCGACGGGTTGTAGTCATCCAGCGCCTTGTCCACCAGCAACAGGGCGCCATCGACCATTCGGCAAATCGCCAACGCCACGCTGCGTCGCGAACCCTCGATCTCGAATGCCAGGTCGGCGGCCATGACCTTGACTGAGGCCAGGTCTTCCGCGGCATTGGCCAACAGGCTTTCGAGGCCCACGTCGGGCGAAACGCTGAACAAGCGGTCTGAGCGCAAGTCGCTGAAGCGCAGTTTGGCGAGCGTGGGTTTCAGGTAATGATCGAGGGCGCGGTGGGCGGCGTCGTGGAGTTTTTTTGAATCGAGGGATTCGTAGGGGGAGACGTCGTCGTGTTCGGGCGGATTAGGGGTTTCTTTGATCATGATGGAGCTCCTTGATTGTTGGAGCTACCACCGTCCGCGGTCAAACGAAAAGGTGGCAGCTGTACGCGGGTTGACCGACCAGGAATCAAGGAACCCGGCACACCCGAAGGTGTCCCACGCACAGCCGCCATGACACGATACCTCAGACACAAAAAAAGCGCCTGGAATAGGTCTTGGGCGCTGGTGCGCCTTGATTTACACGGACGGTCAAATCCGATCGCTGAATAGGCAGCGACGATCAAAGGCTAGAGGCCACGCTTCCGAGGGGCAACCTTAAAGACTTGTCGGAGATTTCTACGTTGCCCGTGATGCTGTCATCAAGTTCCGGCCTCATCCTACGGGCATTACACAAATGATCGTTCCCACGCTCCGCGTCAGCTTGTGAATCGGAACGCGGAGCGTCCCTGGCGGCATTCCCACGCAGAGCGTGGGAACGATCTAAAGCCGTGCACGCCCCTACCACTCAGGCCGGCTGTCAGGCCGCCGTGCTTTGCTTTTGATCCACCCGCCCCTATCGGGAGGCCGAGTGGAGGTGTTCATCAGGGGGTGGGCGCGCAGCGCCGTACGGCGCAGCCGGACACATCGAGAGGAGGTCGTCGCGAAGCAGACCGTAGGCGATGCCCCCTGATGGACGCCGGAGCGAGGGAACGCCGAGCCTAGGCGAGGTGCCGTACGCTTGGGGCGAGCGTTTTTTTGCTTACTTTTTTTAGGCGCTTGTAAAAAAAGTGAGTCGCCGTCAGGCGAAACCCTAAGTGGCCGTTACCGCAGGAATGGATATGTATACCTGCGGGAGATAGGCCGGCTGTCAGGCCGCCTTCGCTGGCAAGCCAGCTCCCACAGTTTTGATTGATGTACATCTGCTAAAGATAGGCCGGCTGTCAGGCCGCCTTCGCAGGCAAGCCAGCTCCCACAATTTTGATTGGTGTACATCTGCGAAAGATAGGCCGGCTATCAGGCAGCCTTCGCAGGCAAGCCAGCTCCCACAGTAAATCGAGTGTGCGTCGGTAAATAACAGGCATAAAAAAACCCCGACTCGCGAGAGCCGGGGCCTTTTGGGGACGCTACAACGGCTTAGCCGTTGAACACGTCATCCACGCTTTTCAGCGGGTAGTTCTTCGGATACGGCAGAGTCGCCACACCCGTCTCGATCGCAGCCTTGGCCACAGCATCCGAGATCACAGTGATCAAACGCGCATCCATTGGCTTCGGAATGATGTACTCACGACCGAATTCCAGCTTGATGCCACCGTAAGCGTCACACACTTCCTGAGGCACTGGCAGCTTGGCCAATTCACGCAGAGCGTTGGCCGCAGCCACTTTCATTTCTTCGTTGATGCGCTTGGCGCGAACGTCCAGAGCACCACGGAAAATGAACGGGAAGCCCAATACGTTGTTCACCTGGTTCGGGTAATCCGAACGGCCGGTCGCCATGATCACGTCGTTACGGGTGGCGTGAGCCAGTTCCGGGGCGATTTCCGGATCAGGGTTCGAGCACGCGAACACGATCGGGTTGGCCGCCATCAGCATCAGGTTTTCAGCGCTCAGCAGGTTCGGACCGGACAGGCCAACGAACACGTCTGCGCCTTTCAGGGCGTCAGTCAGCGTGCGTTTGTCGGTCGCGTGGGCGAAGACAGCCTTGTACTGGTTCAGGTCGTCACGCTCGGAGTGGATCACGCCGGTACGGTCAACCATGAAGATGTTTTCGATCTTGGCGCCCATGCTCACCAGCAACTTCATGCAGGAGATAGCGGCAGCGCCAGCACCCAGGCAGACGATCTTGGCTTCCGGCAGGGTTTTGCCAGCGATTTCCAGGGCGTTGATCATGCCGGCAGCGGTCACGATCGCGGTGCCGTGCTGGTCATCGTGGAACACCGGAATGTCGCACTGCTCGATCAGCGCGCGTTCGATCTCAAAGCACTCTGGTGCCTTGATGTCTTCCAGGTTGATGCCACCGAAGGTGATGGAGATACGCTTGACGGTGTCGATGAAGGCTTGCGGGCTTTCGGAGTCGACTTCGATGTCAAACACGTCGATACCGGCGAAGCGCTTGAACAGCACGCCTTTACCTTCCATCACCGGCTTGGAAGCCAATGGGCCAAGGTTACCCAGGCCGAGAATCGCGGTGCCATCGGAAATGACTGCAACCAGGTTGCCCTTGCCGGTGTATTTGTAGGCCAGTTCAGGATCGCGGGCGATTTCGCGTACTGGTTCGGCTACGCCGGGGCTGTAGGCCAGCGACAGATCGCGGGCGGTAGCGGTGGCCTTGGTGAGCTCGACACTCAGCTTACCTGGACGAGGATGGGCGTGATATTCGAGAGCGGCAGTTTTCAAATCAGACATGTGGGCATTCCGCTTTTACTGTTGAACGACGGACCGCCGAGGATACTCGCGTCGCAAAGTCCCCACAAGACTGACCGGTCACCCCTGTCAAGCGCCCTACCCTACGACTTTGGGCCAAGAGCCACGGAACACAAGGGCTCAACTGTTCACAATCGACTTAAAAAATGTCGACAATTTCTTTTTACGGCACTGTTTGCAGCATGGCCGGATGGGTCAATGGCAACAACCAGCGCGCCTGACCGGAATCCAGACCACCGCGCCGTGAGCGATCGAGCACCCAGCCACGCGCCTCGATCTGCTTGCCGTTGAGCCGTTCCAGCGCCGCCAGATCGAATTGACCAAGCAGATTGGGTGCAACGTGCAATACAACCGAATCCTGCAACTCGATCCAAATTCCGCCACGATTGCGCTGAACCTTGCCCACACGGCCACTAAGCACAGCAAAACCCGAAGTGCTGATCTGCTCCGTTTTCAGCACAGGTGACTGCCGCCATAACCCCAGCCGGGCCTGCCGCGCAGTGCGTTCGGCGGCCTGTTGGCAACTGACAAAATCGACGTTCGGTGCCACCGCAAAGCCCCTCGGCAAGCATCTGCGCTTCGAGATTGTCACCGTTGGCGCTGTAGAGATGGGCCAGGGTGCGACCGTAACGATCCTTGCCTTCTTGTCCCGCCAGCAAACCCAACCGTCCGTCGCTTGCCGCCACCAACGCTTCCAGACGCGTGCGTGCAGCCACGGCGAAAGGTTCGTCGGAGCGACCTTTCTTGCCCAGTTCCGGGGTATTCAAACCGATCATGCGCACACTGCGGCCGTCGCTCAGGCGCACCGTGTCGCCATCCACCACGCGCTGCACGCTGACAGCTTCCAGCTGATTGGTCGGTGCAGGACAGAGGGCGTGAGCGCGGGAGAGCCAAATCGCGGACATAAAAAAGGCGCCCGCTAGGGGCGCCTTTTTCATCAGTCTGGAGAAGTCGAAACGACTTTCCAACATGATCAGTCTTAGGCTTTTTTGCCAAAAGCACCGAAACGATCGGCGAACTTCTGTACACGGCCGCCAGTATCCAGAGTCTTCTGCTTACCGGTGTAGAACGGGTGGCACTCGTTGCATACGTCGATCGCCAGAGGCTTGGCCAGGTTCGAACGAGTTTCGAACTTGTTGCCACAGCTGCAGGTAACTGCGGTGATTTCGTATGTTGGATGGATATCGGCTTTCATGGTGTCTTCCTCGGGCTAGCGTGCCGCCACTCAACACTATTGTTGAATACCGCACGTAATTAGGCCGCGGATTCTACCAGACCTTTACAATCACGCAAGCTGTCCACAGTGTCCTCCATCAGAAAAGACTGTTCGATTCTGGCGAGTGAACGCTTTCCTAATAGAGGACACTAATCCAGTCGTCTGCTAGGCTCCGGCCCTTCTTTACCGCCTGCTCAATGAGATCCCCCCGCGTGCCCGACGCCATTTTGCGCCTCGCCCTGCCTTCGCCCCTGCGCCGCCTGTTCGACTACCGTGCCCCGGCGGGAGTCCTGCGCGCGCATTTGCATCCGGGCATGCGGTTGCGAGTGCCGTTCGGCCGCCGCGAGATGATCGGGATCCTGGTGGAAGTCACCAGCCACAGCGAAGTCCCGGCCGACAAACTCAAACCTGCACTGGCGCTGCTCGACGCCACGCCGCCGCTACCGGCAGCACTGTTCAAGTTGTGCCTGTGGACTTCCCAGTATTACCAGCACAGCCTCGGCGACACCTTGAGCTGGGCGCTGCCGGTATTGTTGCGTCAGGGTGAAATGGCCGAAGCACGCCAGGAGCGGTTCTGGTCGATCGCCCCGGGCGCAAAACTGGATGATCCGCGTATCGCCCGTGCTCCGCGTCAACGCGAGGCCTTGGCAACGCTGGCCCAGCATCCGCATGGCGTCGCCCATCAACTGCTGAGCAAGTTGATGTTGAGCAAGGACAGCCTCGACCTGCTACTGGCCAAAGAACTGGTGCAAGTGGAGATCCGCAAACACGCACCGGGCGAACGTCACGAACACTGGCTGGCGCAACCGGAGCTGCCGCTGAACCCGGAGCAGCGCGCCGCTTATGAAGCGATCCGCGCAGGCTTCGACAGTTTCCATGCGTTCCTGCTGGCCGGGGTCACCGGCAGCGGCAAGACCGAAGTCTATTTGCAGCTGATCCGCGAAACCCTTGAGGCCGGCAAGCAGGCGCTGGTGCTGATCCCCGAAATCAACCTCGGGCCGCAGACCCTGGCGCGCTTCGAACAGCGCTTCAATGCGCGTATTGCCCTGGTGCATTCGGCCGTCAATGACCGCGAACGCCTGGAATCCTGGCTCGCGGCCCGGGATGGCGAGGCCGACATTATTATCGGCACCCGCTCGGCGCTGTTTACGCCGATGAAAAACCCGGGGCTGATCATCATCGATGAAGAGCACGACGGCTCTTATAAACAGCAGGAAGGCTTGCGCTATCACGCCCGCGATCTGGCATTGGTCCGAGCGCGGCAGGAAAACATCCCGATTGTCCTCGGCTCGGCGACGCCGTCACTGGAAAGCCTGCACAACGCCTACACCGGTCGCTATGGACTCCTGCGCCTGAACGAGCGCGCCGGCGGGGCGAAACAACCACGTTTCCTGCGGCTGGACGTCAAAAGTCGCCCGCTGGACAGCGGTATTTCCGGGCCGATGCAGCAGGCGATCGGCCAGACCCTCGCCGCCGGCCAGCAAGTATTGGTATTCCTCAACCGTCGCGGCTTTGCGCCCACCCTGCTCTGTCACGACTGCGGCTGGATGTCCGAGTGCCAGCGCTGCGATGCGCGAATGACCGTGCACCAGCGCTCCGGCGAGCTGCGTTGCCACCATTGCGGCTACGTCGAGCGTGTCCCTCGACACTGCCCAAAATGCGGCAAAGTCGATTTGCGCCCCGTGGGTGCCGGCACCGAACGCGCCGAAGAGCGTTTGGGCATTCTGTTCCCGGACTACCCGGTATTGCGGGTCGACCGCGACAGCACCTCGCGTAAAGACGCAATGAATCAGTTGTTCGCGACCATCCAGAAAGGTCAGCCGTGCATTTTGGTCGGCACGCAGATGCTCGCCAAAGGGCATCACTTTCCACGGGTGACGCTGGTGTCGATTCTCGATGCCGACGGCGGACTGTTCTCCGGCGACTTCCGCGCCAGCGAACGCATGGCTCAGTTGATCGTGCAGGTGGCGGGACGTGCCGGTCGCGCCGAAGAGCCGGGCAAAGTGATCATCCAGACCCATCTGGCTGACCACCCGCTGTTGGTGCAACTGACCGAACAAGGCTATTTCGCCTTTGCCGAGCAGGCCTTGAGCGAACGTCGTTCCGCCGGGCTACCGCCGTTCGCGCACCTGGCGCTATTGCGGGCCGAAGCGCACAAGCCGGGGCAGGCCGAAAGTTTCCTCGATGAAGCCTGCAGCGAGGCAGAGCGATTATTGGCCGAACACACCCTGACCGGCATCGAACTGCTCGGCCCGGTACCGGCGCCGATGGAGCGTCGGGCTGGACGTTATCGTGCGCAATTATTGTTGCAAGCCACCGCTCGGGCACCGCTGCATCGACTGCTGAGTGCCTGGCTGCTGGCGCTGGAACAGATGCCGAGCGGGCGGGCGGTGCGTTGGTCTTTGGATGTCGACCCGGTCGATTTGTATTGATTCGGCGATTG
This sequence comes from Pseudomonas brassicacearum, assembly GCF_003732175.1. Lineage (GTDB taxonomy): Bacteria > Pseudomonadota > Gammaproteobacteria > Pseudomonadales > Pseudomonadaceae > Aquipseudomonas > Aquipseudomonas brassicacearum_G. Next base: position 208,342 of record NZ_MOBI01000009.1, read on the forward strand.
CCATCGCGAGCAAGCTCGCTCCCACAAGGGGTTTGTGGTGAACACGAAATGTAAGCCCTCCAAGATCCACTGTGGGAGCGAGCCTGCTCGCGATGACGGCCGAATAGTCACCACATATCCATAACCGGCCTGCTAAGGTTGGCAAGCCCGACTTCGCAACGGATAATGCCCAGTTTTTCCACCTGCGCATTGATGCGCCGCCGCTCTGCGGTTGAAAGAGAAGACCATGAAAGACACCATTCGCCAGTTGATCCAGCAAGCCCTCACCCAACTCGTTACCGACGGTGTGTTGCCTGAAGGCCTGACGCCGGCGATTCAGGTGGAGAACTCCCGTGACAAGACTCACGGCGACTTCGCCAGCAACATCGCCATGATGCTGGCTAAACCGGCCGGCATGAAACCGCGCGACCTGGCGGAAAAAATCATCGCTGCGCTGCCGGTTGACGAAAACGTCAGCAAAACCGAAATCGCCGGCCCGGGCTTCCTCAACTTCTTCCAGAACACCCAGGCCCTGGCCTCGCGCCTGGATGCTGCCCTGGCTGACGCCAAAATCGGCGTGCGCAAGGCAGGTCCCGTGCAGCGCACCGTGGTCGACCTGTCGGCGCCGAACCTGGCCAAAGAGATGCACGTCGGTCACTTGCGTTCGACCATCATCGGCGACGGCGTGGCGCGGGTGCTGGAGTTCCTCGGCGATACAGTGATACGTCAGAACCACGTCGGCGACTGGGGCACCCAGTTCGGCATGCTGATGGCGTACCTGCAAGAAAACCCGATCACCAGCGACGAACTGTCGGACCTGGAAAATTTCTACCGCGCCGCCAAGCAGCGCTTCGACGAATCCGAAGAATTCGCTGACCGCGCCCGTGGCCTGGTGGTCAAGCTGCAAGCCGGCGACCCGGACTGCCTGGCGCTGTGGACCAAGTTCAAAGACATCTCGTTGTCCCACTGCCAGAAAATCTATGAACAGCTGAACGTCAAACTGACCATGGCCGACGTGATGGGCGAAAGTGCCTACAACGACGACCTGATCAACGTGGTCAACGACCTCAAGGCCAAAGGCATGCTGGTCGAGAGCAACGGCGCCCAGTGCGTGTTCCTCGACGAATTCAAGAACGCCGACGGCGACCCGCTGCCAGTGATCATCGTCAAGGCCGATGGCGGCTACCTCTACGCCACCACTGACCTGGCGGCCGTGCGCTACCGTAACGGCGTGCTGAAAGCCGATCGAGTGCTGTACTTCGTCGACCAGCGTCAGGCCCTGCACTTCCAGCAGGTATTCGAAGTGGCTCGCCTGGCCGGTTTCGTGACCCATCCAATGGAAATGGAGCACATGGGCTTCGGCACCATGAACGGCGCCGATGGCCGTCCGTTCAAGACCCGTGATGGCGGCACCGTGAAGCTGATCGACCTGCTGAACGAAGCCAAGGAACGCGCCTACACGCTGGTGAAGGAAAAGAACCCTGAGCTGGCCGAAGCCGACCTGCGCAACATCGCCAAAGTCGTGGGCATTGGCGCGGTGAAATACGCCGACCTGTCCAAGCATCGCACCAGCGACTACAGCTTCAACTTCGACCTGATGCTGAACTTCGAAGGCAACACCGCGCCGTACCTGCTGTACGCCTACACTCGCGTGGCTGGCGTCTTCCGCAAACTCGGCAAGGACTTCAGCGAAGTCGAAGGGCAGATCGTCCTCGAGGCCATTCACGAACACGAACTGGCCGCCAAGCTGGCGCAGTTCGGTGAAGTGCTGAACAACGTCGCCGAAAAAGGTACGCCGCACATCCTCTGCACCTACCTGTACGATGTTGCCGGTCTGTTCTCCAGCTTCTACGAGAACTGCCCGATCCTCAGCGCACAAACCCCGGCACAAATGCAAAGCCGCTTGCGCCTCGCCGCATTGACCGGTCGCACCCTCAAGCAAGGCCTGGAACTCTTGGGTCTGGAAACTCTGGAGCGTATGTAAGTTGGCTGCCAAGAAAAAACCAGCACCAAAGCGTGGCGCCAGCCGTTACCAAGCTCCTGCAAAAAAGCCGATTCCAGGATGGCTGTGGATGGCCATCGGCCTGACCGTGGGCGCATTCATCGTGTTCCTGATGAAGCTGGAGCCGGGTAAAGGCAGCGAAAGCGTCAAGCGCGAGAAGGTCGAGCAACAGAAAGCCAGCAAGATCGCCGAGGCCAACAAGACCCCGCCGAGCCCGACGCAACCGGTGAAGCCGAAGTACGACTTCTACACCTTGCTGCCGGAATCGGAAGTCATTGTGCCGCCGGATGCCGTGCCGGAGAAAACCCTGCCGACGCCGCAGACTGCGCCTGTTGCACCGGTAACCCCGGCAGAAGCAGCGAAGATCGACACCGCGCGTGCGCAGGCAGCCCTGAGCGGCGTTACGCCGCCGCCAGCGCCACCCGTGGCGAAAGCGGCGCCGGTGATCAAGTTCTTCCTGCAGGCTGGCTCTTTCCGCAAAGAAGCCGACGCCGACAAGGTTCGTGCGCAGATCATTCTGCTCGGCCAGGCAGTTTCGGTGGAGTCCGGCACGGTGAAGGATGAGACCTGGTACCGCGTGCTGGTCGGCCCGTTCAGCAACCGCGAACAGCTGACCACCGCCCAGAAACAACTGGCTGGCAGCGGTTTCAGTAACCTGTTGTTACAACAACGCCAAAGCCGCTGATCCTCCCCTGGTCGTCGCTGATCGTTCCCACGCTCCCGCGTGGGAATGCCTCTAGGGACGCTCCGCGTCCAGTGACGCAGAGCGTCACGGGCTGCATTCCCACGCAGAGCGTGGGAACGATCACCACAAACACCGCTCGTCCCCCGCCACTTCCCGCAGTTGAAAAACGCCCCACCACCCCCATATGAGTTGGGATAAGGCATTTTCGCCCCGCTGCGTGGAGACTCTTCCCTTGACCACCATCGTTTCAGTTCGCCGCCACGGCAAAGTCGTCATGGGCGGCGACGGCCAGGTTTCTCTCGGCAATACCGTGATGAAAGGCAACGCGAAGAAAGTTCGCCGCCTGTACCACGGTCAGGTCATCGCCGGGTTTGCTGGCGCCACCGCTGACGCCTTTACCCTCTTCGAACGTTTCGAAGGCCAGCTTGAAAAGCACCAGGGCCACCTGGTTCGCGCCGCCGTCGAACTCGCCAAAGAATGGCGCACCGACCGCTCCCTCAGCCGCCTCGAAGCGATGCTTGCAGTCGCCAACAAAGACGCTTCCCTGATCATCACTGGTAACGGCGATGTGGTCGAACCTGAAGAAGGCTTGATCGCCATGGGCTCCGGCGGCGGTTACGCTCAGGCCGCAGCCAGCGCCCTGCTGAAGAAAACCGATCTGTCGGCCCGCGAAATCGTTGAAACCGCGCTCGGCATCGCCGGCGACATCTGTGTCTTCACCAATCACACCTTCACCATTGAGGAGCAGGATCTCGCTGAGTAAGCCTGTCTTGGCCTTGCGCCACGGCTCATTCTTGCTTGAGGACCGCCAATTACTATGCCAATGACTCCCCGCGAAATCGTCCATGAACTCAGTCGCCATATCATCGGCCAGGACGATGCCAAGCGCGCCGTCGCCATCGCCCTGCGTAACCGCTGGCGCCGGATGCAACTGCCTGAAGAGCTGCGCGTTGAAGTAACGCCCAAGAACATTCTGATGATCGGACCGACCGGTGTCGGTAAAACCGAAATCGCCCGTCGCCTGGCCAAACTCGCCAACGCGCCGTTCATCAAGGTTGAAGCGACCAAGTTCACCGAGGTCGGCTATGTCGGCCGTGACGTCGAGTCAATCATTCGCGACCTCGCCGATGCCGCGATCAAGCTGCTGCGCGAACAGGAAATGGTCAAGGTTCGCCATCGCGCCGAAGATGCCGCCGAAGAGCGCATCCTCGATGCACTGCTGCCACCGGCACGCATGGGTTTCAGCAACGAAGACTCCGCGCCGTCCCAGGACTCCAACACCCGCCAACTGTTCCGCAAGCGCCTGCGCGAAGGTCAGCTGGATGACAAGGAGATCGAAATCGAAGTCGCCGAAGTGTCCGGCGTCGATATCTCCGCGCCACCGGGCATGGAAGAAATGACCAACCAGTTGCAGAGCCTGTTTGCCAATATGGGCAAGGGCACGCGCAAGAACCGCAAGCTCAAGGTCAAGGAAGCGCTGAGACTGGTGCGCGACGAAGAAGCCAGCCGCCTGGTCAATGACGAAGAGCTCAAGGCCAAGGCCCTGGAAGCGGTCGAGCAGCACGGCATTGTGTTTATCGACGAGATCGACAAGGTCGCCAAGCGCGGCAATTCCGGTGGCGTCGACGTGTCCCGCGAAGGTGTACAGCGCGACTTGCTGCCGCTGATCGAAGGCTGCACGGTCAACACCAAGCTGGGCATGGTCAAAACCGACCACATCCTGTTCATCGCTTCCGGTGCGTTCCACCTGAGCAAGCCAAGCGATCTGGTGCCCGAACTGCAAGGCCGCCTGCCGATCCGCGTCGAACTCAAGGCCCTCACGCCGGAAGACTTCGAGCGTATCCTCAGCGAGCCGCATGCATCGCTCACCGAGCAGTATTGCGCCCTGCTGAAAACCGAAGGCGTGACCATCGAGTTCCAGCCCGACGGCATCAAACGCGTGGCGGAGATCGCCTGGCAGGTCAACGAGAAGACCGAGAACATCGGTGCCCGTCGCCTGCACACTCTGCTCGAGCGTCTGCTCGAAGAGGTGTCGTTCAGCGCCAGCGATCTGGCCAGCACCCACAGCGAAGAGCCGATCCGCATCGACGCTGACTACGTCAACAGCCACCTCGGCGAATTGGCGCAGAACGAAGACCTGTCCCGTTATATCCTGTAAGCCATTTCTACTGTGGTACGGGACCTGTGGGAGCGAGCCTGCTCGCGATGAGGCCATAACGTTCAACATTGATGTTGAATGTCACACCGCCATCGCGAGCAGGCTCGCTCCCACAAGGGCCTCCATAAAGACGGACTACCGGCCCCATGACGACCAAACTCCCCACCGATATCAAACTGCACAAAGCCTCAAAAACCCTGGAGCTGCAATACGCGCCCGATGAGGTCTATCACCTGAGCGCAGAATTCTTGCGCGTGCACTCTCCTTCCGCCGAGGTCCAGGGCCACGGCAAACCTATCCTTCAATTTGGCAAGATCGGCGTAGGCCTGAACAAGGTAGAACCGGCCGGTCAGTACGCACTGAAATTGACCTTCGATGACGGCCACGACAGCGGCCTGTTCACCTGGGAATATCTCTATCAGTTGGCGCGACGATATGACGCACTCTGGGAGGATTATCTTGCCGAGCTCAAAGCCGCCGGAAAATCCCGCGATCCAAACGAGTCTGTCGTCAAACTGATGCTCTAACTCAAGGCTCGCGCTCTTTAGAGGGCATTTTCTAATTTCATCTGTTTGAATGCTGGGCTGCGGTGCCGAGGATCGGCCTGCTTGCGAAAAAAATTAAACTCGGGTAACCAATGGATCTGGCAAGTTCTGTGCAGCGCGCCTCCTGAATGAAAAAGTCAGCGATGTACAACTAACGGTCACCCGAGCGTGTACCCGGCATTTGCTGTGTGACTACACAGCAGGACTCAGGTACTCGCCTCAGGACAATGGAGCGTCGTAGATGAGTAACAAGAATAACGATGACCTGAAACTTCAAGCCTCGGAAAACACCCTTGGGCTAAACCCGGTCATCGGCTTGCGTCGAAAGGATCTGCTTACCTCTGCCCGCATGGTGCTGACCCAGGCCATCAAACAACCCATCCACAGCGTCAAGCATGTCGCGCACTTTGGCATTGAGCTCAAGAACGTGATGCTCGGTAGATCCGAGCTGCAACCGGAAAGCGATGACCGTCGTTTCAACGATCCGGCGTGGAGTCAGAACCCGCTCTACAAACGTTATCTGCAAACCTACCTGGCATGGCGCAAGGAACTCCACGACTGGATTGGCGAAAGCAATCTGTCGGCCCAGGACATCAGCCGCGCACACTTCGTGATCAACCTGATGACCGAGGCCATGGCCCCGACCAACAGCGCGGCCAACCCTGCTGCCGTCAAACGCTTCTTCGAAACCGGCGGCAAAAGCCTGCTCGATGGCCTCTCGCACCTGGCCAAGGATCTGGTGCACAACGGCGGCATGCCGAGCCAGGTCAACATGGGGGCCTTCGAAGTCGGCAAGAGCCTGGGCACCACCGAAGGCGCGGTGGTTTTCCGCAACGATGTGCTGGAACTGATCCAGTACCGGCCAATCACTGAACAAGTGCACGAACGCCCACTGCTGGTGGTGCCACCACAGATCAACAAGTTCTACGTCTTCGACCTGAGCCCGGACAAAAGCCTCGCGCGCTTCTGCCTGCGCAACAATGTGCAGACCTTCATCGTCAGCTGGCGCAACCCGACCAAGGCCCAACGCGAATGGGGTTTGTCGACCTACATCGAAGCGCTCAAGGAAGCGGTCGATGTGGTCACCGCAATCACCGGCAGCAAAGACGTGAACGTACTCGGCGCCTGCTCCGGCGGCATCACCTGCACCGCCCTGCTGGGCCATTACGCTGCGATCGGCGAGAAGAAGGTCAACGCCGTAACCTTGCTGGTCAGTGTGCTCGACACCACCCTTGATTCCCAGGTTGCACTGTTCGTCGACGAGCAAACCCTCGAAGCCGCCAAGCGTCATTCCTATCAGGCCGGTGTGCTTGAAGGTCGCGACATGGCCAAGGTCTTCGCCTGGATGCGCCCCAACGACCTGATCTGGAACTACTGGGTCAACAACTACCTGCTGGGCAACGAGCCGCCAGTCTTCGACATTCTGTTCTGGAACAATGACACCACCCGGCTGCCTGCGGCGTTCCACGGCGACCTGATCGAACTGTTCAAAAACAACCCACTGATCCGCCCCGATGCACTGGAAGTGTGCGGCACGCCTATCGACCTCAAGCAGGTCACGGCAGACGTCTATTCCCTGGCAGGCACCAACGACCACATCACACCGTGGAAGTCGTGCTACAAATCGGCGCAGCTGTTCGGTGGCAAGGTCGAATTCGTGTTGTCCAGCAGCGGCCATATCCAGAGCATTCTGAACCCGCCGGGCAACCCGAAATCCCGTTACATGACCAGCACCGACATGCCGGCCCATGCCAATGACTGGCTGGAAAACTCAACCAAGCACACTGACTCCTGGTGGCTGCACTGGCAGGCCTGGCACGCCGAGCGTTCGGGCAAGCTGAAGAAAGCCCCGACCGTACTCGGCAACAAGACCTATGCGGCAGGTGAGGCATCACCAGGGACTTATGTGCATGAACGTTAACTGACACATGTGGGAGCGAGCCTGCTCGCGATAGCGGTGTCACAACCAACAAAAGGGTTGAATGTGCCGCCGTCATCGCGAGCAGGCTCGCTCCCACAATGAAAATGAGACATCGACCCACAGGGCTTGAAGCATGCCGCAACCGTTCATATTTCGTACTGTCGACCTGGATGGTCAAACCATCCGCACCGCGGTACGCCCCGGCAAGCCTCACTTGACGCCCTTGCTGATTTTCAACGGCATCGGCGCCAACCTTGAGCTGGTGTTTCCATTCGTCCAGGCGCTGGACCCGGACCTGGAAGTGATCGCCTTCGACGTCCCCGGCGTCGGCGGTTCATCAACACCCAGGCACCCTTATCGCTTTCCCGGCCTGGCCAAGCTGACCGCACGAATGCTCGACTACCTCGATTACGGGCAAGTCAATGTGGTCGGTGTTTCGTGGGGCGGGGCACTCGCCCAACAGTTTGCCTTCGACTTCCCCGAGCGCTGCAAGAAGCTGGTGTTGGCAGCGACGGCGGCGGGCATGGTGATGGTGCCGGGCAAACCGAAAGTGCTGTGGATGATGGCAAGCCCCAGACGCTACATCCAGCCATCCCACGTGATTCGCATTGCGCCGCTGATTTACGGTGGTTCGTTCCGCCGTGATCCGAACCTCGCGGCGGAGCACGCAAGCAAAGTGCGTTCGGCGGGCAAGCTTGGCTACTACTGGCAGCTATTCGCGGGCCTGGGCTGGACCAGTATTCACTGGCTGCACAAGATCAATCAGCCGACCCTGGTGCTGGCCGGTGATGATGATCCGCTCATTCCGCTGATCAATATGCGGATACTCGCCTGGCGTATTCCCAATGCCCAGCTACACATAATCGACGACGGCCATTTATTCCTGATCACTCGGGCTGAGGCCGTCGCTCCGATCATCATGAAATTTCTCCAGGAAGAACGCCAACGGGCGGTGATGCATCCGCACCCGGGGTCGTTCGGCGGCACATAACGTACTGCGCATGTCGACAGGCGTGTCGAAAGCCGCAAGGGAGGTCCGAAGCGACTATGGTGTCTATTCGGAATTGATGTACTTGTTGATGGCTTGACGAAGGAGTGTTGACTCATGCGAGACAAAAAAGCGCCGGGCGCCTTTCCTCCACCCGCCGCATTCATCAATGCCCAGAGTGCGATCACCGGTCTGCGCGGCCGGGATCTGCTCTCGACTCTGCGCAGTGTCGCCGCTCACGGCTTGCGCCATCCGGTACAGAGTGCCAAACACGCACTGGCGTTGGGCGGCCAACTGGGCCGGGTACTACTGGGCGAGACCCTGCATCAGCCCAACCCTTCGGACAGCCGCTTTGCCGACCCGAGCTGGGCCCTCAATCCGTTTTACCGACGCGGCCTTCAGGCTTACCTGAGCTGGCAGAAGCAGATCAAAAAATGGATCGATGAAAGCGGCATGCCCGCCGATGACCGTGCACGCGCGCACTTTGCCTTTACCCTGCTCAACGACGCCGTCTCGCCGTCCAACACGTTGCTCAACCCGCTGGCGATCAAAGAGCTGTTCAACTCCGGCGGCCAAAGTCTGGTGCGCGGTCTCAGCCATCTGTTCGACGACCTGATGCACAACAATGGCCTGCCCAGCCAGGTGACCAGGCACGCCTTCGAAGTCGGCAAAACGGTTGCCACCACCACCGGCGCCGTGGTGTTTCGCAACGAACTGCTGGAGTTGATGCAGTACAAGCCGATGAGCGAAAAGCAGTACGCGAGGCCGCTACTCGTGGTGCCGCCGCAGATCAACAAGTACTACATTTTCGACTTGAGCCCGCACAACAGCTTCGTCCAGTTCGCACTGAAAAACGGCCTGCAGGTGTTCATGGTCAGCTGGCGCAACCCGGATGTCCGTCATCGCGAATGGGGTCTGTCGAGTTACGTCGAGGCCCTGGAAGAAGCGCTGAATGTCTGCCGGGCGATCAGCGGCAGCCGCGAGGTCAACCTGATGGGCGCCTGCGCTGGCGGCCTGACCATCGCTGCCCTGCAAGGACATCTGCAAGCCAAGCGGCAACTGCGTCGGGTCTCGAGCGCGACCTACCTGGTGAGCCTGCTCGACAGTGAACTGGAAAGCCCGGCGACCCTGTTTGCCGACGAACAAACCCTCGAGGCGGCCAAGCGTCGCTCCTACCAGAAAGGTGTACTCGAAGGTCGCGACATGGCCAAGGTCTTTGCCTGGATGCGCCCCAACGACCTGATCTGGAACTACTGGGTCAACAACTACCTGCTGGGCAAAGAGCCGCCGGCCTTCGACATTCTCTATTGGAACAACGACAACACTCGCCTGCCGGCCGCTTTTCATGGCGACCTGCTGGACTTCTTCAAGCACAACCCGTTGACCCATCCTGGCGGACTGGAGGTCTGCGGCACGCCGATCGACTTGCAGAAGGTCAACGTCGACAGCTTCAGCGTCGCCGGGATCAACGATCACATCACACCTTGGGATGCGGTGTACCGCTCGACACTGCTGCTGGGCGGTGAGCGGCGCTTCGTGCTGTCCAACAGCGGCCACGTGCAAAGCATTCTCAACCCACCGAGCAACCCCAAGGCCAACTACGTCGAGAGCCCGAAATTGAGCAGCGATCCACGGGCCTGGTACTACGACGCCAAACACGTCGACGGCAGTTGGTGGAACCAGTGGCTGGTGTGGATTCAGGAACGTTCCGGCACTCAGCGCGAAACGCTGATGGCCCTTGGTAACCAGAACTATCCACCGATGGAGGCGGCGCCAGGCACCTACGTGCGCGTACGCTGAACTCTCCCCGCGCCACGGCCTGAAGTGTCGGCCGTGGCCTGACGAATCACTAAGAAGACTGGATGAAAACCCGCGACCGGATTCTTGAATGTGCCCTGCTGCTGTTCAACCAAAAGGGCGAGCCGAATGTCTCTACCATGGAAGTTGCCAATGAGCTGGGTATCAGCCCCGGCAACCTCTACTACCACTTCCACGGCAAGGAGCCGCTGATTCTCGGGTTGTTCGAGCGCTTTCAGAGCGAATTGACGCCATTGCTCGATCCGCCGTCGGACGTGCAACTGGCACCGGAGGATTACTGGCTGTTCCTGCACCTGATCGTCGAACGCCTGGCGCACTACCGCTTCCTGTTTCAGGACCTGTCGAACCTGGCCGGGCGCTTGCCGAAACTGGCCAAGGGCATTCGTAATCTGCTCAATGCCCTCAAGCGCACACTCGCCTCGTTACTGGCGCAGTTGAAGGCTCAGGGGCAACTGGTCAGCGATACCCAGGCACTGGGGCAACTGGTGGAACAGATCACCATGACCTTGCTGTTTTCCCTGGACTATCAACGGATTCTCGATCGCGAAGGCGAAGTGCGAGTGGTGGTCTACCAGATCATGATGCTGGTGGCGCCGCACCTGCCGCCGTCGGCAAAACTCGCAACCGAGCAGTTGGCGTTGCAGTATCTGGAAGAGCACGAATAGGTTCGGCTTGATCGAAGGTGCCTGAGACGTTGATCGTTCCCATGCTCCGCGTGGGAATGCAGCCAGTGACGCTCTGCGTCACTGCCGCAATGGACGCGGAGCGTCCGGTGAGGCATTCCCACGCAGAGCGTGGGAACGATCGTATGAAAAATGTATGTACAAACAAAAACGCCCGACCTTAGCAGGCCGGGCGTTTTTGCGTGCCCTGGGTTAATCAGGACTGACTGGTTGGCGCCGATGGGGCTGGCGTTACAGTCGGGGTCACAGCAGGGGTTGGCGCCGCGGCGGAGTTCGCCGGGCTGACCGGTGCTGCCGGGTTGGCGGCGGCCACTGCTGGTTTCGGTGCGGCCGCTTTCGGGGCTGCAGGCTTTTTGGCTACCGGCTTCTTCGCAGCAGCCGGTTTGGCCGCTGCAGGTTTGGCTGCCGCGGTTTTAGCTGCTGGCTTGGCTGGCGCTTTAGCCGCTGGTTTGGCAGCCGGTTTCGCGGCCGCTTTTACCAGGGGTTTGGCGGCAGTTTTAGCCGCTGGTTTGGCTGCTGCCGTTTTAGCGGCAACAGGCGCAACCTTGGCCCCGGTGAGTTTTTCGATTTGCTTGGTCAGAGTGTCGACCTTGCTGTGCAGCGCTTTGACTTCATTGCGGCTTGGCACGCCAAGACGCGAAATGGCGCTGTTCAGGCGCTTGTCGAAAGCCCCTTCCAGTTCGTCCCACTTGCCCAGCGCGCGATCTTTGACGCCGCTGATACGCGACTTGGCCGATTGAGCAGAGTCTTTGGCAGCATCGACAGTTTTGCCGACAGCGCTCTTGGTGAGCTTCTCGGCTTTCTCGCCATCCTTAACCAATGACTCGAAGAGTTTGCTGCCGTCAGTGTCGATCTTCGAGTACACGCCTAAACCAGCAAGCCAGATTTTGCGGGAGTAGTCTTCGACTTTCCCAATCCACGAGCTGCCTTCTTTCTCGGTGTTCTTTTTGCCAGCCATCCCGTTCTCCTTAATGTTTACGCGCGACGCGTTCGAGCAATGCCGTCAGCTCATCGAGCTTAGCAGAGAGTGTCTCAACGTCATGTTTAGACGCAATGCCGATACGATTCAAGGTACTGGCGACACGCGTATCAAAGGCCCGCTCGACCTTATCGAGTTGAACTTCGACTTTGCCTTTCAGGCTGCTGACTTCACTCTTGGCTTCATCAATCTCGGCATTGGCCGCTTCAAGCTTTTCGGCAACTACCTTTTTGCCTTTCTTTTCAATAGTTTGACCAGCCTTGATCAACTCCTGAAAGTACTCGCTGCCTTCATGACCGACCTTGGTGTAGGCACCCAGGCCTGCCAGCCAGATCTTGCGGGCATAGGATTTCACTTCGTTCAACGCAGTCGGCTGAACGTCAGTTTTTTTCTTCAAAGTAACTTTGGCCATGGTGCACCTCACGCGCAGAAGGTTTGAGGAACTGCCCGTCAAGCGTCGGGCTCAGGCACAACGTAGTGAGAAAAATTAGAAACGGCACCCTAACAACTGACATAAACAATGCGGATGACAGCGTTCTATTGTGGGAGCGAGCCTGCTCGTGATAGCGGCTTATCATTCACCATTGATGCGGCCTGATACTCCGCCATCGCGAGCAGGCTCGCTCCCACAGGGTTCTCATTCCACAGAGAGAATGAGAGTCAGACCAATGCTTTATCGAGGGCTCTTTCGATTTCCGACTTGATGGTGCCGCTCATGGCTGACATCAACAGACCGAGTTCGACATCGACCCTGATCGAGGTGTCGCCCACATAGACCGCACCTTTTACTCCGGGACGCTTGAGGTTCAGGGTGTCACCCGACCATTGAGGTTCCAGGCCATATTGCGCAGCCAATTTTTCCGCCAGTTTGTCAGCCTTCTCGCGGGCTGCTTCCTTACCCAGGCCATGGGCACGCTCAACACTAATATGGGCCACTGAATGACTCCTGCTTTATCGGGACTTGCCTCAAACATTCTGACCCCTGCTGCGTCAAAACGTCCGGGCGGTTGCCTATCTTACCTTCAGCCTTGCCAAGACAAAGCATGCCTGCGGGATTAGAATGTCGCGCATTCTCTTTTGGTGACAGCGATATGACTGATCAGCGCAAAGGCAGCGATGCCGAACCCACCACTCACTTCGGCTTCAAAAACGTTCCGGAAAGCCAGAAAGCGGAAAAAGTCGCTGAGGTTTTCCACTCGGTAGCCGCCAAATACGACCTGATGAACGACCTCCTGTCGGGCGGCATGCACCGTCTGTGGAAGCGTTTCGCGATTGAACTGTCGGGGGTTCGCACCGGCAACCGCGTGCTGGACATCGCCGGCGGCACCGGCGACCTGACCAGAAAATTCTCGCACCTTGTCGGTCCGACCGGCCAGGTCGTGCTCGCCGACATCAACGAATCCATGCTCAAGGTCGGTCGTGACCGCCTGCTGGATCTGGGTGTGGCCGGCAACGTCGAGTTCGTTCAGGCCGACGCTGAAAAGCTGCCGTTCCCGGACAACCACTTCGACTGCGTGACCATCGCGTTCGGCCTGCGCAACGTCACCCACAAGGAAGACGCCCTGCGCTCCATGCTGCGGGTGCTCAAGCCGGGCGGTCGCTTGCTGGTGCTGGAGTTCTCCAAACCGACCAACGCACTGATGTCCAAAGCCTACGACGCCTACTCATTCGCCTTCATGCCGTTGATGGGCAAGCTGATCACCAATGACTCGGAAAGCTATCGCTACCTGGCCGAATCGATCCGCATGCACCCGAATCAGGAAACCCTGAAGTCGATGATGGTCGACGCCGGTTTCGACCGCGTGACCTACCACAACATGACCGCAGGCATCGTCGCCCTGCACCGCGGCATCAAACCCTGATGCTGCTCGCCGGCCTGCTCGCCAGCGTCGAACTCGGCCTCAACCGGGTACTGCGGCTCGACAGCACGGCGCTGCCACGTCTGGCGCCTTTGAACGGCAAGGTCATTGCCCTCGATTGCCGCAGCCCGGCGTTGCAGATGTTCATTGTGCCCAGCGACGAAGGCCTGATGCTGGCAGCACACTGGGCCGCGGATGCCGACTGCACCTTGCGCGCACCGGCGGCAAGCCTGCTCAAGCTGGCCCTGAGCAAGGACAAGACGTCGGTCCTGCATGGACCCGAAGTTGAACTCGACGGCGACAGTGGCGTGCTGCTGGCGCTGGCGTCCGTCCTTCAAGACCTGGAGCTGGACTGGGAATACGAACTCTCGCGCTGGCTCGGCCCGGTCGCCACGCATCTGCTGGGCGGTCACCTGCGCAGCCGCGCACGCTGGTATCAGCAAGGTTTCACCAGCCTGAACCAGAATCTTGCCGAATACCTCGCCGAAGAATCGCGCGCCCTCGTCGGCCAGCGCGAAGCCGAAGCGCGGTTTAGTGAACTGGACCAGATCAAACTTGATCTGGAACGTCTTGAGGCGCGCTTCGAGCGTCTTTCCCGATCCCTTGATTCAAGCGATAACGCATGAAGCTGCTTGCCGTCCGCCGTTTGTTGCGCATCCAGCGCGTCGTGATCCGCTACCGCCTCGATGACCTGCTGTTCGCCCTGCCACTGCCGTGGTTCCTGCTGGGGCTGCGTTATGCGCTGCCGTGGCGCTGGTTTCCGCGTAAAACCCTGGACCTGAGCCGGGGTGCGCGACTGCGGCTGGCCTTGCAGGACCTGGGACCGATCTTCATCAAGTTCGGACAGATTCTTTCGACCCGCCGCGACCTGCTGCCCGAAGACATCGCCGATGAGCTGATGCTGTTGCAGGACCGTGTGCCGCCGTTTGACTCGCAGGTAGCGGTCAAGCTGATCGAAGAACAGCTGGGCAAGAAAATCAGCGATGTGTTCAGCCGATTCGACATCGAGCCACTGGCTTCGGCCTCAGTGGCGCAAGTTCATGCGGCGCAGTTGAAGAGCGGCGAAGAAGTGGTGGTCAAGGTCATACGCCCGGGCCTCAAACCCGTGATCGCGCAAGACCTGGCCTGGCTGTTCATCCTCGCCCGCGCAGCGGAAAAACTCTCGGCCGACGCCCGTCTGCTGCACCCGGTGGACGTGGTCAGCGACTACGAAAAGACCATCTTCGACGAACTCGACCTGCTGCGCGAAGCCGCTAATGCCAGCCAGTTGAGGCGCAACTTCGACGGCTCGCCGCTGCTGTACGTGCCGCAGGTCTACTGGGACTGGTGCCGGCCAAAAGTCCTGGTGATGGAGCGTATCTACGGGATTCAGGTCACGGACCTCGCGACCCTCGCCGACCAGCGCACCGACATGAAAATGCTCGCGGAGCGTGGTGTGGAAATCTTCTTCACCCAAGTGTTCCGCGACAGCTTCTTCCACGCCGACATGCACCCCGGCAACATCTTCGTCAGCACCGTGCAGCCGTGGAGCCCGCAGTACATCGCGATCGACTGCGGGATCGTCGGCAGCCTGACGCCTGAAGACCAGGACTATCTGGCACGCAACCTGTTCGCCTTCTTCAAGCGCGACTATCGCCGCGTTGCCCAATTGCACATCGATTCGGGCTGGGTGCCGGCGGAAACCAAACTCAACGAATTCGAAGCGGCAATCCGTACAGTCTGCGAACCGATTTTCGAAAAACCGTTGAAAGACATTTCCTTCGGTCAGGTGCTGATGCGCCTGTTCCAGACGGCGCGACGCTTCAACATGGAAGTGCAGCCGCAACTGGTTCTTTTACAGAAAACCCTGCTCAACATTGAAGGCCTGGGCCGTCAGTTGTACCCGGAGCTGGACCTGTGGAACACCGCCCAGCCGTTCCTTGAACGCTGGATGCGCGAGCGCGTAAGCCCGAAAACCTTGCTCGGTAACCTGCACAACCAGGTCGAGCAACTGCCGCACCTGGCCAACATGACCCGTGACCTGCTCGATCGCCTGTCGCAGCCACACGCCGTAAACCCGCCACCGGCCTGGCATCGTCGCTCGGACGACTGGTTCCTGCGCCTGCTCGGCACCGCGCATCTGGCGGGCGGCGCGATCCTGCTGGCCGGCGGCCCCCTGGACGGACTCGGCCATTGGCCCGGCGCAATCATGGTGGCCGTGGGCTTGTATCTGATCGTTCGACGATAGCCAGAGTCCCCAAGCACTGGCACACTGTTTCAACGCCAGGGTTCCACTACTGAAGTGTCGAGCCCGCTGTCGGAGTCGAAGATGAAAGATTGGCTGGACGAGATCAAATGGGACAGCGACGGCCTGGTGCCGGCGATCGCCCAGGATCATAAAACCGGGCGCGTGCTGATGATGGCCTGGATGAACCGCGAAGCGCTGGAACTGACCGCCGCCGAGAACCGCGCCATCTACTGGTCACGTTCGCGAGGCAAGCTGTGGCGCAAGGGCGAAGAGTCCGGTCATATGCAAACACTGCATGAGATGCGCCTGGACTGTGACGCCGACGTGATCATTCTGATGGTCGAGCAGATCGGCGACATCGCCTGTCATACCGGCCGCCAAAGCTGCTTCTACCGCGTCTATGAAAACGGCGACTGGAAAACCGTCGACCCGGTGCTCAAGGACCCGCACGCCATCTATTCGGACCACAAACATGACTGACACCCTGACCCGTCTGGCCCAAGTGCTGGAAGAGCGTAAAGGCGCTGCCGCCGACAGCTCTTATGTCGCCAGCCTTTATCACAAGGGCTTGAACAAGATTCTGGAAAAAGTCGGCGAAGAATCAGTCGAGACGATCATTGCCGCCAAAGACGCCGCCATCAGCGGAGATTGCAGTGATGTAATCTACGAAACCGCTGACCTGTGGTTCCATAGTATGGTCATGCTCGCCCAACTGGGGCAGCATCCGCAGGCTGTCCTCGATGAGCTGGACCGTCGCTTCGGCCTGTCCGGTCACGTCGAGAAAGCCTCGCGCCCGTCCGCCTGAATAACTATTAGAGAGGAGCAGCAACATGGGCATTTTTGACTGGAAACACTGGATCGTCATCCTGATTGTCGTAGTACTGGTATTTGGCACCAAAAAACTGAAAAACCTCGGTACCGACGTCGGCGAAACGATCAAGGGCTTTCGCAAAGCCATGAACGATGAAGAGAAGCCTGCCGAACCCGTCGTGCCGCCGACCACTGCACAGCCAGCAGCGCCGGTGCAGCCACAGGCCTCGACACTGAAGGAGCCGCACACCATCGACGTGCAGGCCCATAAAGTCGAAGAGCCGACCCGCAAAGACTCGTGAGCGCAGACTAATGTTCGGTATCAGCTTCTCTGAACTGCTGCTTGTCGGCCTCGTTGCCCTGCTGGTGCTGGGCCCCGAGCGTCTGCCGGGCGCTGCGCGCACCGCCGGCCTGTGGATCGGACGCCTGAAGCGCAGCTTTAACGCGATCAAACAGGAAGTTGAACGTGAAATCGGTGCCGACGAGATTCGCCGGCAACTGCACAACGAGCACATTCTGTCGCTGGAACAAGAGGCCCGCAAAATCCTCTCGCCCACCCAGCAACAGCCGACGCCAGTCGAAACGGTAGCCGAGCAAACGGTCCAGGCGCCTGCGCCTGTTGCCGAAACTGCGGCTGTCGCAACACCGGTCGAGCCGCCTCCAGCGGTCGTTTCTGCGTCACCGACAGCGCCTGTTACTCCTGCGGCGGCAACTACTGCGCCGGCTCCCCACGACCCAACACTGCCGCCACGAGCCCCATGAGCGATATTCCGGAATCCGACCAGCACATGCCGCTGGTTTCGCACCTCACCGAGTTGCGTACTCGCCTGCTGCGCTGCGTCGCGGCGATCTTCCTGATCTTCGCCGGGCTGTTTGCCTTCACCCAGCAGATCTACACCTTCGTCTCGATTCCGCTGCGCCAGTACTTGCCGGCCGGCGCGACAATGATCGCCACAGACGTGTCCTCGCCGTTCCTGACGCCGTTGAAGCTGACCATGATGGTCTCGCTGTTCCTGGCGATCCCGGTGATCCTGCATCAGATCTGGGGCTTCATCGCGCCGGGCCTGTACAAGCATGAAAAGCGCATCGCGGTGCCGCTGCTGGTCTCCAGCATCCTGTTGTTCTACACCGGCATGGCGTTCGCCTACTTCCTGGTGTTCCCGCTGATCTTCAAGTTCTTCGCCTCGGCCACTCCGGCGGGCGTGGAAATGATGACCGACATCACCAGTTACCTGGATTTCGTCATGACGCTGTTCTTCGCCTTTGGCGTGGCGTTCGAGATCCCGGTGGCCGTGGTGCTGCTGGTGTGGATCGGTGTGGTCGACGTCAAATACCTGAAGAAGATCCGCCCGTACGTGGTCATCGGCTGCTTCGTGGTCGGCATGATCCTGACCCCGCCGGACATCTTCTCGCAGACCCTGCTGGCCGTGCCGATGTGGCTGTTGTTCGAGATCGGCATAGTGTTTGGCAGCCTGGTCAGCAAACGCGAAAAACCGGCGGATGACCAGCCGGTGGACGATCACAACGACCAGCCGCCAGCGACTCAACCGTGAACCTGCTGCTCCTCGAAGAGGCCGATTTCATTGCGGCCGACCGGGTGATCCTGCGCGATCGCCGACTGACCCACATGCAGGAAGTGCATCGTGCGGCGGTCGGTGACAGCCTGCGGGTCGGGCGTATCGGCGGCTTGATGGGCTCGGCCGAGTTGCTGCGCCTGGAGGCCGACGAAGCCGAGTTGCGTGTCACCCTCGACCAACCGCCACCGGCCAAGCTGCCGCTGACCCTGCTGCTGGCCCTGCCGCGGCCGAAGATGCTGCGCCGAGTGTTCCAGACGGTGGCTGCCATGGGTGTGCCGCGAATCGTGCTGGTGAACAGCTATCGGGTCGAGAAGAGCTTCTGGCAGACGCCGTTCCTCGAACCCGAGGCCATCCGTGAGCAACTGATCCTCGGGCTTGAACAGGCTCGCGACAGCGTGCTGCCCGAGATCGTTATCGAGAAACGCTTCAAGCCCTTCGTCGAAGACCGCCTGCCGACCATCGCCGACGGCACCCTCGGGCTGATTGGCCACCCCGGCCAGTACCCGCCCTGCCCCCGCGGGCTGGACGAACCGGTAACCCTGGCCATTGGCCCGGAAGGCGGCTGGATCCCTTACGAAGTCGACCTGCTGACCAAGGCCGGCCTGCAACCGGTACAGCTCGGCGACCGCATCCTGCGGGTCGAAACTGCCGTCACTGCCCTGCTTTCGCGGTTGTTCTAACACAGCCCTGTGGCGAGGGAGCTTGCTCCCGTTCGGCCGGTCCGCGTTCGGGCAAAGCAGTCGTAAAATCGGTGGATGCGTTCTTGCTCGAAAAAAGCGATGGCCGCTTCGCGCCCAAGCGGGAGCAAGCTCCCTCGCCACAAGTGACTACCGACCCAGACATTGCAGCGGCCTACAGAAAACCATGTGCTCGCCGATAGTCTCTCTATAAATCCAATCAACATGGTCATAGGGAGTCGCAGCATGTACCGATGGTTAGCCGAACACTTGGGAAATGTGAGCGTCAATCGCAAGCTTGGCATCGGCTTTGGCCTGGTGTTGCTCCTGACCCTGCTGATCACCGTGAATGGCTGGACGGGCATGAGCAGCATCATCAGCCGCGGTGACAAGCTCGGGTACATTTCCAGCCTCAATGAGCTGACCAAAGACCTGCGCATTGCTCGTCTGGACTATGAAATGCGTCGCGGCGAACAAGGTCCGGCAGCGGTCAGTGACTTGTTGGGCAAGCTTGAAGAGGGCCTGCAAGGCGCTCTCAAGGTGATCGTGCAACCGGCTAATGTGGCGATGCTCAATCTGCAGGTCGAAGCCGTCAGCGAGTACAGACACGCCTTTGCCGACATGACCCAGGCCACCACCAACCGCGAAGCGGCCCGCGCCAAACTCGGCGCCAGCGCCGACAACGCCGTAGCTCGCGTGGCAGAAGTCGAAAAGGTCCTGCTGCAAGGCGACAGCGTCACCCAGTTCAACAGCGTCATCGAGCTGGGCAAGTTGATCCAGCAGGCACGCTTCCAGGTGCGTGGCTACACCTACAGCGGCAAGGTCGAGGCTGAGCAACCGGCGCTGGACGCCATCGACAACGCCTTGAAGTACCTCAAGGCCCTGCCGGAAAAACTCCCGGAGCAACACACCGCCAACCTGCAACAAGCTACCGACTCGTTGATCGCCTACCGCGCAGCCGTCAGCCAATACCGCGACTCCCAGGTGGCCAGTGCCACCGCCCTCAAGGACATGGCCAAGCAAGGCGACTTGCTGTTCGAGCTGAGCAAGAAACTCTCCGCCGCACAAACTATCGTGCGTGACACCGAAGCCACCCATGCCAAAAACACCCTGCTGCTGGCGACCGCGCTGGCGCTGGCGTTCGGCCTGCTCGCAGCCTGGGCCATTACCCGACAGATCGTTATCCCGCTGAACCAGACCCTCAAAGTCGCCGAGCGCGTAGCCGCCGGGGACCTGACTCACAACCTCATTTCCCAGCGTCGCGATGAACTCGGCCAACTGCAATGCGCCATGCAGAACATGACCGTTGGCCTGCGTGAATTGATCGGCGGTATCAGCGAAGGCGTGACACAGATCGCCAGCGCTGCCGAAGAACTCTCTGCCGTGACCGAGCAGACCAGCGCCGGGGTCAACAACCAGAAGATTGAAACCGACCAGGTGGCCACCGCCATGAACGAAATGGCCGCCACCGTGCAGGAAGTCGCACGCAACGCCGAGGAAGCATCGGAAGCCGCCGTCGCCGCTGACCAGCAGGCCCGCGAAGGCGACAAGGTGGTCGGCGAAGCCATCGCTCAGATCGAACGTCTGGCGACCGAAGTGGGCAACTCCACAGAAGCCATGGGGCATCTCAAGCGTGAGAGCGACAAGATCGGCAGCGTGCTGGATGTGATCAAGTCCGTGGCCCAACAAACCAACCTGCTGGCCCTCAACGCCGCCATCGAGGCTGCACGGGCCGGTGAAGCCGGACGTGGTTTTGCCGTGGTTGCCGACGAAGTGCGCAGCCTGGCGCAACGCACCCAGAAGTCCACCGAAGAGATCGAAGAGCTGATTGTCGGCCTGCAAAGCGGTACACAGCAGGTCGCCACCATCATGGAAAACAGCCGTAGCCTCACCGACAGCAGCGTTGAACTGACTCGCCGCGCTGGCGGTTCGCTGTCCAACATCACTCGCACGGTCTCGGCGATTCAGGCGATGAACCAGCAGATCGCTGCAGCCGCCGAACAACAAAGCGCCGTGGCCGAGGAGATCAACCGCAGCGTGCTGAACGTGCGCGACGTTTCCGACCAGACCTCGGCCGCCAGCGAAGAAACCGCGGCCTCCAGCGTCGAGC
Organism: Pseudomonas brassicacearum; assembly: GCF_003732175.1. Classification (GTDB taxonomy): domain Bacteria; phylum Pseudomonadota; class Gammaproteobacteria; order Pseudomonadales; family Pseudomonadaceae; genus Aquipseudomonas; species Aquipseudomonas brassicacearum_G. The sequence goes on from NZ_MOBI01000009.1 coordinate 229,360, forward strand.
TGGCACGGCTGGGCACCCATCTGCAGATGCTGGTGGGCAAGTTCAGGGTTTGAGGTGATGCCGTCGCGAGCAGGCTCGCTCCCACAGGTGTCCTGTGTGAAGCACAAATAGTGTGCACACCGAAAATCGACTGTGGGAGCGAGCCTGCTCGCGATAGCGGTCTGAGAAGCGCTGGAGTTAGAGAACCTGCCGCAAAAACGCTTGAGCTCGCGGGTCCTTCGGCGCGTCGAAGAACTCGGCCGGCGAGGCGTCTTCGAGCAATTTGCCGTGATCGAAGAACAGCACCCGATCGGCAACTTCCCGCGCAAAGCCCATTTCGTGGGTCACGCAGACCATGGTCATACCTTCCACGGCCAGGGTCTTCATCACGTCCAACACTTCGCCGACCATTTCCGGGTCCAGCGCCGACGTCGGCTCATCGAACAACATCACCTTAGGCTCCATGGCCAGCGCCCGGGCAATCGCTACGCGCTGTTGCTGACCGCCAGAGAGGCGTGACGGAAACTCGTGGGCTTTCTGCGCGATGCCAACTTTTTCCAGCAGTGCCAGAGCCTTGGCCTCGCGCTCCTGCTTGCCGCGCTTGCGCACGACTTTCTGCGCCAGGCAGAGGTTTTCCAGCACCGTCATGTGCGGGAACAGGTTGAAGTGCTGGAACACCATGCCGACTTCACGGCGGTAAGCATTGACGTCGGTTTTCGGGTCCGCCAGTTGCAGACCGTCGATGCTGACCGAGCCCGAGTCGAATGCTTCCAGGCCATTCAGGCAGCGCAGAAAGGTCGACTTGCCGGAACCCGAAGGGCCGATCACCACCAGCACTTCGCCCTTGGCCACCTGGGTGGTGACGTTATCGACCGCACGGACCACTTGGCCGCGGGTGTCGAAGACTTTTACCAGATTGCGGACTTCAATCACTTTGCGCGAGCCTCCGCTCAAGCCGGCTGGCGATTTTCGACAGCGGCAGGTTGATCAACAGGTACAGACCCGCCACGCAGAACAGGATTTCGAACGGCGAGAACGAGGTGGTGATAACTTCACGGCCACTCTTGAGCAGCTCGGTGATGGCGATGACCGACACCAGCGAAGTGTCCTTGACCAGACTGATGAACTGCCCGGCCAACGGTGGCAGCACGCGCTTGAATGCTTGCGGCAACACCACGTGGCGCATCGACTGGCCAGCGCTCAAACCCAGCGAACGGGCGGCTTCGTTCTGCCCACGGGCAATCGATTGCACGCCAGAACGAATGATCTCGGCCACATAGGCACCGGTGAACAGCGACAGTGCGGCGATCCCGGCAAATTCGCGGGACAGGTTCAGCACCGTACCGATGAAGAAGTAGAAGATGAATATCTGCACCAGCAGCGGCGTACCGCGCACCAGCTCGATGTAGACGGTCGACAGATCACGCAGGGTCGGGTTGTTCGACAGCCGGCAGAGGCCGGTCGCCAGGCCGATCAACAGCCCGAGCACGCCCGACACCAGCGACAGCCACAACGTTGTCCACAGGCCCCACAACAGCGGTCCTGCCGCCCAATGCCGGGTCACGCCAACCACATCGCCTTCCGCCACATCGTCGCCACGGGCCACTTGCAGGCTGTTGTCATCAACGCTCAGCCGCTGTTCGACCCCGGCGTCATTGCGCAGGGTCACTTCGGCCTTGCCGCCAGTGCGCACCAGCTCGCTGACGGTGGAAATGTCAGCGGCACGCTGGGTTTCTTCGGCCTGATAGGCGAAATACTGCGGCACGCGGTTCCAGCGCCATTCGTAAGACATCAGCGAGGTGGCGTAATACAAGGCGCCAGCCATGCCGATCAGCACCAGCACGGTCAATACGTGCCAGGGCCATTGGGCTTTTTTCTGTTTCATTGCGAAATTCTCTGTCACTCGTTCCCACGCTCTGCGTGGGAATGCATCCTGTGACGCTCTGCGTCACGCTTGCGAAGGGACGCGGAGCGTCCCGGGCGGCATTCCCACGCAGAGCGTGGGAACGATCAGGGTCAGGTGTTATTCCATATCCTTGAGCCAGGCGGAGTCTTTGAACCACTTGTCATGGATACGATCGTAGGTGCCGTCTTCGTGGATCTGGTGCAGGAAGTTGTTGATGAAGTTGATGCTGTCGTAGTCACCCTTCTTCAGACCGAAGGCCAATGGCTCGTAGGTAAACGGCTTGTCGAGGAATACCAGTTTGCCGTTGCCGACCTTGTTCACTGCCACGACGTTGTAAGGCGCGTCGTAGATGAAGGCGTCAGCCTTGCCGTTGACCACGTCGAGCACAGCTTCCTGCTCGTTGTCGTAGCCGTGGTACTTGGCCTTGGAGATCAGCTTCTTCGCGACCATTTCACCGGTGGTGCCGAGCTTGGAAGTAATGCGGTAGTCGGCGGTGTTCAGGTCTTTATAGGAGGTGATGGTGCCTTCCAGTTCCTTGCGGATAAGCAATGTCTGGCCGACCACGATGAACGGTTCGCTGAAATTCAGGCGCAGGTTGCGTTCCTGGGTCAGGGTCATGCCACTGCCGATCATGTCGAATTTGTCGGTCATCAGGGCCGGGATGATCCCGTCGTAGCCGGTGGAGACCATCTCCAGCTTGACGCCCATGGCCTTGGCCATGGCTTTGAGGATGTCGACTTCGAAGCCGATGATCTCGCCACGCTTGTTGGTCATTTCAAACGGCATGTAGGTCGGGTCCATGCCGACTTTCAGCGTGCCACGCTTGACTGCGTCGTCGATGGCGCCGGCGTGCGCCGCGTTGACGGCAACCAGTGCCGTGACGCCAAGCAGCAGCATCGAGAGATACTTCTTCATCATCAACTCCCCTAACCCATAGTGTTGTCAGGCGCACAAAAAGCCGATTTTCTTTTTAAAACCGACAGTTACGGACAGAAAGTTGTCCGGGCGCACAAAGAGGGTGGCGATGCTAACGCACTCGTCCGTTTGCACAAGGGGGTGGTAGGGGATTTGTTGTTTTACCGATGATCGTTCCCATGCTCCAGCGTGGGAATGCCGCCCGGGACGCTCCGCGTCCCTTCGTAAGCGTGACGCAGAGCGTCACAGGATGCATTCCCACGCAGAGCGTTGGAACGATCAATGGGCCAAGAAAAAGCCCCGCATCTTTTCAGAAGCGGGGCTTTTTCATCAGGCCGGTTGTGCCTGTGCGCTCAGCGGTCTGAGCGGTAACAGCGGTGCGTGAGGATCGGCTTTCACCGACGCTCGCCAGGCACCCAGCCACTCGACGTGACCTTCGCTCCAGACCTGCTCATGCAGGCGACCCAATGCCACCGGATCGCTCAGCAATTGCAGGCGTTCATGGTTGTTCAACCCGGCAGGGCCGGCTTTCAGCGCATGGCGAACCCGTTCGATACGCAGCCACTCGATCGGCTCGGCCTGACCGTGACGCGAAGTCGCCAGTGCGCAAGCCAGGGCATTCTGCTGCGGATCGACCACGGCGCGGATGAAGCCGTCGTTCAGTGCGTGCCAACGGTTTTCGTGGGTGTACTGATCGGTTGCCAGCAAGGCCTGCGGCGGTGCGTATTCCTCAGGAATCAGGAACAGGCTCTCGTCACGGGATTTGAGGCCCAGTTTCACGCGGCTGGAGATCACCGACACCGGGATCGACAGCATCAACGAACCGACGATCGGTACCAGCCACCAGAGGAAACTCGGGTTCAGCCAGACCACCAGCAAGGCCCAGAAAAAGCCCAGCAAGGTTTGCGGACCATGACGGCGTACCGCTTCGCTCCACGGCGTGGAGTCGTCGTCACGTTGTGGCGAGTTCCAGGTCGCCGCCCAGCCGAGGAACGCAGCGAGTACGAAACGGGTGTGGAAGATCATCCGCACCGGCGCCAGCAGCATGGAGAACAGCATCTCCAGCAGCATCGACAGGGTCACCTTGAACTTGCCGCCGAACTCTTTCGCGCCCTTGGCCCAGATCAGGATGATGCTCAGCAACTTCGGCAGGAACAGCAGCACGATGGTCGTCGAGAACAACGCAACGGCCTTGTCCGGGTGCCATTGTGGCCACAGCGGATACAGCTGTCGTGGTTCCATGAAGTACTGCGGCTCCATCAGCGTGTTGACCGCCAGCAGCGCCGTCGACAGCACCAGGAAGAAGAACCACAGCGGTGCCGACAGGTACGACATCACGCCGGTCAGGAACACCGCGCGGTGCACCGGGTGCATGCCCTTGACCAGGAACAGCCGGAAGTTCATCAGGTTGCCGTGGCACCAGCGACGGTCACGCTTGAGCTCGTCGAGCAGGTTCGGCGGCAGTTCTTCGTAGCTGCCGGGCAGATCGTAAGCAATCCACACGCCCCAGCCGGCACGACGCATCAGCGCAGCTTCAACGAAGTCGTGGGAAAGAATCGCCCCTGCAAACGCGCCTTTACCGGGCAACGGCGCCAGGGCGCAGTGCTCGATGAACGGCTTCATGCGGATGATCGCGTTGTGGCCCCAGTAGTGGGATTCGCCCAACTGCCAGAAGTGCAAGCCGGCGGTAAACAGCGGACCGTAAACCCGGGTGGCGAACTGCTGCATGCGCGCATACAGCGTGTCCATGCCCGAGGCACGTGGCGCGGTCTGAATGATCCCGGCGTCCGGCGTGGCTTCCATCAAGCGCACCAGACTGGTCAGGCATTCGCCACTCATCACGCTGTCGGCGTCGAGTACGACCATGTACTTGTAATCACCGCCCCAACGACGGCAGAAGTCGTCGAGGTTGCCGCTTTTGCGTTTCACACGACGGCGACGGCGGCGATAGAAGATCTTGCCAAAGCCCTTGGCTTCGCGGCAGACGTCCAGCCAGGCTTGCTGCTCGGCAACGCAGATATCGGTGTCGTTACTGTCACTGAGCACAAAGAAGTCGAAGCGGTCCAGGTCACCGGTGGCGGCGACCGACTCGAAGGTCGCGCGCAAACCGGCGAACACCCGCGGTACGTCTTCGTTGCAGATCGGCATCACCAACGCGGTGCGAGCGTCCTTGGGAATCGGCTCGTTGCCGGCGCTGGCGCCGGAAATGCGGTACTTGTCGTGCCCGGTGAGCAACTCGAGGAAGCCCATCAGTGCCGTCCAGAAACCGGCCGATACCCAGCAGAACAGAATCCCGAACAGAATCAGGATGCTGGTTTGCAAGGCATAGGGCAGCACTTGCGTGGCAGTCTGGATCAGCGGTTGGTGCAGGACTTCGTTGAGGTCGACGAACGACCAGCCCTGGTAAGGCATGATGCCTTTCATGTACCAGCCCGCAACGATGGTCTGGCCCAGCATCAACACCAACAGGATGTAGCGGCGGATCGAACCGACGGTACGCCAGCGAGCCGCCGGCAGCACGCGCTCATCCTTCGGCGGTGCCGGAGGGTTGGTGCGACCGGTCAGGCGACGCCAGCCACGCACCAGAATATTGGTACGCCATGGCTCGGGCACGACCTTGGTCCGACGAATCGGCGGGGTTGCCTTCAGACACACACGACCGGCGGCGTCGAGCGCCAACATCTCGGCTTCTTCCAGCTCCTCGGCGGAGTTGAGGGTCAGCCGGCGACCGACCGAAGCCTGGTTCGCTTCGCCCGGTGCGTCGAAGGTCGGCGACGACAGACGCTCATGCAGTTCGCTGAAAGATGAGCAGCCCGCAAGTTCTGCGCGCTGCTCATCGGTCATTGGCAGGTGTGCCAGATACTCATTGAGAGTTTCTGGCTGTACTTGGGAATTACTCATCGGCTGGCAACTGGTAGCTCCAGGTCTCGGTCAGCACTTGTTCAGTCTTGGCTGCATCCGGGGCCGGAGATGTGGCAGGGGCTGCTTCGGCAGCGGCAGGCTGCTTGGCATCTTTGTCTTTCGCGTCCTTGGATTCCTTTTCCTTCTTCTCGAGTTGCCTGGCGGCGATCTTGTCGGCCTTGGCAATGGAAGAATTGGCGTATGGCACCGAGGCCTTGACCGGCTCAGGGGAAGCGATTTCCTTGACCAGCGCAGCACGCATCTCGGTGGATTTGCTTGGGTCCTTGATCTTCATGCGCAGGGTCAAACGCCAGCCCTGGGTTTCAGGGTTGTAGCGCACGCTGTTCTCGACCACTTCGGCGTTGTCGCCAACACTGACCTGGCTGCGAACGGGTGCGTCTTCTGGCAGCGCCTTCAGGGCCGGCCCGGCGAAGTCCACCAAGTAGGCAACGCTGCCATCCGGTTGACGAATCAGGTTGGACTGTTTCACGTCACCCGTGGAGCGCAGGGTCTGTTGCACCCAGGCGCTGTCTGCCGAGTGCAGTGCAGCTTCGTCGATGGTCCAGTGCAGACGGTAAGCGAAGTCCAGCGGTTGACCTGGCTCAGGGAGTTTTTCCGGGCTCCAGAAGGCAACGATATTGTCGTTGGTTTCGTCGGCAGTCGGGATCTCTACGAGGTCGACGGTGCCTTTGCCCCAGTCGCCTGTTGGCTCGATCCAGGCGCTTGGGCGCTTGTCGTAGCGGTCATCGAGGTCTTCGTAGTGGCTGAAATCACGGCCACGTTGTAGCAGGCCGAAACCACGCGGGTTCTCAACCGAAAAGTTGCTGACGGCCAGGTGTTTCGGGTTGTTCAACGGGCGCCAGATCCACTCGCCGTTACCGGCATGGATCGACAGACCGCTGGAGTCGTGCAGTTCGCGACGGTAGTTGAGCACTTTCGACGGCTGGTTGGCGCCGAACAGGAACATGCTGGTCAGAGGCGCGATACCCAGTTTGCTGACTTTGTCACGCAGGAACATCTGCGCCTTGACGTCGACAATCGTGTCGCTACCCGGACGCAGGGTCAGGCGGTAGGCGCCGGTGGCACGCGGCGAGTCCAGCAGGGCGTAGATCACCAGGTGTTTGTCGGTCGGCTTGGGCTGCTCAATCCAGAACTCGGTAAAGCGCGGGAACTCTTCACCGGACGGCAGCGCAGTGTCGATCGCCAGGCCACGGGCAGACAGGCCATAGGTGTGGCCTTTGCCGACGACGCGGAAGTAGCTCGCGCCGAGCATGGTCATGATTTCGTCTTGCTTGTCGGCCTTGTTGATCGGGTACAGCACACGGAAGCCGGCATAGCCGAGCTGCTCGGTGGATTTAGGATCGACTTTCACGTCGCCGAAATCGAAACGACTAGGGTCGTACTTGATCTCTTCAACGGTGTTGGCGGAGATTTCGTTGATCTTCACCGGCGTATCGAAGTGCATGCCCTGGTGATAGAACGACAGCTTGAACGGGGTTTTCTGGTCGGCCCATTCGGCTTTTTCGGTCAGGAAACGAATTTTCTGATAATCCGCAAATTTCATCTCACGGAATTCGTTCGGCAGATTGCTGCGCGGGGCTTCGTATTTCTGCCCGGCCAGCTCTTTTGCCTTGGCCGACACATCATCCAGATTGAATGCCCAAAGCTGGCCAGCGCTGAGCAGGCAAAGCAAAGCAGAGCCCGTCACCAGTGCGTTTCGTAACCGTTTGGCAGACAATTTTGGTGCATTACAGGGACTAACAATCACGAGCAACCCTCGCCGAAAACAGATCAAAAAACCAACGGCCAGCTATCTATATGCCAGGTTGGCGAGCATTGTTCCGACTCCGATGGGGCTAAATGATTCCCCAAACGGTGCGGACAAGTCTCTACCTAAGTCAAAAATGGGCCAACGAACGCTGATCCCCGTAGCGCGGGATTATCTAGTAGGCCGCGTTACAACGCATCAGGGGTAACAAAGTATTTATCGCGAAAAACCCCTGTTTTCGACCGAAACACGCCTGAAAAGATGTTTCAAGTGTCTTCAGGTCTGTAACAGGAAGGTTACCGGGCCATCATTGACCAGATGCACCTGCATGTCTGCGCCAAATCTACCTGATGCCACTTTGCCATGTAACTGCTGCGCTTTGGCCAATATATAGCCAAAAAGCTCTTCTCCGAGTGCCGGTGGGGCCGCGGTAGAAAAGCTCGGACGCAAACCACTTTTGGTATCGGCGGCCAGGGTGAACTGCGAGACCAACAGCAAACCTCCGCCGACATCGGCCAAGGACAGATTCATCTTGCCCTCGGCGTCACTGAATACCCGATAGTTAAGCAGCTTATGCAGAAGTTTGTCGGCGCTGGCCCGTGTGTCTTCCGGCTCAACCGCCACCAGCACCAGCAAACCCTGGTCTACAGCGCCAACAACCTCCCCCGCCACTTCGACGCGTGCATTTCGCACGCGTTGTAACAGGCCCTTCATGCTTCTTCAGGCGGTAGATCAAGCAAACGCCGGGCCATCTGGCTGGCCGCACGCACCAATGCATCGGTGATACCCGGCTCGGACGCTGCGTGTCCAGCATCGCGGATCACCTGCAGTTCGCTGTTCGGCCAGGCCTGATGCAGCTCCCAGGCATTATCCAACGGGCAGATCACATCGTAACGGCCGTGGACGATGACGCCTGGCAAATGGGCGATCTTGCCCATGTCGCGAATCAGCTGGTTGGGCGCAAGGAACGCGTTGTTGGTGAAGTAGTGGCATTCGATCCGGGCAATCGACAGCGCGCGCTGCGGCTCGGAGAAGCGGTCGACCACCATCGGGTTCGGCCGCAAGGTAGCCGTGCGGCCTTCCCAGGTCGACCAGGCCTTGGCCGCGTGCATCTGGGCAATCTGGTCGGTGCCGATCAAGCGTTTGTGGAATGCGCTGAGCAGGTCGTCGCGCTCGTCCAGCGGGATCGGCGCGATGTAGTCCTGCCAGTAATCCGGGAACAGACGGCTGGCGCCAGCCTGGTAGAACCATTCGATTTCCTGCGGGCGGCAGAGAAAGATCCCGCGCAGGATCAGACCGTGCACACGCTCCGGGTGGGTTTGTGCGTAGGCCAGGGCCAGGGTCGAACCCCAGGAGCCGCCGAACAGCACCCATTTCTCTATCCCCAAGTGCTGGCGAATCCGCTCAAGGTCGGCGACCAGATCCCAGGTGGTGTTGTTTTCGAGGTTGGCGTGGGGGGTGGAACGACCGCAGCCGCGCTGATCGAACGTAACAATGCGATACAGGTTCGGATCAAAATAGCGTCGACTCTGCGCATCACAGCCAGCCCCCGGACCGCCGTGAATGAACACCACCGGCAAACCTTCCGGTGAACCGCTTTCGTCGACGTACAGCGTGTGTATTGCATCGACGGCCAGATCGTGCCGGGCGTGGGGTTTGATCTGCGGGTACAAAGTCTGCATTGCGCGCTCCGTAAGGGGTCGAGGTCATCCCTGGGGGGACTTCAATTATTCTGCCGTCCGGCATCATAAACCCGAATTACCTGAATGAGCATGCCCGCAAAAAATCAGACTTCGCTTACAAGAAACCGATGCAAATATGCCAACAGGGTTTCATAGAGCAGATCCACTTCCGCGACCTCGCCCCTGCCCCGCAAACACCCGTGAATCAGCCCTTTGCCCGAATACAGACTGACCTCGCCCCCGGCGGCTTCAAGTCGCTGGGCATAACTGACACCGTCATCGCGTAGCGGGTCGAACTGCGCGACGGCGATCATCGTCGGTGGCAAACCGCTGAAATCATCGGCGAGCAATGGCATGGCGTAGGCCGAAGGGTGCCGCGTACCACGCAAGTACAACGCGTGATAGCAGTCCAGGTCGCTGCTGCTGAGTAGCGGCGCGTCGACACATTCGCTGCGCGATGGAAGCCTGGCGTCACCGCCCAGTCCTGGGTAAATCAAGACTTGTGCGCAGGGCAAGCGCTCGCCCCGGTCGCGCAATGCCAGGCACAACGCGGCGGCAAGATTGCCGCCAGCGCTGTCACCCGCCACCAGCATCCGCTCAGCGTTAAATGCAAACGGGCTCGCTCCCGCGCACAGCGCCTGCCAGACGCTCAAGCAGTCATCGAACGCCGCCGGAAATGGATGCTCCGGTGCCAGTCGGTAATCAACGGCTATCACCAGCACGCCCAGTGCCGTCGACAACTCGGTGCAGATGAAGTCGTGCGAATCCAGATCCCCCACCACCCAGCCACCGCCGTGCAGATAAAGGATGCACGGCCAACCCGAATCCGGCGGTGAAACCGCTGGCTGGTAAGACCGGACGCGAACGCCTTCCAGCGTGAGGTCGGTGACCTCCAGCCCTTCCGGGCGAGCCGGGGTAAATGCCCGACACATTTGACTGTAAGCCTGACGCAGCCCCTCCAGGCTGCTGTCAGGACTGCTGAAGCTGAGGGTTTTCTCGACAAATGCCGAGAGCTGCGCAGAGATCGGATAGTCAGGCATAAAGTTCTCGGCCACTCAGAGTTTCAGGCTGGCCTGTACCGCCTTCACACCGTCCTTGCCATCGAAACTGCTGACACCCGCCAACCAACGCTGAAGATCCTCGGGATGGTCACGCAGCCATTGGCGGGCAACTTCCTGTGCGGTCTTGCGCTCCATGATCGGCACCATCAACTGGCTTTCCTGAGCGGCGGTGAATGTCAGGTTTTCCAACAGACGGTTCACGTTCGGGCAACGCTGGGCATAATCCGGCGCGGTCACGGTCGAGACCGTCGCCGCACCTTCGTTAGGGCCGTAGACATCCTCGCTGCCGGTCAGGTAGTTGATCTTCATGTTGATGTTCATCGGATGCGGGGTCCAGCCGACGAACACCACGAACTCCTTGCGATTGACCGCCCGCTGCACGGCGGCAAGCATGCCGGCCTCGCCGGATTCGATCAGCTTGAAGTCCTTGAGGCCAAAGTGATTGGTCTCGATCATGGTTTTGATGGTGGTGTTGGCGCCGCTGCCCGGCTCGATGCCGTAGATCTTGCCACCCAGTTGGTCTTTGAATTTGGCGATATCGCCGAAAGTCTTCAGACCCGCTGCCGCGACATAGTCAGGCACCGCGAGGGTGGCCTGGGCATCAGACAGGCTGGGTTTGTCCATGACTTTGAGTTGATTGGCGGCGATGAATGGCGCGATGTTTTTGTCCATCGCGGGCTTCCAGTAGCCGAGGAAGATATCCAGGCGTTTGTCGCGGATGCCGGCGAAGATGATTTGCTGCACGGCGCTGGTTTGCTTGCTTTCGTAGCCAAGCCCGTTGAGCAAGACATCGGCCATGCCACTGGTGGCGATCACGTCGGTCCAGTTGACCACGCCCATGCGCACCGATTGGCAAGACGCCGGTTCGCTGGCAAAGGTGTTGGCGCTCAGAAGTGCGGTACCGGTAAGGATTAACAGACAGCGATTGAACAGTCGTTTCATCGGGAAGGCTCGCTCGGCAGCTGGTTATTGTGGGCCCGGTGTCTTCGTGCACCGTGGCCACAACGTTACGCAGCGTCTGAACGACAAAAGCGACCTGTGGCGACCGTGTTTTGCACAGTGGCGACCGCCTGCGATCGTTCCCACGCTCTGCGTGGGAATGCCTCAAGGGACGCTCTGCGTCCAGTGACGCGGAGCGTCACGGGCTGCATTCCCACGCGGGAGCGTGGGAACGATCCTCAACAGGATTATGCGCAGTAGTGTTTCTGCGCCCAAGCCAGCAAGCCTTGCAGCAGTTCCTTGAGCACCACTTGAGTCGGCGCTGCCAGGTCAGGCCGATAGCGGAACGGTTCGACCTCTTCCATGTAAGTGCACTGCCCCAATTCCAGCTGCACCGCGTGGATGTTTTCGGCCGGGTTGCCGTAATGACGGGTGATGTGGCCGCCCTTGAAGCGCCCGTTAAGCACATGGCTGTAATCCGTGTGCCGGGCGCAGATGGCTTCGAGCTGGCTGGCCAGCTGTGGATCGCAACTGGCGCCGTTGAAGGTGCCGAGGTTGAAGTCCGGCAGCTTGCCGTCGAACAGGTGCGGGATCACCGAACGGATCGAATGCGCATCGAACAACAACGCATAACCGAACTCGGCCTTCAGCCGCGCCAGTTCTTGCTGCAAGGTGCTGTGGTACGGCGTCCAGACCTTTTCCAGGTAGGTCGCACGTTCCTCAGCCGAGGGCTCCAGCCCTTCGCGGAACAATGGCACGCCGTCGAACAATGTTGCCGGGTACAGACCGGTCGTCGCACCGACATACAACGGCTTGTCGTCGGACGGCCGGTTGAGGTCGATGACGAACCGCGAATACTCGGCGGCCAGGGTGCTGGCACCCAGCTCGGCGGCGAATTCGTAGAGCGTGGGAATATGCCAGTCGGTGTCCGGCAGGCCTTGCGCCTCGGGGATCAACCCGGCTTCAACCGCAGGCGTCAGACGCACGCCAGCGTGAGGCATGCTGATCAGCAACGGCACCCGGCCTTGTTTGAAGTTCAGAACCTTATCCACAGCTGTTCTCCTATAACTCGACTTCGACGCCGTGACGCACGACGCGTTTTTCCAGGTCACCGCCCAACCAGTACGACAGGTCGGCTGGGCGATCGATCTGCCAGGCCACGAAGTCAGCGACTTTGCCGACTTCGAGCGAGCCATGGGTTTGCTCCATGCCCAATGCCTTGGCGGCGTGAATGGTCGCGCCGGCCAGCGCCTCTTCCGGGGTCATGCGGAAACAGGTGCAGGCCATGTTCAACATCAACCGAACCGACAGCGCCGGCGAGGTGCCAGGGTTGAGGTCGCTGGCAATGGCGATTTTCACCCCATGCTTGCGCAAGGCATCCATCGGCGGCAACTGGGTTTCCCGCAGGAAGTAGAAGGCTCCCGGCAGCAGCACGGCAACAGTGCCGGAGGCGGCCATGGCGATGGCGTCGTCTTCGGTCATGAACTCCAGATGGTCGGCCGACAACGCGTGATAACGCGCCGCCAGGCTGGAGCCATGCAAGGAGGAAAGCTGCTCGGCATGCAGCTTCACCGGCAAACCGAGTTGCTGCGCCGCGACGAACACCCGCTCGACCTGCGCAGGCGAAAACGCCAGGTATTCGCAGAACGCATCCACCGCATCAACCAGGCCTTCGGCCGCCAGCGCCGGCAGCATTTCGCTGCAGATATGGTCGATGTAGTCGTCGGCGCGGTCGGCGTACTCTGGCGGCAAGGCGTGAGCGGCCAGGCAGGTGCTGCGCACACTGACCGGCAGTTCGGCACCGAGGCGACGGATCACCCGCAGGATCTTCCGCTCACTGGCGAGGTCGAGGCCATAACCGGATTTCATCTCGATGCTGGTCACGCCGTCACGCAGCAGGCTTTTCAGGCGTTTCTTCGCACTGGCGAACAGTTCGTCCTCGGTCGCCGCACGCGTGGCGCGCACGGTGCTGGCGATGCCACCACCGGCCGCAGCGATCTCCGCGTAGCTCACGCCTTGCAGACGCTGCTCGAACTCTGCGCTGCGGTTGCCACCGAACACCGTGTGGGTGTGGCAGTCGATCAGGCCCGGAGTGACCCAGGCCCCCGCGAGGTCATGGACCTCGGGGTATTCGCCGGATGGCAGCTCGCTACGTGGGCCGATCCACTCAATGTGCGCTCCTGACGTCACGATGGCGGCATCCTCGATGATCGAGTAAGTGCCCTGCGCCATGCTTGCAACGTGGCAGTGTTGCCAGAGAGTTTTCATCCGAGGCCTCCGTTAGTTATCGATTAGAAAAAGAAGGATCACGCGCGACCAGAGCTGCCCGCCCTGCCGCCGGTTTGACCCATGTCAGGTAGGCCAGTACCAGCAACACAATCCAGACCACGCCGACGATCAGCGCCGCTTGGGTATCCGGGAAATAGCCCAGCACGCCGAAGACAAACAGCATGAAGGCAATCGCCGCCATCGGCGCATACGGCCAGAACGGTACCGGGAATTTCAGCTGCGCCACTTGCTCGGCGGTCATGGAACGACGCATCGCCACCTGGGTGAACAAAATCATCAGCCAGACCCAGACGGTAGCAAAGGTCGCAATGGACGCGATCAGCAGAAACACGTTTTCCGGGATCAGGTAGTTCAGCAACACGCCCAGCAGCAACGCGACGCTCATCACCACCACGGTCATCCATGGCACGCCATTGCGCGACAGACGGGCAAAGCCCTTCGGTGCGTGCCCTTGCTGGGCCAGACCGAACATCATGCGGCCAGCGCCGAAGATGTCACTGTTGATCGCCGAAATCGCCGCCGTAATCACCACGATATTAAGGAGGGTGGCCGCCGAGCTGATCCCCAGCTTATCGAAGATCTGCACGAACGGACTGCCCTGGCTACCGATCTGCTGCCAAGGAAAGATCGACATCAGCACCAGCATCGTCAGCACGTAGAACAGCAGAATCCGCAACGGTACGGCGTTGATTGCACGAGGCAGCACATGCTGCGGGTCTTTGGCCTCACCTGCGGTGACGCCAATGATTTCAATACCGCCAAACGCAAACATCACCACCGCGAACGAAGCGATCAGACCGCCCATGCCATTGGGCATGAAGCCGCCTTGGGTCCAGAGGTTGCTGATGTCGGTCACTTGGCCAGGGGCCGTGCTGATACCGAACAGCATGATGCCGAAGCCCCCGAGGATCATCGCAACGATGGCGGCGACCTTGAGCAGCGACAGCCAGAACTCCATTTCACCGAAGACTTTGACGTTGCACAGGTTCAAGCCGCCGACGATGGAAACGACGCCCAATACCCAAATCCAGCGAGAGACTTCCGGGAACCAGAAGCCCATGTAAATACCGAACGCAGTGACGTCGGCCATGCCGACGATGACCATTTCGAATGCGTACGTCCAACCGAGGATGAAGCCTGCCATCGGTCCCAGGTAGGTGCTGGCGTATTGACCGAAAGAACCTGCGACCGGGTTGTGCACGGCCATCTCGCCAAGGGCGCGCATGACCATGAACACCGCTGCGCCACCAATCAGGTAGGCAAGCAGCACCGCAGGACCGGCCATCTGGATGGCCGAGGCAGAACCGTAAAACAGCCCGGTGCCGATCGCCGACCCCAGTGCCATGAAGCGAATATGTCGGGCAGATAGCCCGCGTTTCAAGCCGTTTGCTGGCTTTTGCATTTCTCGTCCTTAGTTATTTTTATCGGCGGAAATAATTGTTCCCCCATGACACTGATCGTTCCCACGCTCTGCGTGGGAACGATCAGTGTGGGAACGATCATCAGACTTACAGGCTAGGCAGCAACTTCGCCATTACCAGCTCATTCAGGCAGCGCGAAGCCAGCAGTTCGCTCGCGGCGTTGATGTCTGGTGCAAAGAAACGGTCCTTCTCGTAGAACGGTACTTTGGCGCGCAGGGTGCTGCGGGCTTTTTCCAGTTTCGACGAGGTCTTCAGACCGTCGCGCAGGTCCAGGCCCTGGCAGGCAGCCAGCCACTCGACAGCCAGAACACCGCGAGTGTTTTCAGCCATTTCCCACAGACGCTTGCCAGCGGCCGGAGCCATGGAAACGTGGTCTTCCTGGTTGGCGGAAGTCGGCAGGCTGTCTACCGAATGTGGATGTGCCAGTGCCTTGTTTTCGCTGGCCAGAGCCGCCGCAGTCACCTGGGCGATCATGAAGCCGGAGTTCACGCCACCGTTGGCCACCAGGAACGGCGGCAGTTGCGACATGTGCTTGTCCATCATCAGCGAGATACGACGCTCGCTCAGGGAACCGATTTCAGCGATGGCCAGCGCCATGTTATCAGCCGCCATGGCGACCGGCTCGGCGTGGAAGTTACCGCCGGAGATCACGTCACCTTCAGCCGCGAAGACCAACGGGTTATCCGACACGGCGTTGGCTTCGATCACCAACACTTCAGCGGCCTGACGGAACTGAGTCAGGCAGGCGCCCATGACTTGTGGCTGGCAGCGCAGCGAGTACGGGTCCTGAACCTTTTCGCAGTTCTGGTGCGAATCGGAGACTTCACTGCGCTCGCCCAGCAGGTCGCGGTAAGCGGCAGCAGCATCGATCTGGCCTTTTTGACCACGGGCAGCGTGAATACGCGCATCGAACGGCGAGCGCGAGCCGAGCACGGCTTCAACGGTCAGACCGCCAAGGGCCAGGGCACCCGCGAACAGGTCTTCGCCTTCGAACAGGCCACGCAGTGCATAAGCGGTGGACACCTGAGTACCGTTGAGCAGCGCCAGACCTTCTTTGGCCGCCAGGGTCAGCGGCTTGAGGCCAGCCACTTCCAGCGCTTCGGTCGCTTGCAGCCATTGGCCTTTGTAGCGAGCCTTGCCTTCGCCCAGCAGCACCAGCGACATGTGGGCCAGCGGCGCGAGGTCACCGGAAGCACCGACCGAACCTTTCAACGGAATGTGCGGGTAAACCTCGGCGTTGATCAG
Organism: Pseudomonas brassicacearum; assembly: GCF_003732175.1. Classification (GTDB taxonomy): domain Bacteria; phylum Pseudomonadota; class Gammaproteobacteria; order Pseudomonadales; family Pseudomonadaceae; genus Aquipseudomonas; species Aquipseudomonas brassicacearum_G. Next base: position 245,466 of record NZ_MOBI01000009.1, read on the forward strand.
AGCGATCAGCGCGTCGATTACCACCCGGCGAATGCCGGAGAAACCACGGCTCAGGCTGTTGACCTTGAGCACCATGATCAGACGTACCAACGCATCGCTGATCGGCTCGCCAACACCGGCAGCGTGGGACAGCACCAGCGAGCGCTGGAGGTTTTCCAGGTCTTCGCTGGCAATGCGGGTCGAAGCCAGCAGGCCGAAACCGGTGTTGATGCCGTACGCGGTACGGTTTTCCACGAGGATCTGTTCCACGCAGGCAACACTGGCTTCGATTTGGGCGGAGGCACTGTCGTCGAGACGGACGTTGACCGGTTGCTGATAAACAGCGCGCAGTTGGGCAAGACTCAGTTGGCCAGGGATAAGATTCAGAGCAGTCACATTTATTCTCCTTTTGAGAGTTTTTATGCTCTTTATATAAGAGCAGTTAACTAACCAGACGCTCCGGATGATTCCGTTGTCCGTCGCTGCCCGCTTCTTGAGGGGGTGGCGCCTTGGCACGCTGGCTTTTGTTGAAATCAGTACAGCTTGGGTAACGCGGTTTACAGCAGTATCGGGTCTATCAAAATCAATTCAGTCTGGAACATGGCAACTCGCCTAAACCACCGCCGCACGCCGCTGGACAAACCGGTCGACGTATTCATCGGCCGGCGAGTGAAGGATCTCTTTCGGCGTGCCGACCTGGATCAACTGCCCATCCTTGAGAATCGCAATCCGGTTACCGATGCGCACGGCTTCATCGAGGTCATGAGTGATGAACACGATGGTCTTGTGCAGCGTCTGTTGCAGTTCGAGCAACTGGTCCTGCATCTCGGCGCGGATCAACGGATCTAGGGCACTGAAGGCTTCATCCATCAGGATGATGTCAGTGTCCGCCGCCAAGGCGCGGGCCAGGCCCACACGCTGACGCATACCGCCAGACAGCTGATGCGGGTATTTGTTTTCGTAGCCTTGAAGGCCCACGGTGTTGATCCAGTGCTGCGCGCGCTCGGCGCACACTTGCTTGCTTTCACCACGCACTTTCAAACCGTAGGCAACGTTGTCCAGCACGCTCTTGTGGGGCAACAGGCCGAAGCTCTGGAACACCATGCTGATCTTGTGCCGACGAAATTCGCGCAGGGCTTGCATGTCGTATTGCAGGATGTCCACGCCATCCACCAGGATCACGCCACTGGTCGGGTCGATCAGGCGGTTGATGTGACGTACCAGGGTCGACTTGCCGGAACCCGACAGACCCATGATCACGAATATCTCGCCGGTAGCGATGCTCAGTGACAGATCATTCACGCCTATCACGCAGCCGGTCTCGGCCAGTACCTGATCCTTGCTCTTGTTCTGTCGGATCATGTTCAGCGCGTCGGCTGAACGGTTACCGAAAATCTTGAAAACGTTTTTGACTTCGATCTTGGCGGCGCTGTTCATTGGCTCACCTCATGCCGTGGACGACCGTAGGCTTGAGTAATGCGGTCAATCACCACCGCCAGAATTACGATCGCCAGACCGGCTTCAAGACCGCGTCCGACATTGAGGGTCTGGATCCCCACCAGCACGTCTTCGCCCAGACCACGCGCACCAATCATTGAAGCGATCACCACCATCGACAGGGCCATCATGGTGGTCTGGTTGATCCCGGCCATGATGCTCGGCAGCGCCAGCGGCAGTTGCACGCCAAACAGTTGCTGCCAGCGGTTGGCACCAAAGGCATTGATCGCTTCCATGACTTCGCGATCGACCTGGCGAATGCCCAGATCGGTCAGGCGAATCAGCGGCGGTACGGCGTAGATCACGGTGGCGAAAATCGCCGGGACCTTGCCCAGACCGAACAGCATCAGTACCGGAATCAGGTACACGAAGCTGGGCATGGTCTGCATGATGTCGAGCAGCGGCATCAACACTGAACGCAGGCGATTGCTGCGCGCCGACAAAATGCCCAACGGAATGCCGATCAGCACCGAAATAACCGTCGCCACCAACATCAATGCCAACGTTTGCATGAGCTTGTCCCAGAGGCCGACAGCACCCACCAGGAACAGCAAACCAACGATCACCGCCGTCGTCACCAGCTTGCGGGTCGCGTGCCAGGCAATGCCGGCGACGATCACCAGCATCAACCACCACGGCGCCGCGCGCAGCAGGCCTTCGAGGCTGACGATGGCCCAGAGCAAGGTGTCGGAGATGTGGCGGAACACATCCCCGTAATTGACGACCAGCGAATCAACCCAAACGTTGACCCGGTCGGCGATGGAAAAGGTGAAGCTTTCGGGAAACATAAGAGACTCTCAATCAAGTGGATGTAGCGAACGTCCCGGCCAGCCTCTCGGTTAGCCGGGAGGTATCTGCCTACAGTTCCGCGTTGATTTTCCTGGCAGTGTCGGTAGTGACCCACAACGGCCAGATCTCAGGATGTGCCTTCACAAAGATCTTCGCCAGTTTCGTCCAGTCAGATTGCTGCAACGCTATCCGCCCCGCTTGTTTTCACTTTTACAGCCTCGCCCTCCTCTACCGGCAGTATCAGCCGATCAGGTACTGCGCTATGCCACTTCCTGGCGGCGAAGTAGTACATCGCCGCCGGGACCACCAGGCCAATGATCCACGAGATGTCGGTATCACCGAGGCTCGCGACCAGAGGGCCGGTGTAGAAGTGGGTAGAAATGAACGGCATTTGAATCAACACGCCGAACACGTAAATGCTGATGCCCATGATGTTCCAGCGACCGTAGCGACCCTCGGGGTTGGACAGTGCCGGAATGTCATAACGCTCTTTGGTGATGCAGTAGAAGTCCACCAGGTTGATCGCGCTCCACGGCGTGAAGAACGCCAGCAGGAACAGGATGAACGCGGAGAATTCCTTGAGGAACGAGTCCTTGCCAAGCAAAGCCAGAGCAGCGGCAAGCGACACCATGATGAAGATGTACAGCAGGCGTACGCCGCTTCCAATGTGGCGGCTGCCACGGAAGCCGCTGATGATCGTCGCGATCGACATGAAGCTGCCGTAGGCGTTCAACGTGGTCACGGTGACTTTGCCGAAAGCCACGGCGAAGTACAGCAGCGCCGCGACAATCCCGGTACCGCCCAGGCTGACGATGAACGACACCTCGTGGTGAGCGAACTGCGAACCGGCCAGGGCTGCGGCGAAAACGCCGAAGACCATTGACGCCTGAGCACCGATCACCGAACCCAGGCCAACGGCCCAGAAGGTTTTCGACGCAGAGGTGCTGCGCGGCAGGTAACGCGAGTAGTCCGCCACATAAGGGCCGAACGCGATCTGCCAGGACGCCGACAACGACACCGCCAACAGGAAACTCGCCACCGAGAAATGCTTGTTGCCCAGCAACGCGCCGATGTCGTTACCGGCCAGCAGCTTGTAGAACAGGTAGATGAACGCCACCACGCCCAGCACACTGGCGACCCGGCCAATGCCGTGGATCACCCGATAGCCAAAGATGGTGAAGACCATGATCGAGCCGGCGAACAGCGTGATACCGACCCAGTCTTCGACGTGCAGCAACTGCGCGACTGCCTGCCCCGCCAGCAAAGAGCCGCTGGCCGAGAAGCCGATGTACATCAGGCACACCAGCACCAGCGGAATCACCGCCCCATACACGCCAAACTGCACGCGGCTGGAGATCATTTGCGGCAAGCCGAGTTGCGGACCTTGGGCTGCGTGCAGCGCCATGACGCCACCGCCGAGCAATTGGCCGATCAGCAAACCGATCAACGACCAGAACACATCCCCGCCCAGTACCACCGCCAATGCACCCGTCACAATCGCGGTGATTTGCAGGTTGGCACCCAACCACAGGGTGAACTGACTCAATAGACGACCGTGTCTTTCCGCTTCCGGGATGTAGTCGATCGAACGTTTCTCGATCAACGGCTTACTGCGTGCACGATCATTAGCCATGGTTCAACCTCTGTGGATTGTTCTGGATATACCTGGTGTTGCCTTTTGTGGGAGCGAGCCTGCTCGCGATAGCGGTTTGTCAGTCAACAAAGATGTTGAATGTGCTGGCCTCATCGCGAGCAGGCTCGCTCCCACCAAAAGCTCCTGCGCCTACAAGTACTGCGTTATTTACCGGTGATCATCGGCAGGTTCAGGCCCTGCTCCTTGGCACAGTCGATAGCGATCTGGTAACCCGCGTCGGCATGACGCATTACACCGGTCGCCGGGTCGTTGTGCAGCACACGAGCGATTCGCTCGGCCGCTTCGTCAGTACCGTCGCAGACAATCACCATGCCCGAGTGCTGGGAGAAGCCCATGCCGACGCCGCCGCCATGGTGCAGGGAAACCCAGGTCGCGCCGCTCGCGGTGTTGAGCAAGGCGTTGAGCAGTGGCCAGTCGGACACGGCGTCGGAGCCATCCTGCATGGATTCGGTTTCGCGGTTAGGGCTCGCCACCGAACCGGAGTCCAGGTGGTCGCGGCCGATCACGATCGGTGCCGACAGCTCGCCGCTGCGGACCATTTCGTTGAACGCCAGACCCAGCTTGGCGCGCAGACCCAGACCCACCCAGCAGATACGTGCTGGCAGACCCTGGAAGCTGATGCGCTCGCGCGCCATGTCCAGCCAGTTGTGCAGGTGGGCGTCGTCCGGGATCAGTTCTTTGACCTTGGCGTCGGTTTTGTAGATGTCTTGCGGATCACCCGACAGTGCAGCCCAACGGAACGGACCGATACCGCGGCAGAACAGCGGACGGATGTAGGCCGGTACAAAGCCTGGGAAGTCGAACGCGTTCTCGACGCCTTCTTCTTGCGCCATCTGACGGATGTTGTTGCCGTAGTCGAAAGTTGGGATGCCTTGCTTCTGGAAGTCGAGCATCGCTTTGACGTGCACGGCCATCGATTGCTTGGCGGCTTTGATCACAGCAGCCGGCTCGGTCTTGGCGCGAGCGCGGTACTCTTCCCAGGTCCAACCGGCTGGCAGGTAACCGTTGAGCGGATCGTGGGCGCTGGTCTGGTCGGTGACCATGTCCGGACGCACACCGCGACGGACCAGTTCCGGCAGGATTTCTGCCGCGTTACCCAGCAGGGCGATGGAAATCGCTTTGCCTTCTTTGGTGTATTTGGCGATGCGCGCCAGCGCGTCGTCGAGGTCTTTGGCTTGCTCATCGACGTAGCGGCTTTTCAGACGGAAATCGATGCTCACTTGTTGGCATTCGATGTTCAGCGAGCACGCGCCGGCCAGGGTAGCGGCCAGTGGTTGAGCGCCGCCCATGCCGCCCAGACCGGCGGTCAGTACCCAGCGACCGGTGAGGTTGTCGTTGTAGTGTTGGCGACCGGCTTCAACGAAAGTTTCGTAGGTGCCCTGAACGATGCCCTGGCTGCCGATGTAGATCCAGCTGCCGGCGGTCATCTGGCCGTACATGGCCAGGCCTTTGGCGTCGAGTTCGTTGAAGTGCTCCCAGCTCGCCCAGTGTGGCACCAGGTTGGAGTTGGCGATCAGTACGCGCGGGGCGTTGCTGTGAGTCTTGAATACGCCGACCGGCTTGCCGGATTGCACCAGCAGGGTTTCGTCGTCATTCAGGTTGGTCAGGCTCTCGACGATCTTGTCGTAGCATTCCCAGTTACGCGCCGCGCGGCCGATACCGCCGTAAACCACCAGTTCTTTAGGGTTCTCGGCAACTTCCGGGTCGAGGTTGTTCATCAACATGCGCAGCGGCGCTTCGGTCAGCCAGCTCTTGGCGGTCAGCTTGTTGCCGCGGGCAGCACGGATTTCAACGTCACGGTATTTCGTTGTTTTCTGGGTATTGTCAGTCACGAAAAAAACTCCTCAGCAATCAATCCAAACCAGCCCAGGCAGTGGGCGAGCAAGCCGATGTGCAAACAATGCACATCGGCGAATCAGTGGACGATGGTCGAGTCTTCGTGACTCATACGCATACGTCTTTACTTGTACATACAAGCATATGCAATCAAGCGGCCAACTTTCTGGATGGCGGTTCAACAAAGTGCTGAATCTGGCTGAAAAGCCCTTGGGACAAGGGTTCTGCGGCTGTCGATATTTTTTGGGGAAGGATTTTTTCGAGGAGTGACAGTTGTTACCTGAGCGCGGTTTTGCGCCACGCTGGGGCGTTCGGTAACAAACTGGTGCGCACAGGGAAACGGTGAGGATGATCGTTCCCACGCTCTGCGTGGTAACGCTGCCACGGACGCTCCGCGTCCGCTTTGTGACGCGGAGCGTCACGGGATGCATTCCCACGCTGGAGCGTGGGAACGATCAGAGTAGGCGTTGAATCAGAGTGCTGTCAGTTCAATCACACAGCACTGGCCGCTGACAGAAACATCCAGCAGCCCAGTGTTACCACCCAGTTGCAGACAATCATGACGACCCAGCACTTGGGCCGCATTGCCATCGATTCGAACTTCAAGCGCATCAGCCACGCTGAAAACCAGCAGCGTTCCGGTCGAACTGAAAAACCGTTGCTCGCCCTTCAGCCACTGCAACCGCGCCTGGTAGCGATTCGGCGCATAAATCAGGTTGAAGTCGCGGATCGCACCGCCAAGCAGGGTGCAGGAAACATGGCTTTCGCCGCTGAACGCAAACGGGTCCAGTGGTAACAGGGGCCGCGTGTTCTGGCCGTCGACCGTCAAGGTCATGCCTTCACCCTGCAGCACGGTGATGACCCGCTCGTAGCCTGCAAAGGTCGAGAACCCGCCCGACTCACCGATATCGGCAATCGACAGGCGCCAGCCAAATCCATCCAGGCCGGTGCCTGCATCGCGGGTGATTTCTTCAGTGCTGCCGCCGCCGTTTTTCCACGGCATGCGCGGATAATTCGCCGCGCGCAAAACGTTCAACTGACTCATTCAGGCCTCTTATTATTTATGGCTCTTTATTTGTGGAACCGCCCTTCCAGACGATGGCGGGAACCGGGGTGGATCAAGCGAGCGGCCGTCACCGGCTGACGCCCGGACCAGGTCCGACGACGGATCAGCAGGCATGGCTCGCCTTTTTCGATCTGCAGCAATTTGCATTCGGAAGGCTCGGCAAGAATCGCCTCGACCACGTGCTCGCCTTCGGTCAATGGTGCGACCTGATTCAGATAGGCATACGGCGTTTGCAGGGTGAAGTCTTGCTTGAGGTATTCCGGCGCGACCAGGGCATTGACGAAACGGTCCTCGATTTGCACGGGAATATCGTTCTCGAAATGCACGATCAGCGAGTGGAAGACCTTTTGGCCTTCACGCATGTCCAGCGCCAAGGCGCGCTCGGAACCGGCGGCCTCTTCTTCCAGAGTAATCACCTTGCACGTGTGGCGATGGCCACGGGAGGCGATTTCGTCGGCAATGTTATGCACTTCGAACAACGCGGACTGGCTCTTGGGTTCGGCGACAAAGGTGCCGACGCCCTGCATACGCACCAACAGGCCGTCAGTCGTCATCTCGCGCAGGGCGCGATTGATGGTCATGCGGCTGAAACCCAACTGGCTGACCAGTTCGCTTTCCGACGGCACGCGGTAGTGCGGCGGCCAGTTTCCACTGTCGATTTGCTGGGTGATCATCTGTTTGACGCGAGCGTACAAGGGCGCCGGACTGTCGCCCAGATTGGCACTCAGCGGTGAAACTACAGGCGGAGTCGGCACAGGAAATCCTTGTTCGTTGATGAAAGTCACTAGCTTGCCGGAGTTTACCGAGCAGGCAAACGTCTGTATATGTATATACAAATAACACACGATGGGGTGCTGAACCATGTCCGCCTTCTTTGCCGAACGCGCGCTACTGCCTAATGGATGGGCCAACAATGTACGTCTTGAGGTCAGTGCCGATGGCCTGCTGACCCACATCCAGGCCGATGCCAGCGCTGAAGGCGCCGAACGGTTGAACGGTCCGCTGCTGCCGGGCATGCCGAATTTGCACTCCCACGCGTTCCAGCGGGCGATGGCCGGACTGGCCGAAGTGGCGGGCAATCCGAACGACAGTTTCTGGACCTGGCGCGATTTGATGTATCGCCTCGTCGGAAAAATCAGCCCAGAACAACTCGGGATCATCGCCCGCCAGCTCTATATCGAAATGCTCAAGGCCGGTTACACCTCGGTCGCCGAATTCCATTACGTGCACCACGACCACAACGGCCATCCGTACACGGACCCGGCCGAACTGTCGTTGCAAATCAGTCAGGCCGCCAGCGCCTCCGGCATCGGCCTGACCTTGCTGCCCGTGCTCTACAGCCACTCCGGTTTCGGTGGTCTGGCGCCCAATGAAGGCCAGCGACGCTTCATCAACAGCACTGAAAACTACCTGAAGCTACAAGCCCGCTTGCAGCCATTGCTGGCGCAGCAACCGGCGCAACAACTGGGCCTGTGCTTCCACTCGTTGCGTGCGGTCACCCCGCAGCAAATCAGCGAAGTGCTGGCAGCCAGCGACAAACACTGCCCGGTGCATATCCACATCGCCGAGCAACAAAAGGAAGTCGACGACTGCCTGACCTGGAGTGGTCGCCGTCCGCTGCAATGGCTGTATGAAAATACCGACGTCGATCAGCGCTGGTGCCTGGTCCACGCGACCCACGCCAACCCGGAAGAAGTCAGCCTGATGGCCAAGAGTCGCGCTATCGCCGGTTTGTGCCTGACCACCGAGGCCAACCTGGGCGACGGGATTTTCCCGGCCGTGGACTTCCTCGCTCAAGGCGGGCGCATGGGCATTGGCTCCGACAGCCATGTGTCGCTGAGCGTAGTGGAAGAACTGCGCTGGCTGGAATACGGCCAGCGCCTGCGCGATCAGCGACGTAACCGCTTGTATGGCGCCGATCAGCCGATGGTCGGCCGCACCCTGTACGACGCAGCACTCGACGGTGGCGCGCAGGCGCTGGGCCAGCCAATCGGCGCATTGGAAGTCGGCAAACGCGCCGACTGGCTGGTGCTCGACGGCAACGACCCTTACCTGGCAACCGCCAGTGGCGACGGGATTCTGAACCGCTGGTTGTTTGCCGGTGGCGACCGCCAGGTCCGTGATGTGCTGGTGAACGGCAAGTGGGTAGTACGCGACGGGCATCACGCTGGCGAAGAAGACAGCAACCGCGCGTTCACCCAGGTGCTGCGCGACTTACTCGGCTAAAAGCAAAAGATCGCAGCCTGCGGCAGCTCCTACAGAACAGGTTATCCCTGCGTAGGAGCTGCCGAAGGCTGCGATCTTTTTGCTTATTTCGAGGTCTGGGCCATTTTGGTATCCGACACCCGCCAGATCAGGCGTGTGGTGTCGTAACCCTGCTGACGCGCCCTGCTCAGCAGCTCCTCGCGGGTATCGGCGTTGACTTCCGGCTTGCGTGACAGCAGCCACAGGTTGCGCCGATTGGGGCTACCGACAATCGCGGTCTGGTAATCGTCGCTGACATACAGCACCCAGTAATTACCCTTGCTCATGCCTGGCAACAACCGGGTAAACCAGTTATCGAAGTTCACCCACAGCTTGTCGTTCTTGCCGGGAACCTGCGGCGTTGCCGTGCCCTTGGCCTCTTCCCATTTCCACTCTGGGGTCAGACAACGGTTCAGCACTTCCATATCGCCGTCGTTCTTGAGGGTGTAATGGGCTTCGGATTGCGCGCAGTTACGCTGGAAGTACATCGGCATGCGAGCCAACTCGTACCATTTACCCTGGTAACGCTTGAGGTTGACGCTATTGACCGTTTTTGGCGCCAGCGAATCATCGCCAGAAGTGGCGCAGCCGGCCAACAACAGACCGGCCAAAAGAGCTATTACTAACCGCATCATTATTTTTCTCCCGTGGGCGTTTGGCCCCGGTTTACTTCAGGCCTTGCCCGGAAAACATCAGCACTTTGTCACCGGCGTACTGCACGCTGATAAAGCTGTTCTTGTCGCCCCAGGTACAGCTGGACATGCCCAACGCGCCTGAACAATCGGCAGGTTTACCCAGCAAGGCTTCGACCTCGGCCTTGGGCATGCCCGTCGACAGTTTCGAATAGTTTTCCTGGTTGATCTTGCTGCACGCAGCCAACAGCACGCAAAACGACAACAAGGCGATAGATCGCAGCGACATGGTGTAACTCCTGGTAAAGAGGGGAAGGCATGGCTGCCAACCAGAAGCTTAGAAGAGAAAACCCCGTTCTGGTTCCCACCGGTATCGGGTATTTCTTGAAGGGTGAAATCGACATTTCGCCCCAAAATCAGGCATTTTTTTGCGCTGATAGGTATTTCGTCGGTTTTCGTAAAACCCGCCTAATCTTTGGCGCTTCCCTGTCGACATAGACAGCAGCGCCAAGCCTGTCCTGTGGCAATTTGACGCTCCTTGTTGATCCGTCCTTCCGCGGTAGCGCCTTTAATGACCAGAAACATGAAGTTCAGCCACAAGATCCTGCTCGCCGCTGCCCTTGTGGTCGCGGTAGCGTTCGCCTGTTTCATTCTGTTCAACGACTACCGTCAGCGCCAAACCCTGCGCAACAGCACCGAGTCCTCGATGCAGGAACTCGGCAGCCTGACCACCAGCAACATCCAGACCTGGCTGGAAAGCCGTATCCAGTTGCTGCAATCACTGGCCCAGCAAGTGGCCGTCGACGGCCCGGCGCTGGACAGCCTGAAACGCGCGGTCAGCCTGCCGGCGTACACCAGCAACTTTCAATTGAGCTATTTCGGCGGTGCCGACGGCGTGATGTTCTCGGTGCCGGCCGGTAATCGCGCGGCAGACTACGACCCTCGTGCCCGTGGCTGGTACAAAGCCGCCAACAGTGCACAGCAGACCATCGTCACCGAACCCTACATCGCTGCGTCCTCGGGCAAGCTGGTGATCACCGTCGCCACTCCGGTGCAGCATCAGAACCAGATGATCGGCGTGGCCGGTGCGGACATCGACCTGAGCAGTATCAGCACCATCATCAACTCGCTGAACTTCGGCGGCCACGGCCACGCATTCATCGTCAGCGCCGACGGTAAAATCCTGATTCACCCAGACAGCAAACTGGTGCTCAAAAGCCTCGCCGAGGCCTACCCTGCCGGTGCGCCGAAGGTCAGCCCAGGCATGAAGGAAGTCGAGGTGGGCGGCAAGACGCAGTTCATCTCGTTCACCCACGTCGACGGCGTGCCGTCGGCTGACTGGTACGTGGCCCTGGTGCTCGACCAGGACACCGCATACTCGATGCTCAGCGAATTCCGCACCTCGGCGATCATCGCCATGGTGATTGCCGTGGTGATCATCATCGCGCTGCTCGGCATGCTGATCCGCGTCCTGATGCAGCCATTACTGACCATGGGCCGCGCCATGCATGACATCGCCGAAGGTGAAGGCGACCTGACCAAACGCCTGACCATTCATGGCCAGGACGAATTCGGGGCACTGGGCACTTCGTTCAACCGCTTCGTCGAGCGTATTCACACCTCGATCCGCGAAGTATCGTCGGCCACCGGCCAAGTCAACGAAGTCGCCCTGCGAGTGGTCAGCGCCTCCAACTCGTCGATGTTCAATTCCGATCAGCAAGCCTCGCGCACCAGCAGCGTGGCCGCGGCGATCAACCAGCTTGGCGCCGCCGCCGAGGAAATCGCCCAGAACGCCGCCCTCGCCTCGCAACATTCCAGCGATGCCCGCAGCCTGGCTGAAGACGGTCAGCAAGTGGTGGATAAAACCATCGCGGCGATGCAGCAGCTGTCGGCCAAAATCAGCGACTCATGCGGCAACATCGAAACGCTGAACAGCAACACGGTGAACATCGGGCAGATTCTCGAAGTCATCACCAGCATCTCCCAGCAAACCAACCTGCTGGCCCTCAACGCCGCGATCGAAGCCGCTCGCGCCGGTGAAGCCGGACGTGGATTCGCAGTCGTTGCCGACGAAGTACGCAACCTGGCGCACCGCACCCAGGACTCGGCGCAGCAAGTGCAGAAGATGATTGAAGAGTTGCAAGTCGGCGCCCGTGAGGCCGTCGCCATCATGACCGACAGTCAGCGTCAGAGCGAAAGCAGCGTCGTCATCGCTAACCAGGCCGGTGAGCGCCTGGGCAGCGTGACCCAGCGCATCGGCGAAATCGACGGCATGAACCAGTCGGTGGCCACCGCCACCGAAGAGCAAACCGCCGTGGTCGAATCGATCAACGTCGACATCACAGAGATCAACACGCTGAACCAGGAAGGCGTGGAAAACCTGCAATCGACCTTGCGCGCATGTGCTGATCTTGAGCAGCAAGCGGCGCGGTTGAAGCAGTTGGTCGGTAGCTTCAGGATCTAAGGAGCCTATGCAGGCCCCATCGCGAGCAGGCTCGCTCCCACATGGATCTTTGTCGTGCTGGAGATCCACTGTGGGAGCGAGCCTGCTCGCGATAGCGGCATTTGCAACAACGAATAGCTAGAACCGGGACCCAGGCCTGGAGAGAAACTCCAGCTCCTCAGCCGTAGACTCCCTTCCCAACACCGCATTGCGATGAGGAAAGCGTCCAAACCGGGCGATGATTTTCTGATGCCGTTCGGCGTAATCGAGGTTATCGGCAAATATCGCACGATCCGCCTCGGGTTGCTGGACCAGCAAGCCGGCAAAGCGAGAGATGGCTTCGTTTTGCACGGCCAGATGCTCGCAATGCTCGAACACCAGGTAGATGAACACCCGCTGGATAGGCAGCAATTGCCGATCGAAATCCGCAGCAATGCCTTGCGCTACCAGAGCCTGGGCTCTCAAGTCGCCTGCAAAGGATTTGGGGGTTTCGCGAAAAATCATCCGCGGTAACTGATCAAGCAATAACACCAAGGCCAGCCAGCCTTCGGGACATTGCGTCCACTCGGTCAATCCGCCGGCCAGAGCCTGTTCCACCAGATCCCCGAAACGCCTGCGCGCTTCGAGGTCCTGACTGTCACGCTTACCGAACCATAACGTGCGCTTCTGTGCCGCCACTTCGTTGGGATCGTCGGCTGAACCGAACCACCATTCGAGCAACGGCTGCCAGGGCGCGGTCATGGTTTATTCCTTGTGGTAAGCCGTGGCGCGTTCGACTTCTTCTTTCGAGCCCAGGAACACCGCTACACGCTGGTGCAGGCCTTCAGGCTTGATGTCGAGAATGCGCTGATGACCATCGGTGGACGCGCCGCCGGCCTGCTCAACCAGGAACGACATCGGGTTGGCTTCGTACATCAAACGCAGTTTGCCCGGCTTGGAGGGCTCGCGGCTGTCACGTGGGTACATGAACAGGCCACCACGGGTCAGGATGCGGTGCACGTCGGCCACCATCGCGGCGACCCAGCGCATGTTGTAGTTCTTTTTCAGCGGGCCTTCTTCGCCAGCCAGCAGTTCGCCGACATAGCGTTGTACCGGCGCTTCCCAGTGACGCTGGTTGGACATGTTGATCGCGAATTCCTGAGTGGAGGCCGGGATCTTGATGTCTTCATGGGTCAGAACGAAGCTGCCCATTTCACGGTCCAGGGTAAAGCCTTTCACGCCATCACCCAGAGTCAGCACCAGCATGGTTTGCGGGCCGTAGATGGCATAACCGGCGGCTACCTGTTGAGTGCCTGGCTGCAGGAAAGCCTTTTCGTTCAAGGGTTCGTTCTGGCTCAGGTATTCGTTCGGGCAACGCAGCACCGAGAAGATAGTACCGACCGGCGCGTTGATATCGATGTTCGACGAACCGTCCAGTGGGTCGAATACCAGCAGGTACGCGCCTTTCGGGTATTTGCCCGGGATCTGGTAGGCGTTGTCCATTTCTTCGGACGCCATGCCGGCCAGGTGACCGCCCCATTCGTTGGCTTCGAGCAGGATCTCGTTGGAGATCACGTCGAGTTTCTTCTGGACTTCGCCTTGCACGTTTTCAGTGCCCATGCTGCCCAGAACGCCGCCCAGGGCGCCTTTGGAAACGGCGTGGCTGATTTCCTTGCAAGCACGCGCCACTACTTCGATCAGAAAGCGCAGATCGGCAGGAGTGTTGTTGCTACGGGTCTGCTCAATCAAATAGCGACTCAAGGTAACGCGGGACATGGAAGGCTCCGGAGGAATGGGGGCTAAAAACCCGCGCAGTTTAACGCGAGTCGGTGCGCAATTCCTCTTATCAGACGAGATTCACTGAATAGAGTTCATGCGCGGGGTTGAGCGTAGTCGGAATCGGGATGGTTGTGGTATGAGGAGTAGTGGCAAATTGCGGTTTTTTTACCGGCACACAGGCCGCCATCGCGAGCAAGCTCGCTCCCACAAGGACGGCGAAAACCCTGTGGGAGCGAGCTTGCTCGCGATTGGGTGCGAAGCACCCACTTTCAGGAATTGACGGGGGGCTTGCGCAGCAAACTGAACGCCATACCCGCCAATCCCGCCACACCGAGCAAAAGCACCGCCCACAAACCGATCTTCTTCCAGTTCGTGCCCGGGACAATCGGCGTCACTGCCGCAGCCGGCGAAGTCATTACCGCCGCACCATCGACCTTGGCCTGGCCCAACGTCGCCAGACGCTTGGGACTGTAATCGGGAATCAGCGTCGACAAGGGCAAGCTCGCCGCTTTAACCGTCGCGCTGCCCAGCGCCAGTGTGTACGGCCCCGCCCCGCGAGCGAGGAACACCACCTGGGTCGAGCGCACGGCATAGCGCACTGTCGGAGCTTGTGCACCCAAGCCGCCACCGCGCTCATCGACGGTCAGTTTCAACTGCTGCACCACATGGCCTGGCAGCTGCAATTGGTTCTGCACCACATCCTGACCATTTTGCGTCAGCCGATAGAGCAAACCGCTGCTCAAGGGCTGCCACGGCAAGCTGCTTTCGCGACGCCCCGACAGGGTCACCGGCGCCAGGCTGTTGGCTTGGCTCAACTCAACCTGCAAGCGCTCGACGCTCAAGCCCATCGGCAATTGCCAGGCGTACTCACCGGCCTTGGTGCTGCTGCCGGCCAACGGCTCGGACCAGACCAACGGCTGCGGCAGATAGCTGGAACTGGCGCTTTGCAGTTGCGCGGAGGTCAGCGCGGGCGCCGCCTGCGGGGCTTTCCACAGCAAACGCAGATAACGTGCGCTCTGCCCCGGCAAACCGACTTCATGCTGCTCGACCCGCTCGTCGGCAAACGACAGCCGCGCCACCTGACCTTCGCCCCACGGCTGCCAATGCTGCAAGTCGTCACTGGCCTCGATGCTGAAACGCTGGAAGCCGTCGCGCTCGCTGCTCCAGTCGAGGATCAACTGCTGCAACGGCGCCTTGATCGCACTGGCATCCAGCAACCAGCCGCGCAGTACTTCTTCGCCAGCCTTGAGCGGGTTCGATGGCTGGACCTCCACCAGCGTGCCGCTGGCATTCGACTGCACGCGCACGCTCGGCACCGCCTCGCCGGCAGAGGCCGAGTCGTAAATCGGGAACCACTTAACGTCATTCACCACCAGACTTTCGCCGCTCTGCGCCTGCTCCCGCGCCAGCGAATAGGCCTGCACCTCACCGGCTGCGTTGAATACGCGCACGTCGCTGAGATCGGTCTGGCGTGCATTCAATTGCACTGCCAATGGCAACTCGAGGCGATACCACGGCCCCTCGCCACTCAGGCTCAACGGCACCTGCGTGGTGAAGTCTGCCGGTGCTTCCTGAGCCGTGGCCGACAACACCACACAGAGTCCAACAGCGCCCAGCGACAACTTCAGATTCAAGACGACACTCCTTCAGATTCATTGGCCGGTTTTTCAGGATCCGGCATTGCATCGGCACGTTTGGGCGGTAGCGGTGCGAAATAACCGACCACCAGCAGCAACACGCCCACGCCGATAAACGACACGATCCGCGCCAGCCCGCCGCGGTTACTCAATTCGACAAAGACCAGTTTGGCGACCACCAGCGCAATCAGCGCCGCGCCGACCAGCCAGACTTCCCGACGATGGCGCAAATGGCCGCCGATCATCAGGCTCAAGGCGATCAGGGTCCAGACGATCGACAAGCCTGCCTGCACCAACATCGACGCCAGCAAGGCATCCAGCTCATACGGCACGCCAGCCCAATGGTGAGCGCTGCGCATCACCAGCGCGGTGAAGAAGGCGAACAGTGAAACCCCGGCCACGACTTGCGTGGCGCGCTCGGCGTAATCGGCACGAATCGCCAATTGGCTGACCGCACTGCGCGACCACATATAAACGCCGAACAAGGCAAACAGCAGGCCGATTTCCAACGGGTTGAGCAACGGCACGTAAGGCAACGGTTCGGCGGTGCCATCGCTGGCAATGTTCGCCAGCCAGAACCAGCCGAGCATCAACAGCGCCAGCGGCAATGCGGCGTACACACGGTACTCGCGGGCATACGCCGACACCGGCCACGGCCAGGCGCGCGGTGCGGCCATCAGCACCAGATACAGGCTCGGCAAAATGGCCCAACCCAGCCAGCGCCAGGCATTGTATTGCTCGGACAACACCAGCAAGCCGTAACGCAGCTCCAGCGCCAAGACGCCGATCAACAGCCAGCAACCCACCACGTGAGCAGCACTCAATACGCGCGTGGGGAGCGTCGGCGCCAAGCGGCGCAACGAGATGAAATGCACTGCGAACACCGCCGCCCACGCCAGCCAGCCGATATTCGCCGCCGGGTGATAACGCGAATGCCAGGCCGCGACCAACACCAGTGCCGCCGCTGGAATCAGTAACGTGCAGAGCACGCCCATTTCCGGCCATTGCAGTCGCCGAGACAACAATGCCCACAACGCGACACTCAGCGCCGCAATCCCCAGCAACAGCGTGGCTTGCAGGTTAAACGGCGCAAACCGCAGCACTTCGCTGATCAACGCCAGTGCCCACCAGGCCGCGCCCCACACCAGCAACAACTCGGACAAGCGCTGCAAGCTCAAGGCATCGAACGCGCTCGCATGATTGCCCAGCTGCAAGCGCCAGGCGCCGACCATCGCCGCCAGCCCGAGCACCATCGGCGTCCAGAAACCGCTGTGG
This sequence comes from Pseudomonas brassicacearum, assembly GCF_003732175.1. GTDB lineage: Bacteria > Pseudomonadota > Gammaproteobacteria > Pseudomonadales > Pseudomonadaceae > Aquipseudomonas > Aquipseudomonas brassicacearum_G. Next base: position 262,276 of record NZ_MOBI01000009.1, read on the forward strand.
CCCAGTGGCCGCAGACCTTCGCTGCCGAGCGGTCCGAGCAGTTCGGGACCGGCGATCAGGAACGCCGCGCCGCCGATCACCTGCAACAACAAGCCAAAGACAAAACTCACCCGCTGCTGCAAGTACAGGCTCAGCCAGATGATCAACAGACCGCTGGCCGCCCACACCGCGCTCGCCGTTTGCCACGGCAACACGAACAGCACCGCCAGATTGATCAGCACCAACCCGGCCAGCAATACCACCGACAGCCCGCGCAGCAACCGCGCGTCACTGCGCACCATGTCGTCGCGAGCGGCGAACAGCATTCCGCCGATCAACGCCAGGCCAATCAACGATGCGGTGAGCAAACCGCTCCAGCCAGCGCTGAACACCGCCGCCTCCTCACCGCTGGCGCCTTGCAGCCGCAGCAGGAACAACACACCGCCAAGCAGTTGAACCGCGAACGCCGTAAACAGGAAGGTCCGCGATTGCAGACGCAAGCCGACAAACAACGTCGCCAAACCGGCCAGCGCCCAGCTGATTGCGGTGCCGTGGGTGAAGAAGAACAACGGCGCCAGCAGATAGAGGAACGTCAGCCCTGCACAGGCCAACACCGGCAAGCCCTTGCGTTCCCAGGCCGAGGTTTGCTCAGGGGAAGCGTTGCGCAAGTGATAGAAACTGAACAGCAACGCCACGCCGAGCATCAGCGCACCGAGCGGTGAGCCATCGAGCAGACTGCTGTCGCCCAGGCTCAATTTGCTGAGGAACGCCAGCGCCGAACCCAGTTGCAGCAGCAAGGCAAAGACCCGTGCCAACGGCCGATGCTGACGCAGGCCGAGCCAGAAAATCCCCGCGCCCTCCACCGCCCAGGCGGCCGCCGTCCAGCGCGCATCAAGCCCCAGCGGTATCGCCAGGCTGGCGAAGATCACCCCCAACGCCAGGCAGGTTTCTGCCAGCAGCAAGGCTCGGCCGCCGCTGAGAAAACGCGCCAGGCCCATGTACACGATGCCCAACGCCAGCGCGCTGAACGCGGCAGCAAACTCATAATGATGAATCAGCGCGAACTGCATGCCAAAGCCCACCAATGGCGGACCGAACAGCATCGTGCCGTCGACGTAGTCGCCCTTGCGCGCCGACCAGCGCAGCAGCGCCTCACGGCTGTCATCCTCCGGCGCGTCTGTCATCTCGAGCAGTTTGCGGCGGGCGAACAACAAGCCGATCGCCAGGTACATCAGGAAGAACAGGATCAGGAACGGCTCGGTGCTCCACAGCAGTTCCGGCGTGTAAGAACGCACGCCCCAGGCAAAGCCAATGCCGAAGGTGCCGGCGAAGCCGATCAGGTTCAGCGGCCTCCAGGCCTTGAACCAGGCAATGGCGAGAATGCCGGCATTGAGCAAGGCGAAGTAGCTGAACAGCGCGACATGATTGCCAGCGCCGGTGGAGGTCAGGATCGGCGCGGCGAACCCGCCCAATGCCGCCGCGCAGGCCAGCGCGAGCGAGTCCTGGGTGATCGCCAGAATCGCCGAAAAGATCGTCACCGCCACCAGCAAGCCCAACGCTGCCGACGGGTCGAGCAACGGGTGCAAGCGCATGGCGGCGAACACCGTCAGGTACAGCACGGCAATGCCGGTGCCCTGCAGGATCAACGCGTAGTTGGTGTTGCGCAGTCGCAACCACCAGCCCAGCCCCAGCAAAGCCAATGCGGCCGCAGCGACCCCGGCGTAACGCAATTCAATCGGCACCACCATGCCTTCAGTCGCGTAGCGCAGCAAAAACGCCAAACCGAAGAACAACAGCACCACGCCGACCCGCAGTACGGTGTTGCCACCGAACAGCCAATTGCGTGCGGCGGTAATACCGCGCTCGATCAGATTCGGGCCACGGGGTTCGGCGGGTTGTGGCGGCTCGCTGGCGTGCGCCCAGAGATCGGCGGGCTCGGGCGCAATGCTCGCGTGTACCGGTTCGAATTCGGGTGGCAATTCCCAGACCAGTTCCTGCGCGGTAGACAACGGCGCCGGGCCAGGCTCAGGTGCTTGGTCAAAAGTGACTTCAGGAGAAAGCGTCGGCTCGCTGGCCGTTGTTGACTCAGGGACCGCGGCTGATTGGACGCCATGGGTTTCCAGCAACGCCAGCCGCTGCTCGACCGCAGCGAGGGCGACCTGCGCCTGCTCCAGTTGGCGACGCTGTTCGTCCGCTTGTGAATTCAGGCGTTTGAGCACAATCGCCTGACCCACCCCCAGGCCGATCAATGCGCCAATCAGCGCATCGCTGAATGACTCATCGAGCACCCAGCCCAGCACCAGCCCTATCAGCATAAACATCCATTGCATGGTCAATATCCCTAAGCGGCGCGTTCTTGTGGGAGCGAGCTTGCTCGCGATGGGGTCATTCCATTCACCATTGATGTGAATGGAAGTCCGCTATCGCGAGCAAGCTCGCTCCCACACTGGATTGCCGGTGCGTCCAAATTTGACTGAGCCCTGCAACACCGCGGCCCGACAAAACTGCTGCTTAGTATATCGATCCGGCCCCACAACCGTTGGGCCTTACTCGCAATTATTGCTAAAAGTTACTCCAGCGCTTTCCAGATATCCGTGGCGTACTCGCGAATGGTTCGGTCGGATGAGAACCAGCCCATGCGCGCACTGTTGAGCACCGCCGAACGCCACCACTCCTTCGAGTCGTGCCAATGCTCTTCAACCCGCGTCTGGGCATGCCAGTAGGAATCGAAGTCGGCGCAGACCAGGAAGCGGTCATATTCGATCAACGAATCGATCAACCCGGTGTAACGCGACGGCTCATCCGGCGAGAACACCCCGCCGCGAATCGCTTGCAACACATCACCCAGTCGGCGAGAGGCGGCGATATCCGGTGCGGCATAGAACTCGTGATTCTGTTTGCGCGCCTCAACCTGTTGCGCCGTCAGACCGAAGATGAACATGTGCTCGACGCCAATGCGTTCACTCATTTCCACATTGGCACCGTCCAGGGTGCCGATGGTCAGCGCACCGTTGAGGCCGAACTTCATGTTGCTGGTACCAGAAGCCTCAAAGCCAGCGGTGGATATCTGCTCCGACAGGTCAGCCGCCGGAATAATGCTCTCCGCCAGGCTGACGTTGTAGTTGGGCAAGAACACCACTTTCAGCAAGCCGCGCACCGTCGGGTCATTGTTGACCACCCGAGCGATGTCGTTGGTCAGTTTGATGATCAGCTTGGCCTGGTGATAACTCGCGGCAGCTTTGCCGGCAAAGATCTTCACCCGCGGCACCCAATCGACTTCCGGCTCGGCGCGGATCGCCTGATACAGCGCCACGGTGTGCATCAGGTTGAGCAACTGGCGCTTGTACTCGTGAATCCGTTTGACCTGCACGTCGAACATCGCCGCCGGATTGACCGCGATCCCCAACCGCTCATGAATCAGATAGGCCAAGGCTTTTTTACTGTGCAGGCGCTGCTCGGCGAACTTGTTGCGGAACGCCGCTTTCTCGGCAAACGGCTCCAGGCCGATCAGTTTCTGTTCCGGGTTATCCAACAGATCCGGGCCCAGTGCATCGACCATCATCGAGGTCAGTTCCGGGTTGGCCTGATAGAGCCAGCGGCGGAACGTAATGCCGTTGGTCTTGTTGTTGATTCGCTCCGGATACAGCTTGTGCAGCTCGGAAAACACCGTGCTGCGCATCAATTGAGTGTGCAGGGCAGACACGCCGTTAACACTGTGAGAACCCAGAAACGCCAGATTACCCATGCGCACCCGACGACCGTTGTCTTCCTCGATCAGCGACACCGCGCGCAATACGTCAAAGTCATGAATGCCTTTGGCCCGCAGCGAGTCGATGTGCTGGGCATTGATCAAATAGATGATCTGCATGTGCCGTGGCAGCATCCGCTCCATCAAACCGACTGGCCAGGTTTCCAGCGCTTCCGGCAACAGCGTGTGGTTGGTGTAGGAAAGCGTATCGACCGTGATCTGCCAGGCCGCGTCCCACGCCACGTCGTACACATCGACCAGTTGCCGCATCAATTCGGCCACGGCGATCGAGGGGTGCGTGTCATTGAGCTGGATCGCCGCGTGATCGCCCAGGGTCAGCACCGAGGTGTGCATATTGCGGTGACGGCGCAGCAGGTCCTGCAAGGACGCGGCGACGAAGAAGTACTCCTGACGCAGCCGCAGTTCCTGACCGGCCTCGGTGCTGTCGGCGGGATAGAGCACGCGGGAGATGCTTTCCGCGCGGGCCACTTCGGCCACCGCCCCCAAGTGGTCGCCGGCGTTGAAGCGCTCCAGGTGCAAGTCTTCCATGGCTCGAGCACGCCAGAGGCGCAAGGTGTTGACGCTAGCGCCGCGCCAGCCGACGACTGGCGTGTCGTAAGCAATCGCTCGAACGGTTTCCGCCGGCGTCCAGACTTGTTTGGACCTGCCGGTCTCATCGGTCACGGTTTCAACGCTGCCACCAAAGCCGATCGGGTAAGCCACTTCCGGCCGCTCAAATTCCCAGGGGTTGCCGAAATCCAGCCAGTTTTCGGTTTGCTCCTGCTGCCAGCCATCGACAACCGCCTGACGGAACAACCCGTGTTCATACCGAATACCGTAGCCATGGCCGGCGATGCCAAGCGTCGACATGCTTTCCATGAAGCACGCTGCCAGGCGACCGAGGCCGCCGTTGCCCAGCGCGGCGTCCGGCTCCAGCAGGCGAATGCGTTCGAGGTCGACGCCCAACTCAGTCAGTGCTTCGCGTGCCACATCGAGCAGGCCAAGGTTGCTCAGGCTGTCATAGAGCAGGCGGCCGATGAGGAATTCCAGCGAGAGGTAGTAAACGCGCTTCTGGCCTTTGCGGTAGATCTGCCGCGTGTGGTCCATCCAGTGCTCGACCATGTGATCACGCGCCGCCAGAGCAATCGCTTCAAACCAGTCATGGTCAAAGGCGTGATCCGGATCCTTACCCACTGCATAGGTAAGTTTGGTCAATACGGCGTCGCGAAATGCGGCCACTTCAGCTTCACGAACTAGTGGTTCTTGAGTCATCGATAGGACCTCGGACGAGCATGAAATTGACTGAGCCTAGTCGGTCTGACATGAGATAAAAGCACTGGTTCGGCGTTTTTTGCAATTGCCTGAATCGAGCCTATCCCCTTGCCGATACACGTTGAAAAGATGCAGATGCCATGCCGATCGCTCGGAAAAATCAGTGTAGCCATAAAAAAACCGGCAAATGGTCGTTCAAAAAATCACCAGTCCCGGTATGATCGCGCGCCCTGATGCACGCTGGTAATTCCACATGATGAAGCCGAACCTGATCGCCGCCGCGGAGATCGACCGTCTCGATACCTGGGCCAAGTACTCCGCCCCGATGTGCGGCTCGTGCGTGTCCAGCTGCTGCACGCTGCCGGTCGAGGTCAAGATCAAAGACCTGATCCGCATCGGCATCGTCGACGAATTCGAACTGGGCGATCCACCCAAGAACATCGCCAAGCGCTTGCAGAAGGAAGGAATTGTCGAGCGCTACAACCAGAAGTCCGAGATCTTCACGCTCCAACGCATGAGCAACAACGATTGCCTGTATCTGGATCGTAAGAGCCGTTTGTGCACTATTTATGAAAAGCGCCCGGATACTTGCCGCAACCACCCGAAAATCGGCCCACGGCCTGGGTATTGCGCGTACAAGCCAAAAGAAGTCGTGCGCGAGAGCAATCCGCGGACCCTCGACAAGTTCTGATCCGTATCTTCGCTGCCTGACAGGGCCTCATCGCGAGCAGGCTCGCTCCCACAAGGTTCAGCGCTGACCACATATTATGTGAACACCACAGCCCACTGTGGGAGCGAGCCTGCTCGCGATGAGGCCGGGACAAACACCGCACAAACCCCAGACAAACAAAAACGCCCCCGACCTTGCGGTCGGGGGCGTTTTTCATTCAGCCTGAGTTAACTCAGTTCTTGGCTTTCTTGGCAGCGCGGGTACGCTCGCCTTCGTCCAGGATCTTCTTACGCAGGCGGATCGACTTAGGTGTCACTTCGCACAGCTCGTCGTCCTGGATGAATTCCAGGGCCTGTTCCAGGGTGAAGCGAACAGGTGGAACCAGGGCGATGGTTTCGTCTTTACCCGAAGCACGCATGTTGTCGAGCTTCTTGCCTTTGGTTGGGTTGACGCCCATGTCGTTGTCACGGCTATTCAGACCAACGATCTGACCGTTGTAGATCTCTTGACCGTGTTCAACGAACAGCTTGCCACGCGCCTGCAGGGTTTCCAGGGAGTAGGTCAGCGCCTTGCCGGTTTCTACCGATACCAGAACACCGTTCTGACGGCCGGACATGTCGCCGGACTTCATGGTGTCGTAGCGATCGAAGATCGAGGTCAGGATGCCAGCACCGTTGGTCAGGGTCAGGAACTGGTTACGGAAACCGATCAGACCGCGAGCAGGGATGTTGTATTCCAGACGAACACGGCCTTTGCCATCCGGCACCATGTTGGTCAGGTCGCCTTTACGCAGGCCCATCTCTTCCATGACCTTGCCCTGGGATTCTTCAGGGGTGTCGATGGTTACGTTTTCGAACGGTTCCTGCTTCACGCCGTCAACCTGACGGATGATCACTTCAGGACGACCAACGCCCATTTCGAAGCCTTCGCGACGCATGGTTTCGATCAGTACCGAGAGGTGCAGCTCACCACGGCCGGAAACCTTGAACTTGTCAGCCGAGTCGCCTTCTTCAACGCGCAGTGCAACGTTGTACAGCAGCTCTTTGTCCAGACGTTCCTTGATGTTACGGGAAGTCACGAACTTGCCTTCTTTACCGCAGAAAGGCGAGTCGTTTACCTGGAAGGTCATGGAAACGGTTGGCTCGTCAACGGTCAGAGGCTTCATCGCTTCGACCGCGTCCGGGTGGCACAGGGTGTCGGAGATGAACAGCGAGTCCATACCACTGATGCACACGATGTCGCCTGCTGCAGCTTCTTCAACGTCAATACGGTGCAGACCGTGGTGACCCATCAGCTTCAGGATACGACCGTTACGCTTCTTGCCGTCGGCGCCGATAGCCACGACCGGAGTATTCGGCTTGACGCGACCACGAGCGATACGGCCAACACCGATAACACCCAGGAAGCTGTTGTAGTCCAGTGCGGAGATCTGCATCTGGAACGGACCGTCACGGTCGACTTTCGGCGCAGGTACGTTGTCGACGATCGACTGGTACAGCGGGGTCATGTCTTCAGCCATGTCGGAGTGATCCAGACCGGCAATACCGTTCAGGGCCGAGGCGTAGACCACTTTGAAGTCCAGCTGTTCTTCGGTGGCGCCCAGGTTATCGAACAGGTCGAAGATCTGGTCCAGAACCCAGTCCGGACGCGCGCCTGGACGGTCAACCTTGTTGATGCACACGATCGGACGCAGGCCGGCTTCGAAGGCCTTCTTGGTCACGAAACGGGTTTGCGGCATAGGGCCGTCTTGAGCGTCAACCAGCAGCAGAACGGAGTCAACCATCGACATTACGCGTTCAACTTCGCCGCCGAAGTCGGCGTGGCCCGGGGTGTCCACGATGTTGATGTGGTAGCCGTTCCAGTTGATGGCGGTGTTTTTCGCCAGAATGGTAATACCGCGCTCTTTCTCCTGGTCGTTGGAGTCCATCACGCGCTCGTCGTTGAGCTCGTTGCGCTCCAGGGTGCCGGATTGACGCAAGAGCTTGTCTACCAGGGTGGTCTTACCATGGTCAACGTGAGCAATGATGGCGATGTTGCGTAGATTTTCGATCACTTGTGTATCTCGATCAGAGGATTCGGTGTGCTGACAAGTCTTGGCAGCGATTTACAGTAGAGTCAGGCCTTGCCGTTACAGCTTGACGGCGGCGTCGGGGGGCCGGTGACGCAGGCCACAGGCAAACAGCCCCGGGCTCTTAGCTCGGTCGATAAACGCGCACATTGGCATGCCCCTCACTGAGCAAATGGTGGGCATGCAGGCGACTCATCACGCCTTTGTCGCAATACAGCAGGTACTGGCGAGTAGGGTCCAGTTCCTTGAAACGAGCGTTCAGGGCATAAAACGGCATCGCTTGTACCTCGATACCAGCAAGCTCCAGCGGGTCGTCTTCGGCGGCATCCGGGTGACGGATGTCGATGATGATCTGACCGGCCAGCGCCTCACTGACTTCTTCAACCTGCACATCCTGGCCCAATTCGTCGATCACCCGATCGATCGGCACCAGCTTGGCGTTCTCGAGCGCACGCTCGAGCACTGCCATATCGAATTCTTTCTCTTCATGCTCCACGCGCGGACGCTTGGCGTGGGTCTTGGGGTTCACCGAAATGACCCCGCAGTACTCCGGCATGTGCTTGGCGAAATCGGCGGTGCCGATTTCGTTGGCCAGGTCGATGATGTCCTGCTTGTGACTGGCGATCAGCGGGCGCAACACCAGCTTGTCGGTCACGCAGTCGATCACGGACAGGTTCGGCAGCGTCTGGCTGGAAACCTGGGAAATCGCTTCGCCGGTGACCAGCGCCTCGATGTCCAGCCGATCAGCGATCCGGGACGCAGCGCGCAACATCATACGCTTCAATACTACGCCCATATGACTGTTATCGACTTTGCCGAGAATTTCTCCCAGCACTTCCTCGAACGGCACACTGACAAATAACACGCGCTGGGAGCTGCCGTACTTCTTCCAGATGAAGTGCGCGACTTCCATCACGCCCAGTTCGTGGGCACGCCCGCCGAGATTGAAGAAGCAGAAGTGAGCCATCAGCCCGCGGCGCATGATCTGGTAGGCCGCGACGGTGGAATCGAAACCGCCGGACATCAGCACCAGGGTCTGTTCCAGCGCGCCGAGCGGATAGCCGCCGATACTGTTGTGCTGGCTATGGATCACAAACAACCGTTGGTCGCGAATTTCGATGCGAACTTCGATTTCGGGTTCTTTCAGCGAAATTCCGGCGGCGCCGCACTGACGACGCAGCTGGCTGCCGACGTATTTCTCGACGTCCATCGAGCTGAATTCGTGCTTGCCGGCACGCTTGCAGCGCACCGAAAAGATCTTCCCGGCCAGCGAATCGCCGAAGTGCTGCTTGCACTTGGCAACGATGTCGTCGAAGTCGCCCAGCGGGTACTCGTCGACCTGCAGGAAATGCGCGATGCCCGGCATGCAGCTCAGGCGCTCGGTCATGTCCTTCAGGGCCTTGGGGTCACTGACGCGGGTTTCCAGTTCGAGGTTGTCCCACACGCCGTTCACCACCACAGCCGGGTCCAGATCGCGGAGCACGGCACGGATGTTTTTGGCCAATTGACGGATGAAACGCATCCGTACCGGGCGGCTCTTGATGGTGATCTCGGGGAAGACTTTTACGATTAGTTTCATGAAAACAGCGCGCGCAGGGCCAGCCGAAAAAGGGGGGCGCGGATTATAGCGGAAATTGCTCAAGGTTTAACCAGTTAATGTGCAGAAGGTTTTTGATGCACCAAAACGGGTCATTTGTGAAATTGAGCGCTACATTAAAGGGCGGGATTTTCCATTTTAGAGCGCCTTGCACCTTTAAAAGCGTGATATTGGGGCAATAAACCCAAGTCGGGGCACTGGCATGCAATTTGCTCCCTTGTGAGGCAGGTTGCCAAGGCAGAGTATTCGCGCCGGCATCACCCACATTCTAAGGGCACTCCACTACCCGCCCGAAGCCACCCGGAGGACACTATGTCGAAGTCGGTTCAACTCATCAAAGATCATGACGTCAAATGGATTGATCTGCGCTTCACTGATACCAAAGGCACTCAGCACCACGTGACCATGCCGGCCCGTGATGCGCTGGATGAAGCCTTCTTCGAAGAAGGCAAAATGTTCGATGGCTCCTCCATTGCTGGCTGGAAAGGCATCGAAGCCTCCGACATGATCCTGATGCCGGACGACGCCACTGCCGTCCTGGACCCGTTCACCGAAGAGCCGACCCTGATCCTGGTTTGCGACGTGATCGAGCCTTCGACCATGCAAGGCTATGACCGTGACCCACGTGCCATCGCCAAGCGTGCCGAGGAATACCTGAAGTCCACCGGCATCGGCGACACCGTTTTCGTCGGTCCAGAGCCTGAGTTCTTCATCTTCGACGAAGTGAAGTTCAAGTCCGACATCTCCGGCTCGATGTTCAAGATCTACTCCGAACAAGGTTCGTGGATGTCCGACCAGGACGTGGAAGGCGGCAACAAAGGCCACCGTCCAGGTGTCAAAGGCGGCTACTTCCCGGTTCCGCCGTTCGACCACGACCACGAAATCCGTACCTCCATGTGCAACGCCATGGAAGAAATGGGCCTGGTCATCGAAGTTCACCACCACGAAGTGGCGACTGCCGGCCAGAACGAAATCGGTGTGAAGTTCAACACCCTGGTCGCCAAGGCTGACGAAGTTCAGACCCTGAAGTACTGTGTACACAACGTTGCTGATGCATACGGCCGCACCGCGACCTTCATGCCTAAGCCGCTGTACGGCGACAACGGTTCGGGTATGCACGTTCACCTGTCCATCGCCAAAGATGGCAAGAACACCTTCGCTGGCGAAGGTTATGCCGGCCTGTCCGACACCGCCCTGTACTTCATCGGCGGCATCATCAAGCACGGTAAGGCCCTGAACGGCTTCACCAACCCGTCGACCAACTCCTACAAGCGTCTGGTCCCAGGTTTCGAAGCTCCAGTAATGCTGGCCTACTCGGCTCGCAACCGTTCCGCTTCGATCCGTATTCCTTACGTGTCGAGCCCTCGCGCTCGCCGTATCGAAGCACGTTTCCCGGATCCGGCAGCCAACCCGTACCTGGGCTTCGCTGCACTGTTGATGGCTGGCCTGGACGGCATCCAGAACAAGATCCACCCAGGCGATGCGGCTGACAAAAACCTGTACGACCTGCCGCCTGAAGAGGCGAAAGAGATCCCACAAGTTTGCGGCAGCCTGAAAGAAGCCCTGGAAGAGCTGGACAAAGGTCGTGCGTTCCTGACCAAAGGCGGCGTTTTCAGCGACGACTTCATCGACGCTTACATCGCCCTGAAAAGCGAAGAAGAAATCAAAGTACGCACCTTCGTACACCCACTGGAATACGAGCTGTACTATAGCTGCTGATCCAGTAACGCTCGCGCAAGCGGCGTAACGCGAAAAGGCCTCCTTCGGGAGGCCTTTTTTGTGGGCGAACACTTATTATCGGGCCTACTGTTATAGACATCATGCCCTTCCACGGAATGAAGAAGAGACGTCCCATGTACCTACGCTTGAGCCTTGCACTGTTCACCGCCCTACTTGCCAACACCGCCTTCGCTGCCACCGCAGCCACTCACGCTCCAGCTCCAACCCCGGCACCCGCAGCCCTCGCCCCGCTGCTCAGCACCATTCAGGAGCGACTGGTGATTGCTGACAAAGTCGCGCTAAGCAAGTGGGACAGCGGCAAACCTGTCGAGGATCGGCAGCGTGAACATGAAGTCATTGCCGACGCTCTCGCCGAGGCGCCCTACTATAAATTGAGCAATGAAGCCGTTGAGCAGTTCTTCTCGGCGCAGATCGAAGCCAACAAGTTAGTGCAGTACGCGCATTTGTCCGACTGGCACGCACAAGGCAAAGCGCCCAACGACCCTCGCCCCGACCTCGTTGGCCTGATCCGCCCGCAACTCGATCTGTTACAAACGCGCCTGCTGCAACAACTGGCCGATTTCACCCCGTATCGCAATGATCCCCACTGCCCGCAATGGCTGGCCAAAGCCAATAAAGCCGCGACCCAAGTGCCGCTGCGCGAGCTAGCGTTGGTACGCGCCACTGCCGAATTGTGCAGCGCCCATCCGTAGAAGCTGCCGCAGGCTGCGATCTCTTGTTTTTTAAAGAGCAAGATCAAAAGATCGCAGGTTTCGCCAGCGCCTACGCGAGGTTGATCGCTGTTTCGTGTCAGGGTGTTAGTGAATTGGGCCAACACCTAACCCTGGCCTATGCTGCAAACCAACGTTTTCGTTTATTGGGCGTTTTTTATGGGTCGTGGTTTTCTGTTCATCCTGATGCTGATCGCCCTGCCCGCCACCGCGCAGATCTACCGCTACACCGACGCCAGCGGCAATACCGCCTACAGCAATCAGCCGCCCGATGGCGTGAAGAGCCAGGCCGTCGAGTTGCCACCACTCAACAGCATCGAACGCCAAGCACCAATAGCGCCCGAACAACCGGCCCCGCACGCAGACAAAAACGCCGTGTATTCAGTACTGGAACTGACCGGCCTGCCCAGCGATGAGGCCCTGCGCGCCAACAACGGCACCTTCACCGTCAGCGTGCAGATTCAGCCACGCTTGCATGGGTCACATCTGTTTCGATTGTTGCTGGACGGTCAACCGTATGGTCAGCCGAGCAACGTGCCGCGCTTGCAACTGGTAAACATCGATCGCGGCGAACACCGTCTCGCGGTGCAGGTGCTGGCCGGAGAAAGTCTGGTGCAGCAAAGCCCGACCCTTACCTTCACCGTGCAGCGAGTACACATCCCATGAGGTGCTGGATAATCGCCATGTGCCTGTGGCTGACCGCACTGCCCGTGCAGGCCGAGGTCTACACCTACGTCGACGCCCAGGGCAATCGGGTCTTCACCGATCAACCCCGCCCTGGAAACGCCAAGCGAGTCACACTCGCGCCGGGTAATCGCATGTCGGCCAATCCCGGCAGGGCAATACCGCAAGCAGCCCCAAAGAAGCCTGAAGAAAAACCCCTGTTTCACTACGACATGCTTCGCGTACTCGTACCGGAACCGGACGCTTCGGTTCGCAGCAGCGCGGGGGAAGTGATCGTTAGTGTCACCAACGAACCCACCTTGCAACGCGGCCATCGCTATCGGTTGTTACTGGACGGCCAACCGACTGCCGATCCCGGCCCGAGCCCGGTGTTCGCCTTGAGCAATATTGATCGCGGCACCCATCAACTGGCGGTGGAAATCCTCGACGAACACGGGCGGATTGTCGAACGCACGGCTAACCAGCCATTCCACATGCTGCGTATCTCACTGGCGCAGAAGCGCCTGGTCAAGCCTTGCACCCTGACCGATTACGGCCAACGCCCGGAATGCCCGCTCGCGGATAAGCCCGAAGAAGAAAAAGTCGGGATTTTTTCTTTCTTCTGAACTTTGTTCAGGTTTGCGCACTATATTGGTGCAATGCACTGCACCCTACCCATATTCCAACCCATTTTGGTTCGAAAATACCCGTAAACGCCGGCAGAACGCCACGCAATCGCGCTTAAAACGCCTATTTCAGGGCCTGAACGCTTCTTTTCGGAGCCTTGGTTTGGTTTTTGCATTTTCCTCGTATCAGCGCTCGGTTCACGCGCGTGATTCAGACCAGTCTCTGAGCCGCCACGCTCCAAAAGAGGTCCTAATGACCATCAGCGACGCACTGCACCGCTTACTACTCGACAACCTGACGACCGCCACCATTCTGCTCAACGCCGAACTGCGCCTTGAGTACATGAACCCCGCGGCGGAAATGCTCCTGGCCATCAGCGGCCAGCGCAGCCATGGGCAATTCATCAGCGAGCTGTTCACCGAGTCGACCGAAGCCTTGAACTCCCTGCGCCAGGCAGTCGAACAAGCGCACCCGTTTACCAAGCGCGAAGCGATGCTCACCGCGCTGACCGGCCAGACCCTGACCGTCGACTATGCGGTGACGCCGATCCTGAGCAATGGCGACACGCTGCTGCTGCTCGAAGTCCACCCGCGTGATCGCTTGCTGCGCATCACCAAAGAAGAAGCGCAACTCTCCAAGCAGGAAACCAGCAAGATGCTGGTGCGCGGCCTCGCTCACGAGATCAAGAACCCGCTCGGCGGGATTCGCGGCGCCGCTCAGTTGCTGGCCCGCGAGCTGCCGGAAGAAAGCCTCAAGGACTACACCAACGTCATCATCGAGGAAGCGGACCGCCTGCGTAATCTGGTCGATCGCATGCTCGGCTCGAACAAACTGCCGTCGCTAGCCCTGTGCAACGTCCACGAAGTGCTGGAGCGCGTCTGTCATCTGGTGGAAGCCGAGAGCCAAGGCTGCATCACATTGGTGCGCGACTACGACCCGAGCATTCCGGACGTGTTGATCGACCGCGAGCAAATGATTCAGGCCGTGCTGAATATCGTGCGCAATGCGATGCAGGCCATCAGCACCCAGAACGAGTTGCGTCTGGGCCGCATCACCCTGCGTTCGCGTGCCATGCGCCAGTTCACCATCGGCCACGTGCGCCATCGCCTGGTGACCAAGCTCGAAATCATCGACAACGGCCCGGGAATTCCAGCAGACCTGCAGGAAACCATCTTCTTCCCCATGGTCAGCGGCCGCCCGGACGGTACCGGGCTCGGCCTGGCCATTACCCAGAACATCATCAGCCAGCACCAGGGCCTGATCGAATGTGACAGCCATCCAGGCCACACCACGTTCTCGATCTTTCTGCCACTGGAACAAGGAGCCACATCGACATGAGCCGTAGTGAAACCGTGTGGATCGTCGATGACGACCGTTCTATCCGTTGGGTCCTGGAAAAAGCCTTGCAACAGGAAGGCATGACCACGCAAAGCTTCGACAGCGCCGATGGCGTGATGAGCCGCCTGGCGCGCCAACAACCGGACGTGATCATCTCCGACATCCGCATGCCCGGCACCAGCGGCCTGGACCTGCTGGCACGGATTCGCGAGCAACACCCAAGGCTGCCAGTGATCATCATGACAGCGCACTCCGACCTGGACAGCGCTGTCGCGTCCTATCAGGGCGGTGCGTTCGAGTACCTGCCAAAACCGTTCGACGTCGATGAAGCGGTGTCGCTGGTCAAGCGCGCCAACCAGCATGCCCAGGAACAGCAAGGCCTGGAAGTGGCGCCAATCCTGGCCCGCACCCCGGAAATCATCGGTGAAGCACCGGCGATGCAGGAAGTGTTTCGCGCCATTGGCCGTTTGAGCCACTCCAACATCACCGTGCTGATCAACGGAGAATCCGGTACCGGTAAAGAACTGGTGGCCCACGCCCTGCACCGCCACAGCCCGCGTGCGGCGTCACCGTTTATCGCACTGAACATGGCGGCAATCCCCAAGGACCTGATGGAGTCCGAGCTGTTTGGTCACGAAAAAGGCGCGTTCACCGGCGCGGCCAACCTGCGGCGCGGACGGTTTGAACAAGCGGATGGCGGCACACTGTTCCTCGATGAAATCGGCGACATGCCAGCCGACACCCAGACGCGCTTGCTGCGGGTACTGGCCGATGGCGAGTTCTATCGCGTCGGCGGTCACGTGCCGGTCAAGGTCGATGTGCGCATCATTGCCGCGACTCACCAGAACCTGGAAACCCTGGTACACGCCGGGAAATTCCGTGAAGACCTGTTCCACCGCCTGAACGTGATCCGCATCCACATTCCGCGCCTGTCGGACCGTCGCGAAGACATTCCGACCCTGGCCAAGCATTTCCTCGCCCGCGCCGCACAAGAACTGGCGGTGGAGCCGAAGCTGCTGAAAAGCGAAACCGAGGAATACCTGAAGAACCTGCCGTGGCCAGGCAACGTACGGCAGCTGGAAAACACCTGTCGCTGGATCACGGTGATGGCGTCGGGTCGCGAAGTGCACATCAGTGACCTGCCACCAGAGCTGCTGAGCTTGCCGCAGGATTCGGCACCGGTGACCAACTGGGAGCAAGCACTGCGTCAGTGGGCCGATCAGGCGTTGGCGCGTGGTCAGTCGAGCCTGCTTGACAGCGCCGTACCGAGCTTCGAGCGGATCATGATCGAAACCGCCCTCAAACACACCGCCGGCCGCCGCCGCGACGCCGCCGTGTTACTGGGCTGGGGCCGCAACACCTTGACCCGCAAGATCAAGGAGCTGGGGATGAAGGTCGACAGCGGCGATGACGATGAAGGGGATGAGGCCTGATACATGATCGTGCCCACGCTCTGCGTGGGCATGCATCCAGTGACGCTCTGCGTCACAGCGGACGCCGAGCGTCCGGGGCAGCATTCCCACGCAGAGCGTGGGAACGATCTAAAGCCAGGGCCTGCGTGCACCGCCTCAATGCACCGTGAACCGCAATCGCGCATTCCACGGCAAGCAAAATCCCGCCTCCAGCAACACCAAAAACCATTGCACAAAAAAACCAAAGCCCCGGAACACGGGGCTTTCAGCGCTTCACGCAGGTTTTTTGTTGCCACATATCAAAACCTGGCACGCGCCCTGCAATAGTCCAATCAGTGATTCGATTCACTACCCAGTTTCGGGGGCCTTGGTACAGGCAGGCCGGGGATTCCCCTCTTTACATCCGGGGTTCATCACGCAGACCGCGACGAACCCCCTCCCGTTTTGGGGAACCTTGGTACAGGCAGGCCGGGGATTCCCTCTTTTATTGCTCCTGGAGATGGATCTCCAACCGCCAGCGGTCATTGACCTCGCTACCGGCCCACTCACCCTTCAGGGGCCGGGCCGCCACCAGCGTCAGCAACAAGCCCTTATCACTCAATCGCACCCGCCAGTTCACGTCCTTGTCGTTGAGCTTCAACTGGCCGTTTTGTGCCTTGCCTTCAGCCTCGAACAGCAACGCGACGCTACCGTCGATGAACTCGCCGTGGGTCTTCGGTTCATTGTTGAACCACACCACCAAGCCATCGGGTTCGACCTCAACCTGTTGCAATACTGTAGGGTCGGGCTCGGTCAGGCGACCGATCATCATCCCGACCATGACGCCGACGATCGCCAAGGAGGCCATCACCCGAGGGAATAGCTTCGGTCGCGGGTCCACTTCAGGCGTAGAATGCTGCCCATCTTTACCTTCGGAGCCGTGCATGTTTCACGTCATCCTTTTCCAACCAGAAATTCCGCCGAATACCGGCAACGTTATCAGGCTATGCGCCAACAGTGGCTGCCACCTGCATTTGATCGAACCGCTGGGCTTCGAGATGGACGACAAGCGCCTGCGCCGGGCCGGTCTCGATTACCACGAGTATGCCACCTTGCAACGCCATGCCGACCTTGCCAGTTGTCTGGAAAGCCTCGGCCATCCGCGCTTGTTCGCCTTCACCACCAAGGGCTCGCGGCCGTTCCACGACGCCAGCTTCGCCGAGGGTGATGCCTTCCTGTTCGGACCGGAAAGCCGTGGCCTACCCGCCGAGGTACTCGATGCCCTGCCTGCCGAACAGCGCCTGCGCCTGCCGATGCGCGAAGGGTGCCGCAGCCTGAACCTGTCCAACACCGTGGCGGTGGCCGTATACGAAGGCTGGCGCCAGCTCGGCTTCAAATAACCCCCTGAGCCCCGTACATGATCGTTCCCACGCTCCCGCGTGGGAATGCAGCCCGTGACGCTCCGCGTCACTGGGCGCAGAGCGTCCCTTGAGGCATTCCCACGCAGAGCGTGGGAACGATCAATAGCTGCTACGACTCGACAACCATAAAAAAAGCGCCTGTTACGGCGCTTTTTTCGTTGCAGCATCGAACGCTTACTGAACGGTCTGTACGCCGTCTTGCTGCATGCGTTGCACTTCTTGCGCGTACAGGGCATCGAAGTTCACCGGAGCCAGCATCAGGGCCGGGAACGAACCGCGGGTCACCAGGCTGTCCAGAGCTTCGCGAGCGTACGGGAACAGGATGTTCGGGCAAAAAGCACCGAGGGTGTGGCTCATCGAGGCTTCGTCGAGGTTCTTGATCAGGAAGATACCGGCTTGCTGGACTTCAGCGATGAACGCCACTTCGTCACCGTTTTTCACGGTAACCGACAGGGTCAGCACGACTTCGTGGAAGTCAGCTTCCAGCGCTTTCTGACGGGTGTTCAGGTCCAGACCAACGCTCGGCTCCCACTGCTGGCGGAAGATCGCCGGGCTTTTCGGGGCTTCGAAGGACAGGTCACGCACATAAATGCGCTGCAAGGAGAATTGCGGTGCAGTTTCTTCTTCAGTAGCAGCAGTGTTCTGTTGGTCAGTCATCACAGATCCTTCTTGATCTCGGGGTCTTGTAGGGTTTGCTGATCTTAAGGGTTTAGTCAGGCTCTGAGCAGTGCGTCGAGCTTGCCGGCGCGGTCCAGGGCAAACAAATCATCACAACCACCAACGTGGGTGCTGCCGATCCAGATTTGCGGCACGGACGTACGTCCGGCTTTCTGGGCCATCTCGGCACGCACCTGCGGCTTGCCATCGACCTTGATCTCTTCGAAGGCTACGCCCTTGTTCTCGAGCAGGTACTTGGCTCGGGAGCAGTAGGGGCAGTAATCGCTGGAATAGACGACGACGTTTTTCATATCACTTCACCAGCGGCAGATTGTCGGCTTTCCAGCTGGAGATCCCGCCGGACAGCTTGG
This sequence comes from Pseudomonas brassicacearum, assembly GCF_003732175.1. Lineage (GTDB taxonomy): Bacteria > Pseudomonadota > Gammaproteobacteria > Pseudomonadales > Pseudomonadaceae > Aquipseudomonas > Aquipseudomonas brassicacearum_G. The sequence continues at coordinate 280,528 of NZ_MOBI01000009.1, forward strand.
CTGCGGTGAAGCCGGACTTCAACAGCTCGCGAGCGTGAGTACCGGAGTGCTGGCCCAGGGCATCGACCAGAATGATGGTCTTGGCCTTGTGCTTTTCCAGTTCGCCAACGCGAGCGGTCAGTTTGTCCTGCGGAATGTTCAGCGCGCCAACAATGTGACCAGCGGCGAAATCCTTGCTTGGACGGATGTCGACGACGACGCCCTGGTCCTTGTTGACCAGCGCAGTCAGCTCGGCGGTGCTGAGGCTGCGGCCGCCACGGCTCATTTCGCGGGCGATCAACAACGCCAGCAGAACGACGAAGATACCGACGAGCAAATAGTGGTTAGTGGCAAATTCAATCAGGTGAGCAACCATCAAGGAGGTTCCAGGGCGTTAAAATGTCGGCCAGTATACACAGCCGCCATGGACGACCAAACCCCGCCCGGCGGTGACGTGGAATGAACTTGCCTTTAAACTGCCACTCCCTTTTCCATCGCCCCTTTAACTTAAGCCAGAGTGGAATCCATGACTACCACGCCTAAACCTTTGGTCCTGATTATTCTCGACGGCTTCGGTCACAGTGAAAGCCAGGAATCCAACGCCGTGTTCGCGGCCAAAAAGCCGGTCCTCGACCGTTTGTACGCCACCGTACCGAACGGCCTGATCTCGGGTTCGGGCATGGACGTCGGCCTGCCGGACGGGCAAATGGGCAACTCGGAAGTCGGCCACATGAACCTCGGCGCAGGCCGCGTGGTGTATCAGGACTTCACCCGCGTGACCAAAGCGATCCGCGATGGCGAGTTCTTCGAGAACCCGACCATCTGCGCCGCCGTGGACAAAGCCGTTGCTGCCGGCAAAGCCGTGCACTTCATGGGTCTGCTGTCCGAAGGCGGCGTGCACAGCCACCAGGATCACCTGATCGCCATGGCCGAACTGGCCTTCAAGCGCGGCGCCGAGAAGATCTACCTGCACGCCTTTCTCGACGGCCGCGACACGCCGCCAAAAAGCGCACAGTCGTCGATCGAGCTGCTGGATGAAGCATTCAAGACGCTGGGCAAAGGCCGGATCGCCAGCATCATTGGCCGCTATTTCGCCATGGACCGCGACAACCGCTGGGATCGCGTGTCCCAGGCCTACAACCTGATCGTTGACGGGATCGGCGAATTCAACGCCGCCACCGCCCAACAGGGTCTGCAAGCCGCGTACGAACGTGGCGAGAGCGACGAATTCGTCAAAGCCACCACCATCGGTGAACCAGTCAAGGTCGAAGACGGCGACGCCGTGGTGTTCATGAACTTCCGCGCCGACCGCGCCCGCGAGCTGACCCGGGTCTTCGTCGAAGACGATTTCAAGGACTTCGAGCGCGCTCGCCAGCCGAAACTGGCCGGCTTCGTCATGCTGACTCAATACGCCGCCAGCATTCCTGCACCGTCGGCCTTTGCGCCGGGCAGCCTGGAAAACGTGCTGGGCGACTATTTGGCTAAAAACGGCAAAACCCAGCTGCGTATCGCCGAAACCGAAAAATACGCTCACGTGACCTTCTTCTTCTCCGGTGGTCGCGAAGAACCGTTCCCGGGCGAAGAACGTATCCTGATCCCGTCGCCGAAAGTCGCGACCTATGACTTGCAGCCAGAAATGAGCGCGCCGGAAGTCACCGACAGGATCGTCGATGCGATCGAAAACCAGCGCTACGACGTGATCGTGGTCAATTACGCCAACGGCGACATGGTCGGCCACAGCGGCGTGTTCGATGCCGCGGTGAAAGCCGTCGAGTGCCTGGACCTGTGTGTCGGTCGCATCGTCGATGCCCTGGAAAAAGTCGGCGGCGAAGCGCTGATCACCGCCGACCACGGCAACGTCGAGCAAATGTCCGACGAATCCACTGGTCAGGCGCACACCGCTCACACCACCGAACCAGTACCGTTCATCTACGTCGGTAAACGCAACCTCAAGGTTCGTGAAGGCGGTGTACTGGCGGATGTGGCACCAACCATGCTCATGCTGCTGGGGCTGGAAAAGCCTGCCGAGATGACCGGTACGTCGATTCTGGTGTGATCAAAAGGGGGGGATTGCTTAAATCCCCCCTGACACACCATAAATCGGCTGCGGGAGCGGGCTTGCTCGCGAAAGCGGGGTATCAGGCAACATTGTTGTCGCATGACACTCCGCTTTCGCGAGCAAGCCCGCTCCCACATTGGTTTTCGGTGTTTTTCAGTCCAGTTATCACACAGCCAGAAATGGACGTTTTTTTTACAGCCTTGGCCGGGCATACTAGGCTGTCCTTTTTCCCCTGGTGTCGCCCGCCTTTATGCTTCGCGCCCTGATTGCCCTTGCCCTGACCTGCCTGCTCCATCCGGCGTTTGCCGATGAACGCGCGCAAACCCAGCAACAGTTGGACGCCACGCGTCAGGATATTGCCGAGCTGAAAAAGCTGCTGGGCAAGTTGCAGGAAGAAAAGTCCGGCGTGCAAAAGGAGCTCAAAGGCACCGAGACCGAGATGGGCAAGCTCGAAAAGCAGGTCGATGCACTGCAAAAAGAGCTGAAGAAAAGCGAATCCGAGATACAGCGACTCGATGGTGAGAAAAAAAAACTCCAGAGCGCGCGCATTGAACAGCAGCGACTGATCGCCATTCAGGCCCGCGCGGCCTATCAGAACGGCCGTCAGGAGTACCTGAAGCTGCTGCTCAACCAGCAGAACCCGGAAAAATTCGCCCGCACCCTCACCTATTACGACTACTTGAGCCAGGCACGCCTGGAGCAGTTGAAGAATTTCAACGAAACCCTTCGCCAGCTGGCCAACGTCGAGCAGGATATCGCCCTGCAACAAGCCCAGTTGCTGGTGCAGAAAAGTAGCCTCGACAGCCAGCGCGACGAACTCGAGAAAGTCCGCAAGGAGCGTCAGCAAGTCCTGGCCAAGCTCAACGACGACGTGAAAGCCCGCGACCAGAAGCTGCAAACCCGCGAGCAGGACCAGGCCGACCTGTCTAAAGTACTCAAAACCATCGAAGAAACCCTGGCCCGCCAGGCACGCGAGGCGGAAGAAGCGCGACAAAAAGCGCTGATCGCCCAGCAGGAAGCCGAAAAAAAGCGTTTACGTGAGGCTCAGGCCCGGGCTGAGTCCCCTACTGATGCCCCACGCAAACCCGCCAAGTCGACACCCGGCGCACTGGTTTCAAGTGCAGGCGAGTCCTTCGGCGGTCCCTTTGCTTCAGCCCGCGGAAAACTTCCGTGGCCTGTCGATGGTCGATTGCTTGCGCGTTTTGGTGAAACCCGTGGCGACGATGCCCGAACAAAGTGGGACGGCGTGATGATCAGCGCCTCCGCGGGCAGCCAGGTGCATGCCGTACACGGCGGTCGCGTGGTGTTTGCCGACTGGTTGCGCGGTGCCGGTTTGCTGGTGATCCTCGACCACGGCAATGGTTTTTTGAGTTTGTACGGCCACAACCAGACGCTGCTTAAAGCGGCCGGTGACGTGGTCAAGGCCGGTGAATCCATCTCCACTGTCGGTAACAGTGGTGGCCAGGACACACCTGCACTGTATTTCGCTATTCGTCAGCAGGGTCACCCGAGTGATCCAGCACAATGGTGCCGCGCGCAAGGATAGGCGTTGAGTCACCTACATTAGGAGTTCGTTCGACATGCTGCATTTGTCCCGCCTCAATTCGCTGGCCCTGACGATCGCTCTGGTGATCGGTGCGCCGTTGGCGTTTGCCGCTCAACCGGCCCCGGCGGTTGCGCCTGCGGGCACTGCTGCGACCACCAAGGCGCCATTGCCGCTGGAAGAGCTACGCACCTTTGCCGAGGTCATGGACCGGATCAAGGCTGCCTATGTCGAACCGGTTGACGACAAGACCCTGCTGGAGAATGCCATCAAGGGCATGCTCAGCAACCTTGACCCGCACTCCGCCTATCTCGGCCCGGAAGACTTTGCCGAGTTGCAGGAAAGCACCAGCGGCGAATTCGGCGGCCTGGGCATCGAAGTCGGCGCCGAAGACGGTTTCATCAAAGTCGTTTCGCCGATCGATGACACCCCTGCCTCCAAGGCCGGCATCCAGGCGGGCGACTTCATCGTCAAGATCAACGGCCAGCCAACCCGCGGCCAGAGCATGACCGAAGCCGTGGACAAGATGCGCGGCAAGATCGGCGAGAAGATCACTCTGACCCTGGTGCGCGATGGTGGTGCACCGTTCGACGTGACGCTGACCCGCGCGACCATCCAGGTCAAGAGCGTGAAGAGCCAGTTGCTGGATTCGGGCTACGCCTACATCCGCATCACCCAGTTCCAGGTCAAGACCGGCGAAGAGGTCTCCAAGGCGCTGGCCAAGTTGCGCAAGGACAATGGCAAGAAGCTCAGCGGCATCGTGCTTGACCTGCGCAACAACCCGGGCGGCGTGCTGCAAGCGGCGGTCGAAGTGGTCGACCACTTCATCACCAAAGGCCTGATCGTTTACACCAAGGGCCGCATCGCCAACTCCGAACTGCGCTTCTCTGCCACCGGCAAGGACGAAAGCGAAGCGGTGCCAATGGTCGTGCTGATCAACGGCGGTAGCGCCTCGGCTTCAGAAATTGTCGCCGGCGCCTTGCAGGATCAAAAACGCGCAGTGGTCATGGGCACCACCAGTTTCGGTAAAGGTTCGGTGCAAACCGTACTGCCACTGAACAACGACCGTGCGCTGAAGATCACCACCGCGTTGTACTTCACGCCAAACGGGCGCTCGATCCAGGCCCAGGGCATCGTTCCGGACATCGAAGTGCGCAAGGCCAAGATCACCAACGAACAGGACGGCGAGTACTTCAAGGAAGCCGATCTGCAAGGTCACCTGGGCAATGGCAACGGCGGCGCCGACAAGCCAACCAAGTCCAGCGGCAAAGCCAAACCGATGCCACAGGACGACGATTACCAATTGGCCCAGGCCCTGAGCCTGCTCAAAGGCCTGAGCATCACCCGCGGCCACTGAGATGCGTTTGCGGGTCATCCTCAGTCTGCTGTGCTGTCTGGCAGGCGCTGCTCATGCGGCGCCTGCCGAGACGGCGGCGCCACACAAGGCCTACCTGAGCCTGATCATCGATGACCTCGGGCAAAACCTGCCACGCGACCGCCGCGTGCTGGCACTGCCCGGGCCGGTGACCACGGCAATCATGCCCGACACCCCCCACGCTGCCGAATTTGCCCGCGAGGCCCACCGCGCCGGCAAGATTGTCATGCTGCACATGCCCATGGACCCGGCTACCGGCCCGTTCGCCTGGCATCCCGAACTCCCGATCGAAGAGCTTGAGAAACGCCTGAATGCGGCGTTCAATGCCGTGCCCTATACCAGCGGCATCAACAACCACATGGGCAGCCGCATGACCGCCCAGCAACCCGCCATGACCTGGCTGATGGCCGAGCTGCAACGTCGGCACAAGTTCTTTGTCGACAGCCGTACCAGCGCTCAGACAGTCGCTGCCGCCGAGGCGCAGAAGATTGATCTGGCCAGCGTTTCGCGGGATGTGTTTCTCGATGACGAGCGCACCGAGGCCGCAATCCTCACTCAACTACAGACCGCCATCAGTCTGGCCCGCAAACAAGGCTCGGCGGTGATGATCGGCCATCCGTATCCGCAAACGCTGACGGTGCTTGAGCGAGAATTGCCCAAGCTCAAAGCCCAGGGTATCGACTGGATCGATATCAAGATGATGATCAGCGTGCGCGGCAATCGCGCGACGGCGGCCCATGGCACCAATGGGAACTACCGCACCCGCTGAAACACGCCTGCACATCGATCTTCGGCTGGCTGCGATGCAATAACTATCTATGCCTTCAGGTACTCAGGCACGTGCCAGGATAAAGCTCGCTCGGAATTTCATCCCCAAGGAATGGCCATGAAATACATCAATCATCTAATCCTTTACTGCCTGCTGATCACCAGTACCTGCCTGCAAGCGCGGGACCTGGGAGAAGGCGCCATCAACGGATCAGTTTCGAAAGCACTGCAAAACATCGATAAGCGCTACACACTCTGGAGCGGCATCGGACGCCTGACCTTCAGTTCCGGCGCTTCATGCACCGCCTCCCTGCTCGACACCCGAAACAGCGAAGGCAAAGCCGTAGGGCCTGCGTATCTGATCACCAGCGGTCATTGCGTGCTCTACGAATACGGTACCGCACGCACCAACGTGCCCATCGTTGCGAACATCACCTTCAACTACTTTTATGACGAACCTGAGCGGCAGATCACCTACCCGGTACGCACCGCCCTTTGGAGCAGCACTGTCGGCACCGATCTCGCAGTAATCAAGGTTGAGCAATCACTGGCAAGCCTCATCAATTCAGGTGTCAAACCACTCAAACTTGCCGCCCACCAGAGCGACGAGAGTCGCGACGTGCTAAACATTGGAGCTCCACCAGGGTTCACCGAACAAGGCCTGCGCATGAGCGTTTGCTCGGAACAATCGGCCGGTAGCTTTATCGGACATCCGGGTGTATTCCCGCTGGCATTCAGAAATCGATGCGATGCAATCCGCGGCGGCAGCTCCGGAAGTCCGATGCTGGATCGTAGCAACGGTGATATCACCAGCATCGTCAGCAAGTACGCATTGGCTTCCGATGGAACAGACCGGTCAGAGTGCCGTTACAGCGACTCCTGCGAGGCGAGCACCTACAACTACAGCTACGCCGCCAACTTTCTGCACTACTGTTTTATCAATGGCGTGTTCGACGGCAGCTCGACAAACTGCTTGTTGCAGCCCGTGGACATCGCTATCGAAGAACCCTGGAACATACGAAGCCACGTCTACGTGGAGCGGAGCACTGTTCAGGAAAGTATTTTGCCAACCTGGAATTACAGGTTTTCAATCAGCGCACCGTTCTATCGATACAAAACCACACGCAACGCAAAAGATTGCCGTGTACCGGATCATTACAGTGCGACCTTTGACTCAGCCTCGCCTTATATCAACCGGACCATAGGGCCTCAAACCGGCGCCCACGTGCTGTGTATCATTGGCGTCAACAGCGCAGAACAGCCCATTACCACAACACTTTTGCGCAATGCATTCACGTGGGCGGTTTACCTTGTTGATCGCAGACCAACCGCTCGAAATGCACTGAACGCCATCAGAGATACCGCGCCATGATGTCGTCCACCACGCCTTCCTTGCGCAACTGATCCAGCGCGGCCTGAAGCCTGGCGACGATTTCGTCGGACACGTCTTTGTTCAGCGCCAGATAAAGCTGCGCACTGTTGAAACGCAGTACGGTCTTGAGGCCAGTCACACCATCCTGCCGAGCGAGGTAACGACCGGCAGGATCTCCCGTCGCCCAAAGGTCGATCTGGCCGTTGACCAGTTTCTTCGCGTTGTCCTGATCGCGCAGCACCACGATCGGCTTCAGACCCTGCTTGGCCAATGTCTCGGCAATCGCATCACCCTTATAGGCTCCGATCTTGTATTTGCGCGCCTGCGCCAGCGACTCGAGGGTAATCTTGCTGTCAGCCTTGGCCAGCATGATCCAGTCATCCGGGCCGATGGGGCCGACCCATTTGAAGAGCTTTTCCCGGTCCGGCAGCCGCGCCATGACGAACACGCCATAACCAGGTTTTTCCAGGGCGAGCTTGTAAATTCGCTCCCAAGGAAAACGCAGGGTCAGGCTGTAGGTGATTTCGGCGCGCTTGAACATCTCGCGGACGATGTCCACGGCGATGCCATTGATATTGTCTTCCTGAGCGAAGTTCTTGCCGTTCTTCGCCATGTTGTAAGGCGGGAAGTTTTCCGTCAGCAACACCAGATCGGTGCCGTTTTTTTCTGCAGCATGCGCAGCGCCAGCCAATAATAACGAGGCGCTGGCGAGTACCAGAAGAAGATGTTTGAGCATGACGGTTTACCGGAATCCATGGCGTGCCCAAGCTTGCCCTGAGCCCGCCATGCTGTCCACAGGCCTTTACCGGACGCAGATACCCCGTTGCGCCATGTAAGCCTTGGCTTCCGGCACGGTGTATTCGCCGAAGTGGAAAATACTCGCCGCCAACACCGCGCTGGCATGACCTTCGAGGATGCCGTCAGCCAGGTGCTGCAAATTGCCGACGCCACCAGAGGCAATCACCGGAATCCCCAGGGCATCGCTGATAGCTCGCGTGACGCCCAGGTCAAAGCCGTTTTTCATGCCGTCCTGGTCCATGCTGGTCAGCAGGATTTCGCCGGCTCCCAGACCTTCCATCTTCTTCGCCCACTCCACCGCATCCAGCCCGGTAGGTTTGCGACCGCCGTGAGTGAAGATCTCCCAGCGCGGGGTTTCGCCCGGCAGTGAAACCTTCTTGGCGTCGATGGCGACAACGATGCATTGCGAGCCGAAATGCTGCGCCGCTTCGCCGACAAACTCTGGATTGAACACCGCCGCGGTGTTGATCGAGACCTTGTCTGCACCGGCATTGAGCAGGTTGCGGATGTCTTGCACGGTGCGTACGCCACCGCCGACGGTCAGCGGGATGAACACCTGGCTGGCCATGCGCTCGACGGTATGCAACGTGGTATCGCGGCCATCGACGCTGGCGGTGATGTCGAGAAAGGTAATCTCGTCGGCACCCTGCTCGTCGTAGCGACGGGCGATTTCTACCGGATCGCCGGCGTCACGGATGTTCTCGAACTTCACACCTTTGACGACCCGGCCGTTATCCACGTCCAGGCAAGGAATGATGCGTTTGGCCAGCGCCATGGTAAGTCCTCAGCCTTTGTACGAATCGCAGAAAGCTTGCGCTTGCGCGACGTCGAGGGTGCCTTCGTAAATCGCCCGGCCGGTGATGGCGCCGATGATCCCCGGCGCCTTGGCGTCGAGCAGCGACTTGATGTCACCCAGGTTGTGAATACCGCCGGACGCAATCACCGGAATCCGCGTCGCGGCGGCCAGTGCTGCGGTGTACGACACGTTGCAGCCCTGCATCATGCCGTCTTTGGCAATGTCGGTATAAACGATCGCAGACACGCCGTCGGCTTCAAACTGCTTCGCCAGGTCGATGACCTGCACGGTGCTGATCTCAGCCCAGCCATCGGTGGCCACAAAGCCGTCTTTGGCGTCCAGGCCGACGATCACCTTGCCCGGGAAGGCGCGGCAGGCTTCGGCGACGAAGGCCGGATCTTTCACGGCTTTGGTGCCGATGATCACGTAGCTCACGCCCGCTTTTACGTAGTGTTCAATGGTTTCCAACGAGCGGATACCACCGCCGATCTGAATCGGCAGGTTCGGGTAGCGCTTGGCGATCGCGGTGACCACTTCGCCGTTGACTGGCTGGCCTTCAAAGGCGCCGTTCAGGTCGACCAGATGCAGACGACGGCAACCGCCCTCCACCCACTTGGCAGCCATGCTCACCGGGTCATCGGAGAACACTGTGGAATCTTCCATGCGGCCCTGGCGCAGACGTACACAGGCACCGTCTTTGAGATCGATAGCGGGAATAATCAGCATCTGGCAAACCTTTAAATTCGATTTTTCAGCGTTGCTCGGAAATCAGTTTTTCTCGAGCGCCCACAAGTCGCTTTCGATGCTTTCGAACCTCTCCTTGAGGTGCGTCTGCACATCGAAAATCGCCCTGTTGTAATAGTGCGGAGCAATTTCGCGGGTAAACAGCTCAAGAATTTCAGCCGCCTCGAACGAGCCAAGGTCGAGTTCGAAGCGGTCTTCCATGAAACGCTTGATCTTGCTGTTGGCCTCGTTCTCTTGCTCGGGTGTGAGCGTGAGGATCGGCGGCTTCTTCTTGACAGCCATTACCAGCGACCGTCCCACGCAGCGAAGTTCTGCAGCAATTGCAGGCCATGGGTATGGCTCTTCTCCGGGTGGAACTGCACAGCGAAGCGCGAGCCATCAGCCAGCGCCGCAGCGAAATCGACACCGTAGTGACCGCCGCCCACCACCTGCCGCGGGTTACCGGCGGCGATGTAGTAGCTGTGCACGAAGTAGAAACGCGCCAGGTCCGGAATGTTGTGCCACAGCGGGTGATCCACCGTCTGCTTCACTTCGTTCCAGCCCATGTGCGGGACTTTCAGGTGTTCGCCGTCTTCATGCAGACCTTTGCCGAAGAACTTCACCTGGCCGGGAAACAGGCCGATGCAGTCGACGCCGTCGTTTTCTTCACTGCGCTCGAGCAAGGCTTGCATGCCCACGCAGATGCCGAGGAACGGACGGTCCTGGCTGACTTCACGCACCAGCGAGTCGAAGCCCAGGCGACGGATCTCCGCCATGCAATCGCGAATCGCGCCCACACCGGGGAAAACCACCCGGTCGGCTTCGCGAATCACGTTGGCATCGCTGGTGATCAGCACTTTGCCGGCACCGACGTGCTCGAGGGCCTTGGCCACCGAGTGCAGGTTGCCCATGCCGTAATCGATAACCGCGACCGTCTGCATTACAGAACGCCCTTGGTCGAAGGCATTTGCCCGGCCATGCGCTCATCCAGCTCGACGGCCATGCGCAGTGCGCGACCGAAGGCCTTGAACACGGTTTCGATCTGGTGGTGGGTGTTGTGCCCACGCAGATTGTCGATGTGCAAGCTGACGTTGGCGTGATTGACGAAGCCCTGGAAAAATTCCTGGAACAGGTCGACATCGAAGCCGCCGACAGTGGCGCGGGTATATGGAACGTGCATCTGCAGGCCAGGGCGGCCAGAGAAGTCGATCACCACGCGCGACAGCGCTTCATCGAGCGGCACGTAGGCGTGACCGTAACGACGGATGCCTTTTTTGTCGCCGATGGCTTTGGTGAAGGCTTGACCCAGCGTGATACCGACGTCTTCCACCGTGTGGTGGTCGTCGATATGCAGGTCACCCTTGCACTCGATATCCAGGTCGATCAGCCCGTGACGGGCGATCTGGTCCAGCATGTGCTCAAGGAAGGGAACACCGATATCAAATCGGGCCTTTCCGGTGCCATCCAGGTTGATCGAGGCTTTGATCTGGGTTTCCAGAGTGTCGCGCTCGACAGACGCCTTACGTTCGGCCATCACCAGCTCCGCAAAATCATTGGGCGAAAAAGGCAGCCATTATAGGGGCGCGGACGCCAAACAGAAACACGCGAGGTGATATCCCTGACGGGCTGAACCCAATGCCGCCGGGGCTATACATGTCAGTACAAGCATCCCGAGACCGCTGATCGCTCCCACGCTCTGCGTGGGAGTGCAGCCTTGGACGCTCCGCGTCCGACCGAATGTGACGCGGAGCGTCACGGGAGGCATTCCCACGCAGAGCGTGGGAACGATCAGACAGGGGAGGCGTTAGTGGAACAGGACGGCAGTCTTCTGCAATGTCACCCAAACGCCCCACGCCAGCGGAATACCCACCACCAGCCATGCAGCAACGGCCAATGGCACGCTACCCGAGGAAGCTTTCCACTCCAGCACGGTCGTGCTATCCGCGCCTTTGTCGTGACCCAGCGCCTGTTCGACGGCCAGTTCAGCATCGGTCATGAAGTATTTATCCGCCACCGGACGCACCAGCAGGTTGCAGAGGAAACCCAGCACCAGCAGGCCCGCAAGGATGTACAAGGTGATGTCATACGCAGCCGCGCGCTCGACGCCGATGCTCAACTGATACTCACGCAGGTAGTTCACCAACACCGGACCGAGCACGCCGGCAGCGGCCCAGGCAGTCAGCAGGCGACCGTGGATCGCACCGACCATTTGCGTACCGAACAGGTCCGCCAGGTACGCCGGAACCGTCGCAAAACCACCGCCGTACATCGACAGAATGATGCAGAACGCCGCCACGAACAGCGCGATGTTGCCCAGATGGCCGAGGTTGGGAATCAACGCGTACAGGGCAAAACCCAGGGCGAAGAACACGAAGTAGGTGTTTTTGCGGCCCAGGTAGTCGGAGAACGACGCCCAGAAGAACCGTCCACCGATGTTGAACAGACTCAGTAAACCGGTGAAACCGGCAGCGATTGCCGCGATCGACGCCAATTGCGAAGCATTCAGCTGACCAAAGGTCAGATCGTTGCCGAGCAATTTGCCGGCGAATACTTCCTGCAACAGCGGCGACGCCATACCGAGAATGCCGATACCCGCCGATACGTTCAGGCACAGCACCAGCCACACCAGACGGAACTGCGGGGTTTTCCACGCAACGTTAACGTGCACATGACGGTGAGTGATCATCGCGTTCGCGGCTTTTTTCGCCGGAGCGGTCCAGCCCTCAGGCTTCCAGCCAGTCGGCGGAACGCGGTACGACAGCGCACCGCCGATCATGAACACGAAGTAGATCGCAGCCATCACCAGGAAGCTCTGCCACACGCCGACGCCAGCCGGCGAAGCGAAATGGCCCATCAGCGCAGCCGCCAGCGGAGCACCGACCATCGCTCCGCCACCGAAGCCCATGATCGCCATGCCAGTCGCCATGCCACGCTTGTCCGGGAACCACTTGATCAAGGTCGAAACCGGCGAGATGTAGCCCAGCCCCAGGCCTATCCCCCCGATGACGCCGGAGCCGATCCACATCAGCCAGATCTGGTGGGTATAAACCCCCAACGCGGAAATCAGCAAACCGCCGCACCAGCACAGCGCCGACACGACACCGGCCTTACGCGGCCCGGCATGTTCCAGCCAGCCACCCCAGATCGCTGCCGAGCAGCCGAGGAAGATGAAGAACAAGGTGTAGATCCAGCCGAGCATAGAGATCGGCCAATCACACTGGGACGAGAAAATCTGTGCGATAAAGCTCATGCCTGGCGCGCAGGCCACCGGCGCGGTCACGCCGAGGGCTTTGGACAACGGCAGCCAAAACACCGAAAAACCATAGGCCATGCCGATGCACAGGTGAATGGCCAACGCGGCCGGTGGAACCAGCCAACGGTTGAAACCGGGCTTGGCGATGATCCGCTCCTTGGACAGGAACGCTGACTGGGCGGGAATAATACCCGCCTCGGTACTCGTGCTCATTTGTGTTTCCCCCAATTATTAGTATGGTTCGCCAGACACTCTTCACCCTCGGCCTTGTTGCACACCGGCATGACCGTTTTATTGAGTAGAGCGCCTTTCGGGCGCGACGACAGGTCGCAGAAGGACCGACGAACGGGCAAAGATTACCATTTGCCCGTGACAGAAAAACCAAACTGATATCACCTTTTATGTGACATCTGTTCCGATCACACGCTAAAAAGCCGTTTCAGCCACTGACCGGCGATGCTCGAACAACCCTTTCACAGGAAACCCTATGCCCATCGTCGTCCAATTGCTGAACGAACCCAGCTATCAGGATCTGCAGGATCTGCAGAAGATCTACCACGATGCCCCGCGCTGGCTGATTGCACCGTTCAACGATGAGCTGCAATTGATTGAAAACAACCTGCGCGACGGCTCGCTGATCGCCGGACGTTTCAATGACCGGCTGCTCGGTGCGGCACGCCTGCATTGGCAGCAGGACATCTGGTACCTGTCGCAGTTGTGCGTGCGAAAAATTACCCGTCGCCGAGGCGTGGCTGAACGCCTGGTCTGCGAAGCACAAAAAATGGCCGGGCTCGCGGGGGCAAAATTGCACTTGCAGGCCCCGGCCGGGCACCTCGAAGCCCAGGCACTCGCTGCCAAGCTCAAACTGCCGCTGGACCTGCTCTAGGCGATCACTGACCAGTCGTCGGTTTCGGGGCGCTATACTCCTTGGCTAAATTTCGACATTGACTCACTACAAGGACTCGCCCATGAAAGCGTTCGGCAAAATCCTGGGTTTGGTGCTTCTCGGGTTGTTGCTGATCATTGTGGCGCTGGGCTTTGCCCTGACCCACTTCTTCGATCCCAACGACTACAAAGACGAGATCCGCCAAATTGCCCGCGACAAGGCCCACATCGAGCTGACGCTCAATGGCGATATCGGCTGGAGCCTGTTCCCCTGGCTCGGCCTTGAACTGCACGAAGCCGGCGTCGCGACCCTGGCCAACCCGACCCAGCCGTTTGCCGACCTGCAAATGCTTGGCCTGTCCGTACGGGTGCTGCCGTTGCTGCGCCGGGAAGTGCAGATGAGCGATGTCCGCGTCGAGGGCCTGAACCTGCGCCTCAACCGTGACAAAAATGGCCACGGTAACTGGGAAGACATCGGCAAGGTCCCGCCTGTCGCCGCCAAGGCGGATGCGCCGGCTACCGGCAACACCAGCGAACCGGTTGCCGAAATACCCGCCACTGCGGAAAAACCGGCCCAACCGATTCGTCTCGACATCGACAGCCTGACCGTGAACAACGCCCGGGTTGAATACAACGATGAGCAAACCGGCAAGCAGTACAGCGCCGAAAGCATCCAGCTGAGCACCGGACCGGTGCACGACGCGACCAACATTCAGGTCAAGCTGACGGCATTCCTGGCCAGCAACCAGCCGGACGTGCGGGTGCGCACTGAACTCAATGGCGGGCTGCGTTTCGAACGCGCCCTCCAGCGCTACCAGTTCGAAGATATGAAACTTGCGGGTGAAATCTCCGGCGAACCGCTGCAAGGCAAGATCGTGACCTTTGCCGCTCAAGGCCAACTGCTGTTGGATAAAGCAGCGAACGTCGCCGAATGGACCGGTATCAAGATCTCTGCCAACCAGTTGCGCGCGCTCGGCGAACTGAAAGTCAACAACCTGGACAAAACCCCGCAAATCAGCGGCGGTGTGTCGATTGCCCAATTCGACCTGGCGAAGTTTGTCGACAGCATTGGTCAGAAACTCCCGGCCATGGCCGAGGGCAGCCTGAGCAAAGTCGAACTGGTCAGCCGTGTGGCGGGGACCCCGAGCAGCGTGGTGCTGGACGATCTCAACCTGAAAGTCGACGACAGCAGCTTCAGCGGGCGTATCGCCGTCGAAGATTTCGCCAAGCAATCATTGCGCGTGCAGCTCAAGGGCGACACCTTCAACGCTGATCGCTACCTGCCGCCAAAATCCGCCGAAGCCAACAGCGCTGCAGTGGCTCGTCAGTCGGAAGTCAGCAGCACCGAGACCAACGCACTGGCCGGCGCTGGCAGCACACCACTGCCGAACGCTCCGACCAAAGGCGCCTGGAGCAGCGACAAACTGATTCCGTCGGAACGCCTGAGCAAGCTTGATCTGGACGCCGACCTGACCTTCGGCCAACTGACCCTCGACAAGCTGTCGATCCAGAACGCCGCGCTGAAAGCCACTGGCCAGGGCGGCCTGCTGACCCTGGAAAACCTGCATGGCGATCTCTACAACGGCAACTTCGCTGCCAAGGGCACGCTCGATGTTCGTCAGCCCGTGCCGTTGCTGAGCATGCAAACGCAGATCAGCAAAGTCCCGGTGGAGAACATTCTCGAAAGCCAAGGGAAAAAACCGCCAGTCAAAGGTCTGGTCACGCTCAACAGCAACCTGACCGCCAGCGGCAACAGCCAGAAAGCACTGATCGACAGCCTCAACGGCACGGCCAGTTTCGTGCTCAATAACGGCGTGTTGCTCAACGCCAACCTTGAACAACAGTTGTGCAAAGGCATCGCCACCCTGAACCACAAAACCCTCAGCGGCGAACCTCATGGCAAGGACACACCGTTCCAGGAACTCAAGGGCAACCTGACGTTGCGCAATGGCGTGGCCAGCAATCCAGACCTGAAAGTCCGCATCCCGGGCATGACCGTCAACGGCAACGGTGACGTCGACTTGCGGGTGCTGGGCATGGATTACCGCATCGGCATTACCGTCGAAGGTGACAAGAGCGACATGCCGGACCCGGCCTGCCAGGTCAACGAACGCTATGCAAATATCGAGTGGCCATTGCGCTGCCGTGGCCCGCTGGAGCTCGGCGCCAAGGCCTGCCGCCTGGACAGCGAGCGTCTCGGCCAGGTCGCGGGCAAGCTGGCGGGTGACAAGCTCGGCGACAAAATCGATGAGAAACTCGGCGACAAAGTCAGTCCAGAACTGAAAAACGCCCTCAAGGGGTTGTTCAAGCGATGAAAGCCGAGCAGTTTTCAACCGCGGTACTGGACTGGTACGACCGTCATGGTCGCCACGACCTGCCCTGGCAACAGGGCATCACCCCGTATCGGGTGTGGGTCTCGGAAATCATGTTGCAGCAGACCCAGGTCAGCACCGTGCTGAACTACTTCGACCGGTTCATGGCGTCGCTGCCAACGGTCGAAGCCCTGGCCGCCGCGCCGGAAGATGAAGTGCTGCACTTGTGGACCGGGCTGGGTTACTACACCCGTGCGCGCAACCTGCAAAAAACCGCGAAGATCGTCGTTGCCGAGTACGGCGGCGAGTTTCCTCGGGATGTCGAAAAACTCACTGACTTGCCGGGCATCGGCTTGTCCACTGCGGGCGCCATCGCCAGCCTGAGCATGGGCCTGCGCGCGCCGATCCTCGACGGCAACGTCAAACGGGTGCTGGCGCGCTTTACCGCGCAAGAGGGCTACCCCGGCGAACCGAAGGTTGCCAAACAGCTGTGGGCCAACGCTGAGCGCTTCACACCTTACGATCGGGTCAACGCCTACACCCAGGCGATGATGGACCTGGGCGCTACGCTCTGCACCCGCAGCAAGCCGAGTTGCCTGCTGTGCCCGCTGGAAAAGGGCTGCGAAGCGCACATGCTCGGCCTGGAGACCCGCTACCCGATCCCCAAACCGCGTAAAACCGTGCCACAGAAGCGCACGCTGATGCCGATGCTCGCCAACCGCGACGGCGCCATTCTGCTTTATCGGCGCCCTTCCACGGGCTTGTGGGGCGGTTTGTGGAGCCTGCCGGAACTCGACGACCTCGGCGACCTGGAACATCTGGCACTGCAACATTCGCTGGAACTGGGCAAGCACGTTGAACTGCCGAGCCTGGTCCATACCTTCAGCCATTTCCAACTGGCTATCGAACCCTGGCTGGTCCAGGTCCAGGAGGCCGGCCATCACGTGGCCGAGGCCGACTGGCTCTGGTATAACCTCGCCACCCCGCCGCGCCTGGGCCTTGCCGCCCCGGTGAAAAAACTGCTGAAGCGCGCGGCCGATGTATTGAACGCAGGAGAGTCGTCATGACCCGCACCATCATGTGCCGCAAGTACAAAGAACAATTGCCAGGCCTGGAGCGCGCCCCGTTCCCGGGTGCCAAAGGTCAGGACATTTTTGACCATGTCTCGGCCAAGGCCTGGGCCGACTGGCAAAAACACCAGACCCTGTTGATCAACGAAAAACGCCTGAACATGATGAACGCCGAAGACCGCAAATATCTTCAGGGCGAGATGGACAAGTACTTCTCCGGCGAGGAATACGCCAAGGCCGAAGGCTACGTTCCACCTGCCGAGTAATCCCGTGAAAATGGGGGTTGGATCGTAAGCGACGGTAATAATTAAATATTTTTTGAAAACTTGCTTGACGACCCCCTGAAAAACCCGTTTAATGCGCCCCGTTGCCCAGATAGCTCAGTCGGTAGAGCAGGGGATTGAAAATCCCCGTGTCGGCGGTTCGATTCCGTCTCTGGGCACCAAAATACCGAGAAACCCCAAGGAACAATGTGTCCTTGGGGTTTTTTATTGCCTGCGATTTAATAGCTGCTGGACCATTTCTGGACCAAGCCACTTCGCACCTTTCTTTGACTACCCCTCCAACCACGTCCTAGGCCATCTCCCCAAAAGTAAATGCTTTAAGGCAGTTTCGAAGATACAACAGAGGGCCCACCTAAGCTCGCCCGGGCGAGTGGCAACACAGTCCGCCCCAGCACCACCCTCTCGCCTCCCAAACCGCGCCACAGGGGCTCTCAGCACCTGCGCCAGAGCGCTCGTTTCGACACCAACAAAAGTCACGCGGTACGCGCGCCGTCACGGCAAAACGCTCCATCGCAGCCCTCCATGTGCAAGATGTAAAGAAAACGGGCCCCTATCCGAATCCAGGGGAAATACATAGGATGAAGTGGGCATGATTAGCTTTGTTGTGACATGAAACGACGGCTTGGAAACGCGCCCAGTAACAGACGGAAAAAATCCAAATACCTAGATCTAGACACACCGTTGCAAACCAAATTTTGCCCGTACCCAAGCCGTAGAAAAAATTGCGGAACGGCTTTCGCTGGTGATAGACCCTCGCAGGATTGTCAAGGAGGGGATTTGATAGCATTCTTGCCGGCGGGGAAATACCGTAAAGAATTTAAAGTCTGAAAACGGACATTAGATATTAGCTTTAAGAATGGAGCGGAAATGACAAACGAGCAAAATGGCAATCTGACCGAGAAAAATGAAGAAAAAAAACTTGCCGAGTATAAGTTTGTCATTTCTTATGACGCAAAAGACAAATCACTATCCCATCACGAAATAAATGCTAAGGAGTTGGGAGAGGCTATCCTTGGCATGAATAACTTGATTGAGGAAACAGCCAAGGCAATTGGCTCAAGTATCGAAAAGGTCCAGCTAAAGGTAACTACTCCTGTCAAGGAAGGCTCTGTCGAGGTAGTGTTCGCATTACTGGCAGACCCAGGCGTAGCTTTAAAGGTTTTAGCGACACTAGGATTTGCAGCACAAGGAGCGGCAATCGCCAAAGCCGCACTGGTTGAAATGGTGCAAAAAATCGGAAACAAAAAAATCACGAACATAGCGATTGATGGCGATAGCGAGGAAGCTAAAGTAACAACTGATGACGGTACATTTGTAATGGACAAAACCGTGGCTAAATTAATAGCCAACAAACGGGCACGAGAGTCTTTGCACAAAATCATTCAAGCACCGCTCATCGGAAAGCCCAATGCCGTTTTTAAAGTTTTAGATAAAAATGAACTACCAGTCTGGACTGCACAGGAAGAGGAAATTAACGACTACAAGCCTTTACCTGCTGGAACACTAGAAGAAATTTCGATAGATCGAGAAAAGATTAACGTTAGCTTTTCCCAGATAAATTTTGACTCAAGCAAAGGATGGCGAATCAAAAACAAAGACCATGAAGAATATCCAGTGACGATGAAGGATAAAACATTCCTGGAAAAAGTCAGACAAAACCAGCAAGCGTTCAAAAAAGATGACTTATACGAAATAGATCTAGAAGTAACAACGACCTCAAGGCCCACGAGATCTACAATTGATCGTGTAGTTGTTGAGGTGACACGCCACTGGGCAAGCGGTGACAGACGCCAGGTTTGACATTGATATGTGGACTGAAAAAGACATCGCATGGGCGGCTTTATACCTGAGCCTAATATTACTGGCACCAGCCACGTACAAATTCGCTCGTGTTTTTTTTAGATATATATTCAATCGTTTCATATCTGACGAAGACGTCATTGTGATCTACGCCCAGAATGGAGTAATGACATCCAAAATAAAAATCAGCAAATACTCTGATGGTAGAATTGTAAAAACTCTTTTGAGTTTAGATTCGGAGACACATAAGGATGAGTGAGCAAAGCAACTCTGGGCTGACTCAACCGGGGCTTACCGCAACCGTTAGTATCGCTCTCATATCTGTATTTACAATCTGCTCACCTGAAAGTATCTCTTCAGATATGCGGCAAGCAGCTTCCGCACTAATCGCGGTCATTAGCCCATTCATCGTTGTTCTACTTATGAGAGCATTCCATAAGTTGAATATCGACCCCGACCTTATCAGAACAGTGTCGTACCTTGAACGAGACCTTGAGTTCCAGAATGATCAACTCAAGGGCAAAAATCTCCCAGACGAAACTAGAAAAATAATTGAAGCGAACCAACGCTCAACTCTTGAGAAGCTATCGACAGCACATCAAGATTTTTATAGCGGAAAACTGAAAGCCAGAAAGGTACGCTAACATACTAAGAGCCCAGCCGATCGCTGGGCTCTCATATATGAAGCTTTTTGTTTTTGGGGGTTCGAAAACTAATGCCTAGCAGATTCCTGACTCGACAGATCAGCGAGATCAAATCTATGAAGCTTCCCAGAAGCCTTTATGGTTATATTTATCTCGTCGGCATGGATCGCCAAAATTTCTCCGACTACAGTGAGTGGCAGCAATTTTGTGTACTTTACAAGGCCATGCTAGGCCTCCAAGGACAGGAAGAGTTCGAAATATTAGCCGCCCGACTCATTGGCTTCATAGAGAGGTACAGGCCAAAATCTGGAGACACCACTCTAAATCCAAGCAAGGCACTGGCAAAAAAAGAGCGACGCCGTTTGAGCCGGGAAGGCCCCAGTAAAGCAGAACGCCACCTAGCAAAAGAGTTGCGTAAAGCGAAGCCATCATCAAGCAAAACGATTGAGGACTGGAACGCATCACCACGAATTGGTCTCGGTATCCAAAGCTCCCTACCCCCATCCCCCAAAACTAGACGCGACCAAGTGAAAATAGATGCGCACACCACCCCTTCCAATCAGACCGACACGTCTCATATCTTGTACGTCGCCGGATGGACAATGGCATTTGATGAGGAATGGTAAGCGTCCGTCCAATACACCTTGCGCAACGAAACTGACTTGCACCGGGCTAGAATCCTAACCGCAGCCGCGTCGGGGATGCTGGAAGCGATGCGTTAGGTGCAAATGGAAGTGCGCGTAGTGAGCAGTGGAGCCGAAGTCGGAGCGCCGATGGAAGGACAAGGGCCCCCTGATATCACCCGCGATTTTGCCCGTTACTCTACAGGCCCCGGGGGGACTGAATATTCCATGCCCGTCGTGATCGCTGTAATCGCCAAGCGGTTCTTGCGGGGCGGAGAACGTGGGGACGAAATTAAGTCCAAGCTTTATGCGGCAGCGCCACCTGATTTATCGGTAAGCTACGCTTTTAGCTCGCTGTAAATCCACTCCTAACCACACCCTGATGACCAATATGCTTGACTGGGACAGCCTCCGTTTTTTCTTTGCCTTTGTTCATGAGGGCTCCTTA
The DNA here is from genome assembly GCF_003732175.1 of Pseudomonas brassicacearum. GTDB lineage: Bacteria > Pseudomonadota > Gammaproteobacteria > Pseudomonadales > Pseudomonadaceae > Aquipseudomonas > Aquipseudomonas brassicacearum_G. Next base: position 301,260 of record NZ_MOBI01000009.1, read on the forward strand.
GCCGCTGCGGCTCGCTCGCTGGGGGTGGAGCACGCGACTGTGGCTCGCCGAATAGCTGCCCTTGAAGCCTCTTTGGACATGAAGCTGGTAGATCGTAGGGGCCGTGTCTACCAACTGACCGAGGATGGTGTGAGGGTAGGTGAATATGCAGCGCAGATGGAGTCTGCGTCACTTGCGCTCAGGCGATTCGCTGACGGGGGAGAAAGCCGTATTGAGGGTGCGGTGATCTTGTCTGCACCTCCTGCATACCTCGGAACGTTGGTAGCTCGGCGACTTGGGGTATTGCGCGAGCGTTATCCCCGGTTGCAGCTGACGCTCGTCGGAGCCAAGTCCATTGCGTCGTTGGCAAGGAAAGAAACCGATATTGCCATTACCTTCAGCAGGCCGGATGAACAGAGTGTCGTCGCCAAAAGTCTCGGCTCCTTGCATTTTTACCCTCATGCTAGCGAGGACTACATTAGTCAACGTGAACCTGAAGAGTTCGAGTTCATAGGCTACGACCGTAGCATGGACGATTCGGTACAGCAGCAATGGCTCCTGGATCGGCTGGAAGGAAGACCGCTTTCCGTCACCAGCAACGACCTGCGCATCCAGGCATTAGCTGCCGTAGGCAATGCTGGCATAGTTTTCCTTCCGGATTTTTTAGGCAAAGAATATGGGCTGGCAAGGGTTGATATGGATCACACACCGCTGGAACTACCCATCTGGCTCGCGTTTCATGAAGATTTACGCAGCTCTCTAAAAATCCGGGCAGTGCTTGATTTCCTCATGGAGGGATTAGTGCAGGCACAGGAGCTGTGAATTTTTTCACATCCGGTTTGTGACTTTGATGAATGGGCCATCACGAAACATTTCTCTACTCTGGGCTCCGAATTGAATTCCTGCCCACTGAGAGGCCCTTCACCAATGAGCAGTTCCCATCCCATAAAAAGCTCAATGGCTGTGTACCGTACAGCGTGGGTCGTGACCGCGATTTTTATACTTTCAAATGCCGCTACGCCACTCTACAGCTTTTGGCAGCAGTCCCTCGGCTTCGCGTCGGGGGTGCTAACCGTAATTTTTGCCTGCTACATCATCGGTCTTCTTCTAACTCTCACCGTCGCTGGGCAGCTGTCCGACCACTACGGGCGCAAAGCCTTGCTTCTACCCTGTGTGGGGCTCGCTATCATTGCAGCGATTCTGTTCGACCAAGCGCACAGCATCGGCGTCTTGATGCTCGCACGCTTCCTCACCGGCGTTTCGGTGGGCCTCGTTGTATCTGGGGGTATGGCGAATGTCGTCGAGCATGCTCAGCCTCATCGCAAGCATTTTGCTTCGCTAATGGCATCTGTCGCGATGGTGGCCGGAGCGGGCACCGGGCCGCTATTGGCAGGGATCGTTGCGCAATATCTTCCGAACCCGATCCACACAGTCTTCCGAGTGGAAATCGCGATTTTGTGCGTGGCGCTCCTAGCGTTACTCAATCAAAAGAACCAGAAGCTTGGGGGCGGTACGTTTAAACCGCGCTTGCCCACCGTCGCTAAGGAAAACCTTGGCATCGTGCTATTGGGGATAGCGTTCTTCGGCCCTGGAATAACTTCGACATCATTCATCCTATCGCTCGGCCCCAAGCTGATAGCGACTTTTCTAGGCGTGAATAGTCCCCTTGTCACGGGTTGTATGGCCTTTTCAATGTTCCTCGTCGCCGTGGGCGTGCAGTTTGCGGCGAAGCGATACAGCAGCCGTACCGTGTTTTCGCTTAGCGGGATCGGTACTGTCTTCTCAATGATTTTCGTGTGGATCGCGCTGGAAACCGGTTCCGCTCCATGGCTGATCGTTTCCGCTCTGTTGGCAGGCGCCGGTCAAGGCTTGGGCCAGTTAGGTGGACTGACCCTTATTGCTGACCGCGTGCCTGCGCAGCGCAGAGCCGAAGCCAACGCAGTGTTCAACATGGGGGGGTATGTGCCCGCTGGGGCGATCCCGGTGTTAACAGGTTACTTGATCGACTTTTGGGGGCTGAGCATTGGAATAAGCTCACTTGCGCTCATTATTGCGAGTCTTGCTTCTTTGGCGCTCATGCAGCTTTGGAGGCACGTCCCTAAGCAAAGTCAAACTCGTACACACGGCGAGGCTTAACGAGCCCACTTATGTGGCAGCAGATCGATAATCTGACTGGCGCGCTGGGTTGGCAAGCGCGTGAGGACGTCTTTCAGATAGGCGTATGGATCGTGCCCGTTCATGCGCGCAGCCTGGATCAGGCTCATGATTGCCGCCGCCCGTTTACCGCTGCGTAGCGATCCGGCAAACAACCAGTTCGAGCGTCCAAGTGCCCACGGCCTTATCTGATTTTCGACCGCGTTATTATCGATGGGCACAGCGCCGTCCTCGAGATATCGCGTCAGTGCCGTCCAGCGCTTGAGGCTGTAATCCAGAGCTTTGGCGATAGCCGATCCTTCGGGCACAAGGTCACGCTGGGCCAACATCCAGATGTGTAATGCGTCGATAATGGGCGCCGCTTTTTCCTGGCGTATTCGCCAGCGATCTTCGCCGGTCATACCCCGCGCTTGCCGCTCGATCTCGTACAACCCGCCAATTGAGTGCAGCGCCTGTTCGGCCAGTTGGCTTTTGTTCGTCGCGTGCAGATCGAAGAACTTGCGGCGGGCGTGGGCCATGCAGCCGATTTCAGTGATGCCTTGCTGGAAGCTTGCTTTGTAGCCGGCAAAATCGTCGCAAACCAGCTTGCCATTCCACTGACCTAGGAAGTTGCGTGCATGCTCGCCCGCACGGCTCGGACTGAAGTCGTAAACCACTGCCTTGAGCGCTGAAAAAGGCGTGGTGCAGTAGGCCCAGACGTAAGCACGGTGGGTTTTCTTCTCTCCCGGCGCGAGCATCTGTACCGGCGTTTCGTCAGCGTGGATCACACCTTGAGCAAGCACTGTTTCGCGCAGCGCATCGACCAAGGGCTGGAGCTGCACACCGGTTTGGCCGACCCATTGCGCCAGGGTCGAGCGGGCGATAGTCAGGCCGGCGCGGCCAAAGATTTTCTCCTGTCGATACAGCGGCAAATGATCGGCGAATTTGGCCACCATCACGTGAGCCAGCAGCCCTGCGGTCGGGATGCCCTTGTCGATTACCTGGGACGGAACCGGTGCCTGAGTCAGTGTTTCGCACTCGCGACAGACCCACTTCCCGCGCACATGTTGCTCGACGGTGAACACGCCGGGGGTGTAATCCAGCTTCTCGCTGACGTCTTCTCCGATGCGCTGGAGCTGGCAGCCACAGGGGCACTGAGTGTGGTCGGGTTCGTGATAAATCACAGTACGCGGAAACTGCGCAGGCAAGTAAACACGCTTGGGCAGCTTGCGTGGTTCGGCCAGCGCAGCCGGCGGATTCAACGCCTTCAGCTCGGCTTCAATGGCCGCGATGTCGGTGTCGAGCAGGTCATCGAGCAGGCTGCCTTGGGCAGGGCTCAGTTGCTCACTGCGCTTGGCAAACTTATTACGTTTGAACCAGGCGATTTCGTGGGTGAGCTGCTCGATGATGGTTTGGTCGCGGTCGTTCTTCTTGCCCATCCGGTCGACTTGCTGCCCGAGAGAATCAACCTGAGACAGCAACTGCGCCGCTAGGGCACGCAGTTGGTCTGGGGTCATCTGGTCGAGATTGGGCGAGGAAGTCATGCGGCGAATTTTGCCAGAGCAGGCCGTTCGCGGCGATAGACCAATGGGCTAATGGCGGGCGTTAAAGCAGTGTGATTGCACCGCCAGCCCCAACGCGTTGCCACGGGAGGCCGAGCACCAACGCTTGAAGTTGCTCAGGATCCAGCTCCATCTCGGAGCCACGCTGAATGCCTGGCCAGTGAAACTTGCCTTGGTTCAATCGACGAGCAGCCAGCCAGACGCCAATCCCGTCATGCACCAGCACTTTCATACGAGTGGCGCGGCGATTGGCGAACAGATAAGCGCAGTGCGGCTGCGCCGCACCGAACACCGCGATCACCCTGGCCAGCGCAGTTTCAGTGCCGGCCCGCATGTCCATGGGCTCGGTGGCGAGCCAAATGGCGTCGATGCGAATCATTGAGTAAGTCCACGGACAAAGCGGGCGCAGCCTTCAGGATCGGACGCTGGCCATTTCACGGTGATCAATTGCTCGCCAAGCGGCAGCTCAATGGTCGCCAACGCTTCCGCCTGCCTTTTAGGTGTAGCTTTCAACGGAACGAAAGCCGGCAACGCCGCCGGTAGCTGATCTCGATAAAGGGGTAGCCACTTGCGGATAACGTTGGCATTGATGCCGTGGCTGATGGCAACGCTGGATAGGGTTGCGCCCGGTTGCAGACATTCCTGAACAACCTGGGCCTTGAAGGGTTTCGGGTAAGAGTTTCGTTGGCGCATGGAAATCCTGACGTTAAGGGTGATCGCGTCCGCTTAAATACGCGGACACCATCGCCCTTAATGCTGGAGTTCGGAAGGTGTGTTGGCTGGACGCTTACGAGGAATGACGCGATGTGGGTGTAAATACGTCATTGAATATCATCTCAACAATCACTTGATATCCTCCTGTTGCCGCTGACCGAAACTGAGCCAGCGCAGCTCTCTCGTCTCCCTTGGCACGCAACGGGACCTCTGAGCGCCCTCTACCACCTCGCACTCCAGACGCTTAGAAGTCACGCGGTGTGCGCGGATTGCCAGACGCCCGGTCTTAAAAATGCGAAAACTTTCCCTGAGAGAGGGTGAAAGAAGGCAAAATTCCGTTGCGACTTAGAAGCCGACTAGTAGCTGACCACTCTCTTTTTACGTAGAAACCGATGCCAATCACCCAGTTTGCACACCAAAATGGAAAAGCCTTTGTCTCGTCTCTTAGCAAAGATGAGCAGAAGAGCCTGGGGCAGTTCATGACCCCCCCTCCTATAGCTACGTTCATGGCGCAGCGGGCAACTACCGGGATATTCTCTGATGTCGTTAGCATCCTAGAGCCATCAGCAGGAGCGGGAATACTCGCTGCCGCCGTCGTGCAAGAGCTTCTAAGGCGCGAGGAACGCCCTTCTCGTATAGAGCTGACACTTTACGAGATAGATACACGACTCAAGCCTTATCTGAGGCGCTTGGCTGACCGTCTACGGCGAGCCGCAAAAGACTCGGGCGTGACGCTTTCGTGCCACATCGTAATTGGGGACTTTCTGCTATCTGCTTTAGCGCAATCCGCTAGGCCGGAGTTCGATGTCTGCATAGCTAACCCTCCCTATTTTAAGCTGAACAAGGCGGATCCCAGAGCCAAGGCTCATACCTACGCGGTCTATGGCCAACCAAATATCTACGGGTTGTTCCAAGCAGCTTGCGCCAGCCTAATCAAACCAACAGGGCGCTGGTGTTTCATTACCCCGCGATCCTGGCTCAACGGCTCCTATTTCGCTGCTGTGAGAAGGCATCTACTTCACTACCTTCACATCGATGCCTTGCATCTTTTTGAGAGCCGCCAAGCGCACTTCTACGAGGACACCATCCTACAAGAGGCCGTAATAGCTTGGGCTACGGCTCAACCGTTACGCGCTGGAGAAATTGCCTTCAGTACGAGCCAAGGAGTCTTGGACCTACGTGACGCCGAGCTCTTCGCGATTCCAACCACCGAGGTGATCGCCAACGATGACCAAATGACAATCGCTATTCCGGTGGCAGCGGGGGCAAATCATGCTGGAAATGATTTTGAGGAGTGGCACGACACCTTGGCCACACTCGGACTCAAGGTATCGACTGGTCCAGTAGTCCCATTTCGCTCCAAAGAATTCATTTTGGAATCCTTTGCCAGAGGAGCTGTTCCGTTGCTATGGATGCAGCACGTAAAACATACGGGCATAAGGTGGCCAATACAGAAAAAACGCGAGCACATACTCTCCAATGCGGCTAGCGCTTGGATGCTCCTAAGAAACACCAACTACGTGGTCATGCGACGCTTCAGCCCCAAAGAGGATATCAGGCGGGTGACAGCAGCTCCGTACCTTGCTGGAAGCTTGCCTGGCGAGTTCATTGGCCTAGAAAATCATCTGAATTACATCTACCGCCCCGGAGGAGAGCTCACTCGTTCGGAGACCATAGGACTCGCAGCCTTTCTCAACAGCACCGTAGTAGACGCCCATTTCCGAGCGGTTTCCGGTAGCACGCAAGTGAATGCAACCGAGCTTCGGAAGCTCCGTCTACCACCACTTGAATCGCTTATTGCTATCGGAAATCTGCTACCTGACACGCCGACGCTAGCTGAGGCAGATCACGCCGTTACGGTGACGCTACAGATAAGACACCTCCTAGCTGCGGTATAGAAAAAATAACTCCAGAACTGAAGTGGATTTATTTTAGTTGCAGCAATGAGAGCGCATTGATAGGATTCATCTCACCCCCAATGAGGAGAATCCGTATGTCCAGCCTACCGCCGTTTGCCCCCCTCAAATTTGTACAAGATCGCCTCGCCTTGGTTTTCCCTGAGACCTTTCCAGACCGCGCAATATTGGTCGGCGACATGGCAGCAAAAATGGTTTTTGTATGCTTGTATGGCGCCTTTACTGAAGGCATGGAGCGTTACTTTCGCCCCTCAACGGTGATTCGGTTTGGGTATCCCCAGTCAGAGAAGGACTCCGATGAGGAACGGCTCCTGTGGATCTCGACTTGCCACACACCAGGGTACAAAGCGGTAGATCAATGGTATGCCGACAACACCCGAGAGCCGCTTCGAGACGACTTAATCAGAAACAGGGCAATACCCATTGGCCTGATCGTAAAACGTGAAGGGGTACCAACGACCTCTCCTGCGCCGATTTACTGCTTAGCAGAGAGCTTTGCAGCACTTTTTGATCCGTCACTTGATGACGCAAGTCTGACCGAACTCATTGGGCGCTGGCAGGAACAGAACCTAGACCCCATGATTCTCAAAAGAATGCGCCTTCTCAGAAGAACTGGAGCCAAAGAAGGTCAAATAGCAGTCACGCTGCCGACCACCGGCACTACTTTACGTTTACCACCCGGTGAGGCTTCTGTAATCACACGCGACGTTTGCGAAGAGCTACTGAAGCAGATCATGATTGAACCTGTAGTTGTTCATATAAGTACATCGGAAAGGAAAACATTCCGGGAGCTTTCTGGTGAGGCGGAGGATATTGATTTGCATATTTCCTCGTCTGCGGAACTACCTGATATTGTGGCTGCTGATACTGGTCACAAAGATGGACTTCGGCTGATATTCATCGAAGTTGTGCACAGCGACGGCCCCATTACTGAGCTGCGCAAAGAGTCTCTACTAAAAATTGCTGCTGATGCAGGAATTCCGGAGAGCCATGTCCGAATGATCACTGCATTTGAAGACCGAAACGCCTCCCCCTTCAAAAAAAGGATCAGTGAAATTGCACGAGGTTCAGACATATGGTTCAGAAGTGAACCAGAACTTCTTGTGAGACTCGAAATCTTAAGCAAACCCTGAAATAAGTTAAAGTCAGCTCACCCAATCGTGACGCCTCATTATTTTTTGATGAAGCCCGCTAACGCTCGACTTTAATTCACTTTCGGGCTGCAACTTTAAAGCGCTAAAACTGCCGCAAAAGCTCAAAAGCTTTTGCGGCGGTTGTTCACTCAGCAGTAGGTATTAAAAATCTCAAACATCATCATAGTAGTTTTTACACACCTCCAACCTTTTCTTTCCCCTTACCCTGCGAAAAAGCTGACTGCTGGCTGCGCCTTCTTTTGATCCATAGTGCTTCATTGCCTCTTGGCATAAACCAGGCATTTTACTAGCCAATGCCCGACCAAGCCTTCTAAGCCTCGCAGAACGATCGTTCCCCACATCGGGCGGCAGGGAAATTGCGTAAAACCTCTTAAAAACCACTATTTCTTTCGATTCCGGGAAAGCGTAAGCGGCACATTGAGTAATATTAAGTTCTTGGGTTCTTAAATCGACTTCTTTCCTAGCCGAAGTGCTTACCAGTTCATAAAACAATACACAGTTCATTTGAATCTCCATAGCTCAGCATTAGCGGCCAAGCGGTTAATAATTTTAAAAACTCGATTCACCTTGAAACACAGCAAAAAACGCGCTCCTAGGGGAGCTCGGCGCCGATCATTCGAAGCGAGAGGATTTGTAAGTCCCCTATAGTATTGTTCAAAAAAAATCTCTCAAAACTGAAAGCCCTGAATATCCAGGACAAAATAGATCCATCCACTTTCGCCCTGTAAGTTCTGAGCAAACCGTATTTACGCAAATTTCACGCAGATATATTTCTATGATCCCAACACTCTGTCGGGTGAGTATTCAGGAGAGATCTATGTGCACATGTAAAAACCCTTGGATTTCCAGCGCCGTTGACACAGGCCGAAACATCCCGGACCCGCGCGTTCAAGTCGCCATCAGTATCTACGATCTGCTCTGCACGTTTTGCCGCGAAAAGTAGGCGTTTAAACCGTATTCACACTAAAGCCCATGTCGCACAGGCTTCATAGCTTTAGCCTCGTTAATACCCCCTTATCTAAGCGATTGGAGGGTATTCAAAATAGACTAATCAACGTGACCACGCCGTCAACCCGCCTGAGCGGACACTGAGCCCGTCACGTCGACACACTTCGGAAATAATATGAGCAGAACCAAAGCCGTCGAACCCAGCTTTATGGATCTCATCGCGGTAAAAGAAGCCCAAGCATCAAAACTGAGCTCCGGTGCCGAAGGAAAGATCACCTATCAACTCGCCCTTTCAACCGACAGAAAACAGGTGTTCATTGCGTTGATCGACAGTGGCAGTCAAGGCTACTTCAGCCGAGAGTGGATCAATACCGATGCCATCCTCGAAATACTGGAAAGCCTAGGTCAACGGGCAGAAGCGTTCCCCAGCAAAGTACTCCTACCAGTCTTTACAGGACGCTCCAGCAATAACGCTCCGTTCCTTGCTGCCGCCCTACTGGCTGAAAAGCTACTGGGCAGAGATGGGAAGCTTGAATCCAAATTGCGTGTGCTTGACGACGCTAGCAGCTGGAAAAAAGCTGTGCTGGCACTCAAAGGTAAGCTCATGCGGGTTCGGCTCGATGGTAAACCGATCCTGTCGACATCGCAGGCGAGCAACTCATCGTCGGAGCCAAACATCGAGCAAGGGAAAACCCAGGAGACAGAGCATGCTGCTGATTCGTCAGAGTGAAGCTGCTGCCCAAATCCTCGACACTGATATGCGCCAATGGGTGGAGAACCAGTTCCGGGTTTTACAAGGTTACGGCACACAGTGGCAACCCGATGAACTCGGCTGGTTTGCCGTCTGGGGTGAAGGCGATGATCCCTACGACAAAGGGCTATTCCTTGGCGTTAGAAGCTTCCTGCACAGTCCCTACGATCCGGCAGCCTCATTTGAAATCGTCGAGGACCACGGTCACTTCTATACCGCCGTCATCCTCCTGTCTGACCTGCTCTCGGTGGAAGTACTGATTCCGAAAGGACTCAATCTCCAATCAGAGATGAACACACAACTTACACAATGGAGTTCGCATTGACCGGCCCCACCACCGAAAGCACCGGAAATGGACCGGAGCGACGGGAGCAATCAACAGTCTCTCGTTAACCACCTCATCAACCCAACCATACCGACCACTGATGACTGCCCTGGCTCAGCTTTCTGAGCTGACTCAGGGATAGTCCAAACGCGTGTCAAAAAAGGTGCCCTATGAGCAAGCTCATCCGCCTTTCCAAGCGTGTGATTGACGCACTTCCCCCACAACCAAGCGATGCCAAAGCCAGAGAGAGCGAGTATTCCGACACCGAGGTTTCAGGACTAAAACTGCTGATCAACAAGCAAGGACGTAAATTCTTCTATCTGCGTTACCGACATGCCGGGCGACAGCGAAGCATGAAGCTGGGGAATTATGGAGAGCTAGAAATTGGCGATGCCCGGTTACTAGCGCTCAAACACAGGGCTCAACTTTCAAATGGCATTGATCCACAAGAAACGCTCGTCGTATCAGGGATGACCTTTCGCCGCTTCATCGATGACCACTACCTACCCCACGCCTACGCCAGCAAGCGCAGTGCGAACAGCGATGATTCAAAGTTCAAAACCCACCTCTTCGAGATGTTCGGTGCTCGACCGCTCGCCTCCATCAACCGACAGGAGATCCAACGCTACCACGACGAACTCATCAGCCGCAGAGCTCCCGCTACCGCCAATCGACATCTGGCCCTGCTGAAGCGGAGCTTCAACCTCGCCATCCTATGGGGCTACCTCGATACCAACCCGGCGACTGGTATTCGCATGCACACCGAGAATAATCAATCTCAGCGCTTCCTTAGCATCGACGAGGCCAAGCGGTTGTGGACGGTCCTTAGCACGGAACAAAACCAGATCGCCGCCAAAGCCATCAAGCTGATGCTGCTCACCGGTGTAAGGCGCGAAGAAGCGTTACAGGCCCGATGGGAAGACATCGATCAAGAGCGGTTGCTTTGGAACCTGCCGATCACCAAGAGCGGGCGCCAACGCTTTGTGATGCTCAGCGAACCGGCATTGGCCGTCATCAACGAATTGCCGGGCAAAGCTAGCGGTCATTATCTTTTCCCCGGCGCCAAACCCGGCAAGCCACTCAACAACGCTCGTAAATGCTTTCAGCGCGCTTTAAAAGTCGCCGGACTCGTTCACCTACGAATTCACGACCTACGCCACACCTTCGCCTCATTGGCCATCAACAACGGGGCCAGCCTGTACGAAGTCCAGCACCTACTGGGTCATGCCAGTAACAAAACCACCCAGCGCTATGCCCACCTCGCTTCCGAGAACCTGCGGGTGGCCTCCAATCGCGTCAGCGACCTCGTGACAGCAACCTCTTAGCCAATGCCCGACACCCCCTGTCGGGCAGCCTTGGCATCCTTTCAAGACCGCGACACTCAACATTCCATCAGGAGTTCACCATGCGAAAAATCGTCCTTGCTGCCGCCGTCACCACCTCGCTGCTGTCGATCAGCGTTCAGTCCCACGCCAGTAGCCTGGTGTCACTTTCAGGCATGCAGTACTTCGCCAAGAATTGTGAAAAGCGAGGTGGCACAAGCTACGTCAGCAACGACCAAGGCCGATCGATGCAGCCTTATAGTTACCGAGATATCGCCTCCACCTTGAAACACTCAAAAACCACCGCACTATTGGAAGCGAGCATGAGTGGGCAACGTGCAACCGAAGCGGACTTGGATAAATACTTGGCGAAAAACGAGCTAGCGGAAGCCAACAAAATGGAAAGCACCGGCACGCTGCGATGCCAGCGCTAAAGTCTTCAAGAACATGACGTCATAGGAGGTACTAAAGGCTCAGCGATTGGCTGGGCTTTTTATTTTTGATTCAGAAGTCACGCAGTGCACGCGGTATTGCCCTCCATTGGAAAACTATCTTTTTTTCGCCGCAATGTCAGTACCGCACTCGCAATAACAACAGTGCTTACCTCGTCCGTTCGATGTCTTGAAAATCGGGCTCGACACGCCCTGTCGGGTACTGGCGGGACAATGATTCTCCGACGACAATGACCCGTTCCTAAATGGCCGAGCACGATACGTTAGCCCAGCGCTTGGGCATCATCCTGACCAAGTTCAACAACGGACAGCGCTTATCCATCAGCAGCTTGGCGGAAGAATTCAACGTCTCCGAGCGCACCATTCAACGGGATTTAAACGTCCGATTGGCTTATCTGCCGTTGCAGCGAGAAGGGCAACATTACTCACTTGACCCGACCTATTTTGGTCGCTCGAACACCTTGGCATTATTTCGCCTGTGTGAGCAGGTAGGTGCCACGGCGTTGTTCCCTGACAATCACCCAGCGCTGCTCAGTCAATGGCTGGCTCCATCAGGCTCGCCGGTATTCCTTCTCTCAGGTTTTAACCTGGACAGTGAAAACCTGCACCATCAACACTTAAAACCGCTGTCCAAAGCGATCACCAATCGTTGCCTCACCAGCATTCAACGACAAGGAAGCCTCGCGACGGTAGTCATTGCGCCCTACCTGCTCATCAATCACAAAGGTCATTGGCACCTTGCCGGGATCAGCAACGACGCACTGATCATTGAGCCGATTGCCAATGTGACTCACGTCGAACAATTGGCAGTGACGTTCACGCAGCAAGAAGGCGTTATCGCACAGCTAAAACGCATGGTCGCGGATGAGTCGATGCCGTTGACCGAGGTGATTCTCAAGGCGGCCGCCTGCATCGCCCACAACTTCCTGCACCGCGTCGTTCTACCCCAACAGGTCATGCTTAAGGAACTCGATGACGGCAGTTTATTGCTTTCAAGCCATGTGATTGATGTGGTTCAGTTACTTCCTACGATAAAAGCCTACCTGCCCCACCTGATGGTGATCAGCCCCCCCACGTTGCAAGCTCAACTAAAGCGCGATGTAAAAAACTTGCTCAGCCAGCTATGAACAACAGATGCACGCGCGATCACACCCCACGCATTAATGATCAAATCGCCACGAAGCGTTCGTTTTTTCTGGCGACCGTCGATCTCAAAAAAGGGGGGATGAAGTGCGATGCGGTATCCTAAGCGCCGTTTGCCCGGTGCCGATACACAACCAGCGCAGGGGCGGGTCAGTACCGGGCGAACACTTCATTTAGCAACGAGCCTTTAAAAACACAAAAGCCCCACGCCTTCCTAGAGGACGTAGGGCTTATTGCGTAGAAAGTTAACGCTCACAGGAAGCAGGGTGACGATTCAGATCGAAACAATAAGCCCAGGAAGACACTCACATCTCAGGTAATTCAATAGCCTCGAAGCGCTCCCGCTCCTCAGACCATTCGATCTGATGTTCCAGCAACCATTCGGTTTTGAGGTGGTAGTACGGCTCCTTGCCTACCGTATGACGCCCAGGATCAGAACGAACAATAAGATTATCTTCCTTGAACCGCTTACTGATCGTTTCAACTTGATTGCGCCCCGGAAAAATTTCTTCCATAAAATCTTTGGCAATCATTAACGTGGGCATGCCGCCGCTCTGAGCTTTGTGACGATAAAGCACTAGCCCGGACTTTGGTGTGGAGTACGGAATGCGCTTTTGCGAACATAGAGCATCGGCCAGAACATACAGATGATTCCAGCGAGTGGTGACCCAGCGATGAGCACACACCAGCACCCCGTTAAAGAGGTCATCCGAATCCACATACTGTTCGCTGAATACGCCATTTCGCAAAGCCACCTCCCCCGCCAGCGCTGCCAACGCAAATCGCCATAAAACCCGATCTGGGCCAACCTGGCTGACGTAGCGAGGCAATGCGTCAGCTAGTTCCCAGTGCCTGTTGGCAAGCTCAAGCTCCCAGCTTTGGCTTTTCATTTCAGCTAAAAGAGCTCGGACAAACGCCGGGGCCACCGTACCGTACTGATGCGGAATAGCTGCAGAAAGCGCTTTTTTGATGTCGTCCTGCAGGAAAGCGAAGTCGTCGGTATCTTCCCCTTCAAAGCTGACATCGCCACCCCCCACATTGATATCCACACCACGATCAAAAATGCCCTGCTTGGCGTTACGGCTGACCAACGACATGATGGATACTTCACCGGTCGTCAGGACGAACAACGTTTTGGATGGCGACTCTAGTACATCCCCGTTGCCGCTAAGCTTCGTACGGCCACTGCCGTTACCCGTGTCATAGACGTAATTGTCGAGGTCGCCGTAGGTGTTGCTACCAATTTCATCAATCAAAAATGGGCCGACCGACGTTTGTTGGCCTTTTGCCTGAAGTGCTCGTTGTGTTGAACCAAAAGTCTCAATCATAGGCTTGCCCACCTGACCGGGTTTACTTTGCCCCGGTGCACCGGTATTGCCATACAGGCTAGCCACTGTAGATAACAACAAGGTCTTGCCCCGACCTGCTCCGCCGAAGAAGTTGATTACGGAGGATGACACTCCGGGCACCAGATCGACCATCAGCCCTGCCATTCCGAGTTGTATCGCCCCAAGGAGCGTAAAGTTCCGACTGACAGGGGCCAGAACAGCATCATTCCAGCCACCGAGTGTTCCGATCTGCGCAAGCCTCGGTGCGACGATATCCATGTGAAACCGATCAGGGTCAACCCCCGGAGCCAGCAGCAGCTCCTGACCACAAGCACAGCCTTCGATTGCCCCGTCCTCACCTCGAATCCATCCCTCAGTTCGTATCCAAACCTGAGCGTCTAGTTGAGTAAAAGCGTGTCGAAGGAGTTCTTTAACGAAAGCTCCCAATAACTTACGGTCAACGACACTCGGAGTCCTGGATAGCACCCATTCCGTTAGCTTCTTGGAATCTTGAAGGTCGGTATTGGGGATAACGGACGATATCACTCCATATTTCATCCCCGAGCGACTCAGAATGTTGATCCGCATAAAGTAGATCTCAGTAGCTGGATCCAATAATACCCTATCGATCCAAATACATGGCGCAACATCCTCGACGTCTTGTTTCTTACGTAACCGAACCATTTCTAACGAGAACTCAAAGCCCTTTAGCTGACTATGCCCGTACATCGACTCAATCAAACCCATGTCGCAAGATTCGATGAGTCTCAGAAAATCAAAGGGATGAGCATGCGGTTCTACGCCGCTCTCAGGCACTGACCACTGACCATGCAGCGAATCTTTATCAAACCGTCCGGTGTCAATATTTAAACCGATCCCCGACAAAGACTGCTCTAAAAATGACAGCAATTTATTATCGGCAATGTCGTTTTTACTAAATGGTAAAAAGGCCCCAACACTTGATATAAAAACCAAACAGTACTTCTTCAACTTCGGCAGGAGCTTTATATAATCCTGATGATTACTTGATATTGAAAATATCACTGTATTTTCGTTAAACTCGACGCTATGAATATACGAGAGTGTGAGCATTTCACCGTCAAGGGGGTATCCGTCAGCCAATAGCACCGCATCAGCAACTTCATAACTCAATTCATCACTTGAAAAAAACTTCCTCATTTCGCACCCCCTGCACGGAAGGCAAGGGCACTTGAAACACGACAACTGGCCTTCAACAAATCTGAAGACGCCAAGGCGGAATAACGCTCCGTCATTCTGATGGAGGAATGCCCCAACAGCCCTTGTACCGTGTACAGCGGGATACCATCCTTGACGCAGGCTGAGGCAAAAATATGACGCAAATCATGAAAGCGTAATGACGAGGGGAGTCCTGCTGCCCGACACGCTTTTTTCCACGGGCGCACTGGCCGGGTCATGTGCGACGAACCAAATGACGAAGGAAACAGCCAGCCACCTGCGGGAAAGTCAGCGGTAACCTCAGCAAGCCTATCAAGCACCTCTACGCATTCTTCGCTGATGGGCACGTGCCTGACCCGACCGCTTTTGGTTGTCCTCAAGGTGATCTGCTGTAGCGTGAAATCGACATCCGACCACGTCAAGGGTAGTGCCTCCCCCAAGCGCATCCCCGTTAGTAAGAGAAACTCCACGAGGCAGGAGGTCCGAGGAAAACGGTCTTCCAGCCAGTTAACCGCTACGCCGAGGCGATCAATGAGCTCATTGTTGACCTCATACAGCTTAACCGGCACCTCGCGCTTCAGTTTTATGCTGCGGGTGGGATCTTTCTCGCAATAGTCGTGATCTACCGCAAACCGAAAGATGGAGCGCACCATGGCCAAATAGCGGTTCTTCGTCGCATCACTTAGTGATGGGCGTAGCGATGCCAAAACGGTTTGAATATCAGCCAAGCTGATGGCTTTGATTTCTTTTCTACCAAGAATTGGTTCAACAGCAGAATCGTAGCGTTTACGCTCACGCCCCATACTGCGCTTGCCGCTGTACTCGCCGGACTGTTCGTACTGCTCGAAGACCTGGGAAAGCGTCAAAGAAGCATTATTGTGACCAGCTCCTTGAACTTCCAATGCCTTGATTCGGGCCTGCGTTAAAGTCAGGTCCTTGGACGTCCCTAATGTTGATCGCCGACGCCCTTTAGTCGTTCCACGCACGCAATAAGTAATACTATCAGTACCTGGATAGTTAATCACAATCAGGCTTTTTACAACGGGATCTCTTCTTTCGTGTTGTTTTACTGTCTTTGGAACGGGCATATGGATTCTCCACACAATGTTTTGTGTTGTAAATATTCATTTTGGTGTCCATCTAGTAAGTAAATTAGTGAAGCTATTAGTATTCGGCAGTATGGCAAGTGCCCGAAAGACCCTGGCCGAACTGACTAAAACGAATCTAATGAGATCAACGTGCTTTGGCCAGGTGTTTATTTTTGGGGTATTTGGCTTTTATCTATTTTTTTACAAGGGCGACTCTGCTCAAAAACCGTTTTAAGAAGGACATCCTTGCCAAAACGGTTGAGCAAATATCGTTCCAGGTGCAAATTTAGCCGATCGGCAGAGCCGACGAACGGTAGCAACATTGCAGTTTCCACGCTCGATTCAGAGATGCTGAAATTTTCAGTGTTTCAGTCACGCGGTGCCCGTGGCATGAAACCATGGCGCTTTCTGGACAGGCAGCACCACCACGAATGCACTGGATTACCAGGCACTTCGTTTGCTCGTACGCTATGAATCAGCAGCCCGAAAAAGGGTAAAGCCGGGAACCCGAGTGACGCAGACAGTAACCCTACGAGAAGGCGAGTTCAGCGGATAATGGTCGTCGCGGTCCTTGCCTCAAACCACCTACTCAAGGAAGAAACGTTGAATAATCTCTTCATGTACGCACCTAAGGAACTCAGTACCGATGCTTTCTTAGCTTGGTTTTTTACAGAGTTGGAGGTCAACCCAAGTATCGCGGATTATCGTTCTCAGGTTTTTAACGCTCTGGGGCTCACCGCTGAAGGCGAAATACCGGATAAAATCGAACCACAGCTTCAATCTGGGAATGTCGATCTACTGCTGCATTTTAAGGTCAACAACACGCCCCGCTGTATATTGTTTGAGAACAAGACCTCGTCAACCTTTCATTCTGATCAACTAAATCGTTATCGGGAGCGCTTCCCGAATTGCGACAAGTACATCTACTTTAAAATCGGCTATGTCGACACCTGGGAGCGGCAGAATCTACAGGGTTATCAGCTCATATCCGCCCATGATTTCTATCAAGCGATTAGCTTTCTAGCTCCATACCACCCAATCATCGATCAGTACTGCGCGTTCCTGAAAGACGTCTGGATTTCCGAGGAAGAAAAGGTTTTCGCGAGCTTAGCTAGCTCCTGTCCGACAGCGTTTCAAAGCGCCATAGGCCAGCGCCACCTCATCGGCGAGCTCTATGACCAGCTCAAGAACAGTGACCTTTTTTTGAAATTCAAGAAAGGCGTCAACATGAACGGCACCCCTTGGACTCAGCTAGATATTTGTCGGCGTGAGAATTACTACGAGGGTAAAAACGAAACGTTATTTTGGAGAGTGGACTCCCGCGCAGGGAGAACCTATCTACGAATCAACCAATACGCGGCAATTTCTAAGGACCGGCCTGAGATTGCCGCCCATAAAAAGCAGCGCTTACAGGCTTTGCGCAAGTTAGCATCAGACATTATTGCGCCTTACGATTTGAAGCCCGGCAAGCTTTCGAACAAAGGTGTGAGAGAAAGTGAAGTCATCATTTTTTTCTTTGACGAAAATCCATATACCAAAATCAAAGAGTTACTAGCAGAATTCACTACCAAATTTCAATCTCGCTACTACTCACTCGAATAATGATTTCGTGTTTGTCCAGATGCAGGTGTAGTCACCTTTAACTACGTAGACATTCCTCTGACCGCTTCTTTTGGAGGAGGCCTAGAATTGGATACATTGAATCGTAAATGGCTAAGCCGTCTAGCGGCGCATGAAATCGTATGCCCCCAGGTAAGCCGCCCCCCCTTTGGGTAGACTAGTCAGAGTGCGAGGTTTTGACGCATGAAAAGGCCATCGGCACCGCGAATGCAGAGGAATCTTCGCCTCACCTGAGAGTTGGTTGTTCTACCAACGTGTTCTCAGCATGGTTTACTCATAAAAGGTAGACATTTTCGAACTGATTCAGTAGCGTACAAGGCGTTGCGCGGCATTAAAAATAAGCCAAGCAAAATAACGTGTTTAAAAAATAATATCCATTTGAAGGCAGCCATGCCTCAACATTAAACAAGGAAGGCATCTTGAAAGTTGTTAGTTTAATAAACATGAAAGGAGGCGTAGCCAAAACAACGCTCGCTATCAACTTAGCAGACTGCTTAGCAGCACGACATAATAGTCGAGTTTTGG
This sequence comes from Pseudomonas brassicacearum, assembly GCF_003732175.1. Lineage (GTDB taxonomy): Bacteria > Pseudomonadota > Gammaproteobacteria > Pseudomonadales > Pseudomonadaceae > Aquipseudomonas > Aquipseudomonas brassicacearum_G. The sequence goes on from NZ_MOBI01000009.1 coordinate 319,417, forward strand.
TAATAGACGTTGACCCTCAGTTCAACGCAACTCAGTGCCTGATGACTCCAACTCAATATGTTCAGCATGTAAGCGATAATAAAGATACGGTATTCAAAATATTTGATCGCAAACGAATAATCCCAAGCAGTGTAAAAGCCACTAAAACTTCCCCACTCAAGAACCTTGATGAAGTGGAAGTTATAAAAATCAAAAAAAATCTAGACCTTTTACCTGGCAACCTTGAGCTTTATCGTCTCGAGATGGCCCCTGGAGACGGTCGTGAGAATCGCTTAAAAAATTACGTAAAAACACTTGAAGACAAGTATGACTACGTTGTAATCGACACACCACCCACCCCATCTATCTGGATGACTAGTGCATTAATTGCATCAGACTATTATTTGATTCCCGTTAAAGCCGACCCTATTTCACTAACGGGAATAGATCTTCTCAGAAGCATTATCGAAGAAAAGAAAGACAACTTCAACTTAAACATTCGTTGTGCAGGACTTGTTCTTACCATAGCAGAAACCCAAACGACCGTATTTCAAAACGCAAAAAACTACCTCACCAATGAAAAAACATGGGGGGAGTACCTTTATTCTAACTATATGGTTAAGCGCACAGCCATTGCCAAAAATCAACTTGAGCAGTCACAAATACTTGACGGTGACGATTACGACGCAAAGATGGCACTAACACTGATCACAACTGAATTCACCAATCGAGTCTCAGACGATGCGTGACACAAAGAAATCAAAATCAAAAGACGTTACTGACGACACAAAGGTAAGATATGCGATAGATTTCATTGAGGAGCTATCGTGGTTGTTAGATTCGAAAAAGAACTTAAAGTTAAGCGAAGTACCAACAATCCTACGCACCAAGCTATTATCACCTGAACCAAAAAGCGGTTCTGCTGACAATTACATCTCTCCAAACCCAAACATCCACTATCTCATTGGCGTTTTACCAAGACTTTTCCAAGACATTAAACTTTTTTCGCGCAACGAGGATATAGCAGAATTTGCCAATGAAGTATTAGGCATTGATATATCCAGAGTAGAAAAACGTTCAAAATATGAGCTTATCGGACTAATCGTTTGCGAAGCTAATGACTTAGATGACGCCAAACTAGAAAATTTAGTTCTTGCACTATCCTCTATCACCGGAAGTTCAGAGAAGCTTAGCTTCATGATAAACGAGAAGAGCTCAATCGGTTTTTCCTGGAATGAAACCATAATAAAACTTGGGCTTCAGAATGACTAGAGAATGCACTCACGACTTCACGGCGCTTCAAGACTATATCAGCAATTACTCAATCGCTGAAAACTTAAGCGATCGCTCTTATGTTGACGCTATGAAGTCCATGCACAAGTGTTATTTTTCGGCAATTACATGGCACGCTGAAATCTCATCTCGCAAGGAAGAAATTAACGCAGAGATACAAACTTTTACCTCAGATGTCTGGCTAAGAATTTCCGAAACCGTTTCGGACTTAGGCGCATCACTATTTAACTGGATTAATGGCAGCTATAAAACTTCTAGAATAATGCTGCGTGCCGGCATCGAGAACTTTATTCGAGCAGTTGGTGCTATCGAGGACCCTACACAACTAAAAGAAAAAAATGTTTTCAAACTATTTGAATCTTCTGCATCATTAGAAATTTTCAACAAACACGCCGCAATCAAAGGCTCCTTCTCTCAACTTCACGCAGATTATAAAATACTTTGCGGCGATACGCATACCGCATCTTTTGAAAACATGGACCAACTTAGCTCTTTAGATGGGCTACCTGTATATCGGAAAAAGAAGGCTGGCGAGACAAAAGATATTTTTGTTCGCACAACAAAGAACCTCACTCTCATGATTTGCCTTCTATTTAATAAATTTTTCCATACTATGCACCATCGAAACCAAGAAAACATTCTTAACACAGTTACCAAATCGATGAAGCCTTTAATAGCAGATTTCAACTAATTGCTCTTGGATCAAGGCGGGCTATAATTGGCATAGCATGACATCGTCACTAAACCACTAGCAGCTATTGACAGCCATTTATCAAAGGCAAACTAAACATCAAGCAGGCACCTAAAACTTTACCTCAATAGCTATCGACGGCTTACTAGAGGTAGTGTTGAACGAGCCACTTAAAATTAACTTCTAAGTTACATTTCTTAGCAACAGAAGCCGACGCCAATAGCCTGGCGTCAAACCTAACACTCATTGAAGACTATTGGTCTTCGTTACTTTCACCGAGCTTTTGAGAAATCCAAGGCTGGGAATGGCCTGAAAAGGCTCCTAAGGTCTTTTGAGTTGCAATTTCTCTGACCTCTGCCAAAGCTTCTAACTGATTGCTTGCATCATTCCTCAGTACTATTGTAGTAGTGTGCTGCCGTTGTTCCAAAATTATTCCATCCGCCGCGAGTGTTGTTGTAGCAGTGGATGAGTTGTGGTTAAAGTAAGCACCATTATCAAAAGTTGCTTCGCGGACTCCTTTAGATTTCAGGTCTTCAATCATTGATTGACCTTGCAGAATAGCATCACTCAGATTGATTCCATTCACTTGAAGCTCGGAAATCGGAACTATTTCTTGATCACTCATACGGTACACCATTTCCTGTTTTCGATGGTCTCGCCTGCTCTTCCCAAATGTTAGCTCAGCATCGCAGTCAATTGATGCTAACCAATAGCTATCATTCAGTCTAGATCGATAGACAGCACTCTATGTTCATTTGCGTTTCGTGCTTGCACAAATGTTACGCGGTGCGCGCAGTGCGTCGAAAACCAGCGGCAATCCGCCCTTCTCGCTCCGGTGCTCCTCCGGTACGTCCGGAAGCTTTTGAAGCCATCTGGCCCGTTTCTGGCCGGGCACGACGCTGGCGAATTTGAGATAGGGCAAGGATTACCAGCCGTTCCTCAAATGCGGAAGGAAGTTCACAGGTTTTGAAAATCCCCGTGTCGGCGGTTCGATTCCGTCTCTGGCACCAAATACCGAAAACCCTGAATCGCAAGATTCAGGGTTTTTTTATGCCTGCGATTTAATGGCATCGCGCAAAAGCCCGTCTTCCCTAACTATTACTATTGCCCTTCCAGTGGAAGACCAGATTGCGTGCAGCACCGTTGCCGACGTCGGCGGTATCACGCAGCACTTCACCATTACGCGTCGCGACAACGGTGTACTTGCCAGCGGGTAGCTGAACGTAAACCAGAGGACCGGCTTGACTCAGGGTCAGCACGGTTTTCCCTGGGGCGCTCTGAATGACCAGATCTACATCGGGAACATATTTATTCTCCGACCCGGTGGAGAAGGTCATGTGCAGGTTGTAGCCCTTGGTTTGCTGAATGGCCTTTGACTCATCCTCACCGATACCACCGGACAGGTAGGTGATCCCGTTTTGCTGTTGCTGCTGGACTTGCACGGCTGAACTGTCGATCGGCTCGACACTGGCAGCCCGCGACATGACGGGAAGCATCAGTAAGCCGGCAGCCGCAAGGGGCAGCATAAGTGAATGAACGTACCTCATGATGACGACTCCCGGGCTCCACAGAACCCTATCTGTTACACCTTTTTTGATTGCTGACCGAGGATCAGGGTTTTATATCGATTCGGACTTGAGCTCAGTGCAAAACGGACCAAACACTCAGCACACCCGAACCAGATCCTCCTGTACGTGATGCACGGCATCGCACGTGACCGTCGACGCCAAAACGTTGCAAAACGCCAACGTTGAAGTTCATTCTTGGGCTCGTCATCGTCAGGGCTCAGCCGATGAATCTACAAAGCGTACCTTCCACGCTCAGGCCAGAATCGTCAGCCACAGAAACGCAAAGCAAGTCCTTCAGGGAGCCTGCCGCCGATGGTTTCATCCTTGGCGGCCTCACCTGGCGACACGCCCTCGTGGACGCAATGCGTCCGGTCGTCATCATCAACGCCGCCACCTCAGTCCGCTGCCGGCACTACTCGCGCTTCGCCGATTACCTGTTCGCCAATGGCTTCGATGTCATCACCTATGACTACCGCGGCATCGGCGAGTCTCGGCCGGCATCGCTGAAAGGGCTTCAGGCTTCATGGACCGACTGGGGCGCGCTGGATTTCGAAGCGATCCTCAAACGCGCCCAGCGGGAGTTTCCCGGCCAGCCCATCGATGTGGTCGGCCACAGTTTCGGCGGCTGTGCAGCGGGGTTGGGCGCTTCAGGGCACATGATCCGCCGTCTGGTGACCGTCGGCGCGCAGTTCGCCTACTGGCGCGACTATGCGCCAGCCCATCGCTGGCGGATGTTCAGCAAGTGGCACCTGCTGATGCCGCTGGTGACGCGGGTCTGCGGCTACTTCCCCGGCAAGCGCCTCGGCTGGCTGGAGGACACACCCGCCGGTGTGGTTCGCGACTGGAGCGCGCCCACCGCCCGCTACGAGAAGCGCCCCAGCGGTCGCGCGATCCACGCCAGAAACGGCCGGCTGCCCTTCGCCAGCGTCACCGCACAAACCCTGGCCATCAGCCTCAGCGACGATCCCTACGGCACAATTGCTGCCATCGAACGCCTGCTCAGCTACTTCACCAGCAGCACAAACACCCACCTGCGAATCGCCCCAGAAGACATCGGCGAAGAAGAAGTCGGACATTTCGCCTTTTTTCGCAGCCCATACCAAGCCACACTATGGCCCATTGCATTGTCATGGCTGCAAAACGGCGAGCTGACACCCGACACCCCCGGGCGGCGAGTGCCACGCAGCTGAGTGGCCTGCCCTCTCAACGAAATACGGAACGACGCCCATGGCATCCGCGAACAAACAACACAAACGCGCTACCCGCGCTAAAGCGAAGGCCAAGCAGAACCGCACTCAACGGGCCGCCGCACCGGTCGAGCTGGATCCGAACGACGATCGCATCGACTTCGAATCGGTGGACCTGACTGAACTGTTCAAAAAAATGATCGACGCCGAAAAAACCAGCCAGCAAGCGATGTGCGCGGCCTTCCTGGAAGACCCGTTGCTGGAGCTGGTGTACGAACAGGAAGGCGAGGAAGGCGCGATGGACTTCATCCTCGCCGCGCTGATCGAGTATCGCCAGTGGTCCACCGAGACGGACGAAGCCGGCGCCCTGGCGTGGATCGAATCACCAGCCTTCCAGGCAGACTACGTGGCGGCGTCCGACGCCATCGCGGCCCAAACCCAACAGAAACCGAACTGAGTTCCCATGGCATCCCTGAACAAGCAACAGAAACGCGCCAAACGCGCCAAGCTCAAAGCCAGGCAAATCAATATTCACGGCAGAAAGCCCGCTGCGCTCGACGATGACCTGGGCGAACTCGGCGCACCGATTCCTGAGTACACCCTGGCGATGTTCAGCAAAATGCGTGACGCCGAAGCCATCGGCCGCAACGACATGCTGCTGACCCTGCTGTCGAACCTCGCCGAGATCATCAGCGACCATCCAGAGTTGCTGGACATGGAAAACGCCGAGAACGACGCCATGGCCGCCACTCACCTGGCCGCCGACATGCTGATCGACTATCGCATGTGGACCGACGGTGTGGACCGCGAGGCCGCCCAGGCCTGGCTCACAGAGCCGCAGTTCATCACCGACTTCGGCAATGCACTGGACAGCTACCGCGAGTCGCTGGAAGAGCCTGAGGCAAAAGCCGAATAACCCGCCCCTGAAGCTTGCGAAAACAAAAACGGCCGCTTGTCATTCCTGACAGCGGCCGTTTTGCATTACGCGGGGCGAATCAGCTCAACGCTACCGCGCCACGCTGTTCCAGTTTGCGACGGCGAGCCACAAACAAACCGGCAGCCACCACCAAAAGGCTCAACAGCCCCGTGGCAAGGATTTCCACACGATGGGCATCCTGAAACAGCATGATGGTCAGGGCCGCCACGATGAATATGATCACCGCATAGGTCAGGCCCGGGAACAGCCACATGCTGAAGGCGATTTTTTCACCGCGTGCCATGCGCTGTTTGCGCATGCGCAGTTGCGAAATCGCGATCACCAGGTACACCAACAGCGCAATAGCGCCGGAGCTGGCCAGCAGGAACTCGAACACCGCAGCCGGGGCCATGTAGTTGGCGAACACCGCGAGGAACGCCGCGCAGGTAGACAACATGACGGCCCAGTACGGCGTGCCGCTCTTGTTGGTACGCTGGGAAACGGCCGGTGCATCGCCACGCTTGCCCAGGGAGAACATCATGCGGGATGCGGTGTACAGCGCCGAGTTCAGGCAACTGGTCACAGCAACCAGCACCACGAGGTCGACGATCAGCTTGGCATTCGGGATGCCCATGCGCTCAAGCACGGTCTGATAGGAACCAACGCTGGCCAGAACCGGGTCGTTCCATGGCACCAGGGCCACAACGATGAAGATCGATACGAGGTAGAACAAGCCAATCCGCCAGATCACCGAATTCGTGGCCTTGGAGATTTGCCGGCCAGGGTTCTTCGACTCCGCGGCCGCGATGGTCACGATCTCGGTGCCCATGAAGGAAAACATGGTAGTCAGGATCGCGCCCAGTACAGCGCCCATGCCGTTTGGCAAGAAGCCCTGGGTGTCGAACAGGTGCGAAACGCCGCTGACCTGGCTGCCTGGCAGGAAGCCGAAGATCGCCATAACACCAAGGACAATGAAACCGATGATCGCCAGGACCTTGATCAGAGCGAACCAGAATTCGAACTCACCGTAGTTCTTCACGCTGAACAGGTTGGTCACTGTCAGCAGCAACGTGATGATCAGGGTAAATGCCCAGATGGCCACGTCAGGGAACCAGGCATGCAGGATAGTCGCGGCGGCGTTGGCCTCCAGCGGGATTACCAGAACCCAGAACCACCAGTAGAGCCAGCCGATGGTGAAACCGGCCCAGTGACCGATGGCGCGATCGGCATAGGTCGAGAAAGAGCCCGTGTCCGGAGAAGCAACGGCCATTTCGCCAAGCATGCGCATGACCAGCACTACCAGCATACCGGCGGCAGCGTAGGCCAACAGCACGGCCGGGCCGGCGGCGGCGATGGCGTGACCCGAGCCAACGAACAGACCGGCGCCGATAACACCGGCAATCGACAACATGGTCACATGGCGCGGTTTAAGCCCCTGTTCGAGGCCATTAGAGCTTTGCGTACTGCTCATTGAATCTACCTTTGTGAGGAATGCGTGCGTGCACGTCCGTCTGATGTTCCTTCTCGTAAAAAGAATCCAACGGGGCGTTCCTTATTCTGCACGCAATAATTGCGCCAAAATGTTTCACTCCGCCGGTTTACGCGGGCTGTACGGCGACTGAGCAGTCATCGCAAGCCATTGAAATTAATGGCACTTCGCCAGAGCGTTACCCTGCCACACACTTCATGGACGAATTCATGCACCAGAAACACACCTGAAAAACGGCTCTCGCACAATAAAAGTGCGGATCGGGAACGTTTGTCCGGTTAGCGCTTCCAACACCCGGCCAAAGCTGGCACCATCGCGCCTTTTTTTACGCGACACCCGCGCAGACATGGCTTCAAACGGGGGATGGGTTGTTGATGGCGCGACAGACTGCTGCGCTGAGGCGACAACCGGTCACGCACTGCCCGTCTACGCCCCGTGGGGCTGTTGGCCGCCATTCGACCGCCATGCTAGCTTGGCGCCTCACCAGGAATGCCCGGCCAACAGCAGGAGCACAACAGACACAATGAGGACCGCACATGGCTGAGGCCGCGCCCGCGCTTGAAATCCGCAACTTGCACAAACGCTACGGGACGCTTGAGGTGCTCAAAGGCGTCTCGCTGACCGCACGCGACGGCGATGTGATCTCGATCCTGGGTTCCTCCGGTTCCGGCAAGTCCACTTTCCTGCGCTGTATCAACCTGCTCGAAAACCCGCACCAGGGCCAGATTCTGGTGGCCGGCGAAGAGCTCAAGCTCAAGCCTGCGAAAAACGGCGAACTGGTCGCCGCCGACGGCAAGCAGATCAACCGCCTGCGCAGCGAAATCGGTTTTGTATTTCAAAACTTTAACCTGTGGCCGCACATGAGCGTGCTCGACAACATCATCGAAGCCCCGCGCCGCGTCCTCGGGCAAAGCAAGGCCGAAGCCATCGAAGTGGCAGAAGCCTTGCTGGCCAAGGTCGGTATCGCCGACAAACGTCACGCCTACCCGGCAGAACTTTCCGGTGGCCAGCAACAACGCGCCGCCATCGCCCGCACTCTGGCGATGCAACCCAAAGTCATTCTGTTTGATGAGCCGACTTCCGCGCTTGACCCGGAAATGGTTCAGGAAGTACTAAACGTGATCCGCGCCCTGGCCGAAGAAGGTCGCACCATGCTGTTGGTCACCCACGAAATGGGCTTCGCCCGTCAGGTGTCCAGCGAAGTGGTGTTCCTTCACCAGGGGCTCATCGAAGAGCAAGGATCGCCCCAGCAGGTGTTCGAAAACCCGCTTTCGGCGCGCTGCAAACAATTCATGTCCAGCAACCGCTAACGGAGCTACCTACATGCAGACTTACAAGAAACTCCTCCTGGCCGCGGCCGCCACACTGGTGTTTTCGGCCAATGCAATGGCTGCCGAAAAACTGAAGATGGGCATCGAAGCGGCTTACCCACCGTTCAACAATAAAGATGCCAGCGGCCAGGTGGTCGGTTTCGACAAAGACATCGGCGACGCCCTGTGCGCCAAGATGCGGGTCGAATGCGAAGTCGTCACCTCTGACTGGGACGGCATCATTCCAGCACTGAACGCCAAGAAGTTCGATTTCCTGGTTTCTTCGCTGTCGATCACCGAGGAACGCAAGCAGGCCGTTGATTTCACCGACCCGTACTACTCGAACAAACTGCAGTTCATCGCACCGAAAAACGTCGACCTCAAAACCGACAAGGCCTCGCTCAAAGGCAAGATCATCGGCACCCAGCGCGCCACCCTGGCCGGCACCTGGCTTGAGGACAATTACGGCAACGACGTCACCATCAAGCTGTATGACACTCAGGAAAACGCCTACCTGGACCTGACCTCCGGTCGCGTCGATGCGATCCTCGCCGACAAATATGCCAACTACGACTGGCTGAAAAGCGACGCCGGCAAAGACTATGAGTTCAAAGGCGAGCCGGTTGTCGCCAGCGACAAAATCGGCATTGCCGTGCGCAAGGGGCAGGACGAACTGCGTAACAAGCTGAATGCCGCATTGAAAGAAATCGTCTCTGACGGCACCTACAAAAAGATCAACGACAAGTACTTCCCGCTCAGCATCTATTGATTCTGACTGGCCTGACCGGCGCCGCTCTCTGACGGTGCCGGTCCTTGGCAATGCCTGCGGCAACCTGAATAGAAATCCATGACTATCGACCTCTACGGATTCGGCCCGGCGCTCGCCGCTGGTGCGCTGATGACCGTCAAACTGGCCCTCTCGGCGTTATGCCTGGGACTGGTGCTCGGCCTGCTCGGCGCCTTGGCCAAGACTTCCCCGTACAAGCCGTTGCAATGGCTTGGCGGCACTTACTCGACCCTGGTTCGCGGTATCCCGGAATTGCTCTGGGTGCTGTTGATCTACTTTGGCACGGTCAACCTGATGCGTGCCTTGGGCGAGTTTTTCGGCAACCCCAATCTCGCGCTCAATGCCTTCGCCGCTGGCGTGATCGCCTTGGGCCTGTGCTTCGGCGCCTATGCCACCGAAGTCTTTCGCGGGGCGATTCTGGCGATCCCCAAGGGTCACCGTGAAGCCGGCGTAGCACTGGGCTTGTCGAAATTGCGGATTTTCACCCGGCTGATCATGCCGCAAATGTGGCGCATCGCCCTGCCGGGTCTGGGCAACCTGTTCATGATCCTGATGAAGGACACCGCACTGGTGTCGGTGATCGGCCTGGAAGAAATCATGCGTCACGCGCAAAACGGCGTGACCATGACCAAGCAGCCGTTCACCTTCTACATGGTCGCGGCCTTCATGTACCTGGGCCTGACGATTCTGGCCATGACCGGCATGCACCTGCTGGAAAAACGCGCCGCTCGCGGCTTCGCGAGGAGCACGCAATGAACTGGGAAGTCATCATCAAGTGGCTGCCGAAACTGGCACAGGGCGCGACCCTGACCCTGGAACTGGTGGCCATCGCCGTCGTCCTCGGCTTGCTGCTGGCGATTCCGCTGGGCATCGCCCGCTCGTCACGCCTGTGGTACGTGCGCGCACTGCCTTACGCGTACATTTTCTTCTTCCGTGGCACGCCGTTGCTGGTGCAGCTGTTTCTGGTCTATTACGGCCTGGCGCAGTTCGATGCGGTCCGCGCGAGCGCGATGTGGCCGTACCTGCGCGATCCGTTCTGGTGCGCAACCGCCACCATGACCCTGCACACTGCGGCCTACATCGCCGAGATCCTGCGCGGGGCGATCCAGGCCATCCCGAAGGGCGAGATCGAAGCCGCACGGGCGTTGGGCATGTCGCGCCCCACGGCGCTGTTCTACATCATCCTGCCGCGTGCCGCGCGTATCGGCCTACCGGCCTACAGCAACGAAGTGATCCTGATGCTCAAGGCCAGCGCCCTGGCCAGCACCGTGACCTTGCTGGAACTGACCGGCATGGCCCGCACCATCATTGCCCGGACCTACCTGCCCGTGGAGATCTTCTTCGCGGCGGGCATGTTCTACCTGTTGATGGCCTACATCCTGGTGCGTGGCTTCAAGCTGCTGGAGCGCTGGTTGCGCGTCGATGCCTGCCAGGGGCGCTGATCGGCCAGTGCTTGCGGGCGAGCAGTTGCTCGCCCGCTTCAAGGCGCTGGACGAGTTCCTGACTGAACACCAGACGCTCTGGCGACCGAGGCCGTTTACCCATCGGCAACTGCCGTGGGAAACGGCCTATCCCGAATTGGCAGATTGGCTACGCCAGCGTTCGCTGGAAGACGCGGATACCAGCCATAACCATCCTGAGCATCTTCTGGCGCCCGCGCCTTTTCCAGGACTGGCCGCGCGGTCCATTGCCCTCAGCGCTGTAGGTGACCTTCCCGTTCATACGACCGAGCCTGCGACCCGACGGCTGAACGTCGACGTGCCCGGCCGTAAATGGCAGCAGATCGAAGCGTTCGCCGGTTGCCTGCAATTTGCCGAAAAAACCCGGCACTGGCTGGACTGGTGCTCGGGCAAGGGTCATTTGGGCCGACGCCTGCTGCAAGCCGGTCAACAACTGACCTGCCTGGAATATGATCCGGCGCTGATCGCCAGCGGTCAGGCGCTGAGCCAACACCATCACCTCGCGGTCAATCATCTTCAACAAGACGTGATGGTGGCCGATGCGGCGATGCGTCTGAGCGCCGATCAGACACCGGTCGCCCTGCACGCCTGCGGCGATCTGCATGTACGGCTGATACAACTGGCCAGCGCGGCCGGCTGCAAACAACTGGCCATTGCGCCCTGCTGTTATAACCGCATCAGCGCTCGCCAGTACCAGCCACTGTCCGTCGCAGCGAAAGGCTCCGGCCTACAGCTTTCCCTCGACGATCTCGCGCTGCCACTGAGCGAAACCGTTACCGCCGGTGCCCGCGTCCGACGTCAACGCGACATATCCATGGCCCGCCGACTGGCATTCGACCTGCTGCAACGGCAACTGCGCGGCTGTGACGACTACCTGCCAACACCGTCGCTGCCCAACGCCTGGCTGGATAAACCCTTCGCCGATTACTGCCGCGACCTGGCTGCGCTGAAAGACTTATCCACAGTCGGCGAGCAGGATTGGCCAGCACTCGAAGCCGCCGGCTGGCAGCGGCTGGCCGAAGTACGCAATCTGGAGCTGCTGCGTGGCCTGTTCCGGCGCCCGCTGGAGCTGTGGCTGGTACTCGATCAGGCACTCTTCCTCTTTGAACGTGGCTACGCCGTTCGCCTTGGAACCTTCTGCGAAACCCCACTCACACCGCGCAATTTACTGCTCCTGGCGGAACGCTCTTAAACAGCGACAGCCTGTGGATAACTCTGTTGATGGAATATTCATGGATCCAACAAATACGCTGTTTCGAGACTGAAACACTGTTGGTCATCTTTTGTTCATCAGAATAAAAAACCCGTAAAACAATCATTTGCAAGAAAATGAGAACGGATCCACAAAAACCGCTGTGCTTGCCTCCCTCGCCCGTCCCGTTGTGCATAAGCATTCAGCCAAAAGGACATAACCGCCGAAACCCGGATGCCACGAGCGGGAAATTGCGCCTGACAACCACCCTTGTTATACAGGCAGGCAAGGGAGCCGATGGCGCGCCCACGAACAAGATTTTCTGACCGACAGGAAGCCACAGTGACGTTCATTTCTTACGCACAGAATTTCGAAGACATACGACTGTGGCGCACCCTCAAAAACGTCGAAAACGGCCTCTACATCGACATCGGGGCCAACCACCCCGTCCATGACTCGGTCACCAAGGCGTTCTACGACCACGGCTGGGGTGGCATCAACGTCGAACCGGTGCAGGTTTATTACGACGCGCTGTGCCAGCAACGCCCCAAAGACATCAACCTGCAATGCGTCGCTGGCGAAACCGCTGAAGCCCTGACGTTCTACGGCATCGCCGACACCGGCCTGTCGACCCTCGACCCGGCCATCGCCCGGCAGCACAAAGACGCGGGCATGCACGTACAGACCCAGACCGTCACCTCACGCACCCTGGCGTCGATTTGCGAAGAACACGTCAAAGGCCCGATCCACTTCCTGAAAATCGACGTCGAAGGCCACGAAGAAACTGTTCTGCGCGGCATGGACTTCGTCCAATGGCGGCCGTGGATCATGCTTATTGAAACCCCATGGAACCGCGACCAGACCTGGGAAAAAATCGTCACCGAGGCCGGTTACCACCCCGTACTGTTCGACGGTATCAACACCTTCTACCTGGCCGAAGAACACCTGAACCTCAAGCCTGCATTCGAGATCCCGCCGTGCAATCTGGACGACTTCCAGTTCTGCAAAGGCCACAAGTTCAGCCACCCGGTTGCAGACCTCGAAACCGCACTGAACGCCGAACGCCAACGCGCCGACCGCGCAGAGGCCGAGCTGCACGCACTGCGCAACAGCCGCTCGTGGCGGGCGATTCAGACACTCAAGAACGTGCTGGCTCGCACCTGACGCTTCAGACCTCACATCAGGCGGAAAAAACGTTATGACTCTCGACACCTTGATCCTGCACTGGCGCTCAGAAGTCTCGAACAAGAAAAAACCCGGAAGCCGCATCGGGTTGATCAGCAACATCCTCAGAAGAATCAGAAGGAACAACACCCTCCGGTATTTATTCTGGTTCAGGCTTGCCCAGTACCTGAATAGCGGAAATGCGTTCGCGCGGCTCTACGCCAAGCGCATGGAGAGGAAAATCAACCTCAAGTACGGGGTCGACATCAGCATTGATGCCGAGATAGGACCGGGTTTTCGCATCGGCCACCTGCCTGGAGTCGTCATCACCGGCTACGTCAAAATCGGTCGGAATTTCTTCATTCGCCAAAACACAACGATCGGCATCAAAACCATGGGCCTGGACGAGTACGACCTGGTAATTGGCGACAACGTCAGCGTCGGGGCGAACAGCTGCATCATCGCCGACAGCCTCTCAATCGGTGACAACGTCACGATCGGGGCCATGTCATTCGTCAACAAAAGCATCCCGGCGGACAGCACTTTTTACAACGCGCGATAACCGCAGATTGATCGAAACCAGCCACGGAGCGCCCAAGCACACACAAGGGCGCGAGCCTTGTCAGAGTCCTGCTGAAAAATAGTCAGTAATCAGGGGTTTACAGAACCCCGCCAATCGCTATAATCGTCGCCCAACACGCCGGTATAGCTCAGTTGGTAGAGCAACTGACTTGTAATCAGTAGGTCCCGGGTTCGACTCCTGGTGCCGGCACCATACAAAACGAAGCCCTCGCAGCAATGCGAGGGCTTTGTTGTTTCCAGGGTTTGGAAAAACCCGTGCTCCCGCCTAGAACTCTTTGCCAAGAAAAGGAGCGGTTTCCACTTCCAGCATCAGCAACACCATTTCCGTCAATTCGGCGTCGGACTTCTGTCCCGCATAGAGGTCATGGAGTGCTTTGGCGAAGGGAATACGCAGGTCCTGGTTTTCTTCGCGGGCGCTATCGCTGTATTGCATGAGTTCGCTGATGGCTCGCATCACAGCCGCTTGCCACCGAGCGGTGGTCCTCGGACCATCGCCGGTGATTGCAATCAATTTATCCTTCGTCAGTTGGCGAAGGGCGGGTTCCCGCAACGGCTTATGCGGCTTTGGGTTGCGAGTGTTCTTTGACATACCGGACGATACTCAGCGTTTCCTGCCGGAACTGCTCGTAGTCGATCTGCTGGGCGTTAATAAAGGTGCTGCCCATCATGGTCAGCGACCCCATAAAGCTGGCTTCGGAAATTTCCTCGTCGCTCGCGCCAAACAAGCGCGCGGCTTCGGTATGGAACAGGGCGCAATACTTACAACGGGTCGCCCCGGACACTGCCAGTCCTATCAACTCCTTGTACTTGTTAGGAATCCTGGTTTCCGCCAGCCAGAAGTCCCGGGCTACGCCCCAGAATCCGTTCGCTGCACCTTCCGGCATCTGCTTGATCCACTCCGGTACCTGACCCAGGGTCTGTTCAATTTCCCGATAGGTATCACGAATGGCCATTTGGCACCTCCTTACCTCTCTGGAGACATCTATACCAGAGGTACAACTTAGTTTAGTTCGCTGGCGGCCATGCCAGAGCCGGCAGCAGGACAACTCCAGCAACGAATCCTTAAATATCGTAGAAACAACAGGATGGATTTAGACTTTTTTGGCGCAATGACGAACCACTAAATGCTTGGAGTTATCAAACAAAGCCCCCGCAGCGATGCGAGGGCTTTGTCGTTTCCGGGGTTTGGAAAAGCAGGTCTTAGTGACCGGCGCTCTGACCGCCATCGACGTGCAGGATTTCGCCGGTGACGAATCCGGCGGAGTCCAGATACACAACGGCTTGGGCGATGTCGCTGATCTCGCCCATGTGCCCGACCGGGTGCAAATTGCCCAGCGCTTCGTGGGTTTCTTCGGCGTGCATCGGCGTTTTGATGATGCCGGGGCTGACCGCGTTCACGCGAATGCCGCGCTTGGCGTATTCGATGGCCAGGGATTTGGTTGCGGCGTTGAGGCCACCTTTGGTCAACGATGCCAGTACCGATGGCACGCCGTCGACCGCGTGGTCTGTCAGGCTGGTGGTGATGTTGACGACGTGGCCGCGGCCTTGTTTTTCCATCTCGGTGATGGCGAGTTGGGTGATGTAGAAGAAGCCATTCAGGTTCACCGACAGCACAGCAGCGTAGTCTTCGTGGGTATACGCGGTGAACGGCTTGGCAACGAAGATCCCGGCATTGTTGACCAGGGTGTCGATACGGCCAAAACGTGCGATCGCTTCACGAATCACGCGCTCGGCGATCGCCGGGTCGCCGATGTCACCCGCCACGGTGAGGATCTCCGGATCCGTGGACGGTTTGATCGAACGCGAGGTGGCAACCACCCGGTAATCGAGATCACGGAAGGCCTTGACCATACCCGCGCCAAGACCTTGAGATGCGCCGGTAATAACAATGACTTTTTTCGAATTGCTCATGATGAACCTCTACAAAATAATGGAGTTTTAAAAGGGATCAATCAGGCTTCGGCGGGGGCCTGCGCCATTTGCCTCAGCATCTGTTCGTAGTACTCGACCGATTGCGAACCGGACACCAGGTGACGACCGTTGAGGATCATGGCTGGCACCGAGTTGATGCCGTGCTCGCTGTAAAACGCTTCAAGCTCACGCACCTCCTTGGCAAACACTCCGGACGCCAACACCCCACGCGCACGCGCCGCATCCAGACCCGCTTCGGCCGCCAGACGTACCAGCGTCTCTCGATCGCTCGGGTTTTGGCCGTCGCTGAAATAAGCGCGCAGCAAGCCTTTCTTCAGTTCGATCTGCCGCCCTTCCTGCAATGCCCAGAACAACAGACGGTGAGCATCAAAGGTGTTGTAGAAGTGACTGCGTTTCTCCAGATCGAACGTGAAACCGATGGCTTGACCACGGGCGATCTGCATCGCTTTGCCGGCCGCGATGTCCTCGGCGCTGCGCCCGTATTTGCGCATCAGGTGCTGGACCGCGTTCTCACCTTCGGCCGGCATGTCCGGGTTCAACTCGAAGGGTTTGAAGGTCAGCTCGACCGGAACTTCCCCAGCTAGGTTCTCGATGGCTTGCTCCAATGCCGTCACACCCAAGGCGCACCACGGGCACACCACGTCGGAGATGAAATCGATGGTGACGGGCCGATTCATGACTGCCCCTCTGCCAGTTGTTTTCGGTACTGGGTGGTGGTGATCCCGGCATAACCCCAGTTATCGGTGTCGACTTCTTCGATCACGATGTGGGTCAGCTCCGGGCGTTTGTTGAGGACCCGCTCCAGGGTTTCAGTGATTTCGGCGATCACCTGAGCTTTCTGCTCTGAGGTAACGCCATCGCGGGTAATGCGTACGCTGACGAAAGGCATGACGACTCTCCAGTGACCTTCCCTTCGGGATGATGGGCAGGTGGTGGAGATGACTGTATGACGTTGCTTTGGCGGGATAAATATGGGTTCAAGCACATCATTAGTAACGTGATGTAATGAATATGGGCAGGATATTGATCTATCTAAACCAGCTCGCCTCCCCTGAAAAGTCCTAGAGGAGCGCTGATTTTGGAGCCCTGAACTGGCTGTACAGATGGCGAACCCAAATAGTGCCGGCACCATACAAAACAAAGGCCTCGCAGAAATGCGAGGCCTTTGTTGTTACTGGGGGAAGGTTTATAGAGACGCGGAGATTATCGCTCGCGTCTAAGCGAAGACTGAGGGGGAGTTGTTTGTCCTCCCACCACCGACCTCACTCCGCACAACAGGCAGCACCCACCACAGTACTTGACGGGTCAAACCGCCTGCAGATCACGCAGAGCTTCGGGATGCTGACTTGCAACACGCAACAGCGTTTGTGCCGCTCCCGTGGGCTGCCGCCGCCCCTGCTCCCAGTCCTGCAACGTTCGCAAACTGACACCGAGCAGCTTGGCGAACGCATTTTGAGAAATACCCACTTTGGCCCGTGCTTCGGCAGCCGCTGACAGCGGCACCTCTGTCAGGCGAGCAACTTTGCCGGCTTTCATTTGACGCACAGAGTCCAGCAAGTCCTTTTGGAACTGTTCCAGTTCATTGTCCATTGCTGATTTCCTCCTTCAGCTGCTTGAGGAAGGCTGCGGGTAAATTGTCGAACTTCGCCTTGGTGTAGGCGATCAGCAACCAGATAGAGCCTTCGGAAAGCGTGTTGTAGTAAATGACACGTGTACCACCTCGTTTGCCCATCCCGCTACGGGACCAACGAACCTTGCGCAAGCCGCCGCTGCCAGGAACCACATCACCGGCCAACGGATTAGCTGCCAGCCAAGTAATGAACTCATAACGTTCGCCATCGTCCCAGATGGACTCAGCATAGCGCTTGAAAATTTCCGTTTCGATAATGGTGTACATGAGCCCGACTATACGGCGTAGCCGTATAGCCAAGCAATGCACGTTTGTCTGATTGGATCTTGCCCATGAGCACCAAGCCGAAATCATCCCATCGTCGAAAAGAGGGTGGTCAGCTATAGCCCTTGCTCTAGAGCCTTTGGCACTTGATCGTCGAAATTATGAAAATTATGGCTGGGCAATAATTATTGCCCAGCCATAATTCTCACTAAAACTCTCTCGGCCATAATCTCCAATTCGCCACGCTTGCAGCCCCTCCCCTCACACGCTAACCTTCAGTCGTCGCTGCCAAATCAGCGAACGGGCGTAGGAACCCGAGTTAATCAAGGCGCAACAGCGCCCCATCAGCTATTGCAGGCGCTTTTTTTGTGTCCGCGATATCGTGCAATGGTGGCTGTGCGCGGGACACCTTCGGGTGTGCCGGGTGCCTTGATTCCCGGTATTCCTACCCCGCGTACGGCCGCCACCCAATCCCGTAGGAAGGACGGTTGCGGCTCCCAACAGTCAAGGAGCTAGACAATGCACACCATAAATCCGTCCAAAGCCTGCATTTGCAATCACCGCGCTAATCCCTCGAACACCTTTCAAGCACATACCATCACAAGCGACCTCCCAACCCTCGGAGGTGTCCAATGACCAACCCCCAAGACCTGACAACCGCCGGCCTCACGCCCTTCTCCATCCATTCCGACCAACCCCTCTTCCGCGTCAACAGCGGCGTGCCGATCCGCGAAGCCTTGTCCCACGTTTCCGACTTGCTCCACCTCTCCAAACTGCTGGCCGAAGACGCGGCGATGGAGCGCAATACGGACCGCTATGCCTGGGCATCGCACTATTTGCAGGAGATGAGTAAGGCGGTGATCGATGATGTGGTGAAGGTGCTGGGCGCGCCGGGTAATAACCACAGTCAGTAACGTCGTGACCTGAACCTGATCCGCACGCAAGAAAAAGCCCCGAATCATTCGGCAATGCTGTTCACTGAAGGAAGTCTGGAGGCCTGAGAAGTATCTGTGGCGAGGGAGCTTGCTCCCGCTGGACTGCGTAGCAGGCCCAATTCAGGGCCGCTTCGCGCCCCAGCGGGAGCAAGCTCCCTCGCCACAACTGCGGTTGTGCCTGAAACATCGGCTTAAGTGAACAGCATTGCCGAATGATTCGGGGCTTTTCGTACGTGTGTCTCAGACCTCGCTGACTTCAAACACGAACGAGATCTTGCGGCTGCTGGCGCTCTAGACGTAGCGGATGGGCGTACGCACGCCAGTGGTTGTCATCACATCGTTAAATATCGGATACCGCTGCACGGATTCTCCTGATTCTGATGACCACCGACGCATGACTTGCGTTCAGGTTGACACATGCGTCATCTGTGGCAGAAAATCGACCCGAGAGCGCGAAACCGACTGCCTTCAGGTGGCGATAGTCGGCGTTAGGAACCCCGTTGATGGCCTGAAAATCAGCGCCCGGGTGAGACCTCTCCTCCCCTGCTTGAGGGAGCACAATATCAAGCAACCTCATCAAGAAAAGCAGCCTAATCAGGCTAATGCCGATCAGTTAAGCCCTATTGCTTGACCTTTGGCCGCAAGAAAT